>CAVRBA010000027.1:0-310553 GCA_963719015.1 uncultured delta proteobacterium | reverse complement strand
ATCGATCGCGGATGGGCATTAACTAAGGTTCGTCTTACCCGAAATCATTGGAAAATCTGGTACCAGCTATGATCCATTAGCTAGCATGAGGTCATTTTATTGAGATAGCCGGACAGCATCTTCATCGGTGGTGTGATTTTTTATAATTGAATCTTTGGAAAAACATGCTCAGCAATGTGCCACAATGTGTATTGACATGATCGTTAATATTTGATTATGCTTAAATTTAGGGGATCTCAATCGATATTATTTCGACGCTAATTGACCAAGTAAATCTGTATCTGAACTAATTCCCAGCGCCCTCTCACCAATCGTTGTTACACTCTTTAACTGTTCCCCTCTTATCTTGAGTAATAACCTTGGGATTCTATGTTTCCGCTCTAATTAAGGATCTATCGGTAAGTCTCAGTAATGAAAGGAGGTAACAGGTGAAAAGAATCATATTTATCAATATCGTTCTTTCCTTCATCTTAAGGTTCAATTTTTGACATCTTCTTAAATGAATACAAACCTAAAAAAGAAGGCGAAAAAATGATTAATGCACCTCCCCGCTGCAAACATCGAGGTATCTGCCGATCGGTTATTATCAGTTTAGCTCAGCAAGCTGAGGGAACTAGAACCTAAATAGATTTAATTTAATACGCCGCTGTGCGGACACTTAAAAGCGCCTTGAAAAGATCGCGGATGGGCACTAATTAAAGTCTGCCAACGAAATTGTTCAAACCGGTGCATTCTTCAATCGTCTATATTTCTTATTAGAGGGTAAAAGCCATGAGGAAAATTGACGAAGCACTATTAAGAGCATAAAAGGAATATGGCCGCAAATCATCATGGCATTTGAAGTTAGAGCCGGTAGAAAAGACACCTCCACCCATCCCTGTGCAAGCATTCGAAAAAAGAACGGGAATTCAAAGGAGTCTTGTTATGAAACAGGTTCCTGCAATTTTCATTGTGGATGATGAACAAAGAATGTGCCAAAGCTTGACGGCTATTCTACGGAATTACGGCTATCAGGCAGCATATGCCACCTCCGGTGACTCTGTCCTCGAGAACATAGGACGTAGAAATATCGACCTGGTTCTATCGGATATTCACATGCCCGGCCTCGATGGCTTTGAACTTCTGGAACAGATTCTTTCCAAAATACGGATTCCTGTTATTATGATGACGGGTGACGCAACGGTCGATACGGCTGTCAAGGCATTGCGTAAAGGGGCTTATGATTATCTGAAGAAACCCTTTGAACCGGAAGAGTTGCTCAAAACCGTCGAAAATGCTTTGCAACAAAAACTGCTTCTCAATCGGACCCGCATACTGGACAATCGTCTGAAGCTTTCGGAACGTCGCTTTCGATTTATGCTCCAAAATATACCCGATATGATCTATACACTCGATCCTGCCGGCCGGTTTAAGTACATCAATGACCCGGTAGCCCAAACATTCGGTTATCGTTCGGCTGATTTGGTCGGCAAGAATTATGAATCGATTCTGTGGGATGAAGATCTTCCTTATGCCCGCTGGCGTTTCAATGAAAGACGTACCGGACCAAGAGCCACTTCGGGCATGACATTGCGATTGAAACCGGGAGCCTCGCCAAACCGACGACGGCAACGCTAACGGACATTTTTCTGTTATTGAACTGCATGCAACCGGCGTCTACCGCAAGGAAAAGACCACTGGAAAGGCATGCCATATCGGCACTTATGGGGTCATCCGAAATATGTCCCAGTACAATAATGTGCGTGAAAATCAGTCAGATGCCAAAAAATTTGAGAAGGAAAGAAGCAAGGTGCTGAGTGTGATTGGTCAGGATTTGAACGATATGCTGTCCTCGACGCAGGGTATTACCTCTGCCTTGAAGAATAAAATGCAATCCAGTAATCCCTATCTGCAACTATTCGGGCTTGTTGAAAACTATATTAAAAATAGTCGATACCAGGTACGTCGGTTGTTATGGCTGGCAAATGGGGGGAAACTGGATGATCAGCGCCTGGGCGTCAAGCGGGAAAACCACAAGGTTACCTTTAGGCTGAAATCACCGAAGGCGAGCCAAGTTTCGTTGGCTGGGGATTTCAACAATCCGGACGCCGAGAAAAATCCCTTGAGAAAAGATAAAGATGGCCTGTGGGTAACAACGCTGGTGCTTCCGGCCGGCAGATATGAGTTTAAATTTATGGTGGATGGTAAATGGCGAGAGAGCCTGGAAGATGGCTTTTTACCGCTCCCAATAGTTACGGATCATTTAATAATGTCGTTAACGTTGGTGAGACATAGTATATCGCCGCTCAAGATTTACGAATGAGCCAAAATCCTAATTCATGGGGGCCACCAAGATTAAGCGTGAAAAAGCCCGGTTCAAGCCTTTGGCATTCTCTACAATGCATATCAACCGTATGGGTGAACAAACATTTTCTGCTATCTAACAAAAGCCTTTTCAACCATTGAGCACCTGTATTAGGCATTTAGTACGCCAACATCCCTATGAATAAATGCCCTTCAAGCCTAACAGAAATCAACCCCTATAGTCTGCTTGGTTCCGATACCCAAATATAAAAAAGGCGAACCCACAATTTTATGGTTTGCCTTTTTATATTCAAATACTCTTGCTTGTTAGAAATTCAACCCCCGCTATTTATACCGCCTTTCAAAAATAAATTCCGAAATACGGTAGGGGGCGGTATAAGTGGTTGTAGATAAAAACGTTCGAATAACGGAACTTTTTTTGGGATAACCACTTTATACTAATGATTAAAAAGTTTTCACGTTTTTTTCTTACCCCCGCGTACTATGACTACGGTTCGATTTTTGTGCCCAGAACTTCCAGGAAAGCCGCCAACCACTTCGGGTGTGCCGGCCAGGCAGGAGCGGTAACCAGTTTGCCGTCCCGATGGGCACTGTCGACGGCGATGTCCATAAACTCCCCGCCAGCCCCTTTGACATCCGGACCTACGGCCGGGTATGCCGAACAACTGCGGCCCTTGAGAACGCCGGCTGCGGCGAGGACCTGAGCGCCGTGGCAGACGGCGGCAATCGGTTTGTCAGATTCGGCAAAATGGCGCACGATATGGATGACGCGTTCGTTCAGCCGGATATACTCGGGTGCCCGACCTCCGGGAATCACCAGGGCGTCGTAGTCTTCGGACCGAATTTCATCGAAGCTGGCATTGAGTGCGAAATTGTGTCCCGGTTTCTCGGTGTAAGTCTGGTCGCCTTCGAAGTCATGAACTGCGGTGCGAACCGTCTCTCCGGCTTTCTTGTCGGGGCAGACCGCGTGCACCGTGTGCCCGACCATTTGCAGGGCCTGAAACGGTACCATCACCTCGTAATCCTCCACAAAGTCACCGACAAGCATGAGAATTTTCTTGGCGCTCATGGTATCCTCCTTTCATTTTAATGGTTTATTGACCGGGCTTTCACTGAGAGAACAGATATATGAAACCTCTCCGGGAATAGTAATTCTGGTGCACAGAGAGTAACCACCGCCATTGGAGAAGTCAATCGGCGGAGCGTATCGGGTTTATAAGATTTTTTGTTGCGAAAGGATTTTGAATGGTCTTATACTGAATGTCAGAATTATATTCCGATTGGCTCTTTTTTAAATCCCCCTGTCCCCCTTTGTCAAAGGGGGAACTGGTAAAGGTCTGAAGTGGCTCCAACACAGCTCTTGCGTCAAAGAGATGCCGGTATGTAGGCGTTCCCCCCTTTCCCCATAAGGGGGGGTCAAGGAGGATTTTCTAATGGTGCACACACCCTCTAATCGGAACATATTTATGACAACAGCTATGACTTATCCGCGTCAGCCTCATTCGTAGGCAACCGTTTTTGTTTTCGCTTTAGTTTTCGTTGCGCCCTTTTCCGACGGCGACATCCAGCCCCCACCGAGCGCCTTGTAAAGATTCACATAGGCATTCAGGTACCTCTGCTTCAATTCGGAATACTGCAACTGCACATTGAACAGGGATCGTTCTGTTTCCAATACCTCCAGATAGCTGCTGAAGCCCTTATCGTAGCGTTCATTTGACAGCATATTGGCATTCTTGGCGGCTTTGAGCTGGCTTCCCACCGCCGCGATTTGCCTTTTATACGTCTCGATTCCCACCAGAGCGTCCTCGACCTCGCGGAAAGCATTCAGGACTGTGTTTTCGTATTGGTAGCGTACCTGCTTGGTGAGGGCTTTTTCGATGTCGACCCGCCGGATATTCTTGTCGAAATTGTAGATCGGGCCCAACAGGCCGGCACCGACCGACCAAAAGCCTCCGGATGACGTCAATCCCGCCAGATCCGTGCTGGCAGCACCCAGCGTGCCTGTCAACGTAATGGCCGGAAAACGGAGCGCCTCGGCGATGCCGATATTTTCGGTCTGGGCCTTCAGTAAGTACATGGTCTCGAGGAGATCGGGCCGGCGTTGGAGAAGTGTAGAGGGCAGACCGGTCGGTATATCCGGCGGCAGGGTTTGACTGACCAGATCTGCCCCGGTCTCTATGGATTCGGGGAGTTGGCCAATCAAAATGCTCAAGGCATTTTCGGTTTGGGCAATCGATCGCTGGAAGGCCGGTATTGCCGCTGCGGCAATTTCTTTCTGGATTTGGGCCTGATTCAGGTCGAGTTCGGGAATGATACCCTTGTCAAAGCGCTGCTGGATGATGTCCAGGCTCTTCAGCCGGGATTTGAGCGTATTTCGAGAAATGGCCAGCCGTTGATGAAAATCGAGCAGCACATAATAGGTGTTGACGACATCGGCCACGAGGCTGAGTTGGACCGTTCTGAGACCGTACTCGGAAGCAAAAAGCTCGGCCCGGGCCGATGCTGAAGCCCGGCGAAATTTGCCCCATATATCGATTTCCCAGCTCAACGGTGCGGCGATAAAATAGGTCGTGTCGGTGGTACCCGGTCGTTGATCCGGTCCGATAAAATTACCAGCGCTGGCCCCGCCTTCGGATATCGAGCCGGGGATACTGGTCGGCCCGTGTAAAGCCCACGAAAGCACGGGCCTGCTCGATACGGCTAACAGCGATTTTAAGGTCGCGGTTGTTTTCAAGGGCCGTGGTCACAAGGGTGTAGAGAACCGGATCTTCGAAAATCTCCCACCACTTCAGGTCCTCGGTGGTCTCGACCGGCATGGTATCCAACCGATAGCTCTCGGGCGTTTCGACGATCGGCTCTTTAAAGTCAGGCCCCACGGCACAACCCGAAAGAAGAATTGATACCCATACGACCGCTATCTTAATCGCTGTCTTTGGTTGAACAAAATTCATCGCGTCCTCTACACTGCCTTATTTTGCGCATCCCTTTTCTGCTCGTAACGGGCAATCTTACCGATAAAGACAAACAGCATCGGGTAAAAGAAAACACCCAGCACTGTCGCCAGGGTCATTCCCCCCAATAAGGCCATTCCCATAACCACGCGGGCTTCGGCCCCGGCACCGGAAGCGACGACCAGCGGCATCACACCCAGAATGAAAGAAAATGCGGTCATCAGGATCGGTCGAAATCTCAACTTGGCTGCTTTGGTGGCGGCCTCAAACAGCGTGAGCCCTTTGTTGAATTCCAGGTTGGCAAATTCAACGATCAAAATGGCATTCTTGGCCGCCATAGCGATCAACATGACAAGGGCGATCTGGGCAAATATGTTGAGCTCAAAACTCTGGCTGTACATCCGGGCCAGATACAACGCCACAAAGGCCCCGAAGATCGCAAACGGTGTTCCCAACAGGATGCTGAGCGGCAACGACCAGCTTTCGTACTGAGCGGCGAGGATCAGATAAACAAACACCAGGGAAAAGACAAACACAATCGCGCCTGTGCCGGAGGCCTTTTTCTCCTGAAAGGACATATTGCTCCAGGCATAGCCCATATCCCCGGGCAGTACCTCGGCCGCCACCTGCTCCAAGGCGCTTAGCGCCTGGGCGGATGTGAAACCGGGGGCCGGTCCGCCGGTGAGTTCGACCGATCGGTATAGATTGAACCGGTTGGTAAAGTCGGGGCCGGAAATGTCTCTGATCCTGACAAAGGCCGCCAGGGGCACACTGTCCCCTTTGCTGTTGTTAACAAAAAACTGGTTGACCATCTCCTCGCTCAACCGGTACTCCGGTTCGGCCTGGATATAGGCCTTGTAGAGTCTGCCGAAACGGTTGAAGTCGTTCACGTACGAACCGCCCAGAAAAGCACCGATGGACGTGTAGATGTCGTTCAAAGAAATGCCGGCCTTGAGAACCTTGTCGATATTGATATCCATATAACGTTGAGGGACGGTGGCCCGAAAGGTCGTAAACACGGACCCAATCTCCGGTCGTTCCATCGCAGCTTGAACGAATCTGGCAGTCTCGCCGGCAAGGTATTCGGTCGTATTTCCCCTCCGGTCCTGAACCAGGATGGTAAATCCTGAACCGCTGCCCAACCCGGGTATGGCCGGTGGACCGAAGGCAAACACCTGGGCCTGGTTGATACCCGCGCGAAAATCCTTGTTTAGCAGGGCAACCACCTCATTAGCTGTCTTTTTCCGGTCTTTCCAGTCTTTGAGGGCAATAAACAGAAAACCAGCATTAGACGAATAGCTGTTCGAAATCATACTGAACCCGGTTGCCGCGGTGATAAATTCCACCTCTTCATATTGCCCAATGATTTTTTCGACCTTTTTGGTCACTGCATCAGAACGTTGCATGGAAGCGGCATCCGGCAATTGAATATTGACCATGAAATAACCCTGGTCTTCTTCGGGCATGAAACCACCGGGAAGAACCTTTCCCAAATAACCCAACCCGACCACGATAACGACGATGAAGACGAGACCCCGGACAATCTTACGGGTAACGATGTTGGTCACCTTCATATAGCCATCGGTCGACTTGTCAAAGACCTTGTTGAAACCTTTAAAAAACAGGCCCAGCGGACCGCGGGACTCTTTTCGTTTTCTGAGCAGAAGAGAACAGAGCGCCGGGCTGAGAGTCAGCGCATTGACCGAGGAGAAGACCACCGACACCGCCACAGTGATGGCAAACTGCTGGTAGAGCCTTCCGGTGATGCCCCCCATGACGGCCACCGGGATAAAGACGGCCACTAAAACCAGGGTGGTGGCGATAACCGGTGCGGTGACCTCCTTCATGGCTTCCTCTGTGGCCGTTCGGGGATCCATTCCCTCTTCGATTTTAACCTGCACGGCCTCCACAACGACGATGGCATCGTCAACCACGATACCGATCGCCAGAACCAGGCCGAGTAGGGACAGAACGTTGATGGTAAAACCGATCATCGGAAATACGATGAAAGCACCCACCAGTGAAACCGGTATCGCAATGGTGGGAATAAGCGCCGCGCGCCAGTCCTGGATGAAAATGAACACCACCAGAATCACCAACGCCAGGGCGATAAACAGCGTTTCAATGATTTCATCGATTCCGGCGGTAATCGCCAAGGTCGTGTCAAGAGAGATATCGTACCTTATACTTTGCGGGAAAGAGGCAGCCAGTTCCTCCATGGTCTGCCGGACCTGTTCGGCCAACTCCACCGCGTTGGAACCTGGCGCCTGGTAAAGGGAGATCATACCGCATTCTTTGTCGTTGAGCCGTGTGAAAGCGTTGTAGGTTTCCACGCCCAGCTCAACTTTGGCGATATGTTTAATTCTAACCTGGGAGCCGTCCTCAGCTGTTCTGATGACAATCTCGCCAAACTCATTTTCGGTTTGTAGCCGTTCGGGAAGCCTTACCGTGTAGGTAAATTCGGTGCCTGGCGGGGCCGGTTCGGCACCGAATTTACCCCCCGGCACGATAACGCTCTGAGACCGGATCGCCTCAACGATTTCCGGCACCGAGATCCCCAGAGTGGCCAGCCGGTCTGGCTTGATCCAGATGCGCATGGAATAGTCGCTGGCGCCGATAACATTGACCCGCCCGATGCCTCTGATACGTGCCAAGGTGTCCTTGATGTTGATGAGGGCATAATTCCCCAGGAACTGCTGGTCGTAGCGTCCGTCTTCGGAGGTCAAAGAAATCAGCATCAGAATGTTGGGTAACGACTTCTGGGTGGTTACCCCGAACCGCTTGACCTCCTCGGGCAATTTGGCGGTGGCTGCAGCGACCCGGTTCTGGGTGAACACGGTGTTCATGTCCGGATCAGTGCCGACCTCGAACGACACCTGGATCGTCATGGTCCCATCGTTGGCATTGATTGACTTCATGTAGATCATGTTGTCGACGCCGTTGATTTCCTGCTCCAGCGGTGTCGCCACCGACTGTTCTACACTGATGGCATCGGCACCGGTGTAGGTGGTACGCACCTCAACGATGGGTGGGGTAATATTCGGGTACTGCTCAGTGGGAAGACTACCCAAAAATACGACACCCACGATGACCGTGAAGATCGCTATAACCATGGCCACGATGGGCCGTCTGACAAAAAAATTACCCATGTCTGATCACTCTCGCTATTGTTCCGCCTTTTCAATCTCTTTGACTGTCGGCTCCACAACCACCCCGTCCCTGGCCAGCTGCAATCCTTCGTACACGACCTTCTCTCCGGGCTTCAAACCCTCCGTGATCAGCCAGAGATCTCTGACCTTCGGGCCGACCTTTACGTCCCTGCGCTCTATTTTATTACCCTCATCGACGACATAAACGCTGAAAGTGCCCTGAAGCTCGGCAACACACCGCTGCGGAATCAATATCGCATCTTTAACCACCTCGACCTCGATCTTCACTTTGGCAAACTGTCCCGGCCGAAGCAGTTTATCCGGGTTGGGAAAAGACGCTTGGACCAGCATGGCACCGGTGGTGGGATCCACCTCACGGCCGACAAAATCGGCTTTACCCTTTTGATCGTACACCGATCCGTCCACCAGAATCAGCTCGAAGGTAGACTCTCCCGCCCTTCTGGTCTCCGCTTTGTTCTGGGCTCTGAAGCGGGCCACCGCCAGGTATTGTGACTCGGTGATGAAAAAGTTGACCAGAATCGTATCGATTTGCGACACCGTGTTCAGGATGACCGGATTGGGTTCGCGCCCGACAAAATCCCCGACTTTGGCCTGGGTTCGGCCGATAATCCCATTAATGGGAGAGTATATCTTCGTGTAGCCGAGCTGAATTTTAGCGGCCCTCAGATTCGCTCGCGCCGCATCCAGGGAAGAAATGGCCGCCTCGTGCATGGCAACGGCCGTGTCCAGGTCGCTTTCACTGACTGCTTTGACCTTGGCAAGCGGTTCTATCCGGTCCAAATCGCCCTTGGTCTTGGCCAGCATCGTCTTTGCCTCGGCAACACGGCTCTGTTGGGCGGCCACCTTCTCCTCAAAGGGTTGACTCTCCAACGTGTAGAGCGATGTGCCCTTTTCGATTTCCGAGCCCTCCTGAAAATGGATCCCTTCCAGGAAGCCTTCCACCCGCGCCCGTATGGCGATATCCTTCAGCCCGAAAATCTGGCCGACAAACTCCTGGTAGATGGGAACCTCCTGCGCTTCAGTAACGATGACCGTCACCTTGGGCAGCGGGGCCTCCTTGGGGGGTTCTTTTTTCTCACAGGCGACAAGGGTCAACAGCAGGCAAGCGGTGATACACAGAATCTTTTGTCTCATTATGAAGTCTTTTCGTTAATTGGTTTTTTCTTACGATATCATCGAGTTTCTTTGTATATGTAGATGAGTGTCCATCCATAATCGAAAAAAAATATTTCGCTGATCAAGGCCGCACAAAGGTCTACGATGAGGCGCACGATCTATAGCCGCAGCCGAAAACCCGCGGAGAACAAATCTCAGCGAAATAAAAACCGTTTAGAAATGGACACTACAGTTGGGATTCGATCGGTAATATCCCCATAAATCCAACGCCAAAACGCTGCCAGAAACCAGTGTAGGGATCCGTGTTGAATTCGACCGGATTGCCCTCCTCAAAACCGTGCCAAACAATCCGCTCGCTTTTATCCTTCCCTTTTTTCAGCTCCAGTCTGAAAGCGATTTTCTCGATGTTGTCATCGAACCACTCCCCCATCCCATCGCCAATTTCTGTCGTTTCCAGCACAACGCCGATCTCGGTATTGTGGAGGGTGGCACGCGGGTCGAGATTGAGCGAACCGATAAAGACTCTTTGACGGTCGAAAACAAACGATTTTGCGTGCAGGCTGGCCTTTGAAGATCCGTACGGGCCCTTTTTCTCTTTGCGCTGCTGCCGCGTCAGTCGTTTGTTCATTTCGTAGAGTTCAACCCCGTCACGCAGCAGTGCCTTACGGTACTTGGCATAGCCCGAGTGCACGATACCGACATCGTTGGAAGCCAGAGAATTGGTCAGAATCCGGACTCTTACACCCCGTCGGCTGAGTTGGGTCAGAAACGCCGTGCCTTTTTTCCCGGGGACAAAATAGGGCGAAAAGATGATCAGCTCCTCCTGGACACCAGCAAAATAGAGTCCCAACTGCGGCGCTAAATGATAGTCGGTCGCGTCGAAATCTTTTTGAATTTTTTGCGGCAAATCGTACACGACCTCGGCCTTGCCCCAGGAATAGCGAACCGCTTTGTGCCTGATATTATTGGCAAGATCCGAATCCCGCAAAGCCGTGAGGTAAGCAGAGTCCGCTTGCTGGGCGACAAATTCATTCAATTTTTGTCGCTGCTGTTCAATCTCCCCGGCGGTCGGCGGCTGGCCCTTGAGCACAAGCGCCGGGTAGGCGAGTTCGTTGTTCCAGTAAAGGTCGAACGCGTCTGAAACCTCATCGACCACCGGGCCGATGACGAGCACGTCCAGATCGGCAAAAGCCAGATCCGGATCGGCCTCGAAATATTCGTTGCCGATGTTGCGTCCCCCAAGAATGGTGACCTGGTTGTCCACCGTAAACGATTTGTTGTGCATGCGGCGGGTCACCGATCCCATGCGGGTGATAAATTGTGAGATGCGGCTCGTCTTGCGGCTGAACGGATTAAAAATACGCACTTCCATGTTGGGGTGGCTGTCAAGGACGGCTGCACCCAAATCCCGGCCGGCCAAATCCATGTCATCGACCAGCAAACGCACCCGGACGCCCCGATCGGCCGCTTTGAGCAGTTGATCGATAAACAGTCTTCCGACCATATCGTTGTGGAGAAGGTAGTACTGGGCATCGATGCTGCGTTCAGCTACATGAGCCAACACACCACGGGCCACAAATGCATCCAGGCCGTTTCCCAGCAAAAAAAATCCGGATTGGCCGGGATGGGTGGCTATTTCATCCCGACGGGTTTGGCCAAGGTGAGTGTCTTCCGTATCCGTGTAGGCATGAGATATCGGTCGATCGAAATCTTTGGGCAGGGTGGCGCAGCCATACCCCAGCAAAGAGCCCAGTAACATCAAGGCAATAGCAAAGCGATAAAAGCGTAACATGTTCTTTCCTTTATCTGTCACATAAGAATTCTCGCCTGTTGCGCGATTTAGACCGCACAACAGGCGAGAATTCTTATTTAGAAATCAATCTGCCACTTGGCACCGGCGTACCCCAGATTCCCCAGGTCAGTGGCGGAAACGCTGTCGCCGATTCTTTCTTTGCCGTAATCGATATAGCCGATTTCGGGTATCAGGTAAACTTTCGGTGCCAGCGATATCGCGGCTTGAAGGTACAGTTGATAGAGGGTGTTTTCAAGATCGTTATTTTGCTGCCCCTTGCTGCGCAGGTAGCCACCGCCGGCTTCGAATTGCACCCGTTCGGTGGGGTTTAAGTCGAACGCCAGCATGGCCATGAAACTGTCAACATTGCCGACACGGCCGTTCATTCCGATGACCGGTGTCACAGCGGTCTCCGAATCACTCGGAAGCGTCGTCCCCAGCCAGCCGGCCGACGCACCATTGCGGTACCAGCTGACCTGCGGCTTGATCGTCACCGGTTCGAAGTTCAGCTTAGCACCGGCACCGATAACAACTGCGTTTATCGTTCCGCTGTTTGTACTTCCGTCGGTGAGGCTGGCGTAATACTTGTAGCTCTGCCAACCGCCGAAAATGTGGACACTCATGCCGTCGGTAAAACCAAACTCGTAGGAGGCTTCTATCTTGGGCCAATAGTTCTCGACGGTGAGAGCGTCCACGTTTCTGTCCGGGTCGGCGCTTTGTCCGGATGTCGGTGTGATGGCGGCGAACTTGAAACCATGGCCTTCGATCGCGATTTGTCCCCTGCGACTGCCGTAGGCGTGGCCTTGCTGATCCAATTTGTTGTCGCTGTTAAAGACCTGGTTGGAAAGTGCAAAATTAATTGGAGTGAAATCCTGGCCGACCTTCAGCCCCCAGTTGTCGGAAAACTTCCAGATGCCGTAGAGCAGACGGGTGGTGATGTTGGATTCGCCAGCACCGAATTCAAAGCGGGCATCGAGCGTGGCGCCTTTGACATTGGCACCGATGCGGGAGTTGCCCTGCAAGTCCCATTGCATGTTTTTGACTTCGGTTCGGCCGGCATCATCCGGGCCCAAATCCTTTAAGTCCTTACCAGTGAAAAAGGTTGCCACACGCGCACTACCATAGAGATTCCACTCGGTGGCGATGACAGTATTAGCGAAAAAGGAAGTCAGTGCTGCGGTAGCAAAGAAAACAATAAGATTTCTCAACTGTATTCCCTTCTAATCAAGGTCTCCCAATAGAATTTAATGCCTATGCTTTAAAGAGGAGGTGTGCGGATTAATACGTTTCCGTCCACAAATGGCCCTTTTCCGCAATTTCGGCGTCAATCACGCCTTGGGCGTGACAGGTCTGGAATCGCTTGTGCGGCGTACACAAGTACGCCTCCGCGCAATTACTTGAATTCCTTGAACGTGCAGAAAATTGCACATTTATGAATTGGACACTCTGTAATGCCTTTAACGACTTGCGGATGGGCACTAATTAGGTTTTCTAACTCCTGACACCAAAGTGTTTGCAATGGTACCTTTCATAGGCCAATCGACCACTTATTGCAACAATCAATGGAAGGAGGTTTTATTGAATCTGGATTTGGGATTCGTGATTAAGGGATTGGAATTACACTTGCGTCGCTGATTTAAATCATTTAGCCTGAAGGAGAAAAGAAAACCACGGCAGGAATTTAAACACCAGGGGGTGGCAACGATGGTCACAAACCAGTCAAATAATTCTACCGCGATTAAGGTGGACATAGCTTTAATAAAACTATTTTTAGGGATGACACCCGAAGAACGGCTGTTGTCGAATGATAAGCACATCCTAACCCTTATGGAATTACAAAATGCCTACACGGAAAAAAACGCAAGCATCCGATCTTAGCGCACTTTTGAAAGGGCTAAATGAAGCCGGTGTTGAGTTTATCGTTGTCGGCGGATTGGCGGCCGTTATTCAAGGTGTGCCGGTTACCACTTTTGATTTGGATATCGTTCATCGCCGGACCGATAAGAACATATCGAAAATGATGAAATTTCTCAAAACCGTTGAGGCGATTCAACGCCGTCCTGACGAGAATATCATACCCCCGAAGGAAACCGACTTAAAGGGAACAGGTCATGTATTGTTAACCACAAATCTTGGCCCATTGGATGTCTTGGGGGCGATTGAGAATGATCAAGGGTTCGATGATTTGATGCCCTCGGCCATTGCAATTGATTTTAAGGGTTCTACAACGTATGTTCTAAGCCTTCAAGTTTTAGTGGATTTGAAACGCGAATCGAAAATACCTGAGGATCAATATCGATTGCAGATATACGAAGAGACCCTGCGCCTGGCTAAAAAATCAGCAGACACCGATTAGAACTACCCGGCCGATACTCATTTACCCCAAGTTGTAAATTTTGCATCAATTCGCTTAAGGCAAACTGAAAGGGTTTCACCTTTCAGGGCAACGGTGAATTTCAGGCCCATAGGTCAAGCCGCCGTCTATCTACCGCATGCATAGAACAGCGGCGTTTCGAAAGATCTCGATCAAAGGGCAGGTTCATGAAAGCGTCCCTATGGGAAATTTCACTGGCTGTCCGCGATAATTTTAACCTGAAAACTCACCAGGTCAAACACCAGATGCATGCCGAGGTTTTCAAAGAATCGTGTGGAGCCGTAGATAACTTCCCATTGGGTCCGGTCGATGTCGAAATGGGCTTCCGCAGCTAGGCCGCCGTCTTCTGTTTTTGTAACGGTGGCTTGAAATGCCAAATCCGCCTTTATCCCTCGAAGTTCGAGGGTCGCTTTGAAGTCATAGTTCGGGGAACTCAGGAAAGGTGTTTGGACCGCGCGGCCTTGATTAATGGTCAACACGGCGGTGGGGAATATTTTAACGAAGAAAAAATCGTCGGATTTAAGATGTGAAACCAAAACTGGATGAAGTTCGTCACCTTTGAGGTTGGTGTTGTCGATCGACTCCATCTCGATCTCGAACACGCCGGTTATAATTGAATTTTTTACCGCAACCTGCCCTTTTTTTATCCCCACCGTCCCGAAATGCTTGGTGTTCGGGTTCCGGCCGGACCACTCGATGACGCTTTGACCGGTATCGACACGGAATTTTCCGTCATCCAACCTCAGCACGGTTTCGGGGTCAGTCATGTCCGGATAATCACCTTGGATCTCATAACCCATAGCGCGCCAGGCCTCGAGTCCGCCAATCAAGATGCTGACATTTTCGTAGCCCTCGCGCTGCAGTTTTTCAGCGGCAGTGAGGGCGTCCATGGAGCGGCTGCTCGATCCGTACAAAATGATCTCTGACTTTATGCCGGCCGCAATGGCTTGCACTTGCTCAAGAAAGCTCACCTCGAAGACACAGGCGCCGCGTGCGCCCGGCAGATGAACCTTTTCAAAGTGAACGCCGGGCAGGGTATCGATCAGGATCAATGAATCTTTATTGTTAATTCGCTCCATCAGTTCTTCAACTTCAATGGACTTGAAAATCTTCTCTTCGGCCATGTTTTTCCTCCTTTCACAAGATTAGGTTATCTATTCAAATTGTTACAATATATTAGGTACCGAATTTTTAATAGCAAGAAGTCCCCATCTTCTTGGGCCATTATAGTAGTTTTAGCCTATCATACGGCTTCGATTCTTCCCTCATTGATAATCCCGCGGAGATGCTGACTTTATACCTCAGTAATTCTCAGGCGATGATCCTGTATTTCATGCTGATAAGAAGATAAAAATAGTGGAGAGGGTGTGACCATGAAAAACGTCGGAAAAATGGTACTAAATATTCTGTGCATAACTTTGTTGGTGCAACCAATGGTGTCTGGTGCCACCGAAATAGAAGACATCAGATTCGAGCGCGGCTTCCAGACGGCGGAAACCGACCTCGAACTCAAGGGCGTCGGGCTCTTACGCTACCTCGGCTTAATAAAGGCCTACGCCGGGGCATTCTACCTGGAAGAAGGCATACCCATAGATGATGCCCTGGCCGATAAAGCAAAAAGGATCGAAGTCGAATACTTCAAACCTTTTAAAGGGGAAGATTTTGGTCCGGCCACAGTTAAAATGATGGAAAAAAATGTCAGCAGAGAAACCATCGAAAGGATCCGCGACCAAATTGACTACCACAATTCACTGTACGAAGACGTCGAGCCTGGGGACCGCTACGCACTGACGTATGTTCCTGGGAAAGGCACCGAACTAGCTTTGAACGGTGAGCCCAAGGGAGTTGTCGAAGGAGCTGAATTCGCGTCGGCGCTATTTTCGATCTGGATCGGCAAAAAACCGATCGACAAGTCCTTCAAACGGCAAATTATGGGATTGTGATGACTGAATCAACGCCACAAAAGATTCCGCTCTTAAGAAAATTGACTTATTCGATGCCGGCCTTTTCTCTGGCAGTGGTGGGAATACCGGTCTATGTCTACCTACCGAAGTTCTACACGGATGTCGTGGGTATCGATATTGCGAGCTTGGGCATCATTCTATTCAGCGTGCGAATCTTCGATGCTGTGACCGATCCGGCCATTGGCTACTTTTCTGACCGAACGCATACCCGATACGGCCGGCGGCGACCCTATATCGCCTTGGGGTCCATATTTGTGGCCCTATCAATGTACTTTTTGTTCAACCCTCCTGAGGCTTCACCAGCATTCGAGACGGTTTGGTTTGCCGTTTTCATTTATGCGCTTTTCCTTTTCTGGACGGTGGTCATTGTCCCATACGAGTCATTAGGTCCAGAAATCACTTTTGACTACCACGACCGGACGTCTCTATTTGCAATGCGTGATGGGTTGCTGATTGCAGGCACCCTCGCCGCGGCGAGTTCTCCGGCCTTGATTCAATGGTTGTTCAGCCTTTCAGACGATGGCAGCGGTGAAAGGGCCAAGTTTTTCTGGATATCGGTTCTTTACGCCCCCTTAATCATTGCAACATGTTGGTGGTGCGTTCTGTCCATAAAAGAGCGCCCCCAGAAGATTCAGAATACACGTGTCAATTTTTGGCAGGGGCTAAGACAGGTTGTCAGAAACCGTCCGTTCATCATTCTCTTGGTGGCATACACTATCAGTGCCATCGGTAACAATCTTCCGGCGACGCTGATCCTTTATTACGTCCAGTATGTCCTTCAGTCCGATCTGGCTGACCTCTTTCTCCTGATCTATTTTGCATCCGGCATCCTGTTTTTGCCGGGTTGGATTAAGGTTTCGCGTAAAACAGGAAAAAAATTTGCTTGGCTGGCTTCCATGGCGATCAACACCGGGGCATTCATCGGCGTCTTCTTTCTCGGACCTGGTGACACAATTGTCTATGGTGTTCTGGTTTTTGTTTCAGGCATCGGTTTTGGGGCCACACTGGCCATACCATCTGCCATTCAGGCCGACGTCATCGACTATGATGAGCTTCTGACCGGTGAGAGACGTGAGGGCCAATATATCGGTTTGTGGTCGATCGCCAAGAAACTGGCGGCAGCCGTTGGTGTCGGTATCGGGTTATCCGCTCTGGGTCTGGCCGGTTATAGGCCCAATATTGAGCAATCCGATCAGGTGGTGCTGACACTTCGAACGCTTTATGCCCTGGTACCGTCCATTTGTAACATCATCGCCTTCGGGATCACACTGTCGTACCCGATAAGCAGCGGTGTCCACCGCGACATCCGAACGGCCATTTCGCAACGTCGCAAGGGCCATACGGTACATAACCCCTTGGTACCCGATCAGGTACTCGCATAGGATTGGGCAGGAAAATAGTTAGATGGAACCCGTAACGAAAATATTACTCTTAAATCTTGCAGCTGTTGTTGCCATGATGGTCATCGGCTGGATTGTCAGTCTTGTATACCGAAATGTGACAATAGTGGACAGTTTGTGGGGGTTGGGCTTCGTTCTGATTGCATGGATGACGTTTTTCCTTTCAGAAGGGTACACGGTGCGCAAAACCATGATTGCCGCCATGGTAACGCTATGGGGACTGAGATTGAGCCTATACTTGTCATTGCGGAATTGGGGCAAAGGTGAAGATCCGCGCTACGGCCTTTGGCGAAAGGAAAGCGGCGACAATTTTTGGTTAATCAGTCTGTTCAAAGTCTTCATCCTTCAAGCTGTTTTTATGTGGTGCATATCAATGGCACCGCAGTTCGGTCAAATGTCGCCGATACCAAATCATCTGATTTGGCTCGATATTTTGGGGACATTCATATGGACAGCCGGTTTTCTATTCGAATCGGTTGGTGACTGGCAGCTGGCCCGCTTCAAGTTAGATCCGGAGAGCAAAGGCAAAGTTATGGACCAGGGTCTGTGGGCCTATTCCCGACACCCGAACTACTTTGGCGAATTTCTGGTCTGGTGGGGATTGTTCCTGGTGACCTTTACAAATCCCGGCAACTGGTGGACGGTCTGCAGTCCGTTGATCGTCACAGTGGTGTTACTCAAAATGACAGGGATTCCATTGACAGAAAAAGCAATTACCAGCACGCGTCCGGGATATGAGGAATACGTAAAACGCACCAACGCATTCATCCCGTGGTTTCCAAAGAAGGAGGCAGAGTGAATATGTTGATGGACATGGCAGACAAAGGCATTTTGCCCGATCGCCTGATTCGGTTGGGGATTCGATATTTGGACAAGAAGCGATTGACGCAGGAGGATCGGGGCGCCCCCCAAAAACAGCGTGAGGCTCTCGAACGTTTTATCGCTCACATGAATGAATCCCCGATCGCCCTGAACACAAAAGAAGCCAACGAGCAACACTACGAAGTCCCTGCAAGCTTTTTCAAGGTCGTGCTCGGCAAGCACCTGAAGTACAGCGGGTGCTACTGGCCGGAAGACATCCGGAGCCTCGATGAGGCCGAAGAGGCCATGTTGACATTGACCTGCGAGCGGGCCGGGATCTCAGACGGCATGAGTATTTTGGAACTCGGCTGCGGCTGGGGGTCGTTGTCTTTATGGATGGCACGGCGCTACCCGGAAAGCCGGATTGTCGCCGTGTCAAACTCCGCGTCCCAAAGGAAATATATCAGCGCCAGGGCGACTGAACGAAGTCTGACCAACCTTCAAGTGATCACAGCCGACATGAACGATTTCAGCACGGACCAGAGTTTCGACCGCGTGGTATCCGTAGAAATGTTCGAGCACATGCGCAACTGGCCCCGCCTGCTCGAGCGCATAAACACGTGGCTGGCACCCGAGGGTAAATTGTTCATCCATATATTCACTCACCGGAAGTTTGCATACGCCTATGAAACCAGCGGGAAAGACGACTGGATGGGCCGCTATTTCTTCACCGGCGGCATCATGCCCTCGGATGATTTGCTTTTTCGCCTTCAGGGTAACCTGGAAGTCGAAAGGCACTGGCGGGTCAATGGAAGGCATTACAGCCAAACAGCCGAAGCCTGGTTGGCGAATATGGACAAAAACCGAAAGAAGATTATGCCGGTCATGCAGGAGACTTACGGGCATAAAGTCGCATTGCGCTGGTTTCAGCGCTGGCGAATTTTCTTTATGGCCTGCGCCGAGCTTTGGGGCTATCGCGGCGGTCGGGAGTGGCTCGTGTCTCACTACCTGCTAAGTAAACGATCGTTGGCAAAAACAAACAACAAAGGATGACTTATAATGGTGAATCTCGATCCGGTGTTGCTGGCTCGTATTCAATTCGCCTTTACGATATCTTTTCACATCATTTTCCCCGCCTTCACGATCGGCCTGGCCAGTTGGTTGGCCGTGGTGGAGTGGCGGCTTTTGAAGACCGGTAACCCGATCTACGAAGAAATTTACCGTATGTGGGTAAAAATATTTGCGGTAACCTTCGGCATGGGTGTCGTTTCCGGTGTGGTCATGTCATACCAGTTCGGCACCAATTGGTCGGTTTTTTCGGATAAGGTCGGCAACGTCATCGGCCCGCTTCTCGGGTTTGAGGTATTGACGGCGTTTTTCCTCGAGGCATCATTTCTCGGTATCATGCTGTTCGGCTGGAATCGGGTCAGCCCCAGGATGCACTTCGCTGCGACCATCATCGTTGCTTTCGGAACCCTGTTGTCGGCCTTTTGGATTCTGTCGGCCAACAGCTGGATGCAAACCCCGCAGGGCTTTTTTGAGGGTGATGACGGCCGACTGTATCCGACGAATTGGATCCAGATTATTTTCAATCCCTCGTTCCCCTATCGTCTTACTCACATGGTTGTCGCGTCTTACTTGACCACAGCGTTCGTCGTCGGTGGTATCGGCGCGTATTATTTGTGGCGCAAACGCTATGTGAAGCACGCTCGGATCATGTTTGGGATGGCCATGTTGATGGCCGTCTTCATTGCACCGCTGCAACCCCTGATCGGCGATCTGCATGGTTTGAACACCCTGAAACATCAGCCAGCCAAAGTCGCAGCCATGGAGGGTCTCTGGGAGACCCAAACCGGTGCGGCACTGAAATTGTTCGGCTGGCCGGACCAGGAGGAAGAACGTACCAAATTTGCCATTGAAATTCCCAAGCTGTCGAGTTTGATCCTCACTCACGACCTCGACGGTGAAGTCAAGGGGCTCAAGGAGTGGCCTAAAGAAGAACGACCGCCGGTGGCCTGGGTCTTCTGGTCTTTTCGGGTCATGGTGGGCATCGGTGTTCTGATGGTTTTGACGGGTATCTTTGCGGCGGTGCTCTTTTGGCGCAAGAAACTCTTCGACACGCGCTGGTTTCAATACTGGTGCATGGCGCTCACGCCCTCGGGCTTCGTTGCCGTCCTTGCCGGCTGGTTTGTGACCGAAATCGGCCGACAGCCTTATGTGGCCTACGGTATCATTCGGACGGCCGACGCCGTCTCTCCGGTTGTCGGTCCCCAGGTGGCCGTATCACTGCTGGCTTTCATCGTCGTCTATACCCTCGTTTTCGGTGCGGGCAGCTATTACATCCTGCGCCTGATTCAAAAAGGGCCCGGCACACCGGAAAAAGACTACGGTGCACACGGTATGGACAGTCCGCCGCTGTTGACGGACCTAGCCTCTGATCAAGGAGGTAGAAGTGTTTAGCTTCAGCGCGTATATCGACTTGCCGCTCATATGGTTCGGACTGATTTCGACCGCCATTTTTCTTTATGTCGTTTTAGATGGGTTCGATCTGGGGGTCGGTATCCTGTTTCCTTTTGCCCCGACCGACAGGTGCCGCGACCGGATGATGAATTCGATCGCTCCTTTCTGGGACGGCAACGAGACGTGGCTGGTGCTCGGCGGCGGCGGTTTGTTTGCCGCTTTCCCCTTGGCGTATGCCGTTATCATGCCGGCCCTGTACTTTCCCGTTATCATTATGCTGCTGGGTCTGGTGTTTCGCGGGGTGGCGTTCGAGTTCCGATTCAAAGCGTCGGGCAAATCGAGAATCCTGTGGGACTATGCTTTTCATTTCGGCTCGCTGGCGGCGGCATTCATGCAGGGCATGTTTCTGGGGGCCTTTGTGCAGGGAATCTCAGTGGACGGCCGCAACTTTTCGGGTGGCCCCTTTGATTGGTTGAGCGCCTTCAGCACGATGACGGGCCTGGCGCTGGTGTGCGGCTACATTCTCATGGGCGCGACCTGGCTGATCATGAAAACCGACGGCGAAACGCAGCAGTGGGCACGCAAATGCGCCGCTTATATAACCGTTTTCGTTGCGCTGTTCATGGGACTGGTGAGCCTGAGTATGCCGTTTCTGAACCAGGACGTGAAAGCGCTGTGGTTCAGTTTGCCGAATTTTTTCTACCTTCTGCCCATGCCGGTCCTGTCGATCGTTTTGGTCATTCTCCTGTGGCATGATCTTCACTCGAAAAGAGAATACCGCCCGTTCTTGCTGAGCATTGGGCTTTTCGTATTGAACTATATCGGTCTGGGAATCAGTCTGTGGCCGTGGATCGTCCCTTACGAGATAACGATCTGGCAGGCAGCGGCGGCACCGGAGTCCCAATCCCTAATGCTGGTCGGTACGGTCATCATGCTGCCCTTGGTACTCGGTTACACCGGTTACTGTTATTATGTCTTCAAAGGCAAAACGAGTGATGAAGCAGCTTACTGAAAAGCGCCGGCAATGGGCGTGGTTTTTGGTTCTCTGGGCCGGCGGCCTGGCAGCGGTTTTCTTGCTCGCGCAGGCGATACGATGGCTAATGAGGATCGGCTGATTCAACGAGCCTTGTAGGCGTTTTGTTATTTGTGCGTGTCCCCCCACAAAAATTAGATTTCGGTTCCGGGTAAGGCTGCAGTGATCTGGCGACCTCAGGTGAAAGGGGCAACGCCGAGATCGACAGAAAGCGAGAGCCCCGCCCGGGGCCGAATGAAGCCATTTGTGGATTGATACAACTTGATTCGGGTCGTTCGCAAACACATTGGGAGGTAAAAGCAAATGAATAGAGATATAGATGATATACTCGTAAAAATTGGTGAAGAATTCGGGGATAGTATTGGCGAAGGTGCACGAAACTATCTCGAGGTTGATATCGGCAGGAAAGCCGACCAGTTGGGGCGGCCTGAGATAGGAAAGAAGTTTCGCAACGTCTGCGCCGTGGTGCCCCTAAAAAAATCGACCGAGGGAATGAAGGTTCGCATCGACGGCCGGACGTTTATCGACTATGCCCAGTTCGAATCCGGCGTTGTCGTTCCCGGATACGTGGCCAGAGAGGCCGGTCTCACCTACAAAACCTTTTTACCATCCGGCAGCATGATACTCAATTTTGCATAGAAGTGGTTGTAGAAAAAAACGTTCGAATAACGGAACGTTTTTTTCTACAACCACTATAAAACTACTTCTAAACAATTGCGTGAGCGGAAGCCGGGCTTTCGGCTTCCGCTCACGTCGGGTAAACATCCTGCCGGAACATCGATTTTGTAAATAGCATTTGAACATCACCGATATATCTCTCGGTGAAACCTGCCTCGCAGTAGCAAAGATAGAATTCCCACATACGTGTAAATTGCTCGGGAAATCCCATCGTTCGAACCCTATCGATTTTTTTGAAAAACCGCTTGCGCCATTCCCTTAATGTTCGCGAGTAGTGCATGGTAATGTCTTCGAGGTGAACGAGCCGCAGGTCCGTGCCGCGGGTGATCGCATTGCTGATGGCCGTAACGGACGGGATGCAGCTGCCAGGGAAAATATACCGCTTAATGAAATCCACCGACCGCTTGTGGCGGTCAAAAAACTGGTCGGCAATGGTTATGGCTTGAAGAGCCATCATTCCGTCTTCTTTGAGCAAACGGCTGCAGTGCTTGAAAAAAACGGGCAAGTATTGGTGGCCGACGGCCTCGATCATCTCAATGGACACGAGTTTGTCAAAACGACCATCCAGGTCTCGGTAATCTTTTTTCAACAATTGAACCCGGTTATCAATGCCGGCTTTTTTAAAGCGCGCCTTTGCATATTGATATTGCCGGTCGGATATGGTGGTTGTGGTTACTTCAACTCCGTATTTAAGAGCTGCATGGACCGCAAATCCCCCCCAGCCGGTGCCGATTTCAACGACACTGTCTCCCGGTCGGAGCTTCAGCTTGCGGCAAATCCGATCATATTTTGCTACCGAAGCCTCTTTAAGGGTGCTCTCAGGGTGCTCGAATATCCCGGAGGAATACGTCATCGTTTCATCTAAGAACAGCGCATAAAACTCGTTGCCAAGGTCGTAGTGGGCAACGATGTTCTGGCGGCTGCCCGCGCGAGTATTCTTATTCAGCATATGGTAAATTGTGTGCAGTGGCGCCATCACGCGTGACCAGCCTTTGTCCAAACCTTCGAATACCTGCTGATTGAGGATCACGATTCGAATAGTGGTTGTCAGATCGTCAGGTGACCACAACCCGGCCATATAGGCTTCAGCCGCACCGATGCTGCCGCCGAAAACCGTGCGGGTATAAAAGCGGGGGTGCCGCACACGGATTCTGGCACCTAATTCAGCGGTTTGGGAACGATTACCGAAGTGATACTCTTGATCGTTTTCGATAAGGGTAATTTGTCCTTTGCGAATCTTTTTCAGCATTGCCAAGAAAATCTGGCGACTGACTCTGTCGATCGCCCGTTCCTTGGGCGTTATAAGTGCGGGTAATTCGTTTGGAATAATCGATTCCGTCATGCAACAATCTCCAGCTGTCTTTGGTAGCCTGATATTTTGGGGGCGGAACACGTTTTCCGATCAGAGAGCAGGCTTAATAAAATAATGGTCACTGATTGTTTGAAAACAATCACCAATCAATTATTTTTTTTGTCGTTATAAATAACCTGTTCGGCGCATTATAGAGTGGTTGTCAAAAAAACGTTCCGTTATTCGAACAATTCTTTCTTCAACCACTGGTACCATCCTTTGATATTTCGGAATTAATTTTTGAAAAGCAATCTAAAACTGCTGTTTATTCTTAAGAAGGACATTACTGCTTCTTCGGATGTGTATAAAAAGGCGTTTTTTTTATCATCAACCGCAGCGCCTGCCAGTAGATCATGGATGTCACCTTGAGGGTCATCAAAGGGTATTTCATCAACACCCGGCTCATGGCCTGGCGATTGATAGCACAGCGTTTAAGCGCGAGACTGGCATCGAACAATCGTTGTCCGCACTCGAAATCGATCATGTGGACCCGAATGACATCACCCGGCTCACAAAATCGCCAATCGTAATCGATGTTCATGTGGATAAAGGGTGAAACGTGAAACTCTTTGGCAAAGCGATGACGTCGCCAATTCTTGAGGGGATGCTCGTTCTGCTCTTGCCCCAAAACGTAGCAATGGCGCTCTCCCCAGGGGGTGTTGTGAATCTCGACGACAATGGTCTCAACATACGTATCTGCTGAATTGTAGCAGTAATAAAAACTGGCGGGATTAAAACAAAAACCGAAGTATCGCAGGTGGGTCAGCAGGCGAATGGGACCCTGCGGCCGGTTGCCGAGCTGCTTTTCAACCAGGCCCCGAACGGCCTGGTCAAGGGACAATCTCGGATCCCCGAAATGATCCCTGCGGCGCAAACAGGCCACATTCAGCTGCTCATTTGACCACAAGGGATGAAGTTTGAAGACGGTCTCAATCTCAGACAGATCGAGAAACATTAAAAACAGGCGGTACTTAAAGCTATTCGGCCGCGGCCGGAGGCGCCGATGACGGATGGTCCCTTCGTATAAGCAACTCTTCATATCTCTTTAATTAGCGTTAGATATGTGATTCAGATCGGTATTTTTTTTACTATGCGCTCAAATGGATGTATGACGCGTTCTGGCTAAAGGGTTTTTCCAAACGTCTTGCAGACCTCCAGAGCGCTTTTGACGCCGTCCTCATGGAACCCATAGCCCCAGTAAGCCCCGCAGTAGTGGGTGCGATTGACGCCACTGATTTCACGATGACTGTGCCGGGCGGCCAGGCTTTCCGGATTGTAAACCGGGTGATGATACGTCATCTGCTTATAGATCTTTTCGGGATTGACGGCTTTGGCCAGGTTGAGCGAGACACACAATTCCTGTGGCGCACCGATACTTTGCAATATGTTCATGTCGTACGTGACGGCCACACGGCCGAGATCCTCTTTCGGAATATGATAATTCCAACCTGCCCATGCCGCCTTCTTGCTGGGAAGCAATGATTCGTCAGAATGCAATACGGCAATATTCTCCTGATAGGGGATGACGCCGAGAATATTTTTCTCTGCATCCGTCGGATCCTCCAGGAGCGCCAGGGCCTGGTCGCTATGGGTCGCAATCACAACGTTGTCGAATTTCTCAGTCGGCGAATTGGCCGGCTGAACTTCCACACCGTCCACCTGACGACGAATAGCGGTAACCGGACAATCAACACGAATGTGGTTTCGGTAGGGCTGCGTCAGCGGTTTAACGTATTGCCGTGAACCGCCCGTAATCGTCAACCACTGGGGTTGATCCTTGACATTCAAGAACCCGTGATTTTTAAAAAATTCAGCAAAATACCTAACAGGAAATTGATTGAATTTCACCGGGTCCGCCGACCAGATCGCCTCCCCCATTGGGATGATGAAATGCTGGACAAACCCCTGCGAATACCCTTTTTGGGTCAGATAATCCGAGAGTGTCAGTTCATAATCATTGGTCTGCAACAGTTTTTCGGCATCCTTCTTAAAACGCGATACGTCCCAGAGCATTCGATAAAAATTCGGCCGTAAGAGATTCCGGCGCTGAATAAACAGGGAGTTGAGTGTGCTGGGACTGAATTCCAGACCGGTCTTTTCGCACTGAACGCTAAAACTCATGACCGAATTTTGCCAGCGGATATCTAAGCGGTTCATCAGCTTGATGAAATTGGGATAGGTTTTGGCATTGAAAACGATAAACCCCGTGTCCACGGGATATTGATGCCCGTTTAACGTGACGTCTGCCGTGTTAGTGTGTCCGCCGATATAATCGTTGGCTTCAAAGAGGATGACCTCATGATCCTCGCTCAACATATAAGCAGCGGTCATTCCAGAAATCCCGGAACCGATGACGGCTATCTTCATTTACCGACCTCATTTAAATGTGGACACCACATAAGGCGCTAAGGTTAAAATACCGTTCGTTATCAGTTGCTGCCGGGCGATGTCTTGGCAGTAATTCGGACATCCAAACGGTTAGAATTGAGAATATGCTCTGGAACAGGGCGAAGATCCCGGATAATGCCGAGCCCGGACATCAACACCAAGAGGTAATACGTGATGTCGATCTCCCACCAGTAAAATCCCTGGCGGGCGGTTACCGCATAGTGATGATGGTTGTTGTGCCAGCCCTCCCCGAGGGTTATCAATGATAAGAGAGCGTTGTTGCGACTGGTATCGGGGGTATTATATCGCCGGGTCCCGTACATGTGGTCGAAGGAGTTGATTGTCACCGTGGCATGCAGCAGGACGACGGTGGAAATAAAGAACCCCCAAACCACCATCTGCCAACCGTTGGTTCCGAGTTGAGGGGCAAAACGATCGAGCAGATCACCGAAAATGTACAAAGAAATGGCCAGAATAATGGGAACCACCGTATCGAAACGGTTCAGCCAGCGAAGCTCGGGGTATTTCGCCCAGTCGTTGACATATTTCATTTGGGTGGGAAAATTCGCTTTCGAGGTCATCCAGCCGATGTGGCTCCACCAGAAACCATGGCGACTGGGGGAGTGAACATCTTGCTCCTGGTCGGTATACCGATGGTGGTGGCGATGATGGGCGGCCCACCATAAAGGACCGCGTTGAACAGACATGTTACCCAGGATGCCGAAGACAAATTGCCATATTCTATTCGTCTTGAATGTTTTATGTGAGAAATAGCGGTGGTAAAAACCGGTTATGGCAAATATGCGGACAACGTATAGGGTTAGCGATGCGATGACCGCTGTCCAGCTCCAGCCCACCCAAAAAACGGCCAGGCAACCCAGATGGAGAAAAAGGAGTGGTATGATCCGCAGCCAATCCACCTCTTTCTGGTCAGTTCCGGGCTTGGCGTCGGCGTCCGCTTCCGTGTCAAACCAGCGCAGGAGGGCAACGAGAATCTGAGATTTCGAATTGCTTTTATTGGCAACAGTCATTTTGAGACAGGCATCCTTCACCATAATTTTGATTGAGATAACCATGAAATCGAACAAAAATCAACGAATCGGCGAATTTATATCCAGATAACTTTACAAGCAGCTCAAAAACGAATAAATTCCCCACGTAAGAATAATTTCCGCGTTCACACGATCAGCCATTCGAAGCAGATCACGATAACGCTTCAATGCCCTGAGACAACAATGAGGAGGGTATAGAGTGGGAACCCGCAAAAAAAGCGACTGCGCTGGATCGCTGCATCACTCTGACGAGTTAGCCCGAACGGTATTGAACTCCATGTCCGCACACATCGCCATAATCGACGATCATGGTATCATTTTAGAGACCAATACGGCCTGGCGGACATACGCAATTCGTAGCGGTATGCCGGAAACCTATGACGGCAGAGGGGTTAACTACCTTGCCGTTTGTGAGGCAACCCTGGGGTCTGATGCCGATGACGCCGCTGCGGTCGCCAAGGGCATCCGATCTGTCATCAGCGGTGACCAAAAAGAGTTTCTTTATGATTACCCCTGCCATTCCGAGGATGGCCCCCACTGGTATTACATGCGCGCCATCCGAATGTCCGGCAGCGGCCCTATCCGCGTTGTCATCAGCCACGAGGAGATTACAAATTTAAAACTGGCCGAGGAGGCGCTGAAAAAAAGTCAGGAAGCGCTTTTCGAACAAAAACAAAGCCTGGAGGAAACCAACATTGCGTTGAAAGTCCTTCTGAAACAGCGAGGGGAAGATAAGGACGAACTCGAAAAAAAAGTGCTGGCCAATGTCAAAGACCTGGTTTTACCTTACGTCGAAAAATTGAAAAATGCGCGGCTGAAGCCCAAAGAAAAAACACTGGTGGAAATCGTCGAGGACCACCTGAACGATGTTATCTCCCCTCTTCTCCAATCGTTTACCAATGCAAAAATCCTGTTGACACCCCAGGAAATGCATGTGGCCAGTTTGGTCAAGGATGGCAAAACCAGCAAGGAAATCGCCAACATTCTCAACGTTGCCGAAACGACGGTCAATTTTCACAGAAAAAATCTACGGCAAAAATTCGGCCTGACAAACAAGCAATCAAATCTCAGGTCGTATTTGATGTCGATCTCATAGCCCGTCTTCCACGAGCTGCCTCAATATTAGAATGTTGGTTCAAAGGCAAATCCGAGATTCCTAATTTTGAAATAACTTCTAGTTTTTGATGCATTCTAATAGTTCTTTCCTACCATAAACTCCAGATAGCACTCTTATTGCCCCTCAGACCCAGGTGGTTAAATTTAAAATACTCAAACATTAAAGAGCTCTTTGGCAGAATTGTTAATTAGTTTCCGTCCACAAATGGCCCTTTTCCGCAATTCCCCGCCTACTTCGGGACAGGTCGGCGTCAATCGGCAGAATCGTTTGTGCGGCTTACATTAGTACGCCTTCGCGCAATTCCTTGATTTTCTTGAACTTGCAGAAAATTGCACATTTCTGAATCGGAAACTTATCAGAGCTCTTCATAACGTCGTGGATGGACACTAAGTAAACAAAAATTTTGCGGGGGGCATGGGTTGCGTATGTTCTCATCAGTAGCGGAAACAGAAGGAGGATCTCAATGAAAAAAATCGACATGGACAGTCTGGTTGACATTATCTTCAGCCTAAGATGGAAAAGTGATGTTGGCTATCACACGGATTGTTATCAAGCCAGCGATGTCAACATCTGGCGAGACTATTTTCCGCCGGGATTGTTGAATTCGCTTCTGGGTAAGGAAACCGGGGAACGTGTTGTCGTCCCCTTAAATGGCGATGATTCAGTTCCCGGATACGATACGAAAAAACTGCTTACCGTTAAAAGGAATCAATTCCAGAATACGCCGGAACGTCAGAAGTCCAAGCAGCCACAATTTGGGCGCTTTTATCCCCAAGGATGGCTCAAGGACGTCGGCAGCATCTACACAGCCAACATTCAACCCTTTCGATGTGTCGGTGTAAATAACGGGAATATGACCGTCGATCTCAATCATCCGATTGCGGGTAAGAATCCCAAGCTATCCTGCCTGATCGGTAAAGTGGAGAAAAAGAAAGTCGAACGTGGCGGAACCAGCATCGACTGGATTGAAACGCTCACTGATGGACCCGGCATGCAGGCGCGATGGCAAAACCAAGCGACCGAATATTTCACTGAAGATGCCTTTGACCGCAAGGATGAACGGCCGGATGACAGATTTTACGATAGGCCCCGTTTTGTTCAACACATTGACGATACCGCCATTGAAATGGTGCGAAATACCTATGGACGCTTTCTCACCAATGGCATGCGTGTGCTGGATCTGATGAGCAGCTGGCAATCACACGTGCCCCCGAACATACGGTTGGAAAGCCTTGACGGGCTGGGACTGAACTCAGAGGAGCTAAAAAGAAACAGACAACTAACCAAACACATCGTACAGGATATCAATATCAACAAGATCCTACCCTACGAGAAGAATACCTTTGACGTGGTGTTGAACACGGTGTCGGTTGAGTATTTAACGGATCCCATATCCATTCTTAGGGAGGTTGCACGAGTACTGCGTCCGGAGGGACATTTTGTGGTTACATTTTCAAACCGCTGGTTTCCACACAAAGCTGTCAAGATCTGGGAAGAACTGCACGATTTTGAGCGCATGGGGCTTGTCTCGGAGTATTTCATGCGCTCAGGAGGTTTCACAGGTATGAATACCTACTCGATTCGGGGGTTACCCCGGCCACATGACGATAAATATTTTCCTGATTTGCGGTTCTCCGATCCGGTTTTTGCCGTTTGGGGGCAAAAGGGATAGGGTTTCAACCAGGTTATTATGACAATGCAAATCAGGAGGTTGCGATGGTGCGAGTATGTGTGGGGGTATCGTTGGTTCTAATGACCATAATGATAGGATGTACCGGAATTCCAGATGGATTTAAACCGGTCGAAAATTTCGAAATCGAGCGGTATCTTGGGAAATGGTACGAGATCGCGCGCCTGGATCACAAGTTCGAACGCGACATGAGCAACGTCAGTGCAACGTATACAGCCAATGATTCAGGCGACATTACGGTGGTCAACAGAGGTTACAAGGTCAAGACCGATGAGTGGAAATCAATACAAGGAAAGGCGCGACCTGTCGGTAATGAAAATACCGGCAGCCTTAAAGTTTCATTTTTTGGGCCTTTTTATGGTGGCTACCACATCATTGACTTGGATCAGCAAACCTACAGCTATGCAATGGTGGTGGGTCCAAGTCGTTCCTATTTCTGGATCTTATCCCGGAATAAAGTAGTGGATCAGCAGTTGTTCAATGAACTTGTCACCCGGGCGGGCGGAATGGGAATCGATACGAAAAAGCTCATACTGGTTGAACAAAATTTACCTGAGGGGTGAAAAGCACTTTCAATGAGACAAGTTACCGATTCGAGAGGTAAGAAAACTTACACACTGAGCTCCTGCACGCGGAGATTCAACTGTGTGTCATCCGTGCAGACCGGGGGCGGCCGATTCGTCGAGCCACTAAAGTATTTCGGAAGCGTAAAAGCAGCGAACGCAAGGCTTTTGAAGATCCTCGGTTCTCTCAAAAACGCGCACATCGTAACCTCCGATGAACAATATATTCATGCGGAGTTTGTGTCTCTATTATTCAAATTTGTCGACGATGTCGAATTCCTTATAGATGAGAATACGGGGACGATCCAGTTGAAATCGGCTTCGCGTGTGGGGTCCTACGACTTCGGCGTCAACCGCAAGCGAATAAAAATGATACGCGACCTCTTTGAAGAAGAGAAAACAGATGATTAAACGATTTGAACCAAGGGTAAATTTCCGACGAGAATCGAAAAATTTGCTTATGCCCAATAAATGGCGACTGCGGTAGCTTCGCATCAACTACCGAAGATCCGGAGGACTGAGTGGGCAAGGATGTCGTCGGCTGATATCCATATAATATCAACATTCGTTATATTCTAACCACAAGGAGAAACCAATGAGCGATACAGAAGAAAAGACCCTTTGCGCGCTGCAAGAAGAAGGCTACATCTACTCTCATATAGAAGAGTTCAAAAAATTGATCCAGCCGGCGCAATTCTTTTGCAGAAATTGTGGTCGCAGTGCGGTAAACGCGGACAATCTGTGCAATTCTGATGAGCTGTGATCATCAAGAAATACCAAATGATCCCGAATCAAATGGGTCAGTTGGCTCGGGAATCTTTTCAGAGACGGTTTATATTGGTTGTCAAAAAAACATTCCGTTAGTCGATCGTTTTTTCTACAACAATTTATGCCGCCCTTCCGTCTTCCGGAATTTATTGTTGAAAAGCGGTATAAAACCCGTTTCAAAAAACGGAGAATGAAAATCGCGCCATTAATCACTATTGGGTATTCGCTGCACAGGCCGGAAATGGTACCACTAATTACCGAATACATGCAGACACACGATGCGCTGTTTTTGGAAGAGCCCCCAACAATTGAATTTGGCCGGATGCTCGCGGGTCGTATGGCGGTGGACGATTACTTGATGACGATTGATACAGAATATCCTCAGTTTACAAAGATCATGTGCACTGCTCTGCGCGAATTTCAGTTAGAAGGTAAGAAGATTTTTCAAGTGGAACCGTATTTGGAGAACCTGCTTTCAATACACGAATTTTTCGCCGACGGTTTCAGACCCGAAGATATCGGGAAAAACACCTTGATGTATCCGGTATATCTTGCCGAAAGAAACGCAACCGGTGCGCTTTTAGCTTACTACCAGACCGCCGCAGGCGGATCATTTGAATCGACCGTCGATGCCGTGAAACGTTTTGCGCGAACCGACGCAGCACGATTTCGATTGCGGGACGCATTGAGGTCCCAGGCATTGTCCTCTGAGCTTGAAAACTTTACTTCAGCGTTTATCGAGGCTGGTGTGATGCACTATTCATTGACGCGCCTGCTCCAACGACACGCATCTCGGCCAACGCCGGTGCGGTCTGTCTTCCTGGCCGATGATATCCTGAAAAAATTGGGGCAAAAAGGGCACCTTTACGGACCCGGGGATCAATTGACGCTGCTTTATATATTTCATCCTGAGATGACCAAGTCAGACCAGGAATCTCGCCTTGCCGCCAGAGCGTTGATATACTCGAAAATAATTTTCAAAGAAGAATTACGTGCCGATGTGATGCCCTACCCGCATCTTCAGGATGAGTTGCTCTGTATCAAAGTCACACGCGGCCTCTCGGCGGATGATTGCCGTCGATTGTTTGCGCGGATTCGCGGCGCCAAAACGCTCGATGCACGTCGTGTTGTCGGCGAATTCGTAATGGAATCCCGTCCGCGCTCCGGGCAGAAACTTTTGAGGTGGACGCCATCATACGTCAATAGTGAGGAGAATTAACATCCATGAAGCCGCAGCACTTTGATTCCGAGTCGGATCTGCCACCGATGCCATTTAACGAGCGTATCTGCCGTTTGGCGCAGCAGATCAAAGAACTCGGTTTGGTGTGGAAACCACACGTAGGGTGTTTTGTCTGGGACCCGGATGAGCACATTCAGCCCGACTCCCCCTTTCCAGGCCGAATCTATTTTATTTTGAGCCTACCCCGCTTTATCGGCCTGTTGGGCAATGTGGCAGCCATCTCCGAAAAGCTGGTGTGGCTGCCGACCTGGCACCAAGCCCGGTTGTTGTGCCAACGTTTAGGCATCGCCGATGACGATCTTGCAAGAGGTTGGCAAAAGAAAGACGGGTTTCCCCCTTGTGAGGATCTTGCGCATGTTTATCTTTCGATCATCGAAATCTTGCGAAACCGATAGACAATCGGCAGTGATTGCATGAGGGGCATTAAAAGAAGGGCATAATCAATTACAAACACTTCATTTTGTTAAATAAACCGGCAAAGTGAGATGGTCGAACAAACCCATTAGACCGAAAGAGAGGAAATTATGAATAAAACGGATTGTGATAATGAACGCTTTTCAAGCAAGACCGTGGGCATCGTTATTATCGTTGTATCATTGCTGCTGTTGACAGTGGGCCTTGTCGTGCTTCCGGTGGTGGGTTTTATCTTCGCAATACCCCTCCTGGTTCTCGGGATTGGAATGATTGCAGCGCCTGAAAGCAAGACCTGCCAACTCATCATGGACGGCCTACGGACCAAAAAAACATAATTCGGGAATAAGACTGAATGGCCTTCATCTGGTTACCCACACCTCTTTCAATGGACTTCGAAACACTACATGAACGGTCGTCATAATCATTCATGCATACAGACATAGTAGACGTTATTATCGTCGGAGGCGGTCTGGCGGGTTTGAGTTGCGCACGTCACCTGCAGAATAACGGCGCGAACTTTCTCATCGTCGAGGCGTCGGAGCGCGTTGGTGGACGGGTGAAGACGGACCGCCTCGATGGCTTTTTGCTCGATCGCGGTTTTCAGGTCTTGCAGACAGCCTACCCGCTCGCCCGCCAGATCCTGAATAAATATCCTTTGCAGCTGAAACCTTTCCCCCCTGGTGTCGTCGTTCATCGCGCCAATCGATTTTACACTCTGGCAGACCCTCGCCGATGCCCCAAATATTTTTGGGAAACGCTGACGGCACCTATCGGTACGATTGCGGATCGCTTGCGGATGTTGCATCTGGCACGAAAAGTCTGCAATGGATCGCCTGAAAGCCTGTTTAGAAAGCCCGAATCAAGCGCCATGGCGTTTTTAAAGGCCAGCGGTTTTTCCGAAAAGATCATCCGCTCCTTTTTTGTTCCCTTTTTTGGCGGTGTTTGTCTGGATCCTCAGATTCGGGCCTCCAGCCGGGTGTTTCAATATGTGTTTCGAATGTTTGCCACGGGTGATGCCGCTTTGCCGGAAAACGGGATGGAAGAAATTCCCCGGCAATTGTCCCGGGCGATACCGCCGGAACGAATCCAAACCGGTGTGCGTGTAGATCAGGTGGAGCATGGAAGGGTTGTACTGGAAAACGGTTACGTGTGGCGTACACGAGCGATTATCCTGGCGACGGAAGGGCCGGAAGTTGAACGTCTGCTGGGCAGATCCGTTTCCAACCACTCTGTCAGCGAAACCTGTCTTTACTTTGCTACCAAGCAGCTGCCCATTAAGGATCCTTTCCTCGTTATCAACGGCGACGGAAAAGGACCGATAAATAATGTTGCTTTTCCCAGTATGGTCTCACCTGCTTACGCACCGGAGAAGAGGCACCTAGTCTCCGTTGTGGTATTGGGGCTGCCGCCCGGTGACGCTGCCGGTTTAGAACGACCGGTTCGTGCCCAGTTGTCCGAATGGTTCGGACCGATGGTCCGGCATTGGCAACATTTGAAAACCTACCGCATACGACATGCGCTACCGAGCCAGCTGCCACCGACAAGAGACCCGAACGTGCCTCAACCGGTAGTTAAACCCGGCGTTTACGTTTGCGGTGAATACGACAGTCTGCCCGGCATCCAGTGGGCGATGCTTTCGGGACGCCGCTCGGCCGAAACCGTTCTTGAGGACCTCAAATGCTGACGTTTTCTTTCGTCGGGGGCCTTGACTCGTCGCTCAGGCGGGAATTAAAAGCGCCGCCCGCAGCCACCTCGATAAAATTGGCGAAAAGTGCCTCCAACCGTTCTTAGGATGGCGAGGCACTATTTAAACGTACGCACAGCGCCCATGCCGCCGTCAACGGAGATAATCTGGCCGGTCATCCAGGATCCCGAATCACTCAGCAAAAAGTGAGCGATGCCGGCGAGTTCGTGGGCAGTGCCGGTCCGCTTGAGGGGATGGCGGTCGGCCGCTGCGGTCCGCTTGGCGTCGTCAGCCAGCAAAACTTTGGCAAGCGGCGTGTCGGTCAACGAAGGCGCCACCGCATTGACACGAATTCGCGGCGCGAGTTCCGCGGCCAGTGAGCGTGTCAACCCTTCCACCGCCCCCTTAGCACTCGCTATCGACGCATGAAACGGCATGCCGGTCCTAACGGCCACGGTGCTGAACAATACGATCGCCGCCGACTGTTCGGCCTTTTTCAGCAAGCTTAAACAGCCTTTGATCGCCGTCACCGCTCCCAAAAGGTTGATGCGGTAATCTTCCAGAAAATCATCGACCGTCAATCGCGCGAAAGGCCGCAGTCGGATGCTTCCGGGGCAATACGCCAATCCATTGAGCTGATCGGGCAGCGCTTCGGATGGGAAATCGTCATTGGTGACATCGAAGGGGACGTGACGGACTCCGGGCAGTTCGGTCAAATGCCCGGGAGCGCGCGACAAAACGGTCACTTGGTGGCCATCATCGACCAGCCTGCGGGTGAGCGCGAAGCCGATTCCCGAGCTACCACCCACAACGATAAAATTTTTCGGTACAGTAATTTTGTCTCTATGCATTGAAATACAATCGCTCCATTGTGAAATGGTTTAACTTCGGTAGGTGCTGATCTGACGTCATTCTCCGCTGACCCGGCAACGGGATCTATGCTTTGCTCAAAAAAGTAGCGAAGATTCAACTTTGACTTTTGGCTATATTTACAGCGATCGCATGCTCGCGGATGCCGTTGTTACCATAGCCCAGGACATTCCAACGGGCTGTTTCGGGTTGACATTGACTGTTTGTATTCGTCGCACGCGCCATGATTGTGTAATCTCCTGGCTGGCGAACATCCCACAAATACTCCCAATGCCGCCAGGCATAGTCTTCGTTGGGACCGATGAGCCGGGCCTTATGCCAGGTTGAACCGTCATCGACCGAGACCTCGACCTGCTTGATCCCCGCTTCACCGGCGTAGGCTGACCCCCGAATGGGAACGACACCGATGGGAAGCATCTCATTTTTTTCCGGTTCAACGATGATCGATTTGATGCCGATGTTCCTGACAATGGTTCCGCTTTTGGGGTCTTCACCCTTCTGAAAAGCGCGATAGACTTTGTCCATGAAAAACCCTTCATAGGGGCGTTCGAGGACCGTGATCCGCTTGAGCCACTTGACGCAATTGGCACCGGTCCATCCCAGGGCCAGTGCCCGTAAAGGATAGCCGTGTTCAACGGGCAGGGGTTCTCCGTTCATTTCATAGGCCAGAAGGGTCGATTCGATCGCTTTGTCGAGCGGAATGCTGCGGATAAACTTGATCCCAGCAGACCCCAGGGGCTGATCGAATCCTTCGAAGCTGACGTGCTTGGCATTATCTTTTAGCCCCGCCTTTGCGAGCAACTCCTTGAGCCAGACACCGCCCCAGATGGCGTTGCCGACCCCACCGATCGTCCAGGGATTACCGGAGGCTTTGTCCTTGAGCAGGGACCGGCCGTTTCCGGAGCACTCCAGGGTATCGGCCAATTCGACCTTCGGCAGGCGGCGAATATCCGCAAAAGACAACGTCAGCTCATTTTGCACCAACCCGTCGAGGGACAGCGTCCAGTCTGACAGCGCCACAGGGCTGTCCGTGAACTGCCCTTGGTTGCGCTTGAAAAAGACCGCATTGTCGGTGGTCCAGGTGCGCAGACTTTCTATCGGTGTTTCGGCATTGAGCGGTCTTTCCGTCATGATTTTCATTTTTTTGTCCGTCATTATCACCTCCGTGCTGTCATATTTAGCAAGGTTCCAATTGTCCTTAAAAACATATTTAACCGCATTTCGCAAGGCGGCAAATGCCGGCTGGCCCATTGACGTCGGGCGGGTTCATTCGCAGATTAATACTGCATTTATATATGAACGGTGAATCGGCGGATCCAAAGGAAACAAAAAATTTTTGGCGCTCTATCTGCTGAGGTCGCGTTATTCATCACCGCGACATTTTGTGGGGCATCTTTCTGTGCGCTGTCGTCGCGTCGGCCAATATTCAGATTGCCAAGTGGCTACTCAAATAAAATACCTACCGAGCGGGCATGCGCCAACCCTTGAAAACAGTGTTGTAATGACAATAAAACGCTCGACAATTATAAAGACGGGGCTCCTCCTCGCCATAACGTGCTTCGTACTCTACCTGACGGCCTGCGCATATATCTGGAAACGGCAGGAGCGATTTATTTTTATGCCGCAGCGCATCATTACCAGCACGCCGGCAGATTATCACTTACCATTCGAAGAGATATACGTAGCGGTTAATGAGGATCCGGTTTCCAATGAGAACTTGCATGCGTGGTTCATGCCGGCTGCTGACAGACCCGGCCGAAGGGTTCTTTTGTATCTGCATGGGAGCGCCCTGAATATCGGCGCCAATATCGACCATGCCCAGCGCTTTCACAACTTGGGGTTTTCCGTTTTTCTACTGTCCTACCGCGGATATGGCAAGAGCGACGGTATCTCTCCTTCCGAGGAAAGCGTGTATGTTGATGCAGAAACAGCCTGGGACTACCTGGTAACAGACAGAAAATTCGAGCCGTCATCTGTATTCATATACGGTCATTCGCTCGGCGGGGCGGTGGCCATCCAACTGGCGTTGACCCATCCGGATGCCGGCGGGGTCATCGTTGAGGGCACATTTACATCGATTGCGGAAATGGCCCGTTTGCACTCCCAGTATCGCATACTGCCCCTCGACATCATTATCAAGCACCGTTTCGACAGTGTCAACAAAGTCGGCCGTTTGGAAGTACCGGTTCTCTTTATCCATGGCACCAGCGATGAGCGCGTCCCCTATTCCATGACCCGGGAGTTATTCGAACGTACCGCTTCTGAGAAAAGAATTAAACTGATTCTCGGCGGCGGCCACAACAACACGGCAGCGGTGGGTGGTGAAGAATATCTGCAAACCGTCAGAGATTTTTTCCGGTTTGCGAGCAACGACTCAGCCATGAACGTGAGACGAGGGGATTGAAGCCCCTCAACAGGCTGTCGGACAGGGCGCACGGTTTACAAAAAATGGCGCGCATACACGCGAAGCGAACCATGATATAACCGCGTAACACTGCATCGCCGACCTGAAGCGACCACCACCGCACGCTAAAGAAAGTTCACATCTTTTCGATACTCTTCGGCCTGCTTCAGGATCTGTTTCTTCTCTTTTTCTTCTATACGATCCCATACCCGGTACATCATGCCTACCCGCGGATTTTTCAGAAGACGCTGGCGATGGCGTTCGAAAAACGCCCAGTACAAACTGTTGAATGGACAGGCCATATGTCCATGCCGTTTTTTCCAATCATATGCACATAAATCGCAATAATCGCTCATTTTGTGAATGTAGTTTGCCGACGAAATATACGGCTTGGTGGCGACGAGACCACCGTCGGCAAATTGGCTCATTGCCCGGGTATTGGGAAGTTCCACCCACTGAACCGCATCGATATACACGCCCAGATACCATTGGTCGACCGCATCCGGATGGACCCCTGCCAGCAAAGCGAAATTCCCGGTCACCATCAAGCGTTGAATGTGATGGGCATAAGCGTGTTTGAGTGACTGGCCGACAGCCGCTTGCATGCACGCCATGCGGGTCTCTCCGGTCCAGTAGCAATCGGGCAGATCCGCCGTATGGTTGAAATAATTCATTCTGTCCATGCCCGGCATCTGAGCCCAGTACACTCCCCGCATGAATTCGCGCCAGCCGAGAACCTGGCGCACAAATCCTTCGATCTGCTGAATCGCGATATTGGATTTCTTATCCTCCCAGGTATGGACTGCAGCCTCGATGACCTCGAGCGGATGCAGCATTTTCGAATTCAGTGCAAACGACAACCGCGCGTGAAACAGATGCCAGTTGGCGACGGTCATGGCATCCTGATACGTGCCGAAGGCCGGAAGGCCGTCCTTGACAAAAGCCTTGAGCAGGTCGAGCGACTGGTCGCGGTTAATAGGCCATATGAGGCTTTCAGGCTCAACCTGTCCGATTGTTTTTACCCCTGATCTGCGGACCGTTCGACAGATAGCGACGACATCATTGTTGAACATCAGCGGTTGAGGGATCGGTATTTTGTGATCATATGCCTGGCGGTTTTTCTGATCGTAGTTCCACTTCCCACCGGCGGGCCTGGCCCCATCCATCATGATACCGTGGCGCTTCCGCATCCGGCGGTAGAATGATTCCATCAGGTAGCGTTTTTTGCCTTTGAAAAAATGCTCCAATTCATGTCGTTCGGTCAAAAAATGTTCCGTATCGACCGCCACAACGGGCACCGGCAGCTCTTTGTCCAACCTCCGCAGTTGAACATCCAGTCGGTACTCGTCAGGCAGAAGATATTCAAACCGCGTAAAATTTTTACGACTGATGAGATCGATGACGTTTTTTTCAATGGTTTGGCGATTTTCCCGATCGTCAAGTTTCAAATAAACGGCCCGATGTCCGAGCTGGCGGAGCCTTTCCTCAAAGGCGCGCATGGCCGCAAAAAAAGCAGCCACTTTTTGAATGTGGTGTTTGACATAGTCTGTTTCCTGCCGGATCTCCATTATAAGGTAGGTGACATCCCGGTCGACTTTTTTAAACCAGGAGTGATTTTCATGGAGCTGATCGCCAAGAACCAGGCGGAGAATTTTCTGACGTGGCATGTCGCGTAACCTCAACTTTTTACGATTGGTCACGATCGATCAATAAAGATGCTGTTGTGTTGCCACTATAAAGATTTATCAATCGGCATCACCGGGAGACTTTATCGCCTAAGTAGTGTCCGTCCACGAAAGGTTGATGGACACTAAGTCGGAGGCAGAGCACAAGATGCCGTCAGCCGAGGGGTAAATCGTTCCGGACCGCTTGCAATCGGTCTTTTAATAGATTTGGCAATCGATTTAAGCATGCCGTAAAAAACCCATTCATGAAACGGATACAGAAAATACCAGTACAGGTTGCCACTCAACCCCTGCGGTAAAAACCGTGACAGCATCTGCAACTCCGTTTGCTTGTCCCCTAATGGTGTCACCCGAAACTCCAGCAAGGCCTCACCCGGGGTTTTCATTTCGGCCAGAAGCATCAGTCGTTGCGGCGGATCGACTTTCAGAACCCGCCAGAAATCCAGCGCATCGCCTACCATGAGATCCGATGGGTGGCGACGCCCTCTTCTCAAACCGACACCCCCGGCAAGGCGATCGATCAAGCCGCGCAGACGCCAGAGGTAATCCAGATGATACCATCCGGTTTTCCCGCCGATCCTTTTGATCGGTTCCCAGATTTCTTCGGCAGTCGCCCGGATGTGCACCCGATAGCCGCATTTCATTATCGTGCCGCCGGCCCACTGTGCATCCCCGCAATGGGCCCACTCGGGTTCAAGCATGGCACCGGCATCCATCCAGCAGGTATCAACCTGTTCCTGTTTCACTTTGTCCAGCGATGTGCGAATCGCTGCTCGGCAGCTGAGCAGCTTTTGAGGAATAATGGAATGAATCCGATTCTCAGTGCAAACAGCCTCGCTGGTCAGCCCCTCGGTCAACGGCAGTGCGATTGAGGTCGGCACAGGACTGATGAAATTGATCCAGTAGGCGCTCAGCGTCGGCGTCAACACGGGAACTGGCAGGATAAGGCGTTTTCGAAGCCCCGCCTCCTCGGCATAGATGTCCAGGAGGTCGCGATAGGTGAGGACGTCCGGGCCACCGATGTCGTACGTTTGACCCGTGGTTTCGTCATGGGCGAGACATTCGACCAGGTACCGGATCACGTTGCGAATGGCAATGGGCTGGTTGAGTGATTGAACCCACCGCGGCGTTATCATCACCGGCAGCCGTTCCACGAGATACCTCAATATTTCGAACGACGCACTGCCAGACCCCAATATCATCGGCGCCCGCAAATCAGTTGTCGGTACCGATCCTGACTGGAGAATTGTGGCGACTTCAATGCGCGACATAAGGTGCTTGCTCAAGGCACCCTGCTTTGCCTCCGCCAGACCGCCCAGGTATAATATCCGCTCAATACCGGCCGCGGCTGAAGCCCTAACCATATTGTGAGCCGCCTGACGATCAGCTTCGACAAACTTGTCTTTCTGGGCAATCATTGAGTGGACAAGATAGTACGCCGCCCAACACCCCTTGGCAGCCTCAATGAGGGATTCGAGATCCAAAACATCCCCCTGAATCAATTCGACCCGTTCATGAGGCGCCCAGGGTCGACAACCCAACTTTTCCACGTTTCTGCCCATGGCGCGCACGCGATACCCCGCCTCGAGCAAGGCCGGAATCAACCTTCCGCCGACATAGCCTGTCGCACCGGTGACAAGAATAGGTTCTTTTTTCGTCATACTGGAAATCCTCCTCGGTCTTTGAAACTCGACCCGTATATTTCTTGAGATTTTCGGGCTAACGACGAAATCGAAATTTTTTCTATATTTCACCCGAACCGATGGTGACGATCCCCAGATAACCGTCCACCGTGACCGCGTCTCCGGTTCGGACAAGGGTTGTGGCATCCGGTATACCGGTAACGCACGGCAGACCGTATTCCCGCGCGATAATCGCTCCGTGAATCAGCATGCCGCCTCTTCTTTCCACCACCGCAGCAGCTAACGGAACGACGAAGGTCATGTTCGGGTCCACCGCATCACAAACCAAAATATCGCCGTGCTGGAATTCAGTCAGATCCGAATGCTCCCGAATCACGCGTGCTCTGCCTCTGGCGATACCCGGCCCGGCCGGCTGGCCGATGAGTTGCCTGGGTTTGATTTCCAATGGGTGACCGGCACTTTCACCATCTGTCGTTTTCGGTGAGAGGGGATGATCCAAGTCGGCCAGAACATCTGCTAAAATTTGCGCATCGCCGGCAGGGCGTTTTTCCTGCTTTAGATCTGAGAGGCGATGGCGAGCCGCTTGAATTGCTGTCAGAAGCTGGGATTCGATTCGGCCAAGATAGATATTGTCGTCATCCCGCAGCTGATAACTGGCCCGGGCAAGATCGAGCACTTCGGCCGCTTGTACTCGTTGCCCCTCATCGAATCGGCGGAAAAACGCCTCTTTCAGCTTGTCGGTGTGCTGCGATCGTCTGTGAGCCGTCGACAGCGACGGATGCGCCGCCATTTCAAGCAGTATGTTAATCAGTGGTTCCTTTTCCTGGAGGCACTGAGTTCCACCCGTAACGGAACATGATAAATCGCCGTATTCCCGGATGAAACGCTCAACCTTCCGGTTGAATAATGATGTCTCGTCGACCTGACCGCTGCCTCTCAGCCTTTCCGATAGTCCGGGATCGTTGCGGATAATATCAGCCAGTTCTTCAAGCATCTGGTTACGTTTTACGCTGACCATTTGAGTGTCTGACAGCAAGTCGATGAATTCATAGGGATCATCGGGGCGAACGGCATCGTTATAGTACTGGCCAAAAAGACGAATGCCGTGGGCGAAGGGAATGAATTCTTCCCAATAAATGTTGACCCATTTGTGGTTGATCTCCCAACGCCGTTTTATTTCTTCGGCCAGATCCTGGTCGGAGAGTGCGTCCAAATCCAATTTTGACAGGTGGTCGGCCGCGCGAATCATGGCCGGGATGAACTCTGTTTCGATCCGTTGACGCAAGACTTTCAGGTTGTCGAAGGATCTGTGGAGGCTCAAGTACCAGCCGCGGTTGTCATCGCCATCTTCGGATTTGCAGTGTCGTGACTGCGCGGGACTGCAGTAAATAAGTGACGTCATCCTTGATTGTCCATTCGACATCCTGCGGAGCGTCGAAAAATTCTTCCGCCTGCATCGCGGTATCGAATACGGTCTGGACTTCTTTTTGCCTGAGCGGCGGATGTTGCGAGACGTCGAGTGGCAAAGACGCCTTGTGAACGCCGTCTTTGCCCGGAACCATCCAATACTTCCGCTGCGCAGGGGTGTGGGATAATATTTCACGCGTCCGGCGGTCCAATATCCAGCGGTCCGGTTCGACAATTCCGTCGACAAGTCCCTGGTTCAAACCGTGAACTGACTCGATGACCCCCTGGGAGGGCGCATTGGGATTTCTGGTAAATGCAACGCCGGAACGCTCCCCGGCGATAACCTCTTGGACAACGACAGCCATAGCGCTTTTTTCAACGCTCAAACCGATCTCCTGTCGATATAGCAGGGCGGCATCCGACCACAAAGATGCCCACACGAGGCGAATGTGTTCCAGAATTGATTCATACCCACGAATATTGACGAAGGATTCGTGCAGTCCGGCGAATGATGCTGCGGTGCCGTCTTCGTCGAGGGCCGAAGATCGCACCGCGACGGCTTTGCCGCTAAAACAAGAGGACACAGCCGATCCGAGATTGGACGCTACGGGAGACGGGATCGGTTTACGCAGAAACAGATTCCGAATCCGTGTGGCACAATCCCAAATTTCTTCCCAGCGCATTTGGCTGAACTCTTTGCGATGCAGTTCAAGGGCAATGCGTTCTCGCAGACCGGTTTGCGACACATAGGCCTGATACGCATCGCCGGTGACACACAGTGTATCCGGAATCGTTATTCCGTATTTAAGCAGTTCGGGATAAAGCGAGCGCTTTACCGCCAACCTTCCGACGATGGCGATGACCGATTTCGCTGGCTGGTAAGACCAATCTCATTCGTGTATGTGCAGCTCCATCACATGTTGAAAATTTTTCACAAGAAAGAAGGATTTTACTTTTACCTGGACCAGGGCGCAGGTGGGCGATTTGGCAAAATCCTCCAAGTAGGGGTGCATTTCAAGATAGCGTTTGATAGGGCCCTCTCGCTCACGCCCGAATACTTCCGCTGCACTACCGATAATAGTAACGGCCATTGCGCGATGAAAATCGGTGTCCTGATTTTGACTGCTGTTGACCATAACGGAAACCTGTGGGTTGGCTTCAAGGTTCGTAAACTTGCGTGTGGTTTTGGGTGTTATGAAGTAGAGATACCGCAAATCATCGGACGTGACGAAAGCAACCAGACTGGCATAAGGCTGGCTCTTCCTGTGAGTGCATAAAACAGCCAGTTTTTGTGATGAACAGAGGTCCGTTATCTGCCGGCGAATATCATCTGTCTTGGCCATTTAATGGACTCCGAGTACTGCGGGATTGGACGAAAAATTCAAAACGGGGGTTTATCGGTTTCCCCGCCCGGATAATGCCAAAAACCAAAATACAAGCACTAAAATACAAATAAATCCCAAATTACTATTTCCAAATCTCAAATAAGATAAAAAAACCAATAGTTTGGAATCTCGAATTTCGAACATTGTGATTTAGTTGATATGTGTTTTTTATTATTTGAAATTTAAACAGCTGACACCTGACACCTCAAATTGCTTTCATCCCTCAACCTTGAACGTTGAAACTTGAACCGAGAACCAATCAGTTTAGGGACTATTTACCGGCGCCTATCAAAGGCAATTCCTTATCTACCGAAAAAAAGACCAGGTACTTGGTCTCATCCCTTTCATCGATATACTGCCGTCTGCGCAGAGATTGCATGAGCTCACCCTCCTTTTCTTCACGTGTCTTTGTAAGAAAAAGCCTTACCCCCTTATAGCCTGGTTTCTTTTCGCGGAAGAGGTAGGTCGCATGGGGATTGGACTGCAGATTGTGATGCGTCAGCCGATCGCGCATGATCATGGCAATCGTTCCATCGTCCATGAAGTGTGGTCGTGCATAAACCGCTGCATCCACTATTCCGTCTCCATCTGCCGTCGCCAGAACGCCAAACCCTTCCGTGTTTTCAAAATACGTTTTGAGAGACATGTCATCCTCCTTGCCTCATGGCCATTTATTGGCATTTAAATCTGATTCATGACCGATGAGAGAATGTGATTGTTAGGAATATTGGTGGCTTAAATATTAAGTAATATATGCACCGGTTGACATTATTCAACCGGTAATAAATTGGGGGAGTATAATAGGCAAAACCCATGGTTAGAAGTTATCTCAAAATTAGGATTTTCGTTCGAGATCAAGGCGAGGCCGAGGATCCCTGCTGTGCGGGATTCCCCGCCTGATCGATTCTTATTTGTGGGTCGCAACCCGCAGGCATACTCAAGTATGTCGAGGACTTGAGACGAGGGCTCAACGCCGATATCGGGCGAAAAGACTTTTTTGAGATGTGTTCTAACTGAGCCCTCGGGGAGTTTTCATCAACTGCAAGCGGAGGGAATGATCAGCGACTTCAGCGCGCAAACTCATGCATAAGGCAACCTAAGGAAATTACAGTTTTCATAATAATATAGACCTGTTAAACATACTTCACTATTTATGATCCCCATCTAACAGCCAGGTTTTCCGTTGTTCTTTCCCAAGGCTGTCGAATGCATTCAGATCCCGCCGCGGCAGGACCCGCTTGCGCTGCTGATCATTTCCTCCGCTCTGGTGCAGCATTTGCGGGAAAAACTCCCTGATACCCCTCAAATAATTTAGCGTGTGATATCGACAGCATCAAACGCATCATCTCCGTGTCGCCCCTTGCCTTGATTGCCACATCGTGGTATTTTTATCTTGACAAAATGGCTTCCTGGAGCCATAAGCGCTAGCCAACCTTTATTCAGCCGACCCGAAAAAAACGGCGGGCGGCGACCCCGTTGGTTCGGATACCGGTTACCTCGGGTGGCGAATATTTATTCATCCGCAATTTTTTATGCACCCCCATTTGTTAAAGGAGTCATACCAATATGTTGAATCGATACCTTCAGATCGGCGTTGTCGCACTGTCCCTTGGCCTTTTGGCCGCTCTGTTCGCTACGACAAAACCAGGTGATACCAGCCGACCGGACACCCTCAAAGCTGGCGAAACTGAGGCTAAGTCGGATATAGCCGCACCCCAGGATGAATCCGCTGAGACCAAAGCGCCAGTGGCCAGCCAGTCCCGGGCCATTCTTTCAGTTCAGGGAATGACCTGTTCCGGCTGCATTGCGCAGATTAAATCCAGCCTGGCAGGCCTTGAAGGAATTGGCGATGTGCGCGTCGATCTGGCCAATGGTCAGGTCGAGGTCAGATACGACAGCGAGAGACTTAAGGATACCGAACGCATCGCGGCTGCCATCACCGGCGCCGGTTATCCGGCAACCCTGAAGCAGGTCCAGACCGCGAAAGAAATCGCTGATGACTTTCGGTTAGGGGCATCTAAATCCAAACGCTATATCGCCCGTGTGGGCGACTTGGACATTTTACGCTCCGATTACGACACGGAGATGAATCATGCCCGTAAACGTTATGAAAGGGTATACGGTAAAGATGTATTCAAGGGTGACCGCGGAAACGCCTTGCTCGACGGCCTCCAATCACAAGTGGCTCTGCGTTTGATCGATGAAGGCGTGCAATTGAATGAAATCCGCAAAACCGATTACAAACTCGACACCGACACCCTCAAAAACGCCTTCGATGAGTTTCTGAATCAGCGGTCGGTGACTCCCGACGAATTCAAACGCACCATCGTCGAATCAGGCCTCGATTATGACTACTTTCTCAAAAAGTTTAAAAATAGGGTAACCATCAACACTTACGTCGAGGAAAAAGTCCTTTCCGGATTATCAAATGAACAGCAGCGGCAGCAGCAGTATCAGGACTGGTTCAACAATGCACGCCTTCTGGCCAACACTGTCTACTACGACAAGGATGTTGAAAATTTTGTTAAAAACAGTAGCCAGTCCTCGGGTTGCCGCAGTGCCTGTACCAAGGGAAACGACACTGCCAAGTCAGGTTGCAAGAGCGCCTGCGTACGAAAAAGCAGCGCAAGTAAGGCCGGGGGTCAGAGTGACTGCGTCCGAAAAGGCAGTGCCGCCAAGTCAGGGTGCCCCGGCGCAGGTAGCAAACGCCAATAACCGAACCATTGCACCCGATTTCTCTCCAGTGCCCATCCACAAAGGGATATGGACACTTATTGAAACGCCAATTCAATAATGAGATTTCTGTCGCTGGCGATAGCCGCATAAACGTTTGCGGTGAGACGGATTTTTCTTGCGGTAAATTCGGTTACATGCGGAGAATACCAGCCAGCGAATAAATGGACCATTTTTGAATAGAAACTAACTCACCGGATTCGTTAACTGAACCGACCGCATATTGTCACTCAATGCGGTCGGTTTTTGATATCAACGTATTAATCTGATAATTTCTTGACATTGGTTAGATTACAATGTTATTTGGGTTACTTTTTGTTCGGCGGTCCACTGCCGAACCATCCTTGCTCCGATCAAGGATCGGGGCTTAAAAGCCACAAGGAGGAGAAAGATCATGCGACGGTACGAGACGATTGTCATTCTGGACCCGGACATTTCCGAGGAGGAACGTGCCCCCGTGTTCGACCGCATTTCAGACACCATCGCCCAAGGCAACGGCTTTCTGGTGTTGTTCGACGAATGGGGAACCCGCAAACTCGCTTATGAAATCAAGAAAAAACCTCGCGGTCACTATACGCGCATCGATTATTGCGGCACCGGTATCATTGTGGATGAAATTGAGCGCTTTTTCCGAATCGATGACCGCGTGATGAAGTACTTAACAGTATTGCTGGATGAAAATGCAGACGTTGACCAGCTAAAGGAAGATATCGCCCGCGCCGAAAGCGAAAAAAACAAGACCGCGGCCGAAAAAGCTGAAGAAGCCAAAAAAGTTGAAGAAAAAGATGCCGCTGCAGATAAACCTCCTGCCGATACGGTTGAAACCGAGGCCAAAGAACCAGCTGAACCCGATCAGGCGGTAACAACCGAATCCGAAACCGAAGACACCGAGACCAGCAAGGAGGACTAAGACAATGGCATTCAGACCCAGAGGCAAGGGCAGAGGCGGTGCACGCAAGAAAAGATTCTACAACAGGCGTAAGGTCTGCCGTTTCTGCGCGGATACCAAACTGCAGATAAACTATAAAGAACCGCGGACACTCAAATACTTTATCACTGAACGGGGAAAGATCATTCCACGACGCATATCCGGAGCCTGCGCAAAACACCAAAGGACGCTAACCAACGCGATCAAGCGAGCCCGCGCCATCGCCCTGTTGCCGTACGTCGGTAACCTGGACTAGATAGCGGCTCTGGCCTCAGCTGAATGCCGCACCGGAGAAGAGGACCGTGCCGATCATTGGCAACGCTGATACACTGAAAGATATCGCTATCGGCGTCGGCATCACCAGTCTGCTGTTTGTCGTAACGCTTCAATCACCGATACTCGGTTTTTTCTGCACAGTGGGAATCCCGCTGCCGACGATATATTACCGGGCCAAACTCGGTAGAAAAGCCGGCGCGCTGGTACCGGCGATCGCATTGCTGACCCTGGTCCCGATATTCGGCGGTGCGTCCATCGATCTGCTCTATTTTTTCGAATTGGTTCTTATCGGTTTTATTTTGTGCGAAATGTTCGGCCGTAATCTGGCGATTGAAAAAACGGTGGCGTTGACCTGTGCCGCAGTACTCGTCATAGGATCGGGTGTCCTGATTCTCCACAGCGTATCAACGGCCGCCGGAATCGATACGTTGGTATCGGCCTATGTGAGGACGAATCTCGAGGCAACGGTTGAACTTTATGAGGGCATGGGAGTACCGACGGATACCATCCAACTCATCAGGGATTCGCTCGACGGCATCCAATATGTCCTGGTTCGAATCATACCGGCTCTCTCAATTGCTTCGGTCCTCTTTCTGACGTGGACCAGTTTGCTGTTGGCTCGGCCTTTGCTCAAACGCGGTAACTTGTTCTTCCCGGATTTCGGGCGACTCAACTTGTGGAAATCCCCAGAATCGTTGGTCTGGGGCACCATCGGATGCGGTCTGATGTTACTGATCCCCGAACGCATTTTCAAGCTCTGGGGTATCAACGGCCTGCTGGTTCTGATGACGATTTACTTTTTTCAAGGAATCGCCATCGTTTCGTTCTATTTTGAAAAAAAACGTTTTCCGCGCATGTTGCGCCTCTTTCTATACAGCCTTGTCGCTTTGCAACAGATCGTTCTCTTGATCGTTGTCGCCTTGGGATTTTTCGATATGTGGCTAAATTTTAGAAAACTGGGTGCAGACGAAAACAGTTAATATTACTTATTACATTACCGGACGGGCCTGCCGGACCATCAGGCCGTCGACTGGTTCGCTACTGGAGGTCGAAAATGAAAATCATTCTGACAGAAACGATCGATTCGCTCGGCATCATCGGCTCTGAAGTCGTGGTGGCTAAGGGTTACGCCCGCAATTATTTGCTACCTCAGAAAAAAGCCGTTCTCGCCACACCTCAGAACCGTAAAATCCTCGCCCAGGAAAAAGTTAAATTCGATCTGCAGATTGCAAAGGAAAAAAAGATCGCCGAAGAATTGGCCGAGAAATTACAGGGTGTTTCATGTACGATTGAAGCCAAAGTCAGCGAGGAAGACCGACTATATGGTTCGATCAACATCCGTGACATCATGGATGCTCTGGCTAAGAATAACATTACGGTTGAAAAAAGAATGGTATTGTTAAACGAACCGATCAAGCAGACCGGCTCGTTTAAAATACCCATCCGGGTTTACAAGGACGTGGAACCGGAAATCACAGTGGAGATTATACCGGAAGCCTAACCCAGATACATCTCAAGTATTTGTATAAGTCATCTCGAAGAAGTTTTCTATCCCAATCCGCCAGAGGCGGATGAATTCTCCGGGGGCGGACAAGTCTCCGCGTTGGCTCCTCGCTTCAAGTCCTCGACATACGACAAGTATGCCTGTGGGCTGCGAATCGTAAAATAACGATCTTATGGATCGCGACGCCGTCCGCTGGTTCGATCCGTTCCGGCGCCGTGCATTCCCGACTTTCAAAAAGGCACGCGCCGTTGGCTTTGTGACCATCGCTATTTCATCACCAAACCGGCATCTTGCCGAACGCACCGAATCGATCCATCGGACAGTGGAAAGTTCAATCATGTCTGACCGATCAAAGAGCAATGCGACCGACCCTTCGCTGGTCCATTTACCTCCTCAGAGCATTGACGCCGAGGAGTCCCTCATCAGTGCAATCCTCGTCGACAACCACACATTGCTGGATGTTTTGGATATCCTGTCTCCAGAAGATTTTTACAAAACAGCCCATCAGAAAATCTTCGGCGCGATCACCGATCTTTTCAGCCGTAACGAGCCGATCGACGTGGTGACACTATCCAACCATCTGAAGCAACTCGGCCAGCTCGATAATATCGGCGGAGCGACCTACCTGGCCCGGCTTCTGGACAGCGTCCCTTTGGCCGTCAACGCCCAGCATTACGCAAAAATCGTGCACGACAAGGCCAAGCTGAGACAACTGATTCAGAAGGCCAGTGAAATTACCCGCCGTTGTTTCGAGGACCGTGGAGAAGTAGACGATGTTATCGACTTTGCTGAAGCATCGGTCTTTGAAATTTCGGAAAACAAAGCTCACAAGTCCTTTCATCCTCTAAGCAAGATGATCGAAGACAACATCGATCGACTGGAAGAACGTCAGGGCAACAAATCATTGATTACCGGAGTTTCAACAGGGTTCACTCTTTTGGATCACAAAACCTCCGGCCTGCAGAATTCCGACCTTATCATTCTGGCTGCCCGCCCTGGAATGGGAAAAACCGCCTTGGCCCTCAACATCGCCCGCAATGCCGCCATAGATGCCGGTATTCCGACCGCCCTGTTCTCGCTTGAAATGTCCAAGGAACAATTGTCCATGCGAATGCTCAGCTGTGAAGCACGGATTGACTCCACCCGCTTAAGAAGCGGATTCATCAGTCAAGAGGACTGGATGAGGATTACCGAAGCGGCTAGCGAACTCTCGAACACACCGATTTTCATTGACGACTCTCCGGTGCTGACGGCCATGGATATCCGCGCCAAGGCGCGCCGGCTGAAGTTGGATAAAAATATCGGTCTGGTCATTATCGATTATATCCAGCTGATGCAGGGTCGGCAATCCGCAGAACGCCGTGAGTTGGAAATCTCTGAAATTTCACGGGGGTTGAAAGCCCTGGCAAAGGAACTCAATATCCCAGTCGTCGCCCTTTCCCAGCTCAACCGGATGCTCGAGCAGCGCAGCGACAAACGACCGCAACTCTCGGACTTACGTGAATCTGGCGCACTGGAGCAGGATGCCGATGTTGTGGCGTTCATCTATCGAGATGAAGTGTATAACAAGGATGAAAACAATCCCAACAAAGGCAAAGCCGAAATAATTATCTCCAAACAACGTAACGGTCCGATCGGCACGATTCCTCTCGTCTTTCTTAACGCCTATACCCGTTTTGAAAATCCGGTCAATGAGGACATGATCGAGCCGTATCCGGAACAATAAACCTCACGCCTAACCCAAATCATAGATGCGTCGATTGCAGCACAGTAAATCCCCGATTCCGGTAATCCTCCATAAGAAGTCGACATTTGAAATTGCCCGAGTTTCGATCCGGCCCGAAGCAACAGAATTCGGAAAGCCGATTGACTGTAGCGCGACCTTTATACCGCTTTTCAAAAATAAATTCCGAAATACGGAAGGGTGGTATCAGTGGTTGTAGAAAAAAACATTCGCATAACGGAACGTTTTTTTGACAACCACGGTAGCCGTGCACCGGGTTCATAATTAGGTTTAGAAAGGGAAACCGGACAACAGCAACCATAAGGAGTACGGAACAGCAAAAACTGGATGAAAAAGCTCTTCGGAAATATCGGTGGTCTCAAGGCCAGCCAGACGCGCAGACTCGAAAAACTCTATCGTCGCCGGGTTCCTCCCGATCAAGTCATCACCTTCGAACTTGCGCGTGAAATCAGCAGCCTGTCCCATGAAATTCACCGACAGGTGGGTCTGCTTATCGATCGCAGAGGACGGATCCGCTGGGTCATCGTGGGCAATCACCAAAAAATACTCATACCGGACATCAGTTCCTATCGGGCGGCCCCAGGACGTCTACGTGGCTTAAGGTGCTTGCACACCCACCTGCAGGGTGAACCACTGACCAAAGATGACCTGACCGATTTAGCCATGTTACGACTCGACATTTTGGGAGCCCTCAGTACCGGTAGTGATGAAAATATTCCTCAGATCTACCTGTGCCATATTCTACCCGGCGCCACCGCTAAAGAACCCTATCAAATTCTACCACCGTTGAAAGCCAATGCTCTGAATATCGATTGTTTGAATCTCATCCGGGCCCTCGAGGACGAACTCGCCCAGGTACGTTCGCTTCACAAGGCTGCAAAAGGAAAAGAGCGGGCGTTGCTGATCTCCGTTACCAGCAAACCGGCCAAGCGGGCACGGGACGGATTGGCTGAACTCAAGGAGTTGGCCTGGTCCAGCGATATCGAGGTGGTCGGAACGATCCTGCAGCAACGCAAAGATATTGACTCCCGGTTTCTGATGGGTCGGGGCAAACTGGAGGAACTTATTCTCACCGCTCTTAATCGGGCGGCCTCGATGATTATCTTCGATCAGGAACTCAACTCCTCGCAAATCAGAGCGATTACAGACCAGGTTGACATCAAGGTCATCGATCGGACCATGCTTATCCTGGACATTTTTGCCCAACGCGCACATTCAAAGGAGGGTAAACTGCAAGTCGAGTTGGCTCAACTCAAATACCTGCTGCCGCGCCTGGTTGTCAAAAACACGGCCATGTCGCGCCTGACAGGTGGAATCGGGGGTCGTGGGCCTGGCGAAACCAAACTTGAGATCAACCGCCGGCGGGTGCGCGACCGGATTGTCCAGTTGGAGAAAGCACTGGTTCTCGTTCGTCGTCAGCGCAAACAGCAACGAGCGAGACGGAGCAAAAAACAATTGCCGATTATCTCCATTGTCGGCTACACCAATGCCGGTAAATCCACACTTCTCAACACCCTGACAAACAGTCAGGAACTGGTCGAAAACCGTCTTTTTGCAACCCTCGATCCTTCGAGCCGGCGCCTGCGATTTCCTCGAGACATCGAGGTCATCATCACGGATACGGTCGGCTTTATCAAGGATCTTCCCCGGGATCTCGTCGTCGCCTTCCGGGCCACTTTGGAGGAATTGGAAAGCGCCGATCTGCTCCTGCACGTCATCGACATCAGCAATCCCCGCTTTATGGACCAGATCCGGTCGGTGGAAAAAATACTGGAAGATCTGGAACTCCAAAGGCTTCAAACGATCCGGGTGCTGAACAAGCAGGATCTGCTTGAACCGGATAAGTTACGGAATCTGGCCCAAAAACTCGACGGTATCCCGATTTCTGCCAGGACGGAGGCCTCACTGATGCCTCTGGTCGTCGAGATGCAGAAACATTTCATTTATACCGCTTCTTAAAATTAATTCAGAAATACAGAAGGATGGTATAAGTGGTTGGCAAAAAAAATGTTCGAATAACGGAACGCTTTTTTGACAACAACGATAACCCACATAGGCGACGGGGAATGAAAAGGAAAGAAAAGCATTCGATGGATTTGGATAGAATCAAGAGAGTCGGCATCGCCGCTGCATATAAGGGGGCTGAAGTCCTGCGGTCCAAGTTCGGCAATATTTCACAGGCCCGGAAAAAAGGCGTCATCGATCTGGTAACTGAGGCCGATACATTTTCCGAAGAGTGCATATTACAGGTCATACGAACCGCGTTCCCGGAGCATAGCATTTTGGCCGAAGAAAGCGGCCAGGATGCCCGTGACGCATCGCTCGTATGGATCGTAGACCCTTTGGATGGAACCACGAACTTTGCGCACCAAATCGGCTGGTACGCGATTTCGATCGCATTTGCCGTGGACGGGGAAGTTCTGGTCGGCATCGTACTCAACCCTGTGACCGGTGAGCTGTTCTCCGCCACGGTCGACGACGGTGCGACGTGCAACAATCACTCGATCCGGGTCTCATCGGTCAGCAACTTTTCCGACTGTCTACTTGTTACCGGATTCCCTTATAACATCAGGGAGAATCTGGAACCGATCGTCACCCGTTTCACGCGTTGTTTGAGCGCGGCGCAGGGTATTCGACGGCTGGGATCCGCCGCCCTCGATTTGTGCTATGTAGCCTGTGGACGATTCGAAGGGTTTTGGGAAGAATATCTGCAACCTTGGGATACCGCGGCCGGTGTGCTGATTGCCAGGGAGGCCGGTGCTCATGTGTCCGATTTTTCCGGTCGGCCCCATACTCTCGCCGGCCGCGAAACCTTAGCCACCAATGGCCGTATCCATGAAGAGATGTTGAAATTGCTGCAACTGCCTTGAACGGAACGGTGAATATATTCGGTGGGATATCCGGGCTAAAAATGTGCGAAATCTCTGAATATAAGGTTCAAAATATACTTCAACGGTGACAGGCGCCCGAGGCGCACCGCAAACACTGCGGAGATTTTTCGACCCGCTCCCGATGGTCCGCAACCCATTGGCGACCACCTAAAATTTGCCCGATTGGAGCTTTTGGCGAAAGAAGTTGACCTGTTTTCGAACGGCTCCATTTTCCTTCATTCCCTTTTCAATACTGTTTATGGCGTGTAAAACGGTGCCATGATAACGGTTGAAGCTCCGGCCGATTGTCTGAAGGGGCGAATCGGTGTAGTGCCGCGCCAGGTACATGGCAATCTGCCGCGGTCTTACCAGGCCATGTTTGCGGGACCGGGAGACGATCTCGGAAAGTGAAATATCGAAATACTTACAGACCAATTTTTTAATTATATCGATGGTAATCGTGTCCCGCTCTCGGACGATATTCTTGACGACACTCTCCGCCAGCGGGATGTCTACAGGACAGCCCAGCAGGGAGGCCTTTGCGTTTACGCCGATCAGACCGCTTTCCAGTTGCCGGATATCATCCGTCAATTCCGAGGCCAGATATTGAATCACCTTCTCCGGAACCTGAAAGCCCTTCATCGCTGCCTTGCGCTGCAGAATGCGGACCCTCGTTCTGAAGTTCGGTGCATCGATGGAAGAAATCAGGCTCGATGAAAGACATGATCGCAGTTTGTCATTCAGTTTAGGAATTTCAGCCGGACGGGAACAACTCGAAAATATTATTTTCTTGTCGGCCTCAAAGAGTGAATCAAGGGTCATTGATAACTCGACCTGGGTGCGCTCTTTACCGCTCAAGTGGTGGACATCCTCCAGTAAGAGAACATCGCATCCGTTTCTGTATTTGCCCTTGAACTCCTCAATGACATTGCCGCGATAGGCTTGGACCATTTCATTACTGAAATCCTCAGCCGTCATGTAAAACACGCGTTCTTCGGGAAACTGAGAGAGGATATGATGACCGATGGCCTGGGTGAGATGACTTTTCCCCATGCCGGTACCGGAAAGGAATAAAAGAGAATTCTGCAGCGAACTTTTCCGGGAAGCCAGCGACAGTGCTGCTGAATAAGCGAAGTCGTTGTTCCCGCCGACGACATAATGATCGAATGTGAATTCCTTCCGAAGTAGGTGACCGTTATGCGGTCGGACAATGACATTGGGCAGTGAAAGTTGCCGGCTTATATCGGGTTGCGGTGCCCTTTCACCATTACCGTTTGTAACAAGAAATTTCACATCACAGGTGTTACCCAAAATTTCCTGAAAAGCGTCCGAAATATAGATGCCATAATGGGTCTGGACCCTCTTCTTGGAGAATACGTTTGGGCAGGCCAAAACCAGTTCCCCTTCATCATCCTGATAGCATTTGATAGGCTCAATCCACATTCGAAAACTGTGACAAGGAATCTTGGCCTTAATCGCAGTTTTCACAGATCTCCAGACAGTTTCCATAGGGTGCGACACTCAGAATTGTTAGGCTTTTGTTAAAGATATGGTGATTAAGTTTCTGTAATGCCTGATATAATTTCTATTTAACGTTGATGTATTACGATTTGGAAGGTTTATATAAGATTTTTTGATCTCCGGAAAAATTGTTACGTGCCTCATATCGATATCTACATGTCGGTGTCAAACCGGATTGATAGTGTTTGTGCATTAAATCGTGGATAGTTATTAACAATTTATATTCATTCGTAATCATTATAATTTTATTCAATTCAGCACCCAAACCCTTTGAAACACGCATAAAATTAATGTTAGGATTTCTTTAAGAATTTTAAGCATATCACCGGTTATCAACATTACCGGAACAAAAAAGCAATCTCTGTTTTCCTCTTATTTTCAACGTTTTTCTTCATTTTTTGTAAAAGATAATCCTTCAACCGCTCTCACCTGAATATGGGCCTGTTGAAAGCGTGTCCGTTAAAACCGTTTGAAAAAAACCATGCGGCCCTGTAGGATATGAAAGTTTTACTGTCGTAAATTCGCCCCCTGGCACACCATCGTGACCGGATCCAGACTGACACTCGCAAATGTGGGTTTCTGGAGGTCGCCTATACCCGAAAGTTACCCACAGTCCGGGCGGTCTTATTTCCTGTTAAGGTGGCCGCTAACAACCGGATAGCGCCACCAGAGAAACCAACTACTTTATAAATGGCTTCTGATAAAATAATCATTCGCGGTGCGAGACAGCACAACCTGAAGAACATCAATCTCGATCTTCCACGCAATCAGTTGATTGTGATCACCGGCCTGTCGGGATCGGGAAAATCGACCCTGGCTTTTGACACCCTGTATGCCGAAGGCCAGCGAAGGTATGTGGAGTCACTGTCCACGTATGCCCGACAGTTTCTCGAGCGCATGGAAAAACCGGATGTGGACCTCATCGAAGGGCTTTCTCCGGCCATTGCCATCGAACAGAAAACGGCTAGCCACAACCCGCGCTCCACCGTCGGAACGGTAACTGAAATCTATGACTACCTCAGATTACTTTTCGCCCGAATCGGCACGCCCTATTGCTACCAGTGCGGCCGTCCCATTAAACCACAGTCATTAGATCAGATTGTGGACCAGATTCTATCTCTTCCACAGGGCAGCCGTATCATTATATCCGCCCCCTTGGTGACCGAGGAGAAAGGCGATCATGAAAAACTTTTTAAACGCCTGCGAAAAGACGGTTTCGCGCGGGTGCGCATTAACGGCGACATCCATGAAATCGAGTCGATCGGTCGATTGGACAAGGGCAAAATTTACTCCATCGATGTGGTGGTGGACCGACTGGTTATCAAGGAAAACATCCAAAACCGATTGGCGGATTCCCTCGAACTTGCCCTGGCCCTTTCGGATGGTCAGGTCGCCGTAGACGTTCTGGACGGTAACCCCATTCTCTTCAGCGAAAAAGCAACCTGTACCCATTGTGACATCAGCTATTCAGAATTCTCGCCGGCCAGTTTTTCATTTAACTCTCCCCAGGGAGCATGTCTACGCTGTGATGGGTTGGGAACGACGACCGAATTTAATCCGGATCTAATCATTCCAAATCCTGGACTCTCCTTGAGGGAGGGCGCCGTCGTCATCTGGGCCAATCGCAGCACCATGCAATTCATCGAGTTTCTCGACGCCCTGACCGTCCATTACGGCACCGACATATATACGCCATACAAGGACCTTCCGGCACGCTTCAAGGAGGCCATCCTCTATGGATCCGGCGAAGAAGAAATTATTTTTTACTTCGAGCGCGGAGACCGCAGGGTGACCTTTCGCAAACCCTTCGAGGGTATAATCCCCAAACTGCAACGCCGCTATGCAGAAACCGATTCTTACCAGGTCAGAGAGGAAATCAAGCAGTACATGGACTTCAGCCCCTGCCCGGATTGCCATGGGGCCAAGCTCAATCGCGAAAGCCGTTTTGTGAAAATCGCGGGAATGGCGATTCACGAAATTTCCGCCCTGTCGATCAGCCAGACCTGCAAAACGCTAAAAGGATTGGAATTGAAGGGTCAGCAGGCATATGTTGCCGATCGGATTCTCAAGGAAATCGACGAACGCCTCGGCTTCCTGGAAAACGTCGGACTGGCATATCTGACGTTGGACCGTACCGCTGCAACCCTCTCTGGAGGCGAAAGCCAGCGAATCAGACTGGCCACACAAATCGGCTCGAAACTTACCGGTGTTCTCTACGTTCTCGATGAACCGAGCATCGGTCTTCATCAGCGCGACAACCGGAATCTGCTGCAAACTCTTCTAGAAATGCGTGATCTGGGCAATACCGTTCTGGTTGTCGAGCATGATGAAGAAACTATACGTGCCGCTGACCTGGTCGTCGATATGGGGCCCGGCGCCGGAGTGAACGGCGGTCATGTCGTATTTGCCGGATCTCCCGACGGCCTGCTCAAAGATACCGCCTCCCTGACTGGCCAGTATCTATCCGGCCGCAAGAAGATCGCTGTCCCCCGACACCGCAGGGAAGGCAGTGCTGCAAAACTCGTCATTAAGGGCGCCACAGCCAATAATCTGAAAGACATCGACGTCACTTTTCCACTCGGCGCCTTCATTTGTGTCACCGGCGTCTCCGGATCCGGGAAATCGACCCTTGTTCTGGAAACGCTATATAATCTTCTCGCCCAGCGAATTTACCGGGCTCGGATTCCTGCCGGTCCTCACCGTTCCGTTGACGGATTGGAGCTGATCGACAAAGTCGTCAACATCGACCAGGCCCCGATCGGAAAAACACCCCGTTCCAATCCGGGAACCTATACCGGCCTTTTCAATCACATCCGGGACCTGTTCGCCAGAACACCGGAGGCCCGTATGCGTGGATACAAGCCCGGCCGATTCAGCTTCAACGTCAAAGGCGGTCGCTGTGAATCCTGCCGTGGTGACGGTATCGTTAAGATAGAAATGCATTTTCTACCCGATGTCTATGTCACCTGCGATGTCTGTCGGGGACTGCGTTACAATCGTGAAACCCTCGAAATTCGGTACAAAGGCAAAAACATTGCCGAAGTGCTGAAAATGACAGTCAACCAGGCGTTGGCCTTTTTCGAGAGGATCGGTAACATCCGCACCAAATTGCAGACTCTGGTCGATGTCGGGTTAGGCTACATACAGATTGGGCAACAGGCGACGACACTATCGGGCGGCGAAGCGCAACGGGTGAAACTGGCGCGGGAACTCAGCAAGAGAGGAACCGGCAATTCCTTCTATATTCTCGATGAACCGACCACCGGTCTGCATGTCGATGACATCCGCAAACTACTCGATGTGCTTAACCGCCTGGTGGATGCCGGAAATACGATCGTCGTCATTGAACACAATCTGGATGTTATCAAAACGGCCGATTTCATCATCGATTTGGGGCCGGAGGGTGGTGATGAAGGGGGATACGTGGTTGCCTGCGGTCGACCCGAGGAAATCGCTGTCACAGCCGCCTCTCACACCGGCCGCTGGTTAAAAGGGGTGTTACAGAAAGCCGGGCCCGGCTGAATTATCAACCGGGCCCGGCTTTAATCTGTAAATTTTACAGGTGCGTCGTGTTTTAACTTGCAAACAGCGCAGCGATAGAGGCTGCCTGCGGATGAGCGAAGATCAGAATCAGCGATACGACCAGCGCATAAATACAAAGTGATTCGATCAGCGCCAGACCAATCAGCATCGTCACCGTGACCTTACCGGATGACTCAGGATTCCGAGCGACACCTTCGACCGCCGCTCTCAGACCCATACCCTGCCCAAGACCGCAACCGAAGGCTGCGATGGCGATCCCAAATCCAGCTGCCGTGACGCAGGCGATAAAGAACTCAAGTGCTTTTGCTTCCATACTCTACTCTACCTCCTTGTTAGAATGTTTAGTTCGGCTTCTTCCAATTTATCCCATTAACGGTAATTAATACCGCTTATCCGCGAAACAAATGCAAATCAGTGCGCATGCTCCATTGCGCCGGCAAAATACATGATCGACAGCAGGAAGAACACAAACGCCTGCACGAAGGAAACAAAGATACCCATGGCCATGATCGGCAGGGGAGCAAAAAAGGCACCGGCCAGCATGAACAGAATCATCAGAACCAATTCATGTCCCATGATGTTGCCAAAAAGCCGGAAAGAAAGGGACATGATGCGGGCGAAGTGACCGATGAGCTCGATGACGAAAATCAAGGGGCTCATCCACCAAACTGGACCCAGAAAGTGCTTGATGTATTTGGCGCCGTGGTACTTGACCCCGATGTAATGGGTGAATATAAACACCGGCAGTGCACAGGAGAGAGTCGTATTGATGCTGGCAGTGGGTGGGAAAAACCCAGGCAGCAGTCCGCACAGATTGCATACGGCGATATAAAGAAAAAGGGTCGCAACGATAGGGAAAAACCAGCGTCCTTCTTCACCGGTAATATCGACCATGAACTCTTCCATCCCACCGATGATGATTTCAAAAAAATTCTGGCCTTTGGTGGGAATCATGCTGATGCCCTTGGCCGCAATCGCCCCGCAAACGATCAGGAAAATCATGACAAACCAAGTGTAAATGATGTAGGGGTAGGCATGGGCAAAGTGTGCCGCCCCGGGCCCGAACCACTCGAACACTTTGACGAGAAACAGATAGGGATGTTCCATCCTTAGACCGCCTCCTTAAAAATTAATTTTTTTACCTCACGCAAGGTTGCAAGGGTGATGCTGGCAACCACCACGGAAAGCCCGAGAACCAGACCGACCGGATTTACAAAGTGCCCTGCAATCAGAACGAAAATAATGAAACCGCTCGCGATAAAGCGGATGTAATACTTGGCCAAAATGGCATTAGGAGACGCCAGGTGAGGCGGGGCGAGAGCTTTTCTGAGGGTTTTGGCCAGCAGGTGGAAGTTCAATGTGACCAGTAGCCCTCCGAAAATGATCCCCCGGGCGAATTCGGGCGGCGCTGTAATCAGGCCGACGATACTGGCACCTGAAAACAGAATCCAGTTGGTGCGGGTGACGAAGGATAAGATTCGTTGTTGTATATCCATCCGTGATTTTTCTTCGCCCGGGCAGAAATTTCAGAGTTTTCTGCTTTTCTTGATGGCAAGTCCGATGTTGCGATAGGCGGCCGCAATACCCAATCCCAAGCCGATCAGTGTTAACCAGGGAGTGGTATTGAATACCGATCTGTCCAGATAAACGCCTATAGCCAGACCAATGACAATCGAGAGTGACACCGAGAATCCCAGACTGGAATAGTAGGCCAGTTCACGAAAATGGCGTCTGGTTTCCCGCTTCATGTCAATTTAAACACTCACCAGTAGATGAAAATGCTCAACAATTAGCCTCCAAAACGTTAGAGCAACTAACACAGGATCATTCTCAAGTCAATTAATATTTGGTTTTTTTTCAGTAAGGACTGATAACATTAACTATTCAAATTTATTATTCTTTTTTGTGGTTTTTCGCCTTCTGGACCCCCGTAAGCCTTGCAGCGATAGCCGACAGAAAAAGAATCAGCCGGTGCGTTCGACCACAATTGTCAACCGGTCAACGAATCAAGCTGGATGCTGTCGGAATCAAAGACCGGGCCGTCAAGGCAGGCATGATAATATTGGTCCCGTTTGTCTCGGGCGGTGACCGCACATCCCAGGCAGGCACCCATACCACAGGCCATCATGGATTCAATCGATACCTGGCAGGCCACGTTATGAGCATCAATGATGCCAATGACGCAACTGAGCATTTCCAGTGGACCACAGGCAAATACTATGTCAGGCCGGCGACCGACCAGGGCGATTTCAACAGGATGGGTCACAAGACATTGATCGCCGGCACTACCGTCATCGGTCGTGGTGTGAACCGACAGGCCAGCCGCAGCGAAATCATCCATGCACAATAATTCATCGCGCCTCCGCCCGCCCAGAAAAACACGGCAGTCTTCAGCACGAATACCATCTTTAATGAGATACTGGGCCAGGTAGACCATGGGAGCGACCCCGATGCCGCCGGCAACGATGAAAACCGTTTTGGCGCCGGGCGGTCGTCGAAACGCGCTGCCGAGCGGCCCCAAAATATCCAGCGTCTCACCCTGAGTCCGTCCCGCCAGCAAGCGGGTCCCTTTGCCCACCACCTTGTAAAGCAGTTCGATACCGACGACACGGTCGCCTTGCGTAATCGGTTGGTGGATAGAAAACGGCCGCCTCAACAACGGTTCGACACCTTCGGAGATGCGCAGCATAACGAACTGGCCAGGTTTGGCGCGACCAAATCCACTCGGGCAGCTCAGGCCGAGACGAAAGACAGCGGGCCCTGCAGCTTCATTCCAAAGTATTTGCGCTTTCTGCTGAAACATGACAACTGCTCTTCTTATCTCAGGCCGATAACCGCAGCAAAACGCCCGGTTGTTCCCTCTCCACGATAGGAATAAAAGAGATCGGTTCGACAGCGGGTGCACAGTTCGCTGGAAATGATATGTTCGCGAACCAAACCGGCCTCCAGAAGCTGGTCGCGGCTCAAGGCCCAGAAGTCAAAGTGGTTATTCGTAGATTTGTATTCCCAGTACGGCCGTGGAATTTCAGTCTGATAATTGACGAACTCTGCACAGCAGGGCCCCAGTGAAGGGCCGATACCGGCGAGTAAGTCTTTCTTCGAGGACCCGAAAGTCTCCGCCATCACCTGAATCGTCATGCCAATTATATTGCGGATGCTCCCCCGCCACCCGGAATGGATATTGGCGACCACCTTCCGAACCGGATCATATACCAGGACGGGCTGACAATCGGCCACCTGAATGACAAGGAATTTACCGGCTCTATTGGTCACCATGGCGTCACCAACTGGCGGCGCTTCCCGCCCCTTTTTATCCTGAGAATCCGGCAAGACGGACACAATCCGCACATCGGCGCCATGAACCTGCCGGCAAAAAACCAGATCGTCCGCCCCCATCGTTTCGCGAACCATCGTGCGGTTACCTCGAACCCGCTCTGGATCATCACCGACACTGAAGCTGGTGTTGAGGCTACGATACGGCTCGCGGCTTATACCGCCCCCGCGGGTGAATACCGCATGCTTGATCGTGTTGAAATCTTCAAAGCCCTGGAACTGCAGGCAGGTCAAGCCGTTAGGGCTGATTTTGACAGAAACATTTTTGTTCATTGTGACATTCCGGGCAGTTGATCGATGGGGAGATCTCATAACGTTTGCAACTGCACTTTATTTGTGGTCAAACGGCTCGCGCCACAGTTAAAACATCAACCCGCAGCGCACCGCTGCCGAGCAGAACCTTGGCACATTCATTCACGGTGGCACCCGTGGTGTAGATGTCATCGATCAGCAAAATACACCGGTCTTTTATCGCGGCCGTTTTTTTCACCCGGAAGGCGTCTTTTATATTTTGCAGTCGGCCCTTACGTTTCAAACCAGTCTGGGATGCGGTGCGTCGCGTCCGCAAGAGAGCCCCCCTTTCTACGGTGGTGATCGTAGACTCACTTTCGATCCTGTTAAGCTGTCGTATGAGCGCCTTGGCCAGCAAATACGCCTGATTAAAGCCCCGGCGTCGGAAACGTCTGCGATGCAGTGGCACCGGCAGGACCAGATCAACGTCCCCGACGTCCCAGAATCTCACGAATGCATCCGCTAACATGGCCCCGAACGGGCCTGCCAGTTGGATCTTGCTGTTGTACTTGAAGCCGTGCAAGAGTGTCAATGTCAGCGGAGTATATATAGCGGCAGCCCGCGCCATTCGTAAGTTCTTAGGGACTTGCAGGCACTCTCCGCACACATGGTCGTCGCCCTCACGACTATTAAACGGCGTGCCACACACACTGCACAACGGCGACATCACCGGCACCCACCCGGCAATGCAGCGTGGGCAGACCCACTGTGCCATGTTTAACACTGCGGTTGGCGAAACGTTGCGTTGGCTCTCGTCATCGAAGCCGTTACCTGTCACAGAAGAGACTGTTTTGTCGGCATATGCCCCCCCTGTTACCGGTCCATTTAAAGAAGGATTACCCGCCGCCGGCGGGTTGAATAGAATACCGCAGCCCATGCATCTGGAAGGTAGCAAGGTCGCTGCCAGGGCATGGAAGACGCGACGAAATCCTGACTCTAATCCTTTGCGCTTCTCCAAGAGAGTGTTGGTTTTGCCGATTGTACCCGCTGCTGCCTCTGATCCACCCATCCGCCTTAGACTCCGGCAATCACTATTTCATCCGTTTGATAATTTCCTGTGCAAACTCCGAGCACAGAACTTCCCGCGCATCCCTGATCTGCCTTGCTAAATCATAGGTGACCACACGGTCTCTGACGGTTTCCTGTAAAGCCTTTCGAATCATATCGGCGGCCGCCGTCCAACTCATATGATCGAGCATCATGGCTCCTGAAAGAATCAACGAACTGGGATTGACCTTGTCCAATCCCGCATACTTGGGTGCTGTGCCATGGGTGGCCTCAAACACGGCACAGTTATCTCCGATATTGGCACCGGGCGCCATTCCCAGCCCGCCGACTTGTGCGGCGAGGGCGTCCGAAATATAATCACCGTTGAGGTTCGGCGTCGCAATGACGTGAAACTCGTCCGGCCGCAGCAGTACCTGTTGAAACAGCATGTCGGCGATCCGGTCCTTAATGACCACTTTACCCTCGGGTTGCTCACCGCCGTAACGGTCGTAAAGCTCGGCTTCAGTGATGGTTTTGTCCGCAAAACGCTCACGCGCGACCTCATATCCCCATCGACTGAAGGCGCCTTCGGTATATTTCATGATATTGCCCTTGTGCATCAAGGTGACGCTGGGCCTGCGGTTTTTGACCGCATGGGCGATAGCACTGGCAACCAGGCGTTTGGTATTTTTTTCACTGATCGGTTTGATTCCGATGCCGGGCCGCAGTGGCAAGTGGACACCCATCTCCCGCTCGAGAAATCCAACAACCGCCTCGGCCTCCCGGCTGCCCGACTCCCACTCGATGCCCACGTACAGATCTTCGGTATTCTCACGGTAGATAACCATATCGATCTTTTCAGGGTGCTTCATGGGGCTGGGTACTGTATCGATATATTTCACGGGGCGCACACAGGCATACAGATCGAGTTTCTTACGAATGGCGACGTTCAGACTGCGAATGCCCTTACCCACCGGTGTCGTCAACGGCCCTTTGATTGCCACCGCAAATTGTTTAATCGCCTGCAGCGTCTCCTCAGGCAGCCAGTCGCCTGTTTGCTGCTGCGCCTTCTCTCCGGCCAGGACCTCTTTCCAGGCAATACTGCGCTCGCCATCAAAAGCATGTGCCACGGCAGCATCGAGTACCATCCGGGCGGCCCGCCAGATATCCGGTCCGATACCGTCCCCTTCGATAAAGGGAATAACGGGTTCAACCGGAACATACAAAGTCCCGTCGCTCTGTTTGGTGATAGTGTTCTTTGGATCCATGGAACTCAACCTTTCTCTGAGTTGATGATGCCGGGCCTCAACCGCGGTCCCGGCGGCCCGAAGTCGAACACGGAATACCGGACTCGCGGCATTGTCGGTAGACCTCGTACATTGTTACCGCCGCCGCAACAGACGCGTTCAGGGATGTTACCGGTCCCTGCTGGGGAATAGTCAGGAGAAAATCACAGTTCTGTTTCACCAAGGGCCTTATTCCGCGCCCCTCACCACCGATAACCATCGCCACCATGCCTGTCAAATCCGTATCGTAAACCGAATGACCGGTGCCCTGATCCATCCCGTACACCCACCAGCCACCTGATTTCAGGGCCTTGATTCCCGCCACCAGGTTCGTCACCTCAACCAGATGGATGTGCTCCAATGCTCCGGCCGAAGCCTTTGAGACAGCAGGCGTCGGTCCGGCGGCGCGGTTTTGGGGAATAATGACGGCTTCAGCGCCGACACCCAGCGCCGTCCGAATGATGGCGCCCAGGTTGTGAGGATCCACAATACTGTCAAGCAACACCAAGAGCCGCCCACCCGAGGCCCTTCGATTGGTGGAAACAAGGCTGGATAGCTTCATTGACGGGATCCGACCCACCCGTGCCGTCACACCCTGGTGCTGGCTCTCTTCGGCCAACCGGTTCAATTGGGAGTCGGGGACCCACTCTACCGATATGTTTTTTGATGCGGCACTCGATGCAATGGCATGCAATTTTCTAGAAGCACTCTTGCGCGACAGGAAAATTCCATTGAACTTTCTGCGGCCAGCCCTGAGGGCTTCCTCTACAGGATGAATGCCATATAAAAACTCGTCTTTCATCTGTTATTTACGGTGTTTGAGCCGGCAATCAGGAAGATGCATCACCGCCTTCTGCTCGCGCGGAATCGATAATTGCGGCCATCGCTGCGATGGCCTCATTTAAGCGGTCGTTGATGATGATGTGACGGTAAGTTTCTCTTTGCGTCATTTCCTCTTCGGCGTTTGCCAGCCGCTGTTCTATGGCCACATGGCTGTCGGAGCCTCGTTTAAGCAGCCGCGCCTTAAGCGCTGCAGAAGATGGCGGCATGATAAATATGGTAACGCTGTCCGGATAGCGTTTCAGAATCTGCTTTGCACCCTGAACGTCGATGTCCAGCAACACGTCGCTACCACGGCTGAGCGACTCATCGATAAAATCGGCCGAGGTGCCGTAGTAATTTCCATGTACCTTGGCCCATTCGGCCCAGGTACCGTTCTGAATTCCTGCCAGAAAATCAGCCTTCGAAACGAAGTGATAGTCAACTCCATTTTCTTCTTCACCTCTGGGGCTGCGGGTGGTGTAGGAAACCGAATACTTGAGATCAGGTGTCCGCTCCAGCATGGCCTTGCAAATGGTCGATTTACCTGCACCGGATGGTGCCGAGATCACATAGAGTCGGCCGTAGCCGGATGGCTTCTTTTGGCTGGTGCCGTTACGGACTCGAGGCCCCAAGGTATTTTCCGGTTTCATTCCGGCTTAACTCGTTTCCTTAAGAGTTGTAAAGCGCTGGGAAATTGTTTCAGCCTGAATCGCCGAGAGCACGATGTGGTTGCTGTCTAATACGATAATGGACCGCGTACGACGCCCGTGGGTCGCGTCGATCAACCGTTTGTCATCCCGGGCCTCATCCCTTAATCTTTTCATCGGTGCCGAGTTCGGAGACACAATGGAAACGACACGATCGGCAACCACCGTACTGCCAAACCCGATATTGAGAAGTAATTGTTCCATGTTTGCTCCGTTGGCCCGTTAACGGTCTAACCGGGCATAGGATTGAGTGAGATCTATCGTTAAACACATCGGTCTGATTTAGTAAATCAACTGTTGGAGTGCTGAGAGCCTATACCATAACCGGATACCAAGTTAAACCGGCTCAACGGGCCTAACCGACTTAACTGCTACTCCACGTTCTGCACCTGCTCTCTGATTTTCTCCAGTTCCGATTTTACATCAACCACCAGGTGGGCCACAGCCGATTTGTCGGTCTTTGAGCCGATTGTGTTGAATTCACGATTGAGTTCCTGAAGCAGAAAATTCAATTTCCGACCAGCGGATTCTTCACTTTTCACAATCGTACGAAACTGATCGATATGACTGGCGGCACGCACGATCTCTTCCGTAATGTCACTTCGTTCGGCCAAGATGGCAGCCTCCTGAGCCACTCGTCCCGTATCGATTTCGACAATCCCGTGAGTCAGTGAAGCGATGCGTTCCCGTAATCTGTCGCGGTAAAGATCCAACAGGCCGCTGGATTCCTCCTTGATCTCCATCAGGTGCCGGGAAATGGCGTCGATTCTCTGGATTATGTCACGGGCAATGTATTCGCCTTCCTTTAGGCGCATGCCATCAAGGTCAGCAATTGCCCGGCACAGGCACTCATCGATATACGGCCAGTTCGAGGCGGTGTCATCCTCCGGCTCTACCGGCTTGATCACGTCTTTGAGGCCGATAAGTTGTTCAATCGATACCGGGGTTTCAATTTTTAACAATTGCTTGAGATCCGACAATGCCTGGTAGTAAGCCGCTGCTCTGTTCGCATCCACCTCATAGGCGACAGTATTTCCAGATAGTTCTTTGACTTGCATATTTATATCGATGCGTCCCCGATTGACCGTCTCTTTCAAGCGGTTTTTTATCTTTTCTTCCATAACATTGCAATTGGGCGGAAGGCGCAACACAATATCCAGAAACCGGCTGTTGTATGATCGAATTTCAACGGATGCGGACACAATTTCGCCCGTGCTCTCGGCCCTGGCGTATGCGGTCATGCTTTTTATCATCAAGAGTTGTCCCGTTTTAAGTCTATAATGTATTTTTTCCTCACCAGTGCCAGAAAGTCACGCATGCGGGGATCGGCGTAATCAGGATAGGTCCATTCCAGAGTTTGAAACGCCCCGTTTCTGTAGATCAAAGTGAGATCGGCATATATATCGCGACCGATATAGACACGATGGGCAAAGTTCTTCCCAGTGGCCAGGACAAAACGCTCCCGGAGCAAATAACCAGGGTCAATGTTGACAGACCGCTTTCCGCCTGGGGCGTAAAGGCCTTCTATGGTATTGGTCTTTTGCTTGATATCGGCCAGATCATTCTGTTGAATCAGGGCGGCGAAGACCAGCATCCGCCTGTAAAGCGGGGCCCCCATTTCGGATTCATAATAATCGGTAAAACAGAAGTCGAACCAGGGACTGACCATATCGAGGGCACCGAAAAGTTGAATGAGTCTGTCGGTGACCGGCAAGACCAGCTGCTGCTGGTTCATGAATAGGCCGAGGACAAGCTTGGCCGGTTGGGGCGGTCGGGGCAGGCTCATGGATCCAGAGGCTTAGCCTCCTCAATCAACATTATCGGTATATCGTCTTTGATTTCGTATAACAACCGGCAACTATGACAGATCAATCCATTTTGTGTTTCATTCAACTCAATATCACCTTTGCATTTCGGGCATGCCAGTATTTCGAGGAGCTCCTTGCTGATGGCCATGAACGCTGTCCTCCATTCGTTGTTCGTCACCTTGATATTACTGCAGAATTTATCAGTTCTGCTGTTCGGTTTCTGGTAGAACTTCCTTACGGTTGGATGAAAGCCAGCGGGAAATTTCATCTTTGATGGCTTTGTCCATTTCCAGAAAAGAAAACGATATCCCGATGCCGTATTTGCGGACACTATATTTTTCAATCCTCACTACCGTGCCGATGATAACAAGCGGGGCGTCCTTCCGGGTCGGAATGTTGACCTGTACGCGGGTTCCAATGGGGATCGAGAATTCATTCTCGAACAGTATTCCACCAATACAGATATTCTTACCTTTGGCTGGCTGTGTCTCGCCATCATCGAAGCCGAGCTCGCGTATCATGACATTTTTATTGAGGTCGATCCGCAAATAACGTCGTTTGTCTTCCGAAAAAAACGATATGTTGTTTTTCCCCGATCCCTTGGCCCGATAAAGAGCCTGATCGGCACATTTCATCAAGTCGGGTGTATTGGAGGCATTAAATGGATAGGATGCCAGTCCGCCGCTGATCGTCAATCGGATCCTGTTTCCTTTGTACCTTATTTCGGTGGCCGCCACACGTTGACGAATTCGTTCCCCCAGTACCATGGCATTGACCTTGTCCGTTTCGGGTAGAATAAGCACTATCTCTTCACCACCGTAGCGGGTTGCGATATCTTCTGACCGCTTCTCAGACAATATTATCTGAGCGATATGCTGGAGAACCTTATCGCCCGCCAAATGGCCGAATGAGTCATTGATATGTTTGAAATCGTCCAAATCGAAAAAAAGAACAGACAGATCGAGGTTGTGACGCCGGGCACGGTTTATTTCCCGCTCAATGGTTTCGTCGAAGAATTGTCGGTTATAGAGCTTGGTCAGACTGTCATATCGGGACGCCTTGACGGTTTTCTCGAAAATATGAATTTCAACGACTTTGGGGTTCTTGAGAGATTTATGAATGGAGCAGAAGTAGTCGCAAATGGCTGTTCGCAAACTGACCTTGCGGCCCAAAACGTGGTTGAGTTCGGCATAGTGTTCCAGGATGTCTTGCCAGCACTGTTCCGCTTCATCCGGTTCTATGACCAGGTTGGTCAACACATGGAACAGGATCGGGTATACCTCCTGGCCACCGCTGTCAACAAGGAGGCTCAATTCTTTGATCAACCGGCCTTCATTCTTGTACCGATCGAGGCACTTCAACACGGAATCCCTGATCTGTTCCATTTAAAACCTCCCTGATCTGGTTAAGCGCCGGCAAGTGCAGCAGTGATCGTAAAGGTCGGTGCCGGGGAGACGCGGTGCCACTCGTATTTGATAAACATTTCCCCATAACATGCATCTAATTGAATCGCAAGGGATTTGGTACGAGTGCCGGGTGCTCCACAGTCAGAAAACATCCGGATATCAGCACTGTGTTTCAACACCCTTTAACAAATCGGATTATTTTGTTACATAGAGACGTTACCTTAATACCCGTTTAGAGTCATATCACGCGGTAACAAGCGATGCCGTCGCTCTTGCCGCCTGTCAGCCTAAGCCAAAGGATGGTAATGGTCGTTGCCTCTAAGACAAGGATGATCGCCCCGCTTGAAAACCGAATCTTTCAGGTGTACGACCTTCTCTGGAAGGTTGCCCTACCGTTTCTCAAACATAATCGGCGACTGGCGGACGGATTCAATCAACGCCTCTTTTTGACCTCCCGGCCGGAACCGGCAGATATCTGGATCCAGGCGGCCTCGGTCGGTGAAGCCTTCCTGGCGGTAGATCTGGTGAAACGACTGCGTCCCGATCGTGAAATATCGGTTCTTCTGACGACCAATACCCTTCAGGGTAAAAGCATTATTGATCAATCCGAGGCAGAAATCTCTTCGAACCCCCGCATCATCCGGACGCAATCCGCCTTTTTTCCCTTTGACCGACCGAGGGTTATGCACCGTGCTGTTCAGCGCATCCGTCCCAACCTTATGGTATTGCTGGAAGCTGAATTGTGGCCAGCCCACCTGGCGACGCTGAAAAGCACGGGAGCGCCGATTGTGGTGGTCAACGGCCGCTTGTCTGCCAAAAGCCTCAAACGTTACAGGCATTTTCCTTCGCTATGGTACCGGGTGGCACCGGATCGGGTTCTGGCCATGTCAGCAGCCGATGCGAAACGTTTTGCTATCCTGTGTGGCCGAGACCGGGTCAAGGTCATACCTAACCTGAAATTTGACCGGCTCGCCTTTCAGCCCCCGACTGCCAAATCGTCCAATCCCCTCAAGGCTTTGTTTGCACCGCAAGCCAAGATCCTCGTACTCGGCTCGGTCAGACGGGAGGAAGAGGACGATATCAGCAGAATCATAAACCGCATTCGAAGTGTTCAGCCTGAAACCGTGCTTTGCCTGTTCCCACGCCATGTGCAGCGGCTGAATGCCTGGTCTGCCATTTTAGACCGGCAACGCCATCCCTGGACGCTGAGATCCCATATTTTAACGCCGTCGCACCGGGCTCGGTCATCCTTTGGGATACATATGGTGAACTGGTGCATGCTTATGAACTCTGTCGCGCCGCCTTCGTCGGTGGCAGTCTCGCTCCGTTGGGAGGACAAAATTTTCTTGAAGCAATGGCCAGCGGTGTTATACCTGTCATCGGTCCGCACTGGGATAATTTTGCCTGGGTTGGAAAAGAGGTTGTCACCGGCAGACTCGTCCGGGTTGCGAACAACTGGCAGCAAGCGGCAGACCTGTTGATTTTAGAACTGAACGCAGTACCTGAACGGGAAAAGGCGCGGCGAAAAGCCCTCCAGTTTGTCCGGGAACGCCAGGGCGGTATGACCAGCGCCTGTCAGCTGATCGAAGGTTATCTCAAGAATACGTCGTCAAATCGAACATCAGCTGTAGATGACCGGACCAGGATTTAAAATCGGGAGATGCAAGAGGATTGATGATCCGGTTGTACAATATCGTGGTGGCGGCCCTGCTCCTGTTTGGCCTGCCCGTGGTGCTTCCCTATCTGGTTTTATCGCCCAAGAGACGGCCGATTTTGCTTCAGCGACTCGGCATCGTGCTTCCCCACCCCATCTCTTGTGGCAGTGCCAAACCGGAAAATCCCATCTGGGTTCATGCCCTTTCGGTCGGCGAGGTTTTGGCCACGATACCGCTTATCAAAGCGCTCGGGCATCACTATGCCAACCGTCCCATTGTTCTCTCTGCTTCCACCCGTGCGGGCCACAACATCGCCTTGGAGAAACTCGGGTCTCTGGTGGATGGGGTCTTTCTCTTCCCTTATGACCTGATATTTTCCATTAACCGCGTTGTTGCCTGCATTCGTCCGTCAATGGTCGTCATGGTCGAAACAGACATCTGGCCGAATTTTCTTTTTGCAATGAAGCGGCGCGGCGTACCCGTCACGCTTGCCAATGCTAAGCTTTCACAAAGATCTTTCTCCGGGTATCGTCGTCTCGGCACTTTTACCACGAAATTTTTCTCCTGTTTCTCGGCTCTTTGCTGCCAGAGTCGCAGTGACGCCGAACGATTCAGGCGACTTGGAATCCCTGAAGGCATCATTTCGGTGACAGGTAACATCAAGTTCGACCAGAACCAAATGGCATTGTCTGCCAGTGACGTCACCGCCCTGCAAAAATCATTGGGCATAAGCCGTCAGCAATTGATCTGGGTCGCTGGCAGCACCCACGATGGAGAGGAAGCCATCATTCAGCAGGCCTTTACGTTGATCAAAACAGAATACCCCCATTTGATGTTGGTTGTCGCACCGCGCCACCCCGAGAGGTCCGGATCGGTGGCCCGGATATTTAGTGCGGCCGGATTCGACGTGGCTGCACTGTCAACCCTGGGCGGTCGTGTATCGCCAGCACCCGCCGATGTCATCGTCATCGATACCCTCGGTATGTTGAAAAAACTTTATGCGCTGGCTGATGTGGCCATGGTCGGTGGAAGCCTGATACAAATCCGCGGCATCGGGGGGCACAACCCTCTCGAACCGGCAGCATTCGCCAAACCGATCATATTTGGGCCCCATATGCACAACTTCAGGGAGATCGCCGCCATGTTGACCGCAGCTGGAGGTGCCATCCAGGTGGGCGATGGCAAAGCACTTCATAAAACCGTCAATGATCTTCTCAATGACCGTGACCGCGCACGGAAGATAGGACAAAGCGCCCACCGCGTGTTCGATGCCAACAAGGGGGCCGTAGCAAGAACCATGGCGATCATCACCGGCCAGTTGGTATCGGAACACAGGCAACCGGGCGGTACGCCAAACGACCCGCGGCCGGGGAATTGAGGTCCACAGCCAATTGACTTTTATCTATTTTTGACCTAATCTCCGTCAGTTAACCTCGGTCATCTAACATTTCCATTGCAGATCGATATGGATACACTGAACGACATTGCATTTCGCATCATTGAAAAATTTTTTTACCTTCTCGGCAGCCTTCCACGCAAACAGGCACACCATTTGAGTGAACTGCTCGGACGCCTGTGGTTTCGCACAGACATCCGGCATCGGCGCGTAGCACTTGACAACCTGACCCGAGCATTCGGCGGCGAAAAAGGTCCAGCTGAAATCGAAGGCATTGCCCGCCGGGTATTTAAAAACATCTTCCTTATTATGTTCGAAATCGGGTGGTGCCTACATTTGCGCCCGGATGATTTCAATAAATATTTTAAATTGCAAAACCGGTTCTCAGGCAACACGGGTAAAGGAGTATTGATCCTGACCGGCCATGTGGGCAACTGGGAAATGATGCCCATCGTTTCGGCCATCGCCAAACATACGGCCAATGTACTCTATCGACCGATGGACTATGTGCCCCTGGAACGGTTCTTCGCCCAAAACCGCACGCGCTTCGGTGCCAAATTGGTATCTAAAGACCGCGCGCTGCTTAGGGTGTTCAAAGCGCTCAAACGGCAGGAGTCGGTGGTCATGTTGCTGGATCAAAACGTCGGTTGGCACAAAGGCGTATTTGTCGATTTTTTTGGACAACGCGCCTGCACCAGCTATGGACTGGCGTTTATCGCTCTGAAGACCGGCGCACCGGTTGTACCCGTCTTCGTCGTGCGCGATGCAGACGGCGGCGGTTTCACGGCCGAAATCGGCCCCGAAATTCCCCTCGTAAAAACCGGGGACCACCAAAAAGACCTGGAAGAAAACACCCAACGCTACAACGATGCCCTGGAAGCCGTTATACGGCGCCACCCCGATCAATGGTTCTGGGTGCACAGACGTTGGAAGACACGACCTTACAGCCCCTGGCCGAGAGACATTTGACATGTGACGTCTAAGGCGCATCGGCCCCACGGTTGAATTGGTCCACCATGCTTTGCAGTGTTCATTCTCCGGCAAGCACGATAGGGGCTGGTTGGTCGACCAACCGGCTGATCCGAGGCAAAAGTACTGTCGCCCGGGCAAACAAGTGCATTTGCATGTCGTTAGCGGCGACCGGTTACCTCTTAAACCACCCTTCCGAATTTCGGAATTTATTTTCGAAAAGCGGTACGAAATGAACCGTATTCTTATTATTCGTCCGAGCGCTATTGGCGATATCGTCATGGCCTCTCCGATGATTCGCGTGTTGCGGAAGGCGATGCCTCAAGCACACATTGCCTGGCTGGCGGATGAGTCGGTGCGTGGCATAATGGATCATCATCCAGATCTAAACGAGATCATTTACTGGTCGAAGGAGCGCTGGCGGCGACTGGCCAAATCAATGCAGTGTCGCGGACCTGATTTCCGAAGTCAGGGGGTTTTCGACGTATCTCAAAAAACGACGTTTCGACCTGGCGATCGACGCCCAGGGATTGCTCAGAAGTCGTCTTCTCGCATGGCTTTCCGGTGCGGCAGAACGCATCGGTCTCGATTCGCAGGAACCCGGCCGGTTCCTCATGACACAGATCGTCTCGCGCGGTGAAGACAAACGACCAATGAGTTCAGAATACCGTCAACTCATGCGCGCCCTCGGACTCGATCCGGAGATATTTGCTCCAGAGATCGTTTTATCGCAGAAAGATCGAAATGCCGCCTAAATTCAAACTTTCCGCCCTGGGAATCAGCAATCGTTTCGTCCTGATCTGTCCTTTTACCACCCGACCGCACAAACACTGGCTTCCGGAACGCTGGGCCGAGATCGCGAATGACCTTGCCGCCCAATTTAGACCTGCCGGTCCTGATGCTGGGTTCAATGCACGATGCAGATGCCGGCCACCGCATTCAGACGCTGACCGATTCCCCGATCTATGACCTTATCGGTCAGACAACCCTTGCAGAGGCCGCCGCCATCGTCGCACAGGCCGCGCTGGTGATCGGTGTCGATACCGGAATGACCCATATGGGTACGGCCTTCAAACGACCAACCATTGCCCTTTTCGGTGCAACGTGTCCGTATCTGAACACCCCCAGTCCCGACACCGTCGTCTTATACGTCCCGCAAACCTGCTCCCCCTGTAAACGCAAACCCACATGTAATGGGCGACTCGATTGCATGGGCGCCATTACCGTCAAACAGGCCAGTCTGGCCGCCCACAACCTTCTTGAATCCAATGATAGAAGACATTCACATTCTGCACATTGAAACTGGCCGCCACCTTTACGGCGGGGCTCTTCAGGTTTTTTACCTGATGAGGGGACTCGCTCAGAATGGTTGCCGCAACACCCTTGTCTGTCCTTCCGGAAGCGATATCGCAAAGGCCGCGCCGCCGGGAGCACAAATTTTTGCGGTTCCCGCCAGAGGCGAACTGGACGCGTTATTCATGCTGCGGTTGCGCCGTATCATATCCAGGACACAACCAGACCTTGTGCACGTTCACAGCCGACGGGGAGCAGACATTTGGGGCACCGCTGCCGCCTGGTGCACGCGCACGCCGGCAATTATAACCCGCCGGGTGGATAACCCCGAAAACCCTTATATCGCTCGCCTTAAATACCGTATCTACAGCCGCGTCGTGGCCATATCCGAAGGTATACGCCGTGTGCTGCTCGCAGAGGGAATCCCGGCGAAAAAGATCGTGTGCGTACCGAGTGCCGTGGATGCTCAGCGTTTTGCCGTAAATTGTGCACGAGAATGGTTCGTGCGTGAGTTCGGCCTGAAGCCGACCGACCGGGTGATTGGAATGATTGCCCAGTTCATTCCGCGCAAAGGGCATCGTCTCTTGATAGGCGCCGCACCGGGGATTCTGGAGCGTTTTCCCGAAGCGCGCTTTCTCTTATTCGGTAAAGGGCCTCTCGAAGAAGACCTTCGCCGACTCTGCGCACGCAACCGTATTTCTGATCGGGTCATCTTTGCCGGTTTTCGCAACGATTTAGAACGTATCCTTCCCTGCCTGGATGTCGTTGTACACCCTGCGTACTTGGAGGGATTGGGCGTATCGCTGTTGCAGGCAGCCGCTGCCGGTGTTCCGATCGTGGCTACACGGGCGGGCGGGATTCCCGAAATCGTTGAGAACGGAGCCAACGGTTATCTGATTGACAGAGGGGATATTCACGCTATAATGAGCCGCGTAACTGATCTTCTATCGGACCCCGTAAAATCGAAACATTTCGGGACAAACGGCCGCATGATGGTGCAGTCGCGTTTCTCTATCGGCGCCATGGTGAAGGGTAACCTTGGGGTTTACCGTAAGGTGCTCTCCGGACAGGTTTCTGCAAGACAGATCGGCTCTTGACAGTCAATATTCACAATAAAACGATTGACCTGCGATGTCTATATTGATGCGCGCCAGAATCGGAGTAACCGTCCCTCCGAATTTATGTCACGCCTTCTCTTTATCTTCGTCTTCACAACCCCACAATAGAGTGTTCGTCTGTGAATCACGATAAGTCTTTAATCAAAGCTATGTTGCTCAATCCCTACTGGCTGGTGCTTTCACTATCCGGTATATTTTTCTTTTTTTTCGCTCTCAATCGTGGCGGCACAAACGTCTTTATCTGGGCCAGCGCCTTTTTTCTGCTGACCCATTTAGTGTTGGGTGAATTTTCACTCAAATCCATTCCCGCTTGCTATTGGTCCGTTCTCGTGGTTTGCGCCGCTCTTATCGTCATCAGCCTTGTCTTTGCTTACGATGGAACGCATAAAGACCGGATATTCCGACTCGTTAAAATGCTCGTTATTATCTTTGCTCTCCACCTGACCAGTCGATTCGTCGCTGCCAAAACGGCTTTAAAAATTTTAGGCGCAATGTTGGTATTGTCTGTGACGTGGCAGTTTACTGCACGCGTCTTTTTCGGGACGCTTTACGGCACCTGGCCGAATCCACACTACTTGGCCAACTTCGCTATTTTAAGCCTGCCGCTCATTTTTTACTATTTCAGAACCATCCCCAACCCCTATAAATATTTCTTTTTAGTGTTGATATTTATGGACATCGATCCCGTGTTCGAAAATGCTTCCCGTCCGGCGTTCTTGGCGCTTGTCGTCAGCACACTTTTTGTCATCACTTTCTTCACCCGCGGCCGATACAGGTGGATCAGCCTGCTGGCGACCGGTGCGAGTATCGGTCTATTGGGCATTACGAATTATGCCGGTTTTTTTGATAGTCTCAAAGAGTTGATCGCAACTTTATCGACCGAAGAAAGGGTACAAATTTGGGGGTATTCATTGGAAATGTTGCAGGACAACTCTCCGTTGGCCTGGTTCATCGGCAACGGAATCGGCAGTACGTATGATATATTGCAGAAGTATGCCATTCCAGATTCGATATACGAAACCTTTTCTTTCCCGCACAATTTTCTCATTCAAATCCTTTTCGAAAACGGTATTATCGGATCGGTTCTGGTTTTCGGTGGACAAGCCTTTTTACTGTATCTGTTTATCAGGCTGTCAAACACAGCCGATGACGCCTCCGAACGCCTCTTCATCAATTGCATGATGGCCGTATTTCTGAATTGCTTGATATTTACCGGTCTGACGGTCGGTTTTTATTCTAAATACACCTTGTACCCTTTGGGCTTTATCATCGGCATCGCGTTCGTTCTTGCTGAAAACACCTTGGACTATGGGTTTTTTAAAACGAGACGGGAACCCGAGCCGCAAGGCGCTGACAGCATGAATATGAGGCCGTTGCCCGGATATAAACCTGAGAGCCGTTAGATCGGCCTAACACCCGTATTGGGCCCCATGGATCAAAATCCTGTCAGCATTGTCATCCCGAACTATAACGGCGCCACAATCCTGGAAGCCAATCTTCCCAAGGTCATCAAGGCCGGTCATGCCTATGGTGGAATCTGCGAAATCATCGTTGTCGACGACGCCTCCTCCGACAACAGTGTCGCGCTGCTGCAGCACTCTATATCGCAGGTCAAGCTTGTCCGTCACGATGTCAACCGCGGATTCGCCGATACGGTGCACACCGGCATTCATGCGGCTTCGCATGAAATCATCATTCTTTTGAATTCCGATGTCTGGCCGCATCCCGATTTCATCTTACCTTTGGTAAAGACCCTTCTGAGCGGTAGTGACGTTTTTGCCGTGTCACCGCTCGTTTACGACCCACAGGGCGAACCGCAAAATGTTTCCTGGAATCGGTATGCTTTCGTTCGCGGTACGATAAAAAGTACCGCATGGCAGCTGGACGACGCCTTACTGCGCCGGGACCGGGAAGGCCCGCTGAAGAGTCTGTTCGCTTCCGGCGGTTCGATGGCAGTGAAAAAAGATCGCTTTATTGATCTGGACGGTTTTCTGTCAATCTATAAGCCTTTCTACAGTGAAGACATGGATTTGTGTACCCGGGCCTGGATGCGCGGTTGGCAGACCCTCTTTGAACCCCGGAGCAAAGTTGTCCACGATCATGTTGGTACGATCAAACGCTTTTTCCACGCTAAAAAGATTCGCATCACACGCATACGCAACCGAAACTATTACATGTGGCTCTACTGTTCGTGGCAGCGCCTGATCCTATCCCTCATTCCATGGTCGTTACTACGGTTGTTTTTACGCCTTATTCGACTGGATGTCACCTATCCTGTCGCGCTCCTCAAGAGCCTGGTCAACTTGCGGTCAGTCATCGCCCTGCGTTCTCAAATTAAGCAGGCTCAACCTTTCAAAACCTTGGACCAACTCATAAAAGAAATCGAACCATCATGAGCCAAAAAGAAACGGGAGTCGATTTAAATGCGCGTGCTGTCGGAAGCCAAGCGGCCGTTGACTCCTCTATGGTGACATTTACCATATTCATACCGACGTACAACCGCGCCTACACCCTTGATCGTGCCCTTCAGAGCGTCAGCGACCAAACATTCAGAGATTTCGAAGTTCTGATCATTGATGATGGCTCCAGAGACAACACACGCCAGTTGGTAGAGAACTGGCAGGGACGCGAAATTTTTACCATCCGATACTATTGGCAAAAAAACCAGGGCAAACATGTTGCCCACAATAACGCCGTCAAGCGTGCACTCGGGTTTTTTTTTGTTCTCCTCGACTCGGACGATATGCTGCATCCGCGTGCATTGGAACGTCTAAAATATCACTGGGAAAGTATTCCGGATAGTAAAAAGAATCACTTTGCCGGTGTCGAAGGGTTATGTGTCTACAGCGACAGCAGTGTACAGGTGGATCGATTCCCTGAAGATGTGATGGACGCAGATTATCTTGAGAAGACGAAGAAGTATAATATACGCAGTGAAAAAAGAAACGCCATACGAACCGATGTCCTGCGCCAGTTTCTCTATCCGCAATTCGACGGTGAACGGCACATGCGGGACGATTTGATATGGAAACGCATGGCTCGTCATTTCAAATTCAGGTATGTCAACGAAGTCATTCAGATAATGGAGCACCAGACCGACGGCCTGACCGCCAACATATTTGCGATGCGCATGCGGAATCCGCGCGGTTTCCGATACTACTTTTTGGAAGAAATCAATGATTTTTCTGCGCTGACCGGATCGTATCTGCGATTCAAGTATCACAGTAAGTTTGTGCGCTATTCCCTTCACTGCGGTGTCGGATTCAGGGAGCAGTACAGGGAAGTGCGCACCAAAGCCATGTGGCTGCTCAGCCTGCCGCGAGGCACCATTGGCTGGCTAAAGGATAAAGTTAAGATGGCCATCAGGCCGGTCAATTAGTTCCGGCGGTGGCTATTATCCCTCTTGGAGTTCAAATTGCTAATGTTAACAATTTGGATGACTATCGATGATTATGCCCGAGACTAAACCATTGATCGCCGTATTCGTGGCCACCTCCGGCCATAGCGGCGTGGATCGGCTAATCGGCCACCTTGTGCCGGCCATCGCCCGCCGCGGATTCCCGGTCGACATACTTAAAATCCATGGACACGGTCCTCATTTCGAAGAGATGCCGTCCGGCGTCAGGCTGATCGATCTAAACACCAAGCACGTCTATTCGAGTTTTTCGGCCCTCGTCAACTACATGAACCAGCATCAACCCACGGTAATGCTGACTGACAAAGACCGGGTTAACCGCACGGCACTTCTGGCGCGCCGGTGGTCGCGGGCACCACTGCAAATGGTCGTCAGCTCCGGCACCACCATATCCATCGACCTTGCCAACCGTGGTCTTTTCGAGCGCTGGTTGCAGAAATATTCCATGCGCTACCTGTATCCCTGGGCCGACAACATTATTGTAACCTCCACAGGGGTCGCCGATGACATGGCTGCATATACCGGACTGGCGCGAAAGCGGATCAACGTCATTCCGTGCCCGGTTGTACCAAGCAATCTTTTTAACAAGCAAATACCGCCGCCTGCCCATCCCTGGTTTCAAACAGATGAGCCGCCTGTGATCCTTGGTGTCGGCGAACTCGGCCCGCGCAAAGATTTTGCCACCCTTGTTCGTGCTTTTGCAAAGTTGCGAAAAAAACGGGCCTGCCGGTTGGTCATTATCGGGAAAGGCAAAGACCGTGACCGATTGATAGCGACTGCGCAGCAGCTGGGTGTCGAGAAAGATGTCGAGCTGCCTGGCTTTGTGCCGAATCCTTATCCATACATGGCGCATGCCGGTTTGCTGGCGCTGACCTCACGTTGGGAAGGCCTCGGCTTTGTGCTTATCGAGGCGCTGGCCGTCGGTACCCCGGTGGTGTCGACAGCGTGCCCCAGTGGGCCCAGTGAAATATTGGACGACGGCCGTTACGGTCATCTTGTGCCCATCGGAGATGTTGATGCTCTGGCGCATGCCCTGCATGCGACTTTGATGGACCCGCTTCCGGCCGATATTCTTCGAAAAGCCGCCCGCCCCTATGAAATCGAAAACAGCACGACGGCCTATCTGGCCGCCATGGGTCTTGAATTATAACTAAACGTATGCAATGAGCCGTGTTTGACAGGGTATTTCTGTCAATCGCAAAGCAAAGGGAATCAAACAGCGTATGTGCGGCATTATCGGTTTGTATAAAAAGAAGGGAATTGTCGATCCTGACAATATTCTGACGGCAGCACAAACGTTGGTGCATCGCGGTCCTGACAATAGCGACAGGTTTGTCGACGGCCCGTTCGGTATGGCCCACACGCGGCTGTCGATTATTGATCTTACCGGCGGAGACCAACCACTGTTCGCCCGCAACGGGGAGTTGGCCTTGATCGCCAATGGTGAAATATACAATTTTATAGAACTGCGCCGGGACTTCGAAAAGCGCGGTCATCATTTTACCACCCTCTCGGACTCGGAAGTTATTCTGCATGCCTATATGGCGCTCGGCACGGAGTTCTTAAACGTATTAAACGGGATGTTCGCCTTTGCACTTTACGATAAAACAAAACAGCGGCTCATCCTGGCGCGTGACCGGCTCGGAATCAAGCCGCTGTTCCTCGCGCACCTGACCAACGGTGTTGCGTTCGCATCCGAATTAAAAGCGCTTCTACGCCTCGATCCGGATACCCCAGTGATCAATGCCGCCGGATTGATTGAATACATCCAGAACCAGTTCAGCTCGGAACGCAAAACTGTACTCAAAAATTATGAGCGTGTTTTACCGGGCGAGGCGGTCTGCATCGAACACGGTCAGGTAATTAAGCGCTGGCAATACTGGTCGGCACAGATGGTTCAACCGGTAGAAACTGATTTCGAAACCGCCAGAGAAGAATTCGATCGACTGATGGAAACGGTCATGCGAGAGCACATGCGTTCGGATGTTCCCTTCGGCCTTTTCCTTTCGGGCGGTGTCGACTCGTCGATCCTCCTGGCCCTGCTCAGTCGTTATAAAAACGAACCCATCCGGACATTTTCGATCGGTTTTTCCGACTCGCGTCTTAAAGACGAACTACCGCAGGCAGAGAATCTGGCCCGGCATATGGGCAGCCGCCACACGTCTATCCGACCGAATCCAATCGAGATTTTCCATAGTCTACCGTATACGATTTGGGCGGCCGATGACCTGATGCGGGATTATGCCAGCCTCCCGACCGCCCTGCTGGCAGAGGCCGCCGGAAGAGACTTGAAAGTCGTTTTCTCCGGCGAAGGCGGAGATGAAGTGTTTGCCGGTTATGGCCGTTACCGACAATCAAAACTTGAAACCTGGATTAAAGGAATGGTAAGGCCCGGGACGGCCGGATTCAGAACCCGGGGGACGCTGCGAAACCGATGGCCCCGTCGATTATTGAATTCGGAACTGCTGGGCAAAGTGAAAAAAGCACGCGCACCCTTTGTCAATGCTTGGCGTGCCGCTCCCTCCAGTTGGAGCCGTTTACAGCGTATGCAGTACGTCGATCTCGTGACGGCTCTACCAGACAACCTCCTGGTCAAACAGGACCGCATGCTGATGGGGTGGAGTCTTGAAGGGCGGGTGCCGTTTCTCGATCACCGGGTGGTGGAATTTGGGCTGGCACTACCGGATCGTATGAAAACTGACCGAAACCAGGGCAAAATCTTCCTTAAGCGTTGGGCACGTAAATACCTGCCCGATGATCACATCTTCGGGCCAAAACTTGGGTTTTACGTGCCGATTAGAGAATGGATCGGCGTCTCCTTTTTAAATGCATTAGCCGAGATCCTACCGAAGCACCCGGCCATTCAAGCCTGGTTTCGTCCCGAGGGTGTGAGGCATCTACTCAGGACATGCCGTCGCTCAGGTCCCGCCATCCGAATGGTTTGGACCTTACTTCAATTTGCAATTTGGTATCAAATGTTTATCGATGGTACGGGTGAACGACCGGCTGTTAGGATGGATCCGCTGGAATACCTTACGGCGTGATGCGCAATTCTGGGATCTGAACTCATGCAGGCGCAAACGGATGCGGGAGTAAACACGATCGCATATCCTGATTACCACAGACGTTATACTGCTTTTCAAAAATTCATTCCGAAATACGGAAGGGTGGTATAGGCGTTTGTAGAAGAAAACGTTCGAATAAGGGAACGATTTCTTCTACAACAACTGTAAATCAGAATTATCAACACAGGACGCTACGAATCGAACGGGCATGACAAGTGACTTCAATATAAAACGATCATTGGGAAAAAGAGAGAAAACCAAAAAGGGTCGGCGGCCGAAAATCGCTGTCTTCATCTCATTCTCGGGCATGGGTGGGGTCGAGCGAATGGTCCTTAACCTGTGCGAAGGTCTGATCCACCACGGCTGCCAGGTGGATTTGCTTCCGGTTAAGTCTCGCAGCGCAGACCTTGGCGATCGCTTCCCGGCCTCTCTTTCCGTGCGCAGCCTCTCGGCCAATCATACTCTGACCAGTCTGCCAGCGTTGGTCCATTACCTTAAGGCCGAGCGTCCGGATGCACTTCTGGCAGCCAAGGACCGCGCCAACCAGATCGCTATAATTGCCAGAGCAATCGCCGGAGTTCCCACCCGGATCGTGGTTCGGATGGGAACGACCGTTACAGCAGCTCTGTCCGGCAAGAATAAGTTGAGGAAAATGGCCTGGTACCTTCCGATGCGATTACTCTACCCCAAAGCCGATGCGGTCATCGCAGTTTCCCGAGGGGTGGCCCAGGATATGTCACGCATTACCGGAATTGGACGGGCCACCATAAAGGTCGTTCAGAATCCGGTCATCTCGGATCAGATTTATGAACGCGCCCGGGAACCGGTTTCCCATGCCTGGTTGCCCGGACACGGCGAACCGGTAATTTTGGGCATCGGTCGTCTCACCCGGCAAAAAGATTTTCCAACACTGATTCGGGCGTTCGCCCGGGTCAGGCAGAATCTGGCCTGCCGATTGATCATTCTGGGCGAAGGTAAGGATCGCAGGCGTCTCGAGGATTTGGCCAAACACCTTTCAGTGAAGCCTTTCGTCGACATGCCCGGATTTGTGAACAATCCCTATGCTTATCTATCCCGCGCCAGTATGTTCGTGCTTTCATCAGCTTGGGAAGGCTCGCCCAACGTCCTGACCGAAGCACTTGCCTTGGGTGTTCCGTCAGTGGCAACCGATTGTCCCAGTGGCCCCAGGGAAATAATGCATAACGGTGCGATCGGTAAACTGGTCCCTGTCGGAGATCCGCAAAATCTGGCTGATGCCATGCAGGAAACCTTAGCGAACCCACCCGATAATGCTCGGTTAAAAAACGCCGTCCGAGACTACTCCGTTGAATCGAGCAGCAGACGGTATCTCGACATCCTGCTCAATCGGGAACTAGGTTAGAGCGCTCTTTTTCAGATCTGCTGACAAATATCATCTAGTGATTGTCAAAAAAAATTCCGTTATTCGAACGTTTTTTTCTACAACCACTTAGGCCACCCTTCCGAATTTCGGAATTTATTTATGAAATGCGGTACAAATATACGGGTTCAAGAGAACATCGCGACCAAGCATCGCCGGCAGAGACTGATATTGCTTTTTCGCTGAATTCGCGGTTACGAGGACTTGTTGAAAGGAGCCGTCCGTTGCAGCTATCATTGCGATACAATTTTTTATTCGTTCACATCGCCAAAACCGGTGGGACCAGTATACGAGCGACACTAAACCGTTATCGCTGGCGAGATCCATACTATATACCGGCGGCCATCTGCAGCCGCATCAGTTCATTCACCGGCCACCGCATCGGGTGTAAATTACCGCGGCATGCAAAGGTTATTGCTGCCTCCGAAATGCTTCCACGGGAAATCTTCCAACAACTGTTCAAGTTTGCTTTCGTGCGCAACCCTTGGGATCTCCAAGTCAGCTCATATCACCATATTCGCCGGGAAAGACCGCATCTCCTGGCAGGCTATGACGACTTCGAAAGTTTTCTCCGTTATAAACTCGATCCGGCGCGCGCCTATCAATATCACATCGACACCTCTATTGCGTTGCAGAGTGAATACCTGGTTGACCTCAGGGGCAATGTGATCGTCGACTACATCGGACGTTTTGAAAATTTAGAGAGGGACTTCCGTGAAGCCTGCAAGCGAATCGGCATTAAATCACCACACCTGGTCCACCGGCGCAAGGCGGCAAAAAGGGTTGATTACCGCAACTATTACAACGACGAAACAGCCGAGCTGATCGCTGAGCACTTTAAACGGGATATCGATTTATTCGACTACAAATTTTAAGTGCCGCCACACTTGACAAAATATTCGCGTGACAATGCAGCGCCGGTTCAAACGGCTTTTCAAAATAAATTCCGAAACACGGAAGGGTAATATAAGTGGTTGCTGAATAAAGCCTTCGAAAAACGGAACGTTTTTTTGACAACCACTATAATCGGAATGCTATAAAGTATCCGGTCTCAATTGTCAGGGGGCTCTTCGATCAGAATATGAATTGATGGGACCGGCAAGGTGCTGAACGACATCATTCTCAAATGCCGCCTGGTGGTTTCCCAGAGACATATCAGCACCGATCACCGCCAAATCGACCGCCCATGGCATCTGACGGGCCAACCGAACGTAATCCTTTTCGGTTGTGCAGACAACGTCGGCGCCGAGTTGATGTGCAACCCGCTGCAGCGCTATCCCATCATCGATCGAATACTGGTAGTGGTCTGCAAACCCAGTGAACCCCACAAGATCACATCCGAGTGATTCGAGCGTCTGCCTGAAGCCGTCGTTTCCCGCAATGCCTGAAAAGCCGAACACCCTTCTGCCCTGAAGCATGCGGAGATCGAATGTGGTTGTCGATTCTGACAGCGCTTGCTGGATTATTGAGTCGGAAGGTACCCATTTCGAAAGAAAGGGCCTATGTGAAGCGGCGTACACCGGTCTGTTCCCGATAACATTTCGTAGACGATCAACGGCAACCTGGTCGTCACCTTGGTTTCTGGTTAGTATGAATATGTCGCCACGCGAGAGGGCGGATACCGGTTCTCTGAGGATGCCCCGCGGCAACAGATAGTTGTTGCCGAAGGGGCAAGCGCTGTCCAACAGGACCAGGTTGAGGTCACGCCACAACTTTAGATGTTGAAAGGCGTCATCAAGCAGGATGACATCAGGTTGAAACGCCTTAAGTGCAAGACTCCCGGATTCGAAACGGTTGCGGCCGACAACCACCGGAACGCCAATCTTCTGCAACCGCCCAGCCATCATCCATGGTTCGTCTCCCGTTTTATCGGCGTCCATGTAAAATTTGCGGCCATCGCTGACAATTCCGCCCCGTTTTTCTGCGCCCCCTTTATATCCCCTGCTGATGACCGCGGGCTTGAATCCACGGCGGCGAAGCATTTCCGCCAGAAGGATAGTCATGGGTGTTTTTCCGGTGCCACCGACGGCGATGTTTCCGACAGATATGACTCTGCAGGGAAGTCGTCTGATTTTCAAATATCCGGTTCGGTATCCAAGAGATCTCAAGCGCACCGCTGCACCATAAATCCGCGAAAAGATGCTGAGGCCAGCGGCCAACGGACTTGTGTCTCCGGCCTGATCCGAGTGCATCACTTTTTCAATCTTACGTCGCAAAACGCCCCTCTTCTTATCGGCTTTCACAAGAACGTTCGGCATTATTCCGGGTTCAACAGGGTCACCACACTGGCAGACACAAAAACACTATTGGCCGTCCAGGCAGCAACAATGGGCGGAAGGACGCCTCCGTAACCGAGGGAAAGGCAGAAACTGTTCATTGCCCAGTAGAGGAAAGCCACGCCGATCCCCATGGCGATAATGATGAACAGATTATCCTTGAATTTCTGTTTTACGCCAACCCCCAACGCCAGGAGACACAGTATGATGCAGACGAAGGGAAGTGCTATTTTAGCGTGTAGATCGACTCGGTACCGGGTCGCATCGTAGCCTTCATTTTCAACGGCGTGGATGTAATCCCAGAGCTCCAGCACATTCATCTCCTCCGACTTTTTGGCGACTCTTTCGAAATCCTCAGGTGAAATCTCCATGGTTTCAGCCCGATGCTCATGGAAGGTAATGGTATAGTCACCCGTCTGCGAAGACAAGGCTTGTTCGAGAATATTGTCAAAAAACCACTTGCCATCCTTGAAGGTTGCCGAAGCCGCATCAACCTGGCGTATGAGACTGAATTCCCTGTCGAAATAATAGAGCGTAATACCGGAAATTGTCCGCGATGACGGGTTGTAGTACTTGATATGTGAAATACTGCGGTTGCCCTTAATCCAGATGTTTTTCTCTCTGGATGCCAAGGCTTCTTCCTTTTTAACCTCGCGGGCAAAGATCTGATTGGCCTTGCTGAAGCTGATCGGAACAAGGATGTCGGAAATCGCGAAGAGCATCAGCGAGAAGAGGAATCCCAGGGAAAGAAGTGACCGCAGGAAAAAGGCCATGCTGACACCGCCACTTCGCAGGGCAAGCAGTTCGTTGCGCTTGTTCATCAAACCCAGAGCGATCAGTGCAGACAAAAAGATGGCCAGGGGAAACAGTTGCGCCAGGACAAAAGGGATACGCAACAGGAAAAAAAAGCCTGCCCGCAGCAACGGCACCCCAGACTCGATGAAATCGTCAATCTTTTCGAAGAAATCGACGGCCACAAATATGCTGATCACGGTAACGAGAATGATACCGAGCAGCTTGAACACTTCTTGTATGAAATAGCGATCGAGAATAAGCATGGAGATAGCTAACCAGCTTGTTTTCCTGCCTTGGACGGCAGGTTGTCGGTCTTTTATTCACCATCCGAAGAAGGCGGTCTGAATCGCTTAAGACGGTTTGCCGCCCATCCGGCTCATCATATGCCATAGGCGATAGATTGGCGCTGCAATCCGGAAATGTCGCTCCCGGGCCGAACCGACCAGCAAACACACGCCGAGTAATCCCATGACGACATTCGGTGCCCACATGGCCCAGGGCGCTGATACACGCCCGCTTTCACCCAGGACATGCCCTGCGGAGAGTAACAGATAATATATCAAAAAGAAGACCAAACCGACCAAGAGGCCGAGTGAAGGGCGTTCGGATTTTGACTGGATACCGAGGGGGACGGCCAGGATACCCAACGCAAAACAGGCAAACGGCATGGCAAGTATTTTGTGGAACCTGACCAACATGTTGTTCATTTGCCAATGATCACCGGAATTTTCCATGAATTCGTGCAATTCCGGCAAGGTCATTTCCTTCCATCTTTTAGTCGGAGTCTCGGAAGTCGCCAGGGCACTTTTAAGATCGAGACGTATGTCGTACGTCTCGAAGGTCGTCGAATTGGCCGAGCGATTTTCGAGCTGTACCTGGTTGATCCGCCCGTCGAAAAGTCTGAGATGATAAACCAAGTCTTCCTCTGCGGTGAACAGTTTTCCCTTCGGCGCCACAACAGTCGTGACAAGATCCTTTTTGCGTTTGTCCTCAATGAAGACATCGATCAGAAGTTTATTTTTCATATCGATATCGTTGATATACAACATGACATCTTTAAAGCTGTCGTTGAATGTGCGCGCTTTTAGGCCAATGTCGAGGTTCTGCGAAAAAACTTTGAGGGTAAGATCCCTGATGGCTTGTTCGGCATTCGGCGCCCCGTAAGCGGACATGAAAAATGTCAACAAGTAACCGCCGAGGCAGAATAAGAAGACCGGTGGCAGTAATCGATAGAGACTGAGGCCGCTGGTCTTCATGGCTATGATTTCGTTGTCGCTGGACATCTTTAAAAAGGTTAAAAGAATCGCCATCATCACCGACATCGGAACAACGAACATGAAAAAGAACGGGGTAGATAAAACCAGGATTTTCAGAATGGAGAAAAGATCGACATTGTAGTTGACGATCAGGTTGGTTATCTTGAGCATCTGCGCCATCAAAAATACAAATGTAAAAAATAATAGCGTGACAACGAAAGGCGCAAAAAGTTCTCTGAAGATATAACGGTTGAGTATAGAGTTGATGATCATCATTGTTGCCCGGACATCATAGGCTTCTGCCGGCAGTCGCTTTTTGCACCATAAACTTGCGCATCGGAAAGCCATATCCGCCGGATTTAACGCTCCAGTTGGCGTGCACCGGGTTCAGGGTGCGTGATTGTCTTGCGGCCAGCCATAGGCCGTATCATCGCCAAATTGCATCTGGTAGAGCCGATGGTATTCGCCCCGAAGAGCCAGAAGGTCCTTATGACTGCCGGCTTCCTTGATCCGTCCATTCACCACAACAATAATTTGATCGGCATTGAGGATGGTAGACAAGCGATGGGCGATGACAAAGGTCGACCGTCCGCGCATGAGATTTTCAAGTGCTTGCTGAACGACCTTCTCTGCTGCCGTGTCCAGCGACGCTGTGGCTTCGTCGAGAATCAGTATCGGCGCATCTTTTAAAATCGCTCGCGCGATGCAGAGCCGTTGTTTCTCGCCTCCCGACAGTCGCGCACCCAACTCACCGATATAGGTGTCGAATTGTTTGGGAAAATTCAGGATAAAATCGTACGCGAAGGCCGCCTTGGCGGCGGCGGCGATCTCGTCTTCCGATGCCTCCGGTCGGCCGTAGGCGATATTGTTGCGGACGGTGTCATTGAAAAGGATCGGTTCCTGAGTAACGATGGCAATCTGGCGCCTCAGGGACGCTACGGAGGCCTTGCGAATATCGACCCCGTCAATGGTGATTGCCCCCTTGGAAACATCGTAGAAGCGCGGAATAAGGTTGACGAGGGACGTTTTACCACCGCCGCTCATGCCCACAACGGCCAGCACTTGCCCGGGCTCTACCACCAGGTCGACGTCCTGCAGAACCATTTCGTCTTCGTATTTGAATGACACCTTGTCGAAGGCCACCCGATGGGGGTGGATACTGATTTCAATCGGATCGAGATCTTCCGCAATCTCAGATTCGCGCTCAATGACATCAAACACCCGGTCAGTGGCAGAAAGCCCGCGCTGAAGAGCGTTGTTGAATTTACTCAAATCCTTGACCGGTTTGTAAAGCAACAACACCGCCGTTAAAAAAGAGAAAAATGTTCCGGCGGTATAGGTACCGGAAATTACACGGGACCCCCCAAACCATACAATCACCGCTGCTCCCAGGCCCCCAAGGAATAGATTGATGGGGCTGGAGATCACCCGGGCCTTGGTTTCTTTCATCTCCAAGCGAAACAAATGCCGTGTTTTATCAAAAAACCGCTTCTTCTCGTGGGGTTCCATTCCAAAGGCCTTGACGATCTTGTGGCCGGCAAAAGTTTCGTGCATAAAGGCACTGATGTCGGCCATCGCTTCCTGGCAGCCTGTGCTCGTGCGCCGCACCCGACGTCCAAAGTATATGATTGGTAAAAAGGCTACCGGCAGCACAAGGACAGCAAAGGCCGCCAGTTGCCATATCTGATAGAAAATGACGAAAATCAGCCCCACGATAGTGAAACAGTCGCGCAAGGACCCGGTGATGGTGGTCGAGAGCATGTCTTTGACAAAATTGACGTCGTTGATAATGCGCGACATCAGAACGCCGGTGGTTTCTTTACTGAAAAAGGATAACGGGAGGTCGTGAATGCGGTCATAGAGCCGGTTTCTCAGGCGGCGGATGATATCCTGACCGACGAAGCTCATGAAGTAATCCCCGTAATACATTGCCAGACCGCGCAGTAGATAAAGACCGACGATAGCTGGTGGCAGGTACCTAAGCATCTGGTCGTTTTTATTGATAAAAATGTCGTCCAGAACCGGCTTTACGAGATAGGCGGCCGTTGATGTGCCCGCCGCCTCGACCAGCATGCAAACCATGGCCAGTCCGAGCCGAGAACTATTTTCCTTGACCAGGTCGATCAATTGATAATGTCGGTATTTTAAAAAACCTTTTTTCACACGTATCACGTCGACTGTTTGCTGTGGAACTGAATGCGGCTAGATTGAAAACAAGGATCACTTCCGGATTTCGACATGCGCCTGCCATCTATACTTATAACATGGACAGCGCAATCTCCGCCACCCGCTTTGACGCGCCGGAGCCTCCCAGCACTTTCTTGGCCGCCATCAGATCTTCTCTTAACTGGGCCAAATTTGTCTGGTCGCCCAGCAGGTTGAATACCTGCTCGGTAATCGCTTCGGCCGAAACCTGATGCTGAACGAGTTCCGGGACGAGCCGTCGCCCGGCGATTAGATTGATCAGTCCGATGTGGTCAACCCGTACCAACACCCTGGCCAACCAGAAGCTTATGGGAGATACTTTGTAGATGATCACCATCGGGGTTCCGGAAATGGCCGCCTGCAGTGTAACGGTTCCGGAGGCTGCCACGACGATACGGCAGCGCGAAAAAACCCGGGACACTGGTTCTGTCGTGAAAGAAACCGAACTGTCCGGCTTTCGTCCGGATGCGATCGCGTCCAACATATCACTGTCAACTGTCGGGGCAATGGAGACGATAAACCTCAGGCGTGGATCCCGCTTGCGGATGCTGTCAGCTGCATCGAGCATGACCGGTAAAAGGCGTCTTATCTCCACCTCCCGGGAACCTGGCAAAAGCCCGATCACCGATTGCGCTTCAGAGCCCGCCACCAAATTATTTTCTTCTTGATCAGTATTGTCGTCGAGCAACGGATGGCCGACAAATGTGACGGGAATATCGTGGGCCTCGTAAAAATCCGCCTCAAATGGCAGTATGACGGCCATATGATCGACCAGTTTACCAATTTTTTTGACCCGTCCCCGCCGCCAGGCCCAGATTTGGGGGCTAATATAATAGAGCACTCGAATTCCCTGATTTTTGGCGGCTTCAGCCACCCGCAAATTGAAGTCCGGGAAATCTATAAGGATCAGCAGATCAGGTTTAAGGCTTTGGAGCAGCTTTTTGGCCACTGCCATTGAGTGGTAAATCACCGGCAGTTTTGATATGACTTCGGTAATGCCGACGACGGTAAGCGTTGCCGCATCAACAAGAATACGCACCCCGGCTGCAGCAAGGTCTTTGCCGCCGATGCCGCAAAAAAAAATGTCCGGATCGGTCCGCCGCATCTCCCGCACAAGTTTGGCCCCGTGCTGGTCTCCGGAAGCCTCCCCGGCCACTATCATGACACATTTACGTCCGACAATTGCGTCCATGGTTTATTGTTGACCGAGGTATCGATCGATTTTACTGTTGATCTGGCCCATGACGTCCAGGGCAATCCGCAGGGCATCGCGGCCTACCCGACCATCGACCTGAGGTTCGCTGCGGTTTCGTACCGTCTGTACGAATTCTTTAAGCTCATCCTCGAGAGCATCTCCCTGAGCAAAGGAGAGTTGTTGAATGTCCATGCCGGGAATCAGTCCGGGACGATCATCATCCTTCCTTCGAATTACGGTGATGCTATGCTCGATAAAATCAACTGAAATGTAACAGTCTTTCTGAAACAAGCGGATTTTGCGTTCGTTTTTAATCGATATCCGACTGGCTGTGACATTGGCGACGCAACCGCTGTCAAATTCGAGGCGGGCGTTAGCAATGTCGACCTCACTGGATACCACGGGAACACCGGCCGCGTGAACACTGATCAGGTCAGACTGAGCAAAGTTGGAGATGAGATCGATGTCATGTATCATCAGGTCCAGGACGACGCTCACATCTGTCGCGCGACCCTTGAACTGGGTCAGTCGATGCGACTCGATGAACAAAGGTCGCTTGAGAATTCCCCTCAAAGCCACAATGGCTTGATTGAACCGTTCGAGGTGACCGACCTGAATGATAAGGTTTTGGGATTCCGCTAACGCAACCAGCGCATCGGCCTCCTCAATTGTATTGGTCATCGGCTTCTCAAGCAAAACGTCCACACCGTTTTTCAAAAAGTCCCTGGCCACCGTAAAATGGGCCGACGTCGGCACCACGACACTGACCGCATCGACCCGATCCAGCAAATCCGTATGTTTGGTAAAAGCCGTCGTACCCCATCTGTCGGCCACCTCCTTGGCGGCGACAGGATCGATGTCCGCTATGCCAACGAGGTCAACGTCTTTCATGCGGGCGTATTTTTCCGCATGAAATTTTCCAAGGTAGCCGACACCGACGACGCCGACGCGAAGTTTTATTTCATCAGCATTCATGTGTATCTTTCCACGAAGCAAAATGGAAGGGGCAGATAGGAGGCTGACCTTTTGTCGGCAGCAAAGCAAAGGAATCTGGTTTTAGTGAGCACGACGGTTCCCGGCGGACATCATCGGGTAATGCCCCGTTCTGAGGACTTAATAAATTCGATGAACTGCACCACCTCGGGTATTTGATCGACTTCGGCCTTCACCCTTTCAACAGCCTGATTCAGCGTCAGGCCAATACGGAAAACAATGCGATAGGCTTTCTTCAACTCACTGATCGTTTTTCGAGAAAATCCGTACCGTTTGAGTCCCACCTGGTTGAGACCATGCAACCGCGCTCTTTCTCCGGACGCGATCACGTAAGGCGGAATATCCTTGGGAACACCGGTTTTACCGCCAATGAAGGCATGTTCTCCGACCTTCGTATATTGGTGTATCGCCGAAAGCCCGCCGATGGTGCAATGATTTCCGATAGTGATATGACCGGCCAAGGTGGCGTTGTTCGCCATGACAACGCGCCGCCCGATCCTACAGTCGTGGGCGACATGGGTATAATTCATCAGCAGGCATTCCTCACCGATTTCAGTCACGCCGCCGCCCATGTTGGTCCCTCTGTGAATGGTGACAAACTCTCGGATGATGCACCCCCGGCCGATTTTGACATAACTAACTTCTCCGCCGAATTTCAGATCTTGAGGAATGGCGCCTATGGCGGCATATTGAAAGACCCGGCACCTCTGCCCGATGGTTACGTATGGTTCAATCACGGCATGCGAACCGATAGTGGTCCCTTTGCCGATAAAAACATTGTCTCCGATGATCGAATATGGTCCGATTTCGACATCGGGTTCTAGCTCGGCTTTCGGGCTGACGATTGCGGTCGGATGAATCATTTCTTTTCTCCCACGGTCGCCATCAACTCCGCTTCGGCCACACGTTTTCCGTCAACCGTAGCTGTCCCCGCCATTTTGATGGCATTTTTGCGCATTTTTAGAAGAGTTGCTTCAAGTATCAGTTGATCACCGGGAACAACGGGTTTTCGGAAGCGAACCTTGTCCATGGCCATAAAATAAAAGATATACTCATCATCTCCTGGTGGCTGGGAAGTTATGTAAAGTATCCCGCCGGTTTGGGCCATGGCTTCAACGATCAGCACTCCCGGCATCACCGGCATCATCGGAAAGTGCCCCTGGAAGAACGGTTCATTGAATGTCACGTTTTTAAGGCCGACTATTCGTTTTCCGGGATCGAATTCTATGATGCGATCGATGAGCAGAAACGGGTAACGGTGCGGCATCAGTTCCAAAATGTTTTGGATATCGTGAACGGTTTCCATGGCGTCCCTCCGATCGGTTCGCAGGCTGAAGCAGCGCGCCTGCAGACATTGCTGTTCGAACGATGCCCGTTGCTGCTGGGCCAACCCGGATATTTCACGGCATACTTTTTATCAAGTTCTTTGGATAATCATCCATGAAATATTCGGATTATCGACCAACGCTCATTCTTCCTCCCCGGTCAGTCGTTTTATCTTCTTTTCAAGAGCGACAAGCCGCTTCTTAATCTCGGGCAATTCCGGGATGACCCGTTGCATCCGGAGCCACTGTCGATGAGGGATTCCTGGTAGACCACCGGATAAAATCTGTCCAGGTTCCACCGATTGACCGATACCGGTCATGGGTCCAACAATGCTGTTGTCCCCGATGGTCAAATGACCGGCGATCCCTGCCTTAGCCGCCAAAATAGCGTGTCGGCCAATCGTGGTGCTTCCTGCGATCCCCACCTGCGCCACAATCAGCGTGTTCTCACCGACCGTAACATTGTGAGCAATATGAACAAGATTATCGGTCTTGACCCCTTTCTGAATCCATGTCTTTCCAAAAGAGCCCCGGTCGATGGTGTTTACTGCACCGATTTCCACGTCATCATCAATCTGAACAATGCCAAGGTGCGGAATCTTGACATGGGTCTCACCCTCTGGCGCGAAGCCGTAACCATCACTGCCAACCACAGTGCCGGCATGAATGGTGACGCGATCTGCGATCCGGCAACGGGCAAGAATCGAAACGTTGGGATGAATAACCACATCGCTGCCGATGGTTACCTTATCCCCAAGGACCACACCGGGATGGATGACGGTGCGATCCCCGATGCAAACGTTGCTGCCGATGAATACCATCGGCGCAATAACGGTGTTCTCGCCGGATATGAACCCCTCACCGATCTCCGCCCGATTGCTGATCCCCTCGTAGGGTATCGAAACGGGGTGAAAAAGTTCGATGACCCTGATGAAAGCCACTTTGGGGTTGTTTACTTGAATCAGGGGGGGACCATCGATCTCAACGTGATTCGGCACAATGACAGCACCGGCATCAGTTTCGCCGAGGCGTTTGATGAATTTGGCTCCGTCAGCAAAAGTAATTTGGTCGGCGGCGGCAGTCTCAAAAGGCGCCACTCCGTGAATACTCTTGTTCTCATCACCCCGGATACGCCCACCGACATGCTCGGCGATGCGGTTCAGCGGCAATTCCATAATATTTCCTCTTCATCGGTACCAGGCCGTCCGTCTCTCCGGTATGGCCGTAAAGATCAATCCTTTTTGGACGCTTCAGTGTCACCCTTGGCGTGCTTGGCATTGTATTTTTGTATCACCTGATCCGTAAGCTCGATAGAATTCGGATGATACAAGATTCCTGGTTTGTCGATGATTAACAAATAGCCCCCGGACTTTCCGATCTCTGCGGTCAAGGTCAGAACATCCTTTTGAATTCTTGTGGTGTATTTTTTCTCGAACTCCTTCAGTTCACCACTGTACTTTTTCCCGAGTTGCTGCAGATCCATCTGTTTGATCTGCAGATCTCGTTGGCTTTGTTCGCGTTTTTCCTGGCTCATGACCATCGCATTGCGTTCAAACTGTTTTTTCAGCTCTTCGAATTCAGCCCCCCTTTTTTTCAACTCTTCTTCCATCCGGCTATATTTTTCTTTTATCAGGGCTCTTGCGGCTTTTCCGGCATCGGATGTTTCAAGCACCCGCTGGCCATCAATGATGCCGATCTTGGCAACGTCAGCGCTCATGCCGCCGCTCGCAATGGATAGTATAACCGTTAATGAAATAATTATCAGGTTGTATCGTCGCATCTTCCCTCCCTCATGGTTTTTTTGTTAGGATTCAACAACTGTCGGTATAATGACCGTTGCTGAAAAGATTTCATGAAATCAATGACCTCCGGCAAAGCCGTAGGAATTATATAATACTCATCGTCTCAGGCATTGGTCTCCTCCTGGAACTGTCAAACGTTGGGTGTCTCACCGGATAAGCTGGGGGGTTACCGATGATTACTATCGGGTTAGAATGCCCCACCGAAATTAAACTCCCAAGCACCGGCAGTTTCACCTTCTTTGCGGTTGACCTTGAACCCATAGGCCAAAGCAATCGGTCCCATCGGGGAATTCCAATTAACACCAAATCCGGTACTTTGGCGCAGGGAATCACCGTTGATATTTTGGGGCTCGGCGCCGGGTTCGCTCGAAGCGATAGCCCCGATACTGTAGAAGATGAACCCGTCAAGGCCGAATTCGGTGAGCAACGGGTGAATCAACTGGGCCGTAGCATAGCCAAACCGATCACCACCGATCACTTCCCCCCGTGCATCCCGGGGTTGAATCTCATCCCTGTCATAGCCGATGAGGGAATCATACCCCTGCATATAGAAAAGTTCATAGTCCGGCAGCACTCCGGAATTATTTTCACCCACATAGCCGGCTTTGGCCCTAACATGGCCGATGAATTTCTCAATAAGAGGATAATACCACCCCACCTGCCCGACATACTTGTTGAAACCGATATCGCCGCCGAAGCCCGCATATTCGGCGGTAAGCCGGTGAAGTGCTCCTTCGGAGGGCGAAAAGATCCGGTCACGGGTATCGTAGGTCAGGGTGGCCTCGGTGCTGAGGGTGATGATATCTTTACTTCCGACTTGTTCGACGAGTTCCAAAATTGATACTGGGGCGGTTAATACATCAATTATATTGATGTCGGCTGAATCATAATTGAAACCAACGTTGAGGCGGGTATCCCTGAACACCGGGTAGCCGAGGAATACGGATCCACCAAGACTGTCCCTATCGTAGGAGTCGAATTCGCTGCGCCAGTTGTACACCCTTATCGAACCTGATAGTGGAATATCGAACAGCCATGGTTCGGTGAATGATAGCTGATAGCGGGAGTTAACGGCACCGATGGTACCCGACAGATTGAGAATCTGCCCGCGGCCGAAAAGATTGCGCTGGGAGATCGAACCGTTGACGAATATTTTTTCAACATTGCTATACCCACCGCCGATGCTGAACTGGCCGGTCGATTTTTCTTCGACCTCGATCGTCAGCGCCATCTTATCCTCAGCGCTGCCTTTTACCGTGTCGACCTTGACGTCTTTGAAATAATCGAGGCGGTTAAGGTTACGAATGCTGCGCTTCAATCGGGAACCGCTGTAAAGTCCCTGTTCGTAAACCTCTAACTGGCGCCGGATCACCTTGTCCCTGGTGCTAGAATTACCGTTGATGGTGATTTCTTCAAAGTACACCAACGGTCCTTTTTTGATTTGGTAGACAATGTTTACCACTAGTTCTTCGGCATTTTGATCAATGCGCGGAGCAATGTCGGCATAGGCGTACCCGGCATCCGCATACAGATCGCTCAGGGTAATCAGGTCATTGCTGAGCACCGTCCGGTTGTAATATTCTTCTTTTTTTAAATTTATTTTTTCTAAAAGAACCTCGCTGGGAAAAATCAATTCACCGTCAACACCGACTGTTCCGACACTATATCGGGGTCCCTCTTCGATTTTGATGGTGACATCGATTCCCTCCTCTTTAAATTCGACCTGCGGCTCACCGACCTTGGCTCGAATATAGCCTTGGTTCTGGTAGAAGGCCTCCAGTCGACCAGCGTCCTGGTTGAGATCCTCTGTATTCAAATCACCGGAATTAGTGAATATGGAAAGCCAGCTCTTTTCCGAGGTGCTTATCTGTTTTTTCAATTTCTTGTCTGAAAAGGCCTGGTTACCCTCAAAATAAATTTTTTCGATCCGCAGCTTGTTGCCCTCGTCGATCTCGAAGGTTACGTCGGCCTGGTTGTTTGATTCCTCCTTTATTTTGTAATTTACTTTAACATTGTGGTAGTTTTTTTCTTTGTAAAGTTCCTCGATACGTTGGACATTGTTTTGTATGTGGAATACATTCAAAATAGACCCCGTTTTCAGAGTCATGTTCTCTTTCATTTCCTTGTCGTCGAACTTATAATTACCATCAAAACGCACGTAGCGAATAGTGGGTTTTTCCTTGACGTAAATGATCACTTTTTTACCGGTAGGCTCATCTTCGGCCTCGATCCGCACATCGTCGAAATAGCCCATCCCATAGATAGCCTTTAAATCGTCGGACAGGCTTTTTACGGAATATATGTCACCGGGGTCTGTTTTAATTATTCGTGTTATTGCATCAGCCTCGATCCGCTGACTCCCTTCAACGCGAATTTCCGTAATTTTTTTCTGCTCGAATATCACTAGGATAATCTCGCGAGTCAGTTCCCTGACTTTTAAAGGCAGGTTTTCCAGACCCTGCCCCGAAACCGAAAATACCCTGGGAGGGCTTGGATTGAAGGATTCCACCAGCCGGGTATCCAGACTGAACTGTTGACCGATCAAAGTGAGACTGCCGATGAGTACGTATTCCACACTATTTTCAACACCCGTACGTCTTGCATACCCGGGGTCTAAAGCCGGCAATCCCGAAATCACCGAACTCTCCGACGGCTGGATGACGTTGGCGCCCTCGGCGGTCAAATTTTGCCCGATGACTTTGGGTATTTCGGTCTGTAAATAGGCCAGATTCTCGGCCGCATTGATCTCAAAAGGCAGTATCATAACGGAAACATCTTTTCCCGCCCCGAGTACGACAACCGGCAGTGTGCATGCGATGAAGGTGAGAACCAGGTAGATTCTTTTGATCATAACCATTCACAACCTCGGTGAAAGCCTATCGGAAATCGGTTGCAGCCGCACAGGACCGACCTCACACAACCCGATGAGGCCTTGTCAGTCGGATTCAACCAGTACCCCATCAATGATTGTCACCTGCCGCGACATGAGCCCGGAAAGTTCCCTGTTATGAGTGACGACGACGAGTATCGTACGAAGTTCTTGGTTCAATTGCATCAGCAATTCGTGAACCTGAACACTGTTGCCTTGATCGAGATTTCCGGTCGGCTCATCGGCCAAGAGTATGTCAGGCTTCATTACCAGAGCCCTGGCCAGTGCAACCCGTTGCTGCTCGCCACCCGAGAGTTTGGTGACCTGGTGGTTTAGTCGTTCCTTGAGACCAACGCGCACCAGGATACTCTCGGCGCCTTCGCGGGCGGCAATTTTGCCCCAACCATTTATCAGCGCTGGCATCATCGCATTTTCGAGCGTACTGAATTCCGGCAGCAGGTGGTGAAACTGGAAAACGAAACCGATGGCGGTGTTTCTAAACTGGGCCAGTTTCTCGTCATTATATTTTAAAATGTCTTCGCCACTGAAGTATAGGTTTCCATGGTCCGGCCGGTCAAGGGTCCCCAGAATATGAAGCAGAGTCGATTTTCCAATGCCCGAAGCACCGACCACCGCCACGGTTTCGCCCAGGCCAATGTCAAGATTGATCCCTTTCAGGATCTCGATACAGGCACCGTTATGGTTGTAGCTTTTATGCAGATCTCTGACGGCAAGGAAGGCATCGCCGGCCCCGGTCGACGGACGGTTATTGGGCAAACAATTATCCATAGCGAATTGCCTCGACGGGATCGAGTCTGGACGCCTGCCGCGCCGGATAGAGGGTTGCAAGAAAACAGATGACCAGCGCCGCACAAACAATGAAGAGCACATCAAGCAGTTCGAGCCGTACCGGCAACTTTGTCGTAAAATAGTAGATATCGCCGGTGAGTTCGACGATACTGTATCGCTTGAGAAGCAGGCAGAGCAACGACCCGGCGAGGACGCCCATGATCGTGCCGATGAAGCCAATGATCATACCCTTGAACACAAATATTTTGCGAATACTTTTGTTCGGGGCACCCATAGCCTTCAGAATGGCGATATCGCGGGTTTTACCCATGACCATCATTATAAGTGTGCTGGCAATGTTGAACGCGGCAACGAGAATGATCAACGTCAAGATGATGAACATGGCGGTTTTTTCAAGCTTCAGGGCCGTGAAAAGGTTCTGGTTTTTACGAACCCAATCCCATGCCCAATACGGAAAACCCAAACCGGCCACGATCTCATCGGCAATATCCTTGGCCGCATAAATATCAGTAACACGGACTTCAACGGCAGAAACGGCATTTCCCAGACGTAGCAATCTCTGCGCATCCTGCATGCGGATGTAGGCAAATGAGCCGTCAAAATCGTACATACCGGATTCAAAGTATCCCGTAACCTGAAACTGCTTCATTGCCGGTACGTGGCCGATGGGTGACAGCATCCCCCGGGGCGAAATAAGATAGACAGCGTCACCTTTGACAACACCCAGATTGCGGGCCAATTCTCTTCCTAATACGATTCCAGGTGTCTCAGGACGCCCACCGTCGATCTCATTCAGCGGCACTGCAGGTGGAAAGGATATGTTTTCGAGAGTCTTGATAACCCGACCCGGCACTTTGGGGATCGATTCCTCTCAACACGGCCCCGGACACTCCGTGCGGCGAACGCAACATGACCTGTTCATATACGACGGGTGCAGCCGCGACAACGCCGCTGACGGACTCGGCAAATTTCACCACCTTTTGGTACTCGTTAAAATCACCGCCTTGACGCATGATAACGACGTGGGCCTGACCGCCCAGAATGCGAGACTTTAGATCCGACTCGAACCCGGACATGACCGCAATCACGACAATGAGCGCCATGACACCCACCATTACCCCTGCGGTGGAAAGGATCGTAATCAGGGAAATAAAGGCCTGTTTCTTTTTGGCTCTCAGGTAACGGCCACCAATGAAATATTCAAAGGACATAATTACAGACGTCCGTCAAAGGGCAAATTATCGATCGGTCGAAATCGCCACCCATCTTCTATCCAAGTGCTTTGTCTACAGGCTTCATGTGCGGAAAAAGAATCACCTCTCGAATGGATGGTGAATCGGTCAGGAGCATGACAAGACGATCTATGCCGATACCCTCTCCTGCGGTTGGCGGCATTCCGTATTCCAAGGCCTCGATATAGTCCTCATCCATGAAGTGGGCCTCTTCATCGCCAGCCTCCCGCCGTGAAACCTGCTGTAAAAACCGCTCCTTCTGGTCCGCCGGATCGTTCAATTCAGAAAAGCCATTGGCGATTTCCCGCCCGGCGATAAATAGCTCGAACCGATCCGTCAATGTGGGGTCCTGCTCGTTCCTTCTGGACAACGGTGAGACCTCAACCGGATATCCGACCACAAATGTTGGCTGGATGAGTTTGGGTTCGACCAGAACATCGAATAATTTGGTTAGCACCTTGCCGATGCGATTGGCTTTGGTTATCTGGATATTATGATGCTCCGCAAAAGCAAGCAACCCCGGCAGGTCATCCAGCAGACCAGCATCGACGCCTCCGATCGTCGTCAGGGCATCCCGTAATGCCACGCGGTGCCACCGTCCGCCAAGTTCAATCGTGTATCCTTGATAGGGTACGGATGTTGAACCGCAAAGAGTCTCCGCTACATCGGCAACCAATCGTTCGGTCAAATCCATCAAGTCTTCATATGTGGCATAAGCCAGATAAAACTCAAGCATCGTGAATTCGGGATTATGCTGGGTCGAAACGCCTTCATTCCTAAAATTGCGGTTAATCTCGAAAACTCTTTCAAACCCACCGACCACGAGACGCTTAAGATAAAGCTCCGGTGCAATCCGCAGGAAAAGGTTCATACCAAGGGCATTGTGGAACGTTTTAAAAGGTGCCGCTTCAGCGCCGCCGGGTATCGGTTGCATCATCGGTGTTTCGACTTCAAGAAAGTCTTGCTTGAGAAAGAATTCACGCACAGCCTGGATAATTTGAGACCGCCGAACGAAAATATCCCGTACGTCGGCATTCATGATCAGATCGATGTATCGCTGACGATAGCGCTTTTCCGGATCTTTAAGGCCGTGAAACTTCTCAGGTAAAGGACGAATCGACTTGCTGATAAGCTGGAACGTATTAACCGACAACGTCCACTCCTCTGTTCTGGTTTTGAACATCGATCCTTTAAGCCCGATGAAATCACCAATATCGAGTTGTTTGAACAGTTCGAAGGCGGGGTCGCCGATTTTATCTTTTCGCAAATAGGCCTGCATCTGCCCGGTCCGGTCTTTGAAACGGATGAAGGCGGTTTTCCCGAACCGGTTAATAGCCATAATTCGACCGGCAGTAACATATATCGGGGCGTCATCACCGGTATCATTGGCTTCAGTCAATGCCTCATCCAGGGCCTGAACGTTTTCCAAAATATGCACCACCGGGTGGAGCACTTTAAAATCATTCGGATACAAAACAATCTTTTGCGCGAGCAGTTCCTGGATTTTATCGCGTCGTTTTTCGAGTATATCGCTCGTCTTTTCCGTACTCATTCGCTAACCGTAACTTAATTATCGTCTGGTTTCGATTGCATCGATCCGTCTCGGTAAACTATCCATATGCCATATTTCTAAATTGCTGCCCACAGCCCAGGCACTTTGACTGTTCCGGCACCCCACGATAGAGGCCAATTTAGGGCCTTTGGATCAATGGGATTGATTAGAGGGCAAATGGGAACTGCTATCGTATTATTAAAGTAGTGTCAAGGTTAAGTTGGCGGATCAATCCGCTTGAACCAGAAGGAAAAAGTCGTTCCGACCCCTTGTTTGCTGCGAACATCGAGGCGGCTGTCATAGGCTTCAACGATGCTGTGCACGATTGAAAGCCCCAGACCCGTTCCATTCTGCTTGGTTGTGTAAAACGGATCGAATATGGATTGAATGATGTCTTGGGACATACCGCAGCCGTCATCGGTAATCTCGAAGCAGGCTTGGCGGCCTTTGGAAGGGTATAGCTTTATGCCAATGGTGCCGTTGCCGTTAATCGCTTCGGCAGCATTGAGTAACAGGTTCCACATCACTTGCCGTAGCTGGACCAGGTCCATTTCGACGAAAAGACCCTGAGCGAGTTCTTTGCGGACGAGAATTCTCCCTCGGCAACTGCCGTCCTTTTCGAACAACTCTACCGTCTCGTTGATTGTCTTATCCAGCGAGATCAATTCAAGTTTTCCAGCCGGTGGGCGCGCAAACAGCAGGAAGTTGTTGACCAGTGAACTGAGGCGATCGGCTTCACGTAAAACAATGTGCATCAAACGGGTGTGGTCAGGGTCAAGGTCAACCCCATCACGCAGGATTTGGATCGAGCCCGTCATGGACGCCAGAGGATTTTTGATTTCATGGGCCAACCCGGCAGCCATTTCACCGACAGCCGCCATCTTCTCGACCCTTCTGACCTGGTCCTCCATGGCCCAAAGCTCTTTTCTGGATCTCCTGGCTTGTTCCGCCAGCAGACTGCTCAAAAAGGCCACCGCAAAGCACCCCAGAATGGTGATCAGGATTTTGTAAATCACCTGGATCAGGTCGACGCCATTGGCACCGATACTCTCTTCGAACACGAAAGGCTTTAGAATACCATTGTACTCCGCCAAAACCATAAGAGCGTACTGGGTACTGCACAAAAAGGAAATAATCATGCTGCCTTTACGATAAAGGAGCAGGCTGGAGTAAATAATGACGACAAGATACAGGAACGAAAAGATACTTGTAAAATTGCCGGTGACATAGATGAACAGAGAGACGATAATGGTATCCAGGCCAATCTGGACGTAAGCGAACCGGAGGACTTTCCTGACGCGATTGAGCGCCAGGGTATAAAGAAACGATAAGAAAAATATGACGGCGATCAACCCGTAGAGAACGAGCAATCCCGGCGCGAGCGGTGACGAAGAAACGCCTAGTTGCAACACGACCGTCGAGCCGAGCAGCAGGGTTGTGAAAAGGACCCGGGCGAACATCAACCACTTTAACCGGAGCCGGATATCACCGTCACTTCTGGCAGAGGCATTAGAACCAGCTTTTCGCATGGCAGGGAATATACAATGCTTTAATCTGTATTGAGGATGTTCTCGTTGACGATTGGTGGTGCCGACACGATGGGGTGTCGCTCCGTCGACGGTAGCTGTTTATTTCACCGTGGTATATTTCTGTGATGTCATCAGGCCGGGTTGGCCCTCGTATTGATTCTCAACCTCCGATGGTCCCCGCCATCTTGAATATCGGCAGATACATCGCAATGACCAGGCCGCCGATTGTCACGCCCAGAAAAACCAACATGAAGGGTTCGATCAAGGCGGTCAGGTTTTCAACGGCCTGATCGACTTCATCGTCGTAAAATATGGCTATTTTCTCCAGCATGGAATCGAGCGCCCCGGTGGATTCGCCGACGGCAATCATCTGGCAAACCATGGCGGGGAATACACCGCTTTCCTGAAGGGGATCGGCCATGGTCCGGCCTTCGGAGATATCGGCCCGAACAGCGTAAACCGCTTTTTCAATGGTTTTATTACCGGCGGTTTTCGCGACGATATCGAGTGCTTCCAATATAGCCACACCGCTGGAAAGCATGGTCCCCATGGTGCGGGTGAATTTCGCCACGGCAACCTTGCGGATGATCACACCGAACACCGGCATTTTCAGTAGCAGATCGTCTATCATCTCGTGTCCCTTTTCGGTTTTGTACGTTTTTCGGAAGGCGAACACGAAAAGGATAAGTCCGATCACGATCCAGATGATGTTTCTTTTGGTAAAATCGCTCACGTCGATGACCATTTGGGTAAACGCCGGAAGCTCGCTGCCGAAATCGGCAAACATATCCTGGAAAACCGGTATGACGAAAACCAGAATGACCGCCAGCACGACGGCAGCGATGATAAGGGTGACAACCGGGTACGTCATGGCGCCTTTAACCTGCGCCTTTAATTTCGCGGCCTTTTCCATGTAAGTTGACAGACGTCGTAAAATCGTATCCAGGATACCGCCGGCCTCACCGGCGGCAACCATGTTCACAAATAGATCATCAAACTGCTTGGGAAATTTTTTCAATGATTCCGCTAGAGTAGCGCCCCCTTCAACCGTTTCCTTGATACTTTTCAAGATCTTCTTGAAGGTGGCGTTTTCCTGCTGTGTGTAGAGAATATCCAGACATTGGATAATGGGCAATCCAGCATCAATCATGGTTGAAAACTGTCTGGCGAACAGAATGATGTCAGTTTCCTTGACCTTCGGTTGAAGAAACGCGACATTTGCAAAAAGGTCCTTGGGCTTCGGCTTGACCTTTCGTCGGTTCGATTTTTGTCCGCCTGAGGTTTGCCCTCACGACATCTTCGGAGGACGCTTCCATTTCTCCCTTTTTCTTCTCACCTCGTGCGTTCTTTCCTTGCCACAGATAAACCGGCATGTGCTGAATCCCCTTTCAAGAACTATTGTGGGTGTGGGCCCGAATGGCCAGTCAGACCATTTTACTCAATTCCAAGATCGCTACTTGCATGAGAATTCCGGATAACCGCACTCAGACCGTGTGGCCGTAATCTCCCAGTAATCGGACCGGCATCGGGCATCCCACCTATCGGTGCCTTCTGGATGAACAATGGATCGACATGAAGTGGCGACTACAAACGTATAAATTTTGAACTACATTGTATCATAATGTCAATCAGACCACAATAAGATTTGGATATAGTCCCTGCGTTGGCACTAAGCCGGCAGGGAGGTCATATTGTATGGAAAATGCGAAGATTACGATTCGGTTAAAAAAGCGTGTTATACCAGACAGCCTCCGAACCATTTTATTGTTCCGTAGTCGGAACAGTGATTGCGCCTTGCCGCTTGATTCGCAATTGGTTATGTGCAAATCTAACAAGTTAAAGCCGCTGTCGGATACGTAACGATACCGTCGTCGGTAAAAATTCCACGAATTGCCGGAGCCGTACCCAGTGAAGACCATTGAAGAGAAAACAGCGATGCCAACGCGCAATCCATCCGAGGATTCGGGGCTTACTGTCATTACGACCCATATCAACGCCGATTTCGATGCCGTGGCATCCATGCTGGCCGCACAAAAACTTTATCCCGAAGCCCTGGTCGTCTTTCCAGGCTCTCAGGAAAAGAACCTACGAGATTTCTTCGTTAAATCGATGGTTTATCTTTTCAATATGGTGAATATCAAGGACATCGATTTTGCCAGAGTCAAGCGGCTGGTCCTGGTCGATACGCGTCAGCCACACCGCATCGGAAAGCTATCCGATCTGTTGCAACGCAGTGATGTTGAAATCCACACTTATGACCATCATCCAGACAAAAACAACGATATCAAAGGCGACAAGGAAGTTGTCCGCTTGACCGGCGCCACGGTAACGATACTATCCAGTATTATTCAGGAAATAAGGGAATCGATATCAATCCGGATGAAGCGACCATCATGTGCCTGGGCCTCTATGAAGATACCGGATCATTCACCTTTTCCTCCACTACCGAGGAAGATTTCAGGGCAGCGGCGTTCCTGCTCTCTCGAGGTGCGAATCTGAATATTGTGTCGAACATGATGTCCAGGGAAATCAGCCCCGATCAGGTCAGCCTGCTCAACGAAATGATTCAATCCTCTACCCGGTATACGATTTCTGGTATCGATGTCATTGTCACGGTGGTAACAACTGAAAAGTTTGTTCCGGATTTCGCCTTTCTGGTTCACAAAATGGTCAAGATGGAAAACCTGGAAGCCATCTTTGCCATCGCTCTTATGGAGAACAAAATTTACATTGTTGCGCGCAGCAGGGTAACGGAAGTAGACGCTGGTGGTATACTCGAACACCTCGGCGGTGGGGGCCACGCCTTTGCCGCCGCAGCCACCGTCAAGGGTAGGACGTTGCCCCAGGTGGAACACACGCTTGTGGACCTGCTTTACACCAACATACAGTCCCGTCGTCTGGCCCGTGACCTGATGTCCGCCCCCGCCATTACAATCGCCGCGGATGTCCCCTGCCGTGAAGCCGCTGAGTTCATGACGCGCTACAATGTCAATGCGCTGCTGGTCATCGAGACCGCTACCGGTGTCGAAAACGCCGGACTGCCGGCCGGCTTTATTACCCGACAAGTGGTGGAAAAAGCGCTCTTTCATAAGTTGAACCACGTGGCCGTGCGAGAATACATGACCTCTGACCATGCAACGGTGGGTCCGGAAGCGGAACTTAAGGAAATCCAGGAAAAAATCATTGAAAACAAGCAGCGTATTCTACCGGTGATTGAAAACGGTAATATTCTGGGAGTCATTACACGTACCGATCTACTCAACATCCTGGTTCGCAAACACATGCCTGGAAATGGGGATCCGCCAGACGTCATCGCGCACAGAGTAAATGCTCGAACCCGTAACATACTAAAATTCGTGCAGGAACGTCTCTCGAAAAGAATTTTAAAGATGCTCCGTGAGATCGGCCGTGTGGCCGATGAAATTGGTGCGCCAGCCTATGTCGTCGGCGGATTTGTGCGCGATCTGTTTTTGTACCGCACGAACGAGGACATCGACATCGTTGTAGAAGGAGACGGGATCGCTTTCGGGCGCCAGTATGCCAAGGCGAACGGCGCCCGCATTCACGAATATGCCAAGTTCGGTACCGCAGTCATCACTTTTCCGGATGGTTTCAAAATTGATGTGGCCTCTGCCCGCATGGAATACTATAAGTTTCCGGCAGCGCTGCCGATTGTCGAAATGAGTTCCATCAAGCTCGATTTGTTCCGCCGGGATTTCACGATCAACACCTTGGCAATCCAACTCAATGAAAAAAACTTTGGAACCCTGATCGATTTCTTTGCCGCCCAAAAAGATATCAAGGAAAAAGCAATCCGGGTTCTGCACAACTTAAGTTTTGTAGAGGATCCCACCCGCGTATTCCGGGCCATCCGTTTTGAACAACGCTTCGGTTTCACGATCGGAAAACTGACATCCGGTTTGATCGAAAACGCTGTTAAAATGGATTTTTTCAAACGCCTGAGCGGCAGAAGGGTTTTCGCTGAACTGCGCCAGATTCTTGAAGAGGAGAACCCAACCCCGACCTTGATTCGTCTTCATGAATACGACGTACTGAAAGTAATCCACCCATCGATTATCCTGACCAAAGAAATGATCACTCTCTTTAATTCGGTAAAGAAGGTCCTTGCCTGGTATGATTTGCTTTTTCTCGAAGAATCTTATATGAAGTGGGCCGTTTATTTTCTATCGCTTATTCGCCCCTGTGACGCAGAGGTGACCGGTGAAATCTGCCGGCGGTTTGAAATGGCTCCCCGGCTGCGTAAAATGTTCCTCAAGGAACGCTTTGCCGCCGAAAAATATCTGGCTTGGATAGAACGGAATCAGCCGGTCAAAAACAGCGAACTTTACAGTAAACTGTCCGGGTTAAAGCCGGAACTGGTCCTGTACATGATGGCATCGACCGGTCGTGAAAATGTCAAACGCTCTATCTCACAGTTCATAACCAATCTGCGATACGTTCGTGTCGATCTGGGGGGCACCGATCTTAAAAACTTGGGATTCAAACCTGGCCCGATTTACCGTGACATCCTGCAGGCTGTGTTGGAAGCCAAGTTGGACGAAAAGCTGATATCAAGAAACGAAGAAATTCAGTTTGCACGGCGATTCCTGAAATTGAATGCCAGTCGTCAGCAAACCGTCTCCCAAGGAGAATGCTGACACGGCCGGACGCAGGATACAGCTTTTTCCCTCCTTACGAGCGCGGACCGGCTTAAATTTCGCTGACCTCATTTGGTAGTACCCATCCCGCGAATGATTGATGACACTATCGTCGCGTCCGATTTACAAGTGAACGTTCATAGAGCTGAGCAAGGCCACAGTCCGGACCGGAGCAGAGCACCGCCCGGCGCATAAATGGCCATTGATGGAAATGGACACTCGGCGGAACAGACAGCAGGAGAGATTTACATGGTAGAAAGAAAGCGGATCCTCAGCGGCATGCGACCGACAGGCCCCTTGCATCTCGGCAACTTGTTGGGTGCTCTGGCCAACTGGATTACGATGCAGGATAGCTACGACTGTTTCTTCTTCATTGCCGACTGGCACGCACTTACCAGCGACTACGAAAAAACGGACCGTATCACCGATTACAGCCGGGAGATGATGATCGACTGGCTCAGTGCCGGACTGACCCCGGAGAAAAGCACACTGTTCGTTCAGTCCCAGGTAAAAGAACACGCCGAACTCTATCTGCTGCTTTCCATGATCACGCCAGTCCCCTGGCTTGAACGCAATCCGACCTATAAAGACCAGATCCTTCAGCTGAGCAACAAAGATCTATCGACTTTCGGATTCCTTGGATATCCGGTTCTACAGGCCGCGGATATTATCATGTATAAACCGACCGGCGTACCGGTCGGCGTCGACCAGGTTCCCCATGTCGAAATTACCCGTGAAATCGCCAGACGATTTAACTTCCTTTACCAGGAAGTCTTTCCCGAACCCGAGGCTATTCTGACCGAAACCCCTAAAATATTAGGCACGGACCGACGGAAAATGAGCAAGAGTTACAATAACGCGATTTACCTGTCAGACGATCCGGAAGACATCGCGTCCAAAGTGTCTCAAATGATCACGGACCCTCAACGGGCGCGACGCAGCGACCCAGGGGACCCTGATGTGTGCAATGTTTTTACCTTCCACAAACTGTATACCGACGCACCGACGATAATGGAAATTGATTCTCAATGCCGCTCGGCACAGATCGGTTGTGTGGAGTGCAAGAAGATCATGGCCAAAAACTTGATCCGGGCTTTAGAACCCATACGGGAAAAGCGGTTATACTATGAAAACCGGAGGGATCTGGTTGACGATATTATAAAAGAAGGCAATGATCGCGCCCGGCGAATTGCTAAAACGACCATGGCGGAGGTTCGCTCTGCCATGAAAATTTGAACCGTTAAAAAAGGCAGCGCACCCCCAGCATACCGGTTCAAACCATAGGACTATATACCGTCGCCCCATGGAAGTGGATTCTTATAATTACCAGGTCAAATTGACCGATATCTTCGAAGGCCCGATGGACCTGCTGGTTCACCTGATCAAGAAGAACGAGGTCGACATTCACGATATACCGATTGCCCTTATCACTGAGCAGTATCTGGAATATCTCGAATGGTTAAAGGCGATGAATATCGATTTTGCCGGCGATTTCCTTGTTATGGCCGCAACCCTGGCCCATATTAAATCGCGGATGCTGCTGCCGCCAACCGCGGATGACGATGACGACGAGGACCCGCGATTGGAAATCGCGCGACCACTGGCCGAGTACCTGCAATTGAAAAATGCGGCTGAAGAACTGGCCCATAGAGAGCTTCTCGGGGAAAGCACATTTGTCCGCCAAAGTTCAGATACCCGCGATCTTGTAAGACCAGACGAAGAATTCATTAAAATCGGCCTGTTTGAACTCATCGATGCCTTTCAGCAAGTATTGAAAAACATATCACCGGAAGACCGCATCGACTTGACGACCGACACCATTTCCGTCAAAGACCGCATTGCAGATCTTGTTGATCTGTTTGAGGCAAACAAAAGTTTGACTTTCGAAGAACTTTTTACGATCCGTCCCACAAAGAGTGACGTTATCGTCACTTTTCTAGCCGTGTTAGAAATGGTGAAGCTTTGCCTGGTCCGCTTGGCGCAACATTCCCAAACCGGACTCATTCGATTGTTTTACGAATAATGGAAAACATCAAAGGTATTCTGGAAAGCCTGCTGTTCATCAGCGAAGAACCGTTGACGCTCGACCGGTTGAAAAATATCCTTGCGCCAATGACTGCTGGTGACATTCGCAGTACCTTGAACGACCTCATCGAAGAGTATGAAACCCGTCGCGGCGGTTTCGCACTAAAGGAGGTTGCCGGCGGGTACCAGTTCCGCACCCGACCGGAGCATACCGAATGGATAACAAAGCTGATTCAGCCGAGGCCGCCACGACTCAGTAAGGCTGCCCTTGAAACCCTGGCCATCATCGCATACAAACAACCGCTTATCCGCAGTGATATTGAACATATTCGCGGAGTGGACTGCGGTGGCGTCGTAAGGGCCTTGCTGGAACGTAATCTGATACGCGTTCTGGGGCGTAAGGAAATCCCGGGACGCCCGCTGATATATGCCACAACCAAGCGATTCTTGGAAGTTTTCGACCTGAAAGACCTCAAAGACTTGCCGACACCGAAAGAGATCGATGAAATGGGGCAGGCTCTGGTGGATCGTTCCGATGTCGTCATTGAAGACGACGATGAAGCGGAGGAATTTCACGTCGAACGTCTCGGTGAGGGAAACATCGTCCCTGAGCACCCAGAACCAATTGACGTCTCTGAAACGCCGGATGACACCCCTGAAACATCGACCGCCGTCCAACCGAACGAAACCATTGACACCGATGGTAAGGGGGCAGACCCTGACCCGCATGTTTCATGAAGATTTTTCAGGGAGTGGCCACTGGAAACAGTGCCGGGATGGCATTGAAATTCTTGATGTATTCTCTATCGCATAAATTCAGACGTTTACAACTGAAAATCTCTATCCGCTCAAATTTGTTGAAAAATTTCTTGACTTGGATGTGCATAACCCACTATGTATACCTCGTTTTTTCAATAAATCCGACGCTGACGTCTTAATGTTCAAATGACCGAAACCCTTTAGGAGAGTTCATGAATAAATCGGACATGATCAGTGTGTTGAAGGAAGAGGCTGACTTAAGCCGCAGAGATGCTGAAACAGTCACAGACATATTCTTCGGAGCGATAGAAGAGACACTTTCAAAGGGAGAAAGAGTAGAGATCCGCGGGTTCGGGAGCTTTACGGTCAACGAATACAGACCTTACATCGGCCGCAACCCCAAAACCGGTACCCGAATCCAGGTTCCGGCCAAGAAACTTCCGTTTTTCAAAGTCGGCAAAGAGTTGAAGGAAAGAGTCGACAGTTAAAAAGTCCGGGCGGTTAACTCAGCGGGAGAGTGCTACCTTCACACGGTAGAAGTCACTGGTTCAAATCCAGTACCGCCTACCAAAAATTTCAAGGGGTTACGGTCGAAACCGTGATCCCTTTCTTTTTGGCTGCTACCATTTTGCTACCTTTTGTTTAAAAAATGGTCTTTACCAGCCTTTTTTTTCTTTTTAAACAAGAGGGCAATAATCAAGATGGGACCGACAAAAAGGGCGATGCCAAGTACCGTTACCAACATGTAATTGATAATTGTATCCATCGTTTACCAATCCCTCGTATTTCGACCAGAATCCAAAATTCAGTTCAAAACGACCAACCATTGCATCGCGCGACAACCATTTTCGTGAATATACTCAACATTGCCCATTGAACTTACAGCTGCAGTAACTATAGTATCAGTATATTAAAGCCGCAAAGGTGCAACATGAAGTTAATCGTTTGTGAATGCGGTGGCTCTCCTCAGATAACACAAAATCTAGAAGAAAACCTATATTCTGTTTCTTGCCCTCAATGCAGTAGCTCTACGCCTGAATACAGCAATTTCAAAGACGCGCAGCGGATGTGGAATAATTGGTGTTGGAGATTGGGATATTGCGTTCCAGAAGACGCCATGGCCTAGCCACCAATAAATAAAAACCGAACCCCCTGGCAGTTCTGAAGCCATCCGCCGGCGTTTAAGTGAGGCTTTTGAAAATGCCATAAGGCCAAGAAAGAACTCAAGCCTTGTCTCTTAAATCAGAGCGGCGGGGCTTTTCCTTTATAGTGGTTGTCTAAAAAACGTTCGCATAACGGAACGTTTTTTAGACAACCACTTACACCACCACCCTTCCGTATTTCGGAATTTATTTTTGAAAAGCGGTATAGATATGAATGGAGGTTTTTATCTCACCGAATATCGGAATCGTGAATCGGACAAGCTGACGATCGCGTGGGGGGGGGGAGAAGAGAAAAACGAGACGATAATCAATCCAACCCTTCAAATCGATTGTAGATCTGAAACCAAACAGAGGCCACTGTTGCGGTACATGTCGAAGATTAATTATCGTTTACGTCATTGATACGAGCAGTTGCACGAACAAAAAAATCCCGATCCTTTGAATAGATATCCCCTTAGAGTGTCGTGTCCCAAAAATATATTATCAAAATAGCGATGGATATTTAAAACACTTTTGCACCCATGTTCAAAAAAATGACAAGCATCAATAAACAAATAGCAAACAATATCCAAATTCGAATTTCCAAGGATTCAAAAAGGTTTGGAGTTTGTGTTTTGTTATTTGGGATTTATATGGATTGTTCAACGATTGGGATAAGCTTTAAAATCCATCCGAGTTTTGTAAATTATATATAGGACACAACACTAGCAACGCAGCGGCGTCGAAACGGAGCCAAAGAAGGCGATTGGTCTTTATCATGGAACCATGCAGAAGCATAGCACAAACAGCCCCGAGACGAATCAGTCGGCCGCTCATGGTTACCGGGAGTTTATGCCACGGTAAAACTATTTATTTCTTAGTAACTCTCAACCAGGAATTCTTTTAATGGTACCATTGGCAATCATCCCTTGGAACTGCTCCAGCAATTTTTGCTCCATGGCATCAATTTTTGAATCTGCGTTAGCCGCTGCAAGAATATCATCATACTCGGAACTTGTGATTTCACAATCTGAGATGGCTTTTTTTATTACATCAGCGAGTTTTTTACCGGTTTCACCTGATTGCATAAGACCTCTCCTCTTCGTTTCATATTGGAACGAACATTATCAATTTTTCATCTGTTTTCTTAACCCAGTCGACTCTTGAAGTCAATTACATCCTTCTTGCAACCACAACATCCAATTATAGAATAATAATCCCGATAAAAAGAAACAATACAGGGACCGTTAAGGTCCCTGTATTGTTAAATGAGAAGCAGAAGTATACCGCTTTTCAAAAAATAAATTTATAAATACGGAAGGGTGGTGGTATAAGTGATTGCAGAATAAAACGTTCGAATAACAGAACGTTTTATTGACAATCACTATAAGCAAACACAGAAACGAACGAGAAACCAGCGAAATAGATACAAGCGGTAAAAACTACGGATCCGAATACAGCACCACCTGCTATAAATCGAAAGTTAACCGAACATGTAAAAACCAAGTGCCTTGTCTGAAGAGTTAGACGGGTGCATAGAGAGGAAGGCGACCCCGAGTTCGGCCTTGTCTATTTTCTTTATTTCAACCTCCTTCTTAATCAGGGAGTGGTTAGCATCATCGAGGGAGAATTCGATCATCAGCCTGTCGCCAATGGCAAAGCCCCCTTTGTCATTCAGCTTGAGCTTCAATCCGGTGCGGGAGAGATCGACCACCGTCATATACCCTTTACCCCGCAACCGCCCGTTGACCAGGTGGGTGTAAGTGCCGGGCAAATTCACCGCCTTACGGTACTGCTGTCGCCTTTCAATGGTTGCTCGGTATTTGTGCCCGCACCGTTTACAGGTGACCCGCACATTGACGGCCTTTTCCAGTCCTTTGTGTTCGGCGATGCTGACGATGCGGGGATGCTGGCATTCGGGGCAGGAAAAGGTGATCATCTGGTTGCTGGTGATATACACTTTCTGGGACATGCGGATTCCGTATATTAGTGAATCGATAACTAAACTCTATAACTATAAGCTAAAACGCGATAAAAATCAAATATCTTATCCAATTATTCCGGGTATTTCACCGATGACATGCTAGCCCTTCCGCAACAATGTTATAATTGCGTCACTCAAAAATAACTGCATGAAATTTTCAGGTTTGGCGTCAAGTTGCCCCCGTCTGAGGAAATAATAATTTTCCGTTACAGCGCTTATCAGAATATAGTTCCGTTTCCCGCAGCTTATCTGTTATTGTATATTTTGGATTATAGATTTGGGATTGGCGGTATCGTTTCGCTCTTTCCTTCAATAAAACAGGCACAATTCCTTCAATCCAAAAACTGTATTCCAAATTCTAAAATTTAGGGATTGTCCTTCATCAATACTCAGTCTTGGGTCAATCGGAATGTAATTTTGAAAATCGCTATAAATCCATCGTCCGGTCGCCGCCGGAATCGAAATCCGGAACTTTTTTTAATCCCTTGTGAACAACGGTTAACCATATTGACAGACACTAAAAATTATTATAAATTATATCTGGCAGTTGCGTCCGATTTGCATCTAAACTCCCTGGAGACCCACCGATAAAGGATTCGCTCTATGAAAGACGCAGAACAAAGAGAAGAATCGTACCGCATCATCACCAAGCTTTTCAGAGCAATCGGAAACCTCACCGAAGAACAGCAACTGGCGCTTTTAAGGCAACTTATCAAGGGCCGCCTGAAAACACATCTGTTTAAAGCTATCATCGAATTGACCGAAGTCCAGCAACTCAAACTACTGCGGCAACTTGAAAAACTACCGACATATGATCAGCCGGTCAAGACGGTGAGCCTGGACGACGACCAGTCTTTCATGCGTGAGCACAAACGCAAAGACTGCCTGTTGAACGTGAACTATTCGACAGGCGGAGAAGAGTTCAAGGACTATATACTCAACATCAGCACCGTCGGGGTCTTCATAGAAACGGAAACAATATTCAAGGCCGACCAAGAAATGGCGCTCACGTTCAAGCTCCCGAATTATCAGCAACCGCTGACTTTGGAAGCCAGTGTGGCCTGGATCGGTAAAAAAGGTGTCGGTATCAGGTTTATCAACTTGTCGCCTTACCAGGAGGAAATCATCCGTTCCTTTATTGAAAAGGAGGAACCGGCCTAACCCGATAATTTTATCGATTTTTTCCGTAATTAGTGAACTATCGGCACAACTTCAGCTTCCAATTGCCCCTCCCTACCAACGCGTTTATTTATGTTTTCTGAGTAAAAGACAACTTATAGCAGAAATGACTACCCCGAGTCGGTGGTGCGCCTTTTTGACGCTTACCAATACAATCAGACGGTGTGTGTTTCCATTACTGCTCTGTCTTACCATCATGAATCTCCGCCTCCTCAAATAACAATAACTAATTGTTATAAATACATAAAAACTAAATGAAATTGCGAATTGCTTGCTTTAACAGCGACGAAATGATAGAATTGGCCTTGCAATCAAACATTGTTTTGTCACCTATTTGGTTTAAGTATCTTAATCTGAAGGGCCGGTTGAACTCGCCCGAAACTTTTCATCAAAAGGATAAGATATGGATCTCATCTATACTTCAGCGTGTGCACTGGCCCTTCTTGGGGCAATCATCCTTTCATTTGTGATGTTGATAAAGTCTTTTAAGCACGGTGGGGTGCTTACCGGTATTATCGGGGTTGTAACCGGGGGATTGTATACCTACGTGTGGGGGTGGCTGAAGTCGAAACAACTTCAGCTGACAAAACCGATGTTATTGTGGTCTGTCTGCATGATTCTGGTCGGAGCCCTTGTTTACATGACAGGTCCGGCCAAACTGATACAGTCGCTTCCCAATCAGGGTGGGCTGGGGCTGCTGTCCCAAAATCTCCAAAAGATTACCGCTGATAAGAACATCAAGAAACCGGTTGCCCGAAAAGTAAGAAAACGGATCATTGCAAAAAATCAAAATCCCAATGACAAAATGAAAAATGCGGACTGGAACACCCGGGCTGTTTCGCTATGGAAAAAAGCCCAGTATACGGATTCACAGAAGGCCATTACATTTCTTCAAAAGGCCATCCAGGAGAATCCAAAGTTTGCTGAGGCCTATAACAACCGTGGCAACGCCTATCGCGATATGAAGGAGTATGCCAAGGCCATGCAGGATTACAACATGGCCATCAGTATCGCCCCGAACTTGGAGAAAACGTATAGCAACAGAGGCAATATATACTTCGACCAGCGTAATTATCTGATGGCTATCAGGGATTACAACAAGGCCATTTCGCTGAATGCCAGCTACTCCCTGGCCTATTTGAATCGCGGGCTCGCTTACCACCAACTGAAAAAAGATGAACTTGCCTGTCGTGATTTCGTGAAGGCCTGTGAATTTGGCGAATGTGACGGCGTGCAGTGGGCCAAGAAAACACAAACCTGCAAATAACCACCGGCAATCTGCGCTTGTCGCATCAAAATGGCGGCTGCCATACCGATCACAGCCAGTTGACAGGAAGCCGGCGTTCAGGGCCGGCTTCCTGCTGCTGGCTATCCAATCCTCCGCACCGCTCACTTTCAAATCGTGTGATCCCTGACTTATACCTCCCCGTGCCCCCGGTCGTCATCCGAATGAACGCCGACTCCATATCCAGACGCTGTTGTTTTACCAAGCCAACTGTCCGTTCAAAGGTCCCTCTTATTACTGCCGATTTTCTTTTTATCCGCGCTGCCTGAGACGGGCAGACATACCACGTACATACCCATGGGCGCGTGATGCGCGGCAACTGGCATCCGCGGTGGCCCAAATAGCAGCATCGATCGCCCGGAGCGGATAGCGTTTGACTTCCCGGAATATCAAGCCCACACAGGTGCATGAAAAGCAGATCCTTGTAGTCAAACCAAGCCCAGGCTTTTGCACAACAGGGATCCGGGCAGTATCGGCATGTGGATTGGCAAAGCCGGTCGGCCATAAGAATAATGATTTTCAAGAGCTCAGCCAACCTGAAGGCTGAAACCCGAATGTTGTTCAGGGAAGATTCGTGGTGGTGGATAAGATATCTGAAGGTCTGGTGGACTGCCTGCCATTCGGCGGCGGTCACCCATGGTGCAGCGACCGTTTTTAGCGGCATGGCCGGTTGGCTCAAAGCCATGCCCGGCATGAATAGCGGTGGTATCGTCGCATCAAGGCTTTTGTATCCTGTTGATAGAATCTATCTATCAGTGCGTCGCCAGATCTGCTGTTCTATGATCTGAAACCGCGATGCACGGGTGAAGACGTATCAGCCGCATTTATTGAACCCGCAAAAATGACACATCATGCACCCTTCTTCGAAGCTGATCGTCTGACCACATTCAGGGCAGGTTTCTCCCAACAGAGCGTTTTTCCGATTGGCTCGGCCGCCGCTATTTGTCCTCGGTCAGATACCGTTTTTCGAGGACCCTGGCAATGGCATCCGGAATGGAAAGTACCAGTCCACCCTGTTGAAATACCGGATGCTCACCGCCGATGCCTTTCAATTGATCAACGATGGCATTCACTTTGACACCGGCTCTGAGCGCCAGTGAAACCAGACGACCAATGGCTTCGGTCTTGGCGGTCGTTGAACGGCCCGATTTGCCGATGGTGGCAAAAACCTCGAACGGCTGTCCGTCGTACTCGGTCACGGTGACATAGAGTTGCCCCAGGCCGGTCTTGGTCTTGGTGGTGAAGCCCTCCAGAGTGTCGGGTCGCTCTTTGACGGCCGTCATGAAACCGCTGCCTTTGATTTCTTTTTCGGAAAAGGAGAGCACCTGGTTCTCCTTGCTGCCGTCCCGGTAAATGGTAATCCCTTTGCATCCGAGCTCATAAGCCAGGTTGTAAACCTTCAATACGTCTGCCGTTGTGGCGTCCCGGGGCAGATTGACGGTTTTGGATACGGCATTGTCCGTATATTTCTGAAACGCAGCCTGCATCCGCACATGCCAGTTCGGTGCAACGTCATGGGCGGTGACGAACACGCTTGCGCACGTCTTCCGGAACATCCTCCAAGTGCGCAATGCTCCCCTTCTTGGCTATCCGGCTCATCAGCTCGGGGCTGTAGAAACCGCGTTCACGTGGCAACACGTTCGAAATAAGGATTGACCTCGACCAACTCGTCATTGTCCATCACCCGCCGGACAAAGCTCAGTGCAAACAGCGGTTCGATGCCGCTGGAACATCCGGCGATAATGCTCAACGTGCCGGTGGGGGCGATGGTGGTGACGGTCGCATTTCTATACTGGCAGCCGTTTCGGTCTTTAAAAACACTTTTGCCGAAGTTCTCGAAAACTCCCCGTGTTTTTGCCAGTTCGCTTGACGCCGAATGCGCTTCGGTCTGAATAAACGACATGACTTCTTCGGCGATTTTCAGCGCGTCTTCGGAATGGTACGGCACACCGAGTTCAAAAAGTATATCGGCAAATCCCATCACCCCGAGCCCGATCTTGCGGTTGCCTTTGACCATGGCGGTGATTTCCGGCAATGGATATTGTGACATATCGATGGTATTGTCCAGAAAACGGACGGCCAGCCAGATGATTTCCTTGAGCCTCTCGTAGTCGACGGCCGGCATCCCGTCTTTTTGGGTAGACGAATTTCGCCAAGTTAATCGAAGCCGAGGTTGCAGGCTTCAAACGGCAGCAGGGGCTGCTCTCCGCAGGGATTGGTGCTTTCGATGTCACCGATACCCGGCGTGGGATTGTCGCGGTTGATGCGATCCAGAAAGATAACGCCAGGATCTCCATTTTCCCAAGCCTGCTCCACAAGGTGGAGATAGACCTCGGCCGCGTTCAGCTCGCCGACCTTCTTGTTCTTCCTTGGGATCAATCAAGTCGTAGGTTGTCAGCAGCTTGACGGATTCCATGAAGGCGTCCGTTACGCCAACGGATATGTTGAAATTGTTCAGATCATGATGCTTTTTTTTGCAGGAGATAAAATCGAGAATGTCCGGGTGGTCGACCCGTAAAATCGCCATGTTGGCCCCGCGCCGGGTGCCCCCCTGTTTAACCTGTTCGGTGGCGGTATTGAAAATTTTCATAAATGAAACCGGCCCGGAGGCCACACCGCCGGTGCTGCCGACACGACTGTCCTTGGCACGCAGCCGTGAAAATGAGAAACCGGTGCCACCACCGGACTTGTGGATCATCGCCGCATTTTTCAAGGCCGAAAAAATCCCGTCCAGACTGTCATCGACCGGTAACACAAAGCAGGCTGCCAATTGACCCAATCGGCGTCCGGCATTCATCAGTGTTGGAGAGTTCGGCAGAAAGTAAAATTCAGTCATCATCCGGTAGAAAAGCCCCTCCATATATTCCACCTGATCTTCACCACCGTAGCTTTTTTCCGGCTGAGCGATGTGATGGGCCACCCGCCTGAACATATCCTGGGGGGTCTCAATCACTTTCCCATCGATGTCCTTTTTTAAATATCGCCTTTCCAGGACGGTCCGGGCATTATCGGTCAAAACCAAATCGTTTTTGACAAAAATCGACTTGTCGAGGTGAACCGAGGATGTCGAGGCGACACCGTATTCGCCCATCTTGGCCCCGATCAGCTTTTCGATAACAGCTGAGTTAATGGTATCCTGCTCCATTTTGGCGATCTCCTCACGCATAAATCGACTGATACTAATGGCTTGCTCGCTGTTGATCGGGTTCTTACTCGTCAGCAGATCCGAAAACCGATGGTCATCCCAGCGGTATTCTCTCAAATCAAACCGTCCGTCTGCGGTAACCAATACTTTGCCCTGTTGGCCCATATATCTCTCCTAATAATCCATCTAATCCATTTAAGCGTTGCCAGTCTAAGGTCGGGGTATCACGATGCGCGAACATGAAGTCAAAAAAGCGGCGTCTGATCATTACCGCTCTCAGCTGGGAAGCAGAAATCGTGGATACGTCACCACCCAATCGTAAAAGCAGAGAAAATCTTTATCACACAACATATAGTGCGTCAATAATATTCTATACCAATATCTGGATCCGAATCGGTTTGCAGGGCCGCTCATCCGGGATACATCGGGTGACGTCATGGATAGGATGGGCAATGAGTGAAATTGGTTGGAATCGGCCGTCGTGCTCCATGCATATTAAATTTCGGAACCTTATTTTTAAGGGAAACCGACAACGGTTATGGTTATGTTGCCGTACCAGGTGTCGACTTGCCGGAAGACTTTGAGGTGATGCCGGGCCACCAAGTTCTCAAGGCCGCGGTTGGACATAAACTGGCGATAATTCTTATAATGAGCATCGCCGGCAATAAACTCTACACTGAAACTCAGCCAACGAAGTATCCGCCCGACTTTGGATCTTACCGGCCCCCAAGCATAGTCTATAACCAGCAAGCGACCACCATTAGCAAGGACACGACGTGATTCATCGAGCATCGCAGACCGGAGAGCCGGCGCCATTTCGTGCAGCGCCATGGTAATCTGGACGAGATCAAATGCCCCGCTGCGAAAAGGCATTCGGCCGGCATCTCCCTGGGTGAGACAACACCGACCAGAGAGCTTCTTAGCAGCCTCTGTCAGCATTGACGGTGAACGATCGAGCCCGAAACGCTGTAGCGCCATCCCGTGCATACCGACCTAAATGTGAACCGGTACCGCAACCAACATCCAATACCCGGCTGTCGTTCCGTGTGGGTAGAATTTTTTCGGCTTCAGTCCTTAAGTTTTTCAAAAACGGTTCAACCAGGGTATCGTACCACCCGGCGAACTTGCGATAGGGATCTGAAGAGATTGACTTATCGATCCGAGGCATTTTACCGTTCCCCCTGTCGAAAACAGAATATATTAAACAAGATTATGTACTCGATTCGTCTTCTGTCAATCTGGCGGATCGCCGCAAACTTGGATTCAGATCTTTGTCAGTTTTTTTGCTACACCGATTACCGCTGCTTGCAAGGCACGGTCACGTAATTAGATTTACGTGTCGGCTTGGATTATAGCACCCCGGAATTACCGCATTGGGGGCACGGTATCGTGTTATAGTGGTTGTCAAAAAAACCTTCCGTTATTCGAACGTTTTTTTCTACAACCACTGATACCGCCCTTCCGTATTTCGGAATTTATTTTTGAAAAGCGGTTTAAGAAATATAATATGGTTATATCAACGGACAATTGGATCTATCTTCAAGACGGTCGAAGGCTGGGGTATCTGTCGTGCGGTGATGAGACCGGCCTACCCGTATTTTACTGCCATGGGTTTCCCGGCTCACGGCTGGAGGTTTTACTGGCAAACCGGACGGCCGTTTATCATTCCCTTCGGCTGATCGGTATCGATCGGCCGGGATACGGGCTCTCGGATCCGGCCCCCGGCCGGAGCCTGATCAGTTGGTCCAATGATCTCAAGGAACTGGCCGATTATCTGGGCGTCACCCGGTTCTCCATTCTCGGGGTTTCCGGCGGGGTGCCTTATGCCGCGGCCTGCGCGTTCATGTTGCCGTCGCGCTTGTTGTCTGTCGGGCTTGCATGCGGACTGGCACCGATCGGTACAGCCGGAATGCTGAGCGGAATGACGTTGTTCAACCGCTTCGGCCTGCAGTTGTCTGTTAAAGCACCGTCATTATTGAAGACGGTTCTTTCACCGATATCAATCCTGCTCAGACAAAATCCGGCCATCGCCCTGTCGGTCATGGCCACAAGAGCCAAACTACCGGACCGCTTATTTTTACGCCGCGGTGATATACGCAGCGTGCTCTGTAGGACCTTCCGGGAGGCGATGCGGTTCGGCACTGCAGGGGCTGTCAGCGATCTACGGCTTTACGGAGCTGCGTGGGGATTTCGATTGAGACATATTCGTGTACCGATTGACCTCTGGCACGGGGAAAAAGACTACATTGTACCGGTGGCCATGGGACGCCGGCTGGCAGCTGCCATCCCCGACTGCCAGGCCACGTTTTTACCGGAACACGGCCACTTTTCGCTGATCCTGGAGGGAATGCAGTCCATATTGGGCCAAATTGCCACCCGCACCCGGACCTGATGCACCCTTCATCGGACAGCGACCCATCGGATGCGCTACCGGGCTAAAGCCCAATCGCCGACTCTGACGATCTGATGTGAAAATTATAAAAAGCCCGCACGCTCAGGGGACACGATTCATTCACCCCCTTTCACCCCGTCCCCCCCACGGACGATTTGACCCCATTCAGACTATCCGCTTATAGTGGTTGTCAAAAAAACGTTCCGTTTTTCGAACGTTTTCTTCTACAACCACTTATACGACCCTTTTGTATTTCGGAATTTATTTTCGAAAAGCAGTATAACCCTTCGGATAGGTTTTTTTAAAGTTGCAACATCTTGGGGTTTATAAGTGCGCAGCGGGATTCCCGGTTTTTGATGTAAGTGCACTCACCGGGCAGGTCTCGATACAAGCCCGGCATTTTCCGCAATCCTGACGATCATCTTCGGATCGCTCGAAAAATCCAATCACCGTGCCGAACCCGCGTTTAGTAAACGTTAGTTCGGGCCGATCACTTAATCTTCGACAGACGTCTACACATCGGCCGCACAGAACACACCGATTGGGATAATAATCGAGGCAGGGATGCACAGTGTCGATGGCGGGTTCCTTCAATCGGCGAGGAAACGGTTTGGGCGTCAATCCGACCTTCAGGAACACGGCGATATCCTGAAGGATGCATTGGCGATTGGCGGGGCAATTTTTACAATCGACATCGTGGACCGACAAAAGCAGCTTGAAGGCCGTTTTCTGCAGTTGCCGGACCGATGGGGTATCGGTCCTGACTGTCATTCCGTCACAGACCGGGACGCAGCAGGAAGCCACGGGTTGTTCATACCCTTCAAGTTCAACGAAACACAAGCGGCAGCTGGCCGTGGCTCTTTCAGTCTCTTCCAAATAGCACAAGTTGGGAACATAATGCCCGCTGTCCAGACAGGCTTTCAGCAACGGTGTACCTTCTTCCGTTTCTATGCGCTTGTGGTCAACCACGATCGTCACCATGACGGCGCCTTTCGGTTGTTCGATATTATAGGCAACATTCGGGTTAGGTTTCTTTTTCCGGCGGTTCCGGCGCCCGCTCGATGATCGGTGCCAGCTCCGGCGGCGATACCTTCAGCACAGCGCGGTATTCTGGTGGGCATACGACCATGCACTCTCCACATTTGACGCACAGGGACTGATCGATGCCTTTTTTACGGTTTCGTGTGGTAAAGACCGCATCGACCGGGCAACAGCCCTCACAGACATCGCACCCGCGGGCGCAGCGGTCAAGGTCGATGTAAAATGCAATCAGCGGACGGCATACCATTCCGGGGCAGCGCTTCTCCTCCAGATGGGCGAGATAATCTTCACTAAAGTATTTGAGAGACGTCAACACTGGGTTGGGAGCTGTTTTCCCCAGCCCGCACAGAGAACCGGCCCTGATATCTTCGGCCAGCTGCTGCAGCAGCAATTGGTCCGATTTTTGTCCCTCACCCTCTGTCAGGCGCTCTAAGATCTCCAACAGATGCTGCGTGCCGATTCGACAGAAGGTGCACTTTCCGCAAGATTCATTTCGAGTGAAATCAAGAAAGAAGCGTGACACATCCACCAGGCATGCATCTTCATCCATGACCACCATACCCCCCGATCCCATCATGGCCCCCGCAGCGCTCAATGAGTCGAAATCAATCGGGGTGTCGAGATAACTTTCCGGCAGGCATCCCCCCGATGGCCCACCGATCTGAACCGCTTTGAACTTTTTCTGGTTCGGTATCCCGCCGCAAATATCGAAAATCAGCGTCCGCAGGGTTACCCCCATGGGAATCTCAACCAGACCGGGATGGATCACATTACCGACAATCGAAAAAATGGCCGTTCCAGGACTAGCTGGAGTACCGATTTCTTTGAACCAGTCGGCCCCGTTTTCAAGAATGGGTGGCACGGAGGCCAGGGTTTTGACATTGTTGATTACCGTTGGTTTCCCTCCCAACCCGGACTGGACCGGATATGGCGGCCTATGCCGCGGCATTCCCCGATGGCCTTCTATGGATTGTATCAGCGCGGTTTCTTCGCCGCACACAAAGGCCCCGGATCCCTCGAACACCGCGATTTCCAGATCAAAGGAACTGCCGAGGATCCCCTGGCCCAGTAACCCCAGATCTTTAGCTTGCTGAATGGCATTGCGGACAATCTTCACGGCCAGGGGGTACTCGGCCCGCACATAGACGATCCCCCTTGCGGCACCCACGGCATAGGCGCAGACGATCATACCTTCGAGCACCTGGTGGGGATTGCTTTCCAATATCGTGCGATCCATGTAGGCGCCAGGATCCCCCTCGTCGGCGTTACAGATGACAACCTTCTCGATTCCGACGACCTGGAAGGCCTCCTCCCATTTGATTCCGGTAGGGAAACCGGCGCCCCCCCGTCCTCTGAGACCGGAGCGTTTGATTTCTGCAACAACATTCGCAGGGGGTTGTTCGATGGCTGATACCAGTGACATATAACCACCATCGGCGATGTATTCATAGATGTCTTCCGGATCGATACGGCCGCATCGCTCCATGACCAACCGCTTTTCCTGGTTAAACCGCGGGTATTCCATGACTGATGGGATCAATTCGTTCTCCACGGTGGCGCCGAGGATGTGCTCCAGACGCGGGTCACCCCCCTCAATGAACAGCTTGGTCAACATCGTTGCTTTGCCGGGATTGACCTCGGGATAAAAAATCGGTGGGAATCCGGACTCCGGGTGGTCGATAACGACAACCGGTTCCGCATAACAGTGCCCGACGCACCCGACGGTGTGAATGCGCGCGTTGATCCCCCTTGCTTCCAAAGCCTGTTCGAAAGCCGCTTTTGTTTCCAAAGCGCCGGCTGCGATGCCGCAAGTGGCCAAGCCGATATGGATTTTTGGTACCGGGTCGTCCTTAAAAGAGGACTGTCGTTTTCGGGCTTCCGCCTGGATAGCATCAAAGGTTTGTATCGTTGCCATTACAGTATTGATCTTTCCGTGCAGGACCGGATGATACATTCGAGGTTAAGGTGCGCCCGTCTAGTGCGATATAGATTTTTCACAATTTTATGATGACGTTTCAGGGTCAAACGGCAGACCCGCATTTGACGGCAGCCGGAAGGTGAATGTCGACCCTGCACCCTTTTGCGATTTTACGTCGATTTCACCGCCATGCCGTTCAATAATTTTTTTGGTCATCATTAAACCGATACCCGTACCCCGGGTGCCCTTGGTGCTGAAAAAACCCTGGAAGATCTTGGCCACAACGGCGTCGTCCATGCCGCAGCCGGTGTCGGACACCCGGTATTCCGCCCCCCAACCCGCCGCAGCCTTGGTCTGAATGTGCACCCTGCATCTTTGGTCGGAAGAGCGGTTATCTTCACAGGCATCGATTGCGTTGGCCAGAAGGTTCAAGAGACACCGCTGAATCGCTTCGGAATCGAACCGGAACGATGCCAAATCCTCGAGGTCGACGTCCAACTCGATGTTGCCATCAGCCGCCCGCGATCCCATTGCCGCCACGGCCTCCCTGACCGGTAAATTGGGATCACAAAATTCCTGGTCTAACTCGGCGTATTTCCCATAGTTAAGCAGGTCGAGAGAAAGGCCGCGAATTTTGTCCACATTGCCTTTGATCATCTCCCAGCCCTCTAAAAGGTACTTCTTATCGTCGCGGTCGATACCTTGGCCGAGCACGAAGATTCCCCCTCTCAAGCCACCGGCAATGTTTTTTATGGTGTGAGAGAGGCCGGCAACAGTTTGACCGATAGCTGCCATCCGTTCCGCCTCGATAAGTTTACGGGCCTTTAGTTCCACCAACCTTTCGAGATGAACGGTATACTCTCTGATCTGATTGCGCATCGTTATTCGCTCCCGGGCGCGTCGGAGCGCAATCTGCAATATCTCGTCGTCGATGGGCTTGGTGACAAAATCGGTGGCATCATGTTTAAGGCTCTGGATCGCCAGTTCCATGTCACCCTGGCCGGTAAAGACAATGACTTCCGTATCGCTATTTTTCTGTTTGATTTTTTGCAGCAGGGTAATGCCGTCCATGTCCGGCATCTTGATATCCGTAAGGACGATCTGTGGGTTAACTTCATCGAACTTTCGCAGCGCGTCTTCCCCGCAACCGGCCGAATGAACCGTGTACCCCTGGTCGGCCAGAGCCAACCCCAGGACCTTGCGGATCCCCGCTTCATCATCGACCAGTAAAATCGTCTCAGTCATCGCTGGTTCTCTGTCACTCGGCCTCACGTATTTTTGATCGGAAAGGAAATCGCAAAGCACGTGCCTTGCGGTTCATTTTTTGACACCCGAATGTTTCCGCCGAAATCCTTTATGATCCCATAGCTTATGGAAAGCCCCAAGCCGGTTCCCTTGCCGACCTCCTTGGTTGTGAAGAAGGGCTCGAAGATCCTGTCTACAAGGGATGGCGGGATGCCGATACCGGTGTCACAGACGTCGATAATAACTTTATTTTGTTCAGATTGGGTGCGCAAGAATATTTTTTTATCAAATGCTTGTGGGTCTTCCTTTTCCAACCGATCCATAATCGCATCGCGCGCATTGATCAACAGGTTGATGAACACTTGTTCGAGGCGGTCTGCATCAACCATGACCTGCGGCAGATCGTCCTGAAGCGCCCAGACGGTGTCGATACCCCGCACCTTGAGCTGTTGACTGAAAATATCGAATGCCTTTAAGATAATTTGGTTGATCTGGACACTCTCCAACCCTAGATCAGATTTGCGCCCGAACTGACGCAGGTGGTTGATTATCTTGCTGGCTCGGTCCACGTGACTGTCTATTTCCTCGGCCATTGTTTTAAGAATGTCTTCCTTTATCGGCTCTTTCTTTCTCACCTTTCTGATAAAGAAGTTACTGGCGGTTTTAATGACCGAAAGCGGCTGGTTCAATTCATGAGCCACCCCCGTGGCCATTTCACCGAGAGTGGCCATTTTGCTGGCCTGAATCAGTTGTTGTTCCGCTTCGAGCCGTTTGGTGATATCGCTGGTGGTCACCAGAAGCACTCTTTTCCCGGGGTATACCGATGGCGAAATTCGGATATTGGCAAAAAGAGTCTTGCCGTCTTTCGTGTGCTGCTTCACCTGGCTGATGATCGAGGCTGATTTCAGATTGCGGGCGATACGGCCGCGGTCCTCTTCCGTGAACAGGTCCAGAAAAGAACGCGTGGTCATGTGCGCCTTGTTGCCGCCGTAGACAGCCTCTACACTGTCATTACAGTCAAGTATTTCAAGCGTGTCCCTGTCGAGTACAAAAACCGGGTTGGGAATATTGTTGAAGATGGCGTGGTACTTCTTTTCAGACTTCTCCAGTTTTTCTTCCAACAGTTTGCGCGCGGTTATATCCAGATTCATTTCCATCGCGGCGACGATTTCGCCTTCAGAGTTTCTGATCGGAGACGTTTGCACCAACCAATGGGTCGGGTTGCCGTCTTTACCGACCCCGGCTTCTTCACTCGTGTGGGAAAATCCATCCTCGAAAGTCCGTTCCACCGGACAGACAACACATTTTTCCTCTCGACCTTTATAAACCCGGTAGCAGTAATCACCTTCGTGTGGATCGAAGCTTTCGGCAAATTTACGATTGTAACGCATCAGTTTGTATTCACGGTCCTGGACCGTGATGAAACAGGGCACCATTTCGAACAATGTCTGGTATTCATCCCGCTGCCGATTTAATTCCGACTGCTTCTGCCCGATTTCTTGACTCATCTGGTTGATCACCCGCGCCAATTGCCCCACTTCGTTGTTGCCAGGGATGTCTATTTTACTGCTGTAATCGCCCTGGTGTATTCGTCGGGTCCCCTCCATCAAACGATTGACTGGCTGCTTGACGAACCTGAATACTAAGATGAAAATGATGGCCGAGGTAATCAAAAACATAGTCAGGGCCAGGCCGAACAGCCCCTTTTCAAAAAAGACGATCTCACGATCCAGGTCCTCCAGGGAAACAACGACATCCAAGGCGCCGAGAATTTTCTTGTCTTCCGGGTGAAAATGACAATCTGATGTGGAACAGCCGGGTTCATTGTAGATCGGGCTGATAATACCAATCTGGCGGAAACCGTCCGGTGAGGAGAAAATCCGCGTACGTTGCTTCAAGTCGACGCTTACCAGGGGCGGTTCGGCGCGGTGACAAATGTCGCAGGCTTCGGCTTTTATATTTGTCCCTTGGTCGAGTTCTTCGGCACGGTTCGAAAATTTAATCTGCCCGTCCTTATTGTAGATACGGATATTCTTGATCTCTTTCTGCCGGCCGATGTTATTGATAATTTGGTTGATGTCATCACGAGAGTTGAGCATCATGGCATAATGCGTGCCCAGTTTTATGGTGTTGCTGAGTCGATCCGATCCGATCGCCACCTCCCCTTTTAACCGCTCTTTCTGGTAAGTGACGCTGAAATACGCCCAGGTGGCAATGCTGGCCAATAAAGTCAACCCGACGATGACGATCAGATTCGTCACCAGACTGTGTCGGAGATCGCGGATAAACTTGAACATGCTCACCTGCCCGTGTTCTTGGTTATACAAAAAATAGAAAATCTATTCTGTTCCGGTACGCCCGCTGACAGACTCATTTGATACGATTTGCAATCGGCGCACGATCTACAAGCACTATCCCACCCGGTGTCGCAACCCGGGACCCAGCACATTGCAGAAACGCTGAAGTTGTTGAAATTACTATTAAGATTAAATTTTGTCAAGGCGTGACGCGGTCTGGTTCGATATCCAGCGGTACCGTGCGTGGGGTTATGATCTGATTTCGGCAGGGCGAACACAGACAGACGGCCGCTGTACCTACCCTGAAAATTTCATAAGATATGCGGGATAGTTAGCTTGCTAAAGCTTTAATCGCACCGGTTACTTTCGGGTCGTTTTTTCATCGATTTCTTGGCGGAATCAGAGAGTTTTCGCGGAAGCAACACGCTAAACAGCGCACCTTCTCCCGGTTTTGAATCGACGCGGATAATTCCGCCATGCTGCTGAATGATAAGGTTGGAAATATAAAGTCCCAACCCGGTACCTTCGTGCCCTTTTGAAGAGAAAAAAAGAGTAAACATATTCTCGAGGGTATTTTCATCCATACCGATACCATTATCGCTGATCTCGAAAACGATGTGCCCGGAACCCTCCGGTCTGGCCCTGAAAACAATGCGGGGCTCGGTGGTGGAACGATCCGCGTGGATGGCTTCGACGCCATTGTCAAAAATGTTGATCAAGGCCGTGCGTACCACGCCGACGTCGATCTCGAATTCTCCGGCCGACGGTGTGATATCCTTCTCAAAAGCCACCCCGTGATGCACGATCTTGTGTTCAACCGTTAAACACACATCCTCGGCAAAGCTCTGCACATCGACCACCTCCCATTGCAGGTCCCTTTTTTTGGCATAATAGAGAATGTTCAGAACCATATTGCGGATGCGGTCGACCATCACCTGAACGATGTCCCAGCCCTCTTTGACCTTCTCCTGCTCCCCCTTGGCGTTGCCGCTGTTGATCATGTACAGACCGCCGTCCAATCCGGTCAGAAGCCCCTTGATACCGTGGGATATGGAACTGATCAGAAACCCCAAGGATGTCAGGCGGTCCTGCAGCTGGCGTATCTGGGTGATATTGGTTGACATCTCCATAACCTGAATGATGTCACCCGCGGCATTGCGGATCGGTGCGGTCCAGACCAGCACATTATACTGGGTTCCGGATTCAGCGGTGACGACCATTTCGGATTGATGAGACCGGCCGTCGGCAAAGGTTTTTGCCACCGGGCAGTTGGGGCAGGGTTCCAGACGATGCTTGTAGGTGGCGAAACAGTGGGATCCAATCTTATCGCCAAAATCTTCCTTGAAACGCCTATTCGTTGCCGTTAATCGATATTCTCTGTCTTGAACCGATATATAGCACGGAACCTCGTCAAACAGCATCTGGTAGCGTTGCTGGGTAGTACGCAATTCTTCCTGAAGGCGATTGACTTCCGAAATATCGGCGGCAATTTCGAGCACCAGTTCCAGTTCACCTTTACCGTTGCGGATCGGGGCCGTGTGGATGATCACCGGCAGCTCGCTGCCGTCCTGACAACGCAACTTTTCTTTGGCCCTTTGCCCGCTACCGCTGATAAAAGTTTGAGCCACGGGGCAGTCCTTTTCCCCCCCTGAACCGGAGGCGAAAATCTCCCAAGAGTTACAGCCGACTTTATCTCCCAGGTGCTCCCGGTAGAGCTGGTTGGTCTCGACAATCTTGAGATCCCGATTGTGGATCGAGACAAAGCACGGCATTTCATTGAAATAGCGGATACCGCCCTCCAGGTCGCCGGCAATACCGCGAATAGCGGCATACAGGCCTTCCACCGCTTGTCCAACAGCAACCTGCCGCTCCGCCTGCACAAGTTTGGCCGACTGCACTTTAACGAGGGTCTCGAGGTTTTCGGTGTATTCCCGTAACATTTCCCGCATGCCGATTCTTTCGGTTGCCCGCTTTAGGGCAATTTCAAGGACATCGTCATTAATGGGTTTGGTTACGAAATCAGTGGCATCATGCTGCAGGCTCTTGATGGCCAAATCCATATCACCGTGCCCGGTGATCATGATGACCTCGGTGTCGGGATTTTCCGATTTAATATTTTTCAAAAGAGTAACGCCGTCGATACCCGGCATTTTGATGTCGGTCAGAACGATCGGAGGCGCATGCTGTGCGAATAGCTTCAGGGCCTGTTCACCGTTTTCGGCCGTGAGTACATCATACCCGCTGTCGGCCAGAGATATACCGAGAACCTTGCGAATACCCTCTTCGTCATCGACAAGTAGAATCTTCTTTTCCATGGCGAATCTGATCAGATGAATTCCAAACGGCGATACGGGCACCGTTGAGTTTGGTGAAACATAGAAAATAACTTAGAACAGGCCTGGCTTCTGCCGAATCTTAACATCAGGGGCGAATGACAGTCGCGGCGCCGCTTTCAAATCATGTCCGTTACGGCGGTCAGCAATTCTTCCGGTTCGAACGGTTTTTCCAGGTAAACGGTCGGGTGGGTTACCTCAATCGCCAATTGGGTGTTGAGCATGTTGAGGTAGTGGAAAAAGGAGGCCTTCTTCACCGCTGAGAGCATAATCACCGGTATGTCTCTAAGATCGGGGGTTGTCTTCAGCTGCCGGTACATTTCGGCCCCGCCCTCACCCGGCATCATGACATCCAGAATAATCAAATCAGGCTGGATTTCCCGGGCTTTACGAATCCCTTCGCGTCCCTCGCGGGTGACGAAAGGTTTGTATCCACCCGTCTCAAGCACCGTGGATATATAGATCCGCATATCCATCTCATCGTCGACGACAAGAATTTTTTTCTTATCCATCGTGAGACTCCATCGGCGCCCGGAAGTGGAATCGGAGTATTGTCGCTGTCGGTCGGCTTATCCAACAGCGGATAACCAATTCGGCACCATTTCTAATCCAGGGGCCTGGTGTGGAGCGCCCGAGTATTACTCCATAACATCGGTTACCTTGTCCGGATGATTGACGCTGGCAACGGGACATGATGCCCTCAGTACGACTTGCTCGACGGTACTTCCCAGCAGCGCCTCTTCCGGATCGATCTCCCTGGTGTGATGGGCCATGACGATCAGGTCTCCGTTCACCTGCCTGGTATACTTGAGGATTTCTATGTACGGAATTCCTTCCCAGACTTCCACGGCATAATTGTCGAAGTCTTTCAGTTTTACCAGATGGCGACCCTCTATTCGTTTGTGCGCCTCGGCAAGCAATCTTTCGATTTCAGGCTGGATCTGAACCTGGCCGGCACTACCGTAGTTGACATCCAAGGCGTGAAACACATGCAGCCTGGCCCCAACTTCCTTGGCGAGCTTGTAGGCCCAAAGGAAGGCATAATCGGATGCTTTTGAAAAGTCGGTTCCCACGACGATGTTGGAGAACAGCTTCCAGCAGGTGGTACAGGGACGACTGATAATGACCACCGGACATCGGGCAGCCTTGGCCACCTTCTGCATGGTGCTGCCGACCACTGACCTGTAGCGCGCCGCTCCGACGTCTTCTTCCCGGGTATGCGCCCCCATGATGATCATGTCGACATCTTCTTTGCGGGCCTTGCGCAAAATCTCCCGGGGGGGTACACCAACGACAGCCTCAAGTACACTGTTTTCGCTGTCGGCAAGCAAATCCCCATAGGTGTTCTGCATTTCTTCTTTGACCCATTCGGTGTAATCGCCGTTTAGCTGATCGGTCTCTCCGGTTCGAACGTCGGTGACGTATTGACTAAAGCCCCGGGTGGGAATTCCCAGCACATGAAACACATAAAGTTTGGCATCCCACTTCAGTTCAAGGTCGAAGGCGACTTTGGCGGCATTGTCGCATACCGGTGAGGCCGTCGTGGCAAACAGTAATTTTTTAAACATCGCTCATCTCCTTAAATCACACGCATCGGGGGTTCCATGAAAACCAAGTTCCCATGCTATTCCGTCAATGAACTCGAACAAGGTGAAAATGGTCTCAAATTCGAAAACATCCATCCGGTCTCCGAACACAATGTGCTTCAGCTTCCCCAGTCTCACCGGCAGGTCCAGCAAACCCTCCAACCGCGATGACCTGATCTCGCTGGTTTCAACCCCGCATACGCCGTTCAGCGAGTGGTAAATTTCCAAGCGCGGCTCACCGGGGAATCCGATCATCTCGACTGTTTTACTGAACTCCAAATAATCGAAACCGGCACCACAGCACCCATCGGGGGGGCAAGAGCGGCACTGGTCAAGGTAGGACGGAAAAAACGCGTTTAATTTTGTCAGCTCGGCATAATGGGCGATTAATTGGAAAAAACTGCGCAACGTGAAAGCATCCGCCAGTTCAACCTTGTCACCCAGATACGCCAATGGTTCCGCAACAACCTGTTGACGCTCGTCGATGATCGTTCCATTATTCTGCAGCTGGATCGTATTCATGATCGTGCCGCTTTCCGGAGATGCCCCCCCAACATTGAACTTCTGTGAACCGCAAGCAGAATTCAAGTTGCTTTCTGGTAATCTACTTCAAGGGTTCTACTGCTCTGCCACCTTCATGTGCTCCGGGACTTCTACCATGCTGATCAGTAACGGTTTCAGGAAACTCCACCGGATCCCGATCTTGTAGATTTCCTCCAAATCGCGAATCGCGTCCCAGCAATTGTGGCAGGGAGACACAACTAGTTTGGCCCCTGTGGCCAGTATTTGATCCCGTTTTATCTTCAGCCCGATATTGCGTTGGGCCCGGTAGCGACCGATACCATTTAATCCGCCGCCGCCGCCGCAGCAGAAATTATGCTCCCGGCAAGGCGTCATTTCCCGAAAATCTTCGGCGATGTAACTCATGATTTCGCGCGCGAAGTCCCCCAGGCCACCGTTGCGGATGTAGTTGCAAGAATCCTGGTAAGTGACCGGTTCCTTGATCTTCTTCGCCGGGTCAATCTTAAGCTTTCCGGTTCGCAGGGCTTCGGCAACCCACTCCACATAGTGAAAACTGGGTACCGGTGTCTGACCGGATTTTATACCGGCCCAGTAAGGGCCCTCAATGACGGTGGCCCGGTACGCATGTCCACATTCGGTGACAACCATCGATTTGGGTTTCAGCCGCTCCATGGCCGCGTAAACGCTTTCGACCTGCATCTTGCAGGCGGCCCAGTCGCCGGCGAACATTGCCAAACTGGTTTCCTCCCACCCCTCGCTGGGTACCGTCCAATTTTCTCCGGCCAGATGAAACAGAATCGCGGCTTCGGCCAAATCTTCCGGGTAATGCTTCGGTTCGCGTGCGTTGACGGTGTAAATAATATCTGCGTTTTCCACATCGACCGGAATGGTTAACCCCGGCCAATCCTCTTCGTATTCCTCTGCCATCCACTCGCAGGTATCGACCCAGTCTTCGGATGTAACATCCATCTGGGCTCGATAAATCCGGTGCATGCCGGTTCCAATTTTCATCTCCCAGGGTGTAAAGCCTTGAGAGAAGAGCAAACCGCGCAGGTAGCTGAACATGATCCCGGTGTCGATTCCGAAGGGACAATAAACGCCGCAACGGGTGCAACAGGTGCACTTGGAATAGGCCGTGTCCATACACATCTGCATGAACGCATTATCGACTTTGCCTTTGCGCCGAATCAATTCCCCAAGAGTCTGCTGGATTTTGTAGGACGGCACTTGGGTGGGATCCCGATCGTTGGCCAGATAATAAAAACAGGACTCGGCACACAACCCGCAATGGGAGCATATGTCGAGCCAGGTCTTCAGGCGGGATTTGAACGTTTTTTGAATTGTGCCCCAGAGCGCCTTGTCATCGATTTCCAGATGATTCATTTCTTCGTAATATTGTTTGCCGCTTTTGTCTGCCAAGAGTGCGTGCAGTTGCTCAACGGTGTCTACAGTTTTTTTATTGCAAAGTTTTCCTTCAGACATAGCTCGTCTCCGCATCGTATTGGGTTGCTTCTACTACCAAGCAAAACCTTTTCCCTTCATACCGCCGCGTTTGATACCGTAATCCATCCCCAGCTGCGCCCGGCTGGTGAAGAAAAGTATGAAGTGGGAAAGTTTGGTCAGGGGTATTGCTATCAGCAATATCTCGCCACAGAGAATGTGAACAATCAACCAGAACTGGTAGTTTGAAACCTGATAGCGGGCCATCAGGCCGGTTACAAAAGGGGCCACTGCAATAGCGATCAACAGGTAATCGTATGCGGTGGTAATAATCCTGACTTCGTTAAGCGATACTCGCCGCAGGACAAGGAAAAGGGCTGAAACGATCACGGCAATGGTCAATATGTCCGCGGTGGTCTCCGATAGGGTCGGGAGGCTGAACCCCCAACTGCTTTTGAGCATTATATTGTGACCGAGAAGAAACACCGGTGTGATCAACAGGCCAATATGAAAAAGGAATACCAGAAATGTGAACACGGGATTGTTACGCCAGCTGCGCGATCCGTAGGGAAATAGCCAGAAGACGATCGACCGCACCGCCCCCTTGATACCGTAACGCATGTGCGGTCGATAGGCCACGCGGTCGAGCTGCCAGTTCAAGCCTTTAAAGTACCAGACAGTGCGGGCAATCAGGCCAATGAAAAAGATTAGAAACGCGATCCATGCCAGCGGGCCGGTGACAAAGTCGTACATGGGAAACTCCATAAGGTCGATTTAAGGTCTATGCATAAGCGGATTTAGAAAGCTGTTTTTCGTCTTCCACATGCCGATCGGCGAAGATCGGGATTGCCGGGACAAGTCATTCCCCGCGTGTCCCGATGCAATCAGTCGTCATCCTGACCGGACAGGAAGAGCCAGAATCCCGTTATACCAATCAGAGCGGTCACAATCAGAATATAGGTCATGCTTTCCGTGCGTAACATGAATTCGTGTAGCGTATGAATGGTCGATTCCATGATATGTCTCATCCTCGTCAAATGGTTGCTCTAAATATCAGTACCGTTTCATCGCTGCCTCTATTCCGGAGAAAGAGCCCGCGTGAGGCGAGTGAGGCAATGCTGGATCAGTGCGCACTTTTGTATCCAGGATGCTCGTACAGTACCGGCATCCGGGTGACTATAAACCGGAACACCACCACGCCGATGGTTACGATGAAAACCGAAATGCCGATCTCCATCCAGGAAGGGAAATACCTTTCGCTGGAAGGCAAATGGTAATTAAAGGCGATCATGCTGACATTGAACCGGTTGACAACAATACCCAGGACTGTCAAAGCGGACGTCCATTTGATAATCGCCAGGTTTTTGTCCCGCACACCGACGGCGTAAAGGAAGCATGGCAGTGCCACGAAACCCAATAATTCAACCAGATACCAGGCACCATAACCGGTCGACAGGTAATGCCAGTTGTTGTCAGCGGCGATTCCGAGCACCTTGATGATGAAATAGCCGGCCAAGACAAATGCGGCGGCCTTGCCGAAACCAAGCGCCACCGAATCTTTTTCCGCCAAGTGTTCCGGGTCCATTTTGTCCTGGAAATACCGATGGGACAATGTGCTTTCGAATATAACCATTGATAGGCCGGCAATAATACTCGACACGAAGAAGTACACCGGCAGATAAGACGAATACCAAAGCGGATGCACCTTAGATGGGGCAATGAGGAACAGGGCCCCCAGAGACGATTGGTGCAGGGTTGATAAAACCACACCGAAAATTGTCAGCAGCAATGTCAGCTTGACGACGAGATTACGTGCCCGTTTCAACCCGAGCCATTCCATAGCAACGGGTGAAAACTCGATGAATAGCACTGTTAGATAGAGAGCGACGCAGGCACCGACTTCGAAAAGAAGTGAAGTGGTACCCTGCTGCATAATAAACGGATAGGGAAGACGCCAGGGTCGTCCAACATCGTAATGCAGCGCGAGGACGACCAGTGCGTAACCGAGGAAACCTGTCAAAATGGCTGGCCGCACAGCCGAATGGTATTTTTTGAGACCGAAAATATAAACGGCTGCTGATGTTACATACCCGCCTGCGGCCAGGGCAACACCAACCAACAGGTCGAATCCGATCCAGATTCCCCAAGGATTATAGTCGGACAGATTGGTGACAGCCGCCAGCCCGCCGGTAAATCGCAGCACGGTCAGGATCAGTCCCACGATAAGAATAAAGCCTGAAACAATGGTGAATGGCGTAAACTGAAATTTGCGGGTTGAAGCAGATTCTTCAGCCATCAGATTCCTCCTTGCTTTCAGGCTTGGCGGCTGCTTCACTTTGCGCTTTGGCCGCCTCTTCAAGGGCCTTTTTGACATGCATTTCGATCTCTTTTTCTTTTTCCTTCTGGGCCTGCTTCAGCGCATCATCCAGCTTGGCTTTGGCGTCCGCTTCGGCTTGCTCTCTGGCCGCATTGATAGCCTGAGCCTTCTCGTTTTCGGCGATTTTTTCTTTGCGTATCGATATGGCGTAGATGCCTGTCAGCAAGACGGGCCACATTCCCGATATGATCGGAACGGCACTCAAAGCGCCCTTGGTGAGCAGCGGCGCAGGTAGATTTCCCAGATCCTCGCGCATTCCGATCTCCTGAAACGGCGTGTCCGAAAGATACAGCCAGCTCGTTCCACCCATTTCGGTTTCTCCGTAAACGTGGTCCACGTAGCGGCCAGGGTGCTGCTGAATGCGTTCCCTGGCAAGCCGGAGCAAATCTTTGCGTTTCCCAAAGGTGAGTGCTTCCGTGGGACAGATCTCCACGCATCCCGGAAGGAGCCCTTTGATAATCCGCGGGTGACAAAGTGTGCATTTTGTTACCCTGGGCGTCAAAGCTTTTTCGTACTCGTAACTCGGAATCTCGAACGGACACGCAATCATACAATAGCGACAACCGACGCAGACCGACTCGTCGTATGTCACTGCGCCAGTGGGTGTCTTGGTAAACGCTCTCACGAAACAGGCAGAGGCGCAAGCCGGTTCAAGACAATGATTGCATTGAATCTTCCGATAAACCGGCCCCCCCGCATCCGGAGTTTCGGCATACCGATTGACTACCGTATACGCTCCGGCCTGTGTTCGTCGTTGTGTCTCCATAACGGAGAGGTCGTCAAAAGCCTTATCCGGCGCCGGTAATTCGTTTACTTTGTTGCAGCCCTCCTCACACTTCCGACACCCGATGCAGCGCGTGTTGTCGAACAGCACACCGCTGCTGTCCGGGTACCCGGTAAAATGCTTGTTGGATGCTGCGCTGGCATTTCCCCCGACGGTTACGCCGAGACCGGCTGAACCCAACCACCCGAGGAACTTTCTTCTTGAAATCGACATAAACTTACCCCTACAGCTTTAATATCTTGGTTAACGGTTCCTCCCGTAAAATGACACAAGCATTGCAGACAAATTCTATTTTTTTTCATGGCAGGCCGTACAGTCCGTGGCGGCCGGTTTTTCAATCCCCATGCGTGTATGACATCCAATGCACTGCTGGTGATAGGCCGCCATCAGACCTGGTCGAACCGGTTGTCTTTCAACAAACGGCTGGCCGTGACAACTACCACACTGGGGCGGTTTCTCGGCAATAATGCTGTTGTGGTGACACCCCTGGCAAAGGGTGCCGGCCTCACCATGAAAAGTGAGTGCCAGTTGGCTGCCTTCAATCTTTTTCTCGAGCGCCTGCACAATTTTGCGATGGGGCATCTTTGCTTTTTGGAACTGATTCGCCAGACCCGCGATATCCACTATTTCGGGAATCTTATCCGCCGGGTAGGCGCTGGGTGGTTTTTTCCTGGATTCCAGCATAAGGGCGGCCAGTTCGTCCGGCTTCTGGGTCGACCCATCGCTAACCGGCATTGGCTCCATATGGCAGCTAAGACACGCACTGGCGTTTTTATCACCGGAAAGTTTTTGATAGATATTCTCGTGACAACCGGCACATTCAGGTTGGGCTTTCTGGTTGTTATGACAGCCGATGCAACTCTGAGAGGTATTTATCTGGTGCATTGACTGTTCGAGCTGTACTCGTTTTCCTTTTTCATCCCCATTAAGGGTATGGCAGCTAACACAGGCTTTCAAATTGGCGTGGTGGCACACGCGGCAGGTGGTATTATATACCTCATGGTCCTTATGGTTGAACGGCACCTGCTTCATGAGGGTGTCGCCCTCCGGATTCGGCTGCGGCTCATTCTCCTGCAGCCTTTTGACGAACACCACATTGGGCTGATTGACTTCCATCCGCGGAACATCTTTGACGACTTCGATCAGTTTCTGTTGTTCGAGCCCATGACACCGGCTGCACTCTTTCGGCCCGCTGGTCTGATTTTCCGCCATCCGCTGCTCGTGGCACCCAATACAGGCCTGGTGAAAAGCCGGACGGGCTGCGATGCGGTTGTCCACCTTAGTTTCGCCGTGACAGTAACGGCAGGAACCTTCCTCACCCTTAACGTACTCGAGGGCCTTTTTCTGCTCGTTGTAAACGTGGTGGCATTTTTCGCATTTTTTATCAAGGGTCTTGGTGTGCCGGTAGTGGAGGGATTTGTCCATCCCCATGGGCTGTCGGTCGGAAACCACTGTTGGCTTCATCCGATGGCAAGCGCCGCAGGTAATCGGTCCGCTCTTCCGCCCATCTGCTGCCGTTTCCGTATGGCAGGTAATGCACCCGTCATGGTATAGGTCCATGACGGCCTGTGGGTTGCTGTCCTCGATCCGTTTGAATTTGTAAGACCGGCGCCCTTTCTCATCGGCAGGATGGCAGGCACTACAGTCCTGCTTCTGCTGCAGCAAAGCTTCTGTATGTTTGTCGTGCAAAAAAACGACCGGAGGCCTCTCAAGCCTGCCGAAGGTTTTCATCGTGTCGATCATAACCAAATCGGGCCGCAAGGCCTCCATTGAATCCGGTTCTTGTTGCACCTCTTGAACGCCCTGAACCCCGAAATTCAGGCTTAAAACCACCAGAAATGCAATCGCCCCCAAAAGTCCGCTTTTCCGTAACAGCGCTTTCGCATTCTTCATGTTCGAATTCCTTGACCGTTGTCCGTCTCTGGTTCTGAAGTTGAATTTCAGATGCTACGCCAGCAGCGTATCCGACCGGTTCTCATATTTAAGCAGATCCGCGAAGGTCGTCTCATCATAAATTTTGAAGATGGCATTGTTCACTTTTTTCCACATGGGCACGAATGCACAGTCACATTCGAACGGGCATTCCTTCTTTGACATGCAGCTGATATTGTGAACGGGATCTTCCTCGCCCTGCATGTACCGGAGCACGTCACCGACAGTAATTTTCTCCGGAGACTGCAGCAGGTAGTAGCCGCCTTGATAACCCCGCTTTGAATCGACAAACCCGCTCCCTTTGAGTTGGCCGAGAATCACTTCCAAAAAGCGTAACGGTATTGCCTGTGCCTGGGCGATTTCGGAAATTTTTTTGGGCCCCTCGCCTTTGTGTTTGGCCAGTTCAAGTAGTGCCCTCAAGGCATATTGCTCGCTCTTTTTCGCTCGAATCATCGCCTTGCCTTCTTGACTAAATTGGTCGGCTTCTTTCCCGACTGATATTGTCAAGTTAAATGTTCACTTATTTAGTCAAGAAAGAGGGACCTTGTCAATCTTTTTTTTGGCCTATCGTCTATCAACCCAATTGGTTTTTTTATTATTAATTACAGAAGCTTATTGCTATAAACAGTCTCGCTGATTGCTCTGTTCCGATGAGGCTAAAACGGTGCACACCATTGTTTATTATCACAGATGAACGACAGCAGCACCTTTGTCAACGCAAGTCTCCATTTATAAAAAGGTCCCGTCTAATGTCGCCTCAGGTTTCCTGATGGTTGCGGATTCGACAAAAAGTGTTAACTTGCCAAAAAATGCACTCTTTTTATTTAAGCGAGGATTGGAGGAATTGTTATGACCGATCAGTGGAAAAAGGAATTGAGTTGTGCCGAAATATGCGCTTCCTGTAATGGCAAAATTGCCAAACGAGATCAGAGAATCCTCTCGGTGTATTCTCACCAGCCCATCTGCAGTCAATGCAAGGTTGAAGAAGAAAAGCGGCAGGATTACGCTAACATGTCAAAGCAGATGATATCGGAATGTATACAGACGACCGGCAAACCATACGGTGACCCTGGGGGATACTGTTTTCATCATTTCTGCCCCTATAAGTGCTGAGGGAAGTCCGGACCGGTTTTTAGGTTCAGTACCGGCGACAAAGGAATGTCAAGTGGCATAGGGGATGGATTATCGATGAGTGATACCCCATATCATTGCCGGTGGGCTTTTCAGCCAGGGATATACTGCGCTTGGTATTCTATCGTGGTTGTCAAATAAACGTTCCATTATTCGAACGTTTTTTTTCTACAACCACTTATACCACCCTTCCGTATTTCGGTATTTATTTTTGAAAAGCGGTATAAACGAGGTCGGGTTCAACGAAATAGCAGAAGAGAAATAATCGACTGACACTATGTTAGTCAGGGACGCCCCGGTCTTTTGCTCTTGCCTGCATCTCTTTTTCTACCTGCACACGCAACACCAGCCCCTCCACCTTGCTCGGCGCCATATGGCCGTGGATCGTGTCACCCACCAACGCTACCGGTGCCAGAGCACAACAGCCGACACAGGCCACCCGTTCGATGCTAAACTCGCGATCTGAAGTGGTTTCTCCCACCTTTATATCGAGTTTTCGTTCGAAGTTTTCGAGAATGATGTCAGCGCCTTTGACATGGCAAGCGGTTCCCAGACATACCTTCACCGGGTTCTTTCCAGGGGGATTGAATCTGAACTGGTTATAGAATGTTGCAACACCGTAAACTTCCGAAGGAGACACCCGCAGATGATCCGCAACCATCACGATGGTCTCCGGGGGGAGGTAGGCGAGCCTTTCCTGACACATTTGCAGAATGGGGATCAGTTCCCCCCGGTCTTTCTTGAATCCTGCCAATTGAGATTTCAAGTCTTCGAAAACATCGGCCTCTTCAGGGCTGAGCTCAACATCCATGGGCATTCCTTTACGGGGTCAGAATGTTGCATTGGCAAGTTGCATCGTGGCGTTATTTTAGGATGACCATCTTATCTAACCCGGTCATAAAGAGCAGTGTATTTCGATTCCTGTTAATAAACGCAAGAGGATTCAGATTTTGTCCAAAGCGCCATAGGCCGCCTGAATCCGATCACGGAGAAGGAAACACAACCTTTCCAGGACGTTGAATCCAAGCTTGGAATTATCGGTCATCAATTCCCTCAAACTGGACCCCTGAAGTACGAGAATGGTGGTCGCTCTCTGGCAAACCGCCGTCGACATCACAATGTGTGGTTCATTGAGTAAAGTCGACCAGCACCCGAGTACCCGGCCTTTACCGAGAGTTTCTATGACGATGTTCCCTTTTCGGTTCCCGATTTTCATTGACCGCTCCAAATGCACGAGGCCGTCGGCAACGATATACAGATGCTCGCCGAAGTCTCCCTGTTGGAATAGTGTCGAACCGGCTTTACACGAACGCCCCTCACAGATAGCGCCAATTTTACGGATCTCACCTTCGCTCAAACCCTTGAAAAACTCGCAGCTCGCCAGAACCTCTTCAATGCCCTTTGGTTTCATACGGCAGCCTCTCTTTCAGGTTTTGACGCCTCCCGGGTTTCTTGCGTATCGCGGCCATAGAGCTGAATCAGCCGGTTGCCGAGCACCTTTGCCAACTGCTGGAAGAACATCAGGCTACTGAAAAGATCTTTCTCGAGGATGTTCTGGAACTGCCGCCTATCGACTCTTAGCAAAGAAGTTGGTGCCGAACACACGGCCGATGCCGTAAAATCTTTTCGGCCGATCAGGCTCGACCAGCCGAAGATCTCACCGAGTTTTTCGCCCGTGTAGACGTCGCGACCGTCCTGACCGAGGCGGATCTTTACGCATCCCTGGATGAGAATGTAAAAATGTTCGGCTGGCTCGCCAGATCGGAAAACAACTTCCCCTTCGGAAAAGGACACTCTGGTTGCGATAGTCATGAGGTCCTTGATGAAATTGTGGCTGAGACCGTGAAAGAGGTCAGCCTGTTTGATAATCATGCCGCACCTCCACCTCCATATTGTTGACGGCTTGTTGCCGTTGTAAAGTGCCTGGCGCAAAGGCTCCTATTTTTCATATAGTTTCAACCTGTCAATGTCAATTCCTACCTGGCGGCTGAACCCTTCACCGAAGTGCGACTTTTCAAGGCTTGAGGTGATTCCGTTGTCCCCCCAAAATGAGTCTTGCTATCCGCCGGCCCTAAAACGGGCCGCGGAAGCTGCCCTTTGTCGCGAAGGAATAATCTTTCAGACCATTAATAACGTTCCGCATGTTTCATGAAAAGACGCCATGATATGTTCGGTTTATCTTTTCATACGACAGTTGCTTAGAGAACAAATGTATCCTCAGGTGAAACAACGACATCTCGTGCATGGAGAGCAGGTTCCCTTTTTCTCTGTTGCCTCCATGGTGACGTTGGGGCGTAAAGGAGATGCTTGATATCAGTACCCGAGTGCTTACTGTCATTTTTATTGGACAAATAGGGCATCATTCCAAAATGAATCTGTACATGCGACCGGATTGAGGGATCGTGCCGTTTATTATTTATATCCTTAACCGGAGCGAAAAGGGCAAAGAGCAGCGACATCGACTGTAATCATGTTAGCGTCACAGGCACCAATTATATTCTAAATTGTCTATTTTATTACTAAATCCTGCCCTTTCCTTACGTTGCCCGATGCATGATTTGACGCATGAAAGGCGCTGATTACATTTTTCACTCAAAGACTAACGAAAACACCCCGACGGCTCAACTAATTACATGTTCGCCTTTTCTCCTGGTAAATTAAACCGCGCATATATCAGGTAAAAATATTGATAACACTATGGTTACCCGTAAGAAAATCAGTATATTCAAATATTCAGCCATACCCATCACGGTAAAGGAATGAGACAGATGAATCCACGATACCATGGCATCCATAATATAAATGATGAGGCGGACAAGAACAGGCGTTCGGGTTTCGCTCGCCGGCAAACAGCCCCAAAACCTTTCTCTGGCACAGAGAGGCGCAAGGTCATTGACCGCCGCTACAATTCTGGAAAACGGTACAAAACACCAAATGACAAGCCCGGTAGGGATGGCAAAGCGTTCATCACCCGGGCGATCCGTTTTTTAGTGGGAAAAAATGAGCGTAACGGTAATAATGTGAAAAATATCATGGGATCGGGTCAGATTCATGAGGCAACCCATCTCATCGATCGGGCTCATGATCGAATCCCTGTTGAAGCCCCGATCAGCATTCAGGATGGCGACACCTATGACATATTTCCAGGCATGCTCTTCAATCACAGCCAGGCAGGTATGTACGTGGAAACCGAAACAGCACCGAGAGTGCATTCAGGCGTTGTCATTCACATGCAAAATTACGCTCCCCATGCTGCTGCGCCGGAAAATATCCGTAAATACTACGGCCAGGTACGCTGGTGCCAGAAGCTCTCGGGAATGGTCGTCTTCGTGAATTACGGCGTCGGGATTAAACTTTGCAGTGATCTGGATGAATTTATTAAAACCTTCGGGCTATAGCGCGCCGACGTCACATCCCTATGTGAAGATATCTCGACTTTCGCCTTAGCCCGGAAATTTCATCAATTGAAGGCTTTTATGACCAAGTATCAACTCAATTTTGAGGACGATTCCCATGATATCACCCAGGTAACGCTTGAGCGATTAAATTTCGTGCGACGAAAACACCTTTAGACAACAAGCGAAATCGTTGTGCAGGCTGGGCAAACCAGATAGGTTGGACTCGTCCGGCCGCGAACGAAACGCCCACTCGTTTCACTCCTCCCCGACTCAACCAGGACGCCACCGCAATCATTCTGAATGCCACGCAAGATGGAGCGGCATATCTGTGCAATATCCCCCATCAAACCTGCGGAATATCACCCAATCACGATTTTTCAGCATAATGCCTGATCTTGTAAAAATAAAAATAACAGTCTGTTATAATTATAATTTATTCCTCAAAATCGTAGGCTGGCACATTTTCTGCTATATGGTTACGGCAGAACCATTACAAGGGAAAATCAACATGCGAAAACTCGAATATTATCGCCTGCTCGCCGAATTAAAAATACTATTGATCGAACCCGACCTTTTCCTGCGAGATGCCCTAGAGAAAGCTTTTGGGAATATCGGCTGCTTCGTTAACGTTGCGGGATCGTCTGAAGAAGGGCTAGATATCCTTGACGGGAAAAACTTTGATATCATTATAACCGACATCGACCTGCCGGGCATCGACGGCCTCGAATTTTTCAACGAAGCCGGCTCGAAATGCCGTCAGGCATTAAAGGTTGTTATTGCCGGATACAGCGATATTGACCCGGTGAGCACTGCCTATGAATTCGGTATCGATCAAATATTTGAGAAACCGTTCGCCCTCACGACTGTTCTGGACGCAATAACGGGACATTTTACAGCTATAGCGCAACAAAGAGGGACGGGCGGATAAATGTTAAATTTATCAAAGACCCCAAAGGCAATAAAAAAATGATTGCCATGAATACTCAATTATCATTTGATTCAAGTCGAATAAACCAGCACCGAGTCGTTAGTGCCCAAGACAGAAGAAAAAACGGCCGTATCTATCATTCCGCCACCGCTGTCATCGAAAGCCTTGATTCGATACCAGCGGTCAATGCAATGGTAGTTAACTACAGTAACAGTGGGCTCTCTTTTGAATCAGACACACTGATAACGCCGGGTGCCATCATTTACCTGGGCATATTTGATTCACCCTATAATCAATCCGCTACCACGTATGAATGTCATCGCCTGAAAATTATGTGGTGTAAGGACCTCTATCACTCGGACTACAAATATGGTTACGGTGCGCAACACCTCGACCCTATCGATGCATATACAGAGGTTATCAGTGAGCAGTTATATGACCTCCCCCAATATTTAAAACTCATATTGGCGGACAAAAAGGATTGCCGGAAACATCCTCGCAAACCTGTCTGCAGAAAAGTCCTGTTTACCTCTGCCAATCAGTTTTACGAGGGAACAATTACCAACGTCAGTAAGGGCGGCTTCTTCATTGCCACGACTGAAAATTTTGTTAGCGGCAAGACCATCAATCTCGTGGTTCCAGGCACCAAGTTTGATAGAGGGGTAATGATCAAGGCAGAAATTGTCCGCAGTACGGCAGCTGGCATCGGGGTAAAATTACTCGGGCTCCTCAAAAACGATAGCTGACGTATCTTTTCGAACGGTTTAATCACCACAGAATTTTATTTGTTTTTTTATCCAATCGCACCCTATTCTCACGGCACGCCAGGCATTGGAAAGCCTTATATAGATCAGTGTCGTTCCCCGTGGTGATATCAATGCGCTCCCTGCAGTCCCCTACCGGGAAGAAGTGCTTCTGCCCATTGACTCTATAAGAGGCTTAGCAATTGAAATTCCCTGACCTGAGATAATTTAAAAATGGTTTCCGTGATCATTCCCACTTATAACGAAGAAAAAGCGCTTCCGGCGACTCTTGAAGCCCTATACCGCCAAAAAGGTGCGTACGAGGTCATCGTTGTTGATGGGGGCAGCAGCGATTGCACCCGTGATATTGCCAAGGCCGAAAATCGTCTCCGCTTCGAATCGGCTCCAAAAGGGAGAGCAGTACAGATGAATGCCGGCGCTCGACTGGCCCGCGGAGAATGGCTGCTCTTTCTGCATGCCGATACCCTGCTGCCGAAAAACGCCATATGCCGTCTGAACAACCTTGAAAATGACCCGGCCTATCAGGCAGGAGGATTCCGACACAGCTTCTCCGGGCCAGACTGGCGATTGAGAATTATCTCTCGCTTGGACAATATTCGTGCCGGCTTGACACGGATTATGTATGGTGATCAGGGGTTATTTGTCAGGCGACGGTTATTTAAACTTTTAGGTGGTTTTCCGGAACAACCATTGCTCGAAGATCTTCTCTTCTGTAAAAAACTGAAGCGTGTCACAAGGCCAGTGCTTTTCGACCAATACGTAGTTACCGATTCGCGAAAATTCGTCCAGATAGGTATCTGGAGAAGTTTTGCCCACTGCCTGATCATTTTACTGTGCCATATTCTCCACCTGCCCTTCTTGCCGCAAAGGTTTTTCACCGACATCCGTTGATGCCTGTATGGGTTTGTCGATCTTCTACCTTGATGATGGCTGTGGATTGTATTATACAGTGGTTGTAGAAAAAAACGTTCCGTTATGCGAACGTTTTTTTCTACAACCACTGATACCACCCTGCCGTATTTCGGAATTTATTTTTGAAAAGCGGTATAGTAACCTGCGGCCTGCATCTCACAATTCGGGTCGCTGGGAAACTGTTTCTCTCCCGGGACGTGCAATGACGTGACGAACGGGATGACCTTAATGACATTCTGCATTCAGACGATATGAAAGAAATCTGGATCCTCGGTGTCGGCCAGTTCGGTTTGCATGCGGTCCAAACCTTAGCCACTGAACATCCGCATGCACATTTGGTTCTGGTGGACCCTGTAGAAAGCAACCTCTTAAGAGCTGCAGGGCCCAATCGCTCTCTGAAAGTCGCCGACGGGGTCACGTACACCCAGAAAAACCTTTCCTCTGCGGAAGATGGGCCCGACTGGATCGTTCCCGCCCTGCCGATCCACCTTGCCGCCGAATGGTGTCTGAGGCGACAGGGCCCGCGGCTGCGACGATATGCCGTCCCGAAAGCGATTGATCCGCATATCCCGAATCCGATGCGCGGCGTGGGCGGGAATGTCTATACCAGCCATGCAGCATTCCGGTGCCCTGAAAACTGCTCCGAACCGGCAGATATCTGCTCGATCACAACGGAACCGCGTAAGAAAAACATGTTTGAAATCCTCGGGGATCTGCATTTGCCGTCTTTCGAAGCCATCACCATCCGCAGTCACCAACTCGGTCCCGGCATCGGCGGTTACCGACCCGCGCACTTGTTCGCCCTGGCCAAACGTCTTGAAACAATTCGCGGTGGAATTCTGCTGAGCACAGCCTGCCGCTGTCACGGTGTCATCACCGGCCTCTGGCACGACTAACCTTCGGCCTAGACTATAACCGAAGATTTTGACGAGGCATAGCCGGCATATCGTGGAGTGTCGATCAACATGACAAGCATCGGCAATGTTAGATACGCGCTTTAAGCGGAAGGGCGATCAACGGAGAGTCGGTTTTTCTAGAACCTATCTCAAAATAAAGATTTTTGTCCAAGATCAAGGCGGAGCTGAGTTTCCCCGCTGTGCGGGACTTCCCGCCTGATCGATTCTTCTTTGTGGGTCGCAACCCGCAGGCATACTCAAGTATGTCGAGGACTTGAAGAAGGCTCCAACACCGAGATTGGGCCAAAAGATTATTTTGAGATAGGTTCTACTTTTTCTCTGCTCCCAGGTAGCCATCCAAGCAATTTCTCAACTCCTCGACACCCGGTATGGCTTCAAAAACCAGTTCGCCGTCAATTACGATGGATGGTACCGGCATGGGACGCCCTGCTTTTTTAGATAGCTCGGCATATCGCCGGGCACCGCTTAGATTCTTGGTGATAACGGTTTCCCATTCAATATAATTTTCGTAGGCAGGAGCAACTTCTGCGACCACACGGGCCATATACTCACAGGGGATTCAGTGGGCCCCTTCGTGCAAAACTTCCAGGTGTATTTTTTCAGTTTTAAGCATGGTTTTACCTCAAGGATTCAATCCTTTGTCCTGTATCGCCTCTTCGATAGCCTCTTCAAGATCAAACATGGGCGGGATAGCGTCAAATACGAGCTCACCATCAATGAACAGGGAAGGCACCGGAGCGACCCGGCCGTATTTGTGGACATTTTTCTCTCCGAACAATGAATAGGATAGCTCAAGGAAGCGTTTCTTGCCTGTTCCACGCATAAAATCCACTCGCTGGTATCGAACATACTTATCGTATTTCGGTAATACTTCCCGCACCGTTTCATCCATATAAAAGCACGGCAAGCAATAATCTGCTTTGTACATGACTTCTATCAAAACTTTTGGTCGATCCACTATGATCACCGTAGTCGTATTCAAGGTTGCCAATTGTTGGAGGGCTTCCGTTCCAGCCCTGTGAATCGGAAGAAATCGGTGCCATGCGTCATATCAAATGCGGTGAATTTGTTCAACTCGAATCTCCTTTGTCCGGACGGGCACCTATCGGGTAACTTTGGGTGAGCATGGGGGACATCGCCGGCATGCGTGGCAGTGAAATACCCGTAGCCAGCACCATCAAATTCAGTATAGGCGCTACGATACCGTGTTGACATACGGCCCTTATACTCATATAGTGCGCAGGTCAAAAAAATATGTAACATTTTGTAAGAATTATTAAATCTTCAGTTCAACTGCCGTAAAACGTTAAATTCAGCAGATCTTTCCACGACGGTTTACCAAACACCGGCCAGTGAGATGACGGCAGCAGTCCTTCCATAGTCGGTATTACACGCCGTTGGAGAGATCGCAGCCACCACCCGGTAGAAACAGCCAATGAAAAAAGAGCCTGACATCCACGAGCATAATGACGTCCGGCTCTTTGACGACCTTTCTGCCATTACGAGAGACGGTCCTCAACTCGACCTCATTCAACGGAGAGTTCAGCAGTTTATTTTGAGCTTCGGCAGAAGACCACGAATTCTGGTCTGCCCCACCGCTCCGGGGGCACGGAAACAGACGGTCAATCACATCGGCTCGATTTTGGCACAATGGGGTTTCGATGCAGACATCGGCCCAATAGAAAAATCGCCGGAACAGATTGCTCGCATGGCTTTGGAAAACGACGTCCACATCGTCGTCATATTTTGCTCGAAAAACCTGATTCACCAGGAAACCACTGAGTTGCTTAGTGCGCTTAAAAATCTGGACGCAACCGATATTCTCGTCGCCGTCTTCGGTCCCGCTCCGGAATTCGTCAAAGACAGTGACAGCCGGTCGAACCGGGTCGGCAAAGCAGACCTGATGGTATTTAACCCCAAATCGGCCAAAGACGTAATCCTCATGTTGGATAATCTTACGCGAAAGAATTGATCTCATGGATGCCCAGTTTTATATCGACGGAGTTTTAGAACAGAAACGGGCGGTTATCGCCAAATCCATCACGTTGATCGAAAGTTCCCTGCCGGCCCACCAGGAAACAGCCCAAACGATCATTGATGGTCTCCTGCCTCATGCCGGAGACGCCATGCGCATCGGAATCACCGGTGTACCGGGAGTCGGCAAGAGCACCTTCATCGAGAGCTTCGGCATGATGCTGGTCGCACAAGGCCACAACGTTGCCGTACTGGCTGTCGATCCGAGTAGTTCAAGAAGCGGCGGCAGCGTTTTAGGAGACAAGACCCGCATGGAAAAACTGTCTATGCATGCGAATGCCTTTATAAGGCCGTCTCCCACCAGCGGCACCCTGGGCGGTGTTGCCAAAAAAACCCGCGAAACCATGATTGTCTGTGAGGCGGCCGGTTATGATGTTATTCTGGTTGAAACGGTCGGGGTCGGTCAGTCCGAAACCAGTGTGGCATCCATGGTTGATTTCTTCCTGGTACTGATGCTGGCCGGAGCGGGCGACGAACTTCAAGGGATCAAAAAGGGCATTTTGGAGTTGGCAGACGCGATAGCGATCAACAAAGCCGATGGTAACAACATCGATAGAGCCATGGAGGCCCGCAACGAGTATGCATCGGCGCTGAACTTGATGGAATCGAAATCTTCGGTCTGGGACGTACCGGTTCTGACCTGCAGCGCCTTGACCAAAGATGGCCTTGACGATATCTGGGCAACCATAGGCGATCATCGCCGGAAACTTTCGGCCGCTGGAGAATTGACCGATAAGCGGCAATCTCAATCGATCGACTGGATGTGGTCTTTAGTGGAGGATGGATTGAAAGATCGGTTTTTCAAGGATCCTGATGTCAAAAACCGGCTGCAGAAAACCATCGCTGCCGTCGCGAACGGCTTGACTTCCCCTTCGGCTGCGGCCCGGGAACTGCTGCACTTGCATGGTAAGTGACAGTCATTTCCAGAAAGTGACGAATCGTCGCATCAGCTATCCCTTCCGACTCAGCGCACCGGCGATGATTTTCGGCCACGATATTGTCGAGAATGCCGATATTTTGGCGACAATGGTCGATAATGTCGAAATCGTGCTGTTTCACACCCCCACCCAAAACAACTATCTATCTCGGCGGGATATTATCAAGCTATCTGAGATCAGTCGGCAAACCGGCGTGAGTTATACCGTGCATTTGCCAACGGCGCTTGAAGTCGCTTCACCCGATACCAAGCGCCGGGAAGGATCGGTCCAACTGGCGAAGGCGCTCATCGAACGAACCCTTGAATTGAACCCCTTGCATTATATTCTCCACGTTCCCTACTCTCCACCGACCTTGGTGTATGAGCCGGGGATGTATTTCAAACACATCAATAATCCGGCGTGGCAGAACTGGCTGGGACGGGCCGCTGACAGCCTAACTGATATTACTACAGCTATCGGAAAGGCCGCCGGATTGCTGGTCGAAAACATCAACTACTCGGTGTGTTATCTCGAACCGCTGGTGCAACAACGGTTTTGTGCCCTCTGCCTGGATGTGGGCCATCTTCTTTTGGGCCAGGAGCCAGTGACACTTGAAATTATACGCCACCGCGATGTCATCAGGGAAATTCATATTCACGGAGTCAAGGGCCACACTGATCATCACAGCCTAAGTATCCTGCCGCAGAAAAGGCTATCAAAATGGCTAAGGTATATATCGGGTATGGGCTTTTCAGGTATCCTAAATCTGGAAGTGTTCTCCCCGGCCGACCTAGAATCTTCCCTCGATCTTATACCGCTTTTCAAAAATAAATTCCGATAAACAGAAGGATAGTATAAGTGATTGTAGAAAAAACGGTCGAATAACGGAACGTTTTTTGACCACCACTATATCAATCAAATAGGAAGGCAGTGACGAATTCATGATCATTACGGTTGAGGATCATCGCTGTCGTTGTACTGCTGGAGGGCATATTGGCTCCACATCTGTGCGTCTTGACAGCCAAGAACGGTCGCCGCATCCATATCATTCGTTGCCATCTGATAGTTGCCGAGTCGGTAGTGACACACTCCTCTCCTGAAATACGCCTCCGCCCGATTTATATTGTTTTCGATAGCCAGAGTGAATGCCCCAACCGCTTCAGACAGTTTACCGGTGCGGCTCAGCCGGCATCCTTCCGCATAGATTTCATGGTTGGCATTCACTTATCTACTGCCATTTCACTTTATGTCCGCTGGATCTCTTTGCCGTTTTCGCCTCCCCGAGTCCCATCGCAGCCTCACTTATTAAGCCTTTGGTTTGGGCCACCCAAAGTGGCTGCCGTTTGGCATTCGCAAACAGATAAATGATCGCGCAACCGTTCTGTGATCTGCTTGGTGGTCATCACCTTTCCCTTGGAAACGACAATTCCATCGATGATCAGCCCGGGAGTAAAGAAAACCCCCATGGCCTGAAAATAAGAGATATCTGTTCTCTTCCGAACCGACACCCGATCACTGTTACCGGATTGGGCAACCGCTTGGACGGCGTTGTCGTACAACAGGTTGCATTTTTCACAGCCGGGTCCTAAAACTTCCACGATGTGTTGATGTTGGCTGAGGTCCGCCCCGTCTCCCAAATAGGCCTCAATCCACCCGCTCACCTTTTGGCGGTCAGGCACGCTTCCCTGATGGAACAAGCGTCCCTCCATCACCAGCGCGGGAGTCATCAGGATACCGGCATTGAGTGCGACGCGTTCGCAGGGACGCAACGCCTCGTCCAATGCCGGGGACCACTTGGTCGCGGCCGTTGGGCAGCAGGTCGATACCCGATCGGGTCCGTCAATCAAAGCGTGTATCTTATCCCAGTCGACATCAACGCCCGCTTTGCGGGCAACATCCTTTGCTGTTCCCGGTTCCAGACCGAGAGATACCGCAAACCGGCGGGCCTCTTCGCTCGCATAGGATAGGTGCCTCACGGTTGCCGGTGCACCGGACACGGCGACAATATCCTTTACCATCCGGGTCAGGTAATCGCAGCGTGGACAAGGCGGTTCAGTGCCAATAATCCAAATTTCCCCAGGTGTCATCGTCTTTTCTCCTCGCCTCTGGCTTGATGTTCATTCAGTCTTTCAGCAGCGCAACGATCCGCTCGGTTTTAAATACCTTGCCTTGGGCAACCACCATTCCCTCGATGATCAGGGCCGGACTGAGCAGCAAACCATACCGTTTGCGTATTTCCGGAGCCAGGGTCCACTTCTTTTCCACCGTTGCCTCTATACCGACGACTTTAACGGCCTTTATCGTATTCTCAAGCAATTCGCTGCACTTTTCGCATGGCGGATCCAAACCGACCACTTCGATACACATCATGATCCACCACCTTCCTTCATTCGGTAAGGGGGATTGGGGTAAGCTGGGCTGAAACATTGCAGATCGACGATGTCGATCTGCAATGAACAGGATTCCGCCACACCGGTAAGGGCATCCCGCACAATGGTTTCCAAATCCACCGGCGCCATTTTAACGCGCGCATTCACCAGCAGCGTACCTCCGGATACAGTCTGGTGGCCCTGCGGACCGAGGCGAGGATCGCGGCGGAGATCGGTAAGGTTGGCCCATGTTGATTTGCCGGCGGAAGTGAACACTAGTTTCAGATGACCGATGCCGGCATTTCGCTGTCGAAGCGCACCCCGGATCGTAAGCAAAAGTCCCTGCATCACCTCTCCCGGGATAATAGGTCCTTTGGACCTGACCTTGACCGCCGCGTTGAGCCAACCCAAAATCGCCTCGGCCTGCGCATACCGGTCATAATCGATTTGCCGCAAAACGGTATCGGCTCCAGGACGACCGCTGAGAAGAATTTCCAACCAGGTTTGCATGCCGTCACCCTGCAAAGCAGATGTGGCGAGAACTTCCTTGCCCGGAAAGCGGTCTTTTATGGCCCTTTCTAAACGATCCTTTTCCGATGGTTCTAACAGGTCGCACTTGTTGAGTACGATGAGGTCCGCTTCCTCAATCTGCTTTTCGAAAAGATAGGCGACTTCTTCGGGAAAGGTCGACTCAGTCTCCTTCAGGAGCAGTTCACGCAACCGATCTGGATCGACCATGGTGGAAAAAGGGGCGAAGGTGAACGCGTCCCGGTAATGAATCTTGATGGGATGAGCAACCGCAGCGACGAAATCGGTACAGCTGCCCACCGGCTCACCCAAAAGTATGTCCGGTTCGTAAATGAGTATTTTTTCGATTGAATGAATCAAATCATCGAATTTGCAGCAAAAGCATCCCTCGACCACCTCCTCGATCGGCACGTTCAGTTCGGCGAGCATCTGTTTGACAATGACCGTGTCGGCCAGATTGCCGCTCTGATCGTTGGTGACGATGCCCACACGAAGCCCCTTGCGGATAAGGTCCCGGGCCAGGACACCGAGCGCGGTGGTCTTGCCCGAGCCAAGGAATCCGCCGGCAAAGATCAGTTTAACCGGTTTGGCGACGTTCAACGGCTGGGGGTTTTGCATGGTGGTCCTCCCTTTACCTCGGTAGGTTCCGGGGGCGTCGATGAGTGGGGCAGAGCAGCGGTTGGGAAAACGCTGCGGGCCTGATCGAAAAATTTGCCAATCAATGCCATCTGATTGGTGAGGGTTCCAATCCAGCGCCACAGACACTCCACACCGGCATCGGTCAGAAAGTAGCGGCGTTTGGCCGGCCCCTTTACACCAACGTCCCATTCACTGGTCACCATTCCCCGTTTCTCCAGCATGTTGAGGTGGCGGTACAGGCCGGCCAGATTCAACCCGGCTTCCGTATCTTCCAAGTACCCGCTGATGATTTTACCGATTTCATAACCGTGGATGCCGTTTTGTTTGAACAGTGTCAACAGAATCCACGGTGCCGCCAGGTTCCGCATGTTCTTACCCGTGCACGGGCAGTCAGGATCGATAGGGGCCATGGTCAAACAATCCGCTTTGCACATATATTCGACAATGTCGAATATATGTGCAAAAAGTAATTATCGTGCGTTTGGATTTCAGCAATGTCATCAACCGATTCGCCAGTGCTTTCGGTTGCGGCGCATTTATCTATCGCGGTGCCGGTTGTCAGCGCCCTGCCAAATAATCGCCCACATGCTTGGCGGCCCGTGCGCCGTCGGCACAGGCCGTGAGAACCTGCCACATGTCCGTATCCCGCACATCGCCGGCGGCAAAAAGACCCGGAAACGAGGTCATGAGTTTGGTGTCGGTCGTCAGGTACCCTTCCGGCGTCTTTTCGACCGTAAGATCGAGAAAAATGGTATTCGGCCGCCACCCGACAGCCATAAATACCCCGTCCACCGGCAGCTCGTGTTCTTCGCCATCTGGCGATCTGATGGTGAGGGCCTCGATCAAGTCAAGCCCTGTGATGCCAGTCACTTCGGTCCGGCCCATAATGACCACATTTTCTTGGCCAGACAAAAGATCGGCATGCACGGCATCCATGCTCACCTGCTCACTACGGTGAATCAGGTATACTTTATCGGCTATTCTGGCCAGTGTCATGGCATGCTGGCCCGCACTGTTGTCACTTCCGATAACAGCCAGTACGGCATTTTGGTTGCGGTACAGCGGGCCATCGCAAACTGAACAGAAATTAACGCCTTTTAAATCCGCCTTCGCAGATGGAAGTCTTATGGGTACGCGTCCAGTGGCGATAATGGCGGTTGCGGCCGCATGCACCTGGCCATTGATATCGATCGCCTGAAATACCCCGTCCCCGTGCCCGAGTTTTTTCAGCCGGGCCATCGGAAAAAGTGCGCCTTCGGTTTGAGCTTGCTGGAACAGCTTGACGCCGAATTCGGTCCCGGCAATGCCACCGATAAATCCGGGATAATTTTCTATTTTTTCGATCATATAAACATTGCCGCCCGGAATGTCTCCAAAAACTATGGTGTTCAGGCCCAAACGCTGGCCATAAAGTGCGGCCGTCAATCCGGCCGGTCCGGTGCCGGTAATCACGATATCGAAGAGGTTATCTGGCATGTCGTCTCTGATTTATTGCGAGAAAGGTTATTTTCTCTTTTCAAACTGGGCGAAATAGGTCCCCAGGACACAGGTTTTATACTCGGTCGGACCTTCCAACCACCTCTCCAAGAGGGTTTCATTGGCCATCCGGTCCGCATTATTTTTCCATTTCAACCAGTTTTCCACCCCTTGCCACATACTGATGACCAGTATCTCTTGCGGATCATCATGGTTGATAAGAGTCTCTCCGGATACATACCCCTTCTGGTTCATGGCATCAGATCTGTTTCTGTTCAGTAGCGCAAAAACTTCCCTTGTTTTCCCTTCCTGGATTTTTCTTGTGATGATAACCTTTACGACCATGTTGCGCCTCCTTTTGTCATTAGTATTTAGGCATATTCAACACTGGTCCGGACATCGAAACGATAAACCCCATAGAACAGCCTTCAGTCTGAGTAGGGCTGATAGACGCCCAAACTGACCCAGTTGCCGCTTTGGGTGGCCGCGCCGATGCCGTCCATCGAATCCGGTGGTCCGATGACGACAATGACGTTTTTGTGCTTGATGCGACCCACCGGAATTCGCGAGTCCTCGATAGTCCAGTCTCCCATCACGTAGTTAAATATCAGCATGCTACCGTTTGCTTCGACAAACCCTTTGGCGCGCACGACAGTGGCGGGTAGTGCGTCTGCCATATTTTTGACCTGCGCCAGGTCGTCACCGGTCCACCGGTAGGCCACAGAAACCAAAAGATCCGGGGGGGTAATCTCAAGGTCGGGGCTGTCGAGAAGATCGTCGAGAAATCGGTCCAGTTCCCCTTCCGACAAGACAGCACCGGACTTCTGCTCTTTCCGCTGGATATCCTCCTGGCCCTTATTGTCAAATCCGAAGGTAAAAAATCTTTCCAAAGGGATGTCGGAATAATTGGTTTCAAAAAAAAGCGGTTCCGGGTGAAATTGCCGGATCACATCTTTTGTCTTTGCGACGGTCTCGGCTGCCGCGGTGTCGATCTTGTTGATGATGAACACGCTGGAGGAAGCGATCTGCTTCTCCAGTGACGCGTATACTTCGTATGCATCCAGAAAATGGGCGGCATCGATGACGCAGAACTGCTCCTTGAATTTGAAGCGGTTTTCGAAAATGGGCAGTTGGAGGTCTTTTTTGAGGTCTGAGGGATTGGCCACACCTGTCGATTCGATCAGCAGCACGTCGGGCTTTACACTGGTGTTGAGAGCATAAAGCCCCTTGATGAAATCAGTCTTTACACAGACACAGAAAATGGAGCCCTTACTGATCTCCATCGTATCAATGTCTTCACCTTCGACCAGAGTTCCGTCTACCCCGATTTCTCCGAATTCGTTAACCAGCAGGGTCAGTTTTTTATCCTTGGGAAATCGTTCGATAATCCGGTTGAGCAAGGTCGTTTTGCCGGAACCGAGAAAACCGGTAATCAGGTAAACTTGAGTAAAATCGGCCATGGATTATAATTTCTCCGCTATCTTTTTCTGGATTTCTGCGGCCGGAAGGACCTTGCCGACCGAAATGACTTCTCCATCGATGACAAGTCCCGGGGTTACGAATACGCCCATTTGAGTGAAGTATTTTATGTCGGTTATTTTTTTGACTTCGATCCCGTCCCCAGCATCGAATTCTGCCGAAGCTGACACCGCATTTTCATAAAGTTGGTCACAACGTTTGCAGCCCGGGCCCAGCACTTCGACTTTCATTGTTCATCTCCTTGTAAACTCGGGTTCAAGAGGGTTTCATCGTGCTCAAAGCCACAATGCCTGAATGTCACATTTCCCATTGTTAAACGCCTCACGGGATATAGACTCCGCGGCCGTCGCTGCGACTGCTGGTTAAAGTACAACGCAGAATCTTATTTTCTAAACTGACCATATTACCCGTCAACCAGCACGTTGGCCTGGCCTGCCGCTACAGGCAGCTCTATAGGATTTTGGCAAAATTTGCAGACGCCCAACTCAGAAGACTCCGGGTTGAGCTCATGCCAGAGAACGCCATATAGTTTAGAATCTTCGGCACTGACGCGCTGGGGTAAATGGTCGGGTGTTTCGAGCTTGTGGATGCGGTCGGCTTTTCCGCAATAGGGGCATTTGATACCAAAGAGTGCCATATCTGTCTGGGGAAGGCTGTTGGTGATGATCAATGTCTTCAGTTGCTCGACGGCGGCATGTCTTTCCAACGTTCTGGAAGCTCCTTCATCCCTTGAGAGACCATCCGGGTCCTCTCTGGGACCCGGATGGGTAAAACGCGATGGTTACTTGACTTTGGAGTCCACTCGGGTCGACTGTCCGGCACCTGCCTTGGCCAGGTTTTCCTGGATCTTGTCGAACTCAAAGCCGACCTCACGAAGCGAAATGATCCGTTGTTTCATCGCTTCGTTGGGGGCTCTTTTGGCCATCTCATCGATGAGTTCCTCGTATTGGGGGATGATGCTTTCAAACACGAGGTCCCTTTCAATGCAGATGGTCGGCAAAACTTTGCCTTTGAGCTCGAGGAACTTGCCGATACCGTCTTTGTTCTTGATCGACCATTCCTTGTAAACAATCATTTCCTGCACATCTGAGGGCAGGGCGGCAATTGACTCCATCATGTAGCCACAGGCCGCACACTGCACGCTGTCCAGGGTTAAAACATCAATGGTAATTTTATCTTCTGCCATGATCCGAATCCTCCTTTCGCGAATGGTTTACCAAGATTCCGGATACTTGGCATAGTACTGATCATACCAATCTCTGGCTTCGAGCGCTTGGTCCATATGTTCCACCGGAACATCGTAGGGCATGTCTCACCCAGGTGCAAACGTGTAACCATGCTGACCTCCAGCAGCGAGACTCACGATGGCATCTTCTCTGGGTGACAGCAACCCCAGGCTCAGAGCCAGGGTCAACTTCAGGTTGCCACCGAACCCGACACCGTGCTTGCGGGCCAGGTCGCGGACGAACACCAAATTGAGTTGCTCGTCGATGGCAAACCCGTGGGTACCGAGTTTGCAGACGTCTTCCATTACCTTGGTGCAGTCGCCGCAGATGAAGAACGAGGACGTCTTGTCGGCATCGTGTATCGCCTTGATGGCCGGCTGGCAGTTCGGGGTAACGAATTCTTGGAAAGTTTCGGATTTGATTTGTGAGGCAACCGGGTCGACGATGGCAACGATGTCGCAGCCCATTTCCGCGTAAAATTGAGCGGCAAGAGCACCGACTTCACCGGCATATTTGAGTATTTGGTGGGCGAATTCTTTATGCTTGTACACATCTGTGAAAATACGCACACCGGCCAAATGGGAGGCCAGGGTCAAGGGACCGCAGAAGAGACCCATCAGCACACAATCGAGTTCGTCAAGTTGGGGTTTGGCAATTTTTGCCGCTTCGAATATCACCGGCCACCGCCCGGAGTCCTTAGTGGGCAACGTCAAACCGGCCTCGGACGGTGTTTTGCCAGAGCACGGATGCGTGGTTACTGAGGGAACGTTGTCACCCCACCATTTGAGTTCACACCCTACAGAGTTGGCTTCCACTGACAAGTCGAACAGTAGGGGGATACCATCGGCCTTGTAACGTTTGGCCGCGTTGACAACACCTTTTGCAAGGAGTTCGGGGTCTTTGAGCATTTTTTCCGCCGGCTCATTGATCAAAAATGCACAATGAACCCCAGCGTACGGTACCCAGGGAGCTTTTTCGGTCCTTTTGCCCCGGTAGGCATCAATCAGCATTTGTTTGGCCATGAATCTTGTCTCCTTTCATAATGTCGACGTTAAACGCTTTCATTATCCAAGTTACCGCTTTTTTATTTCTCACCTCCCTTCCGAAATAATGGCCTTAAAGTGTAATTACAGGTTAACAACACGATTCCGCCGTTTTACGTGTCAACGCGTTGATGATATTTCATCACTATTCAATTATCGACTCACTTTGTCAAACAAACTCTTTGCGGCAATCCTTTTATATTCAATACCCGGAAAATAGTTTTTATTCCAACAGGATAATCCCATAATAGTCAAAAGTCTCACCGGTGCTCGTGGCCACTTTCGATGTGGTCCCCAATTTCTTTAACGTGCCGATGACGTCGATGGAAAACGATTCCACCGAGGGCCTTTTCTCCTGGGGAAAACGGCACTCATCGGGATACGCACAGGTTTTGCAAAGGGCGCAGCATTCGCCCACCAGACTGAAAGCTTTGTAATATCCCTCCAGAAACAACATCCGCTCGATCCCGATGGTACCCTTCCAGCATTTCACCTGCAGGCCGCGCTTGCGCCCGTTATTGCGGTAGAAATCGGCGCAAGTTTTGCTGCCCACCAGAAGCAACGCCGTGGTATATTCGTTTAAAATTTTGCGAACCTTTTCGGGCCCGGGTGTGGCCGGAGGACAGCACCAATTGGTGCTGTAATTCTTGCAGCCGTAGCGACACTTCAGGTGCACCCATTCGGACACGAGAAGTTTATCAACGCTGAATGGAAACACCGCATTCAGCCCGTATTTCTTCCCTTTTTCGAGTAGGCGTTTCAGTAGTTCGTGCGAGATACCCTCGTCGGTCTTGAATGGAACGACATTTGGTTTTTTCAAAGTGATATGGCGGCTCATCGTCAACCTTCACTCTCGTTTCCAGGTTGGAATTTAATGCGAACGTCTTTGGGCAAGGCCATGTCCATGGCGACTTCCACGGCTTTCAGCACGGCCGAAGGGATCGCGCAGGACGGGTGGCAACCCGATTTTTCAGCCGCGATGTATACGGGATTACGGGTTAAGGGTAGAAAAAGATCTTTCAAGGTCATCTCGGTCAGACTGTCCGCAAGACGCTTGACCTGTTGGCATTCCGAACCCGTTATTTCCACGGTTACCGTTCGTTTACCCGACTTGCACGCCCTCACCGTGCAGGCAAACCCGCAGATCCCTGGATCTGCAGTTATGAAGGCCATTTTCGGTGTCTCGCCAGTGTCGGCGCTCAAGATAATGCTCTCATCAATCGGCAGCAGCTTTCAGCGGGTGTGGTCAAAAAATCGTCTTAAATCCGCGGTTGACATCCAATGCAGTGAATAGGAAATTCGGACCGGATCCCTGACAGAAATTTCCACCGCCGGGGATCCGGTGTGCTTATTGGTCGAGAATTTCGTCCGGCACAATGCCGCGCAGATGCGGAAATTCATCGGTCATGTGGGGCATCTGCATGGCTTCCATGAATTCCTGCTGGAAGTTGGGCTCCACCGTCAGCTCGATGTATTCTACGTTACGCGAACACCAATTGGCTTCCACTCGTTTTTTGACGTTCAACAAGGCCGCACGGCATCCATCACCGGCCGCATTGCCCACGCTCTGGATCATTTCGATCTCGCAGTCCGGGAACAATCCCATGATCAGCGCCTTGGTGCGGTCCACGTGGGTACCGAAAGCCCCGGCAATTTTGACCTTGTCTAATTTTTCAAGTCCCATGCGCTGGACCATCAGCTTGCATCCGGCATACAGGGCGCCCTTGGCCAGCTGAATCTGTCGGATGTCCTTCTGGGTAATGACGATATCCTGGTCGATGCTCGACTCCTCGGCCCAGGCCAGTACGAACTCAGGCTGGTTGGTGTCCGGGTTTTTCCGAAACCGTGCAAACTCCTTGAGTCCCTTTTTATTGAAAACGCCACTCTTGGTAATCACGCCGCTGGTGTAAAGTTCGGCGAGCACATCCAGGATTCCCGACCCGCAGATGCCCTTGGCCTTCATTTCTTTCGGTTCGGAGAACTTGCGCCAGGCATCGCGACCGATAACCTTGTAGTCGACCTCCTTGGTCTCGGGGTCGATCTCGATGCGCTCGATCGCCCCGGGAGCCGCACGCATACCGTAGGACAGCTGGGCGCCTTCAAGGGCCGGCCCTGTGGCGCAGGAAGACGAAATCAGCTTGTGCCGGTTGCCCAGCACCAGCTCACCGTTAGTGCCGATATCTATGATCAGTTGATTTTCTTCGTGCTTATACGGTTCTTCGGCGATCAACACGCCCACGTTGTCCGCACCGACGAAACCGGCCTCGTTGGGCAGCACAAACATGTACGAGGACGGATTGATGCAGACACCCAGATCACGGGCCTTGATGTCGATACTGTGGTGGATGACCGGCGGAAACGGCGCCAGTCCCACGTACTCGGGGTTCAGCCCCAGCAGGATGTGGTGCATAGCCGTGTTGAACCCAATGGTAATGTCTTCGACATCTCCGGTCTCCAAGCGAAGATAGGTTTTGCCCTCTTCGGGCACTTCCACGTATTCCACCGGACCCTCTTCGCCCTTTTTCTTCTTTTTCTTCTTTTTGGGCGGATGGGTGCCGGCCACGGCCTTTTCGACGAGTTCGTTGACACCCTCGATAATGTCGTCACTCATACGCTTGAGGCCGTCGGGGGTGGTCATATGGAAAGTAATACGGGCCATGACGTCCTCACCGTATTTGCACTGGGGGTTCATCATGGAGACCGTATCGATCACCTCCATCGTGGTCAGATCACAGAAATACGCCGCCACGGTCGTGGTCCCCACGTCGATGGCCAATCCGTAGGCGTGCTCGACCTTTCCCGGGCGCACGCGGATAATCTCTTTGTCGTTCCAGACGCTGACGGTCACGGCCCATTTGCCCTCCCGCAGCGCATCGGGAAGTGTCCGCAGGGTAAAGATATCGCTGGTCAGGTTCTGCAAGCTGTATTCCCGTTCCAACACCTGGCATATGCGTTCGAAGTCGGCCGTCGGTTCCTCGAAAGTGGGCGGATCGACTTCCACGTAATACAGGCGTATGGCCGGGTTGTGGTCGATGGGGATGTCGCGAGCCGCCTTACTGACGACCTGTTTACCGGCCCGGGATTCCTCGGGCACGAAAACCAGCATGTCGCCCTCGACCGTGGCCACACATCCCAGTCGAAAACCCTTTTCCTTCCGATCGGGGTTGATGAACTTATCTTCTTCCTCCTGCCAGGCGCTGCAGTTGGACTTACTGGAAGTAATGCCGTATTTTTCGAAATGGCCTTCCTCCACGCGCACAATACATTTGCCGCAAACTTTTTTTTCGCCGCACAGCGCCTCGATGTCCACACCCAAGAGCCGTGAGGCTTCAATCAGGTTGACGCCTTTGGGCACTTCACCTCTGCGCCCGGAAGGCTGAAATATCACCATTGCCTTATCAGAATCCATTCGTACTGCTCCTTATCCGAATTATCAACCGCAGGAGACGGGCTCCTGTGATTGTCTAATTGTCATCAGGGAATCAACGCACTGCCGATTCTTCCGCTCAAATAATCGCCGATCGTGTTTCTAAATCACCACTATCCGTCCCGCATGAACAATTGCCCACCACTTCGAACGGAATGAAGGCACTCTGTCTTGGCGAATGTGGTCCGGTGGTCGCATTCAGTTGAATCGCCAATCACCAGTGCCGTCTGGGCTGGGAGCGACGATACTGACGATCCCATCAGCCCAGACACATCACTATTAACAGTTTGAAGCCGCTTATTATTTATTCCTCATTTCACGCAGCCGGCCGATCATCTTGATACCTTCCGACACCGCGTTCCCGGCTGATTCGGCGTAACCGTCAGCACCGAAAAGGTTGGCGACATCCTTGGTCACCGGAGCGCCACCCAACATGATGGCCACATTGGGGTTTTTCTCCTTGATCATCGCAATGACCTTTTTCATTCCCAACATTGTCGTGGTCATCATCGCACTCATGGCCACCACCTCACTGTCGGTACGAAGCTGCTCCTCGACAAAATTCTCCAACGGCACGTCACGGCCCAGATCGTGAACCTCCCAGCCGGCCACGTCAAACATCATCTTCACCAGGTTCTTGCCGATGTCGTGCACGTCACCCTGGATCGATCCGATGACCACCTGAGCGTTGATCCCGTCCGCCTGCTTGGGCACATGCGGCCGCAAAATGGCCAGTCCTGCATAAAGCGCATCGGCGCACATCAACACTTCAGGGACAAAATATTCGTTTTTATCGTAAAGCTCACCAACGATCTCCATCCCGGCCGCCAGCCCGTCCATAATACCGTCCAATGGGACCTGGCCGTCGTCCAACCATGCCTGGGCGGCTTCCTTGACCGTGTCTTCTTCGTACTCGACTACACCATTCTTCATCTGTTCGATAAGTTCTTCTTTGGTTGCCATTGAATCCTTCTCCTTATTGTTAAATTAAAAGTCCTCTACTCTTGCCAACGGTTCTCGGCGCGAGAATTATTAAAGCCGGCCAACAGCCGGGCTCGGATTCTTTCCGTACGTGTGGGCCGTGTCCACACAGGCCTTCATATTTTCCTCCATAATGGCCGGCCACAAGTCGCAACCGGGCATGACGGCGTCCACCCCGCCGTCGATCATGTCTTTGATGTGATCGATGGCAGCCTGTTTGGGGGTTTCAGGGTCACAGGTCATCTTATACGTGTCTATATTCCCCATAAACAAGACATCCGGCCCCAGAATTTCGCGTCCCTTGCGAACATCACACTTGATGTCGACGGTCAAGCCGTCGGCACCGCATTCGTTCATCATGGCCAACAGCGGTTCGGTCTGACCGCAGATGTGAAGCAGTTTGGGCGACTCCCAGGCCGCCAGAATTCTGGTCAAACGCGGCTGGATGAACTCTTTGAAGGTCCGAGGGCTCAACAAATCGGCCGCCACACCGGGTTCACGCAAAGTGATGTAATCGCAACCGGCGGCCTGAAGCTTCAAACCGATCTTGATGATCATGTCGGTGAGTGTGTCGAGAACGTTGGCTACCATTTCCTTCTGTTTAAAAACACCCTTGAGCATCAGATCCAATTCCAACATCTGGCCGGCCTGGGTAAACGGACCCAGTTGCCAGCAGCCGATGGGCAGTTCCGGAGCTTCTTTCTTGATGATCTCGATCGCCTTGGGCAGCATCGGCAGACGGCCCAACTCGGTGATGTTTTCCGGAATTTCAACCTCTTCGAGAGTTGACCACATTTTATTGGGTATCGTCGGGTAGAGAATGTCTTCGGACTCCTCGTACAGGCTGATCTTGTTACCCACGGCCTCGGACTCCATGGTCATGTCGTAGGGAATCACCACACAGTCGAAGTTCATCATCTTGGCCGACCAGATGGCTGATTGGGCCATGCGCTCGGCATCGGTGTGAACGGTAGCAAACTTCAAATTGGCCTTTTCGATACCCGGCATCACCACCATTCCCATACCGCTGAAAAATGGCATGGTGTCGATCGGTTCCTTGCGCAGAAGACGCATAACGCGTTCCTTGGGTGTCAGTTCCGCCATAATGTCAACTCCTTTCTAAATGGTATCAAAACCTATAAGATGGTTGAAAACTGGGATCAGGCCAAAGTCTTGAGTTGTTCCACGAAATCGGGAAACAATTTAAACAGCGGGTGGTTCGGGTCCTTGGGCAGCTTCTTGGTTTCAGCAAATGCTGCCGTGGCCAGAAAGGCATCGGCCTCGGCGACCGCCGGAAGGATTCGCGTGGCACCTGCCATGGGGCCGGAAAAAATCATGTCATGATAAAAGAAAGCTGACAGGGACTCCAGGGCCGCATCGGTGGCCGACCATCCCTTGAAATCCCACATGTCCTTAAATCGTTTCAAATCCATGTAAGACCCATTGCTCGGGGCGCTGGCAGTCGGAAGGCCCCATTTTTCCTTGACCATCCGGTTGGCGATGCCGCAGAACGCCGTTGCCGGACCGTTCATCACCGAGGTGTCGACAAATACACTTTCAAACTTGGCACCCACCTTGTCAATGGCATCCAGCAGTCTCTGGGTACCGGTGACACGCCCGCTCGGCATTTGATCTTCCTGGTCGAATGCCACCAGGAGCACGTGCTTGACGCCAATATCAGCGATTTCCTTGATTTCGGTTTCCAGATCCTTCTCCCAGACCGTGAGACTGTTGTAGAACATACGGTCGAGCAATCCCTTTTCGGCACAATAGGCCGCGCCTGCCAGTTTGGGCTTCATTACCCAGGCGTCGATGCAAAAAGGCATGCTGCTGGTCTCACAGACGAAATCGATAAACGTTTTGAACTCATCCCCCGTATTGGCCACGATGTCCGCCATGCCAGGCACGCCCGTCGTTTCGGTCAAGCGTTCCTGGGTCTTGAGAAGTTCTTCGGCCCGTTTTTCATCGAATCCCTCCTTGCGTTTGCCGGTAAACACCTTGTCGCCCTTCTGAAAAATCGAGCTGACGCAAACGCATGGGTACTCGCCAGGCTGCCCGCCGAATTTTACCCCACCAACCTCGCAAACCTTTTGCTCGGTGCCGATTTGAAACATCATTTACCTCCTCTGTTCAAAATTTATTACACCTTCCCTACCGCGGGAATAAACACTTCAGTCATTATGTTGGTACTGACATCATCCTTTTATAGAATTGAACGGAACCTGAATATCGTCCAATAGATGATTTTTTATGGGAAGGCAGATGATTTTATCCAACAGAGATAATAGCCGCTGCATAATTCTTTTCATAGACAGGATAATGTTCTATGGTGTTATCGTTGGTCAGCGCTGATGGGATGGTTGATGGATGATACGATATGGTTCCATACAAACGGCCAGCCGGCTCGTACTTTCGGTTCTTTCGAAGTCGCCAGTTAATATTCATCACCGGACGGTTAAATTTTTACTGACATAAATTGGATACAATTTCAAGCGGTTAAATCTTTAACAACATCATGCACATCACAGAAGGCATCATTACCGGAACATCTGCGGTCTTGTATACCGGTGCCGGAATAGCATTGGTCGGGTGGGGCACATCCCGGATGAAAAAGTTCGCGAATGAATTGCCCCAAAAAAAACCGCTATTGGGTATGGGTGGGGCCCTCATCTTTTTTTTCTCACTGATCCCGATTCCCGCATTTACTGGCACCTGCACTCATCCTTGCGGAACCCCTCTGGTGGCCATCTTATTGGGCCCGTTTATCGGTGTGGCATTAACGGGTGCCAGCTTGTTGCTGCAGGCCGCTTTTTTTGCGCACGGCGGCTTCGGAACCTGGGGAGCGAACGTGGTGGCACTGGGATTATGCGGCTGCGCATGCGGATGGGGGGCATTCCGGTTGGCCCGCAGATTGGGACTTCCCCTGTGGGCCGCTGGTTTTGCCGGCGGATTGATCGGAGATATTGCTGTTTATGCCGCCTCTGGCTTTATTTTAGCCACCACATTGGCCAAAGCACCGTCTCCCCAGTACCCTTTCATCGGGTATCTGGCAGCGATCTACGCCGCCTATCTTCCCACTCAATTACCCATTGCTGTCGGTGAAATGCTCGTTACAGGTTTGGCCCTGCAATATGCTTACAACCAGAGACCGGAGGTGCTTGAAGATTTGGGTATTGTCGAATCCTCCCACAGCGTTGGTAAAAACAAGCTTGTGTCGATTATTTTCTTATTGGCCCTGACCGTATATTTATATGGGGCTGTCCCTTTAGATCTTGCGTTGGCAGATAGCTCGGGTAATGGTGCCGTCGATTTGACTGCCGAGAAGGAAGCCGACCAAGAACCTGTTAATTTTGCCGGGATGGATGAAGCGGTCAATGAAAAACTGGCTGAAGCCGCTGGCCGCCCGGCCAAGGCCCCCTTAATAAACACAGAAGAGATGGGAGACCTGTGGAACCTTCTGTTACTGTCAGCAGGCGGTATTTGCGGATTCATCGTTGGACGATACTGGCACATTCTCTGGGGTGGGAAAACGAAGCCTGGCAATACCCATTGACACGGTCGACAGGCATTGAATCGGCAACAGAAAATTAACCGCTGCCGGAAAATGCAAGCTATTATTATACCGGACAGGTATAGATTAAGTCGATAACTTACCGCAGGTGGCACACACTTGAGGTAAGACAAAAACCACTTGTTGGCGGCCCCCGAAAAGATGCCAGCGGTACAATCGCCATAAAAAATGCTCGCAAAGGATTGTTGATGCATGGAACACCAACGCGTAATGATCGAAATCGTTGCCAAGAAGAAAGGATGTATGTTGTGCGATTTGGCAATTGCAATATTGGAAGAAATTGCTCCGGAGTTTGAAAAAGGAATCCTTCAATGGAAGGTTGTCGATGTCGGCTCAGCAGAGGGCGTTTTGCGACATGCTGAACTCGGAGTCATTTGTGATCGAAAGCCTGCTGTGCCATCTATTGTCATCAATGAGCGTATCGCATTTGACAACATTCCGGACATGGAAGCGCTTTCCGACGCCATCAGGGATACCATTCTTTTTGTGAAATAAAACCGTAATTCTTGGCGTTAAAGAAAGAACAATATGGAAAATATGATCGCCCAAAAGTATCTTGATGACATCAGGGAAGGCATTTGCCAAAAATATTCTCAAGTTTCAATCAACCCAGAAGGTCAGTTCCAATATCCTACCGGCAGAAAAGGTCTCGAGACACTTCGATATGCCAGGACACTCATCGATATACTTCCAGAGGTTGTTGCTTCCGCCTACTGTGGCGTGGGCAACCCTTTTTCCTTAGGTAAAATAAACTCAGGAGAAAAAGTTCTCGATATCGGTTGCGGAGCGGGAGTGGACACCATTCTTGCGTCCATGATGGTTGGACCGGAGGGCTCTGCCGTTGGCGTGGATTTGGTACCAGAGATGATCGCCCGGGCTGAATCGAATCTCAAGATGCTCGATATAAATAACGTAACATTTCAAAATACATCCGGCGAGGACCTGCCGTTTCCCGATAGTACGTTTGACGTGGTGATTTCTAATGGGGCGATCAATTTAATTCCAAACAAAGAACGTGCCTTAACCGAAATCATTAGGGTCTTAAAACCCGGGGGACGTTTTATGGCCGCAGATCAGATAGCGGTGAGCGCCGGTAAAACAGAGCTAAAGGCCCGCCTTGCGAATTGGTTCCAGTGAGAGGGGGGTACGATACCGGGAATGGATTTCCTGGCTCTATTGGATAACGTCGGTTTTCAGAAAGCAAGGCTCGTTGGAGAAACCGGTTTTAACAGTTCTCCAAAAACCAAAGGTATTTTGATCCGTGCGGAGAAACCCGGCACCACATTAGACAACCACAAATACAACGATAATATTTAAATTTTTCCCAAAGGATTCAAGACAATCAAATCTCATTTTACCACGACACGACATATTTTCGTAACTACCGACGTTTGAATAGTCAATCCTTTCACCAACCCATAGATTATCAGATTTGGTTAAATTGGTAGTTAACTGGTTGATTGATTATATTTTGGTCAATGCAAATGATTGGTGCCCCCCTTTCGACAGAAGATAGTATTTACGAACAGTCAGGAAGCGCAGCGCGGCAGGGCCTCTATGGCGTGGACCCGAGAATTAAACTGTCTTTGCTAGGTAACGGCCGTTGCTCTGAATATTGTTGTCGCCCGTCTGGGCCTATCTGTGGCCTTGTTTTCGACCGGTCTGGCTTTAGCTGTCTGGTCCCGCATACCATGGCAACGCTTTGCACTTTTATTTCTCGCACCAGCGTGGGCAACACTCATTGTTTTTCTCGGTTTTTCCATGGGGTTTGGTTCTACACCGATCTACTCGATCGGCACTATAACAATTTACAGAGAGGGCATGCTTCAAGGGCTGTCAGCAGCCGCAAGGGTCGCATGCGATATGTCCTGGATCGCCGCAGTATTCTTAACAACTCCGTTTTCAGAGGTCCTGGCTGCCTTGAAGTGGTTCCGGTTGCCTGCCATATTGATAGATGTCGTTGCGATGTCTTATCGATATGCCTTCCTATTATTCGACGAGTTTCATAAAATGAGAGACGTGGCCCGCATCAAAGGAGGAATGAGGAATTACAGTGTCGCCTGTCGCAGTACCGGCATGATTCTCGCCCAGGTTATACTCAGGGCCTACGATCGGACGCGTCGAATTCAGGAGGCCATGGTTGCACGAGGAGAAAACACCGCCAGTGGATTTGCAATGAATTTTCAACCAGACGTAGATTCCTGCCCAAACCAGTGTGACATTACGCCAGTTTACGACGATAATGACGAACCGGTACTATCATGCCGGAATATAACCTACAGGCAGAGAGGCAGTCGAATTATTCAGGATGTGTCTTTGACTGTCACCAGAGGCGAGATCGTGGTCCTCTGCGGTCCCAATGGCGCCGGCAAGACGACGCTACTCCGGCTGTTTGCCGGAATTCTGGCACCCGAAAAGGGTACTATATGTCTGTTCGGTAGGAAGATGGATCGCAGATATCGTCGCGAGGCATTCCGCCGTGTCGCCATGCTGTTCCAAGATCCCAACGACCAACTTTTTTGCACTCATGTCCGACAGGATATCGCCTACGGTCCTGAAAACCTTGGTCTGGACTCCAAAGAGGTTGATCGGCTGGTCACCACGGCCATGGCTCTGATGGAAGTATCCCATTTGGCCCATCGCCCGATCCACCGCCTCAGCCACGGAGAAATGAAACGGGTGGGTTTGGCCGGGCTTATTGCCATGCAACCACCGTTGATACTTCTGGATGAACCGACCGCCAGTCTTGATCCGGCCTCCGCCAATCATCTGATAGATCTTATCCGGCACCTTAACAGTCACCACGGCTACACCTTGATCATTGTCACTCATAACATAGACCTCGCCGCCATGATAGCCAAGCGAATCCTCATCCTCACCGATGGCAAAATCACGGCGGATGGCACACCGCGGGAAATTCTGACTGATAAACAATTACTCGAATCCGCCCGACTGACACCGCCGCTCTTGACCCAATTATTTCAAAGTGTTTTGACCGATCCTTCGCAACCCGATCGTATTCCGGTAAATCTTGAAGAAGCCATCCAAATGATGAAAGCCAAGAGAAAAGATTGAATACGCGCCAAATGATATGCAGCCTAAAACTAAAATAACGCCAGAACAGTCACTTGGTTATGAATCTTATATCGCCCTTTTGCGCTCTCTATATCTGGATACGGGTGACAGTATAATTTTTACATTAGAAAACTTGAAGGTGTTCGATGCCAATGACCAGACCAGCGATATTTTTGGCGCTCCGTTGAAGGAACTCATCGGAAGCGACTGCCGTCTGTTATTCTGCACTGATGACCGGAAACATCTAAACGAAGCTTTCAAAAAGACCCGAACCGGTGGCGGTTGGGCAAGGGAGCTGAAAGCGTTACGGGGAAATGCAGAAACCTTTCCCGTCGACGTAACTGTAAGACGGCTCAGTCTGGATGAGCGTTGTTTCTTTGGCATGGTCGTCAAAGACCTCAGTGAGAATAAAATTCTCAAGGAACGGTTGCGACGCGAAAAGTCGAACAGGAGAGAAATGTATGTCACTTTGAGAAACCTGATGAAAGCTTTTGAAAAAGAAAAGAGCGGGATCGAAAAAACCATATCCTATAAACTGGAAAAAATCATTTTACCTGGCCTGGAAAAAATCCATCAAGAGCCTTCCGTGGAAGTGAGAAATACATATGTAAATGTGCTACGCGAAGAACTCATCAGCTTGACGAGAGGATTTGCTCACCAGTTGGATGGGCGACTACTCGCCCTTTCCCGCACAGAAATGAAAGTTTGCCAGCTGATTAAGATAGGATATTCAAGCAAGGAAATCGCCATAAAAATGAATCTTGCCTACGATACGATTCAGACTCATCGAAAGAATATCCGGCGTAAACTCGGACTGCGTGGCCGGAAAATAAATCTATACTCTCTTCTGGCCAGCAAATCTTATTTCTGACGCTTCAGCGAATGAGGCAGAAATAGAACTAGAAGTGGATTTAAAACCTTATGTCACGCCCAAGAGGAAAGCGCAGGCCGACGAAAAAACGCAGCATACATGGTGGTATGTATTCAGTGTCTAAGCAGTTTTTTTATTTTAGTGCTTAGTATGGATTAAAACTCGTTGCCATATGGCACAAATATAGGCGGATTGGGTGGTGATAGGTGGGGTTTTGAAACCACTTCTCAGAAGGGCTATCAGTTGATGTCGACCGCAGAAAATGCTTCCGAAATCTCAACGTGTGCCGATCTGTTACGTTACGCGTCTCTGTATATTGATGAAATTAAGAGCAGCAGTGCCGGAGCTTATTTGCCGAAAATCGCATTGTCTCTTCACCGGGGAATTATCGAGAGGCAATTCAAACCGAATGCATCTGAACATCGGAAACCTATAATCTTGGAGCAGAATCAAAAATTGATTCTTAATCTTTACGCAGGAAAATTCAAAGGTATACCGCCGCTAGCGCTGCAGGGTTGGCTCGATTTGGAACTTTTCTCTTATGTCATCCAAAAGCAACCCGAACTGTACCGCTTCAATTTCCAAAAGGACATTCTGCCCCTTTTCAACGTTAGCGGCTCAGCGGTTCAATTGATGCGTTACCTGATCCACCAAATCGAGATCGGATTACGCCAGACCCTTGCAACGGAAATGATTCTGGATGCTGGTCATGGTTTAGCGCTTCTCTATTACTACTACTATAGCCTTACACCGACTGAAGAAGACAAAGAAGATTATCGGCGATATTTACCTCATTCTTGGCTTAGAGCTATTTTTTTATGCAAAAAATTCGCCGACTTTCAATCGGTTTGTCTTCTGAGTCGAAGCGGAATAAGCACCGCACTGAAACGATACTGGTGGCAATGCCACGACCATTTTACATCTGATGACCGGACACTTTTAGAAAACTTAGTGTCCACCTCACATCAATATCGCGAGGAACCATTTGCGTTCCGCCTGATTGAAATATTTAAATGGGTTAAAACAAACATTTTAGAGCCACCTGCCTCCTGATTTTTGCCGCACATTTCTGATTTACCAACGCGTAATAAATATAATTTCAATTTTTGGGTATATCAATTTACCCGATTATTAACCGATATATGCCCTTTACATTATGAATGTTGAATGAGATTTAATATATAAAACTCATACTGTAGATAATGACGTCAGAAATGCTTGTCCGATTTTAGAAATCCTGCGGGAGGAAACATGAAAATAACCCAAATTGCTGGTTTCTTAGGATGCGGTAAAACGACCCTGTTGTTAAAGTTGTCGAGAGACCTGGCCGGAGACGGTGAACGCAAGGTGGCCCTCGTCGTGAACGAAATCGGTGAAATTCCAGTGGATGGTAAGGTAATGGAGGAAAGCGGCATGCAGGTTAAAGATATCGGTGGGGGCTGCATTTGTTGCGAGGTGGCCGCGACCTTTGCTAAGACCATTTACCGCCTATACAAAGATTTTAAACCGGATCATGTGCTGGTAGAGCCGACCGGTGTCGCTGTTCCTCATCAGGTTAAACTGGCGGCACGAATGGGTGGACGGGATGCCAAAATTTCCCTCGGACCGGCCATCGTGTTGTTCGATGCCACACGACCCGCCGAGCTATTGGATATGGATATGCTTGGCCAGTTGGTGACCACCCAGATCAAGGATGCTGATATCATAGCCATAAGCAAGATCGATGCCGTGGAAGACGAGGCTGTTAAGGAGGCCACACAAAGGGTCGGCGAATACAACGCTAAGGCCGCAATTGTAAATTTATCCTCCTTTTCAGGTCATGGCATCGACGCCCTTGTGTCAGAAATAATAGAGTGGAAGGAGTAGCCACCTCATGGATACGAATAATAATTCGGAACACGGTTGCTACACCGAGCACGGCGTCAGCGGTTATGGCGTGGCAGCCAAGCTTAGCCGGAACGAGCTGATGACCGAGTCGTTTATCAAGGCAATGGCAGAGCACATGATGCGGTCTATTGCCGAAAAGTGCATGGAAATGGGTGCACGCTGCATTGGGCATATCAAATCCCATCTTAAAACCGAGGCCGGTACCATAAAGGCGGACACGATCGGTACGACTCACGGGTCTTATTCTTCCGGCACGCTGACCCAACCTGTCAAAGACGTCTATATTGCCATCAACAGTATCGTCCAGGGTATTCCAGAAGAGGCGGTCAAGGCCGCCACGCTGGAAGGCATGCATGAAGTCGCCGACCAGCGGGGGCTTTCGGTTTTGAAGGAAAAAGAGCACACCTACTTCGATGAATTCGACTTTGTGGCATCCAAGCAAGATTACATCAAGCAACTCGAAGAGCAATTGACCGACAGCGAGAAACCGGATTCCAATCGGAGGAAATAGATGCGTGTCGTTAGTGTATCCGGCGCCAGGGGAAGCGGAAAAACCACTTTGATCCGCAGTTTGGTTGCCCATTTCCGATCCGCTGCCAAGAAATCGGCCGTGATTGTCAACGAAGAGGGTCAAACTCCTTTTGATGAAGAGTTTATTCAGACCCATGATCTCAGTGTAAAATACATCCGTGGCGGCTGAGTGGGATGTTCCCTGGCATCCAGTCTGGTTGACCTGAAAAAAAAGCTTAAACGAGACCTCAATCCAGACCTGCTGTTCATCGAGCCATCGGAGATGGTGGTAACCCAGGAACTTCTGGATGTGACGGCTATGGGATTGAGAGATATTCGTTATGATATCGGCCCATTCATTACATTGGTGGACGGCCCCCAATTCGGTTTTCTGTGGACTGAGAGGCAGTCGCTTCTCCTTGGCCAGATGCATAAAGCCGATCTTGTGGCCGTGAGTCGCATCGATTTAATCGAGCACGATGAATTGGCTGATATCAATCACACCCTCAAAGATTACTGTCCTCGTTTGATCGCCTTGAGCACCACCAATGGCAGCGGCATAAAGGAGGTGGTCAAACAGATCCACTGATCCGTAAAACATTGGCATCTCCATTTAAGGTTAACATTGCTATTTAAATTTCCAGCCCAGAAAAGGAGGTCATCATGACACCATTAGAGAGAGTCGGCACAGTCCTTCAAGGAGGAATCCCGGATCGCGTTCCGGCGGCCCCCCTGGTTTGCGGAGCGGCACGAAGGATATACGGCGTGACTTATGAAGAGTGGTCCCAAGATGGAGAGATCATGGCCAAGTCGATGCTGCAGGCCCAGGACCTCATAGGCTTTGATGGTATCCTGGGACTTGTAGACCTTTCGGTGGAAGCTGCCGATTTTGGACAGAAAATGGTCTATCCGATTGAAGACACGGCCCATCCGGACTATGATGACCCGTTGATCAAAACACCGGACGATTATTTCAAGCTCGAGGCTTTCGATCCCACAAAAGCGCCGCGGATGAAAGAGGTTCTAAAGTACTACGATATTGTGGCCAACGAGCTGGCGGCCACGGTCCCCATCATGGGGTTCGTTTATGCCCCATTGGGTATTCTGTCCATGATGCGCGGCGCCGAGAACCTTTTCCGTGATTGCTATAAAGCCAGGGAAGCGATTATAAAAGCCGAAGAAACGATTACTCCGGTGTTGATCGAGTATATAAAGGCTATCGGCAAAACGGGTGCACATGCCGTGGTATTGGACACGCTGTTTGCGTCCCAGACCATTATGCGCAAGGAAATGTGGAAGGAAATCGAGGGACCGTTTACCACCCAGTTGGCCAACGCCATCCGTGAGTGCGGCATGATGGTCATGGTTCATAATTGCGGCAACGGCATCTACTTCGACGTCCAAATCGAGGCCATGGAACCGGTGGCCATTTCATTCGCCTACACCCCGGACGACTGCGCGGATATGCACGAGCTTAAGGAAAAATACGGCAAAAAGACCTGTCTTTGCGGGTACGTAAGCCCGGCTCAATACGCGTTTCTTGGCAGCCCCGAAGATATGAAACAGGAATGCAAGAAACAGATCGAGGAACTCGGCAAAGACGGTGGATTTATCTTAGCCACAGGCTGTGAATTTCCACCCAACGGATCTTTGATGAATGCCATTGCGATGATGGAGGCCGCGGAACTGTACGGCAAGTATTGATCTATTATAGGGTCCGTGAGCTCTTGTGCTCCCGGGCCCTTTATTTTTTTAACCCGCTGCGGCTTTTGTTTCCATGTCATCCAATCCCTTTCAGTGTACCTGTAAGGATTCTTCTCGTTCCCACGTTAAACCTAAACAGATGGTGACGCACATGCAAATTCAGGGATCATCAGACCAACAACCAAAAAGTAACGGCATTGCCATCGAAAGCTACCACATCGTCTCTGAGCCCTTTTACCTCCCATCCGATAATGAAATTCAGGTGTTTGAATCCGCCTATCGGCTCAAACTGCCAGTTATGCTGAAAGGACCGACAGGTTGCGGTAAAACACGGTTCCTGGAATATATGGCCTGGAAGCTGAACCGGCCTCTGGTGACGATTGCCTGCCACGAAGATTTAACCGCTTCCGACCTTGTGGGCCGTTATCTCTTGAAAGGCGAGGAAACGCCCTGGCAAGACGGCCCCCTCAGTCTGGCGGTCAAGAACGGCGCCATCTGCTATCTGGACGAGGTGGTGGAAGCACGCAAAGATACCACGGTCGTCATTCATCCTCTCACCGACGACCGCCGCGTATTGCCCCAAGAGAAGAGGGGGATGCTGCTGGAATCTCATCCCAACTTTTTAATCGTCATCTCATATAATCCAGGCTATCAGAGCGTCATGAAAGATCTGAAGCATTCGACACGACAACGATTTATCGCTATCGAATTCAACTACCCGTCGCCCGAAAATGAACGGTTAATCCTCACAAAAGAGACGGGAGTCGATGAAGAGATTGCCGGGCGGTTGGTTCGTTTGGGGAAAATGGTGCGCAATCTTAGACAACACGGACTGGAGGAAGGGGTGAGCACTCGGCTGCTCGTATATGCAGCCAAACTGATCTCGGACGGCGTGCCCCACAACACGGCCTGTGAAGCCGCCGTTACCCGCTGTATGTCAGACGACCCGGAAATGCAGGAGGCAATTGCTGAAATCGTCGCCGGAATTTTTTAACCAGGGTTTTGTTTTCATTACCAATAATTCTGATTCGATAGGCGTTTCATGACAAATACCCCCGAAATTGTCGGTCAAACCCGGCAGAAGAGAAGTAAAACCGCCTCAGAAACCTACCGTCTTATGGAAATGGCAGTGTCACATTTGCGGCCGCGCAAATCTGCCATTCTCCTCGACCAAGCTCTGGATCGGATTAATACCATCGATCAAACCACGGATGGCGAACACATTCTTAAATGCGCCTCAGATCTCTGTCGGTTGAATTGGTCGCTGATCCTTCCATTTTTTGAAACTTCACAGAAACTCCGCAAAACCAAAGATCTCATATCCCCCTGGTCCCAATTGGCCTGTGCATTGGCAGGCCATGACATTGATGTGGCCGTTACCTTCATTGAGCAAACACCGATGTCCATGGAACACCGCGGCACTGCCAGTCTCTTGTTATGGGGGGAATTGGCACTTGAAGCCTTAGTTGCTGCAGGCAGCAAAGATAGAATGTGGAAGGCGGTGAAAACGTATCTCATCGAAGCAGCATCTTACCAATGTGGTTATTCGCTTTCCCGTTGGAAATTTTTCCTCGAACAAGCCTTGCGGATTGCCAAAGTTTCACCCTCAGGAGCCGAGGCATTTATTCAAATGGGGAACCGCATGTGTCTTTTGCTCACCGATGAGGAAACGGCCAATTGGGTCGATCAGGGGTTAGATGCCTGCCGGTTGGAACAAGAACTGGTAAATTTTTTCAGCGGCACATCGCTGAAAGCCATGGAAACCCGAGACGATCTGGCCACCGGCATCGCCTTGAAAGATAGGAGCCAAAGGCTATCTCTCATCTGCGAGGCCACGTTGGGACGCCCTGTGAAAATGCAGTCCAATATTGTCCTAATCGGTTACAAGGGGTTTAGCGGGGGTGCCGCAACCGATGGCCGCACCATCTTTTTACCCGATACGACCCCCAGCTTTGGACTTTTGAAACTCATGGCGCTGCATCAGGCCATGCTGCTCGATCATAGCCGATATTTGGAAAACGCTGGAAGAATAATTTTTGATCCAGTTCCCATCCATCTGGATGCCGACCGACGCCTGATAAAATTGCTGCCCGGCCTGCTTACAGATATGAAAGCGGTTGTAGAAAACAATCTGCCGGCGACCTACCCCGGAAAAGTGGACAAAAATATCACGGTACCCCTACCATGGTGGGGAGACATTCTTCCGGAACTGATTGTTCAGACCAACGCCACAATCTCTCTGATAAAAAAACAGGTATCGGAAGAATATGAAGATGTGCCGCAAGAAGTGATCGAAACGCTGCTGTCCACGATGATGGCCCAAGGCGAGCGGGACGGTGACGTATTGTGGGATATGTTTCGAGAAATGCTCGACAATATGGTCTTTGATTCTCCCGACGCAGAAGAGCTTCAGGAGAACGTTCGAACCTTCTTTTACAAAGAATGGGATCAGAATCTATCCGACTATAAACTCGACTGGTGCCTGGTTCGCCAACGCCTGGCTGATGACGAGCCGAACGACTTTGTCGAGGAGCTTCGCAATCGCCTGCATGGAATCATCGCCCTGCTTCGACGCCAGTTCACAAAGCTCAAACCGGAAAGGTTCCGTAAATATAAGGCGCAACCCACCGGCGACGCTCTGGACATCGACGCTTTGGTACAGGCATGCGTAGACATGCGCACCGGATCATTTCTGTCGGAAAATGTCTACATCAGGCGCGATAAAAGAATCCGCGACGTGGCTGTGCTCTTCCTGGTGGACCTGAGCGGGTCAACCGAAGAGCAGATCAACGGCCGCCGTGTCGTCGATATTCAAAAAGAGGCCATGGTATTGATGGCTGAGGCCCTTGAATCTTTGGACGACCCATATGCCATTTATGGGTTCAGCTCTGAGGGCCGATATCGCATTGACATGTTCGCCGTTAAGGATTTTAACGATCCCTACAATCAGATTGTTCAATATCGTCTTGGGAATCTGGAACCTTTGGGTCTCACCCGCCTGGGGGCGGTGATCCGACATGGTATCTACAAGCTCGAGGGTATCTCAGCGAACGTCAAATTGATGCTGATTCTTACCGACGGCCGTCCCTATGATTTGGAATACGGCAACCTGGACTATGCCATTGCCGATACTGGCAAGGCCATACAGGAAGCAAGGCGGGCGCGAATTCATCCTTTTATTATCACCTCGGATCAAAAAGGCGCCGACTACCTGCGCAGAATTTCGTCTGATACCCAAAGTATCGTTCTGCCGCGAGTGGAATCGCTGCCAACGTTGCTGCCCGCTCTGTATAAAAGGCTAACGATTTAATAACGGCAAAATACATGTTAAAGGATAATGTATCATGGAAGCAAAATTGGACCACCTGATTGACAAAGCCATCGAGCTGGGGGCCGCCGAGGCCAAACAGATACCGGCCGACAACATCGTTTTTGATTCCAGATCCTATTTGAAATGCCGCTTCGGCTGCAACCGGTGGGGAAAATACTGGACCTGTCCGCCGCACCTCGAGATTACACCGGAACGGTTCATGGATGCCTTTTCGCAATATCGCCAGGCGATCGTCATCAAATCCTCAGATCCCAAGGTCGGGCAGGACGTCACCGTTGCGATCGAAAAAGAGGCCATGTTGACCTTGGGATGCACGTTCGCCTTTGCCATGGTTCTCTGCGTCGAATGCGAAGACTGCGCTTACCCCGACCCGTGCCGCTATCCTCACCTGGCCCGTCCCTCAATGGACGCTTACGGTATCGATATCGGCAAGACTCTGGCCCCATTGGGCTTCAAGGTGGAACTCGATGCCGGGGGCAAACTCCTTCCGGCCTGGTACAGCATGGTTTTGATCGATTGATACGGAGGGAAACCATGTCGATCGGCGTCATCTGCTGCCGCGTGCTCGAACGAGAGATACGCGCTATCATCGCTGATATACCGGAAGTCACCCACCTGGAAGTCATGGATTGGGGACTGCATGTTCAGCCCGAACGGTTGTACAGCCGGTTGTCCGAGAGGATCGGAGAATTACAGGATCATGTGGATGCCATTGTGCTGGGCTATGGCCGCTGCCAGACCATGGATAAGCTATCGGGTAATTTTTCGGTCCCTATTTTCTATCCACCCGCCGAGGACTGTATCGGTGTCCTTCTCGGGCAGGAGCGTTATGAAAAAGAGCTGGGTCGTGAACCCGGTACGTGGTTTCTGACCCCAGGCTGGACAGAACTCGGCATGGCATTCGTGTTTCACGAACTGCAGGTACAGCACATGGCCGAAAAGGGTATCGACCCCCTGCGCGTTGCCCGACGAATGCTGGACGGTTTTACGAGAGCGTTACTGATAGATTCGGGATTAAATGACGGATTGGCCCTCGATCAAAAGGCTGAGGCGATAGCCGCTGAATTCGATTGGCGGTTGGAGAAAACCGAAGGAACGCTGGCCAGTTTGCGGAAAACCTTTCAGCAGGCATTATCCGTAAAATAATGACAATAAAGACCAATTCTTAAATTGATATGGCGGCCCTTAAAGAGATGCTTTAAGGGCCGCCAGCCGTTTAAAGGGGTGCTGCGAGCCACAATCACTTTTATTCGCAAGCAGATCTGTTCCTCGATCAATTTACCGTATAGGCCAGGAAGATTACAGGCGTGCCAGCGCCGGGCTCGGTTTGCGTCCGTATTCCCGGGCGGTTTTTACGATGGCGCGCATGTTATCCTCTTTGATATCGGGCCACAGGTCGCAACCGGGCCAGATGGCGTCAACACCGCCGTCGATGTTGGCCTTGATACCGGCCACGGCCTCTTCAACAGTCGTCTCTTCTTTGCAGGGCAGCGCAAAGACATCGAAGTTGCCGAAGATAAGGGCATCGTTGCCCAGTTTTTCACGCGAAGCTGCCAAATCGTTTTTGATATCGACACTTACGGCGTCTGCACCGCAGTCGTTCATCATTTCGATGATCAGGTCCGTGGCGCCGCAAATGTGCAGTATCTTGGGAGCGTCCCACGCAGCCAGGATGCGCTGCATACGCGGTTGAATGACGGTTTTCCACGTGCGCGGGCTAATCAGGTCTGATCCGGTTCCCATTTCCCGCAGCGTGATAAAATCGGCCCCTGCTTCCAGGTAGGCCTGCCCGATCCTGATAATCATGTCGGAGACTTTATCCAGGGTTTCCTCCACCTTCTCTTTCTGCTTGAAAATCCCCTTGAGCAGCAAATCGAGTTCCAGCAACTGGCCACACATGGTAAAGGGACCCAGTTGCCAGGCACCGAGGGCCAGTTCCGGTGCTTCCTGCCCACAGATTTTCATGGCCTCGATCACCATGGGCATGCGGCCCAGTTCCATGATGTTTTCCGGAATAACGACCTCGTCCATGCTCTTCCACATCTTGTTGGGAATGGTCGGATAGAGGATGTCCATCGCGTCATCATATAGACTGATCTCGTTACCACAGGCCTGCGATTCGCAGGTCATGTCAAACGGAACGACCACCGAGTCGAATCCGTACATTCGGCTGCTCAGGATGGCCGCTTTCGCCATTTTCTCGGCGTCGCTGTGAATCTGCGGAAACTTGTAACCCAACTCTTGGATGGCCGGCAACAGCACCATTCCCATGCCACTGAAAAAGGGCATCGTATCCACAGGTTCTTTGCGGAAACACTTCATAACACGTTCTTTAGGGGTTAATTCTGCCATTAAACTGACTCTCCTTTCTTTACGTAGCTTAGATAGTGTACGCGTTGTTGCGCGTGAAAAAGCCGTTGCATCATCCCCGATAGCCCCACATCCAGATGGGTTGGCGACCATACACGGTATGCTTCGGTTTCAATGAATTTGGCGGAGCGTCTATGAACCACAATGGGCCGATTAAAGTCAATCAACCGATGGATGATTTTTCCTCCTTAACCAGTCGGTTTTAAACCATAGGTGGTAAATAGAGCCGTAATTTTAAAGATCCGGATCCACCAACCCCAGTTGAATGGCAAAGTGGATCAATTTGACCGGTGAGTCGATGTTGAGTTTTTCCAGGATATTGGCGCGGTGGGTTTTGATCGTGCTGATGCTGACGCAGAGCATGTCGGCAATTTCCCGGGTGGAGTGCCCCTCGCCGATCAGCTGGAACACCTCGCGTTCGCGATTCGAGAGCTGATTGTAGCGTTCGGCAATGGACGAACATTTCCGCCGCGGGGACCGGTAGGAATCGACCAGAACTTTAGAGATGATGGGACTCAGAAACGTCTCGTTTCGCATGGCGGAATGGATGGCGTTGATGATATCGCGACCGCTGGCATCTTTCAGAAGATAACCGGAAACTCCGGTTTCCATGAGTTCGTGAATATAGTGCTCATGGGAGTACATCGACAGAATCAGGATTTTTGTCTTTGGCAGATGTTTCCGTATTCTCTTGGCAGCCTCGATACCGTTCATCCGCGGCATGGCGATATCCATAATCACGATGTCCGGATTGAGGGCCATGGACTGGTCCACTGCCGACTGGCCATTGGTGGCTTCACCCACGATCTTGAGATCCGCCTGCTCTTCCAACAGGCGGGCCAGGCCCTGTCTCACGATCGTGTGGTCATCGGCGAGCAATATGCGAATGGGCTCATTCACAATGCAACTCCTCGTCCAAAGGAATTTCGATGCGGATCCGAGTACCTTCCCCGGGAGTACTGCGCAACTGAAAGGTGCCTTTCAACAGGGAGGCCCGCTCCCGCATGCCGAGAAGCCCGAGGCTGCGCTTGTCTTTTCCTATGATCTCTGCATCGAATCCAACCCCGTCATCTTCGGCCAAAAAAATGATCCGTGGGTAGCTCTTGATAATGGATAAATTAAAATTCTCGGCACCGGAATATTTTAGCGCGTTGGTGAGGGTCTCCTGGCTGAAGCGATACAAGACCGTTTCGATGTCAGGATCCAATCGGCGATCGAATCCGATGGTCTGAAAATCGATCTCCAGATCGGAGTGTCTTCTAATTTCCTCGAGGTAGAGATTCAGAGCCGGTTCAAGCCCGAGGTCGCTGAGCAGCGTGGGGTGCAGATGGTAGGACATGCGCCGTATCTCAGCAGAGGTGCGCTGAACCATTTGTCGGATCTCTCCGATTTCGTCATGGAGTAAAGTGTTGGCCCCATGTTTATCCTCCAGACGATCCAAGCCGAGTTTCACCGCCGTCAAGGATTGGCCGGCCTCATCATGCAGCTCACGGGCAATGCGACGCCGCTCTTCTTCCTGGCTCTGGAACAGCTTTTCGGTCAGCCGCCGGAGTTCCTGACGGTGCCGCCGGATCGTTCCCATCATCTGGATATTTTCGATAGCACCGCCGAGGAAATTACCCAAGGAACCCATCAGGTGTATTTCATGGGCGCTCAAAACTCGCTCCGGAGGAATGCTGAGCCCGAAAAAACCGACGGCCTTGCCTTTGAATGTAATTAAAAAACAGGTCAACCAGAGGTTGGTCTGCCCCCGGGTTGAGCGATAACGAATCTGAAAAGAGGGAAACGACGCTTCGGGTGGCAATCCGACATCTTTCTCAATCAGATGCTGCATTAGAAGAGCATCCTTGAAAACAACCTCGTCCGTCTCTTCGGCGACGGCCTCGGGAATATTGTATCTTGCCCGAAGCAAGACCTTTTTGGTCTCATGGTCGATGAGAAAAAGACCGCCTCTTTCCAGTCGCAAAACCTGAATGACCTTTTCAATCGTCACCTTGAGAATTTGATTGAAATCCATGGTGTGATTCAATGCCACGGCAATGCTGTTGACAATCGATAGCTCCCGGTTGCGCTGACTGATGACCTCCTCACTCTGTTTGCGCCGGGTGATGTCCTTGATAATACCCTCGAACTCGATTTCGCCCGATTGCGGGTTCTCATACATACGACTCGATATGAGCACATGCAGAAGGGACCCGTCTCTCTTTTTGAACTCGGCTTCAAAATCTTTGACAAACCCCCTGCGGGTAATGTGTGAAAGGAACTTGTCGCGGCCTGCCGGCTTCCGGTAAAGATCTCCGGCGGTAAGGCACGCCAACAGATCCGCTTTGGTTTTAAAACCCATCAGTTCGACACCGGCCTGATTGATGTCCATTATCCGTCCATCCAGGTTGGTGGCATAGATCATGTCGTGACTGCCTTCGAACACCCGGCGATACTTCTTTTCGCGCTTGGCAATCTCTTCCTGGAGCCGCTTGATATCGGTAATATCTTTGAAGATCTCGAGCCCGCCTGTGATCCGACCCGACGCATCCCGAAACGCTGAAGTGGAACAGATGATCGGAATTTGATGGCCATCGATATTGGTAATCTCATATTCGCGATTGTGGATATCCCGGCCTTCATCCACTGCTCGTTTCAATGCGCAATCGGTTTCGCAGATGTTATTTTTGAAAACATCCTTACAGTACATGCCCACGGCATCCCGGGCTGAAAAGCCGGTTATTTTTTCCGCTGCCGGGTTAAAATAAGTGATTCGCCATTCGTGGTCGGTGGTAAACAGGCCATCTGGCAGCCGGTTGAGAATTTCAACGAAGCTCTCTTCTTTCTGATAGATTCTTTCCAGCACGCTGCTGTGGTAGCGCTGAAGCTGTTCGGCAATGAATGCGTCCGGCCCTTTGTTGAACGCTTCACCCCGGGCAATAAAATACGAACAGGTCAGGCAAGCGGCTATTTTGTTAAAAAAACCCTCGCCGATAGTATTTGTACAATGGGTCTTGGGAACCAGCCAGCAGGTCGTGATACGCTTTTCATGAACCGGACAGAGGACATTGGTGCATCGAATCAATTCCCAGCACGATTGTCTCTTCGCTAGCTCCCTGATTTCCGATGCAATACTAATACGGTGATTTTCGAGCAATGAACTCACAGTACGAATCTCCCTTTGCCCGGCAAACCGGTTCCGCAGCCAGAAAGGTGAAACACCCCCCCGGGTAGTCTTCGCCGTAAATCAGATCCATGAATGCCCCCGCCACCCCACGGAGCATGTAGCACTTGCCCTTGAGAGCTTGCCCGAAATCCTTCAGATATCCCTCGGCTTCGTAAGAATCGTTGACGCGCAGAACGAGCCTTTCGTTGGGAATGAGTTTCTGTACCGCCAGATGCCCCCACCCAAACGCCGTGGCCACAGCGGCAAAACCCATGATTTGGTCTTCTTTACGATCGATCATCGGTTGGACGATTTCATCCCACTCCCACGAATTGCGAATGCCCTGGAAGGTGGCATAGCCGCACTCCTGGGCGGCTTTGATCAGAAGACTTTCAGCTTCGGCTTCACGGGATGGTCCGATTTTTTTCTCGAAGTCAAAGCTGAGTCTATTGTAATAGTGCACCGAAAAAAGCGAGAGATAGACCCCAAAGAGCGGAATGATGCCTTTCGATTCCCTGATCCGGCTGCCCTCCATAACGGCATGGACAATTTTAGTCCCGTCAATGGCCACTTAACGCACCTCCACCTGAAAAATACATTCTTCATCCCGCATCATCTTGCATTGGGTTTCCGTTACCTTGTAATGGCCGATCGGTCTGTCACACACCGCCTCCAGCGCACCGGCAATCCATCCCCGGGAAAAATGGCAACCAGGGCTTTGGCGTTTACCATGTTTGGCAAGCCAACCGGTAACATGGTGACTTGATGAACTAACGATTTTCCCCCCATCATTATTTATATCCAGAGGATGAATGACGCCCAGACCACAATTTTGGTAAATGATGGCCGCCATTTCCATTTTGGACTTGATTGTCCGCATCTCACGGTAGGTTGCGAGCATTGTCTTAAGGTCGTGATATGTGGCCTCCTCGGCCGCCCGGTAAATCAACCGGACACCTTCCGCACCCATCGTTTCCTCCAGGGTTCTCTGCAGGTTGATGTTGTAGTGGTGGCAATGAATGGTGATGGGTTGGCCCGAAAGGACAACCCGGTGATCATGCCGGTCAAGATCTCGCTTCCAGTCGAACGGAGGCATAAGCGTCCTGTGCGCAATCAGGTGAGAAATCGGTAGAGTCTATTGTGTGTCAACACGAACTGCATTTATGGTCATCGTATGGAACGCTATAGCACAGTTGGCGGGTCATGTTAACCTCAAGGATGACCTGACGTCAAAGGACCGACTCGCATCGCTAACAAGAAAAAGATATCCTCCCCCCTGTCGTTAAAAGAATCGCCTTGCAGGTCTTTTCCGAATTGACAACGTGGTCACCCAGATATAATAATTCAGCCCTTCACCCGAATATTTCCGTATATCTTTCAGGGGCTACCTGAGCTATCTCGGCATAACATATCGGGATATTTTATCAATTAGGCTATCGACTTTAGAGGATCATGAACGATCAAAAAGCATTTATAAATGAACCGGGCTGTTACACTATTTGCAAAGGATGTCATTGAATGAACCAACCGGATGAGCGATCAATTGATCGTAAGACCGATGTACTATTGCTTTCCGGCTTTCTCGGTGCCGGTAAAACCACGCTGTTAAAACGCATTCTCGATTGGGAAACGGACCTATCCGATACGGTGGTCCTGGTTAACGAATTCGGTGAAGTGGGCATCGATGGGGCGCTTCTTAAAGGCGCTGGTTCGGATGTGATCGAACTGGCCAGCGGATGTATCTGCTGTACATTGAGCAACGACTTGCGGCAGTCCCTGATCCGCATCAGGCACGAATACACCCCCCGCCGTATTTTCATCGAATCTTCTGGCGTCGCCGACCCCACCGCCGTTCTGCCCGTTTTGAACAGCTCTCCCCTATCTGAAACGATGAGACTGGATAAGATCGTCACGGTATTGGATGCCGATTTTTGGGAAGCCCGTGAAAATTTCGGACGTTTGTTTTACAATCAACTCGATACCGCCAACCTGATCCTGCTGAACAAGGTCGATCTTGTGCCCGATGCGGATATCCCCTGTTATCTAAAGGAGATCCATGACGCGTTTCCAAACAGCCAGGTGGTACCGACTGTGCGCTGCGGCATCGATCCGGCAACGCTCTGGACCCCGGCAAGCCCGAAAAACGTCATGCTCAAGCCGATCCATCTGTTCGACGATATCACCACCGGCGTGCATGATCATGATGATCATCAGGGGCAACGGGCATCCGTGAAGGCAACCCGCTTTGTGACTTTCTCTTTTCAAGAATCCCGGCACTTGGATGAGGCGCGCTTCGAGCAGTTTGTCGCAGAACTACCACCGGAGGTCTTCCGCATGAAAGGACCGGTCCGCTTTACTGGCCGAAGCGTCATGGTCAATCATGTTGGCGGTAAAAGCGAGATCCTTCCGTGGCCGGGCGATGATGATACAACACTGGCCTTTATCGGTTGGAACGTTGTGGCCGAGGATATCCTCGAGAAGTTGCGCGGTTGCATCACCGGGATGTGAATGAAGATATGCAAGATACGCCGAACCTGACCAAAACACGTTTTCTGGAAAATCTCGAAAAGGCTATGCGACGCCTGATCTGCGATCGGCTCAACGCCGACGCCGACGACGACACCCGCAGGGCTCTGGCATCCGATGTCGCTGATTTTGTCCGTCAAAACGCCGCAGAGTACCCGCTGGAAGAACTCGTAGAGACCTTTACTTCCTACGATACGGCCGTTGGCCTGTTCTACGAGTATCAGGACGCCAAACGATTGGTGAACCAAACACCTGCCTCACTCCAGGCACCTCTGCCGACGGCCGGAGCGGGATTAGCTGCCGACCGTTGGCAGGAATCGTTTACCGGAATGATGTTTGCCTGGGTGCCGGGCGGGTCTTTTCAAATGGGAAGCGGTGACTGGGATGACCAGGGTTTGGCCGACGAGCAGCCGGTGCACGAGGTGTGGCTCGACGGTTTCTGGATGGCACAAACGCCGGTAACAGTGGCGCAGTACCGCTGTTTTACCAAAGCCAATCCGGGCCACCATCCCCTCGGGATGCCTAACGAAACAGAGGCTACCGGAGATGATGTCCCCATGGTGGGTGTTTCCTGGCACGATGCGTCGGCTTTCACCCACTGGCTATCTCAGCAAACTGACAAATTCTTTCGGCTTCCCAGCGAGGCCCAATGGGAATACGCCGCGCGCAGCGGCGGCCGGACCGAAAAATACGCCGGAAGTGACCACGCGGGTGAAGTGGCCTGGTATGCGGATAACAGCGGCGGCCGGGTTCACCGCGTCGCTCGTAAAAAACCGAATGGTCTGAACATCTTCGATATGTGCGGAAATGTCTGTGAGTGGTGTTTGGACCACTATGCAAAGACCGCCTACCGAAACCACGACGGACACAATCCCATCATCCGGTTAGATGATGACACCGCCCGGGTGGTACGCGGCGGAAGTTGGCGATATGGTGCAAGAGACGTGCGCTGCGCGGACCGGGGTTTGTTGGTTGCCGACCGTCGGGAAGCGGATGTGGGTTTGCGGTTGATGCGGTTCACTTGACCAGGGATTACTCATCCATCCCGGTCATTGAAGCCGAAACCATTTCGTGTACCCGCTGATGGTCGTCAGAGCCCGGCGGGAACACCGGGACATGTGCTTCCGGGCTGCCCGGGTAGGTCATGTGAACCTTCACCATTGGCAGGTAGCCGGACGCGGTTTCTTGGAGTCCGAAGGACACGACATAACGGGTGCCCGCCGGGTGCGGGGGGCTGGCATCGACGGACCGCTCGAACTGGGGATAAAAGACCGGGTTCGCCACGGGTACTTCCGGCACACAACAAAGCCCTTTCCCCTGTTTGACCTGCTCAACGCAGTTGTTGCAAGATATACAGGACGCCGGGCGGACATCGCCGGATTTCCAGCGTGAAATCAAGTCCGGTTCACAGATGAATGGCCGGCTCATGGCAACGAAGTCGGCGATGCCGTCGGTTACAATACGTTGCGCTGTATCCAGAGAACGGACACCGCCCACTAGAATGACAGGAATCGTTAGGGCTGCCTTGAATGACCGGGCCTCTACCTCGAAAGCCGCTTCGGAACTATCCGCAGGTCGCAGGAGGTTGGGGTTGTTCAGCAGCCCCCCACTGATTTCGATGGCGTCAATCCCACTGGATGCCAGCATGGTGCCCACCTGAACCGATTCTTTTAGCGAGAGACCATCGCCAATCCCATCCGTTGCGTTGAGCTTGACGAAAACTGGGAAATCCCCTCCCACGGCCTGGCGGATGGCGTCCAGCACTTCAATGAGAAACCGGGCCCGGTTTTCCAAGCTCCCCCCGTAAGCATCGCTGCGATCGTTATATCGCGGACAAAGCAGCTGGCTCAGAAAAAATCCGTGCGCGGCAAAGATTTGGATCCCGTCGAATCCCGCGGTCTGAGCCCGTACAGCCGCCCTTGCATAGGCGCCGGCAAGTGCCCGCAGATTCTCTGCCGTCATCTGTCTCACCCGAGATCTGGACAAATAGGCCCCGCCGTACCCCAACTGGACGGCGACCTTGCCCCCCTGGTCGTGAACAGCAAGGGTCAAGGCTTCCAGGCCCTTCAACCGGAGGTCATCATCGATTCCCAGTTGCCGCGGGCTGTGCTTGCCCGAGATGTGCACAAAGGCGTGACCGGTGACGATAAGACCCACCGTCCCCGCGGCCAGCCGGGCCATACATTGGATCAGCTCCGGGGTGACATTGCCGTCATCGTCAGCCATACCGGCCCAGGTGGCCGAACGGACAAAGCGGTTGGTGAGGTTCATCGTACCGATGGTTGCTGATGAAAACACGGATGCCATGGAACTTCCCCGATACCCCACCAGCGTGGGGCACTTTCCGGCTCGATACCCGAGAGAGATGCTGAAGTTTGTATTAACTCTGCCGCCGTGCGGCGATCCCGACCCATAGATCCCTGCGATCCTTGTAAACGAGATCGAAGCCCGCCTTGCCCAACCCGGCCTCGACCCGGTGGGTGTTTCCCAAAATCATGCCGGAACACAGCAAGAGCCCACCAGGCCTCACGACGATAGACAAATCTTTGAGCAGGGCGAGGATCACCCCCGGCAGGATATTCACGGCTGCGATGTCGACCCGCCACTTCAGCGGAGCGAGAGAATCGGCGACAAAAACGGTGCTTTGGTTTGCTGGGACCCCATTGGCCGCCAGATTGACTTGTGCAACTCCTGCGATTGAGAAAAACTTGTCAATTCCAACCACCGCAGCAGCACCCAGCCGGGCAGCAACAATCATAAGAATACCGGAGCCTGTGCCAACGTCCAAAAACCGGTCTCCCGGTTTCAGGTAGCGATGTAGCATGTCGAGGCACAGTTTGGTAGTGGGATGTGCGCCAGAGCCGAAGGCCTCGTTGGTGCTTAGGTTCAGATCTCCGGGATCGATCCGGAAGGGTCCTGTTTCGTCTGGTTTCACCGCCATAGGGATTCAGCACCCCGATTTATAGAACACCTTCGAAAGGGTCTGCGCGCCCACCTGCGAGACAAACTTTTGCAGCCGCCGTTCGGTGCCCATCTCGGCGATCTCCTTGATAACGGCGATCTTGGCCAGAACGGACTTCCGTGCCCCAAACAGGGTGGCCATCAACAAATAGCTGAAATCCGAATGATAGTGTTTTTCGAAATGGTCGCGCCAATGCGCCAAGGGCTCATCCAGAGCGTACACCTCCGACAGCACCGCCATAATCGCCCCGTCTGTTGGCAGCGGATCGGCGTCGCTGTGCACCCGGGTGCAGTAGTCCATCTCAAAGGCAACGGCATCGGCGGGCACCCGAATGCCGATATCACGCCAACTGCGGATGAGGGCCTTTTTGCTCTCTCGGTGCCGTCGCGTTCGGGCCTTTCCGGCCGTGGCGCTCCAAAGCCCGTAGGCCCTGCAGGCGAAAGGCCTTTGGAGGTAAACACTGCATCCCCCCTCCTCCAGAAACGGACAACCGGGCTGCTGCAAGGGGGTAACCAGGTAAAATAATACAAAACGGCGCATCAGCGTAACGCGGCGATCCTGTGGCATGCCGGATAGAACATCGATCCACTGCAGAGCCTCTAACAGCGTCATCTCCGGCATGAAGCGGCAGCAAATTCCGGGGCTTTCGCATTCGCACCGGGTCGACGGCAAACGGAGGTACAACCTTTGGAGGGCATCAAAGGAAACGCTACCCCGGGCCAGGGCGCTTTGGATGTCTGCATGTGTCAACATGGGATTTCCGATGGTATGATTACAGAGAGGTCACGGTCGTCCGGATCCGTCACGCGCGATAAGGAAACCGTTTGAATGGATCCCTATAGGACTCAGCAGCATTTATAAAGCCGCAGCAGACGTTCATCCATCACAAAGTAGAATTTCATGAAGGACGAGCCGTCCCAACGTGTCCGCACGCCGTGAAGGGTATCGGCCAACTCGATCGTGCTGCGCAGGTGGGTTATCATTATCAACTGGGTATTTGCGGCCACATCTTTCAGAAACGCCTGCATCGACTTGTGGTGGCTGTAGTCCAGCGACGGCTCGACTTCGTCCAGCAGATAAAACGGATTGTCCAGCTGGTTGAATACGGCCAACTTCAAGGCCAGGCTCGTGATGGCTTTTTCGCCGCCCGATAGCTGGTGAGCCCGTCGGACGCGGTTCCCCGGTAGCGTCACCTCGATATCAAGGCCTTTACATCCGTTGTGAGACGGCATCTCAAGCTGAACTTCAGCCAGCGGTATAAGGTACTTCATATAGCGCCGGAGACAATCGGCAACGTTGTCGCGCATATGCACTGAAAATTCATCTGTAGATTCAAAGTCCAGTAAAGCACAAATCCTCTCAAAACGCATGGCGGGATCGAGCAGCAGGATATCGTTTATCTGCTCCTGCCTGATGATGGTTTTCAGCGCATGATTCAGTTTATACGTCGATAGTATTTTGCGATAGTCTTGCAGGCGATAACATCGGTCTCCGACATAGCACCGGTCCGCGCCGTCCCGGTCAAATTCTCGCCGTAATTTTAGTAATGGTGCGCCTTCTTCCTTTCCATGTTTGAAGGTCAAATCAACCGCAATTCGGTCGGCTGGCGGATAGTCCTTGCTTCCGGCGAAAAATAGTTCGTTGTCGTCGTAACAGCGGACGCGATCAAGCTCATTTTCACCCAGGGCCCAGACAATGGCATCCAGAATGTTTGACTTGCCGACGCCGTTGTTTCCGATAATGACGCTGATTCCGGGCTGAAAGGCCATACTTGGTATTTTCGGAGAAGGACTTGAATCCTTCGATGCTCACATCTTCAAGATACATTGCAGCTGCCTTTATTTTTATCTTCGTAACGTCGTTGGATATCCGCAATCAACTCTTCCTGCATAGGGATCAGCGACTCGTATAGCAGTATACCGTCCAGTGCAACACTCGGCAATGACTTGGCCTTCAGTTCCCTGAAGCGCTGCACCCCTTCGCGCGTGCGCATGTCCCACTCATGGACCTCAATAATGTTCTGTATTTCTTCCGGTAAAACCTTTACCGACTCCGCCATGTAGACGCAGGCCACTCACTGGTTGAAATCGGTCAAAAGGACATCTACAATAACCAGTTGAGTCATGTCCCCTCCTGAAAACGCGTTTGTTCCCATTCACGAATGGTCGACGGCTCTATGCGTGCCCCGTTCATCAGTAAGGGCTGGTTGAACTGTACAAACATTATCGGCTGCAACGAACTCATTTGGCGCCGCAACCGACAATTTGCATAAAGTACATCCCAGCGGATATTACCCCATTGATGGGTGGACACTATTTCAATCGTATGACTTCGAGCCGGGCATTACCATCGACGGATTCCAGCAATCCCCAGCTTAGTCCATTCTGGTCGACGGCTGGACCGACACTGAAAAAATCCTTACCTCCCACCTGCCAATGCCCCCACTGCCTGATCTGGCTGAATATGACGATATCTCCCTGGAACTGCGGAACCATGGCTTCAAGGGCGGGAAAAACCGAATCATCCTGCATGAAATCCGTCAGGTTGCATACCATATTCATCTCAAGCGCAAAAGGCTCAAAATCGGAGAAGTCGGGTAGCCTCAGAATATAATCACCAAAAAAAGCGATGCTTATTTTCGTCCCTAACTGGAATGTCAGCACCTGCGGAAGTTGAATCAGCAAGTCCTGAATTTTCCGATCGGTAAAAGTCCAGTCATTCTCCCCCTGGATGGCCACGACGTCGCGCTTCCGAACCAACTTGATCAGTCGTTTGATATCGTTTCGTGTCGAGTCACCGGTCAGGTTCCCGAGGCAGTACACGGCCTCCGTTCCGGCAGCGGACATGCTGTCTACGATTTGTTCGAGAGCATCCGGGTTGCCAGCCAAATCCCCTATAAGACCGACACGATGTCGGGTTGATGGGTCGTCGAAAAGACGGAACGAGTCAGCGGGGGCCATCCGCCCATCCATAGCCGCTTTGATGGCGACAGCCAGTTGATCCGGGCACGATGTCCCGTTGCGACACGCTATCCCGCCGATGAGCTGCAGCACTTCATCGATGGGGCGACCGCGCAGCAACCGGGCCACCAACTGCGCGTTACCGGGACAACCGCCGCCCACGAAACGCAAGTCGGCCAGCATTTCTTGCTGCACTTGGAAATGGATCTCAGGTGGGCAGACGCCACTGGTTTTGAAAATGAAACGTTGAAGTTTCGGGTCTTCGCTCATCTCAGTGCACATTTTCCCCAAGGCTGGTGTTTTTCATCGGTAACCGCTGTCTCTCCGGGTTCGGGGTGATGGATATCATCGTTTGACCATTTATGACATATTAGTCCCCTATAGATATTAGTTACTACAGACGTGGATCAATGAAATATCGTCCAAAAGTTGATTTTTTAAAGTTTGAAAGCCGGCAATACAAAGACCTGAACACTCTATTGCTCAATCACATCAATACCGACAAGACCAAAGTACTGATCCAAAATGGCGCTAAGGATACGTACACAACCGAATACAAAGAAAGCACGGTTAAATTCACGCAGATCTGGGATATTATTAGCCGGAAGAAAGCCGATTATGAGCGTTTTGTCACCGGAAGCTTCGGCCCACTGCTGGAATCGCTAGGCATAAACATTGCCGGGGAGTGGGAAGTTCTCATTGGAGAGGGGCCCCGGATCATTTATGAAGGCAGAGCCCATGAGGTCGGTTCGTTGATCGGAAACTTGCAAAGCGACAGGTTTCGGGTCGCGAAAAAAGAGTTCAAACATTACATAGAGAATTATGAAAGCCGTCTGCTGACCTTCCACCTCCAAAAAGTGAAAGGATACAAATCCGCCAGCTATCGTTTGATCTCATTCTGATAATTAAACCTTTACCGAACTGCCACAATCTTTAATTCGAGGTTTTGCGGTGATGCAATTCTGTTCTTTCCTTATTTTGCCTTATGAAAGCGTATGCGCTGGAGTCGCTGATTACCCTTTCCGCTACAAGACTAATGAGAACTCCCAGACCACGCCAATATTTCACAATGAGAGGGCTAGAACAAATCTTTTTTTCCACCGCACAGTGTGATCAGATGAGAAAAAGCCCGTGCGATTTTTTCGCCCTGCCCTTTTGAAAACTTGACATTGATGGCATCAACCGTCCTGCTGTCGGTGGTCCATTTCCCTTTGGCATCTTTGCGATATTTTGCATCCAACGCAACATCCAACCCGTCGTTTGACGTGAATATGATCAACCGATTGGAAGCGGTTTTTATATTCGATGGATTCAATTTGGCAATCGGTACGGTGAGAGTCTTATCCAGTACCTTATCCTCATTTTCCATTTTTGTTTCTTTAATCGTCAGAACGCAGTCTTTGATGGTGGCATTTTGAACGTGGCTGACGTTCAACTTGATCAGTTTCGACTCGGTGCGTATCGACATGGTACTGGCTCTCAAATTGACATCATTGATACGCTCGAGAAGGTAAACGATCGTTTGATCCTTTGATGGCTCGGTTTGGTCCATTGACGGCTCGGCCGGGTCCTTTGGTGACTCGGCGACTGCCGGTGTAGCGAGAAAAACAAAGAAAAGAAACAGGACGGTAATCAATTCTCTGCGGCACATCTTGCTCATGAACACCCCCATGCAGTTTTTTTCTGCGTTCAAGTTCCGGATCCTCTGAACCGAGTATTCCATTCAAATTTTCAAATCTGAGGTTGTATGTCAACTAAATTAACCAACTCGTGTGAATAACCCGAAAATTTCATTAAATCAATTTGCGGCCACATAAAAAAATAATAATGTCAGCATTTTATTGGGTATTAATTTCATAGTGTACCGTCAAATAAACAATAAGAGATTGCAAAATCGCCGGTCGGAGAATCACGGTTGTAACCACGCATGCACCGGGGGGCACCGTCGGGAAGGGCGAGAAACCGTTAAGACTGTCCTTAAGGCATCTGGCGGCGGCGCTGTATGGCTCCAGCCGCCACATACCACAACCACGTAAGTCCTTGGGCACCGAGCATGACCATAAAGGCCGCCCGATAGCCTTCCGGTGCGTAACCGCCGGCTGCATTCACCGGCCAGATCTCGATCACCGACCCGATTCCCCACTGGGCGGTAAATGCAACCACGAAGACCAACAGGTTAAGAGCTGTGTTAACCCGACCGGAAAGGTGGGGGGGAAAGCTTTGAGACAGCACCGCATATGGTAGGATGCCGGATGTACCAAAGAATCCGAAAAGCACCCACAACGGCACTGAAGCCGTGGTGAGTTCGAAGATGAGCAGAAGCAAAACCACCATGAATAGCGACATTCCGGTAACAGCAACGGTGATTGGCTTGATCCCGTAGCGGCTCAAACGCTCGGCGATGGCCCCCAGAAAAATGAAGCCGGCAATCATGGCGGTGGCCACCAAGAGAAGGGTGCCGGCAACGTTCGATCGATCGAAACCCGCCACATCCCGCAACCACGGACCTGCCCACAGCCCCTGTATCGATAGAAAAGTCGACTGGGAAAGGGTTGTCAATGGTGCAATTCGCCAGAAAACCAGGCTGGCGAACACGCTTTTAGTACCGCGAATTTGTTCTGAGAATTTAGAGTCCCCACCCGCAACGGCCCCCTCGGGCACGATAAAATAGACGGTAGCGGCAATGACAAATGTCAATACAGCCAGTCCCATAAAAACACCGCGCCAGTCCGTCAGCGTCAGGGCCGCTTCAACCGGAGCAGTGGCTGCCAGAGCACCCAACCCCCCGGCCGCCATCTGGAACCCGTTTATCAGCGGCAGTTGCTCCCGTGGATACCACATCACATAGGCTTTGAAAGCAGCCATCAGACAGGCCGAAACACCGAAACCAATAAAAGCCCGTCCGATGATGAGCCCGGTGAGGCTGCCAGCCGAAGCGAACAGCCATGCGCCCATACCGGCAAAAATCAGTAGAAAAGCTTCAATTTTACGGGGACCGTACCGGTCGAGAAGGACACCCAGAGGAAGTTGAAAAGCGGCAAACGCAATGAAATAAGTGGAAGTAAGCAACCCCAGTTCGGAAGGATCGACGCCGATATCGGTCACCAGATTCGGTGCGATAACGGCGTTTACCACACGGTAAAGGTAGGAGAGAAAATATCCCAGTGCGAAGGGGATAAAAACCCGCAGTTGGCTGCCGATGGAATACTTTTCCACATCAAGTCCCAGAGTCTACCAATATCAGATACATCGGTCACATGTCTTTTCACGGGTGAATGTCGGCCATAAGACAGATCAATAACGTTAGTTATCAGAAGGCGGCAGCGACGGCAAGATCGATGTTAACCTCGATTCAATGACCTCCGGCAAAGCCGGAGGAATGAGTTGTGAACCGCTCAAAGCGGTCTTTTAAAACCATTATTTCGGGCAACCAGCCGGTCATTGAATGTTATTTACTATAGGAGTCGTATTATCGACCTGATCAGGTGTAAGCGCTTTAGTGCTATGCTGGATCTGGCCCATGAACACCAGATTTCTACCTGTTTTTAATTATTTCATAATAATCATCGTCTCAGGTATTGGTTAACTCCTGGAACTGTCAAACTTTGGGAGTCTCCCCAGCAAAGCTGGGGGTTTATCGATGATTATTATGCATGCCGCCTGCGGGGCAAGAGATCCAAGCGGTTTTCAAGTTTGACAGGGGTACGAGAATAATTTACGTTTCGATGGTTTCATCCATCGTCAGGATCCGGTTGACATGTTTGCCGATAGGCCCCGCCGAATACTCAGCACACACGTTTAACGTAGGGTATGAACAATACACCGATGAAAGAACCGACAGATGGTTTCGTCTCGACACCCGACGGACAAATCCACTACCTGGATTGGGGGGGCAGCGGGCGCCAGGTTCACTTCCTTCATGGGAACGGATTTTGTGCCGGAACGTATACGCCGTTTCTTAAATTCCTGACGGCGGATTTCCGTTTATTTGCCAGCGATGTGCGCGGACATGGCCAATCAAACTTTCACGGTTTACGGCGCATTCACCACTGGGAAATTTTCGCCGATGATTTGAAACTCGTCATCGAAAGAGTCATGTCACCGCCGGTCACGGGGATGGGCCACTCATTGGGGGCTGTCACCACTTTCATTGCCGCGGCAAAATACCCGGAACTCTTCACCGATATCATCCTGATCGACCCGGTCATTTTCTCAAAGAGACGACTCTGGCTCATCGCGATGATGAAAAATCTGGGTCTGCGGGGCAACATGCCGCTGGTGCGCTCCGCCCGCCAAAGAAAGAAGGTGTTTACGGACAAGCAATCGGCTCTCAAACGATTTTCCGCCGGAAGGGGTATCTTTAAATCCTGGTCAAAAGAGTTCATCGAGGCCTATCTTGAGTGCGGCCTCCTGGAAAAGGATGCGGAATCGGCGACACTGAAATGCGATCCGGAGTTGGAGGCCCAAATTTTTGAATCGGTGCCGTTGAATGTTTGGTCTTACGTAAACAAAATATCGTGCCCTGTGCTGGCTCTTCGGGGAGCGGCCTCAGACACTTTTGTTCCTGCTGCCGCTCGCAAGTTGCAGGCCATGGTACAAAATTTCGAGCTGGTGGAAATTCCTCGATCTGGTCATTTTGTTCCCATGGAACAGCCCCGGGCCTGTTCCCGGGCAATAAATGCATTTATGGAACGGTTATTGAGCGCTGAGAAGTCGCCCGCCCCAAATGGCCACTGAATTTCAGAAGAAGAGTTTATATACATGTTTCAGACCTATGGAGTTAACGGCTAAATTTTCACTTTTTAGGCGCGTTAATGGCTCCCATTCATTGCGTTAATTAGGGCTCGAGAAACCGTCAACATTTATAAATTTACGGATATTTACAGCCTGGTAACTCCCATGCTCGGAAAGGAAAGATGACCATGCACCAAGCACCTTCAGACCCGTACGGCCCTGAAAAGGATATCCGGCAGTTGATGCGCGTGGCTCTCGGCCAGGATGCGGCAGACATGGCCGTAATCAATGGCCGCCTGTTAAATGTCTATACCGGTGAGGTCCTCGATGGTCTTTCGGTCTGCACCAAAGGACCCTGGATTGCCTATGTCGGTGACAACGTCGACCCTAAAATTGATGACCATACCCAGGTTGTCGACGCCACCGGCCGCACCCTCATTCCGGGCCTGATCGACGGGCACACCCATCTGGCCTGGATGGGCAGCGTCGATGCCTTCATCAAGCCACTTATGGCCGGTGGAACCACCACTATCGTCACCGAAAGCATGGAAGTCTATCCTGTAGCCGGTTTAGGCGGTGTCATCGACTTACTGGACGCCCTGGCCGATCAACCGATAAAAATATTCGCCACGGCACCTTTTATGGCCTCCATCAGCCGGACCACCCGTGGAATTCCAGTCGAGGCGTTGCGCCAACTGCTGTCCCGCAAGGATATCGTCGGGCTGGGCGAATCTTACTGGCAGGCTGTGTTGCAGGATCCGGATACCGCCGCCGGCGCCCTGGAAGAAACGCGCCGCTGGGGCAAGACCCTGGAGGGGCATACGGCCGGGGCCCGGGGAGACAAACTGGCGGCCTACTTGGCCACCGGCATATCTTCCTGCCACGAACCGATCCAGGCCGAAGAGGTTCTGGAACGCTTGCGGCTGGGCATTTACGTTATGATCCGTGAGGGCAGTATCCGTCGGGATCTAAAGGCCATCTCCTCGATCAAGGATGCAGGCATCGATACACGCCGGCTCATACTGGTGACCGACGGCCTCTCTCCACGAGACCTGATCGAAAAAGGCGGCATGGAATATGTGGTCCAGAAGGCCATCGACTGCGGCTTCGACCCGGTGGCCGCCATCCGGATGGCCACCCTGAACGTGGCCGAACACTTCCGCCTCGACAGGATCATCGGTGGCATTGCCCCGGGCCGATGTGCCGATTTTCTCATCGTTCCAGATCTTCACACAATCGAGGCGGAAACCGTCTTAAGCAACGGGAAGGTGGCCGCCGAAAGGGGCCAGGTGATCATCGCACCTCGGCGCCACAGCTTCCGCCCTGAAAATCTCAACACCATCAGGCTTTCGGGCGACATGCATCCGGAAGATTTTCAGATCAAGGCCAGCGGCACCAACCGCGTGAAGGTCAGGGCTATCGAAATGGTAACCGACCTGGTTACCCGGGAAAACGTTCTGTCGCTGCCCGTTAATAACGGTCAGGTGTTGGCGAACGCCGACCACGATCTGGCCCTAATCGCCGCCATCGACCGCACCCACGCACCCGGCAAGATCAGCAACGGATTAATTAACGGATTCGGATTGAAAACCGGGGCTGTGGCCTGCAGTGCAGCTTGGGATACCTCGGATATCATTGTGGTCGGGACTGCGCACCGCGATATGGCCCTTGCCGTAAATCGCATCCGGACGCTGCAAGGTGGCGTGGTGGTCTGCAGTGGCGGTGACATCCAGGCAGAGCTGGCGCTGCCAGTGTTCGGGCTCATGTCGGAAGAATCCCTGGAAAGCATTGCAGACAAGCTTGAGGCCGTCAAAAATGCGGTCAATCAGCTCGGATGCAAGTTTCCGGACCCCATTTTATCGCTGAACACCCTTACCGGTGCCGCCATCCCTTACCTGCGCATCTGTGAGGAAGGTTTGGTAAACTTGAAAGACGGAAATACGGTCGGCCTGTTTGTGGATTAGACTGATTTTACGAAAGGTATTTGCCTATTTGAAAGACGGTCGTGGCGGCAGCATGGCAAATACATACGCCGGAATTTTCGGCAGTGTCGCAGATGGAGACACTGATGTTATTAAGGACACAGCGTGCCTTGCCAACCGGCCAGGATCTCGCTCAAGGAGGTGATGGATGGATTCCCGGATTAAAGACGCCATCGTCGCGGCAGTGAAGGAAGAGCCGTTTGCCAAACTTTTCGACATGCAACTGGTCGAATTGGACTCAGGGCATTCGGTGGTGGAAATGACTTATGACCCCCTGACGGCAGACAATATTTATGAACGTGCCCACGGCGGAGCGATTTATGGGTTGATCGACGAAGCGTTTGAAACGGCTGGCCAAACCGACGGAACGATCGCTGTGGCGCTCAACGTCAATGTAACCTACATCAGGAGCCCGGAAAAAAAATCCCGGCTGCGGGCTGAAGCCAGGCAGGTCAGTCAAACCAAAAAAACTGCCGGATACGACATTAGGGTCACCGACACCAGCGGCGGCCTGATAGCCACCTGCACCGCTCTGGCCTATCGCACCGGGAAACCGATACCGTTTCTTTGAAAGATAACCGATAGTATAGTATAATATTTCAATGGAATCGAAATACAGGCTGTCAATACTCCATCCCACGGACCCAACCGAGGCCGGTCAGGCGGCTTTCGCTCATGCGCTGAAGGTCGCACTAACCTTCGGGGCCAAATTGTGTATTCTCCGCAGTAAAACCGTCGAAAACCCCCGTATGGAGAGACATCGGATGCCACCCGTAAGAAGAACCCTGGAACAATGGAAATTGCTTAGAGAAGGCAGCGGGCAATCAGACGTGTTCAGAAAACTGGGGCTCTCGATTAAAAAGGTTGATCACAGTAGTTTGAGTCCGACGGCAGCCATCGCTTACCATCTGGAAAGCAACGATGTCGACCTGATCGTTTTCTCCGCCCAACTTCATAACGGGCTGAAACCGGAAACCGTCTACAGTTTTATGCTGCAGGTGATGCAAGCGACGGGTGCCCAAATTCTTTATATCCCCGACCGGGTTCACGGTTTTGTTTCCGACGCGGACGGCACCGTCGCCCTGACCAAAATTCTGGTACCGGTAGTTGAGGATCCGCACCCCGATTCGGCGCTAGAAGACGCGGTAGCACTGGGTTGCACCATGGGTGGACGGGGCGTGACGATATCACTCGTTCATGTGGGAGATCCGAAAGGAGTGCCAGCGGTCCGGTTTCCCAAAAACAATCTATGCTCATGGAATACGATCGTGCGTCAGGGCGATGCGCCCGATGAGATCAACGCTCTGGCCTACATTCTACCCGCAGACCTGATGGTTATCACAACCCGAACGCGCAATAGCCTCAACCCAACAGATCAAGACAGCGTAACGGCACGCATACTGCAGAAAGCACCCTGCCCGGTCCTGATCATTTCCTCTTCCATATAACTGAATAACAGCGATCCCATCGCTCTCAGATACGCCAAGGCGACCCTCCCGACATGTATACCGCTTTTCGTAATTATGTTCTGAAATAAGGGCGGTATAAGTGGTTGTAGAAAAAAACGTGCGAATAACGGAACGTTTTTTTGACAACCGCTATATACCGCTTTTTAAAAAATAAAAGAAATACGGGAGGGTGTTATAAATGCCGGATTGGCACCCTTTGAGCCAGTCCTGCGAAGTTAAAGAGGCGGGTAGATCTACTCGATGGTTTCTAAGGGTAGAGGTGAACCGGTTCCCTCGAGACGGTCGGTCTGCGCTTCGGTATCGATCGGACCAAAAAGCTCGACCTCTTCAGTATTGGGAAGCGATTCTGCGGGTGGCACAGAGGGCGCCTCTTTTCCTGTGGCAGTGGGTGCGAGATAACTGATCGGCATCGGCTCGCGTGTTTTCAAGAGGCTTTCGGGAATTAAAATAGAATCGCCGATTTTTATTCGTCTGGGGTCGATCGACGGATTGGCCTCGACTATGGGCAACCAGTTCTGCCCCGTACCAGTATACCAGCGGGAGATTCGGATGAGATTCTCTCCCGACCATTTAATTGTGTGGGTAAAGTATTTCACTTCAGGCACTGGTGGGGGGGTGACCTGCTCTGGTTGACTCTCGAGCGGTTGCTCGACGACACGGGGTAAAGGTGCCGGCTGCGGCACGTCTTCAGGTGTGATGGATTGAATCAAGCTGCAGCCAAGGGGCCAGAAAATACTGAACACCATTAGCCAGCGGCCAACAGCCGCTATCCTTACTTTCATTATCGAGCCTCCTCTGCAGCCCCCATCAGCTGCTCCAAGTAGCTTTGGGCTTTTTCATTCTCCGGCCTGATCATCACTGCCATCTGCAGATTCGCCAGGCACTCCTCCTTTTTACCCAGTTTTTCCTGAATGACAGCGAGGTTAAAAAGTGCTTTGTCAAGATAGGCGGGTTCCAGTTGAACGACGCGCGCAAACAGTTTCTCTGCATCTTCATACATGCCGGTTGTCGCATAAATGAATCCAAGGTTGAAAAATGCGTCCGGTAATTTCGGATTCAACGTGACGGCATTCTGGTAGGCATCGATTGCCAGCGCGTAGTCTTTGGATCGGGTGTATATTCTACCCAAGTTAACATGGGCTTCGATGTTTTTGGGATTGACTTCGGCAGCTTTACGCAGCAAGGCTTCGGCGTCGACCGGAGAAGTAACCAAAACCTGGTCGGCGCGGCCAACAAGCGCTCTCGAATATATCTCCCTGGCCATCAGATAACTATCCGTATCGCGATTCCGGTCGGCTTCAATCAAATCAATCGCCGTTTGAAAATTATTCTGTTCCAGAGCGGCGGATGCCAACTCGAGCGTTGTCGGTTGCGGCAGCTTGGGGGGTTCCGCCGCCGGGATTTCAGCCGTTTGAGGGGTTGCTGATTGCTGCTCCGCCCGCGGCGCAGAATCAGGTGAAGGAGATTTTCCGCTCGGCAGTGCTGTAGCTGTCACTGTCGCCGGTTTTGCCATCGCATTTTCTTTTTCCGGCTTTATGACCGAATCCTGTTTCAGGGTTTGCGACGCCTCTTTCGCGGCTTCGGGAATCGGTCTCTCAGAGACCGACTGAACGCCATTCGGTGGTATCTGAGACACCGCCGGAGCATCCTGGCGAACCGGCACGTCCGCCTCTTTGTCAGCAACCGTCCGGTCAAGCTCTGTCGATGCCTCTTTTGGAACGCGGGGTTCGGTATGCATGCCAATACCCATGGCGACGACGATAAGGGCAATAAGTCCTGCCAGACCGATCGGTATCAACTTGCGGCGGTTTCTCATCACGAATGGGCCGGCCATTTGACGAGCGGCATCTTTAATGTTTTTCGCCGTGAGGCTTATATTTTCAAGGGTCTCTTCCCCTCGAGAGTGTTTATCTTTAAACGCCGCCGTTTGCGCCCGCAATCTGGCCATCAAAGGGCGCCCCCAACTTGAAAATCTATCGATCTGATTGGTCAGAATGGTCGATGCTTTCGGATCGAGAAAACTGATTTCTTGGGCACACTCCACAACGATATCCGCATCGATCTTTTTTTGCTCCTTGATATAACCGGTCAACAGCGCGCGATCGCAAAGGATGTTGGTCAGACGGGGATACCCCTGCGTAAAATTCTGGATCTCGTGGATGGCCGCCGGTGTAAACAATGGTTCATTGGTACCGGCGACTTTCAGGCGGTGGTTCACATATGCCAGCGTCTCTTCTTCGGACAGGGGCTCGATGTCATAAAACAGTGTAATCCTCTGGCGCAGCGCACGGCACTCCGGACACAGAACAACCTCTTTTAATTCATTCTGTCCGACAAAGAAAATGTTGATTAGCTTGTTACCTGCCTGCTCCATATTGGACAGCAGGCGTATTTCCTCCAGGAGTTCCCTTGATAGGCGATGGGCTTCGTCAATGACGAGAAGAACGACCTTACCTTCGGCACGTGTTTTTTTCAGAAAAGAATTGAAAAAAATTAAAAACTCGGCCTTTCTGGTTATTGCGGCCGATGGGTCGTAGGTTTGGGCAACCAAGTTGAAAAATTCGACCGTGTCGAGCGTGGGGTGGTTGATATTGGCGACGAGCACGTTATCATCCAACGTCTCTATGAGCGCATTCACCAGCGTGGTTTTACCCGTTCCAACATCCCCTGTCAGGACCACATAGCCATTGGCTTCCAGCAGACCGTACTTGAGGTTGGCCAGGGCTTCCTGGTGTTTCTCGCCGCGCCAGAGAAACCGGGGATCAGTGCTGATATTAAACGGTTTTTCCGATAACTTGTAGAACGAAAGGTACATATTCAGGTTTCCCAGACCAGGGTCTGTTGTTCGTCCCAAAATGCCACTGACTGTAATTACTCTGAGTAAAAACGTATCTATATCAGGATTTTACATCTGTAGTATAAACCATATGGCGCTGGCTTACAATGTTTCCCGCCCGCGCGCACTTCATTAAGGCAGACAATCAACTGATGCAAGAAAAGGTCTAAGCACCTGCGGTTTTCGCGATGGCATTAGCTTAACGGTAAGGCATTTGCAGGCAGAGTTTTTCCTGAATGCAGCGTTTCACATTCTAATAGGAATGGTGATATTTTTTATTGTAAGTAATTCTGTAATAATTTAACAAGTGTATTTCAATAATAAAAGCCGGGAAATCAACATTTCCCGGCTTTTATTATTGCGTTTGTTCATTTACGATCAACAATTTGTGCACATTTTGGGCGGCATGCCGCTTGGCAAATTGACCGGGTCATTGTGGGAATGACCAACCGAGAATGTTGACATCAGTTTTTTTACATTCCCCTGACACAACGGACAGTTCACTTCACTATTAATTTTCATAACCATCTTGTCGAACGTGTATGAGCAAGTTTCGCATTTAAATTCATACAATGGCATATGTCACCTCCATTTTTGTATTCCAGGACAACATAAGGCCTCTTTTAATATCCTGCAAGTCAGCACAGGGTCTCGTCACACCTGTTCCGCGACACTCGAAAGACATACGACTTTTTATGCCTGGTAGAATAAAAATCCGTGGAAGCAACGACGGGATGATCGTTCATATAAGACCTTTGATTTATAACGCTTTTTAAAATTAATTCCGAAATACGGAAGGGTGGTATAAGTGGTTGGTGAAAAAACGGTCGCATAACGGAACGTTTTTTGACAACCACTATAACAGGTGGATGCGGCGCGTGAAAAAGTGGCTTAGGGACACCCGGATTTTCCAAAAAATTTTATAAACAGGGAGACGTCCTTTCCATCCACATCCCCGTCGGTGTCGAAATCACCGTCGCAGGTGTTACTGCAGATCATCCCGCCATATTCCGCCAAAATTTGATTCATATCCATAGAGCTAACGTCACCATCCTGGTCAAAATCTGCAGCGCAATAAGGTATAGACAGAACATCCAGAGGATCAGATCCATGAGCGACTTCCAGGCCGTCGCCGGCGCCATCACGATCGGTATCGGTGCTCAAAGGATTGGTGGCATAAAAATTGATTTCATCTGTATCCGATAATCCGTCTTTGTCCGAATCTGCTGAACGGACGACAGTATACACTTCATTGGAATAGGTGCTTTCATTGCCGACATCGTCGTAGACCGTTACCGAAAAGTAGTACATTCGGCCCTCGTCGAGGCCTGAAATTGTGTAAGTGTTCTGATTGCCGATATCGACACTGTCGGGGTAGATTCTGCTCGTTCCTCCCCAATACACGATATAGCCGGTACCCTCGGGTTCGCTGTTGAACTCCCATTCCAGTTGGATCTCACCCGCTATCGAGGGTGCCAGAAGAAAAAATCCGCTAAAGAACACCATGGGAAAAATGGCAAAAAACCAACCGAATAATTTTTTTAAATTCTGTAAAACGTATCTGACCATGTGACAGCAATCTTTTTTGGACCCGTAATTGGAGAATAAGCCAGCCGCGTCTGTATCCGGTAATATCGAAGAAAGGGTTAAAGCAATTGCGGTGCCGAAATTTAACCGATTTATAACAAACTGTATTTAAACGATATTTGTAATAATTCGACTTGTTTTGTAGGAATTGCTGTAGGATTCTGCCTGCAGGCTGGAATTATAAATACAGAAGGATTGTGATAATCGGAATGATAAAGGTGGGTTGAAGTGTATGAAATTTAGTGCAGATTAATGGCAACCTATTACTTTTAACTTCAATTGGACGTGTGGAAAGTTTAGGCGTATGCTTTCCGGGTAATAACTACATGTCAGAAATCACAGCGGTGTTCCAGTCGGAGAAGTGATAGAAATGAATCACCCTGGAGCAAACTGCAGGGTATAAAAGTTGTTTGATTTTATCCACTCACCCTAATCCACTCCCCAAGGGGAGGGAATTTGTGGTGCCCCTGATGCGAGCTACAGAGAATAGTCAAGTTCAATTTAAATATGAGGCGTCAAAGAATGGCGACAGACTCAATTTATCAGGTTTGCGGCGGGGCCGGTTTCATCTGTTGCGCTGGTGAAGAACACCCCGATGCGGCCGGTTGGGAAATCTTCGCTCCGGGTGGGTATTGTTTGAGGATGTTATCGACCCATTTTTGGGTATACTCGGCCGATTTTTGCGGACGCAACGCTTTATTGACCCGGCGGGTGCCCGTGCCCCGCCAGAAGAGTTTTTTCGATTGGGCATCGATAAAATCGATCGTGACGGTGCCTTCGTCATATTGCTGAACGGTTGTTTCAAAAGCCGAATCTCCCGGATAGCGATGACCGAACCACCCGTCCCCCGCATAATCCACCTCTACTCTGGGTACGGTGGCCCAATGGTAGTCAACCCAAAAATCGGGGGTCCCCCCGGAAGACTTATGGTAGCCTTTTTCGACCAATGCGTTCTCGATGGCCTGGCGTATCCTTTTCCTTAAAAACGGATTGTCCAAAACCGAAGATCCCGCTTTTACCTGAGGTGCGTCTGAAAAACCGAAGCTTCTGTAATGCGAAAATACCGTCTGGACATCATAATCCTGGCCGACCCTAACGCCCAGGAAGGTCCAGAGAGATACCAAAAGGGTCCATGCCCACACGCATTTCAATTTCAGCATGATGCGACCTCCCCGGGTTGAAGAAGACCACAACCGACAATAGACGCCACCGGTTGCCAGTGTTGCCGTTAGATTTGAGCGCTTGCCCAGATTTAGTAAGGGAGATGATGCGCTTTTGATGCGATCATACCAGCCGGTATTCAATGACCTCCGGCAAAGCCGAAGGAATAGCTTGTGAACCACTCAAAGCGGTCTTTTGAAACCATATTTCCGGGCAACCAATCGGTCATTGAATGTTATTATTTTAAGGTATCAGATATCGACCCTACCGGATTTAAGCGGTCTGTTGTTCGGCTGGATCTGCGCCATGAAAACCAGGTATTTATCTATTTTTATAAATATACAGTAATCATCGTCGGGAGAAATTTAACTCCTGGAACTGTCAAAATTTGGGTGTGTCTCCAGCAAAGCAGGGGGGTTACCGATGATTATTATACACCCGGGATTATTATTGGGCAGGAGGAAAAATCGAACTGACGTGTTGACCGACATTATCTGTGCCGAATAGAGTAAAGTAGATATTCAATCTATGCAGCTGCTTTGGACATCACCGAAGAAATGTTTTTTATCCGGTTGGATTACTTTCCGCCGATACCCTTATCACTCTTGCTGCCAACGATAACGACCGTCTCGGGATCATCATCGCGCAAATCGCAAAAACCCTTCAACTGTTCCAGCGTCACCCGTTGATAGTTGACCCAGTTGCGGTCCAGCACGACCCTGTTCAATTCAACAATGGCGATATTTTGATCGCCGGTGACGGCCAACACGTCTTCCTTGAACGTTGTTACCGTCTGCTCGAGGCGCTTTTCATACTGGTAAGTATGCGCGCCGATGGCTACGAATGCACCAAAGGAAACCAAAAGCACGGTGGTGAAGAGAACCAGGTTCAGCCGCTCCGCCCATTTGACCCTTTTTATCAGGCTTTCGTAATTGCCTATGGGTATCCAGTCTCCGTCAATCCTGTTTCGCATGAATTACCTCGTTTGATCGTACCAGCCACGGCATGGTGCAATATTGGGGGGACGATCTTCTCATCGTTGTTTCCATTAATTAAGGCGTTCCAAACGTATAGTGGTTATCGAAAAGACGTTCCGTTATTCGACCGTTTTTTCACCAACCACTTATACCACCCTTCCGTATTGCGGATTTTATTTTTGAAAAGCGGTATAAGTCATCGAATGCGTATTACCATCGCAAAAATTGGGCCATCTTCGAGTTTTTTGTTCGATATGGATAAATTTTAGACAGTTAGAATGGATTAAAGGTAGCTGCAGGCGTTTTCAGCGGGGACCAAAACGCTGAATTTGTGAACCGGGGTAAACAGAATCTGTGGAATTCATTAGACACTCGGCGCCTGAAAAAAACCACGCTTCTCCCATCGACGCACATATCTTCCGGCACTCGATCTGCCGCTGAGGGACAGTTTCATGTTGTCGGCCGAACAACATGAGCCCGACTCCTTATCACGACATTTTATATTTCCGTGCCAATCGGTCCAGATCCTGCAGGTAAATTCGGCGATTGGCCAACCCCATCTGGTTTTTGATGTCCTGGTAGGCGGCCTTTATGTGCGGTCTGATATCGATGCCCAAGGAGTTTAGTTGCTTGTCATTCGCCCGATCAAGAAACATGACGCTATAATAGTATGTCAGCAATCGTATTTTGGAGTTTCGCCGCAGCAGATAACTCCTTCCGGAAATCGTTTCCAGGAAATAGCTGGCGTAGGTATAAGAGACTTTCAGCGCCGGCCGACCGGCCGGCTTTTCTTTTGCTTTATCTTCGAGTGTGTACCAGAGATAAAAGGTACGCATAACCGATTCCATGATTTGGGATTCGTTTGCAAGCACATCTTTGATAAGCTTGATCCGATTTTTCCCTAAAACCCTGTAGAAATGGGCCATGTTTTTGTATAATCGATGCAGACTGTCTGTTTCCCCGACGACAAACGGTGGGTTTTTAGAAAGACGTTCGACAATTTGCAGGTACTGTTGATAGGTTCCGCCGTCTAATTTCTGTTCAGCGATGTACGGCTGGCCGTCGAGGTAGGCAAAAAATGCCATGATCTGCGCGTTGACATCCGCAAAGGTCAACAATTTTTCATTTTGAATCGTGTCCGTGAAGGTTTTTCCCAGAGCTTCCGATACTTTTTCTTTGGGTTCGGCCGGCTCTGCAGTCTCGGACAATTGCTGTTCAAGACCGGCGATTTTCATCTCCAAGCCTTCGGTTTTCTCCTGCCAAATTTTTCTTTCAACGGTTTGGGCCTTGTTGACGCCTTTTTTATACCAATTCATGACATTGACATAGATTAAGGCACCAAGGGCGGTTGCAACTGCGATACCGATGATGATTTTGGCTTTTTTTCCCATTCGATTCCAGACCTCTTTTAACAGGGTGAATAATGCACTATCAGGAAATACCGTGTGTCAGCCGGTGCGCCGCTTTTTTCCGCCGGATGGCGGAAGTTTATCCGGTGGCTCGGCATCGTCTTTGGTTACTTCTCACCGTGGCCCAAGTTTGAAACAAAAGAGAAGAAAAACTTTTTCAAACCTTACCCGGTGCCCTATTCCAACGCTACAGCCATCAGTTGGGCCGGCGGCTGCATCCCCCGGTCGTTGAAACATATCATTACAAACCGGCTACAGTAAAAAAAGTCAAGCCTTATATGGCCATTTCATCGCAGCGGTCATCAATCCACAGCTTCGGAAGCCGTCGTCTTTGAGCTATCGGAAACCACCGGGTTGAAATCAGCTTAAGGATATGGCAAGAACGCAGACAACATGTTTGCAAACATTAACTGCACCTTCACTCTCAAGGAATCGCATCAATGAAACCTCTGATCGGAATCACATGCTCGCGAACTATCGGCGGCACCTGGAGTGTTTACTCACCGGGACATTTCATGGACTACACCTTCGATGAATACAGCCGTGCCATTCTTCACAGCGGCGGCGCACCGGTCCTGCTGCCGGTTGCCCAGGACCAGCGTACCATCGGCGCTATATTAAAGCACCTCGATGGACTTCTGCTGAGCGGCGGTCCGGACATCCATCCACGCCAATACAATGAGCAACCGCTGAAAGGGTTGGGAGAAATCGATGCCGAACTCGACCGGATGGAACTGGCCGCCGCCCGTGAAGCGTATCGACTGGACCTGCCGATTCTGGCTATCTGTCGCGGTATCCAGACCCTGAATGTCAGTCTTGGCGGCAACCTTTACCAGGACATCGCCCGGCAGGTGGACGGGAGCATCAACCACTCTCAGAAAGCCGCTAAATCGGTCACCACACACACCGTGACCGTCGCATCCGGCACACGTCTGGCCGAAGTCCTCAGGAAAAAGAAAGTTTGGGTAAACGGCAGGCACCATCAGGCAATCAAAGCTCCGGCGCCAGGGCTGGTCGTCAGTGCCACGGCAGCAGACGGCGTCATCGAAGCTGTCGAAGATATTTCGAAACGGTTTGTTATCGGTGTGCAGTGGCATCCGGAAGGAACGTGGAAAAACGATCTGAATTCCAAACGCCTTTTTAAGGCCTTTGTGGCCGCAGCCGGGACAAGATAGTTAGTTGAGCCGTCGTGGAGATTTCATTAACCGGGAGTTGAGGGAATGATCAGCTCTGGTGCAGCACTTGGGGAAAAACTCCCCGACCTCTCAGTTAGTTTCCGCCCATAAATGGCCTTTTTCCGCAATTTCGGTTAATCGCGCCGAAGGCGCACAAGTCGGCGAAATCGCTTGTGGGACAAACGAGAGTATGCCCCCTCGCCATTCCCTGCTTTCCTTGAACTTGCATAAAATGGCACATTTCTGGATCGGAAACGGGTCAGTGCTTTTAATGCGTGGATGGGCACTCGTTAAGCGCATGGCGGAAATTGTCTTCTCCAGGAAGGTTTTTAACGCCTGGCCAACACAGTGCGCAACCATCGGTATGAAGGGCAATGTTATCTAAGTCGTTGTCAATCAATCGACAAAAAAGCCATGGCCTTGGTATATGACGAAGAGGTTGAAAGTAATCCTGACGGTCAATCAGGGAGAAGTTACGGGCTTGTAATTCGTGCACCGCTTAGATTCGGATGGGATTTCAATCGGCGCGACATACCTACGACCGGCCATGGTTCAATCGTCTTCACCGCGATCGGCTCAAATTCCTTTATCAATAATCCGTTCATCGTGTTTAAGCCTTTCCTGGATCCCCTTGCTCACCTGATAAGTGCGGCTGAACTCGCTCCAGAACTCCTGGTCCTTCTCTTGCCAATCCGGTCCGAAACGTTCGTTGAAGTAATTCCCCAGCTTATCGAATAAAAGCTTCCACGGGGGTTGCCCCTGCTCATGGGCGGTGAGCAAATCTTCCAATAGATGGTCCAGATCAGTCAATGTTTCCTTCGGCAGGTAGGAAATGGCGCCCTTGCGGATCGACTCCATCAGTGTCTGGGGGTTGATGGCGTGGGCGGTCAGCATGACAGCCGGAATACCGCGTTCAACCGCTTCTTCGAGAAGTTTGAGCCCGTTAACACCCATGATATCCAGAATCGCCAGGTCGTAACGGGTCTGTTTGAGTTTTCTGGACGCGGTCTCATAGTCGCTGGCCGTATCGAGATCGACATCATCGAGTATATCTTCGATCGTTTCCAGAATGTCGACCTCGTCGTCCACAGCCAGAATACGCTTGCCTTTCAATTTGGACTCCGCCGCCATTCGCGTTCCTCCTTCATTGGTTTTTCCGTTTCCACAAACTTGAAAAGAATATGTCACACGCCTGTGGCTATGTGCCGCCAGTTATTATCATGCCGTCGTTCCGGCCATATCACTGTTGAATGTCACCGGCAGTTTTAAATGGAACGTGGCGCCCATGCCCCTGGTGCTTTCCAATTCGATGTCGCCACCCAGGCAACGGGCCATGATCTGGGCACCGGCAAGACCGAGCCCGTGCCCGTTGCGTGGGGTAATCGTGCATTCCTTAACCTGCCGGTAGCGCTCGAAAACCATGCGGTGGTGGGCCGGGTCGATTCCCGGACCGTCATCGGTTACATCGACAATAAAATAATCTCCCTCCACATCCAGCCGGATCTCCACCTGCGCCTTGCGAAAATGGAGTGCGTTCTTGGCGAGGTTTCCAACAATCTGCCGGTATTTGGTCTCATCCTGCTGCACTTCGATATTTTCAAGGGTCGGTGATATCTTGAAAGCAATACCTTTGCGGGAAAGAAAATCAATGGCCGCCTGCGCCTCATCCTCTGAAAACCTTCCCGGGCGATCTGACATGTCCTCGTACAGGCCCAGAACCTCAAGCAATACGCTATAGGTCACCTTAACCGGCTCAAACCGGCAGCAGAGAATACAGCCGGCTTCGGACCGGCCGATTTCCAATAGACTGTTCAACATACCCCGCGCCTTGTAGGAGTTACGCAGTGTGCGTTTTAAAATTTTCTCCTGTCGCGCTGTCAGCGGACCAAATTTCTCTGTTTTCTCCAAGAGCGTCCGGAGGCCGGTTTCGATGACCGCAACTGGGTCTTTGAGCTCGTGAATCAAAAATTCAATTTCGACCTCTCGGAAAAACCGCTGGTCTCCACCACAATCCGGGCATCGGTCATCCATTTGGCTCTGGTTTGTCTTCATTGGCAACGGCCTCGATAGATTTTTTATATTTACGCTCACCCATCAGTCAGATCATCAACTCGGCAGCGGACGAAAATTCAACGGTGACTGTTGTACCGCCGGATCGGAAACAATCTTCCGAACCTCGGCAGTGCGAACAGTCGCCAACTGCCCCTGGGCAAAGGTCCTTGTCCCCGTCAAGATGGTGACACCGACGGGATGTCAAGTGAATCCTGAAATGATATCGTTCCGAAAAAATCTTCATCCGCAGCAGGTCGAATCCCCTACCACCCGCGCCGAATTCGTATGGCCGACGCGTAGAATAGTTGATCACCTCGGCCGCCGAAAAGTAACTCTCGAAAATGAGACGCTGATTTTCTTTGGAGATACCGACGCCAAGATCCTTGACTTCTAGCTCCGGTCCGTTCTTGCCGCTACGGACCGAGATGCTGATCCGGCTTCCGTCAGGAGTATTCTCGACGGCATTGCGAATCAGTCCTTCAACGATCTTCGACAGAACTTCCGCCGGGATCCACACCGGCTCGGTTGAATCAAGGCCGATGGACAGCTCGCATTTTCGGTGTGCAAATTTGGGCCGTAATCGTTCAATAGTTTCAGCGATGAAGTCGGCCAGTTGGATTTCTTCCGGGATCGCATCGCGGCGCCCGAAAAGTTCGTCAATGCGGGAACGGAGCCGGTCGATCAGGCTTTCATCGTCCGTTTCGTGGAATACCAGCGATTCAAATTCGTCCGTGCAGGCATCCAGTAAAGTGGTGAGCAACTGGTGGCTCCGGTAATCGCGTTCCTGGAGGATGTCTTCGATTTCATACTGCATGTCGAGCAGTCGCTGAAGATTGCGTCGGCTGCGTTCGATAATGCGCTGGATGGATTTGTTTTTACTTCCGGGGTATTTATTGCCGATCAGTTCCAGTGACGCCGAGAGAACTGAAAGCGGTGTTTTCAATTCATGCGATAATCGGTGAATCACCTGATCCTTGGCACGATTGAGGGTTTTAACCTCTTCGTACGATTTCTGGAGGGCCTCGTTGATCCGGGCATTCTCGATCGGCAGCGCCACCGTACCAGCTGCAGTGCTCAGCAATTCGACGTCATTGCGGTCGAACGCCCCGTTTTTCTTGTTGGCCACGCACAGCACACCGATCATGCGGTCCTGGATACGGATGGGGACATCAAGCATGTTACGGGTGTGAAAGCCCGCCTTGTCATCCACTTGTTTGAAGAAATGGGGGCTTTCGGCAGTATTCGGTACGATTAGCGGTTCTCCTGATTTGTAGACGTATCCGGCAACGCCCTTGTCGGCCGGGAATCGGATTTCTCTAAATTTTTTGCCCGTTTCCGTATCGTCGTGATGGACGGCCGAGAAATAAAACTCCTGCCGGTCTTCATCCAACAAGATGACCGACGCACTTTCGATCTCCATCAAATTCTGTATTTCCCTGGTGATGAAGGCCAGCAGGTCGTCCACACCTCTATAATGTGGAATGGCCTTGGTAATTCGAAACAGTGTCCGGTTGATGCGGGCCGTACGCTTTTCCCGGGTAGCATCACGGAGTGTGACAACCTGCCCGGCCGGCTGGCCGTCTTCATCGTAAAACATGGCCCCATCGATAACGATATCGAGCAGGCGACCGTCCTTGGTCAACCGCTTGGTCTCGAAGTTATGTAACGTGCTCTCCCGGAACAGGCGGGCGACACCCTCGCGGGTCTGGGCCTTGTGAGATTCGGGCACAAATGGAATACGCTTGCCCGCGAGCTCTTTGAGAGTCCACCCGAAAACCTTTTCGAAAGCGGGATTCAGGTAAGACACGCTACCATCGAGGTTGAACACAAAAACCGGGTCCGGCAGAAAGTTTAAAAAAGCCCGGTAGCGCTGCTCGGCCCGCCGGCTGGCTTCATACTGGCACTGTGCCAATTCTTCGGATTGCAGTGCCTTTTTCTGGGCCAAATGCTTTGCCGTCACGTCACGGGCTATCCCTCGGAACCCGATTTTTTTGCCGGAGGAATCGGCAATGAGATTGGCCGAAAGTTCGACAATGCGCCTTTGGCCATCCTTGCGAATGATCTCCCAGATGATGTCGGTGATGCCTACTCCGGTTTTATAGATATTGTTGAACCGTTTGAAGGCTGATGCGGCATTCTCGTCGTCCATGAAATCCCGAAAGTTACTTCCCTCGATCCGGGCACTGGAGTAACCAAATATCCGGCACAGGGCGTCATTGAAATATCTGAAGGTTCCCTTCAAATCAGTTTCATAGAAACCGTCTGCGACATCTTCAACGAACACGCGATAGCGTTCACGCTGAATAACCTGATTATCCGTACGCGCTTTTTTATCAGTATCGCTCAAAGCTGTCCGGTCTTTCTTCATGTTCAACATCTGCTGCGGCCTCAGGCAGTTTCCCAAAGGGATAATACTTCCGCAAGCTTAGCGCCCGCGGTCTGGGGGCCATTTAATGCGATTCTTACCACCCTGCGTGCGACGGCGACTGGCCGGCGAGATCAACCAAATCATAGAAGGGCAAACGTGCTGAAACTGATTACTTTTCCATTTCGAGGATGCCGAAAGTTTCAGCATCGAGCATCTGGTACCCCACTTTGCTTAAAACCTCTATGGCAATGTCATTGTCACTGAACCGGAAAACCATTATCGCTTTTCCGGCCGTTCTTCCAATGAAAGCATACATGTAAAGGACATTAATGTTGGCATCCCTGAGGGGTCCGAGGAGCTTGGCCAGGCTGCCGGGCGTATCTTCGATTTCAGCGGCGATAACCTCATTGACAAAAGCCGATATGTGCATTTCCATCAGAATCTGCCGTGCTCGTGCCACGTCGGACACCAGCAGACGTAATTGACCAAACGCCCCCGTATCCACCAGGTTCAACGCTCTGAGATTGATTCCGGCTTTCCCGAGAGCTTCGGTCACTTCCAACAGCCGCCCGGGGGAATTTTCGATCGATACCACAATTTGTTTCAGTTTCATCCGCGCCTCCATATTCCGTATTTGAGTTCATGCGCCGCTAGCCGGCTAGGTAAAGATATAAGAAATGGCCAGAAGCGTGTCAAGCGACAGTCGTACGCCCTCACATCTATGTCTACAGCTGAAAATTACTGTTCCTCTGGTACAAGGGTTTCCTTGATGAAAAAACTTGCACCCAGAGCCACTACAGCACAGGCGAAAAGAATCAGAAAGGCTTTTTCGTAACCGGCAAGGGTAAATTCTCCGTCGACCCGCCCGTAATGCTCCAGGGCAACGCCGAGGACAGGTTGGAATATGGCGCCGCCAGCAAAAGGAAATAGATTGACGATGCCGGTAGCCGTCCCGGCCATCTGGACCGGAAACAGCTCCTTGTTGGCAGTAAATCCGATCACCACTATCGCACTTGAAAAAACGCCCAGACCGAAACAGAGCGCATATAGGCCGGAAAGCGGTATCTGTTGAGTGAAGAACGCCAACATTGCTGTCAAGGCCAGAACCACCATGCTCGAAATCACCAGAACCGGTTTGCGGGCCCGAAAAACGCTGTTGGACACATAACTCTGCAAAGGGCTTCCGACAATCATGCCGATGGCTAACATGGACAGGATCTGCGCGGCCTGGCTTTTATCAAGGCCATATATTTGCACCAGGTACGGTCCGCCCCACAACCCGCCGAAGGAAAAAAACACGGCACAGTTGAAGAAAAACCAAGCCGCCAGAGGCCAGAAGGCAGCACAGGAAAGCACCTTGCGGACGCCCGCCGCAAGGCCGATTTGAATTTGGGACGGTGCGGCCTTCGAACTGCCCGAAGGAGACGGCCACCCCATGTCGCTCGGCCGGTTACGAACGAAAATATAGACCAGGGCTGCCAGAAGAAGCGTGAAAACTCCCACTGCCACAAAACTGAGCCGCCAGCCGATTTGAGTGCTCAACCATGCCAAAGGGGTAGCGGCAATGAGTGATCCGACACCGCCGAGAGCCATTAATATGCCCGTCATCAAAGCAAATTCCCGGACATGAAACCATTCGGCCAGAATTTTCAGGGTTGGCACAAACAACATGGCAACCCCTAATCCCACCAATGAACGCCCAACAATGGCCATTCGCACGGTGGGTGCGAACCCGAGAATCAAGGAACCAGCAAAGGCAACAAAAAAGAAAAGGGTGATTGTGTTACGGGCCCCCCAGGAGTCGGACAACAGGCCGGCCGGCAGTTGCATGAGCGCGTAGGGATAAAAATAAGCGGCACCAAGCAGTCCGGTAAGCGTACCGGTGGCATGAAGGTCCCGCATCATGTCAAGCGCCAATACCGCCGGGCAGAGACGATGGAAATAGACCAGCACATATCCGAACGCCAGGATCGTAAAAATCACCCAACGGTACTTCTTGGCTTTGTCCAGAAGGTCGGTTTGCATTCAGCCTCCGTCAACGCTCCGGCAGGGGATGCCGCAGGCGATACGATTAGACGGCAGCGGTTCTTTGGTTGCCATCCACGTTGGTAACTTTCCACTTTAGCGTTATTCTGTGCAACCGGGCCTGGCATGCGTTCGCCTGCGGCTCGATTCACACCCTTTCTGGTAACGCTGGTCGTGCTGAACCCAATGGCCCTCACCCCTTCTCTTTTGTTCAGTTGAGTGAATATGCCGCCAACAGACCGTTGCTGGTCTCTAATTCACTAATTTAATGAATACTTGCCAGCGAGATTGAAAGGGCGGATGCAACTGATGAAACATTCGGGCCATTAAAGAAAGCCCATCATTCTGGGCAACCACAGCACCGCATCAGGCATGTATGTAATAATGAGGAGAACCGTCATCTGGATAATCAGAAAGGGTATCACGGCCTTGGTAACGTATATGAGATTCCGATTGGCGATGGCACCGGTTATATAGAGACTCACCCCCATTGGCGGCGTACAATACCCTATGGCCAGGTTAACGGTCATTATCAGGCCGAAATGCATCATATTGATGTCGAACGCTTCGAGCATCGGCAAAAATACGGGACCCAGAATCATAGTGGCCGAGATAATGTCCATGAACATCCCGACAAACAAAAGCAATATGTTCATGGCGAGCAGGAATGTAAATGGCGATTGAATGGCGGACAGGACTGTTTCGGTGATCTTTCCCGGAATGCTTTCAAGCGTAAGCAAGCGTCCGAAGCAGGTGGCACCGGCCACGATGATCAGCAGTGTGGCCGAAGTCACCGCGGAGTTGACGGTGATCTTCTTAACGGCCGTTAACTTCATCGAACGATGGATGAACAATTCTACGATGAAGGCATAAACACAGGCGACGACTGCTGCTTCATTGGCGGTAAAAGCACCTGAGAAAATGCCGCCGAATATAATCACCGGCAGCATCAAAGACCAGAAGCCTTCCTTTATAGCGGCCAACACTTCAAGAGGTTTAGGAATCGGCTTGCGAACGATCTCGACCCGCTTGCGAAAGACGAAAAACGAATATAAGCAGGCCCCGAGCATGATCAGCACCCCGGGAAGAAATCCGGTCAGAAACAGCCCTTCCAGCGAGACGTTGCTGATCATGCTGTAAAGAATCATGCCGATACTGGGGGGTATGATTACCCCAAGGTTCGGCGATGTGGTCATCAATCCGATGGTATACTTTTCCGGATACCCGTTATCCAAAAGGGCCGGAATCATGAACCCACCCAGTGCGACGACGGTGGCCACCGTCGAACCGGAAATGGCGCCGAACAGCCCGCAGGCAAGGACGCCGGCCATGCCGAGCCCGCCCGGCAGCCAGCTTACCAAAGCATTGGCAACCTTTATGAGTTTGTCGACAATGGAGCCGGCCGTCATGATGTTGCCGCACAAAATAAAAAACAGAACCACGACGAGAGCGAAGTTGTCCATGCTGCGGAATATCGTTTGGGCCAGAAGCAGCAGCGGCAGATCAGTGAAAAAAATGAAACCCAGCACAGCGGTAAAAAAGAGACACATGAACACCGGAATGTAAGTGGCCATGCATCCCAGCAGGATCAACACAATAATAACGTGGCTGGTTTCCATCTATTGATCTCCTTGTCGCTTGTGGCCTAGAACCGGTCTGGTATTTTTCCAGAAAGCATCACTGCTGGTTCTTTTTCGATCTGAGTTCTACAACATCCTGGTAGATAACCTGCACGGCACGGATCAGCATCATCGTCCCCATCAACGGCAATACGGCATACAGGTAAACCAGCGGGATCTGCATAATGATGGTCTTCTGGTGGGTGCGAAGTTGGAGAGCGGCCATCAACCAGCCGTAGTAGATCATCATGGCGGCAAAAATCATGGTCACGAAATTACTAAAAAACGTGAGCGGAACTTTCAATTTGGGCATCAGCTGAACGCTTGCGTCGATCTTGATCATGGAGCGGTTCTTAACCGCGGCGCTGCAACCGATGAAAGTCGTATAAATAATGACCTCCCGGACCAGCTCCTCGGACCATGCCAAAGAGTAATTGAAACCATAGCGCAAAACGACATTGATGAACAATGCCAGCAGCGCCACAAAAACGGAGATGAATAGCGTCCAATCTTCGAAAAAAGACAGAACTTTGTCAAAGAAAGTTAGAATTTTACCAAACATCTCGGGAGTCAACCTCAACGTGTTGGAATTGATGAAAAGGGGCCCTGGTCAAGCCAGGACCCCCTCTTGTTTATCCACGAATATACGATAGCCTATTTCGAATACCCCATGTAAGCCTGAACTTCTTCGAGGTAATTTTCAGGTCGATATGTATCTCCCGGATTGAGGTTATTAATTTCGGCAGCGAAAGCCTGATGGGTTTTGTCACCTTCCTGTTGCAACGTTGCCATTTCCGCATCCGATAATATAAAGAATTCGATGCCGGCCGCCTTGGCCTTTTCAATTTGGTCGATTTCCTGTTGTATGGTTTCGGTACGGATTTTAGCACAGACATCATGAACCGTTTCCGCAAACGTTTTCTGCAGATCCGGCGGCAGGCTGTTAAACCAGGCTTTGTTGAAAATCCATATAAAGAGGCCCTGGGCGTAATTCAGTTGGGTGAAATACTTGGCCACTTCAAATTTCTTGGTGATGTTGCAAACCATCGGGGTGTGATCCAAACCGTCGATAACGCCCTGCTTCAACGCCACCGGCACGTCCGGCCACGGCATGACCACAGGATTGAATCCCCAATTGCTGTAGTTGAGTTTATTTACGGCCGCTTCGGCGATACGGAATTTTACTTTTTTAGCGTCGGCGATCGTTTTCACCGGCGTGGTGGTGGCCCAGCCGTAGTTGCCATAGCCTGTAATATCCAAAGCCATGATACCCTGGTGGTCCATGGCCATCAGAAAGTGGTCGAAAAGTTTACCACTGTTGACAAACTTATCCAGTTTGTCGAAAGAATTGACAAGAAACGGCAGGTTGACGACACCGAAACGGGGACCCAAATTGGTCGCGGCCACCGAACTAACGCCCATGCCCTGTATGGCGCCCATTTGTAGCTGGTTCAGAACCTCCACCTCGCCACCAAGCATGGAAAATGGTTTGTAGTCGAGATACATCTGGCCGTCTGTTCGCTTCCAGAGTTCATCCCGGATCGCAAACCCGGTGTATACCCCCTTGAGCACCGGATGAGAAACGTTTGAGACGATGAATTTGTACTTGGCTCCTGAGGGGTCAAATGCCGGCTTCCACTTATCGAGCGAAGGCCCCTTCTTCTTGGGTGCCGCAGCAACTGGTTTTTGTTCAGGTTCTGTGGGTTTCTCAGCTGGTTTCTCGACTTTTTCAACGGGTTCTTCAGCTTTCTGTTCAGGTTTCTCTGCTTCTCCGCACGAATAGAAAAGAAGGCCAACGCAAACCAGGGCAATCAGAGCAGTGAAAAAATACCATTTCATTTGAAAATGTTTAGGCTTTTTGTCCATGCCTCCTCCTTTGATATTAAGGTTATGGATAATATAGTATTATCCCTTGTCCACACTTTGCAGACCATGCAATTAATAAACAAAATTCATTAAACAAATACCCTTTGGAAAGCTATATTGCAGCTATTTTTTTCTGTGTCAAGAAAAAAAGCATTCGCCTCTCGGATAAGTTCCCAAGTATGAGATATGTTGGAAATTGCCAGATTAATTACAATTATCTATTTCGAATACAACAGGGACATTCTTATTCAAATTTTACCTGGGAAAGGGTCTTCAATTATTTCTTCTTCATTTTCGGGAATATTGTAAAATCTTTCGCTTGGATAGATACAATGACCTTGAGACAACGTTTTATCCAATGTGGCCTCATCAAGTGGACCAACGATTGATTTTCCCTTCGGAAAATCAATGACGAGCAGAAAACCGCCGTTTTCAAGCACTATACCGGATCCTGCATGTTTCCGTGCACATAAGGAGCCATGAACTCTAACACGTTTTATAAAAGTTTTGTATCCTCCTTTTTTTAAGAGAAACGCCCCGAATCGTGCGATAGAATACGCTGTCCCAGATTTATATTTAAAAATCAACTTAGGGTCTCGGTAGTTTTCGATTCCATAAAAATATTCGGACATAATGTAATAGTGAATGAGTTCCGGAGAATTTATTCTATCAACAACATCTTCAAAATCATCCCACCTATTTTTGTGTTTGCTTAACTCATTATTAAATGGTTCGAATGTATAGGTAAACGAATACGGATACTGTTCCGCTAGTGAAATTATATAATCTGTAGCGCCATTATTTTTTTTATAAAACTCAATTATGTTTGAGCGAAGGTCATCATCGACACAACTATTGAATAATTTCTTCGCTTCTTCCGTTCTCCATTTCCATCGATTCAGGTGTTGGGTGTGTTTCAGTATCCACGCCGCATGTAAAAGATCTTTAAGTGTGTAATCTAAAACAATCGCTTTTGCTTCATCTATATACTCGTCCAAAAACAACCAGAATAGTGCCTGCAAAGGAGAGTTAAATCGCCTAACATGAGGAAGGCCGATTTGATTCATTTGATTAAATGTATAATTAAATTTTTGGGGATAACCGTCTAAAATCCCGATCAATTCTTCAAGTGCCCGTATTTCTTGGTTTGTTATTTTGTCTTGAAATTCAGGTAGTTTGCCCAACTCATATGCAAGTGTCGGGTTATCAGGTGTTAGTAAAAATAGTAATTCTTTCAACCTTATAAAATTGGCATCACTTTTTATCTTTTTATTTGTAGAGTATTCTCTATCAATAATACTGATGTTGGGTTTTGTCGCAGTCGAACAACCAGTGACTAAATTCACCAATGTACCGCAGCAATAGAAAAAAATAAAAATTTTAACGAACTCTTTTCCCATCATCTGCCTGAATCACAGCCTTTTATTATTTGTCCAAAATCCGTTTGGATCATATCTTCTTAGAAATTCAATCTCAGTTTCGGAAGGTATGGGTGTTTGTGATAAATTTCCCGATATTTTGAGCGGCCAGTTGGTGTTCCTTTCCACCATTTCAACTGTAATTCCAGGATGGACGGCTTTTAAAACGATCTCTGAAGTATTTGTATCAAAACCCATTATCCCTAAAGTGGTGATGACCGTCGCCGGTCCGCCTCGCGGCAAACCGACTTTTTCCCGCCAACCACGTCCGTCGCCGTAGCCGGGGGAGGTAATGAAATCCACTCGATCGACGAAGCGCCGTTTTTCGTGGGCCATGACAATGACATGCCGTTTGGCTAGACTTGCCAGGTCACAGGCCCCGCCACTGCCCGGTAACCGGATTTCCGGTCTCGAGAGCGAACCGATATAGCTGGTATTCAGATTACCGTAACGATCCAGTTGGGCGCCTCCGATGAAACTGGCGTCCACGACCCCCTGCTGAAGCAACCCCATGACGTCAGCCGAGTCCGCGCACCATTGCGCACGGTATAGGTTCGGCAGATCCCCCATCGTCAGGATCGGCAACGGCGCCAGCGTATCCCTAATTATTCCCAGCTCATATATGCCGATTGCGTTGGGGGCATGGGTGCTTTTGGCCAACAGGAATCCCAGCAACGGCAATCGCATACCGACAAATACGATTTCACCATCGGCAATTTCTCTTGCGGCAGCCGTGACCATCAGTTGTGGAAGTGTATACGGCAGCGACAAATTCATCCTTTCTTCTATTCTTCTTTTCTTATAATCCGTTTGTTTTTAAACAGAAGCCCCATTGATCAAAAGAAATAACGCCCCACCTGTTATCCTGGGGAAACAGACCGCCGGTTCAATATCCGAAGTCCGCGGGTTCGGAGAATGAATGCCGCGACAGTTGCAGTGCTCTTCGGCGTGACTCCCCCAAAAGCCTGAGATAGTCACCCGGAGACTGCACAGCATCGATCCACTGCTTCCGCCATCTCAAGTAGGTTTCAGGGGTACGACTGGCGTCTCGATAATCCAAAAACGCCTGATGATCGCGGTTATAATACCCCGGCGCCGGTGACGGATGAGCGCCCCATGGTGCGTGGACAATTGCAGCCACCTTGAATCCTGGTGTCACCACACGGTTTGGATCGCTACTGATAACTTCCGTATCAACGATGTCTTCGGCCGTAATTATCACCGAACGACTGGCCAAGCAGGCCTCGCGGGTGATGCCCATGTTGCCCCAAACATGCGCGTTTCCGAACGCATCAGCCCGCTGGGCATGGATAATGGTCACGTCGGGGCAGATGGCCCGAACAGCCGTCAGTTGGCGTCCGGTGAAGGGGCATGACAGTGTCTTCAGGGCGGTGTTCGTCTGATAAAGGTCGCTGCCGAGTGCTGTCAGGGTCGGCATGAAAGGAATACCCATCTTCCCTGCGGTCAGTGCGGCTGTCAAGGTCAAGATCGAGTGATCCTCGATGGCGATGGCCCCAGACTCAACTGCCCGACGGAAGTTGTATCCCGAACCGGTGATGACGTTTCCGACCCAGGCCGCCCGCACTCTGCTGACACAACCGGCGCCGATCATCTGATCAAAAAGAATATCCGATATCGGCCCGATGAGGGTTAAGTCGCGTTTACCCTGACGAATGATCTCGTGACCGGCAGCAAAAGGGATGAGCGTTTCCTGGGCCGTCCCGAGTGCAACAGCGCTGGCATCGGATACGAAGGTGGTAATAGCCTCCTGCAGACTGATTAATTTGGTTTCAGGCATGTTCTAGAGCATTCTATTTAGTGATCGTCCAGAAATGATAGATTTCGACCCTGACCAAGGCTGCAGCGGTTTTGCAACCGCCGGCGTCGTCGCTCTACGTCAAGGATTGCAAAGAGCGAGAACACCGGTCTGGGGCGAACGATGCCGTTTCTGGATGGACACTATTTAACAGTGAGGAAGTGATACCGATTCCATGAATGAATTTGCCACCGATGTCAAGTACCCCGGCGGCGATCGACATTCACAAACTGTGGCTGGTTTACCTGGGGCCACCCCTGTGATATGATCTTTCCCTCTAAATTACACCATCAATATTGGATTATTGAGAGCACCATGACGCCTTCGGAAAAAGCACTGCTTAGTAGCCTTAACAGTGGTCTATCACGAGAAATCACAGTCCGAATGCGACTGACTGACGATCCCCGCAGCACGAACATCGTCGAATTCTGCGAACATCTTGCCCACCTCGTCCCCAAATTAAAATTCCGGCGCGATGATGATACAGCGGGGGGACTCCCGGCGATCAGCATCGGCCCAAGGATTGACTATTGCGGGGTGCCTTCCGGTAATGAAATCGCGCCGTTTCTCAAGGCACTGACTGCTCTGGACCAGAGAAACGACAGCATCCAACCAGACATTGTGCAGCGGCTGCAAAATATCCGCCCGGCATCAACGGTGACGATCTTCATCGCGCCGTCCTGCCGGTTTTGTCCCGAGGTACTGCATCGGATCATACCCCTGCCCATCGAAACGGCGGCGGTGCGCCTGACGGTCATCGATACGACCCTTTTTGGTGATGTGGCCGAAATAAACAATGTGCGGTCCGTTCCGACAGTCATCGTTGACGATCAATACCGCTGGACGGGGGGGGTAAGACTGTCGGAACTGTGCACGGCCATTGAAAATAGAGATCCGAGCAAACTCGACAAGGCGGCCCTTCAACGACTGATAACAGAGGGCGGCGCGTACGACCTGGCGCGGATGATGTTGAACAGCGGGCTTTTATATCCAGCGTTTATCGATTTGCTGGTTAACGAAAATTTCACCGTGCGACTCGCGGCCATGGTGACCATTGAGGAAATGGCGTCTGTCGATATCGCTGCCGCACGGGCGGTCATCGAACCTCTCTGGAAGCGTTATCACCAATCAAACGATTCGGTAAAAGGTGATATTATGTATATCTTCGGAGAGTTGAAGTCACCAGCGACCCTGCCCTATCTCCGATCGGCATTGAGCAACGAAACCAACCCCGAAATCAAAGCCGCCGCCAGGGAAGCTCTCGAGGTAATAGATAAATAATGACTGATCTGAAGACAATATTAAATATCCTGCAGCACAACGAGGAGATAGCACACCGCTTTTTCGAGATCGAAAAGCGGATTCTCAGGGTCTTGAATTTCACGGATCTTTTCGAAGTCCTCCTGGCTGAAATCCGAAGGCAATTCAAGGTGCCCTATGCCTGGTTAACCTTAGTTGATAACAGTGAAATCGAACAATTTATCCGGACATTAGAAATTTCGGATCAGCTCAGGGCGCAGTTGAACATCGTTAGCAGGACGGCTTTTGAGGATCTGGTGGGAACGAGCATGACGCCACTCCTGGTCAACCAGGGCCTGAAGAGTTACGTCTGTTTACTGCCCCGGGGAAAAAAACATGCAGTCAAATCGATTGCAATCGCTCCGATTTCGCTGGACGGGAAGATCATCGGCAGTTTGAACCAGGCCGACATCTCTCAGAGACGCTTTCAGCCAGGAATAGATACCAGTCTTCTTGAACAACTGGCAGTGAAGGTGTCCCTTTGCCTTTCCAATGTCACCGCCCACGAGAAACTAAGGTTCATGGCCTACCATGACCCCCTGACAGGACTTCTCAACCGCCGGGTCATGGAATCCGTCTTGATTCGGGAATTTGACCGCTACCGGAGATACCCCAACAACCTATCGGTAGTGTTTCTGGATCTTGATCACTTCAAGCACGTCAATGATGTTTACGGGCACGACCGCGGCGATGAACTCCTTAGGTATGTCGCCCAGGGCCTTCTAAAGATGAGCCGCACGACTGACGTCGTATCCCGCTATGCAGGAGATGAATTCGTCATCATCTTGCCCCAGACCACAAAAGACAGTGCTTCCCAACTGATGCGGCGGGTTTGTGATGACTTTTCACAACGCCCGCTGACATTGAAAGGACTGTCCATCCCTGTATCGATAAGCTTCGGCATTGCCGCAGCCGACGAGAACGGCGTGGTCGATCCGGCCTCATTGGTGAAAAAGGCCGATGAAAAACTTTATGAGGCTAAAAAGTTAAAAAAAACTCCGCTACCACACCTTGGTTCTGCCCAACATAAATGAGAAACAGTTTTGGGCTTTGCGGTGGATTCAAAACAAAAATCCGAGATATTTGGCGCCTGATTTGCCTTTTGAAATGCCTTGTAGAACCATACGCATATAGCGGTTGTAGAAAAAAACGTTCCGTTATTCGAACGTTTTTTTCTACAACCGCTTATACCACCCTTCCGTATTTCGGAATTTATTTTTGAAAAGCGGTATAATAGAAAAGCCCCGCCTTGACAAAGGCGGGGCTTTTCTATGCAAGAAGCCATGGATACTCACTCGCCGCTAACCGGCAGTGTCCTATTTGCTTTTCTCGGGGGAAATACCATCCTTTTCCGGGGCAGTGGGAGAATCTTTCAATTCTTCGGATTTTTTTTCTTCCGTCACTTTTTCTTCTGCCGCAGATTCGCCTGTGACCTCAGCGGCTGCCTGGTCTTTGCTTTCTTCCGCGGCTTCAGTGATGATCTCTTTCTCGGCCTCGGTTTCGCTTTTCGATGCCTTTCCTTTGGGCGCTGTGGTTATTTCCTTTTTCTTCGCAGGCTTTTTCTTGGGTTTTCCAGTAACCGTTTTAGGGCTCACGAGTTCAACAATTGAGACTCGGGCGGCATCTCCCGCGCGCCGGCCTATTTTTATCACCCGCGTATAACCACCTGAAGTTTTACCGAATCGGTTCGGCGCATCTTCGAACAACTTGTGAACGACATCCTTCTCCCTGACGATGGCCAGCGCCTGCCGTCTGGCGTGGAGATCACCACGCTTTGCCAGTGTAATCAACCGATCCGCCCAGCGCCGCAATTCTTTGGCCTTTGCATCGGTCGTTTTGATCCGCTGATGTTTGAATAGGGAAGTAACCATGTTCCTAAACATGGCATCCCTATGGCTCGCGGTGCGATTTAACTTCAATCCAGTTTTCCGGTGTCTCATTGGAAGCGTTTACTCCTCTTCTTCTTCAGTTACTTCTTCGGGGGGTTGGAAACCGTCCAGTTTCATTCCGAGAGAAAGACCCATGTCGCCGAGGACCTCCTTGATTTCATTCAGCGATTTCCGGCCGAAGTTTTTGGTCTTCAACATTTCGGCTTCGGTCCTTGAGACCAGTTGGTAAATTTTGTGGATATCGGCATTTTTCAGGCAATTTGCGCTTCGAACCGAAAGTTCCAGTTCATCGACAGTGCGGTAGAGATTATCATTCCAAGCCGGTTTGTCGTCGTCATCGCTTTCTGCCTCGAGATCTGGTTCCAGGTCCTCGTCGAAGTTGATAAAAATCGACATCTGATCTTTGGTTATTTTAGCCGCGTAAGCAACGCAGTCTTCAGGCTGGACGCTTCCGTCCGTCCAGACCTCGAGTGTCAACTTGTCGTAGTCTGTTCTCTGGCCGACACGGGCGTTTCCGACAACGTAGTTGACCCGCTTGACCGGAGAAAAAACAGCATCGATGGGTATTGTTCCCACGGGTGCATCTTCGTCTTTGTTGCTCTCGGCCAAGCTGTAGCCTTTACCCACCTTGACGGTCATTTCCATCCTCAGCTTGCCTTTATCCGCGATGGTGGCAATTAGTAGATTCGGATTAAGGATTTCACATTTCCCGTCATCGCTGATAATATCACCAGCGGTTACCGTTCCCTCACCATCGGATTCAATTCTGATGGTGTGGTCGCCAATACCGTCAACCTTGAGTCGAACCTCTTTCAGATTGAGTATGATTTCGGATACATCTTCCAGCACGCCAGGAACAACGCTGAATTCGTGCATAACACCGTCAATTTTCACTGACGTTATCGCAGCACCGTGGAGAGAAGATAAAACGACTCGTCTGAGAGCGTTACCAATCGTAATGCCGAAGCCCCTCTCAAGCGGCTCACACACGAACTTGCCATACGAAGGTTTGCTGGTTACCTGAACCTTTTCCGGCTTGATCATATCACGCCAGTTGACGTACATGAGTTCATTCGATGACATATTTACTTCTCCAGCCTTATTTGGGGTTTGTATCAACGAGGTGACATTTGGAACACCAAGCCTGATGTTACCCTTCGCAGATATATTCCAAATACCGTAACGATCAGCCTCCGGCTATTGTCTGCGTTCAGACACCATTATTTGGAATAAAGTTCGACGATGAGTTGTTCCTGAACAGGCATCGTGAGGTCTTCACGTACCGGCAGGTTTTTGATAACGCCTTTCATATTTTCCTTTTCCAAATCCAGCCACTGGGGTATGCCTCTACGAACTACGGCATCCAAGGAATCGGTAATGGCCTGGACTTTGCGGCTTTTCTCACGGACCTCGATCGCGTCGCCGGTAGAAACGAGATATGAAGGTATATTCACCTTCTTGCTATTGACGAAAAAATGGTTGTGCCTAACGAAGTGGCGCCCCTGAGATCGAGAATTCACGAATCCAAGCCGGTAAACCACATTGTCGAGCCTGCGTTCAAGAGCCACCAGAAGGTTTGTGCCAGTCACGCCCTTTTTTTGATCCGCCCGTTTGAAAAACAATCTGAACTGTTTTTCAGAAAGACCATACATTTTTTTGACTTTCTGCTTCTCTCTGAGCTGAATACCGAAATCAGAAATTTTTCGCCCGCGGCGCTGGCCGTGTTCACCCGGAGGGTAGCTTCGCCGATCGAATGCGCATTTATCGGAAAAACAGCGATCTCCCTTCAGATAGAGTTTTAAATTTTCGCGCCGGCATATCCGGCATACAGAACCTGTATAGCGTGCCAAGATGTGTCCTCCTATTAAATGCCAAACGGCTTGGATGCGGCGTGGATCCCTCCTGCGATTTGCCCTCGCCAGTTCCAGTCGATTAGCGGATATACACTTTTACGAATAAAACGATCAAACCCTGCGTCTTTTCGGCGGTCGGCATCCGTTATGCGGAATGGGCGTAACGTCTTTAATGATAAGCACATTGAACCCAGTTGCCTGAAGCGACCGCAGCGCCGACTCACGACCGGGGCCGGGTCCCTTGACGTAGACTTCCACGTTTTTCATACCGTGTTCCATCGCTTTTTTAGCAGCGTCGGAGGCGGCTAACTGGGCAGCAAAGGGTGTCGACTTTCGCGAACCCTTGAAGCCATGGGCACCTGAGCTGGACCAAGCGACCACATTGCCGCCCGGATCAGTAATGGTGATGATCGTGTTATTGAAAGTTGATTGAATGTGAACGACACCATTCTGTATATTCTTCTTTTCCTTCTTCTTCGTACGGGTTCTTTTTGCCATGAAACAAGCCTCGCCGGTCTAATAGATTATTTTTTCTTTGTAGCGCCGCCCTTTTTCTTGACTGCAGCGCGTTTGGGACCTTTACGGGTTCGGGCGTTTGTGCTTGTCCGCTGACCCCGGGCCGGTAACCCTCTGCGATGTCGCAATCCACGATAGCTTCCCAGATCCATAAGCCGCTTGATGTTCATGGCGACTTCCGACCTGAGTTCGCCTTCAACCTTGTACTCTCCGTCGATGATTTTGCGGATATCGTTGACTTGCGACTCGGTCAGATCATCGGTTTTGGTATGTGGATCAATACTAAGCTTTGACAAAATTTCATAGGAAGTGCTTCGCCCGATTCCATAAATGTAGGTTAACGCAATTTCCACTCTTTTCTGTCTTGGTAAATCGACTCCAGCAATTCTAGCCAAATCCTGCCTCCTCTATCCTTGCCGTTGTTTATGCCGCTTGTTTTCGCAAATAACTCTGACCACCCCTTTTCTTTTGACAACCTTGCATTTGGGGCAAATCCTTTTCACCGATGCTCTGACTTTCATTGAAAAACTCCTTATTCGGCACAGGCCGCGGGTAATTGGCTATCGAGCGCTTGAATACTTTTTCGAAATTTCCTGAAAAAACCAATCAATCGTGTTCGACGACCTGATCGACTATTTTGACCGGTATGTAATTCTACCTCGACTCAGGTCATAGGGTGACAATTCTACCGTGACCTTGTCGCCCGGAAGAATTTTGATGAAATGCATTCTCATCTTACCGGAAATATGCGCAAGAACCTGGTGCTTGTTTTCGAGTTCTACCTTAAACATTGCGTTGGGCAATGTCTCCAGAACTGTACCTTCAACCTTTATGGCTTCTTCTTTCGCCATCGAGCCTCCCTGGCTAATACCCCATTGATAACGCCGCGGTTATCAGCGTCCTTTGACCTTGCCACCGGATTTTTTCAAGAATCCCTCGTAATGTCGGCTGAGCATATGTGATTCCATTTGTGCGACCGTATCGATAGCGACCCCGACGACGATCAACAGGGCCGTCCCGCCGAAATAGAAAGGAACGTTAAAGCGCGTAATAAGAACCGACGGCAAGACACAAACGATCGAAACATAAAGGGCGCCGCCAAGTGTTATCCGGGTCAGAACCCGGTCAATATAGTCTGCCGTCCTTTTCCCCGGCCGTATTCCGGGAATGTAACCGCCCTGTTTTTTCATGTTATCGGCGACATCCACCGGGTTAAACGTAACGGCGGTATAAAAGTAGCAGAAAAAGAATATCATACCCACAAACAACAATTCATAAACGGGGTTGCCGGGTGTCAACGCCGAAACGATGTTCTGAATCCATGGTATGGTGATGAAACTGGTAATCGTCGCCGGAAACATCATGATGGATGAAGCGAAAATCGGTGGAATAACTCCCGACATATTGATTTTCAATGGTAAATGAGTGCTCTGCCCACCGTACATCCGCCTTCCCACCACCCGCTTGGCATATTGCACCGGGATCCGACGCTGCCCTTGTTCGACAAAAATAATAGCGGCAATGACGGCGACCATCAGAACGACAAGGATGATAATCGGGAATATGTTCATTGCGCCCGTCGAAACCAGACGAAATGTATTTCCTATTGCGGTCGGCATTCTGGCAACAATGCCAGCAAATATGATTAATGAGATCCCGTTTCCAATCCCTCGTTCCGTAATCTGTTCCCCAAGCCACATGATAAAGGCTGTCCCGGCGGTTAAGGTGAGGACAGACATCAGTCGAAACCCCCATCCGGGATCGACGACGGCGCCCATTCTTTCTAATCCGACACTGATACCGAACCCCTGAATAATACTTAGAATAACAGTCCCGTAACGCGTGTACTGTGTGATTTTCTTGCGTCCCTGCTCGCCTTCCTTTTTCAACTGCTCCAGATGAGGAATGACAACCGTCATCAACTGAAGGATAATCGACGCGCTGATGTAGGGCATGATACCCAGGGCAAACACCGACAACCTTTCAAGGGCGCCGCCGGAAAACATGTTGAATATTCCAAGGATCGTTCCTTTGGCCCGATCGAAAATTTCCGCCAGAGCGACGGCGTCAATCCCCGGTACCGGGACATGCACTCCGATTCGATAGACCACCAGAAGCGCAAGGGTGTACAAAATCCTCCGCTTCAGCTCGGGAATTTTAAATATGTTGCCGAACCCTTTGCTGATCATAATTACAGAACCTCTACAGTGCCGCCAGCTGATTCAATTTTGACCCGGGCACTCCGGCTGATCATATGGACTTTAACCGTGAGAGGCATGTTGATCTCACCTTGCCCGAGGAGTTTGACACCGTCACGCTTTCCTTTGACCAGCCCGGCACGGACCAAAGCGATTTCGTCAACAACACTGCCGCTTTCAAATTTTTCCAAATCCCGAACATTGACAATGGCGTATATTTTTTTGAAAATATTCTTGAATCCACGTTTCGGCAAGCGGCGGTGTATCGGCATTTGACCGCCTTCATAACCCGGCCGGACACCGCCACCAGAGCGGCTATTTTGGCCGTTCGAACCCCTGCCGGCGGTTTTGCCCCAGCCTGAACCGACGCCACGCCCGATGCGTTTGCGAGCCTTACGTGCACCGGGGGTCGGTGCCAAATCATTAAGCCTCATTGGTCACCTCCTCGGCCGTTACGAGATGCGATACCGCGTTGACCATGCCACGTATTGCCGGTGTGTTTTCGCGCAGCACACTCCTGTTAACCTTTTTCAGTCCTAAACCCCGCAGGACCTGGCGATGCTTCTCCGGCCTGCCGATCATACTTTTTACCAGTGTAATTTTCAGTTTCCCTGACATCAATCTAACCCCTTCCGGCCATATTCGGGCGCTAACCTTTGGGAAAAGGTTGCAAATGAGCCGTTAATTACAGTTCCTCGACGCTTACGCCGCGGCGGTTGGCAACCTGCTCCCGGCTCTGAAGCTGCTGAAGGCCATCGATGGTTGCTTTAACCACGTTGTGTGGGTTGTGGGATCCCATACACTTGGTGAGAATATTCTGCACCCCTGCCGCCTCGAGAACGGCCCGCACGGCACCACCGGCAATAAGCCCGGTACCCGCAGAAGCCGGTTTCAACATAACCTTTCCGGCTCCGAATCTGCCCAGGGTTTCGTAAGGAACTGTGCCTTCAACCAGTGGTACGTCGATCATATTCTTTTTGGCTTTCTCCACGCCTTTTCGGATCGCTTCGGGCACCTCGCCGGCCTTCCCTAAACCGCAGCCAACACTTCCGTTCCCATCACCGACGACGACGATTGCGCTGAAACTGAATCTACGACCGCCCTTGACAACCTTTGCCACGCGATTGATATGGACTACTTTATCTATCAATTGATGTTCGTCTGTATCCTGTTTATACAAGGACTCGCCTCCTTTATCCGCTCTCAAAGATAACCCGCCTTAAAATTCTAGACCGCCTTCTCGCGCACCTTCCGACACCGCTTTAACACGGCCGTGGTAAAGAAAACCGTTGCGATCGAAAACGACACTTTTGACACCTTTTCCAATTGCCCGCTCCGCGATCAATTTGCCAATCTGGTTGGCAACTGCAGATTTCTTGCCGGCCTCAGAACCTTCCTTAAAGGTTTTCTCGGCAGCTCGATGCAGCTACCACGGTCTGACCGCTCAAATCGTCGATGACCTGGGCATAAATATGTCGGGCGCTTCGAAAGACTGTCAATCTCGGTCTGTCTGTTGTTCCGAGAATTTTCTTTCTGATTCTCTTTTTTCTTTTTAATCGTGCCGCTTTTTTTGTATTTACCGAACCCATCGTTAAGTATCCCGCGTGTTGTTTGATCCGTATTGTTGATTTAATTGAAAATTATCCTCCGGCCACACAACACAAAGCCAAGATCGGACTATTTGGTGCCTGTCTTCCCGGCCTTGCGCCGAATGAACTCCTCCGCGTATTTAATACCTTTGCCCTTGTATGGCTCCGGTGGCCGCAACCGGCGGATGGACGCCGCGGTCTGGCCGAGTAACTCCTTGTCGATTCCGGAAAGCTTAATCACATTGTTGCGTTCCACACTGGCGGAGATACCCTCCGGCAGTTGAAAATCGATAGGATGTGAGTACCCCAAATTGAGTACAATCGTATTGCCCTTGACCTCAGCACGATAGCCGATACCATTAATTTCAAGCACCCGCTCAAAACCGGCGTCCACACCGGTCACCATATTCTGAATCAAACTGCGTGTCAGCCCGCGAAAGGCCTGGCTTTTCTTATCAGTTTTCAACGGCTCCACTGCAATCACACCCTCTGTCATCTTCAGCGTTACCGAGGGATGAATGGAACGACTCAACTTGCCCTTCTGCCCCTGAACCGTCAGCTCTCCACTTTGGTAAGAGATTTTAACTTTTTCAGGTATCGAAATCGGTTTCTTGCCTACGCGCGACATATATCAACTCCTTCATGCTGTTCAAAACCACGCAAACGGTATTGAACAAAAACAACAGAACACAAAACTCAAACGGTTACCAGAGATCGCAAATATGTTCACCGCCGACGTTTTCAGCCCGGGCCTGTTTATCTGTCATCAGGCCCTTCGAGGTGGAAAGAACCGAAAGCCCCATACCATTCATAACGGGCTTGACGTCTTTGCCCCGCAGGTAGATACGCCGGCTTGGCTTGCTGATACGCGAAAGGCCCAGGAAGACGCTTTCCTGATTCTGCCCGTACTTGAGGTACACCCGAAGAATGCCTTGTTTACCGTCTTTAATGAATTTATAGTTCCGAATGAAGCCCTCGGTCTTCATAATTTTGGCCAGTTCTGTCTTAAGATTCGAACCGGGAATGTCAACGCTGTTGAACCTGGCTTTCGCAGCGTTTCTGATGCGTGTCAGCATGTCCGCAATCGGATCACTCATCGTCATAATTTTATCTCCGCAATTACCGTCGTGTATCTGATGATATGGGGTACGTCAATTCAAGCTTGCTTGAGTCCTGATCCTGAGTAGCTTAATCAACCCGGGCAGTTGTATAATACACCTGCCTACCGGAGCTCAACAATATAGAAATTCCCGGTAAACGCTACCAACTCGACTTGATGACCCCGGGAAGTTTTCCATGGGAAGCAAAATCGCGAAAGCAAATCCTACATAACCCAAATTTCCTCATGTAACCCCGCGGTCTACCACAAACGGGGCAACGGTTGTAAGCCCGCACATTGAACTTTGGTTTACGTATAGCTTTTAATTTGAGCGACTTTTTGGCCAAACCATCCTCCTTTAATAACCGGAAACCGGGATCCCGGATAAAAATACATTAATTCCTGAACGGCATACCCAGCAGACGAAGCAATTCCCGGCCTTCCGCGTCAGTCCCGGCGGTGGTCACGATAGAAACATTCAACCCTTTGATCTTATCTATTTTATCGTAATCAATCTCCGGAAAAATAATCTGTTCCTTTATTCCGAGACTGTAATTTCCAGAGCCATCCATGGCTTTGGGCGAAAGTCCTCGGAAATCCCTGACTCTCGGCAACGCGATATTCACGAGCTTAGTGTAGAAATCGTACATCCGATCATGCCGCAATGTAACCATGCAGCCGATGGGCATTCCAGTACGCAGTTTGAAGGCAGCAATCGATCGTCTGGCACGAGTGATGACCGGACGCTGGCCGGCAATCGCCTGAAGTTCTTCAACCGCCGAATCAAGAATCTTAATATTTTGAATCGCTTCCCCTAATCCCATATTCAACGTAATCTTATCGAGTTTGGGGACCTGCATGACGTTATTGTACTTAAAGGCCTCTTTTAGTTGGGGCACGACCGTTTCATGATAGTATTGTTTTAGCTGGGGCATTAAATTCCTCCACTTAACTGTCGATAATCTCGTCACACTTGCTGCAGGCCCGCACTTTTTTTCCGTTCTCTAGACGCTGCATTTTGATACGCGTCGGAGACATGCACTTGCTGCACATAAGCATCAGATTCGACCAGTGGATCGCTGCCTCACCTTCGACAATCCCGCCTTGCCGGTTCTGTGCTGATGGCCGTGAATGCCGTTTGACCATGTTTACGTTTTCGACAAGGACTCTATTTTTCTTGTTGTTAACCTTCAGAACTTTACCGATCTTGCCCTTGTCCTTTCCGGCAACGACCTTGACCTTGTCGTCTCTCTTTAATCTGCATTTGCTCGTGTTCATCAACGCTCTCTCCACCTGCTGACCCGATTCTTAGATGACTTCAGGAGCCAACGAAATGATCTTCATAAATTTCTTGGCACGCAGTTCTCTTGCAACCGGCCCAAATATGCGTGTGCCTATGGGTTCCTTGCTACCTGATATGAGCACGGCTGAATTGTCGTCGAAACGGATAAAGGAACCGTCCGGTCGTTTAATTTCTTTCTTGGTGCGCACAATCACAGCTTTGAGGACATCTCCCTTTTTGACCTTTGCGTTCGGAATTGCTTCCTTGACGGTCACAACAACGATATCCCCTATTCTGGCGTAGCGCCTGCGCGTTCCACCCAAGACCTTAATACAGCTTAGTACTTTCGCACCGGAGTTATCCGCCACCGTCAGTCTCGTCTCTGTCTGGATCATTGCTATTGAGCCCCTCTAATTCAAACGGCCTTTTTCAGTATTTTGCTGACCTGCCACCGCTTGGTTCTGCTTAGCGGTCGTGATTCAGTAATCAGCACCTTATCACCGGTACGACACGAATTATCGGCGTCATGGGCGGCAAACTTGGATCGCCTCCGGATATACTTGTGGTACATTCGGTGTTTAACCAGTCTTTCCGTTTGTACGACGATTGTTTTTTCCATCTTGTCACTGACAACGATGCCGATCATTTGTCTTTTCATTCCACGTTTTTTCATGGCAGCTAGACTACTTATCCGTTTGTTGGTTTTCGTTTTGGCGCGTGGACAGCGCTTCTTCTCGGATGATGGTCTGCACCCGTGCGATGTCACGTTTGGCCTGTTTGAGTTTCTGAGGGTTTTCGAGTTGTCCGGTCGCGTGTTGAAACCTCAGGTTAAATAGTTCCTGTTTCAATTCGGTCTCTTTCGCCCGTTTTTCTGACCGGCTCATCACCCTAATATCACTGGCTTTCATGCTGCTAAGCTCCTTTCCACAAATTTCGTCTTAACCGCAAGCTTGTGCGCTGCCAGCCGGAAAGCTTCCATGGCGACTTCCCGTGAAACACCTTCCATCTCATAAAGAATTCGACCGGGCCGAATGACCGCGACCCAACCTTCCGGAGCCCCTTTCCCTTTGCCCATACGCACCTCAGCAGGCTTTTTGGTAATTGGTTTGTCCGGAAAAATTCGGATCCAGATTCTCGCTCCCCTTTTAACATGACGCGTCATCGCGATCCGGGCAGCCTCGATCTGGCGCGAAGAAATCCAACCGCAATCGACAGCCTGCAAACCATATTGTCCAAAATTAAGATGACTGCCTCTACGAGAGGTGCCCTTCATTCTGCCTTTCTGCTGTTTTCTAAATTTTACTTTCTTGGGGCTAAGCATTTGCTGTGACTCCTGTTTCAAGTGGGGCTTGCTGGGGTCCCCTCATCATCTTGTGTCGCCTTGACGTATGCACCGGATGGCAACTAAAATGCTGCCTTACGCTTATTGATTTTCGTAATCAATTTGGTCTTTTTTAAGGACCTCGCCCTTGAATATAAAAACCTTAACGCCAATGGCACCATATGTCGTTCTAGCAGTGGTAAATCCATAATCGATATCAGCCCGCAGGGTGTGCAATGGCACACGGCCCTCCCTATACCATTCGCGCCTGGCCATTTCTGCACCACCCAACCGGCCGGCACATATGACCTTGACGCCTTGGGCGCCGAAGCGCATAGCAGAAGACACGCCACGTTTCATCGCTCGCCTGAAAGCCACTCGCCGCACGATTTGAAGCGCGATATTTTCAGCCACGAGCTGAGCGTCAATTTCGGGTTTTCGTATTTCCTGAATGTCTATCATCACCTCGTGATCGACCATCTCCTCAATTTCCTGCTTGAGCAGTGAAATCTCCGAACCCTTTTTCCCTATGACAATCCCCGGTCTGGAGGTAAATATTCTCAGCCTGATCCGTTTGGAAGAGCGTTCGATTTCAATCCGGGAAACACCGGCATGATAAAGCTTCTTTTTTACGTAGCGCCTGATCTTGTGGTCTTCAAATATGTAATCGGCGTAGTTCTTGTCTGCGTACCAGCGTGATTCCCACGTCTTGACAATCCCTAATCTCAATCCGATCGGATTAACTTTCTGGCCCAAGCTGTTACCTCCTCTGGCTTATCTCGCCGATTGCTCTGCCAAAATGACAGTGATATGACTGGTTCTCTTCAGTATCCGCGCTCCCCGGCCGCGTGCCCTTGCCCGGAAACGCTTCAGGGTTGGCCCCTGATCGGCAAGGATGTTGCTCACCACGAGATTATCTACATCAATCTCGGAGTTCTGATCCGCGTTGGCAACGGCACTGCGCAACGTTTTCTCGACAATCCCGGCCGCTTTCATCGGCATGAACTTCAGAGCGTTGAGAGCCGCTTCCACCGGTTGGCCCTTAATGGCGTCAACCAGAAAACGGACCTTGCTGGGAGAAATGCGTGCGTACTTTGTGACAGCTCTAACCTCCATCGTGCGACGCGTCCTTTAACCTTTTTTTGTCGTCAAATAACGACAATGTGAATCACAAGGGCTGCGGGTTGTTATCACGATTGCAGCCGCAGTTTGCCTATGGGTTGTTACCTCAGTGACGATTTTTTGGACCCTGCATGACCGTAGAACGTCCTGGTAGGCGAAAACTCTCCCAATTTGTGACCGACCATGTTTTCGGAAATGAAAACCGGTACAAACTTTTTGCCATTATGAACAGCCAAGGTGATGCCGACCATCTCCGGCACGATTGTCGACCGACGAGACCAGGTCTTGATGACCCTGTTACTACGGCTGTTCTGGGCCTCAGCGACCTTTAGCATCAATTTCGGTTCGACATAAGGTCCTTTTTTCAACGAGCGTGGCATATTCTCTCCTATCAGGCTGTATGCCTGGCGTAATTTTATTTTTACGGCAGGCCGCGCATACTTTTTCTGGGTGTGATCGCGCACCGTATGTCAGCGTAAGCTATCGCAGCTTTGCTGGCCCATTATTTGGTGCGCCGCTTTACAATCAAGCGGTTGCTACGTTTGGTCCGCTTTCTGGTTTTATATCCTTTTGAAGGCACTCCCCAGGGGCTACAAGGATGACGCCCTCCCGAAGAGCGCCCTTCGCCGCCACCCATTGGATGATCAACCGGATTCATTGCCACCCCCCGGACCTGGGGTCGGCGTCCGAGCCAGCGCGTCCGGCCGGCCTTACCGGCGGAAATGTTTTCATGCTCAACGTTTCCGAGTTGACCAATAGTGGCCTGACAGTTCAACAGAACCATTCGGACTTCCCCCGAAGGGAGCTTGATCAATGCATAACGTTCCTCTTTTGCCATTAATTGGGCAAAAGTCCCGGCACTGCGGACAACCTGTCCACCGCACCCGACCCGTAACTCAACGTTGTGAATATGAGTACCCAGCGGGATGTTGCGCAGCGGCAACGCGTTACCGGGTTTTATGTCAGCTTTAGGGCCTGACTCCACCATATCGCCCACGTTCAGCTTGAGCGGGGCCAATATGTATCGTTTTTCACCATCGACATAGTGCAGCAGCGCGATCCGTGCGCTCCGGTTTGGATCGTATTCAATTGTGGCGACCTTTGCCGGAATACCGGTTTTATCCCGTTTGAAATCGATAATACGATAGTGCCGTTTATGACCGCCTCCACGATGCCGGCAAGTAATGCGCCCCCTGGCATTACGTCCGCCACTCTTTGAAAGAGGTCGCAGTAAACTTTTTTCCGGAGTGGTTCTGGATATCTCCTCGAACCCTGAATATCCCTGGAACCGTCTCCCCGGTGATGTCGGTTTTACTTTTCTTACGCCCATGCCTTGCTCCTAAGACCGAAGACCTATTGTCTTCATTCCTATTAATTAATACCCTCATTCTGGCCAGCGCTTAAACCCCTTCGAAAAATTCGATCCGCTCGCCGGGCTTCAAGGTCACAACGGCTTTCTTCCAATCCCGGCGCTTGCCAAGGAAACGACCTCTGCGTTTGATCTTGCCTTTGACTTGCATGGTCCTCACATTTTCGACCTTGACGTCAAAAATCCGCTCAATCGCTCTTCGAATTTCTATCCGGTTCGCTTTTCGATCGACCTCGAAAGTGACCTGATTCGCGGCTTCCTTCTGAATATTGGTTTTTTCCGTGACCAGAGGCCTCCTGATGATGTCATATTGCATCGTCATGCCAGCAGCCTCCCTTCGATGTCATTGATTGCAGGCTCCACCAGAACCAGGTTTTTATATTTGAGGATATCGTAAACATTCAGCCCTTCGCTTCTGAGTACCTTTATGTTGGGTACATTCCGGGATGAAAGCTCAAGTGTTTCGTTTTTTTGATCCGTCACTATCAGTGCATTGTCGACTTTTAGCGCTCGGATAATATCGATGAAATCTTTGGTTTTCACCTGTGCCAGGTCAATATTATCAAGCACAACCAGCTCGTTGTCCTGCAGTTTGCAAGTCAGGGCCATCTTCAGCGCCAGCCGTCTTACTTTTTTGGGCACCTTATAGGCATAGGATCGCGGTTTCGGGCCGAATACCACACCGCCGCCGCGCAAAAGTGGAGACTTAATGTCACCACGGCGAGCCCTGCCAGTCCCCTTCTGCCTGAAGAGCTTTCGCGTACTGCCTCGAATTTCGCCACGCTGCTTGGTTGAAGCGCTACCCACACGACGGCCGGCAAGCTGCGCGGTTACCACCTCGTGAAGCACTCCCGACTTGGGCGGAACGTTGAAGAGGGCGTCAGAGAGTTCCCGCTCGGAAACCTTTTTCCCTTTACTATTCAATACATTGATCACTGCCATGGTTATCCCCACTAAGATTCCCCTAAGCTGCGGGCAGCCGCTCGAAGGCGACTGATCCTGTCATTCGAGCGGCCCGTGATGGAACCTCGTTATAGAATCATGAGTTCTGCACTGCAAATTTTAACTTTTTCACCATTACCGGACTGGAAGCACTACCCGGCACTGCCCCCTTTAAAAAAATCAGATTCTCCTCGGGGCGAATGTCGACGATTTCAATGTTGCGTACGGTCTGCTTGTCTGTACCGTAGTGTCCGGGCATCTTTTTACCTTTGATAACCTTCGAGGGCGATGCACTGCATCCGATCGACCCGGGCGGCCTGACGTTTTTACTGCCATGACCGGCAGGACCGCGGTGAAAACCGTGACGCTTGATAACGCCTGCAAAACCTCTACCTTTTGTCGTTCCAACGATATCCACCCGTTCGCCGATGCTGAACAGATCCAGAGTTACCTGCTGGCCGAGTGCATACTCTTCCGGGTTGTCCACTGGGACCTCGCGCACAGAGGCAAATGCGTTAGCGCCGCTGCCTTTCAAGTGTCCACGCATCGGTTTATTGATACGTTTGGCCTTCCTCTCTCCAAACCCAAGTTGAAGAGCATCGTACCCATCCCTGGCAACCGTTTTTATCTGAGTAACAATGCAGGGCCCCGCCTCCACCACCGTAACCGGCACCAACTCGCCTCGGGGGGTAAAAAACCCTGTCATTCCCAGTTTTCTTCCCATCAATCCCTTGCACATATCCGTGACCAACCCTTCTATACATCATTAACTGCCGTCCGGTGCATTCTGTAAACCAAGCGGCCAACCGCATCCCGACAGGTAATTCTCATTGTTCACACAACGTTTGACTACCCGTGAATTGAGCCGATATTCTCAAAGCTTATGCTATAGCTTGATCTCGACGTCGACACCTGGTGATAGATCCAACTGCATGAGGGCGTCCACCGTTTGCTGGGTCGGTTCTATAATATCCAACAAACGCTTATGGGTACGCATTTCGAACTGCTCGCGGGACTTTTTGTCGATGTGAGGCGACCTCAAAACGCAATACTTGTTAATTTGTGTCGGCAATGGAATCGGCCCGACGACTTTGGCCCCGGTCTTATTGGCCGTGTCGACGATATCCGTGACGGATTGATCCAATAGTTTGTGATCGTACGCTTTCAGCCTGATTCTAATTTTTGTGTTCGCTATCATTTAGGTAATCTTCCACCGCTAGGTCCGCTATTCAATGATATCACTGACGACGCCGGCTCCGACGGTTCGTCCGCCTTCGCGGATCGCAAACCGCACTTCCTTCTCCATGGCGATCGGCGTGATCAGCTCCGCCTCGATCGTTACATTGTCTCCGGGCATCACCATCTCCACTCCCTCGGGAAGCGTCAACACCCCGGTCACATCCGTTGTCCGAAAATAAAACTGCGGCCGATAACCATTGAAAAATGGCGTGTGACGACCACCCTCCTCCTTGCTCAAGATGTACACCTCGGCCTTGAACTTGGTGTGCGGCGTGATTGATCCGGGCTTGGACACCACCTGCCCGCGCTCCACCTCATCCCGCTTGGTTCCGCGCAACAACACCCCGATGTTGTCTCCCGCTCGACCCTCGTCCAACAGCTTGCGGAACATCTCTACGCCCGTGCACACCGTCTTGAGCGTCGGACGGATTCCCACGATCTCAACATCTTCGCCGACCTTCACTATCCCTCGCTCCACACGACCCGTCACCACCGTGCCTCGACCCGATATACTGAATACATCCTCGATCGGCATCAAAAACGGCTTCTCGATGTCGCGCTGCGGCTCGGGAATAAACGCATCGATCGCATCCATCAACTCAAATACGCACTTGGCCTCGGCACTGTCAACATCGTCGCTCTCCAACGCCTTTAGCGCACTGCCCCGGATGATCGGCGTGTCGTCTCCGGGAAACTCATACTTGTCCAACAGTTCCCGCAACTCCAACTCCACCAACTCGATCAACTCCTCGTCATCCACCATGTCGCACTTGTTCAAAAATACCACGATCCGCGGAACCCCGACCTGACGCGCCAGCAGTATGTGCTCTCGGGTCTGGGGCATCGGGCCGTCGTCGGCACCCACCACCAGTATCGCTCCGTCCATCTGCGCCGCTCCGGTGATCATATTCTTGATATAGTCCGCGTGTCCCGGACAATCCACATGCGCATAATGACGGTTGGCTGTCTCGTATTCAACATGCGCCGTCGCAATCGTTATACCTCGTTCCTTCTCCTCTGGCGCCTTGTCGATCTGATCAAACGGCACGAAATTCGCCATCCCCTTCAACCCCATGTGCTTGGTGATCGCCGCCGTCAACGTCGTCTTGCCATGATCGATGTGACCGATCGTTCCTACATTCACGTGCGGCTTCGTCCGCTCAAACTTCTGCTTCGCCATCTTTTCGTCCTCCCCTTATTGAACCGTAAAAAGCAAAGTGCAAAGTGTCCATTATGACAGGCAAAAGTCACATTGCCACCTTGCCCTCCGCCATTTACCAGCGGAAGTGGGCAAAGGCCTTGTTCGCCTCGGCCATCTTGTGGGTATCCTCTTTTTTCTTCGCAGCAGCGCCCCGGTTGTTGGCGGCATCCATGAGTTCTCCGGCCAATTTTTTAGCCATACCCTTTTCGGGTCGTTTGCGCGAAAACTCAATCAACCACCGGATACCAAGTGCCGTTCGCCGGCTGGGTCGAATTTCGGTCGGAACCTGGTACGTCGAACCGCCAACCCGGCGAGATTTTACTTCTATAATCGGCTTAATGTTCTCCAATGCTTGTTCGAATACCTTTAGCGGGGGTTGTTTGGTTTTGTCTTCAATCACGTTGAATGCATCATATAGAATGCTTTCTGCCACGCTCTTTTTACCATCTCGCATAATTTTGCGGATAAACTTGGCAACCAGTTCGCTATTGTATTTGGGATCAGGGTTGATTTTTCTGACAGGTACTTCTCTTCTTCTCGGCATACGCTACACCATTAATTCGTGATATAATCGGTTTTTATCTAAATGCGCACCGTCTTACAACTTTACAACTGGCGGTTGACCTGTCGGCCTCACGCTATCGGACTTTTAGCGCCCGGATTATTTCGGCTTCTTGGCCCCGTATTTGGACCGTCCCTGTCGACGATCTGCAACGCCGAGAGTGTCCAGCGTGCCCCTGACGATATGGTATCTGACACCAGGAAGATCTTTGACGCGTCCACCTCGCACTAAGACCACCGAATGCTCCTGAAGATTATGACCGATACCTGGAATGTAAGCGGTCACCTCGATACCTGTCGTCAGTCTCACACGAGCGACCTTCCGCAGCGCTGAGTTCGGTTTCTTTGGTGTCGAGGTGTACACACGTGTGCAGACACCTCTTTTCTGGGGCGCACCTTTGAGAGCCGGGGTGTTGGTCTTCTTCTTGGCCCGCTTTCTCCCCTTACGCACTAACTGATTGATGGTCGGCATATCTACCTCTTGCTTATTGTCTGGTAACGGCACTTTTTCAAGGAATGGTAAAAGGGCAATTTGTATACAGTCGCCTATCCGATGTCAAGTTTTTTCTTTACTGGTTTGGCGGTTTTTAGTGACCGCGGAAACTCTTTTTCGAGATCCTCAGAAAAGCACCCCTCCTTGTCCGCCGCAACATCAAAATTTACGACGGTCGATCAGATGTCATCGACAACTTTAATGCCGACATCGTGATATGTGGCAACACCTGTCCCGGCGGGAATGAGGCGCCCCATGATGACGTTCTCCTTCAAACCTTTCAGGAAATCCACCGCACCGGAAATGGATGCGTCGGTAAGCACTTTGGTGGTTTCCTGAAAGGAAGCGGCGGAAATGAAACTGTCAGTGCTGAGCGATGCCTTTGTAATCCCAAGGATAAGCGGTTCGGCAACCGCTGGTTTTCCACCTTGCATGATGACAGCGCGGTTCTGCTCGTCAAATCGAACCCTGTCCACCTGTTCCTCTGTAATAAATTCTGTATCGCCGACTTCAACGACTTTGACCCGTCGCATCATCTGGCGCACAATGACTTCGATATGTTTGTCGTTAATGCGCACGCCCTGCAGGCGGTAGACTTCCTGAACTTCGTCCACCAGGTAACGCGCGAGGTCTACTTCGCCCTTTATGTTGAGAATATCCTGCGGTACGGCCGATCCACCGATCAATGGCTCGCCGGCGCGCACGTAATCGCCCTCGATGACGTTGATGTGTTTTCCGCGTGGAATAAGGTAGTCCTTCGTCTCACCAACACCGTCAACAGGACTGATAGTAACCTTCTGTTTGCCCTTCTTTGTGCCCTTGGCGATCGAAACATAACCATCGATTTCACTCAGAATAGCCACTTCCTTCGGTTTCCTGACTTCAAACAGCTCGGCCACTCGCGGCAAACCGCCTGTGATATCCTTCGTTTTAGTGGTTGCTCGAGGCAACTTGGCCACAATGTCACCGGCCTTGACGGCATCGCCCTCTTCAACCAGCATGATGGCATCAATCGGCAGCATGTAGCGAGCCATGGCGTTCGACGCCGGCAGTTTAACGGTTTTTCCGTCCTGGCCCTTAATGGAGATCCGCGGCCGTTCCTCGGTCGTCTTGGATTCGATGACTGTTTGGCTCGACTTACCAGTTACAGGGTCGACCTTCTCCTGCATCGTCTTTCCGCGAATGATATCTCCAAATTTCACGCTGCCATTGACTTCGGTAAGGATTGGTGTTGTGAAAGGATCCCAGGTCGCCAGGAGATCGCCCGCTTTCACCGCCATGCCATCCTGGACGAGCAAGTGAGCGCCGTATATAACCGGAAAGCTTTCCAGTTCACGGCCCTTCTCGTTGACGATTGTAAACTTACCCCCCCGGCGATTCATGACCACATCCTGCCCATCGGAATTATTGGCAACGCGCAGATCGACGAATTTTATCTTGCCGTCGACCCGGGCGCGGATATCAGCCTGCTCAACGCGTCGACTGGCTGTACCACCGATGTGAAAGGTCCGCATCGTCAGCTGGGTTCCGGGTTCACCGATTGACTGCGCGGCCAGGATACCGACAGCCTGGCCATGTTCCACAGTCTGACCGTGGGCCAGATCGCGTCCGTAACAGTGAGCACATACACCGGTTTTCGTCCTGCAGGTCAATACGGAGCGGATTTTGATGTTTGTCAGGCCGGCTTCTTCAACCCGTTGAACGGTAGCTTCATCAATTTGGTGATTGGCCGGTACAATGATCTCCTCGGTGAAAGGATCGATGACATCTTCTGCAGTCACCCGCCCCAACACACGTTCTCCGATTCGCTGAATCACCTCACCGCCTTCCATCAACGGCCCGACCTCGACGCCCATGCGGGTTCCGCAGTCATCTTCCATGACAATGCAGTCCTGCGCGACGTCTGCGAGACGACGGGTGAGATAACCCGAGTTGGCTGTCTTCAGTGCCGTATCCGCCAATCCTTTGCGGGCACCGTGGGTCGAAATAAAATACTGCAACACTGACAGCCCTTCCCTGAAGTTGGATGTAATCGGCGTTTCGATGATCTCTCCAGAAGGTTTGGCCATCAGACCCCGCATTCCGGCAAGCTGACGCATCTGGTCCTTGCTGCCCCGGGCACCGGAGTCGGCCATCATGAATATCGGGTTGAAGCTTTCTGAGATAATGGGAGCCCCGTTCTCGTCCATAACCGGGTTACCCGCAGAGTCGTTCACCGGTGCCAGTCGCATGGCCTCCATCATTTCGTTGGCCACGTCGTCGGTGGCTTTGGCCCAGATGTCCACGACTTTGTTGTATTTTTCGCCCTGGGTAATCAGGCCCTCGGTGTACTGCCGGCCAATTTCCTCCACCTGTTTCTCGGCCTCTTTCAAAAGCGTCCACTTTGAATCGGGCGTAATCATGGCATCGATTGAAATGGACAAGCCACCTTCCGTCGAGTAGCGATAACCGGTATCTTTGAGACGGTCGGACAGAATGACCGTCGCTTTGGGGCCGAGATTACGGTAAACGTAATCCACAAGATTCCGCAGCGTTTTCTTGTCCATCACACGGTTGATCACGTCGAAGGGAATCGGCGGTTGTCGCTTCAAAACTTTAAAAATGTGATGCTTCCCATCAGCCGTGAGCACATCGCTGATATCTCCGATATTCAGGTAGTAAACTTTGTCGGCGGTGTCTTCGTCGATATTAAAGGCGTTGACAAACTCGTCTTTTCTAACGAGGCCGATATTGCCGTCGTTACCTTTGTCGGGACTCTTGGAATGGGTCGATACCATTTCAGTGAAGTCGGCCCCCTCCTTAAGTTTGCGATGGATGCTTCTTGCTTCCTGCATGTCCTTCACCATGATATGACATAGGTCAAAGATATCTTCCTCCGGAATGATTTCCCACAACAGAATTCGCCCGACAGTGGTATCGACACGTTTGCCATCCATACGCACGGAAATCTCGGCATGTAATTCGACCTTGCCGTCGTCGTAGGCAACCCTGACCTCCTCGGAATTGGCGAAATATTCACCATCGCCCCTGCGGGCCGGTATGCCCCTGGTCATGTAGTAAAGCCCCAAGACGATGTCCTGGCTGGGCACAATGATCGGAGACCCGTTGGCTGGCGACAGGATGTTGTTGCTGGAGAGCATCAACACCCGCGCTTCGATCTGGGCTTCCACGGAGAGTGGCACGTGCACGGCCATCTGGTCACCGTCAAAGTCGGCATTGAATGCGGTACACACCAATGGATGCAACTGAATCGCCTTGCCTTCAATAAGGATCGGCTCGAAAGCCTGGATGCCGAGCCGATGAAGAGTGGGTGCCCGGTTCAGCATCACCGGATACTCTTTGACAACTTCATCCAGCGTATCCCATACTTCCGGAATCTCGCGTTCGACCATTTTTTTAGCACTCTTGACGGTGGACACCAGTCCTTTCTGCTCAAGCCGATAGTAAACAAATGGTTTGAAAAGCTCCAGCGCCATGGCCTTGGGCAATCCGCACTGATGCAGCCGTAAATCGGGCCCGACCGTAATGACCGTCCGGCCGGAATAGTCAACCCGCTTGCCCAGCAGGTTCTGTCTGAAACGCCCCTGCTTGCCCTTTAACGTGTCACTGAGAGATTTGAGCGGCCGTTTGTTGGTACCGGTTATGACCCTCCCGTGGCGACCGTTATCAAAGAGAACGTCGACAGATTCCTGGAGCATTCTTTTTTCGTTGCGGACGATAATATCGGGAGCCTTCAGATCGATCAGGCGCTTCAATCGGTTGTTGCGATTGATGACCCGCCGGTAGAGATCGTTGAGATCGGATGTGGCAAAACGACCGCCTTCCAGCGGCACTAGCGGCCTGAGATCCGGTGGCAGCACCGGAATGACATCCATAATCATCCAGATCGGGTTGACACCGGATTTACGAAATGCATCGACGATCTTCAGCCGTTTGGCAAGCTTCTGGCGTTTGGCCACAGAGCCGGTTTCTCTGATATCACGGCGCAACTCTTTGTAAATCTCATCCAGATCCAGATCGGCCAGCATTTCTTTAACGGCTTCGGCACCGATACCCGCTTTGAATTTGTCGCCGTATTTGTCGAGGGCGTCGTGGTAATTTTCATCCGTCAGCAACTGGCCTCGCGTGAGATCGGTTTCTAGCGGATCGATGACGATATAACTGTCGAAGTACAGGACCTTCTCCATATTTTTGAGGGTCAGATCCAGCAGATTACCGATTTTACTGGGAAGGCTTTTGAGAAACCAAATATGTGAAACCGGCGTTGCCAACTCGATGTGGGCCATTCGTTCACGCCGAACCTTGGACTGAATAACTTCAACACCGCATTTCTCGCAAATCACACCACGGTGTTTCATGCGTTTGTATTTACCGCAATTACACTCGTAATCCTTGGTTGGACCAAATATTTTGGCACAAAAAAGCCCATCGCGTTCGGGCTTGAACGTCCGATAATTAATAGTTTCAGGCTTTTTTATTTCTCCGAAAGACCACTTCCGGATTTGCTCCGGAGACGCCAGGGAAATCTTAATTCCGGTGTATTTTCTAGGGTCTGTCGGTTTAGCGAAAAAATCGTATAATGTGTCCATCATGGTTTAATTCCCTTTCACCTGTGGTATGGAATTCTTGCGGCCACTTCCTGGAGTTGCAGGTGACGATCAATCCTTTCCTTCGATAAGGTCGATATCGAGCCCCAAAGCCTGGAGTTCCTTGGTCATTACTCTGAAGGACTCTGGGATCCCTGGTTCCAGAACATTCTGGCCTTTAACGATCTTTTCGTACATTCGCGTTCTACCGGCCATGTCATCCGATTTGACTGTCAGAAACTCCTGCAGCGCGAAGGCAGCGCCATAAGCTTCCATCGCCCAAACCTCCATCTCGCCAAGCCGCTGGCCGCCGAATTGCGCCTTGCCACCGAGCGGTTGTTGGGTCACCAGCGAGTACGGACCGATGGACCGGGCGTGAATCTTGTCATCGACCAAATGGTGCAGTTTCAGAACGTACATGGTGCCGACGGTAATTTTTTCCTTAAATGGCTCTCCAGTGCGTCCATCGTAAAGGGTTGTCTGGCCGGTGGTGCTTACCTCTGCCTCTTGTAGCAGATTCTTTATTTCATCCTCTTTGGCGCCGTCAAATACCGGGGTCGCCATATGCACGCCGTCTTTGTATTGCATGGCAAACGTCATCATCTCTTCGTCGCTGAAATCCTTGATCGATTTCTGAGCCTCAGCGTCTTCGAAGATTTTTTTAATTTTACCTCTCAACGCTTTGATTTTTTGTTCTTCAATCAACAGGTTCAATTGATCCCCAAGAGTTTTGGAGGCCCGTCCGAGGTGAATTTCAAGAATCTGCCCGACGTTCATACGTGAAGGGACGCCCAAGGGGTTCAGAACCATGTCGACCGGTTTACCGTCCTTGAAATAAGGAAGATCTTCAATGGGTAGAATTCTAGAGACAACGCCCTTATTTCCGTGACGCCCCGCCATTTTATCGCCAACAGAAAGCTTTCGTTTCATGGCAACGTAGACCTTGACGAGTTTGATAACACCGGGTGGTAAATCGTCTCCTTTTTCGTAGCGGGTGACTTGTTGCTCGAACACCATTCGTGTCAGTTCGCTCTGATCCCGGTAACGATCCAGTAGTTCGTGGACCTTTTCAGTCGTCTTTGGGTCTTTCAGGACGACGCTTTCCACAACGGCCAACGGGATCTGATCAAAGGTGTCACCATCAACTTTTACACCTTTGGCCACTAAGGTTTTCTTCCCTTTTTTCAGGGCCGATTCCACTTTTTCCCCCACCAGTAGCTGCTTGAGCTCACCGCGCACAACATCTTCTATGACGGCCAATTCATCATCCCGATCCTTTTCGAAACTGGCGATCTCTTCATCTTCGATCAAACGGGTGCGATCGTCCTTCTGGACCCCGCGACGTGAAAACACCTTGGCATCAATAACCGTTCCCTGGATACCGGGAGGAACCCGCAGAGACGTATCTTTTACATCACCGGCTTTTTCTCCGAAGATGGCGCGCAACAGCTTTTCTTCCGGCGAAAGTTGTGTTTCACCTTTCGGTGTAATCTTGCCGACCAGGATATCGCCCGGTACAACTTCGGCTCCCAACCGGATAATTCCGCTATCATCGAGGTTCTTAAGCGCTTCCTCTCCAACGTTCGGAATGTCGCGGGTGATGTCCTCCTTGCCAAGCTTGGTGTCTCTGGCAACCACCTCGAACTCTTCGATATGGACAGAGGTGTAAACCCCGTCCCTGACCAGCCGTTCGCTGACCAGGATGGAATCCTCGAAATTGTACCCTCCCCAGGGCATGAAAGCCACGGTGACGTTTTTACCTAATGCCAACTCGCCCTTTTCCGTTGCCGGACCATCGGCAATGATTTCTCCCGCCTTAACTTTTTGTCCGTTACGTACAATGGGGCGGTGGTTGAAACAGGTGTTCTGGTTACTACGGATGAATTTCGATAGGTTGTAGATCGTGACGTCTTTTGTCATTGGATTTTCCGACGGATCGTGTTTGAGAACGATCCGAGAGGCATCCACGTCTACAACCGTAGCATCGCGCTGGGCAACAATGGTCACTCCGGAATCTTTGGCGACGACCCCCTCGATTCCGGTTCCGACAAGGGGCGCCTCATTGACTAGCAGAGGCACCGCCTGGCGTTGCATGTTTGACCCCATGAGCGCCCGGTTGGCATCATCGTTTTCCAAAAACGGTATCAGAGATGCCGATACGCTCACAAGTTGGTTGGGGGAGATGTCCATCAGTTCAATCTCTTCGCGCGGCGTCATCATAAACTCTCCAGCAACACGAGAAGTTACCATGGGATTTACATAGCGGTCCTTATCGTCAACCGGTGCATTGGCCTGCGCAATGGGGTGTTCTTTTTCTTCGAATGCGTCCAGAAACTTTACCTCTTTTGTAACCTTGGCATCCTTAACGACCCTGTAAGGTGTTTCTATGAATCCGAAATTATTCACCCGGGCATAAGTGCTCAAAGACACGATCAGACCGATGTTGGGCCCCTCAGGCGTTTCGATAGGACAGATACGACCGTAGTGGGACGGATGAACGTCACGCACTTCGAATCCAGCGCGCTCGCGCGTCAACCCGCCCGGCCCCAGAGCGCTGAGTCTTCGTTTATGTGTCGTCTCCGACAGTGGATTGGTCTGGTCCATAAATTGAGAAAGCTGGCTGGTGCCAAAAAATTCTTTGACCACCGCTGAAACCGGCTTCGGATTGATCAAATCGTGCGGCATCAACGCATCCACTTCCTGCAGACTCATTCGTTCCTTTATCGCCCGCTCCATGCGGACCAGACCGATCCGATACTGGTTTTCGAGCAATTCGCCGACTGCGCGGACTCTACGATTTCCGAGGTGGTCGATATCATCGACAACCCCCTGGGTGTCCCTGAGTTCAATGAGCGCCCTGGTCGTCAGCAGAATATCTTCTTTGCGCAGAATTCGAAGATTCATCATTGTTTTAATGTCGAGCCTCTGGTTGATTTTCAGTCGACCGACACCCGAAAGGTCGTAATAGTTGGGTTTGAAAAACAGGTTGTCGATGAAGTCCTGGGCCACTTCAGGCGTCGCAGGGTTACCCGGCCGGAGTCTCCGGTATATTTCGATCAAGGCTTCTTCTTTGCCTTCAACCTTATCAACCAGTAAGGTTTTGCGAATCGAATCGCTGCTAGAGCTGCCATCGACATAGAGCACGTCAAATTCGTTGATTCCAGCTTTACTGAGCTTGACCAGATTTTCTTCATCTGCCGTATCGTTGGCCTTTACAACCGCCAAATCGGAATCAGGATAGTAAATGGTATTGGCGAATACTCTGCCGTTTAACTCTTCCGGCCCAATAGGTATCAAACCGGCACCACCGGTTTTCAGCCGTTTGACCGCACGGGCGGTAAAAATCCGTCCTTTTTTAATCAATACATCCCCTGTCTCCGGATCTTTTATGTCACGGCTGGCGCGCTGACCCTTCAAAAATTCGGGGTTGAATCGTTTTGAAATCCGCTTGCCCTCAATGACGATTCTTTCGCATTTGTAGTAATAGGTCAGCAGGTCTTCGACACTGTAGCCGAAGGCTTTGAAAAGAATCGTAATCGGAAATTTCCGTCGCCTATCAATCCGAATATAAACGATATCCTTGGGATCGATTTCCATATCGATCCAGGAACCTCTAACGGGAATTATTCTTGAGCTGTATATAATTTTCCCACTCGAGTGGGATTTGCCTTTGTCGTGATCGAAAAACACACCGGAAGAGCGATGTAACTGGCTAACCACGACCCGTTCCGTCCCATTGATGATGAAGGTTCCCTTTTCGGTCATCATCGGTATGGTGCCGAAATAAATCTCCTGCTCTTTTATGTCGCGAATATTCGAGATTCCGGTATCCGCGTCCATATCATACACTACGAGGCGAACGGTGATTCGCAACGGTATTTCGTATGTCATTCCCCGGTGGATGCACTCTTCCACGCTGTGCTTTACCTCCGCAAAACGGTACGACACAAACTCCAGGGAAGCGCTTCCCGTGAAATCTTTGATGGGAAAAACGGATCGGAATACTGCCTGCAGACCGATATCCTCCCGTTTTTCCGGAGGGACATCCATTTGCAGCAGCCTCCTGTATGACTCTCTCTGTACTGCAATAAGATCTGGAATGTCGACAATCTTGCGGATTTTACCGAAGTTTTTTCTTATCCGTTTGTTTGCCAGGGATATTTCCGACATTTTTACTCCAGTATTTTTGGGGTTACATGACTCAAGGGGTCCTTACCGAGAGTTCGGTCTGAACCTCTGGGAGATTGGCCGTCTATTTACAACCGGCGGGATGACGATAGGTCCCTTCATCCCGCCGAAGATTGGCTTTCCTTTCTCTGCGGCGCTTGGCAAGGAAATTACTTGACCTCGACCTGGGCGCCGGCTTCTTCCAGTTGAGCCTTGATCTTTTCGGCCTCATCCTTCGGTACGCCCTCTTTGACCGGTTTGGGAACACTGTCAACGAGTTCCTTGGCATCTTTCAACCCAAGGCCGGTTATGGCCCTGACTTCCTTAATAACCTGAATCTTCTTGTCGCCGTGTGCCACCAGCATGACATCGAACTCGGTTTTTTCCTCCGCTTGCGCAGCCCCGCCTTCCCCGGCAGGTCCGGCAGCCATCATTGCAACTGGTGCCGCAGCGGAGACGCCGAATTTCTCTTCAAGTTCTTTGATGAGTTCGGAAAGTTCCAGAACCGTCATGTTCGAAATGAATTCAATCACGTCTTCTTTGGTAACATTCGCCATTTTATATCTCCTCAGACTTTTTTACAGTGTTCAATCACATCGATGTTAAAAAATGCGGAAGAGTCCACAAGCTATGCGGCTTCTTTCTGATCTTTTATCGCTAGCAGTACATTCATGAACTGCTGTGGGACGCCGTTTAAGACTCTGACAAAACCGGTCGGTACACCGACCATCACTGAAAGTAATTGACTTAGCAACGCCTCGCGAGACGGCAGGGCCGCCAATGCCTTAATGCTCGCCAGGTCAAGAACTGTGTCTCCCATAATGCCGGCTTTGATTTCCAGCTTTTCATTCTTCTTGGCAAATTCGGTCAGAATCTTTGCGGGCGAAACCGGATCATCAAAGCTCAACGCAATCGCACTGGGCCCCTTGAACTGGTCCCTGATCGCCGCAACAGTTGTCTCCTCAGCCGCTCTGATTAGCATGGTGTTTTTAACCACCTGGTAATCGATCTGGTCTTCCCGCAGTTTCCTGCGCAGTTCCGTCATTGTCTCCACATCCAGTCCCTTGTAGTCAGTAACGATTAGGACTTTGGATTTTGAGAATTTCTCGCGCAGGTCTTCGACGATTTTTTTCTTTTCATCCAGTTTCAAAACGAATACACCTCCTCTCCTTATCCGATTCAACCGGAGGTAAGGACTGGTGTTAATGGCGAATGGCGATTGTTTTTACGGTGGCGTGAGGAAACGGTCTGCACAGAATTTCCGTTACGAACATCTGTTCGGATTCGGACACAACGTGTCAAACCTGTCTCGGTAGGCCGGCAACCGCCGATTAAACACATCCTGTTCGCCATACACTGTGTGCCTACGGTCTTTGACAGATAGTCGTTCGTATTGCTTATTAAAAGGTTATCTTTTAAGGACTTGAGAACCAAGGCGTGTATTATGCCCTTCAGCCCCGCCAGAAAATGCGGTATTTCAACCCACCCGGCGGGCCATACTTCCGTCACCCTATTTGACCAATTCTTTTACTAAAGCCGTATCGATTTTAACTCCTGGGCCCATAGTCGTAGAAATCGCAATTCCCTTGAGATAAGTGCCTTTGCTTGAGGCTGGCTTCAGGCGGACAATGGTTTCCAGGAAGGCGGTGAGATTCTGAGCAATTTTATCGACGCCAAAAGAGACCTTTCCCATAGGGGCATGCACGATACCGGCCTTCTCAACCCTGAATTCTATCTTGCCGGCTTTCAGTTCCTCTACAGCGCGCGCCACATCGAAGGTAACCGTTCCTGTTTTGGCATTGGGCATGAGGCCCCTAGGCCCGAGGATTTTACCTATCTTGCCGACCGACCCCATCATGTCGGGGGTCGCCACAACCTTATCGAAACCCAACCAACCCTGCTTTATTTTTTCGATCAGGTCGTCTCCTCCGGCAAAATCAGCGCCGGCATCCAGCGCTTCTTTCTCCTTTTCCCCTTTGGCAAACACAAGAATTTTTACTTCTTTGCCAGTTCCGTTCGGCAACACGACCGATCCGCGCACCATTTGATCAGCATGGCGCGGGTCGACGCCAAGTTTGACACTCACATCGATAGTCTCATCAAATTTTGCAAAAGACGAATCGATGGAGACCTGAACGGCTTCATTGAAGTCAGATTTATTTACAGCTGTGATTTTCTTTTTGGCTTCCTGGTATTTTTTACCACGCTTCGGCATTTTCTTTACCCACCTTGTCCGTGATTTTTAATTGACTACAATCGCAACGCACCACGTCAGCGGTCGTTAAACACTATTGTGATCATCCATTGGTCAAGCGACTTCGATACCCATACTCCGCGCCGTACCTTCAATAATTTTGCAGGCGGCTGCCAGATCGTTAGCATTTAGATCGACCATTTTCTGCTTGGCAATTTCTTCCACCTGCGCCCGCGTCACTTTTCCAACCCGATCGCGCTTGGGATCGCCAGCGCCTTTGGCTATCTGGGCGGCTTTCTTCAGCAGCACTGCAGCCGGTGGCGTCTTGGTAATGAACGTAAATGACCGGTCCTGATAAACTGTAATAACAACGGGTATAATTGTACCGGTGTCATCTGCCGTTCGGGCATTAAATGCCTTGCAAAAATCCATGATATTGACGCCGTGCTGTCCCAAAGCCGGCCCAATCGGCGGCGACGGGTTGGCTTTACCACCCTCAACCTGCAACTTGATCATTGCCATAACTTTTTTTGCCATACTGAATACTCGCTCCTCGTACTCGATGTATTTGCTTTGTCAACCGAAATGCCCCCAAGGCATATTGAACCATACCGTGGCGGTTTCAATCATCGCTCTGGTGCAGTTTCTAACTCAGAGCTTGGAGACTTGGACAAAATCCAACTCCACCGGTGTTGCCCTTCCAAAGATGCTCACTAATACTTTAATTTTACCCTTCTCGGGATTGACTTCTTCAACAGTTCCGTTAAAATTCGTAAATGGGCCGTCGATAACCCGAACCTCGTCACCTGATTCGAAGAAATATTTCGGCTGTGGCGCTAGTTTTCCGGCTTCCATCCGGTTGAGGATCTTTTCGGCTTCCTCGTCGGTTATAGGGGTCGGTCGCGATCTGCCACCGAGGAATCCCGTAACTTTTGCCGTACTGTTGACAATGTGCCAGGTTTCATCATTCATCTCCATCCGCACCAAAATGTAACCGGGATAAAACTTGCGGGAGGAGGTTTTACGCTTGCCCTTTACGAGCTCGACGACCTCCTCGGTTGGCACCAATACTTCGCCGAACCTATCCGCATGGGGAGAAGTAGCAATTTTTTCTTCCAGGGCGATTTTGACTTTGTTTTCAAACCCCGAATAGACATGAACGATGTACCATTTTTTCGTATCGGTCACTTTCTGTCTCCCGATTTCATTGCAGGACAACCTTAACCAGGCTCGACAATCCGATATCGACCGCACCGAGAAAAAAGGCAATAATAGTTACCAGAACCAGAACAACTACTGTCGAGCCTATCGTCTGTTTTCGCGAAGGCCAAGTGACCTTCTTCAACTCCATTTTAACCTCTCTTAAAAACTGCAGAGATCTGGTGATAAAGTTGTCCCTGATTTTTGCCGGAGCCGGTCGGGAGAGATTGGAAGGCTTTCGAGGCTCAATGCTTTTCAGCTTTTTTTCAGCCCTGGGTGCTTCCGCGGCGGCGCTTGATATCTCACCGGTATTGCCAGCGGCCGTGGTTCCCGTAACGCTGTCCCGTTTCTTCTTTTTGACAGATTTTTTTCGTTGTAGACGTCCCAATTTTGCTCCTGAAATAATGGAAACTCAAAACCTCAAGCCCAGGGGTGAGAGCACTCCTTGACTCTCCGGTTTCAAGCTCAATGCAAAAGTTTGGCAGGCCAGGAGGGATTCGAACCCCCAACACCCGGATTTGGAGTCCGACGCTCTACCATTAGAGCTACTGGCCTGCACAAGGGCCCTGTCATTTGGGGTGTATCGCCCCCCTGCAGCGCCACGATCGTTTTTATTTGGTTTCCCTGTGAGGTGTATGCTTTCTGCAAAAACGGCAGTACTTATTGAACTCCAACTTATCCGGAGTTGTCCGTTTATTCTTCGTCGTTGTGTAGTTTCTGCGTTTACACTCGCTGCAAGCGAGGGTTACTATTATTCTCACCGGTACACTCCTTGACGCTATTCAATGATATCACTGACGACGCCGGCTCCGACGGTTCGTCCGCCTTCGCGGATCGCAAACCGCACTTCCTTCTCCATGGCGATCGGCGTGATCAGCTCCGCCTCGATCGTTACATTGTCTCCGGGCATCACCATCTCCACTCCCTCGGGAAGCGTCAACACCCCGGTCACATCCGTTGTCCGAAAATAAAACTGCGGCCGATAACCATTGAAAAATGGCGTGTGACGACCACCCTCCTCCTTGCTCAAGATGTACACCTCGGCCTTGAACTTGGTGTGCGGCGTGATTGATCCGGGCTTGGACACCACCTGCCCGCGCTCCACCTCATCCCGCTTGGTTCCGCGCAACAACACCCCGATGTTGTCTCCCGCTCGACCCTCGTCCAACAGCTTGCGGAACATCTCTACGCCCGTGCACACCGTCTTGAGCGTCGGACGGATTCCCACGATCTCAACATCTTCGCCGACCTTCACTATCCCTCGCTCCACACGACCCGTCACCACCGTGCCTCGACCCGATATACTGAATACATCCTCGATCGGCATCAAAAACGGCTTCTCGATGTCGCGCTGCGGCTCGGGAATAAACGCATCGATCGCATCCATCAACTCAAATACGCACTTGGCCTCGGCACTGTCAACATCGTCGCTCTCCAACGCCTTTAGCGCACTGCCCCGGATGATCGGCGTGTCGTCTCCGGGAAACTCATACTTGTCCAACAGTTCCCGCAACTCCAACTCCACCAACTCGATCAACTCCTCGTCATCCACCATGTCGCACTTGTTCAAAAATACCACGATCCGCGGAACCCCGACCTGACGCGCCAGCAGTATGTGCTCTCGGGTCTGGGGCATCGGGCCGTCGTCGGCACCCACCACCAGTATCGCTCCGTCCATCTGCGCCGCTCCGGTGATCATATTCTTGATATAGTCCGCGTGTCCCGGACAATCCACATGCGCATAATGACGGTTGGCTGTCTCGTATTCAACATGCGCCGTCGCAATCGTTATACCTCGTTCCTTCTCCTCTGGCGCCTTGTCGATCTGATCAAACGGCACGAAATTCGCCATCCCCTTCAACCCCATGTGCTTGGTGATCGCCGCCGTCAACGTCGTCTTGCCATGATCGATGTGACCGATCGTTCCTACATTCACGTGCGGCTTCGTCCGCTCAAACTTCTGCTTCGCCATCTTTTCGTCCTCCCCTGTTTATGAAATTCAAAACATTTTGGATTGGCAAATTTGTTTATCCCGGCAACCGAAAGTCAATGCTATCGGCCGATTTTTAATTACGGATTTGAGGTGGAGCCCACGACCGGAATCGAACCGGTGAACCTCTTCCTTACCAAGGAAGCGCTCTACCTACTGAGCTACGTGGGCTCAATGTGTACGCTTGGCGCGCCAGTCAATTTTGGGAGCCCTCTAAGTCTGCTGCACAGCCTGGGGCGTGGAGCGGGCGACGAGACTCGAACTCGCGACATTCAGCTTGGAAGGCTGAAGCTCTACCAACTGAGCTACGCCCGCTCAGTTGTTCACTCATCTTTGGATCTGGAATTCCCCGGCATCAAGCACACAAGAGGATACACTCCGTTCCAATAACTATCGCAGATAACCTGATGCAGGAAGCCGTGTAGTTAAATAACGATTTCGATCGTAATATCCGAGTCGAAACCTCCTACAGCTAACTTTCATTAGGGTTGGTGGTGGGGGGAGGATTCGAACCTCCGAAGGCTTCGCCGACAGATTTACAGTCTGTTCCCTTTGGCCGCTCGGGAACCCCACCTCAGTGATGACTGGAGCCAGAGACAGGAGTCGAACCCGCGACCCGCTGATTACAAATCAGCTGCTCTACCAACTGAGCTACTCTGGCTCGGCAACCAACAATTTGCGATACGGCTATAATAATCGGTATTAAATAGATTGCAAGGCCCCAAAATTTAAATAACTTCCCCTTTTAAACGTATCGACTGCATATTTCAACCATAATTTTCGTCATTTATTCATTAATAATCTACAGTAAGAGCAAAATTCGGTATTTTATCTCGAATTATCAACTTATTTCTCTGAATTAATCCAAAATTCTTAATCGCCATTTATTATAGAATCTATTATAGAAAGCTTTCGGGAGCCTTCTTATTCATACTAACGACGGTAACCTGCGTTGCGTGTGGAATACCCGATGCCAGGAACGTCCCCTTGGGGCGACCATTCGCGCCGATTGTCCTGATCGCTCCTCGCATCCCCGTTTCAATAGGAATCGGCTACCCAATAAAATCTTGATATTTAACGCAAATAAAATAATTAGTCAATATAAAAGGCCCCCCTCAGACTAAAATTTAGGATGCCCCACCATAACCCTTAAACCTTCTAATGTTAGCGCGCAGTCGGCCCGACAGACCTGTGGTTGGGAGACACTATCCGGATAAAAATGTATTTCATCCGATGTAATACTATGATATACTTTTCTGTATTGCCAACGCGGATTAATTCAGCCCATAGGAACGACTTGATACGAAAATTCAAGTTTCCCAGGAGCGGAACTACTATAACCGTCCAGCCGGACACTTTACTAACAAATACCAAGAAATCGGGCTATGAAATCAAACTCAAGAAAGTTAGACCTCGTCTCAGCCATCGCACTTGTTGCTTTATTCACCCTGCTGTTCAGCGGATGTGCTTCTTCATTAACCGATGCGCGCAAGGATCATTCCAACCCAAAGAATGGGGAAACCCACGCGAAAACATTCGAAGATCCAACCGATCAAGATCCAAATCAGACGGTAATAGCGGATGTCTCTGAAATGCCATCATCTGAGGCTAAGATCGAAATGGGCACTGCAACAGCACTCGCTGTCGGCGCAGATGGGGACGCCACTATTGAAGAACCGCTAAACCAGGAAATCGTTTCGCCCGAAAAAACGGTGCAGAAAATCTTGGATGAAGCCCTAAACTACTGCGAGGTATCCCAAGAGTTCTGGCAAAAAGGGGAGCTTGACAATGCGCTTGAAGCGCTTGACCAGGCATACGCATTAATCCTCGATGTGGATACCTCAGATCAGCCGAAGCTTATCCAACAAAAAGAGGATCTAAGATTCCTGATATCAAAACGGATCCTTGAAATATATGCTTCGCGCAATATCGTGGTTAATGGCAACTACAATGCCATCCCCATCGTGATCAATCGCCACGTTCAAAAAGAGATTGACAGATTTACCACCGGTGTCGAAAGAAATTTTTTCATAGAATCCTACCGGCGCTCCGGTCGTTATCGGCCATACATCGTAGGGGCCTTGAAAGAGGCCGGTCTGCCCACTGAACTTTCATGGCTGCCGCTTATCGAAAGCGGATTCAAGGTCAATGCGCTTTCAAAGGCCAGGGCCCTCGGGCTATGGCAATTCATTCCGTCTACCGGATACAAATTCGGTCTCTCGCGCGATAAGTTCATTGACAAACGACTCGATCCGATCAATTCCACCGAAGCCGCGATTGCCTATCTCAAAGAGTTGCACCAGATGTTCGGAGACTGGACGACCGTCCTGGCTGCCTATAATTGTGGCGAAGGCCGCGTGTTACGGGTCATCAGGCAACAGAACGTCAATTATCTCGACAACTTCTGGGACCTCTACGAACGGCTGCCCTACGAAACAGCTCGCTATGTTCCCCGTTTCCTGGCGACACTGTATATCATCGAAAATCTCGACCGTTATGGATTCGATACCATCCAGGTCGATGCGCCGATGGAATACGAGGAGATTGAAATCGAAAAGCAGGTACACCTGAAACACGTGGCTATGGCTATCGGCGTAAATGAACGGCAATTGACAGAAATCAACCCCGAGCTCAGATACAAGATACTTCCACCCGACAAATACCTTCTCAAGGTCCCTGAAGGGACGAGTCTCGTCTTGACAGCCAAACTGAGCGATATACCTGTATCCAAACCGCCGACGCGCGCCGTCGTCTACCACCGCGTTCGTCGCGGCGAAACCCTTTCCATTATCGCCAAAAAATACCGCACCCGAGTGAGTCGCATCATGCGAGCCAACAATCTCCGTCGTTCACATTACATCGTTGCTGGACGGTTATTGAAAATTCCCACGCCCGGGTACCGGTATCGCGCCTCAAAGCCGGCGGCTGTCTCCCCGGCAGCATCGTCTCACAGGGTAAGAAGGGGCGACAACCTCTGGAACATCGCCAATCGGTACGGCACCACGACCGACAAAATCAAGAAAGTCAATAACCTCAACAGTAACGACCTCCATATCGGACAGGTCCTTAGGCTTCCAGCCACCGGCGACGCACGCGGCAGCAAGATTTCCGTGGCCGATGCCGGCAACTTCAAGGTTTACCAGGTCAGGCCGGGTGACAGCCCATTTGCCATCGCCCAGCAGCACAATATGAATTTGAACCGTCTCCTCAGCATCAACCAATTGTCCAACCGCAGTAAGATCTACCCCGGGCAGCGGCTTTACATCGAACAATAATCCGGCACGATAAGCTGGAAAAAATAGCCGCTATTCTGTTTTCAGGGCCCTGAAGCGCCATGCTTTAGGGCCTTATTGTTGCTGAAGCCTGAAGGTAAGGAATTTAAATCAGAGATAAAAAGGCATACAGATGGAATCCCTAACAATCGGAAAATTGCAGGAAAAGGTTGACGAGTGGGTCAAAACCTATGGCGTGCGGTATTTTTCGGAATTAACCAATCTGGCGGTGCTTATGGAAGAAGTCGGCGAACTTTCCCGCATCATGTCTCGGATTTACGGCGAACAAAGCTTCAAGCGCGACGATATCCCCGGCAGCTTGGCCGACGAACTGTCCGATGTCCTGTTCGTTATTGTCTGCATTGCCAACCAGACAGGTGTCGATTTGACTGCAGCGATCGGGGATAATCTGGCCAAAAAGACGGGCAGGGATAAAAATCGTCACATCGGCAACCCCAAGTTGACGTCATAGCCGCCAGTAAGTAATCTTATCAAGTTGGGCGGACTGCGGGCCGAAAACACCTTTGACATCCAAAATCATCGGCGCCGTTCCCCGGCACATCGCCACGATCTTCGAAAGCCCAAATTCCAGGTATTGCTGGTGCGCCACAGCTATTATTACACCGTCGACGTCTTTAATCTGCGCCAATTCCAGCAACTCGATACCATAATATTTACCAGCCTCCTCCGAATCTGCAAGAGGATCGTTTACCAGGACACGGACCCCATAATCATCGAGTTCTTCGATAATGTCCACGACCTTGGTATTTCTGAGGTCGGGAACATTTTCCTTGAAAGTGATGCCGAGAACCGCAATTGTAGCGCCGTGGACCTGCTTGCCGGCTGCAATGAGCATTTTTACGGCCCTTTCTGCCACATATTTACCCATACCGTCGTTTATGCGGCGTCCGGCAAGGATTATCTCCGGGTGATACCCGATGGATTCAGCCTTCACCGTCAGGTAGTAAGGGTCGACACCGATACAGTGTCCTCCGACCAATCCCGGACGAAACGGCAAGAAATTCCATTTCGTTCCAGCAGCCTCCAGCACCTCGATAGTGTCAATACCTATTTTTTCAAATATCATTGATAGTTCGTTCATCAACGCAATGTTCAAATCCCGCTGTGTATTTTCAATGACTTTGGCCGCCTCGGCCACCTTGATGGAGGATGCCCGATGGATGCCTGCCGTTACGATATTACCGTATAACCGGTAAAGAAGTTCTGTCGTCTCATCATCAGAACCGGAAACGATCTTTATTATTTTGTCGATCGAATGGACATTGTCCCCAGGGTTGATTCGTTCCGGAGAATAGCCGACCGAGAAATCCTTACCCAACTTCAATCCTGATCTTTCCTCAAGGATAGGCACACACGCCTCTTCTGTGGCCCCGGGGTAAACGGTAGACTCATAAACGACAACAGATCCAGGTGACAGATTTTCGCCCACGGTGGTGGAAGCCCCGCAGAGGGGCCCGAGATCGGGTATCCTGTATTTGTCGATCGGTGTAGGAACCGCCACGATGAGTACTTTGCATTGCGACAGGGCCGTGGCATCATCAGTATAACCGATGCGGGCTTGTATCAATTCTTCCGGCGCAACCTCGAGAGTGCGGTCCTGACCCGCTAAAAGTTCTTTAATCCGTGTGGTCTTAAGATCGTAGCCGACAACGTCGAAGTATTTTGCTAGTTTTACAGCCAGCGGCAGCCCAACGTAACCAAGCCCGACGACGGCTACTTTCTCTCGCCGGAAGGCCAAATCGTCAATAGTCACCATACGTCAATGCTCCTGTTGTCATTGTTGTTTCAAAACTGTTCATCTATCAAAGCCATCTGCACGCACCACGCCGCTACTTTCATCGCTCGGCCGGCACGGATTCCCACTGGGCCCCATTTAATCGACTGGTCACATACTTGAACAGATCGACGTGAGCGTCTAAACGTTGCGAAATTAAAGATTATATCATAAACTGATTGTCGAGACAGTAAGATTCGGCGGATAATCGCCTGGAGGCCATATGGAGCAGACCGACTGGTGCGTGATAACCGGAGCGCCTTGTTCGGGCAAGACTTCTGTCGTCAGAGAACTTCAACGACGCGGCCATCGGATTGTCGATGAAGTCGCCCGGTCATTTATCGACGCTGAATTGGCGAAAGGCCGCTCGCTGAAAGAGATTAAAGCCGATGTGCTGTCTTTCGAGCGGGACATCCTCAAGCGTAAACTCGACATCGAAACCACCCTGCCTGCCGATGAGCTGGTATTCCTTGATCGGGCTGTGCCGGATAGTATCGCATACTTTTTGTTGGAAGGCCTGGATCCGGTGGAACCATTGATGAAAGGCCGTATATTCAGGTATCGAAGAATTTTTCTTTTCGACAGGTTGCTGATCGAACACGATCGCGTAAGATCCGAAAATGATGCGATGGCCGCCAGGATAGACTCTCTGCTGGAAAACGCTTACCGCAGTCTCGAATATGATGTCCTTCGCATTCCGGTATTACCAGTCGCACAGCGAACCGACTATATCCTGCGGCATCTTTGAGATAAGGAAATGCGACTTTCGTGAGGGCCGCTCCGCGCAAGGCATCGAACCAAAGCATAAGCGGTGCAAGTCCGGGAAATCGCCTGATTGCCTAATCATTAAAAAGGCCCTGCAGATGCTCGATCTCCGCTGCACTGAGATATCGCCACCGACCTTTCTGCAACCTGCCCAGCCGGATGGCGTCCACCCGGATCCTTTTCAAATGCAACACCCGGTTACCAACTTTCCTGACCATGCGGCGAATCTGGCGGTTTTTACCTTCCCTGAGTGTAATACGGAACCGCCGAGGAGAAAGTTTGCGGACGGTGGCCGGTCGGGTGTATGTCCCCATTATCGAAAGTCCGTCCGCCATTTTGCGGAGAGCGCTGTTGGGGATCGCCTCGGCAACAGTTACCTCATATTCCTTCTCGTGGTCGAAAGATGGGTGCGACAGGCGATGATGAATTCGGCCGTCATTGGTCAGCAAAAGGAGTCCGGTTGAATCCTTGTCCAATCGTCCCACGGGATAGATACGCTGATCGATGTCCACCAGCTCGACAACGGTTCTTTCGCCCGGGTGATCGCAACTGGTTACGAAGCCCTCGGGCTTATTCAGTGCAATATAGACGGTGTGTTTCTTCCATTCGATTTCAATGCCGTCAACGGCAATCCGGTCGCTTGACGGATCGACTTTGCTACCCAACTGTCTGATCGACTCTCCGTTGACTACCACCCGGCCCTGGCGAATATATTCCTCTCCCCGGCGGCGGGAGCAAACGCCAGCAGCAGACAGAAATTTTTGCAACCGCATCTGAGGCATATCCGAGCCCTTGGGTGTTTGTGTATGTTTCAGAGTGGGTAAGACGGTCTGCTGGTGTCTCCCGGTTAAGGAGTGAGAATTCGCCTTCGCCTGAAATCCTGCCCATCACATAGTGTGTTTGGTCTATGACCGGTAATCCGCATTTATCCGTACATAATCGAGCGAAAAATCACAGGTGAGAACGGAGGCGAATCCCTGCCCAATTTTCAAATCGAGTCTCAACGTCAACTCAGGCTTTCTGAGCACGGCACCAGCTTCAGACTCAACCGTTTTACCACATCCAACGCCGTTCTTCACCATTTGGACGGAATCGAAAAAAATATCGATACGGTTCGGGTCCAGGTGTGCGCCCGACCTTCCGGCTGCGGCCAGAATCCGGCCCCAATTGGCATCCTCACCGAATAGGGCGGTTTTTACGAGACTGGAATTGGCTACGGTATCGGCCATATTTCTGGCATCCCGATCCGTCACCGCCCCTGCCACCTGTACTTCAACCAGTTTGGTGGCACCCTCACCGTCCTTTACGCAAAGCCTGGCCAGTTGAATCAACACGTCGTCGAGCACTGTTCCCACGACCCGCATTTGCTCGGGCGCTGTCGCCGATACGCCTGAAGCGCCATTGGCCATGAAAAGTATCGTATCGTTGGTGCTCATGTCGCCATCAACCGTGATACGGTTGAAAGACTTATCGGTGGCCGACTGTAAAAGTTGCTGCATCACTTTCGGGTTCAGCCCGATGTCACTGATGACGAAACACAACATGGTTGCCATATCGGGTCGTATCATACCAGCCCCCTTGGCAACCGCCGCCAGATGGAAACTTCTTCCGTTGATGCAGCCTTGGCCGTCAACGACCTTGGGTACCGTATCGGTGGTCATAATCGCCTGGGCCAAATCAGGCAATCCGTCAGTTCTCAAGGCAGCGACCAGTTCCGGGACAGCCGCCTCGACGCGATGAATCGGCAAGGGCTCGCCGATCACACCGGTTGACGCTACCAGCACGTCAACTTCAGGCAGGCCGAGTCGATCGGCCACCGACTTTGCCATGGTAAGCGCATCCACCATGCCCTGTTTCCCAGTACAGCAGTTGGCGTTGCCGCTGTTGACCACAATCGCCTGGCATCGGCCAGATTTGATGCGTTCGCGGTCCAGTGCGACCGGTGCGGCTTGAATCAAATTACGTGTAAATACACCAGCAACGGCCGATGGATGACTCGAATAAAGTAGTCCCAAATCCTTCTTGCTGTTTTTTTTCAAACCGGCAGACACACCGGACGCCTGAAACCCTTTTATAACAAGCGATTCCTCCATAAAAAACGCCCTCCTTGGCGAATCACGCCCAAGAAATTCCGCTGATTGATGTCAGATGCATCGGTTCTGAGGATCTTACCGACAATGGTCGAATGAAAGCTATAGCGATGCTTTCCGGTTACGAAAGTCAAATGGAGATCCAAACGAAACAATATTCGGTGACGGCAAAACAAATATCAGGATCTATTCCGATGCCCTTTTCCCCGGTCGCTTTCGGTACGGGGCAAAAGGACTTTTTAAGTCGACCATTCTGTGTTAGAACCTCACCGCAATATTTCCTGTCTCTCGGCAGGAAACGATTTTACCGTCGTGCAGACATCATGGACCGCAGCGTTTAAGCAAGATGTTAACCACCCAAGTATTTTTTTTAAAGGACAAAAATGAAATCGGTATCGGTTCCCTGTAACCAGTGCGGACGCAGGCTCGTTCTTCAAAAAACATGAAAGAAGGTATTCTTGTATTGCAGGTCTTGCAATGTGGCCTATCCGATTGGAATTTATTCAGACGCAATGGACGAAACATTTGATGATGCCCTGGCGAACGAACGTTGTGACAGGCTGTAACCATTGATCGTTCTCGACAGCATATTCCCGGTGTTCGGGCTCATTTTTCTCGGCACCGTCCTCAAGCGCTTCCGGCTCACCACCGATGAGTTTCTAAGCATATCTGATCGCTTGGTTTATTTCGTGTTTTTCCCGGCCTTGCTGTTCTGGAAAATTGGCAGCGCATCGGCGATATCTATCGACTGGTCATTGTATGCCGCATCTTTGTGCGCCCTCCTGGTCGTATTCGCGCTGAGTGGCCTGTGCATTCGAATCTTCAAAGTGACCGATTATCAAGCCGGCACCTTCTCGCAGAGTTGTTATAGATTCAATACCTACATCGGAATGGCCGTCATAATCAATGCCTTCGGTGAAGAAGGTGTCGGCATCTTCGGCATCCTGATCGGAATCATGATCCCCGTCATCAACCTTTTCGCCGTCTCGACCCTGATATGGTTCTCCGGAAAAAATTATAACGCGCACGAAAGAAATCGTCTGCTGGCTCGTTCCTTGATTTCGAACCCGCTGATCATCGGCTGTGCCGCCGGCATTATCTATTCAAATTTATTCGAATATTTTCCTGATTTCATAGACAATACATTGCGACTCACAAGTTTCGTCACCCTACCATTGGCGCTTTTGTCCATCGGCGGCAACCTGACATTTCCCAAATTTCAGCGTTATCTTAATACCGCCCTTCTGGCAGCGACTGTCAAATTGATTGCCTTGCCAGTATGCGGGTATTTCTTTCTGCAGGTATTCAGAATTGAGGGAATACCCTTTAAGGTCGCCATGATTTACTTTGCACTACCGGCATCAACGGCCATTTTTGTTTTATCTTCCCAGCTTAACAGTGACACTGATCTGGCGTCAGCGTCCATAGTCATCTCCACTATTTTTTCGTTAATTTCCCTCACCGTGGTCTTGACCATCATCGGTTAGGCGGGCCAGAAAATTGTGGTCCAGGGTCAACCACCGCACCACGGATAACACAGCTGGCAGATATGACGCTAAAAAATTTTAAAATTACCGTTGAATACGACGGCAGCGGCTTTCATGGCTGGCAACGCCAGAAATGCGATCGGACCATTCAATCTGAAATAGAAAAAGCCATCGCAAATATCGTCGGAGAAAGAGTGGCGGTTATCGGTTCCGGCAGAACGGACGCTGGCGTTCATGCTCTTGGCCAGGTCGCCAATTTTCGATGTGATACCCGGCTGAATGAAGCAGTATTCCAGAAAGCGCTCAACAGCCTCCTGCCGGAGGCCATCGTCGTCAGAATGTGCCAGCAGGTCGATCCGGGTTTCCACGCCCGCTACGATGCTAGGAGCAAAACCTATCGGTATCGAATTGTTAATCATCCCTTGCCGGTTGCCATCGGCCGACAGTATGCCTGGCATATTCGACGCCCCCTAAATATGAACGCCATGCGCGCTGCTGCTGAAGTGCTGCTCGGCCGCCATGATTTCAAGGCATTCGAAGGTGCCGGCAGTCCTCGGTCCCATACCATACGCCATGTCTTTAAGGCTCAATTGAGAAAGGAAAATAAGGCCCATTATCTGGCTTTTGAAATCGAAGCCAACGGCTTTCTGAGATTCATGGTTCGCAACCTTGTCGGAACGCTAGTTTTGGTCGGTTGTGGTAAGGTCAGCATGAAAGGTTTCGCGACTATTTTACATTCAAGAGATCGCCGACAGGCCGGAGCGACAGCACCGCCACAAGGTCTGTTTCTGGTGAAGGTATCTTACGATGAGTATGATCGCAGCCGCTAAGACCACCAACGAAAGGAGGGCGCGGGGAAGACAGTCTATTCTTTCTCACCACCGGCTTCCTCGGTAACCTGGTGGCTGATTTTTAGATCCTGGACCATCTGGTTGTAAAAGGAAATCACTTCTCGCCGGCCAAGCATTCCGATCAGTGTTCCGGGGTCCTCGTCCGCAACCACCGGCAGTCTATCAATGTTTTTGATAGTGAATTTATGCAGAACGGTGTTGAGATCCTCAGACGGGGTCGTGGTAATAATGCTCGTTGTTCCGATATCTTTCATCACGACAAGTTCTTCGATCTCCTGTGAAAAAAGGACTCCTCTGACATCATTGATCGAAAATATACTTACCAGCCTTTGATCCTGGTCCATTACCGGGAAATAATGCTGTTTTGTTCGCGAAAAGTAGTGTTTGAAATCTAAAAAGGTCATGTCTTGCGGGATGAGTTGGACCTTTTTTATTTTGTCCGTCAATTCCTTCACCTGGATGGCCTGGAGGATGTCGACAAAGAATTCCCCAGCATGGGCAGGTGAGTCTATCTTGCTTTTTACCTGACGGTGGAAAATGGTCCACCGCCGTGCTGCCAGGTAGGAGATAGAGCAGACCGCAAGGCTTGGTAGTAATAGATGATACGAATTGGTCATTTCACTAACGAAAATAATGGTTGAGATGGGCGTATTCGACACCGCTGTAAAGAAGCCGGCCATCCCAACGACAACAAAGGCGCCGGGTTCCGTGACGATACCCGGCATGAGTTGGTGGAATACTTTTCCAACGACCCCGCCCATGGCCCCGCCGATGACGACAGAGGGCCCGAAAACACCACCACTACCTCCCGAGCCGATCGAAAAAGACGTCGTCAATACCTTACCGATGGCTAAGGTCAGTAAAAAGGGGATTGTCAGCTGGTTTTCCAGAGCCATCTGGGCAAAGCCGTAACCGAAAGCCAGCGTCTGCGGTAGAAAAAAACCAATGATACCGGTACAAAGACCCCCTATGGCTGGTTTGATGTAGTTAGGTACGTTGATCTTTTTGAACAACCGTATGGTGCCGTAAAAGGCCTTGACGTAAAAAATACCCAATCCAACCAGAACGATGGCCAGCACCAGGTAAGGGCCCAGTTCAAGCGGATTACGGAAAGTAAAATCCGGCGATTGAAATAATGACCCCCACCCGAAAGTCAGGCAAAAAAGGCAGTAGGCGACAACAGAGGATATGCCTGCCGGTATGATCACCTCCGACTCGAATTCCGGATCGCGGTAGAGCACCTCAGATGCGAACAACGCCCCGGCCAGCGGCGCCCTGAATATGCTCCCAACACCCGCGCCAATACCCGCTGCCATCATTATCCGCCGATCCCGTTCCGACAATTGCAGTTTCGTCGCAAGAAACGAACCGAAACCGGCACCGATCTGCGCTATCGGCCCTTCCCTGCCGCCGGATCCACCAGTCGTGAGCGTGAGGGCCGATGCAATGGTCTTGACAATCGGAACCCGACCCCGGATGAATCCGCCTTCGTTATGGTAGGCATTAATGGCAGCATCTGTCCCATGGCCCTCGGCTTCCGGTGCGAAAGTATAGACCAGCCAACCACTGACGACACCACCGAGTGCCGGCAGGAACAAAAGGACCCAGCGATTAAATGGTGTTGTCGTCGGTGTCAGCAGATGGTGCTCTCCAGCAGGTGACGGCGGCCGGTAACCGGCCATCGCATCGAGAAAGAAGTGCATACCGAGCTGGGTTAAATAGTGAAACACAATCGATCCCAAACCGGCGATAATGCCAATAGCCACGAAGTAGAGGGTCCACTTGCCGGCATGGGCAAAATCGAAAGAGCGGCCTTCATCGATCAACATCCTGAACCGGCTCGTCTTTTCCTTTGGCTGAGTCATCTACTTAAGTCCCGGCATACGCTTCATTCACTCAAATCTTTGATACCCTGCAGGATGGTATCGAACAGTTCTGTGAGATCTTCCTCTTCAGTACAGGAAAAAGCAACCCGTAGGTTCTTTTCACCAATAGCGATCAAACCCACGCCGTAATTATCCAAAAGGTGCCGCCGCAGCGTTTCCGCAGCGACGGTTTTCAGCTTGAGACACATGAAATACCCCGAGTTGAATGGATAGACGTCCCAGGCGTCGCCGTATTTCGGATCCGCCAATACGGCTTTGACCCGTCAGGGCACGATTTTGCAGGATGGCAACCTTTTCCGCTTTCTGGGCCGCAAAGGTTACCGTCTGCATCGATTTCAATACGATGGACTGACTCAGGTGAGAGGCGTTGGAAATTGTCCCCCGAACACACCCGGCCGTTTTGCGTTCCATCGCATCGTAAACCAGCGCAGCATCGTCGTCGATTTTGGCCCCGTAAGTAATGAATCCGACCCGCAGCCCCCAGACAAAGTTCTCCTTGGTACACCCATCCAGCTTGACTGCCAATAATCGCGGATGTCGGCCACATAGCCTGGCAAACACGGATTCTTTGAGAACGTCTTCTTCGTAAAATAGTCCAAAGTAAGAATCGTCGGTTACGGCAATGACGTTGCTGCCGGCTTCAGCCGTCTCAATCAAAATCCGGGATAATGCCTCTCCTTCCCGCTGGGTGATGGTATAACCTGAAGGATTGTGGGGAAAATTGAGCATGACGATAATTTTTCCCCGGCGCCCGGCTTCGGTTTTGACCAAATCTTCGAAAGCCGTAAGGTTGAAGGCGCCCCCGTCATCGAAAATAGGATAATTGGCGATCACAGCGCCTTTCCGGACCTGGAAAATCATATTGTAGTTTCCCCACATCGGTTCCGGAAGCACGATCAAGTCTCCCGGATCAACCCATATATCGGCAAAGGACACTGATTCCATGGGTGATACCGCAGGATACGACGGGAAGGCTGATCGGATTATCCTTGATTGAAGGGTTCTGCTCGTAAATTTTCTTCTTCCATAACCGCCGCAATTCAGGCAGACCATACGAAGGGGCGTATGTGAGTGATTCGCTGGGGGCAAGTCCGTTGATCATTTGCATTACGGCCTCCAGCCGCATGATATCATTCTTTTCCGTTGCGATTCCGGCGGTAGCATTGAACCGGTAGGCCTTTTCCTTTGCTTCGGCACTCTGGGTCAGAATTCCTTTAGGGAAGAAGAGCTGCCGGCCGACGCCTGACATCATCTCTAATAGATGGGCATTGCCGTTTTCGACTATCTGGTTCAGATCCAATGCAATAGGGTTCATGGCCTCAGTCTCCATATCAAAGGGTGGGATGATACGACGTGCTTTGGATAGCAATCGCCTGATGATTCATATTCCGCTTATACGCAAAGCCCGAAGGGCAGCAAAGCGTCTATATTGTTCGGCATTTTAAACCAACTGAAAGGGTGTTGGTCAAAATTTCAAGGTAAAACGCATGACACCGTGGCAATAGCATATCTTTCTCCGGTGCTACTGAAGTTCGTTGAAGAAAAATGCGGGATAATCGTTGTTCTTTGGCCGTGAGCCGCTCGTCGATCTCCCCGTCATTGGGTCGGATGCCACACACCCGGTAACCGTTCTCCGCTGGGGAACAAAGCAATATGGCCTCGTACTTACTTGCTGGGCAAGAACGATGTCAAGGGAAAAGGATATGAATATTGATGGGTCTTCGATCCAGGTAGAAGACCCGCAACAGACACAGAAGAACCATTTCCGGGCCGGGTTCTGTTGATTGTTTCCACGGATGTTGCTGTCTCAGCGAAAGGCAATGAGCCGTCGCGCACAGAAAAACCCCGCTCAGTCCATTGAGCGGGGTTTACCTCGAAATCGTCGATCTATTTCTTTTTGTTCTGCCGTTTGGACGCCTTGAGCGGATTGATCTTCGCTGTTGTCTGAGCAGCTCATTGCAGGCCACATGGGTAGCCAAATTACAGTTGCCGACCGTCCATTTTCGAGCCGGTTCGGGACAGGCCGTGCAATACCAGGCAGTTTGCATCTGTACCTTGCGGTCGCAACCGTCGCACTGCTCGACGATCTCGTGGCAAATCCCGCCGTTGTAAGAACAGCCCTTTGAGGTCATAAAAGGACACTCCATACCTTCACGAATGGTTGTACAAATCATCGGAACCACCCCCTTCAAATAGATGTTTTTGAAAACTTTTTTTCGTCAGTTGCAAAAATAAGTACCGATGTGCACTGTCCGAAAAATTTATTGATACCGCGTTTACGAAATTGGGGACTATAGATACCAATATTTGAATTGTCAATGACAATGTTATAAAATAATTCGACAATAGAGGACTTAAACCGTGGTAGAATTAGTCTCAACGGATGCGACTTTGTTGACAACCGCTCCAGTGTAGTTTATATGAGCCTGCTTGCACCCTGCAATTAGGGTGCAGAATGTTGTGCGGGTGACCACTTTGTCACCTGAACACCCAAGACAGAAAGGCATGAACATGGAGGAATTCGACCCCATCGACACGGCCATTACCGTTCTCGGACCGGCAAAAATCCCTTCTCCGATAAAACCACCGCTCGACGATTCCCGTTGTAACAGTTTCGTAACGAACGATGACCGGGTGGCGGTACAAGTCGATATCGACAAGATCAAACAGATGCTCGAAGCGGGGATGGAGCCGCCGTCTTTTGAATTGGCAGGCCCCAGAGAGAAGATCTACTTCGATCCCAGCAAACTTAAATGTGCGCTGGTTACTTGCGGCGGTCTCTGCCCAGGCCTCAACGATATCATCCGGTCCATCGTGCTGGAGCTCTATTACGGCTACGGCGTCTCGTAACATTTTTGGCATACGATATGGGCTTCAGGGCTTTATCCCGAAATACGGCCACGATGTGCTGACACTGGATCCCGAAGTCGTCGGCAATATCCTGGATACGGGCGGATCGATCCTCGGTTCATCCCGGGGGCCGCAGCCGATAGAGGAGATCATCGACAGCATCGAACGGATGAACGTCGGAATCCTGTTCATGATCGGCGGTGACGGCACCTTGAGAGCCGCATCCGCCATTGCAGATGCCATCCAGGAAAGAAATCTGAAAACAAGCGTGATCGGCATCCCCAAAACCATAGACAATGACATTGTCATGGTATCGCGTTCGTTCGGATTCGACACGGCAGTGGATGTGGCAACCAGTGCGATTCAGGGTGCCCACAACGAAGCCAAGAGTTATCCGAACGGCATCGGGCTGATCAAATTGATGGGGCGTTATTCCGGTTTCATCGCAGCCACCGCGACCCTGGCCCAGCAAGATGTCAACTTTGTGCTGATCCCAGAGATCGACGTTGACCTGGATGGCGAAGACGGGTTTTTGCAAAAACTGGAAAACCGGCTGCGACTCAGGGGGCACGCCGTCGTGGTCGTGGCAGAAGGATTCGGCCAGAAGCTCTTCGGAGACACCGAAGAGGAACGGGACGCATCAGGCAATGTCAAACTAAAAGACATCGGAATTTTTCTGCGGAAGAGGATAAAAGCATACTTTGACTCCATAGGGCTTGAGGTTACACTAAAATACATCGACCCCAGCTACATGATCAGAAGTCTGCCGGCAAACGCCAACGACAGCGTTTTCTGCGGTTTTCTCGGACGTGATGCCGTCCATGCCGGCATGGCAGGTAAAACGCGGATGCTGATAAGCCATTGGAACAACTTCTTTGTCCATGTACCAATGAGCCTTTCGTCTGGCAAACGGAAGCATGTCACGGCATGTGGGAAGCTGTGGAGCACTGTTCTTGAAGCCACCGGTCAGGGGACATTGCGAAACGGCGCATAGCTGCGCCGACCATCGGTTTTAGACCTCTGTACAGGGTGTCAACACTGGTCGAACGACTCTGTGGCGCTGTCGAAGCGCTCACTTATTCCAATTCGATAAACCCGTTGCCCTCTATTCGGAGCAGACTCAACTCTTTTTGCGCTTCTCGATTGCTGTCAAAGGACGTTAATCCTGTTACGCCCGGGTAGTCACGAAGGCCTATCAGTTCTTCCCGGATCGCCGTTCTGGAAATGATATCGGGGCGGGATACGATCTGAAACAACATCATTGCCGTATCAAAGGTGGTCGCCTCGATAACGCCCGGTGTCGTTCCGTATGTATCCTCAAACAACGCAACAAATTCCCTGACCCGGCCATTGCGACTGTCCGCAAAAAAACCATCCGGCATGATCGCTCCCTGAACGTAATCTCTCGCCATCTCTATCAGTTTGGCTGAATGCCACAGGTTGGTCCCCAATAAGTAAACGTTTTCGATATCATAATAGGCAAGCTGGGGAACGATCAGCCCGGCCTTGGTCGGTGCATCGGGGATGAAAATTGCATCGAAATCGATGATGGGTTCAGGCCCCTCCTCTTCCCTCTGGCCCCTGTCGCGCCACTTTTTCTCTTGGGGACCGTTTATCTCGGCATCTTCTTCTTTTGGTTGTCTGACAATCTCAACCAAATCGTCGGGCGTGTCGTAATGCAAACCGATAAGTTTCTTGATCGGTCCTGCAAAATCCGTATGGGTCGGATTGTACGCTTCAACCCCGACCACCCGGCCCCCGTGGTTGATTACTTCATCCCAGAAGATGTTCATGAAGGCATCACCGTATTTTTCTTCGGGATACAAGATGACGAAATTCCTGGCCCCAAGGACGTCGATTGCATAGCTTGCTAATCGCTTCGCCTGCATCCCCGGCGTCAGAAAATTTCTGAAGACCCTGTCACCGATGTCGGTGATTTTCTCTTTCTGGGTGAAGGTAATTATTGGTATGCCGTTATTCTGGGCGATTTGAGCCGCAAACTCGGCGTTGACCAAGGGGCCAATAATAGCAGCCACTTTGGCTTCGATCAGCGCTTCGACAGCCGCCGCAACCGTCTCGGATTCAGAACCCGTGTCTTTAACAATCAGCTTTATGTCAGAAAAACCGTTTTGGCGGTTGAACTTTGCCAGAGCGATTTCGACGCCTTTCAAAGCCAGTTCACCATATGTCTGATAACGGCCGCTCAGGGGAAGCAGACATCCGATAGCCGTGCGGTTGTATACGGTTTTTCCTGTCAACTCGTCGATCATTAGACGGGCCTGAGGCCCATTTTCATGTGTCGGATAGGTGGCAATAAAATCGGTAAATGCCCGCACGGCATCGTCGTATCTGTTTTCTTCAACCAGATTTACTCCCAGCTGGTACATCAAGTAACTTCTAGTCAGGTCATCCTGTACATGGGCGAGCAATCCAACGATGTCGGTGGTGTTCAGAAGGTTGATGGCTGTCTTCAATTTTTCGACAATCCACTCGCTCTGCGTTTCAGCTGCAGACCGGCGGGCCATGGTATAGAAATTTACGGCATCCTCAGGTGACTGTAATCGCCAGGTAAGTATCACCCATAACCTCGTATATTCGCGCACGCTGTCCGTTTGACAATGGTTCTTCCAGAATCACAGATGCCAGCTGAATGGCCTGATCATACTTTCCTTCGTAGTAATACGTTTCGAGAACTCCCATCTTTGCATCTGTTGCGTATGGTGTCTGCTGATATTCAGCGAGTACGCGATTAAAGGCCTCATGGGCTTTTAAGTAATTGCCGAAGATGTTCTGAATCGATCCGATTCGAAGTAAGACCCTGGGGACAGCTAAGCCATCGGGAAATAGCTCCAGATATTGCTCATAATAATTGAGAGCTTGATCAAAATTGCGGCTCTCGAAAAGTCTGTCCGCTTCCAATACTGTTTGGTGCCCCGGATAAACCGCCTCCGTTGGCGGTTGAGTTACCACCACGGGCTTAGGGGCACAGGACCACAGGAACAATATCCCCCCAAGGACAAAGAGGACAAAATGGAAATTTCGCGATTTTGTATTGTTCATTTTTACCAACCTCCGAGATTCGACGCCTTGCAGTCTCACCGAAGTGATGATTTTGGGGACCGCGGCGTCTCAAACAAAATAGAATGCGCCATTCCAACAACATGCATCTCGGCCGACAATTTTATTCGGGGGGCGTTCGTTCATCCAAGAGCTTTCCTGGTGCCGGCTTACCCATCGTCCATATACCGGTTACGGATTGAACGGACGATGTCGGTGATCGAAAAGAAAATATCGACAAGCTCGGGATCAAAGTGGTAGCCGGATTCCTTTTCGATGGTCATCATGACATCCGACTCATTCCAGGCTTTCTTGTAAATGCGTGCTGATGACAGCGCATCATAAACATCCGCCAGAGCAACGATCCTTCCAAAGAGGGGAATTTCCGTCCCCTTTTTACCTAATGGTCGGCCATTTGCCCCGATATGGCCTGGCAGAGGTGAGCTGGTCTTGATGTCAATATATCCGGGATAACCTGTGCCATCCCAACGCTCATGATGGGTTAACGCCACCTGTGAGGCCGCATCGTCGAATTCCGACTGCTGGCCCAAGAAGAGTTGTGCGCCCAGTATCGTGTGTTGCTTTATCGTTTCAAACTCATCGATAGTGAAACGGCCAGGTTTTTTCAATATCAAATCAGAGATGGCCACCTTGCCAACGTCATGCAGCATGGCCGCCATTCGAAGAATATCCCTGTTTTTGTCGATTTTACCTTGAGGAAGATTGCGACGCGATGCCCACCTTTCATAAATCTCCACTGCGAAACCGCCGACACGATTCACATGGGCACCCGTCTCCTTCGGATCCCTCAGTTCGGCCATTCGTATCATGCGAAGAATTATCGCCCGGGTCATCTGGGCGCGCTCGAGCGCCACTGCGGCGATACTGGCGAATTGCAGCATCATTGTTTCGTCCCGCTCGGAAAAGGCGATTACGCTGTTTCCCTCATTCTGGGCATTGATGATTTGCAGAATGCCCAACAGAGCACCTCCGGCAGACTTCAAGGGAATCGTTAACGCAGAACGGGTTATGTAACGGGAAGCCTCATCGAACTCCTTGCTGAAACTGTACGGCGCAGTCGGCTCGATCTGGTAGACATCGGCGATATTCAAAGGTCGACCGGTGGCGGCGACATACCCGGCGATGCTCTGTTTGTTGATCGGCAAAGAAAACGTCGAGAAAATCAGCTTTTCACCCGGTGACAGACGCTTTCGAAGCGTATCATTCTGGGTGTAAGTGAATTGCAGTGTTTGCGTGTCGGCAATATAAATGGATCCGGCGTCGGCGTTAGCGAAACGGCGGGCTTGTGTGAGTATGTGCTCCATAAGGATATCAAGGTCGCTTACCTGGTTCAGTTCGATGACCAGGCGGCTCATTGTTTCCATCTTTTCCTTTTCGGTCAGCATACTCTTTTCTCCCCACCGGTCCCCTTGCACTCTGGCGTGTTAGATCCCGATATCCCGCAAGCGTCGGTCATAACCTTTTTCAACCGGTTTGACCGTCAATTGCCAAGCCGCCGTACAGAAATTTATTCATATCACAGACCTTATGAAATTAGAATAGTCACCCATCATGGCATACTGGCAGACCCGAGTGTAATACTTTCTATCGATATCCATCAAAATTGCACAAATGGTTGCCAGGGTGAGCGTTCAAAGGACGCGCGAACGGTACGTTTGTTTGACAGAATAACAGTGCGTAAACTCCGAGAATATTTGCAAAAGGGGCGTCGATATGTTAAATTATGATGTATTCTCGGCTATCTCATCGGTTCTTCAACAGATGGCCGCGGAACATCCGAAGGACCTGTGTGAGAACTGGCATCACATAAACTCCTGAAAGGAGGTTATATTAATGAAATGGCTTAAAATCATCCTCCCGCTGGTTACTCTGGTTTTCTCCAGCGCGGCATCGGCGGAGTTCTATAAGTATTACGATGAAAAAGGAAATGTCCACTTCACGGACGATTTCAATCAGGTTCCCGAAGGGCAACGCGATAAGGTTGAGGGCTACAATGAGTATCGCCGCGAAACTGAAGACTCCAGCGCGCCCGCAAAAGATCCGGACAACCAAACGACAAGGATCGGCCACTCCGCCAGAGATAAGGATAGTGGCGGCAAAGATGTTGACTTTGATAGCGATTTAAATATATTGGACCAGAGAAAGGCCGATTTGGCTAAGGAATATGAAAGCCTTATGCAGGAAAATGCGGAACTGGCCGCATTGAAAAAAACGGTAAAAAATAAATCCGATGCCGACAGTTACAATGAAAGGGTTCGGGAATTAAACCAAAGTTTAAAAGAGCACGACCGCAAACGAAAAGAATTCTTCAGTGATGTGAAAGATTATAACACCAAGGTTGCCGAAGAAAATAAGGCACGCTCAAAAGCAAAACCGAATCCCCAGTAAGTGAAGTCATCACGAATGATCCTGAAACAGCTGATCGCGTCTCCTTTTCTACTTATAGAAATTACCAGAAGTAAACTTATAACAGAGAGGAGGACACATGGCTGTAAAAATACTCATCAAGCGGAACATACCTGAAAGCAGAGCCAAAGATCTTATGCCATTTTTCAGGCAATTGCGCGCAATTGCCAGCAACCAACCCGGCTATATTTCCGGTGAAACCCTAAAACGTATCGACCGATCTGGCCAGTATCTGGTGATCAGCACCTGGCGCTCGGATGACGACTGGCGGCGGTGGGTGTTGTCCAAGGAACGCACTGAGTTACAGAACATGATCGATTCGATGCTCGGAGAAAAAACGGAATATGAAATTTACGAATACAACCGGTAGCGACCGGAATACCAACGGGTGAGGCCCCCAGTTCTGAAGGTGCCAGACATATTTAGATGTTGCTGTTTATAGCGAATGACATTTCGTTGAAAAAATAGGAGATACATTGATGGCCGGACAGTACACCAAAGACTATGAAAAAGCGCTTGAAATTGGGCGTCCCCCGAACATCAAAAAACTTTTCCCACATTCGAAAGCCCTGATCGTCAGTGGCAAATTCATCGACCGCGCTATGCTGGCAAAAGGTAAAGCGATAGCGCTGGCTGCCAATGGACGGAACCACTTTGTTATTCGGGGTGCCTTGCGCGCCGCTCAGCGCGCAAAGGCAGCCCTCATCATCGAAATCGCCAAGTCTGAAGGCGGCGCCAACGCTTATTGTGCGGTAAATTACTGGAATATCGCCCGGCAAGTGGATGCCGCATGCAACGAAATGGGCGTTACCATACCGGTGGCGATCCATGCCGACCATTATGGAATTAAAAGCGATGCCGATATCGCTGCCGCAAAAATAGAAATACCGACCCTCTTCGAGGCCGGAATCACCTCGATTGCCATAGACGCTTCGCATCTGACCGATGACCGTAATCTGATCGCCAGCATTGCGCTTAACCCCTGCGTGCCAAAATGGGCGGGGCTTGAAACTGAAGTTGGTGAAATTAAAGGGAAAGCCGGTCTTTCAACCGTTGAGGAAGCGCTGTTTCTGATCCAGGGTCTGAATGCCCATGACATTTACCCGGACTGGATCGCCCTGAACAACGGAACGACCCACGGTATCGAAGCCAGTTCTCAGGGTATTCAGATTGACCTGACCCGTCAGATTCACGACGCACTATCAAAGTATAAAGTGTCCGGTGCCCAGCACGGCACTTCCGGCAACAGTTCGGATCGGTTAATTGACATTGCCACCAGAACCCGTACGACAAAGGCCAATGTCGCCACTGCCTTGCAAATGATCTCCTGGGGTCTCGAAGTCAACGATTACGGAAATGCCATTCTCGATGAATCAGGTGGTTTTATTAAAGTGAAGGGCCAAGGCGCTACGGAAGAGATGTGGCAGGCAATGATCGCCTTTGCCGAGGCCAATGGTCTGAAAGGCGGCAATTTCAAGAAACTCAACCTCCCATTTGAAAACAAGCTCCTCGGACAACCGGCGGAAATCCGTGAACGGATGAGCCAGAGGGTTGAAAACTTCGCCCACGATATGATCACAAAAGTATTCAATGCCTCCGATACGGCACCTATGGTCATCGATGCGATTCTGATAGCGGACGACTATGATCCCGGTTCCAAGATAGGAAAAATTGAAAATGCATCGGATTGGACACTTGAAAAGATCACTGCAAAAGCAGCAACTTTCGCATCAACAGAAAGCGTTGAGGGTGATTTCGACGATTAACCTGCAGATTTCAGGAATATTATTCAGCAAAATTGCATAATATATGTGGTTGTGACACGTTAAAATATGTTTATGCGCTTAACTTTGGAATACGCTCTGTATCTTTGATACCTATCAAGGTGTTGAAAAACATCTTAAGAGCCAGCATTACAAGGCGAATTCCGACGAAAAGGCGGCGTTTAGGTGTAAAAAAATGATCGTTTTCGCGGAAGCGGGGGGAAAAATTCCGGTTCGGTCATTAACGCCGTGTTGTCATGCGCTATCGCTTTTCGACAGCCAGCCAAAAATAAGCTGCAAAATGTTAACCTTCAGGCAGGCCGCATTTGTCCACTCGCAGCGGTCATATTCCTATCCGGCAGCCTTTCATCCTGCATCCCGCTAATCCTCACCAAACTGATCGAATCAAACCGCAGAAACTTCCCGTAACTTGAAGACCGTTCCGACTGACATGCCAGGCGGCAGAACAGATTTTGAACCATACAGTGCTTGAAATTTTCGGGATGAGATTCGGTCAGGCCAACCCCTGGAAAGATCAACAGGATAAAAATATTCTGTAAGGCCAACCACGGATCGGCTTTATTAGCACTTATATTCAAATAGTTAGCTACTTTTGAATCTTTTTGCCGATTTTTATCTTAAGTTATCTCGCGGGTTGCCGATAACAGAGCCAGGTAATAATATCCGCCATCTGGATTCAACACGTTATGGGTATCAACGGTGAGATGCGATGCATATTACAAATTATCAGATGCACAATGTCTTAAAAGTCTACACGAACCATCTCAGCAAGGACAGATCCGATAAATCTGGCCGACCGACAATACGTAAACCGAATTCGGATAGGGTTCAGATTTCGGCCGAGGGGAAACGGCAAAACCTTATCGATAGGGTCGCCGCGGACATTGTGGCCCGAATTACCAAAGAGGGAATCGGAGGCAGTTCCGCCCCTGCGAAAGAAACCATCAACAAATACTCAACATCACAAAACAGAAATGCCCAATTTGAATACAATGTTATGCAAGGGGGTGCAGAAAAAGAGACCAACAGGCTTTCGATGGAAAATGCCGGTTTCGTCATTCGGCGTATCGAAGAACTGACCGGCGGACCGGATGCTGATGAAACAGAAGTGACTCTAAACCCGTCGGAGGGAATGCGACCGGAGGCCGTCATGGGCGAAAATTAAATGCTGTCAGCCCCGCGCCAGTATCGAATTGATCCAAGCTATGAACACCACAGAAATAACCCGCCCGCAGTATACGGCAATTGATGTAACCGATTACCTGGCATCAGTTGCGAAGGAAAGGGGGTTACCATGATTAATACTATAGGAGAATATTCAGTTCAGCAGGCCTCGCGCGTACATCAGGGCACAACAGTCGTCGACAAGGAGGCGGTGGTTCAAAAATCTATGCAGACCAGCGTACCGCGCCCGGTAGAAAAATCCAACGACAGCCGGCGTTCAGATATGAACCAGAAAGACGAGGAAAAGACCGAGACGACAACCCGTCATCAAATTGAAGATGGCCAGGTTATACTTGAGAGATATGATCAGAAGGGCAAACTGGTTGAAAAGGTTCCACCAGGTTACGTTCCATTTGGTGAAATCGCCTGATCGATCAGTTAGCAGATGTTAGAAAAGCCCTTTTTGCAGACCATTCGAACAGCCGGTACAATTTTAAGATTGTGCTTGCCGGGTCCGGTTTAGGTAGTAGCAACCCGGCAAGCACCGCCTTGGTCCTTGTATCGAAGGCGAAAAAATCAACGATCCGCTGGTCCTTCTTCCCTGGCCTTGATCGCCTCCCAGATAGCATCAAGCTCGGCCGGAGATAATTCATCAATGGCTCCGCCCCGCGCACGGACCTGCTTCTCGAGTGATTCAAATCGCTTCACGAACTTATTGATAGCCCCGCTCAGGGCTGTTTCCGGGTGTATTCGGGCAAAACGGGCGACATTGGTCAAAGTGAACAGAATGTCACCAAATTCGATGGTTGCCTGCTCAGGCTGCTTACTCATAAGTGCCCGTTTGAACTCGTCCCATTCCTCTTCCGCCTTATCCATGACGCCCGCCAGGTCAGGCCAGTCGAACCCCGCACGGGCGACGCGCTCTGAAATACGATAAGCCCGCATCAGCGCCGGCAATTGAACCGGAACTGAATCAAGGACAGATTCATTCTCTGCGTGTCCTTCTTCTCCCTTTTTGATTTGATGCCATTGCTTCCGAACCTCATCGGCACTGTCGATGCGGGCGGCGCCAAAGACGTGGGGATGTCGCCGAGTCATTTTCTCTGTATTTCGACAGGCAACGTCCTCAATGTCAAAGAGCCCCTGCTCCCGGTACAGGTCAGCTATAAAAAACACGTGAAACAGAACATCCCCAAGCTCTTCGCAGATTGTATCGGGATTCCCAGAATCAACGGCATCGACTAACTCGTAGATCTCTTCGGTCAAATATCTTGCTATTGAGCGGGGTGTTTGCTGTTTGTCCCATGGGCACCCCCCTTCCCCCCTAAGCGTCTGAATCAGACGCATCAGGTTTTCAAGCGATCCGGCGGCGAAGTGATGGGAGGACATTGAGGTCAATGGCTTGATATTCCAAGATTTCTTGACATGCTCAATCTTGGAAGAAAATTGCTGTTTGAGGTCTTTGGAAACAAATTTAACCAATTTTTCAGATATCATGGCCACGTGGGGTGCAAGCAGAGAATCCTTGATGACAGGGGACCCCTGTGGCAGGAAGGCCGTGAAGATAACAACCAGCACCGCCACAATCAAAATCCCTTTGATTGAGCCAAACAGGGATCCGCAAGCGCGGTCGAACCACCCTAAAAAGGCGATGTTCAAGGCATATTTTATGATCACACCCAACGTGCTGACAATCAGAAAAACGGCACAAAAGAGAACCAGGAAACTTAAGATATTTGTATAAACCGAATTGGTCATCCAGCGAGAAAGTAGTTGGGCAACTTCTGGATAATAGGAATAGGCGGCATAATAGCCGGCCAAGACGCCGACAATAGATGACATCTCTTTGATCAGACCTCTGAATATACCCCTGATGACACAGAAGGCTAGAATAACAGTGGCCATCATATCAAATGGATTCATAAGATCCTTTGCTCTTGTCGCGGAGAACCGGCTTCACAACCGGTGACCGGTGCTAAGAAACCATTTGTTTAACCGGCACAATAAGGGCAGGTATCAACAAACCATCGGAAAATGAACGATAAGCGTACGTTGCCAACCGTTAACTAGCCTTGGTTTTTATCGCGCAGGGTGGTTCTTAAGTTTATGGTCCTTGAGCGGCCGAATGTTTCAACTCTCAGTACCATCAACCCACTATCTCGATGATGCGCAGTAAACAATAAACGGTGAAATTATCACCGGGTACCATTGAGAGTCAAGGTGTTTTTGAGTCTGCATTACGACTGCATAGAATATTTGCAATTGGTCGAGAAGGTATGCTAAAAATTTAGGTTAATTTGTTCAACATGGACAGACGGTGTTTTAAATTTTGCTTGTTCATCTCCGGGAACAGACATTGACTTAACACAATAACGCCATGAACCGGACGCATGAGATCATAAAATGGACACGAAACCTGTAGAGCCTATTAACAAAAATTCTGTCGCCAGCCCCACGACTCTATCCTTTGGGGATATCGGCCTGACACGGCAGTTATTCGGCGAACATAACGGCAACTTAAAAAAAATATCTATAGCCCTGGACGTGCGTATTAACGCCCGGGGCAACATGGTTTTTATCGAGGGAGAAGATATCGCCTCCCGCCTGGCCGAAAACATTTTGCATCAACTGTATGGACTTCTGCAAGCCAATTACCCTGTCCATCCCAACGACGTCGATTACGCCATCAACGTTCTGAGCGGCAACGACAAGGCTCGCCTAAAAGATATTTTTTTGGATACGGTTTCAGTTAAGACTAAAAAAGGCTTCATCGCTCCCAAGAGTCCCGCACAGAAGGAATACATCGATGCGATTCGCTCACTTGACATCGTGTTTGGCATCGGTCCCGCAGGTACAGGCAAGACCTATCTTGCCATGGCCATGGCCGTTGAGGCCTTGAACAAGGGACGCGTCAACCGCATCATACTGACACGACCAGCTGTTGAGGCCGGTGAGGCTCTCGGTTTTCTTCCCGGCGATCTGGCCGAAAAAGTCGACCCTTACCTGCGGCCACTCTATGATGCCCTTCACGATATGATGAGATTCGAAAAAGTAGCGACTCTGATGCACCAGGGTGTCATCGAGGTCGCGCCGATTGCGTTCATGCGCGGAAGGACACTAAACGACTCATTCATCATCCTCGATGAGGCTCAAAATACGACCTCCGAACAGATGAAAATGTTTCTGACCCGAATCGGATATAATTCGAAAGCCGTTATCACTGGAGACATAACGCAGATCGATTTGCCGTCCGAAAAACAATCCGGACTTGTCGAAGCCAAAAACATACTTCAAGGGATAACGGGCATTGGATTTGTTTTTTTTTCCAAGATCGATGTCGTCCGTCACCGGCTTGTACAGGATATCATCGAGGCTTACGAAGACCTTGAAGAAAAGAAAATCTGATTTCCATGATCTCCAAAGCATCAACCAATTAATGGAGCATTGATGAATTGAATTCGTCATCTTCCCCCAAGACTGCAGTCAGAGACAGGCAAACCGGAATTGAGAGGCGAAAGGAATCCGTCCGAAGGATCTTTCTTAGAAAGCCGCCATTTTCGATGGATTCTTCTCTTGGGTATCACAGCGGTTTTCACCATCTTGCTCCATCCGAAGATGGTGGTGACCGGCTCCTTTTACAAACCTGGAGACATCGCCGAAAGAGACATCAAGGCCCCCCAGGACTTCTTCATCAAGGACAGCGATGCCACAGAGATTAATCGAAAGCGGGCCGTCCAGGAAGTTCTGACTGTTTACGACCACGACATAGGATTGTTATCTGCCCTGAAGACACGGGTCGACAACGCCTTTGCCGAATTACGATCCGTTATGGAAGAGGAGGCTGCTCCCGAGTTACAGCGATCGGTAGCAATTTACGGCCGTGCGGTATCGCCACGCCCGGATATTAGATTGCCGCATACCAGCGGCCGTGTCCGGGAACAGAAGGACGATTTTGCCCAAAAGATCGGGATCGACATCAAGGAAGATGCCTTTAATATCCTTGTCAAAGAGGGATTTTCAGAAGATATCGTCGCCGCGATCAAAAATATGCTAACGGTCGTGCTGGATAAAGGTGTCGTATCAAATAAGTCCATGTTATTGAAGGACGGTGACAAGGGGATCGTGCTGAGGGATCTCGGCACAAAAAAAGAACAGGTTATTTCGGACCTCAAACAATTTTACGACCTTGACCAAGCGAAATCGATGGTGCGATTTGCGGGTGAAACCCACCTTAAGGGACAAAACTACACCAGCCGATCTTTGACTATTGATCTCACCCAGCAATTGATACAGCCGAATATCACCCTCAATAAAAGTGAAACCGAGGAACGCAAGAAAGAAGCGGCCGATGCTGTAAAACCGGTACTTTACAAAATAAAAGCCGGAGAAATGCTGCTGCGTGAGGGAGAACGGGTAACGAATGTTCAATTGTTAAAGCTCGAGGCGCTCCAGGAGCAAATGCAAAACGACAATCTGGTTACGCGCAGTATTGGCATCGCGCTACTGGTCATTGTCCTGCTGATTGCCACCGTCGTTCTATATCGACCGCAATTCGGACGTAAGAATGAAGAACAGAACAAAAGCCTGCTGTTTGTCGCCGTTGTTTTGATGGGTGTGATTGTCACCGCCCACCTTACCGTGTACCTATCGGATTCCCTTGCCGGTCGAGGATCTTCCGAATTGGCCGCCGCCGCCATCGTTTACGGTGCGCCAATTGCCTCAGGAGCGATGATTATCTGTCTATTTCTCGGATTCGAACTCGCCGTTCCCTGCGCCACCGTTTTTGCTATTCTCACCGCAATTATTTTTCAAACCGATTTCACCCTCTTTCTGTATTTTTTGATTAACGGCACCATGGCCGCTTATTGGATTCGAAACTGCCGGGAGCGTAAAGTGTTTATCAAAGCCGGCTGTAAGCTCGGCCTTCTCAACATAATCCTTGTGACAGCAATAGCCGTTTACCTTACCCGACTCACGGGGAAAAATCTACTTTGGTACGGGGCGTTCGGGTTTCTGGGCGGCATCGGCTCCGGCATCGTCGCCGCGGGGATTATTCCCATGGCAGAGATTGCATTTGACTACACCACCGACATCAAGCTGCTAGAACTGGCCAATCTGGACCGGCCGATTCTCAGAAAATTGCTCATAGAAGCCCCCGGTACCTACCATCATTCGGTGATTGTCGGGTCAATGGTGGAAGCGGCGGCTTCTGAGATCGGCGTCAACTCCCTACTGGTAAAAGTTTGCGGCTATTATCACGATATCGGAAAAATTAAAAAACCTTTGTATTTTATCGAGAACCAGAGGGACGGCAAAAACAAACACGACAAACTGGCGCCGTCAATGTCGAGCTTGATTCTGGTGGCCCATGTAAAAGACGGTACCGAAATCGCCAAGAAAAACCGCTTGGGATCGGCCATATTCGATACTATTCAACAGCATCACGGCACCAGTCTAATCACCTATTTTTACGAAAAAGCCAAGCAGCAAAGAGGCGAAGACGTCGTAAAGATCGACGACTTCAGATATCCGGGGCCGAAACCGCAAACTCGGGAAGTCGCACTGGTGATGCTGGCCGACGTGGTCGAAGCAGCGTCAAGGACCCTGGCCAATCCGACCCCCGCGAGAATCCAGGGCCTGGTGCAAAACCTTATTAACAAGGTGTTCTCCGATGGCCAACTCGACAATTGTGACCTGACCCTGCGGGATCTACACAAAATTGCCACAAGTTTTAATAAGATCCTCAACGCCATCCACCACCACCGCATTGAATATCCCGAATCACGCTCAACAACCAGTGAGAAATTGAAAAATGGGAATTCTGATCGACAATCGGCAAGGCAATCACCAAATACCGCAGGAGGATATGCGGAAAAAGGCACACGCCGTATTAGACGCCTTGGGCAATCCTGAAGCAGAGCTTTCCATTGTATTCGTTGATGATGATGGTATCACCATTTTAAACCGGCAATACCTGAATCGGCAAGGCGCCACGAATGTCATCGCTTTCCCCATGAGGGAAGGCGCATATACAGAGATCACCCCTCATCTGCTCGGAGACGTGGTCATTTCAGTCGAAACGGCAGCACGCGAGGGCAAACAGGCGGGCATATCAATGGAGACACGCCTTGAAGAACTTCTGACACACGGTATTTTGCATCTTTTCGGGTACGATCACGAAACCAATCGGGAAGATGCCCGACGAATGGAAGAAAAACATCTGGAACTGATGAAGCTAATTCACACAGTCTAAGAGAGCTTGGATCGCAACGCTGATCTCGTCGCGAATTAAGGATCCTGCGGCCCTGACCGCGAAGGTCCGCTACATAGGAAAACGGTGTAAAACAAAGTCCGCCGTCCTTGGTACTCTTGGAAGTTCTGACTCGGTCTATCGCGGTCAAGCCGAGGGTTCGAAATTACCTGCGATGGAACACTCCGTTACGTAAGAATAGCTATGAATCAATATTTCTAATGGCCATAGAGGAGGATCAATGGCTAAACTGACGGTACAAATCGACCATGTGGCGACTCTCAGGGAGGCCGGCAGAGCAGCATCGCCGGAGCCGTCTGCCGTTGCTATCCTAGCAGAAATGGGAGGCGCTGATGGTCTATCGGTGCATCTACGCGAAGATCGGCGACACATCCAGGATCGTGACCTAAGAATCCTGCGCAGAATCGTGCACACCAATCTCGAGCTGAAAATGGCAGCGACTTCGGAAATGCTCGGTGTCGCGCTGAATATCAAACCGAATATCGTCATGCTCGTCCCGGAAACGCGGGAGGAATCTTCATCTGAAAACGGTCTCGACCTGATGGTCCACAAGTCCAGTGTGGCTGAAATGATCAACAATCTGGAGAACAGCGGAATTCCCGTAGGTGTTTTTATCGAACCCGATCCCGAGCAGCTGAAACTGGCCCACCAGTGCAATGCCAATATGGTAGAGATCAATACGGGTTCCTTCTGTGAAGCCGTCACAAGTGCCAAACGCACCCAGATCTTCGCGCGAATCGTAGATGCCGTAAAACTGGCCCATCGATTAAAGATCAGGGTCCACGCCGGCAATGGAATCGGGTATAATACGATTGCTGCCTTTGATGGACTGAAAGAAATAGACGCATTTACCATCGGTCACAGCATCGTATCCCGCGCTGTTCTGACCGGAATGGAAAAGGCCGTCAGGGACATGCGGCGTCTCATCAAGGAGCTGTAAGGTCATCGATATAGGGCTGAAAGAGCCGGCTGGCGGGAATGGGAGTCTGCCGTTCATAAGCCATAAATATGCGGTTCAACGAGGACCGTCGGTTCTTTCCGTTCCTTTTTGTTACAAAGATTCGTTTCAATAATATATCGCAAGGAGACGGGTGAATGTACCTTGTAACCGCAAAGGAAATGCAGGAAATGGACCGCCGAACGATAGAATCGTTCGGCTTGCCCGGAAGAGTCCTCATGGAAAATGCCGGACGCGGTGCCACCGATTTTTTCCTCGAAAAGTATCCAGATATCCTCAACTCCAGGGTTGGAATCATTGCCGGACGGGGAAACAATGGCGGCGACGGATTCGTGATCGCCCGTTACCTGGCCTGTAAGGATATCAATGTCACCGTTTATCTGTTAACAGAACCCTCCCGTCTGGCGGGAGATGCGGCCACCAATTTTCAACTGCTGGCACCACTGGGTATTGCGATCGTGGTTATACCGGATTCGGATACATTTGATCGCGCCAAAGACGCGATGCGTCGCAAGGATGTATGGGTCGACGCCATATTGGGCACCGGATTAAAATCGGATGTCCGCGGCTATTATCGCGAAGCCATCGACTTCATTAACAGCCTCGACAAACCTGTACTTTCCGTCGATATCCCTTCAGGGTTGAATGCCGACACCGGCCAGCCATGCGGAGCCAGTATACACGCCTATGCCACCGCAACCTTCGCCTTCGCCAAAACTGGCCATCACCAACATCCCGGTGCTGCATTGACCGGCGAACTGAGAATTGTTGATATCGGCATACCGCCTCACATCGCCGAAGGGGTCGACCCCAAGCAATACCTCCTGACACCCCGTGATATTCGAGACTACCTCAAACCCCGCCCTCAAAACACCCACAAGGGCCGAACCGGTCATGTGCTGGTTCTCGCCGGATCGCCGGGTAAAACCGGTGCAGCGGCCATGACCGCCGCGGCGGCCATGCGCGCCGGCGCCGGTCTGGTAACACTTGGTGTGCCGCAGAGCCTCGAACCGATGGTGGCGTCCCAAACACTGGAAGTGATGACCACCGCATTGCCTGAAACTATCGGTGGATTCCTTGGAGACGCATCCTTAGAAGGTATCCTTCAGCTGCTCTCAGGCAAACGTTGCCTTGCTTTGGGGCCGGGTATGGGACAACGCGAAGAAACCAGGTCCCTTGTGTATCAACTACTGGAACAGTGCCGTCTGCCGATGGTGATCGATGCCGATGGGCTGAATAACATAACCGGTACGACGGATATACTCCGACAGTGTACGGCACCTGTTGTCATTACGCCCCATCCCGGTGAAATGGCCCGCCTGGCAGAAACAAGCGTCGAAACCGTTCAGGAAAATCGCATCGCCTGTGCCCGAGACTTTTCGCGGGCCTTCAAGGTTCACGTTGTACTGAAAGGCGCCGGAACGGTTATTGCCCATCCCGACGGTTTCGTCTTTGCCAATTCGACCGGCAACCCCGGTATGGCCTCCGGTGGAATGGGAGATGTTCTGACCGGCCTGATTGCCGGATTCATCGGCCAAGGATATCCCATCGAAGTCGCTTGCCATCTCGGTGTTTACCTCCACGGTGCAGCAGCCGATACCCTTGCCGCGCAAAAGGGCCCCTGGGGGTATCTCGCTTCAGATCTTACGGGCAGAATCCCTTCGGAAATATTGTCTCGATCGGCACATCCGCGGGCTGTCAACTCCTAGCCGGAACGACCCGCCGAATCGCTCTCTCCTGCATATTTTTTGGACCCTTTTCATCCGGTCGATTAAGCGGGAAAGGTTGGCAACTGACCCTATGAATCGCCTCAAAATATCACTAAAGACGCGTTCGTTCGGCGAAACCCAGTCACTCGCAGAGAAGATAGGCGCCCTTCTCCCGGCGGGAGTGGTGATTGCCCTTACCGGAGATCTCGGAAGCGGAAAAACGACTTTTGTTCAAGGGCTTGCAAGGGGCTTGCAAGTACCGGCTGAATATTATATCACCAGCCCCACATTCACCCTGATCAACGAATACCCGGGACGATTGCCCCTCCATCACGTCGACCTCTACCGTATCGGTCACCCTGAGGAGGCAGATGACATCGGGTTGTTCGACATGATGCATGGAGACGGCGTTACAGTCATTGAATGGGCTGAAAGGATACAATCCGAACTTCCGGAGAAAAAATTGCAGATCCACTTCGAAATGTCGGATTGGCAGTCCCGAAAGATGACGCTAATCGCCACTGGATCTGTTGCCGTCACTATGCTAAAACGCATCGCTAAAAAAGTTGAGGAGAAAAAATGGGGCTGATCGTGCAAAAGTATGGCGGAACCTCGGTTGCGGATATGGAACGGATCCGCAATGTTGCCAAACGGGTGGCGTTCGCCTATGACGGCAACAACGATGTTGTTGTCGTCATTTCAGCAATGGCCGGAACCACCGACGGCCTAGTCAAAATGGCGTCTCAGATCAGTAACAGACCAGAGAAAAGAGAGTTGGACGTTCTACTATCCACCGGTGAACAGACCACTGCCGCCCTACTGGCCATAACAAGTTACTGTTTAGGCTACATACAAACATAACCATTGCCACGCATTCGGCTTCTTCTTGCCCTCATTCTTTTCAGTAGTAGAGAAAGAAAGAGGAATACGCCAATGCTGGCTCCCACTACTTGTCTAGGAGGGAGAGAGGTTGCACACTGCGGCTGCGAACCCCGGTGATGTCAGATGTCCTCTTTCTTTTGTTCGGTTCGCTTTGTTTCTTTTTCTTTCACCAAGCGACCGAGAGCCTGCCCGCATCATCATGAAAAGCAAGTTTCTGACAACTTCATGAAGTCGTATTTCTGTTCCTCGACGCTCTTACATATAATATATCGCATAGCTAGCTTGGCTATTTAGAAGCAAAGCGTGATGGTCATCAAAAAAGGAGAGGAAACAACACCGCCAAGAAAGGCATCGACAGCAGGCTGGAAAGACCGGGCGCCGACCCCGCCGGGTGTGGTTCGGGTCGTCCACGACGACGGCGGCGGCGGCGACAAGAATTCAAAACGAGCCACAAAACGGTCCGGATTACAAGGATCAGGTGCGAGACGCCCGGCGCGGTCGACCAGCAACAGCAAATCCAAGGGACGACGACAGGAATTCCAAACGAAAAGTTCCGGATTTCAAGGATCAAATGAGAGACGCTAATACCGGAGGCCGATCATCACCGGCGAGAGATATGCCTCCACAGGCTCCGCGGTTCAAAAATCAGGCCGCAGATGCAGCCCCTGCTAGCAGTAGTGCTGCAGCAGGCCGCCGCGAGGAACATCCAAACCGCGCGACACAACAACCCGGTTCTCACCCGGAACCGATGATGTCAGCCACAGAATGCAGCAGTCGGCCAAGCTGGGTCATCATCCAATACAGGTGACAGCATCGCGCTGATCTCGGCCCGCGTCGTCATCGAGCCCGACGACGACGAGCGGTTGGCGGGGCTCCAGCAGAGACTGGTGCAGGCCGAGCAAAGGCTGGCTCTCGTCGACAGACCGGCCCATCGTTTCGGCCGTGCCGGTGAGTTTCGATGACGAAGAAACACCCGGGCGGGCTGGTGAGGCGGATTCCAGCGTAGTATCTGGCACCACCCCTCGGCTCCGCCCAGTGCGGAAGCTCCTTGAGAGCCGCTGGGGCATAGCTTTTCTCATCATTGGCGTCACTGTCCTCACGGTAGTCGGCGTGGTTATTGGAGTGGGCAACAAAGGAGACGATCACGAAACTACGCCGCAAACAAGTTTTTGCCTCAATTCGACTTGCTGGGTTCAGCTGGGCGATGATATCACGGGAACGGAGGTTGGCGACGAGTTTGGTTGGCCTCTTTCCCTTGTCGCCGGGGGCACACGTCTTGCTGCCAGCGCGTGGCTGAACGATTTCAACGGTGAAGATGCCGGACTTGTCCGTGTCTTTGACATTGACAGCAATGGGACAGCGGAGCAGGTCGGAGTAGATCTGTACGGAGGAAGTACAAACGACATTGCCAGGGGTGTGCTCTCCGAGGACGGCAAGCGCCTAGCCGTCGGGGCACCCAGGAACGGTGGACCATTCGGGAATAGTTCTTTTTCCGGTCAAGTTCGCGTATTCGAGTTACAATCAGGTTCGTGGACGCAGATCGGAGATCCCCTCTATGGGGAGGCGGAGGAAGACTATTTCGGTAGGTTTCCTGCTCTAAGTTACACTGGCTCCATCATGGCATGTGGCGCCCAATGGCACAGTGGCATTGCGGGCCCATGGAATGGCCACGTGCAAGTATTCCAGTACACCGGCAGTGCATGGGCCAGGCTTGGTGATGATGGCGACCTTGAAGGTGTGGCTTCTGATGATGGTTTCGGTTTCACAGTATCACTCTCAGAAGATGGCACGCTTCTGGCTGTTGGTGCACCGTATCATGACAGCAACGGTGAAAGTAGCGGTCACGTCGGTGTATTTCAGTACAGTTCCGGCAATTGGACGCAGCTGGGAGGAGGCTACATCAACGGCAGCGCAGCAGGTGACGAGTTTGGATATAGGGTCGATCTCTCGATGAATGGCAATATATTGGCAGTGGCTGCACCATATAGTGATGGAAATGGGCCAAGTAGCGGGCAGATTCGGGTGTTTTCCTACGACGAGAACAATGACACCTGGCTCCCGTTCGGAGATGACATCTATGGGGACGAGTCCCTCGATAGGCTTACGACAATTTCACTATCCGGGAACGGGATGCGCCTGGCCACAGGCTCCCCTTATGCGGATGGACATAGGGGGTACGCTTGTGCTTACGAAAATGTGGGCGGTCATTGGCAGCCATTGGGAGGGAAAATCTGGGGGTACCGTAACTCGGAAAGCTTTGGAATGGATGTTGCCCTCTCGTTAGATGGTTTTCGTCTCGCAGTTAGTGGAAGTTCATGGACTGTTGATCCGCCAAGGAATGGTGTTGTCCGTTTGTATGAGTTGCGTGACCTGTACTGAGTTTTTGAGGCTGCTTTTGTGTAAGTTGTAAACTGCCCCGAGACGGTGAAGGGTAAAACAAATTCCGGCATTGGAGGAAATGTAATGATGTGAACGCCGACAGTAAGGCTGGCTTCAACGTGCACCTTTTCAAGCTCGTTTTATTTAAACTATTACCTGAAATATTCCCCCCAAAAGTTATGTAATTATCGCAAAGGTTGGATCCGCCAACCGAGAGATTCCCGTGGCATGAAGCGGGTTTGGTCGTTTTTAGTTGACGACAAGACTTCTTTTGAGACCGTCTTTGACGTCGTCACCCAGCTTGACCTTCTGCAGCTGCTTCTTCCACACCAAGTACCCAATCCCTGCAGCCATGAGGTGACTGAAATACTGGAAGAAGAAGATCTTCAAGCTGCGCTGCAGCATCATGGACTGTGAGTATCCCAAGTCCTTGTCATAGGTTTCCTCTTCACCCAGCCAGCCCAGACTGTAGAGCAGACGGTGCGGCCCATTGATTATTTGCTGGAATGAGTGCTGCTGCACCGGTGTCAAGAAGGAGTTGAACTCATGCCCAACACACATAGCTGGAGGCTGCCACACCACTGACAACAAGATTGCCCGTGGTCGTGTAGGGTGCATAGGCTCCGTTCAAGGACACACGGCCAATCTTGGTGACAGTGGCTGCCGTGGTAGTGTCTCCATTGTTGTTGGAAGTGATCAACAATGCATCACCAACCTTGACTGTGCTGCAGGTACCAGATGGCCATTGGCATACAACATGTGCTTGTTGGAAATCTCGAGGGGCTTCTTGGTCTGTGTGGTGTGGATCTGCAGGTATTCCACCATTTGCTCGGGTGCACGGTGGGCAAAGCTGTAGACCGTGCTGTAGCTGCCATCCAACTGCTGGACGGCATCACCAATCTGCAGCTGATCCATGCGGGTCTCACCCTTGCCTTGGACCTGGACAGTAGAGCGTCCAGAGAAGCAACGGCCTTTGCTAGTGCTGGGTACTAAATCTTCCGGAGGTTCCGGGCAGCAGAGGTTGATCACGTCGTCAGTCGTTTGTAAGACCGAGCACTGCTCCTCCGTCAACCTGTAGTCATCGATGATTGCACCCTCTTGGCTAGCAGCATTGTTGATTGATGCACAAGTTGTAATGTCAGATGATGTCAGATCGAGGAAAAATTGAAGTTCCAAGGGTAACCCATCGACAAGAGCGCCAAGGTTGCCGAAATCGTGTTCACTCTTGTCGCAAATGTTGCACTCAACCTTGACGGGTTCTGGACAGCACAGAAAGGGTGATGCAACCTGGAGGACACCGCATTCCGAGGCCGTAAAGGTGCCTCCCGCCAACCCCAAGGTATTGAGCGCATCACAAGTGGCCGAAAAAATTCCCAACGTTTCGGCGATTTTATTCGGAAGAGTAACGGTGTTGTCATTCACTAATGGATGCTGGCTACCTTCGCAAATGTTGCACACCACTGTCTCGCGTGCCACAATTTCTTCTTCTCTGCAGCAAGCGGCTTGAAAGGCCGTACTTCCCTGAATCAAAGGGCCGCAGGATGCGTCGGGAATGACATCCGAGAAGCGGGCAATTTGCGAGCAAGTGGCCGACTGGATTCGAAGGTGCTTGAGCTCCGGAATCTGCAATGAATGCAGTTCAATGGCGGGGCCCGGATCCAAGACGGAGGTGCCATTGGCGCAAATGTTACAGTCCGCTAAAGCACGGGTCGCCATTCGGAGGGACAGGAGTAGAGTGGTGAAAGCGACAAACATCATTGTTCTCGTAGGGGACAACAGCTAGCTAATGGAGAGGAGTCTTCGTCTGATTTACAGAGAGTGTATCATGGGAACGAGGAATGGGCCCAGCAGAACTGTGAGAAGGCCAACTAATGACATTAAAAGGATCAGCTTTTGTGTCTGGAGTATCCAGACACTTTGGGGCATGGTAATCAGTGTCAAAGTCACTATGGATCGGTCCCAAGGGTCTTTAGAAAAGTCCATAGGTCCCAACTTTCAACTTACCTGTACGGTAGGAAAAGGCCACATAGTTTCGTGGTGTCTTTCCCAGGGGATTCTTTAGCAGAAGCAAGAGGAAGAGTACACGAAGGGTCTTCCAAAAGCAATTGGCAATGGTCCTTTTTACAGCACCCTTCTTTATTCGCTTTCCTTCTCCCCCGGCCGTCTCTGACATTTCCGCTCTTGTGGTTTCGCCCTGATGCCTTTTGATCTGCGGATCATGATGTTACTGATTGTGGGTGCGCGGTAGACTAACCAGCATCGTTTATAACTACTGAAGTACACTATAGTATACGAAGGAAAACCATAGACTATCCAGCGACCGTGTCCCTCTCGCTAGTCTATTGTACAGTATTGGCGAGAATCATCGACCTTGGCGGCGGCTCATTTTTTGCGTATCGAAAGATCTTTTGTTCCGCCTTCACTACTGTATTATTAGAAGTAGAGATTGGATTTAGGGAAGCAATAATGTTTTACATCAAGAGTAGAAGAGGGTAGAACATCTGCGACAAAACGCGGCACTTGGAGAGGAAATTCAATTCATGACAGACTCTACGTGTAGTATGTTTTCATCTTGTCCAAAGCTTCGGGATGAGCCGTCAACAATTCCTGGAGCACGCTTTCCGACGCCGAACACTCGCAAGCCAACATAAAAGGCAAAGCTCCGACACTTGTTTTCTCGGATACCGAACGTGGGTACAACTTTAGCATGTACTTGACAACATCCACCGATGATTTCGATTGGCATGCCACATGCAGCGGGAGAGCACACTGGTTGTCCCGCGCACAGAGTGTACCAACGCCTCCTTTCTCGATGAGATACTTGAACTTCTCCAATGAAACACCACCACGGCAAGCGTTGTGAATCGGAAGAGCTCCAGCACTGTCCATCATGTATAGCGTAGCCACGTCCTGCTCGACAAAGAAGCAAAGCACTTTCATTGGAGCATTGGCAAGACAAGCATTGTGGAGCGGCAAGGCGCGGTTGCCATCTTGGCGGTGAATCGCGTCCGTGTCTTGCGAATGAATCGACACCAAGAGGGTCAGAAACTCATCAACCGTGAGCGTGCCAATCGGCACCTGAACTTTGTTGTTCTCCATAGTGGTGGCTTCTCGGAGGACCGCATGGAGCGAGAGTCCACCTTCTTGCTTCCACACTTTCTCTCTGTACTGCTCCAGCAAATATTCGGCCACTTCAGTTGCTCCGTACCTTTCTGCTTTGTCGAGCGGAGTTTCCTTGCTTTCATTCTTGACGAAGAGATCCGCTCCCCGTTGAACCAATTCCTTCACGACATCAAGTTTGTTCCTCCAGCATGCCCAGTGCAGAGGTGATTCGTTGTCTTTGGCTTCCAAAGCTGCTCCATGATTTAATAAGAGTCGTGCCGTTTCCAAATATCCCCTGTAACAAGCCATATGTAAGGCTGTGGCCCCATCATTGTTACTTGCATTCACCATGGCGCCTTTGTACAAAAGGAACTCAACCACCTTCTTGACGCCTTCATCCGAATCATCGCAATCCGAGTAGTCCGAATCGCAATCCGAATGGGCAGCTTTGATGAGTGGGGTGCTCACCATTCTTGGATTTGGCTTCCATCCGTGCCCCGCTTTCCAAGAGTAGCTCGACCATCCTCAACTGTGCAAAATAGCAGGCGCCGTGCAAAGAAGTGTATCCATTCTTATCTTCACTGGCCTCCAAGTCCGCTCCGACTTGCAATAGCGTTTGCACAATCTCCGTGTGACCGTGGTGGCAAGCAATCTGCAGCGGCGTGTTTCCATTTTTGTCTCTAGTTTCGACGTCTGCTTTGACCAGCAACAGCGCCCGCACTGCGTCCAAGTGGACCTCCCCAGCACGCAGCGTGCAATGGAGTCTTCTCGGCTTCACCAAAGGTCGAGCTAGGCGTCGGCACCGAGTAGAAGAGTGCGCAGGACCTCCCCCACATTGCCTTCTTTGGCGGCGTCGTACAGCTCCCGATCCATTATTATTGATGCCATGATGGTTCGGTGGATTTTTACGACGTATGTATAATAAGAAAGCCTCGAGACTGTCGGACGATGGTTGGGTCTCGCGTCGCTCTGCAGCGTCGTATAATATATTACTCCTAGTAGTATGATCGTACTTGTAGACTATTAAGGAGCCTCGCTCGGTGGCGGCTGCGCAGGCAAGCAGGTCATCACTGTTCCGCGGATTTCGGTGATCGTTTCGTTCGTTCGCGTGTTTTTTGGATCTTTCACGATCGCTTATCAACGATAGGGAGTGCAAAGATCCATGCGCTACGTACATACCGGCGTACTCTCACAAAACCCACAAGACGCATCGAGTGATGAACGGCACTGCTGTGCGCCTTGTTTGGACGCAAAATGAAACAAAATCAAACTTCCAACGCTCCGCTCTCCAATCTGTCCTATGGAATGCTTTTTTTACACTGAATTTTAACCGTGCCGCAGTACTATGGGTCCGTTGGATTCGACCTCCGCCATGCGCCTTGCACAGCTTTTGCTGGTGATGCTCACGAGCAACGATCATTCCCTTCACCAGCCATTGGTGTAAACGACGCACCAAGGCATAGTCATACTAGGAAGAAAAAAAGAGGAGCGAGGACATTTTTTGGAGAAACCAATAATGAGTATCTCGATCAATGAGCGTCCTCGCCGCTCAGGGCGCTTACCAGGATGCCTCGCACTGTTTTTTGTTTGTTTCATTGCTGTTCAGCTGCAGTTCCGCAGTCCAACGAATCGTCTTGCTGATGCACGGCGTGCCACGGTGCGTACCCCTACCTTTATCCCGCTCATCCCGCCAGGAGTTCCAGTATTTCCACCGCAGTGCTCCGAAGAGGATTTGGCAACGGTGAGCTTTCAGCTACCGGATACGGATTGCAGAAACCCGGCGGCGAACGGATGTTCCTTCTCCTACGCGTCACGCTGCCCGCAGCAAGAACTGTTTGATGTAAGGGATTGGAATGCCTCAAAAAGTAATGCAAGCATAGTTTTGCGCGAGTACAGTGACTCGTATGTTCTTCTTATTCATGACGAGTGCTCAGGTGCTCCAAGGACTTCGATCCCACATGATCGCCTCGGCGCAAATGAGTACCTGATTCAATTCGATGGCCCAGAGCTACATGCTCTTGTGCCCGAGCATGTTGGAAACTGTTCCTATCAAGCACAGTGGTCCACTTCAAGGACAGGCGCATACACACTTTCAATCACGAAACTTCGAAGCCAGTATGAAGCAATTGCAGAAAGTGAACCGCTGTGGCCAGAGCTGCACTTTGACACACTTTTGCGGGTCTCACTAAATGCCACAAGCCCTCAAACAACGTCATGCTCAAAACAAGGGGTCTGGTCTATGGTTGGAGAAGAAGGGATATTGAAAGAGTTTCATCAAGTTAAAAAGCGATCACCTGGAGTGTTTACAAATATCGGACTTAATGCTATCAACGACACTCACGATACTTCTAGTGGAAATAAAATGGCTTGGAAAGTTACAATGGGACACAATAAAAGTGCGGAGAAGAAGGTTTGCCCACCTCTCAAGAAAATCACAAACTTCAAGTTCAAGACCTGTACCCATTTTCAAATCAATGATCGAGATTGGAAGGCTATGTCAGTTCTCTTTTCGGGGGACTCCAACTCTCGTGTTGCCTTTATCGACCTTCTTTTGTACTTGGATATTGCCCCATTAGAAAGCATTTCCTCAGAGTCAGGACTACATTGTGTGCGGTTTGAGAAAGGGAATCGCTGGTGTGTTGGAACAAACAATCTTGGAAGCTGCAGCACTTTTCGAAGCCTTCACTCGAAACAAGACTGGAACCTTGTGATCATCAACTTTGGTCAACACCATGCATCGAAGCACCGACGAACGTTTTCCGACTACAGCTCCACTGTTGATCAGGCAGTGCAGTGTGTCAAAGATTTTGACAGCCAAGTCCTGTGGATGTCAAGCCCTCCTGTGCCATTGCGATCTGATGACTATGTCCGCAAGGTCGGGGATTGGCGAACTGTGCATCGCCTGAAAGCGTTCAATGCATATGCAAATGCAGCATTCGCAGAAGCAGGTTTCCCAGTTATTGATAACTTTGAGGCAATGTTGCCTCTCATTGACAAGATGGAGGATGATGCACATTATTCTTACCTGGGGACACACCAGCTACTTGCTCAAACCCTGGCAAAGTATGCACCACCTCTCGAATCTCTTGCAGTGGCGGGGGCGCCCGCGCGCTGAAAAGCGAGACTCGACCTCGGCGGCGGCTCATTTTTTGCCGACCCAAGATCTTTTGACTTTTCCTGCTGTCGGCCTCTTTGTTTGGGAGAGAACACAGCAATACATGTAGCTAGTCCTCATACAAGGAGACAGTCCGTCTTCCTCCTTGCATGCACTTTACTTGTTCCTCCTCCTGTACATAAATAGATAAGTCAACAAGAGCAAGAATATAAGCACAGTAGACAAGTATGTCGGCGATTCACCGCTCCTTTCGACGCCGCAGCACGCAACAGCAACAGCTGCTCCAGTCGCAGCAGCGCGGAGGAGGATGGGACTCCTCGATCGTCGGCGGCGGCGGCGTGCTGCCCGCGGAAGCAACGTTTATCCAGTACGGCGGCAGTGCCGGTGCCTCTGCCACATACAATCCCGGGGCAACTTTTATCGAATACGCCGTTGGCGGCGCCAATGCGAATAATCCCACCTCCTCCGCTTTGGCGGAACGCCTCCAGGAGCTGTTGGTGCTGGAGCTGCACCGGGACGGCAGTCGGCGCTATCTGAATCTGACGGTGCGGGGATTGTACCGCTACGTGTTGAGCGCCATTACGGATACGCATCCGAACCATCATCAAAAGGAGGAGGAGGAGGACGACCATGCGGCGGACACCCAATAACAACCACAGCGGTAGTCCCCACCACCAAACAAGAAGCGCATCATGCAGCACAACAACCGACATCACGTCATGTGCACCACGCCGTGAGGCCCGTACTCGACAATTTCCGCAACACCCAGGCCTCCGTGCGCCTGCCCAGCAGCAGCACTGCAGCAGTGGTCCTCCCCTCCCCTCTGGACCACCGGAACGATGCTGCGGGCACCCACAATATTCACCACTCGGAACAACAACCACATCCACCCACTGCCGCCACGGCCGCCGTCACGTACCGCGAACGCCTGGGCGGCTACCTGCACCCCCGCGACATGCGCCGCCTCGTGACGCCCTTTTCGACCAGCAACGAACCCGAACTGATTGTGCGGCGGCACGTCATGCTGCTCAACTTTGATCCGCTGCGGGCCATTATACTGCGGGACCGCCTGCTGACGCTGGTGCCGGACGGCGCCGACTCGCTGCTGGTGCTGCTGGAGCAGCGCGTGCGCGGCGGGTCGGACGAGATGGAGAATTCCATTTTTGGAGCGGCTGCCGACGACGATGATGCCAATGGTGAGGACGACGACAAATTGAATGACACGACGCACAGCCACAAGAGCACCAGCAGCCACAAAAAACAGCTCACAGCGGCAGCAGCAAGATACCCAACGTCCTGACCAAAATTCTCCACAAGGCGCACAGCAGCCTGGCCGGTAGCAGTAGCAAGCACGAAGGTGGAGCAGGTAGTGGTACAAAGAAGCACGAAGCAGGAGGAGTCGATCATGCGCACCACCCCACAAAAGACAGCAACCACCACACGGGCAGTGACAGTGGCGACACGGAACTTGTCACCAACAACAACGACTTTGACGAGTGGGACGAATTGCAGGGCCGCGAGTGGATCAATCTGCCGTTTGAATTGCAGTGCGCCGACGCCGTCCTGCACGTGGTGGGATCCATCCTCACGCAGGACACCCTGGAACTCCAGACCGCCGCCCAAAAGTACATTGAACAATTGCTGCACGCCCACAGTCTGACGGACGATCCCCTGACGATCATTCGCATCGTCAAGGACGCCACTCAACTCATGGCGGCCCGCGTCAAGGGCTTTGCGCAGAGTTTGACGCGCATTCTCGACGAGGACGAGGACATGGCCTTGATGAATCTGTCCAGACTGTTGACGCACCCGGAACGGTTCATTCAACCCGTCCCGCAGAGCGTGCTCGATGAAGAGTCGGACGAACCGGAACTGATCTTGGAGGCCAATCTGCAGATTGCCATGACGCTGACCAATTATTTGGATTTGATTCAGGGACAGATCAACACCGCCAAGGAACTGGTGGACCAAAAGCAGGACGCGACGCGGAATCGCCTGCTGCTGGCCAACATGCTCATTTCGGTGTTTACGCTGTGCGTCACGTTGGCCTCGCTGGTCGGCTCCTTTATGGGGATGAACGTGCACAACGGGGTGGAAGAGTCGGCGACGGCCTTTAAAATTATCGTGTACACTTCGGTGTTTGGGGCCCTTGGCATGTGCATCTTTATCATGTTTGTCCTGTTTCGGACGGGGACCATCCCGCCGATGCACATGCAGCAGGGCGTCGTGAAACTTTGAATGCATGTGTACAAAGTGTATAGATTGTGTGGTTGGACTACTCCATATACTGGAAGGATCCGAAAGATTTATTTAAAGTCTACTTTACAATTCACAGCCTTGGTCACCCACCTCATCGTGCACGACAGCTGGCAACTACTATAGCTCTATCCGAGTAAACTTGTAGTCCCCGAGAAGCTCCTGCCTTGCGCTCTGCCACGACCCGGACGAGTGGTTGTTGGTGTTGTTGGTCCAACCGCAGCAGACTGGCATAGCGATCCCAGATTCCCGCCTGGTCCAAGATGAGGCTTTCCATGTTGAGCTTGCGGAGACACCACGCGTTGGCGTTGCGAATGATCTGCCGCACCTCCGGTTCGTGGGCGTCCGAGACGGCGTACTCGACCCGGTCGTACAGATCGCTCAAGTCCTGCCGCACGGGAATGTAGTGCACCCACGGTTCCAGTTGGGGCATAAAGTAGTCCACATCGGACGGCTGCACCTTGAGAACGACCGAAGAGTAGCACAGCAACTCCCCGAATCGGCTGCTCCACGAATGTCCATCGACGTCGACAATGGCACGGTACTTTTGAAAGTCGGGCATTTTCATCTTTTCACCGAGATAGCGCGTTTCGTTGCCGACAACTCGGTTGTGTGTTGTTATCGCCGTCGCCGTGCCGTCATCATAGTGAAAGCCCGATCGGCGCGTCCGGGTCAGTTTGGCGTTGATCAAATCGGGTCGCTGCGCGGCGCGGTCGCAGAGCAAAAGACGCGTGTTGTTGAAAGCGTGCTTGCCCCCGGTGGGAGCACCGCGCCAGACCGCTCGTCGCTCTTTTGCGTCCCAGGGATAGCGTTTGTGGTATTCTTCAACATCACGGTGCCACGGTTTGACCGAGTGCTTGATGGTTTCGTAGGTGGGTACGGGGAAGGTGTGCGAGCAGTTGACGGGAGCAGATAAGGTGAAAATGGGCACGGAAATGTTGGATACGGGGGTTATTTTGTCGCCACCCACAAAGGCAGACTGGTCGTCGGCACAGAATCTGGAGTCTGCATAGTTGGCAATGTATGCGAACCCCCCTCCTTGCTGGATGGCAGCCATGAGATGGGGGAATAGGACCTCGGATTCCTTCTTTTTGGCAAACAGTGTTTGCAAGGTCAGCAGAGCCAAGCCTTCCATTTGATTTCCCCGACGAAAGGGGGTATTATCCAAACTTGGAGGCCGCGGGACTTGTGCGCGCCACAGCTGGGCGGAACTGTCCACCACGTAGGCACAATGGACGCGATCCGGGTGCAGCGTTCCATCCAGAGCCAGTCGCACGGCCTGAACCAGTGATGGCATTTCAATCATCTCTCCATCTGGCCAGCGTGGAAAGGGTAACTGCTGTACTGATGATGATGATGCTGTTGCCGATGCTGTGGTTGTCTCATTCCTCGATTTCTGTGCCAAAACAGTGGGTTTACTATTGTGGCCGATGATGATATCGTCCTTGTTGCTGTTGCTGCTGTTGTGTCGTAGCTGCGGCTGCAGCTCCTGGAGATTGCCGACGGCAAAGAGACGGTACGGTGGTTGTGTAATCGTCTTTGGACTGATATTGTTTTGAAGTGTGATATCGGCACGTCGAGACGACGCAAGAAGGGTGCCATCCCTGGTCAAGCGGTACAAAGTCAAGGCTCCAATTCCCAGGGGGATCCACCAACTCGTCATCATCATTGCTTTTTTCGTCTTGGTTATGTCCTTGCTCGCTTGCAGCTTCTGCTCTTCCTTATCCTTTGCATTGTGAGAGCTTGCTGCGCGGCCGAATCAAGCTACCTACAACTGATGTTTCATCGCCGGCGTGTCGATTCCGGCAGCAATTGGAGTGTCTTGTGGTCGCTGCTGTGGTTGCTCTTGTTGTTGTGTTGCGAGCACCACATTGGTGCAGCGGAATAGGAGGAGTGTCTTCGCTATTCTTTCGCATAAATGCAAAGATGTTGTGGAGGAGGTGCGGTCCAAAAAAGGCGAGTGAACAAAATCAACGGTATCGCAAGCTCGTCGTGAAGCGAGACGACGCGTCCCGAGCGGTTCAGACCCAATTGGGTGTAGGACTTGCGCGCATTCACGCCCGGCGAGCGCTAGGAGCCAAAAATGGCGGGCGTGGAAAGCGCGAGCTCTGAACGAACCAGTAAAACACTCCCCAACGTTTTGTAAATGAGAAAGCTAGGAACAGAGGGTGAGTTTGACTTGCTAATCTAGCGCTCACAGAAAATAATGACGGGGAGTGATAAGATTCGATACTCCATAGAGAACCCTTTCTGGCACGAGTGCACACACACAACGGCGACTCTGTTTTTCAGTCGACGGTCTATGCAGTAACCAGATATCGAAGGTTCCCGTGTAGCGGATAAGCAAGCTGGTACGTCGTGCGAGCGCCAGTAAAGCTTACTGGCGGCGGCGTGTCTTATTTTGGGTCGCGCACAACGTCAATCATTATTTATATGGTCGATTCGGGATGAGCAGAACAATCCGGTCCTTCCGTGGTGCTATTACTAACTACTACCTGCTTCGATCGTGTCGCTCAGAACCATGTCAACTCAGCAACAGCCAGACGAGGAGGGCGTCGTAGTATGCTGCAGCTGCTTTGGTGCTGCTGGACGGCGTCGGAAGGACGAGGAGCAGGCGGCTCCTGGTGGTGCTGTCGCTGAGGATAGTACGGCGCGACGCCGCTCTACTATTTTCCAAGACTGCATTCAAGACGGAGAGCAGTCGGATCATTTCTATTATTTTGACGCCGAGCAGGAAGAGCTGGACGCGAATGACTACCCCATTATCACGACGACGACCGTAAAGCGCGCACCCCCGCGCCTCTCGATGCTCGTCCCGGCGACGCTGCTGCGATCTGCGGCTGCCGATTCGGATGCGGAGGAAATTACAGCGGCTGTCGTAACGCCAGATGAACCACCGGTGACAATGAATCGTCGCCGCTCCTCCTTTTCTCAGCTTCTCACGCATCATCAGCAGAAGCAGCAGCCCCACAAAGTCCGTGTGGTGGAACGCGGCTACCCAGGCCAGTTGGACTCCAACGAACTGGAAGAGTTTCTGGCCTTTCGGGAGGCCGTGCGTCAGCGCCCCGTCTCCAACGAAATTGTCTACAGCTATCAAGACTTTGAGGAGGAGCCCTACACGCTCTGTCGCTTTTTGCGTCCCACCAAGTTTTCCGCCGACAAGATGCTGGAACGTCTGCAGCAGAGCGAAGCCGGTTGGCTGGCCGCCAAGGAGCACGATTTTTATCCCGACCTGGAGCAATCCCTGGGGGCTCCGCTGCCCCACTTTCTCCAAATGTATCCCCTGCTCACGCACGGCCACGCCAAGAACGGCTGTCCCTGCACATACTTGCAAGCGGGCCGCATTGAGACGGAAGGCATCTTGTGTCTCACCACCGTTTCCGAAGCCGCCAGTTTCTTTTGGAACTATTCCGTGCACTTAATGCCTCAGTGTATGAAACGCGCCAAGGCCCGGAATCCCGACCTGGTCCGCTGCGAAGTCGTGCAGACGATTGATATAGGGGGCATTTCGCGCGCCCAGTTCAACGCCGAATCGCTCGAAGTGATCAAACTCGCTTCGTTCGTGAACGATTACTTTCCCGAAACCCTCCACTGCTTGATCGTGTTGAATGCGCCGCGCTGGTTCTCCGTGGTTTGGGCGCTCATCAAGCGACTGATTGACCCGCGCACGGCAATGAAAATTGAAGTCTACTCCAGCAGTGCCCGTGGCACGCAACGGTTGTTGGAGTTGGTGGACGAATCTGAAGTGCCGTCCGACTTTGGTGGCACGGGGCCGTCGTTTGAATCTTTGATTCAAGCAGCAGCAGCCGTTGGGGGTTTGGGTGGTGGCAAAAATACGAAAAACGATCCTGTCGACAATGATTCGAAAGATGATAATTCAAAATGTGAGTCGCACCCTGTCGAACTGGTGGACCTCAAGAAAAGCAAGCGCCGCAAAGCAAGTGTGACACTGGTGGATCATTTGCAAGAGGGTGAAAGCCTTTCGGTCCATATCTACACAAGGTCCATCACCGGCTGTTCTGTTTGGGTCCATTGTGGTGACGAGAAGCAATTGCCAGTGGTAAAGGTGAAGGGGGCTGCTCAGGTGGTGAAGTCTTTGGAAGAGACTTCGGAAAAGACGTCAACAAGTTCTCCTGTACGCCATAAAACCGAAATTTGTTCCAATGTACAAGCTGGTGGGGGTGCCGTAGTGGTTCATTTGGAGGGCGATGAGGCTTCCGGGGTGGATAACAACAACAAGAACCTTCCCCACGGTGTCTTTCTTATTACTGCAACGGTGAAGAAATAGCCTAGTACTGCTTACAAAAAAGATGGTATCCTAACTATGCTGCGTGCGGTGTCGATGCATGTATTTGCCCAGTGCATCCGTCTTGCAGCCCCGAAACAACAACAATTCAAGATGCAATGATCAATGATGTTTCATCATTTTGTCCAGAATAAAGTGAAGAAGAAGAATTGATGTTTGCACGTTTAGGAACTGAGGGTTGTGTTTTGTTTCATAATTTCATATAATAAACTAATATTAAAGATTATTTCTACCTTCATACTAAAATATGGAATCGCGTGACCTAGATGATGGTGACACCTAATAGCCATCCAAACTACAAGTGTACTACAACTGACGTTCCAGAGCTAGTCTTAACGACGCGCGCTCTTGGGCCCGTAATCCAGAAACTCCGGTTCTCCGTCGTCATCTTTTCCAATGTACACGTATCGATCCGGGGAGCTCTGGGCATACTGATGGTAGTGCCATCCGGATACCACCTCGGGCGGCTTGTCCTCGTTCTTCGAGGAGGACCCAGGCTTGTTGTTGCCGGAGTCGGCCGGCTTTCCGCCACTGCCTTTTCCACTCATAGCTGATGGATGCTTCGTCGGAGAAAGTATGGATTCTGGGGTAAGGGGGTGCTGCTCACCTTTCGAAGAGCTTGACCACCTCGCAACGAGCTTGGATTCATTCTGGTCTCCGGAGTAGTGTTCGCTAAGCAAAATGGAGTCGTGTTTGGAGCTAGGAGGCGAGCAGCAACAATGAAAACACGAATGAACGAAACTCAGAAGGCCGGGCCGGCGTCCCACGCGCGCACGCCTGGCAACGTATGACAGCATCGGTCGCCATACTTGTACTCTAGCTAGAGCTAGTAATTTAATACCCCATGGCTGTTCCAGTGTTCAAAAATATTCTTCCAGGCGACTACGTACTGTGGCGTAATGCCTTATAGCGTTTGCTGGTGCCCTACTATGTCCAGCGCCGTACTGGAAGGGACCGTCCAGCGTTTGGTTTCGCTTCAGAGCACGAAACATCGAGGTGAGAATGCATTTTGCGGTCTATAGCAGCTTGTATATCAACCTTATTATATCAACTTTATATCTAATATCTACCATAAAATATAAAAGAACGCGAACGGATCACGGCCTCACTCTGCCTTCTCCGAAATCACACCTTCGCCGCCACCGTCGCTGCTGCGCAGCATGAGAAACATGGCCATAGCACATCCGACGGCCATGGCCAAGTGGCGTGCCGACAAGCTACGGTCCACATCTTTGCTGCTGCTGCTTCACAAGAGGCAAGCCGACCAGTCCCAACAACAACACGCCACACGAATAACCAAAGGCGCGGACCGGTTCCACATTGCCCCATTCGAGGGCGGCCACCAGGACTCCCGACTGCGTCATGGCCATGCCGCAGGCTCGCGCGAGAAAGAAAAGGTGGGGACCGTGCGGGGAGGCCTGGATGCACTCGGCATCAAAGCGCCAAATCGTGCCGAAAAGAAACTTGGTAAAGAAGCTCATGCCGAGGCCAAACGCGAACAGGGTGGCGACTCCCGCATTGGCCGCCATCGGTGCCCAGTCGTCGTGCAGAAAGCCGTAGATGAGCACGGCGTTCAGGACCGTCAGGACGACGTTGGGCACGTCCGAGCCACCCTGTTTGGAAGATTCCTTGTTGAGTACTCTTCCAAGATGTTCCACGAACCAGACCGACGATGGCGAGCGCGTACGCTTGCAACGAAGCGGTTGTGGTTGGAGTCATCGTCGTCGTCACACGGAAAGACGACCAGGCACCCGACAATGGCGCACGTAAAGAGCAGAGAAGTACCAATGCCTCGAATGCTGACATTGTACAGGCCGTTCTCGTTGCTGGGGACCTTGTACTTTTTCGAAGTCGGATCGGGGGCGAGCTGATGCCAACGAGAAGCCAGCGACAACAAACAAGAGGGTATGAGAATTATTTGCCGCTCAGCAAATCAACGACGCTTACAGCTGCTTGCAGTCGAATAATAACTTACCGCATGGAGCGTACCGTGGACCAGGAGCACAAGCCACATGGCTTTGGCAGCGTTGACGGGAGTAAGGATATCGTTCAACATGGTTGCTTGCTTATTGCTTGATGGGTTCTCGATTTGTGTGGAAAGCGAACCGGTAGTACGACCAAAGTGTGTGTGTGTGGTCGAACGAATCGTGGAACGCAGAGAGCTGGACGAAAGGCAACCAAGCGAAGCTACGGCTCTCAATGCTGTGCCGTAATAACACACCGCGCGATAGACTAATACTCTAGTACTAGACAATGCACTGCACATCATACAATATCCAAATGATTTAAATTTTTTATCTTTCTAATGCTCGTTCGTTCGTTTGTTATTCACAAGTGGGCCGTCCAGTCCTCGTCACTTGACTCCACAATCACATACAATGCAGCCCGAGTGGAACCGGTTTTGTTGTCATCATTCGACAACGCAACCGTCATCCATCGAGCTTGCCTCTCCACTGTTTTCTTTTTTCAAATGCAAAATAGTCTTTATTTTTTCGGAAGGAATGCTTCGGCTTGAAAAAGGCGTTGCTTCTCCTTGTTGTCCGTACATTCACGTTGTTGTTCTTTCATTCACGTTGTTGTTCTTGATGGGGCGTTCCCGGCCATGCTTGCCTTGCTTGCTGTTACTTAATGCTGCTGCTTCTTTTTGTTGTACTTGGCCCGCTTGGCGGCGCGCACCGCCGGCGTGTTGATTTCGCGCAGCGTCTGGCTGGCCTTTTTGCGCGCCACCTGGTTGTCCACCACGTACCAGCGCTCCGTGAGGGCGTCCAACTTCAGAAAGCGTCCGCCCTGCAGGAGAATGGCGTCCACCAGTTCCTGCGAGATGGCCGTCTTGTCTTCCTTGGCGGCCGCCAAATAGCGCGGTTGGATGCGCTCCTTGATTTGCAGATAGTTTTCGTTGCCCTTGTGGTGGTTGGTGCGTCCGCCGCGGCCCATCAAGACGTCCACGTCCGAGACGGAGTCTTGAATGTAGTTCCGGGTTAGGACGGAGGAGGAGCGCTTGCGCTTGGGGGCTTGTTTTCGGGGCACAGCAGGTGCGGGCTTGGCGGCGGCGGCTGCCACCGGAGCATGCTTCGCGGCGGTCGGAGCAGTCTTGGCCTTTGCCGCTGCCGCGGGCGGTTTTTGCTCGGTGGTCGCCGCTGCGTTGGCGTTGCCGCTGCGCTGCCGGGTGACGGGTCCTGCGGTGGGTGGTGGAAACACGGTGCGGTAATCCACGTCTTCGTGCGATTGCAGCAATTGCGGGGCCCAGCTGCCGCTGTGAAACAGATTGCTGTCGTTGCTGCGGAGCAGATCGCTGGTGCGCAGTGCGGCTTCCGCCGCCGACATGCCCGACACGTTGCGACTGAGGTTGCCGATTCCGATGCTGCCGATGCTCGGAAAGCGTTCCAGCAATTGCCGGTCCGTAAAGCCGTTGGTGTTGTTGAAATTCATCGGAATCGGAGTCGCTGTGGAAGCGCCGCCGCTCTTGAGCATTTCTTCAATCATTCGTCCCGTTTCGGAATTATCGCTGCCGCTGTGGAACAGGTGCTTCTGGAGCAGTTCGGAAGTGTTGAACGAGGTGCTGCTGAAATTGCTGCCCGTACTCGTGACGCGCTCCTGCGGCTGTGCGGAAGCCGCCGCCGCCGCCGGCACAGCCGGCACACCGGCGAGCGACTGCATCAGCTCGAGTGCCTCTTGCTGTTTCTTGTTGGGGGCACGGCCCGCCGTGCTGTTGCTTGTTTCGTTGTTGGCTGCCATGATGGTGATGGTAGCAATGTATGTAATGTTTGGTGCTTTTTACTCTGTGTGGGTTTGAGGTTTTGTGAAGGAATAGAGGCGGGCGTGATTGGGCGAGGCACTCGTGTCGGCCCTGCACGAGCAATTTGCGTGTTCTTTTTGCTTCGCAAAGAGAGCAGGTAGCGTTGGGGAAAATAATTCGGTAAACGACAGTTAAAAAATAATTGGTGGGAGTGGACAGATACAGTAATAAAGACCTGTCCAAATGTGACTCCTAATAGAACCGTACTATTTTCTTAATATTATGCATTTTATTGCACCAATATTCGTCTGTATTGAGTCGATATCATTTTCCCTAGTCCAATCCAGTGAAATGAGGGTGCGCGTTTGAGAAAGGCGCCACGAATAAAACAGTCTGACCTTCGTCCTTTCATTCGGGCTGTGCAGCATTGGTGGAGTGGTGTCATTGTTGTACATAAAAAACAAAAAATGAGGGATGGCAGTGAAACGCTTGTGTTTTCTTGCGGATCAAAATCACGATGCGGACCACGATGGTGGTCAATAGAAGGAGCAAGAAGAGAGCGAGGCATCCGGAGAGACCGTCTTTGCTTACTACGAGTTGCTCCGTGCGCATTGTTGGCAACGACCACGAGAAATCCAAGGAAAGGGAAGCATACGCCAGAGTCGGTTGGCGGAAACGCAACAAACGTTGGACTCCAAGAGGAACGTACCCAGGTCTGTAAATGGTCGGCTGAGTAATGGTGGGCGCTTCCTGAATGGGCATTTTGTGTCGAGTCTCCCGGAAGATGCGTGCAAGAGTGTTCTCGTAATGCTCCTTCTGTTGTGGCGTGTAGAATTTCGACACTCGATCTGTTCCTGACAAGTGCTTTTTGTAGTCTTTCAGCTGCTCCACTGACTTGCGATGGATAAGCACCACTTCGTCATCTCCTTCCATTTGTAACTGAAAGCGCCTTGACATTTCCTTATTCCAGTTTTCAGCGAAAGCTGCATATGACTTGACAGACGAAGCATCTGCCGCAACGTCATACTGAGATGTCTCTTCGCCAAAATAACGAATTTCTTCCAGCT
>CAVRBA010000026.1:0-142873 GCA_963719015.1 uncultured delta proteobacterium | reverse complement strand
CAACGTATTGCTAGATCGGTGATCTACCGATGTCCATTCAGGTCAAACTCCTGCGGGTTCTCGAAACAAAGGAATTCGTTCGGGTCGGTGGCGAGCAATCGATTTATGCCGATGTCGGATCATCACGGCCACCAATAAAAAGTTGTCCAAGCATGTGGCCGATGGAAAATTTCGGGAAGACTTGTATTTTAGAATCAACGTTTTCCCCATCCATCTTCCACCACTGCGCGACAAAAGGAAGATCTTCCCTTACTGATAAATACGTTTATCTATGAATTCCGTAAAAAAAGCGGCAAGAGGCTCACCGGTTTGAGCCCGGAGGTGATGGAGTTGTTCATGCAATACCATTGGCCCGGCAATGTTCGCGAGTTGAAAAGCGCTCTGGAGTATTCCTTTGCGATCGGAGCAACCGGTTTGCTGGAAGTCAAGCATCTTCCCGCCCAGTTTCAATCAATTAAAAGAAGCCGCTTGGACAAGAGCGCCCACACTGTGCCGGCCCCCGATTTTCATGATCCACCGGAGAAGATGCAGCTTATCGACGTTCTTCGCAAAACCGGCGGCAACCAGAGCCAGGCCGCGAAGATACTGGGGGTTCACCGGATGACGGTGTTCAATCGGATGCGCAAGTACGGGATCAAATTGTAAGAAATTGGTTGAAAGAAATTCATATCTACTGGAATATATATAGTGGTTGTCAAAAAAACGTTCCGCTATGCGAACGTTTTTTTCTACAACCACTTATACCAGCCTTCTGTTTTCGCTAATTTATTATTGAAAAGGTATAATTGATAGCAAAAGGGCTACGGATATTACCGTAGCCCTTCTATATGCAGTTGGCTGAGGGACCAGGATTCGAACCTGGGTTAACGGGGCCAGAACCCGTCGTCCTGCCGCTAGACGATCCCTCAGTAAAACGAATTATTTTAAGTACAAAAAATGAATTTTCAAGTCAAGTCAAATGTGCCGGCAGCCTCCGCCTACGGATTGCTCGATTCCTTTATCCTGTCTACGGCTGCCTGCAAGCGTGAGAGCACCCGTTCCTTCCCGATAATTTCTGTAATTTCGAATATGCCGGGACTGGCGGTCCGGCCAGTGAGGGCCACCCGAACAGGCTGGGCGATTTTACCCAGCTTCAGCCCCGTTTTTTCCATAACGGCCTTGAAAGCTGCCTCTAAGGCAGGCTCTGTAAAGTCTTCCACTTTTTCCAATTCGGCGATTAAACAATTCAACGGTTCGAGCGCAGCCGGTTTCAGGAATTTCCTGGCAGCGGCGTCATCGTAAACAACGCTGTCCTGAAGATAGAATAAGGCATCCTGAGCCATATCCTTGAGTGTCTTGCTGCGGGGCTGAAGGGTATGGATGACACTTTCAATAAAAGGGCCCTCCTGGATATCGACGCCGTGGCCCTTGAAGAAAGGTTTAAGCGGCGCCACAAGATCTCCCGGTTTTGCGGCTTGGATGTGATCGGCATTGAGCGCCAGCAAGTTTTTCCTTATCGAAAATTCCGGCCGAACGACCGATATTTTCGAGGGTAAACTTTTCTATTAAATCGGCTCTGGTGAAAAATTCCTGGTCACCGCATGACCACCCCAAGCGCGCGAGATAATTTATAAATGCATCCGGTAAATATCCCATGTCACGGTATTCGGTAACCGACATGGCCCCATGCCGCTTGCTCAGACGTGTTCGATCCGGTCCCAAAACCATGGGCACGTGAGCGAAAACCGGCAGAGGGGTGTCGAGAGCACGATAAAGCAGAATCTGTTTGGGGGTATTCATCACGTGATCGTCACCGCGGATAATGGTGTTGATCCCCATGGTGATGTCATCGACCACGACGACAAAATTGTATGTTGGGGTGCCGTCACTGCGGGCGATGATAAAATCGTCCAGTTCGGGATTTTGGAAAACGATATGACCTTTGACGGCGTCGTCAACCACGGTTGTACCGAACAGGGGGGCTTTGAACCGAACCACCGCATCATCTGCTTTTGTAAGACCCTTTTCACGGCAGGTTCCATCGTATTTGGGCTTGCCGCCGGTTTCCATTGCTTGTTGGCGCATGGCTTCGAGCCTTTCGGTCGAGCAGGAGCAATAGTATGCGTTGCCTGAATCCAAAAGCCTCTGAATGAACTCTTCATAGAGGTCAAAGCGCTGGGACTGAAAATAGGGGCCGTCATCCCAATCGATGCCCATCCACGCCAAGGCTTCGAATATGGCGTCCGTGCTGGCCTGGGTGGAACGTTTGGCATCCGTATCCTCAATGCGCAGTACAAATCGGCCACCGGTGTGTCGCGCATAAAGCCAATTGAAAAGAGCCGTTCGGGCGCCGCCAACATGCAGATAACCGGTCGGGCTGGGGGGAAAGCGTGTGACGATCTGGTCTGCTGTCTGGTTCATGATTTTTTTCCGATATGATCACTTATTGATTGTAAATTATTTAAAATAAGAGTCTGAATTGTATTGATAAAAATAGATCTATTTGCTACGTTGGCTCGAATAATAAATGAGTCATTGGCAACCGGTCGCATCCGATCCTTCAGATACACGATGGTTTTCTAACGACGCCTTAACTGATATCACCCTAACTTGGAGATTATGATAACGGCCGGTCGTTTTATAATTATACGAGTATTTTTAGATATTTATGCTGTATTTGCGGTTCCGCCAAGTAGCCCTGCTTACCATATCGGCGGGCTGAGTACAAGGAAACAAAATAAAGCGCTACAAAAACCTTGACAATCCGCTGGATTTGAATTACTTATCACATTTTGTTTCGTTGAGCCAAGCGATGCGTAAAATATATACTATATTTACAATAAGTTAGGAGATTACTTATGGCTGTGCCAAAACGGAAAACTTCTAAGTCAAGACGTGACAAACGGCGCACGCACAAAAAGGCAGAAGCGCCGAATCTGTCCACCTGCCCCGAATGCGGTGAAGCCACTCAACCGCATCACGCCTGCCCCAGTTGCGGTTCCTACAAGGGACGAACCGTCATCGAAACCGAAGAATAAACACTACCCCAAAGGATATCATCATGTCGGAATCCGCATCGCCTCCGGATAAGAAACCTTACGGTCTTGACGTAGAAATGCGCCAGATGGTTTTGGACACGGTGGCCCAATTGAGCAAGCGGCTGCTTTCGAAGGACAAAATCCTCGAATGGGACAAAAAAGAGATTTTCCCGGAAGAAACGATTCGAGAGATGTTGGGACCTGAGATCGGTCTTCAGCTTCTGATGATCCCGGAGAAATACGGCGGGATGGGTGGCGGTGCTTTAGATAGTTGTATTGTCACCCGTGAAATGGCCAAATTATGCCTCGGCGTTACGACGGCATTTTTCGCCATTCAACTCGGTGCCGACCCTCTGATGGTCGGTGGCACCGATGAACAGAAACGGAAATGGCTGGGGGCGATTGCCGAAGGTAAAGCCCTGGTGGCTTATGCCGTGACCGAACCCAATGCCGGCAGCGACGTCGCCAATATTAAGACCAAGGCCGATCCGGTTACCAACGATTCCGGTGCGCTTATCGGTTACAAGGTAAACGGCACAAAGCAGTTTATATCCACTGGTGGTGCGGCAGATTTCATTACCCTATTGGCCAAAACCCCGGAAGGTCCGACTTTCTTCGTCGTAGAGAAGGGCACCGAGGGATTCGTGGCCGGGCGTAGCGAGGAAAAACACGGTATTCGGGCCTCCCAAACCTCCCAATTGTCTTTCACTGATGTCTTTGTACCGATAGAAAACCTGATCGGCGGTGTGCCTGGCCGGGGGTTGAGACAAGCCAATCAGGTCTTCGGCTATACCAGACTGATGGTGGCGGCCATGGGACTCGGGGGCGGACAGGCGGCTCTGAACATCGCAATTCCTTATGCGAAAGAGCGGTTTGTCAGCGGATCGGTACTTGCTGAAAAACAGGGTTACACTCACAAACTGATCGTACCCCATGTCGTTCGACTCGAAGCCGCAACAGCTTATATCGAGGAAATCGCCAAAAGGATAGATTCCGGTGAACTCGACTTGCAGGTTGAAGGTTCGATTGCCAAGTACTTTGCCACTGAAGCCGGTAACAGGGCCGCCGACGATGCCATGCAGGCACTTGGGGGGTATGGTTACACCAGTGAATTTGAAGTCGAAAAGATAAAGCGGGATGTCAAGATCACCTGCATTTACGAGGGGGCCAGCGAAGTGCAACAAAATATCATCAGCACCTTTCGCTGGCGCACGACCGTAAAGTCCAAAGGAGAGTTCTATGGCGCCATAGCGAGGGATATGGACACTCTTGAGGAGGCGTGCGGAAATATCGGTTGCCGTATTTACGGGATCGCCACCAGGGCCCTCAATGAAGCGATTGTGTTGGTGCACAAGAACAGGCTTAACCGTGTGCAACACGTTATGTTCGGGTTGGCGGACATGATGGCCCATATTGAGGTAGGGGCCGCGTTGGCACGCAAAGCCGCCGCGGCGACGCGCGCAGAAGACAAGTCGGCCGAAAAACTGCAGAATATGTCGCGTGTATTTGCCAACGATGTGGCCAAACTCGTGCATCAGAACATCATGACCATTCTCATGGGAACCGGCGTATTTGACGCGGGGGTCGCCACTGAATTCATTGCGTCTTTCCGCTTGAATGATCTCACAGAAAGCCACCGGGACCTGGTTCCAGCCATGGATCGGGTCGCCGATATCGTATTTGAGAGGTAATCATGCCGGAAATGGAAAAGCGCACTGTTATCGTTACCGGTGGATCGAGAGGTATCGGTCGTTCGATCTGCGTCGCCTTAGCGAAACCGGAGACGCGGATCTATTTCAATTATTATTCGCCGGTTGATCCGGAGGGTGAGGCTGCCGCTGCTGCCGAGACGGTAAAAGCCGTCGCCGATGCCGGTGGCGAGGCTACGGGAGTCAGTGTGAATGTGGCCTCGGCCGATGAGCTAAGGGGTTTCTTCGACGATGTGGTCAAGGCCACCGGACGCCTGGATGTCCTGATCAACAATGCCGGTATCACCAAAGATTCTTTGCTGGTGCGGATGAAAGAGCAGGATTGGGACATCGTCCTTGACATCAATCTCAAGGCGGCATTCCGTTGTTTACAGATTGCCGGCAGAGCCATGATGAAACAGCGTTCCGGCCGTATCGTCAATATGGCATCGATCGTCGGCGTGATCGGAAATGCCGGACAGGCCAATTATGTCGCGTCTAAAGCCGGACTGATCGGGTTGACCAAAACCGCAGCCAAGGAACTGGCGCCGCGTGGCGTCACCGTCAACGCGATTGCTCCTGGATTCATCGAAACCGATATGACCGCCTCCCTGCCGGACAGTGTCAAGGAGGCCATGTTGTCACAAATACCGTTGGGGCGACCCGGCAAACCAGACGATGTGGCTGCGGCCGTTGCGTTTCTGGTATCTGATGCTGCGGCGTACATCACCGGCCAGGTGTTGCACGTTAGCGGTGGTATGTTCATGTGAAAGGAGGAAAGTTGAATGTCAGTAGAAGATAAAGTCAAGAAGATCATTTCAGAAAAACTCGGTGTGGATTTAGCGGAAGTTGTGCCCGAAGCGTCATTTGTCGATGACCTGGGGGCCGACTCTTTGGACCTGGTTGAACTGATCATGTCGATGGAAGAGGAGTTCGACACCGATATATCCGATGAGGATGCCGAAAAGATCCAGACGGTCCAGGATGCCATCAACTTTGTCAAGGCCCAGTCCTGAAGTTAACTAAAAGGAGGCTCTCTTGAAAAAACGAGTGGTTGTTACCGGGGTTGGGCTGGTTACACCGCTAGGCGTTGGGGCTGAAGAAACCTGGGATGCGCTTTGCGCCGGCAAATCCGGTATCGCGGAGATAACGCATTTTGATACGACGGGCTATCCAACCAGAATTGCTGGCGAAGTCAAAAATTTTCGGCCTGAAGATTGGTTGAGCGTCAAAGATGCCAAGCGCACCGAAAAGTTTATTGCCTATTCCATTGCCGCAAGCCGCATGGCCCTGGAAGATTCCGGCCTGAAAATTGACGAATCCAATGAAAACCGCGTGGGCGTCATAACCGGTTGCGGCTTGGGCGGTCTGCAGATCATGGAGCGGACCATTGTATCGGTAATGACTCGCGGGCCCAAGCGCGTCTCACCTTTTTTCATCCCCATGCTGATCGGGAACATGGCACCCGGGATGATCTCGATTTATCTCGGTGCCAAAGGACCGAATGCATCACTGGCAACCGCCTGCGCCGCCGGAGCGCATGCCGTTGGTGATTCTTTCAGGGCGATTCAAAACGGCTCTGCCGATGCCATGATCACCGGTGGGGTTGAAGCCGTTGTGACCCAAAGCTGCATCGCTGGTTTCAGCGCCATGAAAGCGCTTTCAAGCCGCAACGACGACCCCGAAAAAGCATCCCGTCCGTTTGAACGCGATCGCGACGGCTTTGTTGTCGGAGAAGGCAGCGGCATTCTTATCATCGAATCGCTCGAATATGCCCTGGGAAGAGGAGCAAAAATCTATGCCGAGATTGTCGGCTTCGGCATGAGCGGTGACGGTCACCATATATCAGCGCCACCGCCGGACGGTAATGGCGCTGCGCGTTGCATGCAGGCCGCCATTGACGATGCCGGGATATCGTATGATCAGGTAAATTACATCAATGCACACGGCACCTCAACACCGTTAAACGATCTTTACGAAACACGCGCCATCAAGACCGTTTTCAAAGACAAGGCCCGGTCTATTCCGGTCAGCTCCACCAAATCAATGACCGGCCACCTGCTTGGCGGCGCCGGGGGCATCGAAACCGTTTTTACCGCACTTACTCTTAAACACGGAATCATACCGCCGACCATAAATTACGAGAACCCCGATCCTGAGTGTGATTTGGATTACGTGCCCAATGTCGCCCGTAAAGAAAAGATTATTTACGCGATGACCAACTCATTCGGTTTCGGCGGCACAAACGGCTGTCTTCTGCTCAAGGCCTATGAAAATAGCTGAACGGAATAACGGGAATTCGATTCTATTCGCCCCTCAGTAAACCCGTCAAAATTTTACGATGCGCCTAAATTGCCTCCCATAAGGGAGGCAATTTTTTTCTTGCGGATACGCAGTGAATTGGCTATTGATAACGATTCTGCTCTTTTCGTTCGGTAGTTTCCCCACCTTGAAAAGTGAACCAAAGGCTGGAATCAACCATGGAAAATAAGCAACACGACACCTTGAACCCCATTATCATCGGATGCGACCATGCAGCATACCCCCTAAAGGAGAAGGTCAAAGACTTTCTTGCTGGGAAAGGGTATTCGGTCGAGGACGTCGGCGCCTACAGCGAGTCCTCCGTCGATTACCCCGAATTTGGTGTTCGGGTCGCCGCACAGGTTTCAACAGGAAAGTATCGGCGCGGTATTCTTCTTTGCGGTACGGGTATCGGCATGTCAATGGTGGCCAACAAATTTCAGAATGTGCGCGCGGCACTTTGTACAGAACCTTTTGCTGCGCGGATGAGTCGTCAACACAATGACGCCAATATCCTTGTGTTGGGTGGCCGGATACTCGGTGAAACCATGGCCCTGGAAACGGTCGAGACCTGGTTGAGGACCCCTTTCGAGGGGGACCGACATCAGAGACGATTGACCATGTTCGACCGCTTGGGAGAAAAAGCGACTTAATCCGAAAATTTCACCTTTCGGGCCAAACCGAGGCTTCTTTGTCCACCGTTATTCGAGGCCTGCGGTAGACTATACCGCTTTTCAAAAATAAATTCCGAAATATGGAAGGGTGGTATAAATGGTTGTAGAAAAAAGCGTTCGAATAACGAACGTTTTTTTGACAGCCACTATAAAGACCGCTGCACCGCGTAGTGTCTGGCCCGGAATTCTGCATTTTTGAAAAATCCGGTCGAGGTGCAAAGAGACAACCGCCGTTCTGAGCGTTTGTTTCTAACCCATCTTATTCGCGTCGATCATCGGACGGCTCTACCCGTCGGTGACTATCGATTGATCAACGGGCTTTCGCATTTGCGTGTCCGAACCATTCGGTTGGACCGCATGTTACCCTGAAATCCTAACGAAGGAATGCGACTTGGACTTGCAGCGCATCGCAGAGATTGATCCCGATATGGCCAGAACGATTGCCGAGGAACTGGTCCGACAGAGAACCACCCTTGAACTGATTGCCTCCGAGAATTTCACCAGCCCGGCGGTGATGGCCGTCCAGGGGAGTGTCCTGACAAATAAATATGCGGAAGGGTATCCTGACAAACGGTTCTATGGTGGTTGCGAACTTGTCGATATCGCTGAGAAACTGGCGGTGGAGCGAGCCAAAGAGCTTTTTAATGCGGCCTATGCCAACGTCCAACCCCACTCGGGTTCCCAGGCCAACATGGCCATCTATTTTGCCTTCCTCGAACCGGGGGATACGGTGCTCGGGATGAACCTGGCCCACGGTGGACATCTGACTCACGGTAGTCCGGTCAGCTTTTCCGGAAGACTTTTCAATTTTATTTCCTATGGGGTAAAAGAGGATACCGGAACCATAGATTATGACGAACTTGAGCGTCTGGCCACGCACCACCGTCCCAAAATGATCGTGGCCGGTGCCAGTGCTTACTCGCGCATCATCGATTTCGAACGCTTCGGCCAGATTGCATCTGCCGTTGGTGCTTACCTGATGGTCGATATGGCCCATATCGCCGGCTTGGTGGCGGCAGGTCTGCATCCTTCGCCGATGCCTTTCGCCGATGTGGTGGCTTCCACAACGCATAAAACGTTGCGGGGCCCCCGCGGTGGATTGATCCTGGCGCATTCGGATTACGGCGCCCAGTTAAACAAGCAGATATTTCCCGGAATTCAAGGCGGGCCGTTGATGCACGTCATCGCCGCCAAAGCGGTGGCATTCAAAGAGGCATTGACTGCAGAGTTTGCGGATTATCAAATGAACGTCGTCAAAAACGCCAAGGCACTGGCAGGTAAGTTAATGGAGAAAGGATTGAATCTCGTGTCGGATGGAACCGACAATCACATGATGCTGGTGGACCTGCGCAATCTCTCTATTACCGGCAAGGAAGCCGAAGGCGTTCTTGGGCAGGCCGGCATCACCGTCAATAAAAACGCCATCCCTTTCGATCCTCAAAATCCTCTGATAACAAGCGGTATACGTATCGGTACTCCCGCACTAACGACCCGGGGGATGAGGGAATCGGAGATGATCACCATTGCCGAACTCATCGCCGAAGCATTGGAAAACCGCGGCCGCGAAGAGGCGCTGCAGCGTATCAGAAACACGGCCGGAGAACTTTGCAGGGCCTTTCCACTATATCCCGAGTTTGATCTGGAGGTATTCTAACTTATGTTGAAAGTCGAGCAGCGCCCTTCATGGGACACATATTTCATGAATATTACGGCTCTGGTTGCTCAGCGTTCAACCTGCACCCGAAGGGCAGTGGGGGCGGTTATCGTCAAAGACAAACGGATTCTTACCACCGGATACAACGGTGCGCCGACGGGAATCAGGCACTGCCTGGAGGTCGGCTGCCTCAGGGAAACCATGAATATCCCTTCTGGCGAGAGGCACGAACTTTGCCGCGGGATTCATGCCGAGCAGAACGCGATCATCCAGGCGGCATACCATGGCGTATCCGTTAAAGATGCTATCCTTTATTGCACCAATCAACCTTGCGCCATTTGCGCTAAAATGATCATTAACGCCGGGATAACAAAAATATTTTATCAATCCGGCTATGCCGATGCACTATCCCAGGAAATGTTGTCAGAAGCCAGGGTTGAACTCATAAGATATGACGATCGCAGTGCCAAGGGAGGGCCCACATGAAATGCCCGTTTTGCGGTGAAATCGACAACAAGGTCATCGATTCCAGATTGAGCAAGGACGGCAATGTTATCCGCAGGCGAAGAGAATGTCTGATCTGTACGCGGCGGTTCACGACATACGAGCACATTGAAGAAATTCCAATCATGATTATTAAGAAGGATGGGCGCCGTGAAATCTTCTCTCGCGAAAAGATACGCTCAGGCATACAGAAAGCGTGTCAAAAGCGTAACATCAGCATGAATCTGATTGAAGAATTTATTAACGAGCTTGAGCGCGATCTGAGAGAAACCGGTGAAAAAGAGATTCCCTCACATTCCCTCGGAGAGCAGGTTATGGCTAAACTGCATGATCTCGATGGCGTCGCCTATGTTCGTTTTGCATCGGTGTACCGGGAATTCAAAGATGTCAATGACTTTGTCTCGGAGTTAAAAAATTTGCTTAGCCGGCAGTCCTCATAGCCCAAAATATCCGTGTCGACGATCTTGGCCCACGACTACGAAATAGAGGACGGATAGATTTAAACGGTTGGATTGTCGCATTATACCGCTTTTCAAAAATAAATTCCGCAATACGGAAGGGTGGTATAAGTGGTTGTAGAAAAAAACGTCCGAATAACGGAACGTTTTTTTGACAAACACCATAACGGAAGGATGACCGCAGGTGCGCCGGATCTTTCCAGGGTTCACAAAGTACAGAGCCCATCGTCCAGTGCAAAGTTTGCAATAAATGGAAGACAAAGAATTCATGCAAGTGGCGCTTGACCTTGCGCAACGGGGTAAGGGGTTCACGTCTCCAAATCCGATCGTCGGTGCTGTCATTGTAAAAGATGGTCGCATCGTTGGCGAAGGCTATCATGAAGCGGCCGGAAAACCCCATGCCGAAGTCATGGCGATCAATGATGCGGGATCTTCAGCTCGGGGGGCGAGTCTTTACGTAACACTCGAGCCCTGCAACCACACCGGTCGAACGCCGCCGTGCACTCAGAAAATTCTGGCGGCAGGCATCCGGCGTGTAATCACTGCCATGCGAGACCCGAATCCAAATGTCAAAGGCGGAGGGTTGGCGTTTCTGGCTGATAAGGGGATCGAGGTGACGACCGGTGTTTGTGAAGCCAGCGCCGCTCGACAAAATGAAGCCTTCATCAAGTATGTTCGCACCAAACTGCCTTTTGTCATTGTCAAATGTGCAGCGACACTGGATGGCCGCATCGCCACGCGAACCGGTGATTCCAAATGGGTGTCCGGCGAGGCGTCGCGTGATTTCGTTCATAGACTGCGCCACGCTGTCGATGCCATTATGGTCGGTGTGGGTACAATTAAAGTTGATAATCCCAGTCTGACGACCCGCATCGATGGCTTTAAGGGAAAGGATCCTTTACGGGTCATCATCGATACACGCCTGTCAATTTCAGAGGATGCGCGTGTGTGGAATCTTGATTCCAATGCAGCGACCACAATTGTGACCGGCCCCCTGGTTTCAGAAGAAAAAAAAGAAAGATTGGGGCAAAAGGGAGCGCACTTCCTGACAGTGCCCTTGGTCGATGATCGGCTCGACTTGAAGCGATTGATGATAGCACTCGGGAAGATGGACGTTACCAGCATTTTGGTGGAAGGCGGCGGTGGCCTCATCGGCTCGGCTTTTAGAGCCGATATTGTGGACAAGATACACTTTTTTTATGCCCCCAAAATCCTGGGGGGTGACGATGGTGTCCCGATCTGCCGGGGGGAGGGACCCGATTTTATGAAGAATTGCATTCGGGTTAATGATGTGCAAGTACACAAATTTGGGCACGATATAATGGTCGAAGGCTATATTGGATCGTTTTAAGTATTGGGTGTTAGATTTTACATTCATGAATAAATCTGGGTTCCGTTGAAAGTCTGACACCTAAAATTTAAAACCTAATACTTTTTTTGGATACGCAATGTTCACCGGCATTATTGAAGGAATGGGAACAGTTAACGCGATCCGCTCGTCCGGAGGCGTGCAGCGCATGTCCATTACGGCGGATATGCCGCTGGACGGCACTAAAATTGGAGACAGTATCGCCGTCAATGGCGCCTGCCTGACTGTCGTCGCTTTATCCGGCAAACGGTTCGAAGCCGACATTTCAGCCGAAACGCTGGCGCGAACGACTTTTGGAGCGCTGCGAAGCGGTGAAACGGTCAATCTTGAACGGGCACTGCGACTATCCGACCGCATTGATGGTCATCTGGTATCGGGTCATATCGATGGTGTGGGGATCATAAAGAACCGACAGACAAAGGGAAAAGTGACCCTGATCACCATCGGTATTAGTCCGACTCTTTCGCGATATACGATCGCCAAAGGATCCGTGGCAGTGGACGGCATCAGTCTGACCATCAATCGCTGCACCCAAAGCTTCTTTGATGTTAGCATCATCCCGCAAACGGCTTTGATGACAACCATCCGCATCAAGAAGATCGGCGCTAAGGTTAACATCGAAACGGATATGATCGGCAAATATGTTGAACGCTTTGTCGTCGGCATTGGGACGGAAAAATCAGACAGCGGTCATTCGATTAATCACAATTTATTATCCAAAGAAAGATACTTGTAGATACCGGGCTCTTCCGAGACCAAAGGGTACGCGAATCGGGTACACAAGATAACGGTTTCAAAGTCGGCGCGAATCTGCAAAGGAGTGAAAAATAAAATGCCAATTCTCGAAATTGAACAAGCCATTGAAGAAATAAAATCGGGTCGGATGGTTATTCTTGTGGATGACGAAGACCGCGAAAACGAGGGAGATCTGTGCATGGCGGCCGAATCGGTGACGCCTGAAGCCATTAATTTCATGGCAAAGTACGGACGCGGGCTGATATGCCTGGCCATGTCCAACGACATGATAAATAGACTGGATCTGCCCATGATGGTCGACCACAATACATCGACCTACCAGACGGGTTTTACCGTATCGATCGAAGCGCGCTGCGGAGTCACGACCGGTATATCGGCTGCAGACCGGGCGACAACCATACTGACGGCGGTGGCCGATGATGCCAAGCCGAGTGACCTTGTTCGACCCGGCCATATCTTTCCGTTGCGGGCCCGGGACGGTGGTGTAATGGTCCGTGTAGGCCAGACCGAGGGCTCGGTGGACCTGTCACGCTTGGCTGGATTGAAATCGGCCGGCGTGATCTGCGAGATCATGGATGAAGACGGTACCATGGCGCGCATGCCGGCATTGGAGAAGTTCAGCAAAGAACACGGTATCGGTATTTGTACCATTGCTGACCTGGTCGAATACCGAATGAAAAACGAAGCCTTTGTGCATCGGGCGGCAGAGGCGGTGATACCCAGCATGTTCGGGGGCGAATTCAGAATGATCGCTTTTGAGAACGATGTCGATCATCTATTACACATTGCGCTTGTCAAAGGTGAAATCGATCCAGACAAACCGGTTATGGTTAGGGTTCATTCGGAATGCATGACCGGTGACATTTTCGGCTCGATGCGATGCGACTGTGGTGACCAACTGCACAAGGCCATGGCCATGATCGACAAGGAAGGGATGGGAGTCATACTCTATTTGCGCCAGGAAGGGCGGGGAATTGGTCTGGTCAATAAACTGAAGGCCTATGAACTGCAGCGCAACCAGGGTCTGGATACCGTTGAGGCCAACCGGAGACTGGGCTTCAAGGCGGACATGCGCGATTATGGTCTGGGGGCCCAGATGCTCGTAAATATAGGTGTCCGAAAGATGCGCCTGCTAACCAACAATCCAAAGAAAATGATCGGTCTTGAAGGATATGGACTTACGATAGAGGAACAGATTCCCATCGAAGTCGAACCCAACGAATACAATCGTTGCTATTTGGAATGCAAGAAACTGAAAATGGGGCATCTGCTGCACATGGAAGACGAGAACTGCGAAGATTCGCTATCGCATCAATAAGCGGGGAACCGACTGAGTGTTCATACATAAATGGCCTTTTCTCCGCTGGTCCCGCCATGGCGGGATGCGGCCCCCGCTAAAAAGCAGCGGGATTTCGCGTTTATTTGAGAGCATGGATGTACTCAACTTGCGCAGCGAAAAACATTCTCATTTATAAATTGGACACTCTATGGTGCCATCTACTTGTCGCGGATGGACACTACCTAATACCAGAACCGGAGGAATCGATATGGTGAAAATACTGGAAGGGCAACTGATCGGCAAAGGCAAACGATTCGGTATTGTCGTCAGCCGTTTCAATGACTTCATTACTGAAAAATTGCTGGGTGGGGCCATGGATGGCCTTTTGCGAACGGGCGTCAAAGAAAGCGACATTCAAGTTATCAAAGTGCCAGGAGCTTTCGAAATTCCGTTGGCAGCCAAAAAAGTGGTACAGACCGGCAACTACGATGCAATAATCTGTCTTGGTGCCGTTATCCGCGGCGCCACACCGCATTTCGATTACGTATGTGCCGAAGTCAGCAAAGGGGTCGCGCAGGTCAGCCTGGAGTCCGAGGTACCCGTCATTTTCGGGGTTGTCACCACCGATTCGGTCGAACAGGCCATCGAAAGGGCGGGCACCAAATCCGGTAATAAGGGCTGGCATGCCGCAATTTCTGCGGTGGAAATGGCCAATTTAATGGTAACGGTTGCGTAGGCCAAATAATGGGAATTCGCCGTAGAGCCCGAGAGCTTGCCCTGCAGGCTCTTTTTTATATGGACATGACCGGGGATGTTTCAGAGGAAATGCTGCAGCGCTTCTGTGAGCATTACCCACCAGGTGCCAAATCGCGACCGTTTTTCCTCCAATTGGTCAAGGGCGTCAATGACTCTCAAATGACCATCGACCAGTTGATCGAACAGTATTCCCACAATTGGCGGCTGACGCGGATGTCATATGTTGACCGGAATATTCTGCGCATTGCCGTCTATGAAATCCTGTTTTGCGACGATATCCCTTTCAAAGTGTCCATCAATGAAGCCATCGATATCGGGAAAAAATATGGCACTGAAGAATCAGGCGCTTTCATAAACGGGATATTAGACCGCATCCGCATCGAATGGGAGAGCAATGGCATTGCGGACGGGACCAACAACCACGAGCAGCACCTTGAATGACCTGGGGCTTGCCAGCAGTCCCGAAAAATTCAGGTCATCTTTTCAGTGTGTGATAATAAATTGAATGCCAAACTTAATTTGAGGAGGATCTTGTGATCATCGAGTCGTTGACTGTCGGGCCGATCCAGGCAAACTGCTATATTTTGGGCTGTGAAGACACTCTTGAGGCCGCTGTTATCGATCCGGGTGGTGAGGCGGACAGAATTCTTCTGGAGATTGCCCGCAAAGAATTGACGCTAAAATACATCATTAACACCCATGGACATTTTGACCACGTCGGAGCCAACAAGGAGATCAAAAAGGTGACCAACGCTCCAATCTTGATTCACCGTATCGATGCCCCAATGCTTGCCCGTCTTGCCGATAGTGCAGCATCCTGGGGGCTGTCGGCGGAGAATTCACCCGCACCGGACCAAATGCTCGAAGACGGCGATACGATCGATGTCGGTACCATCACGCTGAAGGTTCTTCACACCCCCGGGCACACCCAGGGGGGCATTTCACTTTATACGGATAACTGTGTTTTCGTCGGGGATACCTTGTTTGCCGGCTCCGTGGGACGTACCGATTTTCCGGGCGGCGATGCCGGTACTCTCAGAAATAGTATTCACACCAAGCTATTCACTTTGGAAGATACGGTGACCGTTTATCCCGGCCATATGGGGACAACCACAATCGGCGAAGAACGCCGCAACAATCCTTTTGTCGGCACCAATGGTATCCTGTAAGCCGCCCGACGGCATCGATGTTCGGAAACATCCTTGTTTCATTTTATCCATTACGAAAATCATCCCGTATGGGCATGGCAGAGCGATATTTTCCCCGAAAGTGTGTCAACCTCGGCAATCACGCCTTTCAAACGACCAAAGTTCCAATAAGATATCACCTTTCAGCCAGGTGAAACATGCTGGACAACCGGGCGAATGGACCCTTGGTCCTGCGGCAAGGGTTTCTAGAATGCGCCGAGTTGACAGGGTTTAATCTTAACACCCATGGCCTCGCAGGCGTTTGCCACCGCCAGCTTTGCGATTCCGCAGCCGGTGGCTATTTCCCAGGCCTTGGCACAGGGAAGCCGGTCGTCAACCAATGCCCCGCGAATGGCGTCAGTCACTGCCGGTTGTTCAGGGGTGCGGGACTCAACGATTTTTTTATTCGGTGTATACCCAAAAAGGCCGAGTTGGCATTTGCTGAGACTGACGTTCATCGAATCCGCGGTTTTTCCCACCCGTGATGGTGCAATACCGAGAGTAATTGCTATATCGAAAGCCACCGCACACGGGAGGGGCCCGGCTTTGACGCGCTTGTGGATTTCATTTGCTATAAGCGGGTCGGGTTGCGTGCGGCTGTCATCACTTTTCGATTTTTTCATTGTGTCTCCTTTGCCTTTTCGTTGAATCCATTCTTCGGCCAATACCGATACGATACTATACCGCTTTTTAAAAATAATATCCGAAATACATAAGGGTGGTATAAGTGGTTGTAGAAAAAAACGTTCGCATAACGGAACGTTTTTTTGACAACCACTATAGGTTTCAATCACGAATGGCTGATGGCGCGATTGATTGTCCAGTCTATTAAAGCGGTATCTTTCCCGCCGCCGGCGTAAAAAAGGAAATTTGATTGATGGACACTAAATAATTTCCGTATTCATTACAAGATTCCGTTAAAATAAAAAAATCCAAGCCGTAAGAGCCCCGCAATGGTTACATAATTGCGCACTGTTTGCTCAGCCCATTTCCCTTGAACTAATTATTCCGGTTTGTTAGGTTAGTGTCCGTCCAGGAATGGTAGATTTCGGCCAAGGCCGCAGCGATTTTGTAACCGCAGGCGTAGCGGTGCTGCGTCGAGGATTGCAAGGAGCGAGAACACCGGGCCGGGTCGAAAGATGCCGTTTATGGATGGACACTTGGTTAATCTACTTCGAGTGCAGTTTCCCGAACCACGCTTTCGTTTTCCTTTGAGGGCCGGTAACAGATTCTGTCAGAGGACGGTGAGAATGGGTGGTGTAAAAACAAGAAAAAAAACCCGCCAGATATCGGTAGGCAACGTCAAAATCGGCGGTGATGCGCCAATAACCGTCCAGTCAATGACCAACACCTTGACCCAGGATGTTGCCGCGACGGTGACCCAGATCCACCGCCTGCAGGCTGCCGGATGTGAAATTGTGCGGGTGGCGGTGCCGGATGCCGCCGCCGCCGCCGCCATCGCGGACATCAAGTCCCAAATCGCAATTCCGTTGATCGCCGACGTTCATTTTGACCACCGCTTGGCGATTGCTGCTGTTCGTTCGGGGGCAGACGGTTTGCGGGTCAACCCGGGAAATATCGGCAGTCGCAAAAAAATAAAGGCCGTTGTGGATTGTGCCCGAGAATTTGGCATACCAATCCGGATTGGGGTCAATGCCGGATCTCTCGAAAAAGACCTGATCAAAAAGTACGGTGGGGTTACCGCGGAAGGAATGGTTGACAGCGCGCTGCGTAATGTCGAACTATTGGCTGCTTTCGGTTATGAGCAGTTGAAAATTTCCATTAAAGCCTCTGATGTCCTCAGGACCGTCGATGCATACCGCCGATTGGTTGAACGGACCGATTTTCCACTCCATGTGGGTGTGACGGAAGCCGGGGGACTGTACTCCGGTATCGTCAAGTCGGCGCTTGGTATCGGTATGTTGCTGATGGAAGGTATTGGCGACACGATCCGCGTTTCCCTGACACGTGATCCGGTTGAGGAGGTTCGGGTCGGATTCGAGATTCTGAAAGGTTTGGACATCCGTCACCATGGTCCAGAAATCATTTCGTGCCCCACTTGCGGGCGCTGCAACATCGACCTTTTCGATATCGCTGAAAAGGTGGAAAAGGCGATTTTGCTCAAATCGGTTCCCATAAAAATAGCGATCATGGGATGCGTGGTCAACGGTCCTGGTGAAGCCAGGGAAGCCGATATCGGTATTGCCGGCGGCAACGGGGTTGGCATATTGTTCAGGAAGGGAGAAATCGTCAAGAAGTTTCCCGAAGATAAACTGGTGGAAGTCTTACTGTCTGAAGTGGAGAAATACGAAAAGAATTTAAAACTGAAAGTTTGAAAACTGTATTTGCACGAGGATATGTATGGGAAAACAGCAAAAACCGAAGACAGCCATAACCCCGACACGGGCCGAAGATTACCCGGAGTGGTATCAGCAGGTCATCAAAGCTTCTGACCTGGCTGAAAAATCGCCCGTGAGAGGGTGCATGGTGATAAAACCCTGGGGTTACAGCCTGTGGGAAAACATCATGCGCGCCATGGATGCGATGTTCAAAACTACCGGAGTGAAAAATGCCTATTTTCCGCTTTTTATCCCCCTGAGCTTTCTTGAGACAGAAGCCGAACATGTTGAAGGATTCGCCAAGGAATGTGCCGTGGTTACGCACCACAGGCTCGAGAAAGGTCCCGAAGGCGGCCTGGTGCCGGCGGGTCCCTTGGCGGAACCGTTGGTCGTCCGGCCGACATCGGAGACAATCATCGGCGATTCCTTCTCCAAGTGGATCAGCAGTTACCGCGACTTACCGATCCTGATCAACCAGTGGGCCAATGTCGTTCGATGGGAGTTGCGGACCCGGATGTTCCTGCGGACAAGTGAATTTTTATGGCAGGAAGGACACACCGCCCACGCCTCCGAGGATGAAGCCATGGACAGGACCCGGTTGATGCTCGATGTTTATACCGAACTTGTCGAAAAATACCTGGCGATTCCGGTCATCAAGGGGCAGAAATCCCCGGCAGAGAGGTTTCCCGGTGCTGTAGACACCATGTGCATCGAGGCGATGATGCAGGATCGTCGTGCCTTACAAGCCGGAACCTCGCACTTCTTGGGACAGAATTTTGCCCGGGCCTCGGGAATAAAATTCCAGGATGCCAACGAGCAAGAACAGTATGCCTGGACAACATCCTGGGGCTCGTCAACCCGTTTGATTGGCGGCGTAATCATGACGCATGGGGATGACAACGGTATTATCATACCGCCAATGGTCGCACCGGCACATGTTGTATTGTTGCCCATCTTTCGCAACCCCGATGATCGTGCGACGGTCATGCCTTACGTTGACAGCCTGGCCGAGGCTCTGCAACAAAAATCATACGGGAATCGGCCGATCGGGGTGGAAATTGACAATCGGGACATCGGTGGTGCCAGGGGCTGGGACTGGATTAAAAAAGGAATACCTCTCCGGGTTGAAATCGGCCCGCGCGACATTACCGAAGAGTCTGTTTTTGTGGGCCGAAGGGATCGAGATCAAAGGGAAAAGGTCTCCATTAAGCGGGAGCAGTTTATTGCAGAGATCACCGAATTGCTCGACAGTATTCAATCCAACCTATTCGATCGGGCCCTTACCTTCCAGAAAGCCCACACCGCTGTGATCGATGACGCTGTAAAATTTCATGATTACTTTACACCCCAGAACAAGGAAAAACCTGAAATTCACGGCGGATTTTCCCTTTCGCACTGGTGCGGATCTAACGAGTGTGAAGCCGCCATCAAAGAAAAACTCGGTGTCACCATCCGTTGTATTCCTTTCGCGGGCACGATTGAGGATGATGGTGGTCGCGGCGGATGTATCCATTGTGGCCAGCCGTCATCCGGCAGGGTTGTTTTCGCCAAGGCATACTGAAAACGCTTTCGTCTGACGGCAGGATATGATTTGCGAAAGGTGCCGGAGTGGTTCCCGGTACAGAAGCAAGTGCTGGCAGCAATTTATTACCTGCAAACAGTTGGTACTTACCAGCGCATATGATCCGAATCACCGACATCCTCGATCAGGTTGCCGGGTACATCCCGGAAGCCGATCTCAGTTTGATTGAACGGGCCTATATTTATTCGGCCCGTGTCCATGAAGGACAGGTGCGCCTCTCCGGTGAACCTTATCTGTCCCATCCCCTTGAAGTCGCCGGGATCCTGGCGGACATGAATCTTGACGAGGTCAGCGTTTCAGCAGGGCTTTTACATGACGTTCTCGAGGATACCTCTGCAAAACCGGAGGAACTCCACGAACTCTTCGGCCAAGAGGTCGTGCACATCGTATCCGGTGTCACAAAATTGGGCAAGTTACGCCTGATTAGTTCACAGGCGCGTCAGGCGGAAAGCATCCGTAAGATGTTGCTGGCCATGGCCGATGACATCCGTGTCATTCTTATCAAACTGGCCGACCGTCTGCACAATATGCGAACCTTGCAGTACCATCACAGCGACAAGAAAAAGAGTGAAATCGCCCAGGAAACAGTGGACATTTATGCCCCGATATCATCCCGCCTGGGCATATACTGGATCAAGAAAGAACTGGAAGACATTTCCTTCAAGTACTTGATGCCCGATGAATATCAAAAGATTAAAAGCCTTGTCGACAAGGATCAACAGGAGCGCGAAAAATACATAGAAACCGTCAAGGAGTATATTCTAAAAAAAATGGCCGAGGCCAATCTGGAATGTGAAGTGTTTGGCCGAAACAAGAATTACTACAGCATCCACCATAAGATGATCTCTCAGAACCTCGCCTTTGAAGATGTCTACGACATCATCGCTTTCAGGATTATCGTCGATACAATTCCCCAGTGCTACGAGACGTTGGGGTTGATTCACTCCCTCTGGAAGCCAATCGATATTAAATTCAAGGATTACATCAGCAGACCCAAAGCGAATATGTACCAGTCGCTTCACACGACGGTTTTCGGTCCCTATGGGGAAAGAATGGAGGTGCAGATCCGTACCTGGGAGATGGATAAGGTCGCCAAGTCCGGAATTGCGGCCCATTGGAGCTATAAGGAAGGCAAGAAAGTCGATGATAGTGCCAGCCGCGTATACGCTTGGATCCAAGATTTAATAGAGAACCAGGAAAACTTCAGGGATCCGGGCGAATTCATGGAAAACGTGCGCATAGACCTTTTTCCGGATGAAGTCTATGTGTTCACTCCCAGAGGGGAAATAAAAACCCTTCCCAAAGGCGCGACCCCTGTCGATTTTGCGTTTATGATCCACACAGAAGTTGGCAATCAATGTGTCGGAGCCAAGGTCAACGACCGCATGGTACCGCTTCAATACGAGCTTAAAACCGGTGATGTTGTGGAAGTCGTCACTCAGAAAAATCACCAACCGAGCAAAGACTGGTTGAAATTCGTTAAAACGGTCAAGGCGCGATCCCGAATTCGACAATGGATCAAAACTCAGGAAAAAGATCGCAGCTTTACCCTCGGACGGGAAATGTGTGAAAAAGCATTCCGGAAGGAGCGGCTCAACTTTTCGTTGCTGCAAAAGTCGCCGGAGATGGACCAGGTTGTGGGGCATTTCGGTTTCAAGACAGTTGACGACTTGATTGCCAGCGTGGGTTACGGAAAAATAACGCCTCTCCAGGTGGTTCGGCGTATCACCGCGAAAAGCGACGAAGAAGATCGGCAGGATTCGATCTTCAACAAGTTAATGGGACGCGTGCGTAAGAAGAAACCCAAGGGAGGGGTGGTGGTCAAGGGGGTGGATGACATCCTGATTCGGTTTGGAAAATGCTGCCAGCCGGTTCCCGGTGATCCTATCGTCGGTTACATTACCCGTGGTTACGGTGTTACCGTACACCGAACCAGTTGCGTAAACGCCCTTAAGATTAGTCCTGAACGTCAAATCGAAGTGGAGTGGAGTAAAGAGAAATCAGAAACTTACCCAGTAAAAATTCGCATCCGGTCCCATGACCGCGTTGGGCTGTTGGCTGATGTCGTTAGCAATATAAGTAAGAATGAAGCCAACATTTTGAACGCAAAAACCGAAACGATGGAAAACAAAATCGTGAACAGTTTCTTTACCATCGATGTGGAAAATACCGATCACTTGGACCGTATCCTGGCATCGATCAAGAAAGTTAAACACGTTCTGGAGGTTAAGCGGATGCGTTGATGCGTGCCGGGCCGCTTTTGTCGGGGGCGATGGCTTGACAAGGAGCGATCAAAACTGAAACGGCCTTGTTGCTTTGTTTAAGCCGCTTTGACAACGCGGCCCGATTTTATACAGTTGGTGCACACCACCATTCTTTTCATGCGACCCTCCACCTCGGCTCTGACGCGTTGGAGGTTGGGATTGAAGCGACGCTTATTGAGATTGTGAGCATGACTCACATTGTTACCCACCATCGGCTTTTTCCCACATATTTCGCAAGCTTTTGACATAATCATAACTCCTTTTCGCTGCCTCTACCCCTCTTTAGAATAGGAGGGCCGCAGCGGAGAGGTCCTTCTATTGGATTAAACCAAAACTGCATCTCTATCGCAATAACTCAGGACTGTAAAGTTTTTTTATTCGGTCTGGGATAATTTCGCCAGGGAGGTTTCACACTTGGCAATATACTGTAGGGCAATCCGGTTAACCCCGACATCCGGGTACTTGATCACGATCGCCTTAAATCGTTGCAAAGCCGCGTCGTAACGTTTGTTCTTATAGTAGAACATCGCTATGTAAAATTCGTTGCCGGCCAGATTTTTAAGGCATTTGTTGATGTGTTCGGTGGCCCTTTCAGCATAAAGGGAATTCGGATACTGCCGTTGTAGTTGAAGAAATGTATCTAAAGCTTTTCTGGTGACACTTTGGTCGCGATCGATCGCATCCATCTGGTCAAAATTACAGCGGCCGATCTGATAGATCACATAAGGGACCGCCTCGTTATTGGGATGAAGGTCAGCGAATTCCCGGTAGGCAAGAATGGCTTCCGCATACTCTTCCAGGTGATAATGCGAATCCGCAATTTTCAGCTCGGCAAGGGTGACATATTTGCTGAAAGGGTACCAGTCTTTGAGTTTCTGAAAATTTTCCAAGGCGGCCTTATAGTCGCCACTTTCAAACTCATCCATCCCATTTTGAACCAGCACTTCCACCGATTCCAAGTCCTTAGGTTTGAAAATGAAATCTCGAACCTTATTGTAGGTGGCGCAACTTGTTAGCAGGAACAGGTAACACAGGCAGACGCTAATGAGCTTTTTAGTATCGTATTTTTTAACCATCGGCTTTGTGTTGAAATACGGCTGCTCGAATGAACTGCAGTTTCGATGCTTTCGGTCCCCCCATAAACAGGCGCATAAATGGGAGGCCGGTTGTGTCGGTCTTTTTTCTTCGGTATCCATTAGAACCCGACGCGACCGGCGGACCTTACCCTGAAATGGCAAATTTCTGCTGGATTCCCTATGGCTAATTTGACCCTTATGTCACTTTTTTGATTACTTCTTCCAACTTTGACTTGGCGACCATTCCCGTTATCTGGTCAACAACTTCGCCACCCTTGAACAATATCAACGTCGGAATGGCTTTGATGCCGTATTTCCCCGGTGTAACAGGGCTGTTGTCGACGTTGCATTTCATGAATTTCACTTTGTCGCCGAAAGTGTTGGAAAGTTCGGCAACCACGGGTGCGATAGCCTTGCACGGACCGCACCATGGTGCCCAGAAGTCCACCAGCACCGGCATGTCGGATTGCAAGACTTCAGTTTCAAAATTACCGTCCTCGATTTCAATGATACCATCTGCCATAATGAATAGTCCTTTCTGATAGAAAATTTTCATGATTATAGTGATGGCCGTATCGGATGTCAACCTATCGCGAATCAGTTCATCAACGGCTTTATGCCCGTATCGGAAACCCGTCGTTCTAATTCTTTGAAACATTTTTATCTGCCGTCTCCCGGTGATGTAAACATTTGAAATGTATTTTTTTTTATTGTAATAATAATTAAGCGTGCAAATTTCACCCAAACCGATTTCACGGTAAAAACCTGGCATTCAAAATTGCTCATTCGACGGAGGCTTCTTCAGGCCAATTCATAACAATGGAGGTTTGCTGACGTGGGCGACAGAATCAGAGTCGGCGTGTTGATTTCAGGATCCGGCACCAATCTTCAGGCAATATTGGATGCCTGGGACGAGGGGCGGCTTTATGGAGATGTCGTATTCATCGGTGCCGATAATCCCGAAGCCAGTGGGCTTGCGCACGGACGTAAACGAAGAATTCCAACATTTGTCGTCGACTATCGGGAAATTATCCGTGAGTGTCGTGCGGAGCCCGCGAATGTCAGACTGCCGCCTGATTTTAACTTGGAAGAAATCCGTAAGAAACAGACGCTATATCCCGCATCCGCGGATCAGGGATTGGTGACAGCCTTTTTGACCACGCGGGCGATTGCAGAAGCCCGCTTACTGGCTGCTATGGCAGACTATCCCTTTGATCTGCTTGTTCTGGCCGGCTTTATGCGGACCTTGACCCCCTATTTTATCGACAGAGTTAATGTGACCCCAGGACAACCTCGGATAATGAACATACACCCATCTCTTCTCCCTGCTTTTCCGGGAACCGATGGTTACGGGGATACATTTCGCTTCGGTTGTAAAACGGCTGGATGTACCGTTCATTACATCGATTACGGCGAAGATACCGGCCCGATTATCGGGCAAATGGCATTTCCGATCGAAAGTGACGATACCCTTGAAACGGTAAGGTCGAAGGGTTTGAAAATGGAATGGAAATTGTACCCGGCGTGCATCAACCTTTTCGCCCAGGGGCGATTGAAAACCGAGAAGATGGTCCACAATGTCCGCGGCGAGCAAACGGTGGAGCGGACAGTCGTGAGAATATTGCCACCCAAACAAGCCAGATAAGAGATTCACTTTGATCAATTTATACCGCTTTTCAAACATAAATTCCGAAATACGGAAGGGTGGTATAAGTGGTTGTCAAAAAAACGTTCGAATAACGGAACGTTTTTTTGACAACCACTATAATCAATGGCAGGCGTTTCCCTGGACGAAGCGTTTGCCTAACAACCCGGTTCCTATTTTTCAGCGGCGACTTAAAGGTAGCGGCGCGCACCGACAAACCGTTTGCGGTAGTAGCCTTTCGAAAGGGAGGTCATCCGGATCGTTTTTCCTCGTCGCGGTGCGTGTATGAATCTATTTTCGCCGGCGTAGATTCCCACATGCGATACCCGGCGACCGCCTGACGTGGCGAAAAAGACCAGGTCTCCCTTTCGTAGTTGATCGCGCCCAATCGGAGTCCCGGCATCCCACTGCTGCCGTGAGGTCCGCGGTAAATCCAGACCGCTCAACTGATATACCGTCATGGTTAACCCACTGCAGTCAAACCCTTCCCGGGCGGACTCTCCCCCCCACTTGTAAGGGACGCCAATATACTTCTTGGCTGTGCGAACGATTTGGCGCCTCAATTCGGTCGTCGCTGGGATTAGCCGGGGGGTGACGATATAATAGACCAGGATCAGCCCCCTGGCCTTAAGCCTTTCTGCTGCCGTGAGAGCGGCTTGCCGGGTGGGGTAATTACCGAAGCGAACTTTGTAGAGATCCGAAGAGTCGATGAAATGATAGGCATTCAGTCCGTCTTGTTGCAGTTTCTCGGTCAGACGGACGGCGTTGTCCATACTGGAGAAGGCGCCGACCTGTACGGCGAAGTGAATTGTATTGAGCGGTCTATCGGTTGGCGGTGTTTTGGGTATGGCGGAGCGCTGGATCGATAACAGAGCAACCGGCAGCCAGCAGCGTGACGATTATCGATGCCAACAGGGTAATTAGAAAGTGGCTTGATCCCCGTAGCATATCCTGTCCATCAAAGCACTTTCATCATCAAAGGAATGGCCACAAAGGTGCCTATGGAACTGCCCAGGTTTGTAAAAACCACAACCAGCAGAACGCGGGTTACCTTGTTTTTCCAGAAACCACGCAGGGAGTGAATGTCCTCCTGCAGGTTTTCGAAATCGATGACCCGCGGCTTACGAGAAAAGGCTTCGACCATGCCCGATACCCATCCGGCAGCAATCATCGGGTTCAACGAGGTTATTGGCGCAGCCAGAACCGAGGATGCAATGGTGAGCGGATGAGCCAATGCCGCTACGGCACCCAGTCCGGCCAGCAAGCCGTTAGCCAGCAGCCACCATAGCACCATGTCCGTTCCGGTCCGCTTGCCGCCGACAAAAAAACCCGTGATGATCAACCCGATAATGCTCAAAGGTAAAAACCATTTAATAAATAGGGCGACTCTGCTTTTAGGCGGTAGGGTTTCCAGGGGTGCAATATCGATATTAGCGTCCCAGTATTTTCTGATTCCGGGGACGTGGCCGGCCCCGACCACGGCAACGACTTTTTCTCCGGGCGCGTTTTTTATTTTATGGCTCAGGTATTGATCTCGTTCGTCGATCAGAATGGCTCTGACGACAGGAAGAGATTTGCCAACATCGGCCAGGATCGTCTCCAGCACATCTTCCTGCTTCATTTTTTCCACGTCTTCGGCGCTGATATCATCCGCTTGACCCAAGGAAAGGATAAGCTGAAAGAACAGTTTTACTTTATCCAGAAATCCCATCATACGCCATGTCCGCGACAAGGTAATGCGGATGTCCCTATCGGCTAGCACGACCGTTGCTTCGACGTCATTGGCCGACGCAATGGCTTGGATCATTTCCTGCCCGGGGCGGATGTTCAATTTTTTAGCGATTTTTTTCTGCAACGATGCCAGGAGAAGGTTGGAGAGCAAAAGAAAGGATTTTTTTTCTCTAATGATTTTGATGATATCCGTATTCTGCCATTTGTCCTTTTGCCGGATCGATTGATAACGGGACGCACATAGTTCCACGCAGACGGTATCGGGTTTCTCACGTGTGATAACATCGGATACCAATCGCGCACTTTCCTCGGAGACATGGGCCGTTCCGAGCAGGATTACTTTTTTATCGCCAATTTCAAGGTGTTGGATCATACGGCTTGTTTCTTGCTGTTTTCCATTATATGGTTCAGGTTCATTTTTAGTACCAAAGACTTATTATATTGGTCACCGCACCGTAATGTCAATTCATTGATCCAGATTTTCACGATCAGGCGATTCCCGATGGGGATTTTACCCCTTGATTTCGCATCGCCTGCGCATTGCGTCCGCCAGGGACGGATCGATGTCGGGAAGGGTAAGCAATGACCATTAAACCACAAGCAGATATCGATTATACCCACGTTAAGGAAAAACCGTATTATCTTTCAGCCGACACTGAAGAGGAATTGTTCCGGGCGGCATTTGATGCACGTCTGCCCGTTATGCTCAAAGGCCCAACCGGATGCGGAAAGACCCGCTTCGTTGAATACATGGCTTATTGCCTGAAGCGTCCATTGATAACGGTGGCGTGCCATGAGGACCTGTTTGCATCGGATTTGATCGGGCGTTATTTGCTCAAAAATGACGAAACGGTCTGGATGGACGGTCCTTTAAGCCGGGCGGTCCGCATCGGAGCCATATGCTACCTGGACGAAATCGTAGAAGCCCGGAAAGACACCACGGTGGTCATCCATCCCTTGAGTGATAATCGTCGAATATTGACCATCGACAAACGGGGTGAAATCCTTACGGCGCATCCAGATTTTCTGCTGGTGATTTCTTACAATCCCGGTTATCAGTCCGTTCTCAAGGACCTAAAACAAAGCACCCGTCAGCGTTTCGTGGCCATTGATTTCGACTATCCACAAGAACAAAAGGAAGCCGAAATCGTCGCCCGCGAAGGCCGTGTTGCACCTGAAACCGCGCAGCAGCTCGTCGCGCTGGCATGCAAAATCCGCCGCATACGGGAACAGGGTTTGACCGAAGGTGCCAGTACACGACTTCTGATCTATGCGGCCCAGTTGATTAAGCGCGGTGTGCCGGAACGTGAGTCCTGCAAAGCCGCCATCTGTCGACCGCTTACCGACGATCAGCGCCTGCAGGAAACCATAGTCGAGCTCATCGACGACCATTTTTAGCCACTCCGACCCCCTTTTGCATGCGACCTGACAATCCATATGCAGAAATGCTGGAAACTTTGGACAGTCTCGATCCGAGCCTGGCCGAATCCGTGCGAGAGGTGCTCGAGCGAGCCGACCCCCCGATTGCAGCCGAAGCTGTCGATCTTCTGGTGAATGAGACGCTCTGGGGGATTGTCCGTGAGGAATCTTTCGGCCGGGCTATCGCTGCTGGTTATCTAAAACTCTTCGCTGCGCTAAAAAGCGACAAGCTCACTCGTTATCGCGACCTGATTCGGGCCGGCGGTGACAGGGGGACCACCGTTGGTCGACTGCTGGCGATTCACCTGATTCCGGTACTGATCGACGACGGGTCGTCAATCCTTGATTATTTCTTAGCGGCAGTTAAAACCATGGAGTTAAAGGGGACTTACACCCTATTACATCCACTGGAAGCTTCTTCTGAATTGATTGAATCCGGAGACCGGAAATCGGCAACTGTCTTCCTCAAGCTTCTCATAACGGCTTTCGGCGTCGACCTGAACTACAACCAATGCCAGCATCTTTCACGAAGACTGCCACAAGCCGCGCGAGATTTCGCTCCCCATAAAAGATACTGGCAGCTTGAACAGCTTTTAAGGGTGGTGCAGGCGGATGTCCATCTCAGCGAGTATTTTCTAAACGGAATGGATAAGGGGCTTCAGCTTTTATCGCCTGCCGCTCTCGGTGATTTTGTTTCCAAGGCCCTTGAGATCTGCCGTAGCAGCACCCCGTCTGCTCGGCGTTTTCTTTGTCTTGATTCCCAGCAGGGTTTTGAAACCTTTACAGATATGCAGGTGGCGGTATCTTTGCGCGAGATGCAGCCGCGGCTTAATCGTTACCTTCGTGCCAGGACGGGACGGCCGATTTCGATACGTCCGTCTTCGACCATTGCCGGTCTGTCGGCGCAACAGATCGGTGATGTGATGGAATCCTGCTCGGACGGTGCTTCCGTCTACCTGCCGGATGAAATCGCGGTTTTCGATCACAGATCTAAAAACGCCGACCTTTACCGGTGCCTGCTGCGCTTTGAGATTGGTTGTCACGAATTCGGTACTTTTGATTTCGACCTCGACCGGTTGCAGGATCGTTGGCGCCGCTGTCCAACCGCACAGCCCGCATTCGACAGCCACACGCGCTTCGTCTCTTTGGATCATACTTCCGAAGTTCAGTCGGACCTCGACCGGTTTTTTAAGTTATTTCCCCTACCGGGACTTGCGGCCGATCTTTTCACCATTTTCGAACATGGTCGAATTCGCTGTCAGCTTAACCGGCGGTACCCAGGCCTGATAAGGTCCTACCTGCCGATTTTGCAACAGGAGGGACGTCAGGCCGTTGGACTTCTGGAAGTGCTGTATGCCGTTGTTGCTCTGGATTTGCCGAGCGGTCCGAATGTCGATCTTGGCGATGATCATCAGCGCCTTATTGAACGCATCGCGGCCGAGTTCGAAGAGAGAACCGAAGTCTTGGCCTTGCCGGTCGAAACAAGCGCTGAGATGGTCTTGAGGACCTACCGCGATGTGGCGGCAGAATGTGGAAAAATTGCCGCTACCGGGACCCCTCATTACGGTAACGGCCGTTTCAAGGTTCCGTTCAACCGGCGCTTGCGGCCGGACCTGGCCATTGCCGCCAGTGTGGTGGCGGATCGAAGGGCGGGATTAATTCAAAAAGCACTTGAAAATAGAGGTTACAGGGCCTATCGGGCCGACATCCGTAAACAGCTCGAGATGAATAAGGGGGTGCTGGATACCGAGGAGCTATTGAAAATTATTGAACCCGTGGCCGAAAAATCCAAACCCGGACACACGAACCATCAGCCTCTGGAAGAAAATTTTACAGAGCTCATTGTGGGTGAATTACCGGGCGTGAGTGGATCTGTGACGGGTGAGGACGGCGGGTTATCCTGTCCGACGACGTGGTACCGGGAGTGGGATTTTAATTTGAGTGATTACCTGAATAACCATACCTGTGTAAGGGATCGAAGGGTCTCGGGGCAGGAAAACCAGTTTTACAGACGCACCCTTGACCGTCACAGGGGACTGGTGAATCGCATCCGCTACTCATTTGAACTTCTCAAGCCCGAAGGACTCAAGCTCTGTCGGCGATGGATTGAGGGCGACGAATTCGACTACAGGGCCCTGCTGGATTATGTATTGGACAAACGGGCCGGCCGAACACCCTCCGAGCGATTGTACCTCAAACGTCTCAAAGAAATCCGAGATGTGGCGGTTTTGCTACTTGTCGATTTGTCTCGATCCACGGCCAACACGGCTACCGGTTCAACCGAACGGGTATTGGATGTGGAAAAAGAGGCCATCGTGCTGCTGAGTGAGGCCTTGGAGGTGGTTGGGGATACCTACGCCGTCGCTGGTTTTTCCGGAACCGGCCGCTTGGGAGTCGATTACTATCACATAAAAGACTTTACTGAACCGATGAATGCGTCGGTCCGGCAGCGGATAAATGCCATGACTCCCCAGCGAAACACACGCATGGGGGCGGCCATTCGGCATGCGGCATCCCAGTTTGATTCGGTTCCGTCACGGGTTCGACTTCTGATCGTTCTCGGAGATGGTTATCCCAACGATCTGGATTACAAAAAGGACTACGCCATTGAGGATACACGTCGGGCGATTTCCGAGTTGCGTTCACGGCACATTCATGTGCATGCGATTACAGTCAACATCAACCCGGAAGATAACGGTAGACTGGACACTCTTTACGGTGAGATCCATCACAATGTCATTGCCAACGTTCTCGAACTGCCGGAAAAGTTGTGGCGGATTTATGGGGCGATTACCCGCTAAGCCGATAACCTATGCGTGAATATCAAGCGCATGCTTAATTCGTTTCCATCCATAAATGGTCTTTTATCCACGATAGTGGTTGTCAAAAAACGTTCCGTTATTCGAACGTTTTTTCTACAACCCTTTATACCATCCTTCTGTATTTCGGAATTTATTTTTTAAAAGTGGTATAAGCGGTTATCACTGCCGGTTTCCGGCTTCCGCTAAAAAGCAGCGGGATGTCGTGTCTATTTGAGAGCATGAATGTACTCAACTTGCCCAGTGCAACAAGTTATCAATTATGAACTGGACACGCTTCAAAGCCTTCAAACTTACGTGGATGGCGTTGCAAATGAAAGGTCCTTTGTGCATAGGCACAAGTAAGGAGCGATGATGCTTATCCATGATGATGTGTTTGTCTGGGAGGGATTTGGCGGTCAGTTCCGATTGGGAAGCGGCAAATGCCGGCTGAGAATAATCCATTTAGGTAAAACTGGACCCGACGGGTTGACCTACATGCGGCCCTTTATTGTCGTGGCATCCGACATTCCTGAAAGCCGTATGACCGTGAAAAGCTGTGTCAGCCACATTGCCACCAGTGTGGCCAAAGCCTTTGATATTAAACCCAATCGTATGGTCTTCGTAGAGTACTATCCTCGATCCACTTACGGGCCACAAGATGAAAAGGTCATCCCCGAGCGTTTCGATGCGGTTGAATTCTCCTGGCTCGGCGACAAGGCCATGCACCCCAAGTGGCGGGGTCTTGAACAGCCCCTTCTGGACATCGTCCGGGGTCTCATGTGAACCGTCGGTCCAGATAATTGAGCAGACGTTGACGCTGTTCATTCTCAACGCAGCCGAATGCACTCAGACAGTGCCCGCTTTCGCTTGCTGATAACCCTTTCCGCTCCCCCAAAAGGATATACAGTGGTTGTCAAAAAAACGTTTCGTTATGCGAACGTTTTTATCACCAACCACTAATATCACCCTTCCGTATTTCGGAATGTATTTTTGAAAAATGATAGAGAAAATCCCCCCGCGACCCCCCAGATAATTCGGTCCGATGGCACTAAACGACATCCTGCCGCCGGTTTCGGCCGGTTGGCGCAAGACGGGTTAGCGCATCAGCGAGACGGCTCGGCGCTGGCGGCACACTCGTTTTTGCCCAGATCGAGCACATCCTGTTCTTCTTCGTCGACCTGCTTGAGTCCAGCATTTATCTCGCGGATTGTCGCGTATTCTTCCGGCTGGGGCCGCATGTTTTCCTTGATGAAATCGATGAAGTCTTTCTCGTTTTCAATGCCGTATATATCCTCGTTGGTGGATTTTATCTTTCCCAGCGGGGCACTGAATGCCAGACGATCATCGGCTTCACTCCAGTCCATGTAATGGCCCGGAAGAACATTGATTTGGTCATCCATCGGTATGATTTTACGGGTCATGGTCTGGAAGAGCATTTTTGACCATTCCTCTGCCATACCGCCCAGATCCGGGCGTCCGATCGAAACGATGAACACCGTGTCACCGGAGATGAGAAACCGGCCATCAATAAGATAGGACGTGCTGCCCGGTGTATGCCCGGGGGTATGGATGGCTTTGACCTCGGGGCCACCTGCGGTAAATGTGCTGATCTCGCCATCGCCGACAGGTGAATAGAGGAAACGTGCCTCACGGAAATCGGGTTCGGGAGCCATTATCTTGGCACCCGTCGCTGCCAGCAGTTGCGCGCTGCCGGAGATATAATCGGCCTGGCGATGGGTTTCAAACGTCCGAGTGATCGCAAGACCACGCGCCTCGGCAAACGACTGGTAGGCCGCAACGTTTTTGGCCGGATCGAAGACCATCATCTCTTTCCCGAATACAAGGCCGTAGCTGCACGAGGCCTTACCGGGCCGGCGGAACTGGTACATCTCGTAATCTTCCCCATCATTAAGGCGGATCGGCGCCAGCAAATTGCCCCAGGCCTTGATGCCGGAAAGCATGGATGCCACATCCTCGTAGCCGTGATTAACCAGTATTTCGCCGACGTATTTGGCAGAGCCCTCTTTGGCGCAAACGATGCGTATTTTCTTGCCACCCGGAACCCGGGCCACGCTTTCGTCCTCGTGCTCGATAAACTCCATGTACGGCACATTGATCATGTCGATCGGGTAAGGTCCCTCGACCTTGAAACGCCCGAATTCGACATCGTTGCGAACATCCAGCAGTAGAAAATCTTCATTTTTAATCAGCCATTGAAAAAGGTCCTCTGCCGCAAAAGCTTGCACGTCCATAAACATCTCCTTCGAATTTTTATGGGTTAATCGAATGACAGTTCATCCGGCCATTCCCTTGTATGGCCGTCCGCGGGACCTTTTTTGCATGCATCGATTACCAAGCGTTGCTTGCGAATGTGAAGATCACGTCCCGGGTCTACATTGTTGAATATCTTCCACAATAAAAGTGAGTTATCTGTGAGGTCGACCCCTGAATCATAAATAACGAGGATGGTGAACGGTTCCAATACCGGTGTGTCGAGCAGGGCTTCGGCCATGTCCATGCCTGTCGCGGCCGAAGCATCTCTTTTGAAATTCAGACAGACGATGCCATTGCGCGGGTTGCGCCGGCCCGAAATGGCCCGTATTTTATTGACGCTGTCAAAACGCTTTTGGACCTCGGACAGTATAAAACGATCTTGCGACAGAGTATCCGGGTGGGGACCTGCCGAAGATTGACGCTGTGGTTCACCGGGGAAACGTGCGGTGAGATCGATTCCTATCTTGCTGCCGAAGTTTGGTGTTGCAGACGAGTGGTCGAGTACGTCCAGCACTCCCCGTGTGAGGGTAATATCCGTCGTGCAGTCGAATTTGTCCAGCAGCCGCTGCAGGATGGCCTGAGGATTCTTCAAATCGATATCCCGGTCGACAACCAGAATCGCCTTGCAGAAACTCATTTGCCCCTGGCCCCAGAGACCGTGCATGACCTTTTGGGCATGGCCGGCAAATTCCTTGTCGATGGAAACGACGACGATGTTGTGAAATACACCTTCCCACGGGAGCCAGTAATCGATTATTTCCGGGAAGGCGGCTTGGAGGAGCGGCAGAAACATGCGTTCGGTGGCTTTGGCCAGGTAGCAGTCCTCCATGGGGGGACGCCCGACCAGAGTCGCACAATATATCGGCGCCCGGCGGTGGGTCAGGGCCGTTACGTGGAAAACCGGATAGTCGTCGGCCAGTGAGTAATAGCCGGTGTGATCTCCGAATGGCCCCTCCCGGCGCAACTCACCCGGTTCGACATATCCCTCGAGAATGAACTCGGCCTCGGCAGGAACTTCCAGATCATTAGTCACGCAGCGGGTCATGGCCACTGGTTGTTGGCGGATGAAACCGGCCAGAATCATTTCATCCACGTTGCGCGGCAGTGGTGCTGTGGCGGCATAGATTGTCGCCGGGTCGGCGCCGATGGCAACCGATACCGGCATCCGCCGGCCGGCGCGGCAGTATTCGTTGTAGAAATGGGATCCATCTTTGTGAATGTGCCAGTGCATGCCGGTCGTATTTCTGTCGAACACCTGCAGGCGGTACATGCCCACGTTACGACGGCCGCTCTGCAAGCTGCGGGTAACAACCAGCGGCAGGGTGATGAATCGGCCGGCATCTTTGGGCCAGCAGTGCAGAACCGGTAGGCGGGTCAGATCGACGGAATCGCCCGTGTGGACGACCTCTTGGCAAGGCGCGTGTTTGGTACGTTTGCGGCGCGGGAAAAATCGCGTTACCGAAAAGGCTTTGGGCAGCAGACCCAACACGTCCCTGATGCTTTCGGGGGGCGACATGTCGATCAACTGGCGGATGCGGTCACCGAGGCTGTCGAGTTGATCGACGCCGAGCGCCATGCATATTCTCCGCGGGCTTCCAAAAAGATTGGTGGCCGCCGGGAATGGTGATCCCTCTACGTTTTTAAATAGAAGGGCCTTGCCGCCCGCTTTACTTTTAGATTCCGCATCGGTGTATTTGCTGATTTCCAGATGCCATGAAACCGGCTTTTCTATGATTTCCAGCTCACCGGAGCGTTCGAGAACCTGAATATACTCCGACAGATTTTTATACCAACGTTTCATGGCCCCATTCCACGGTCAGGCGATGTTCGATGCCCAAATGGTCCAGAATCCTGGCAACGATGAAGTCAACAAGGTCCTGGATTTTCTGGGGACCAAAATAGTATGCTGGTGCCGCCGGCAAGATCGTCGCACCGGCCCGGGTCAACCGCAGCATATTTTCCAGGTGGATGGCACTGAAAGGGGTTTCCCGCGGGACAAAAACGAGCGGTCGCTTCTCCTTCAGACAAATGTCGGCGGCACGGGTGAGCAGGCTGTCGGCAATACCGGCGGAAGCTGCGGCCAGGGTCTTGACGGTACATGGCACGACAACCATTCCGTGGTGCCTGAAGGAACCGCTGGCGGGGGCAGCAAATGAATCGGTCACATCGTGTTCATGAAGGCGTGCATCGGGATGCGGCGCATGACCGCTAGTGGACTTAAGGCACTCAATCAAATTGCCGTCATAGTTCAGTTCGTGACTCATCACTTTTTTACCATCGGCGGAAAGGATGACGTGGAGGTCCACCGGAGAACGCAAAAGCTGGTTCACCAATGTCACCCCGTAAATGACACCCGATGCGCCGCAGATTCCGACGATGTATCGGCGTTTCATATCAATCTCCTGCAAAGTTTATCAAAGCTAAGAAATGCTCTAAACGGAGTCAAGGATGTTTTTTTCTTGTTCAACACCAAAAAAATACATAGGCTCCAATTTAATTTACACATGGGGAACAACATCTGTCCCCGATTTGCTATTGTTTATAACCAAACACCAAACACCAAACACAAAACACCAGTCTCATCCGAATTCATTAGCCTTTCTGAATATCGGTCTAATTGAATGATACGGATGGTACCTATCGAAAGGAGGATTCGATGACGTTGAAAACAGTTAAGACCGATGAGGCACCGGCGGCGATCGGGCCTTATTCCCAAGCTATTATCGCAGGACCCTGGCAGTTTGTCAGTGGTCAACTCGGCATGAACCCACAAACTGGCGAACTGGTTGCAAACGACTTGGCATCCCAGGCCCGTCAGGCCCTGCAAAACCTCAAACAGATCGTGGCTGCCGGCGGGTGCACCCTCGAGCAAGTTGCTGCTGTCGATGTTTACCTTACCGATATGAGCAAGTTTGCTGAGTTCAACCAGATATACGAGGAAATTTTCATCGATCACCGTCCGGCCCGGGCCGTGGTGGAAGTCAGTGCGTTACCCAAAGGGGCCGTGGTGGAAGTAAAGTGTGTGGCCTATGCCGGTCAATAGTGCCCTGCCCTAAAAGGGACTTTCACCGCATTTTGAACTGAATACGCCATCGCGTCTTCCCTGCATCGATGGGCCCCGAGATTTTCGACTTCGGGCCTTCATTCACAAAGGATTGGGACTTCGTCAGCGTTGCGTGGGCACGGATGCAATTCGCGGTTCATGACCGGTTGCCGACAAAAAACGCTGGATGCCATTTCTTGAAATAACCAGGGTGCTGGTGTTGATCAATGGGTGGAATTGATAGGCATCCGATTCCCATAGAGTCTCATCGACAATGACCTCAACGGCATGCTGGGGATCGTTGACGATCGCCAGCAGCGACACCGATCCCGGTTCGATGCCCAGATAATTTTTCAGACGCTCGGGGGAACCGAACCTGACGCGACCGCTTTCAAGCACGCCGGGCAAGGCCTTCATATCTATGCGGCCGTCACCCGGAACCACCACGAGGAAGTGACGGTCGTTTTTGCTGTCGTGGAAAAAAAGATTTTTTGTTTTGGCACCCGGAAGATCGGGTGTCAGACGATGGACATCGGCTACGGTATAAACCGGTGGGTGGTCGAAACGTTCGAAATCGATACCGTTTTCAGACAGGAACCTGAATATATCTTTCATCTTTTATTTCATCCTTGAATTGAGAGACGCTAACATCGTCGTGGTTAATCTTTGTCCCTATGTTTATCGTCTAACGGTTTGGCGTTCCTTCGACGCTTTTCATTTAGAAGATAATGTCGCCGATGTCAATGCGTGCCCGCTGCACGGTTTGGCGGTTTAGGGGAGTGGGGGGAGACTCGCTGTGAAATTTTCGGGTTAGCGCTTAATCGCCCGTCCAGCAGGCGCCACCATCACCTGTAGAGGTATTGGCCAATGCAGTCAAATATTCTTGACGTAATAATCATCGGCGGCGGCATAATGGGAAGCGCCACCGCCTATAATTTAATGAATTACGATAACCGCTTGAACGTTGCGGTGGTCGAAATGGACCCGGCCTATACCCGGGCGTCCACCACTCTGTCGTTGAGCAATGTCCGCATCCAATTTAGCCTCAAAGAGAATATCGAAATTTCCAAATATGCTTTCAAGGTGTTGAAAGGTTTTTCCGAAGAAATGGCTGTTGATGACAACCATCCGAATGTCTCTTTTCGCAGGGAAGGCAACCTCTTTTTGTTCACTTCGGCGGGGCAGACAGCCGTCGACGAGTCCCTTGATCTGCAACGCTCCTTGGATTGCGCGGTGGAACGGCTATCACCGGCGGACATTAAAGCCCGCTATCCAATGTTCGCAGTCGAAGGCCTTGCCGGCGGGACTTTCGGGCCAGGGGACGGTCATTTCGATGCCCACGCCGTTCTTATGGGTTATAAAAATAAGGCCCGTTCACTGGGTGCTGAATATATTCACGACCAAGTGGTTGCCATCGACGAGGTTGGCGGTCATGTCGACGGCGTTCGGTTGAAATCGGGCATCCGGCTGAGAGCACGGTCTGTGGTCAGCTGCGCCGGTGCCTGGGCTGCCGAAATTGCACGCAGCGCCGGAATCGATCTGCCTGTAAAGCCGGTGAAACGCCAGGTGTTCGTGCTGGACACGAAATTCAAACCCGCTCACCCGCTACCCCTGACGGTACTGCCGACGGGTCTCTATTTTCGTTCAGAAACCGGCGGCCTGATCTTGCTGGGCAAGTCCATGGATGAAGATCCGGTCGGTTTTGACTTTACCTGGGATGACAAACGTTTTTTAGAATGTCTCTGGCCGGAACTGGCTGAATTCGTTCCGGCCTTCGATACCCTCAAGCTCATGCGCGGATGGGCCGGTCTGTATGCGGTCAACACTCTCGATGGGAATGCAATCCTCGGTGAATGGCCCGAGATAAAAGATCTCTATCTCGCCAATGGATTCTCGGGGCACGGCTTGCAGCAGGGGCCGGCTGTTGGCCGGTACATTGCCGAATTGATCCTGGGTAGAACCTTGACACTTAATCTGTCCAGGTTTGGGCCCGAACGGGTTTTGGAGCGCAAGCCCTTAAGTGAAACTGGGCTGGTATAGGTGCTGACATAATATCATCCGCTACGAGGCAAACCACTGTCGTGACAGAAGCGGCGTCCCGATATTAGATCCCTGCTTACCTTGAATCAAACTGATATCAAAATATATCAATCCGCGTCGATCCGTTAGAGAAATTCATCTTCCACAGAATTGGACATAACCAATTGTTCGGTTTACCTCTAAAAATACATTCTTTCGTTAAAAACACATGGTTTTCGGAGAACCCGGTGACATCCGGAGCCCTGAGGGTTACATCCGGTGCTATTCTGATCAGTTTTTCGGCAGTTTTTGTTAAACTGGCGCATGTGAGTCCCACCATCTCTGGGGTTTATAGAACACTGATCGGGGGCGTTGCCCTGCTCGTCATTTTGGCCTTTCGCGGGGAATCGATCTGGAAAGGCGGATTCTTCTTCTTTATGGCTGTTATCGCAGGATTCATCTTCGCCCTCGACATATATTTCTGGCACAATAGCATTCACTTTGTCGGACCGGGGCTGGCAACGATTCTGGCGAATTTTCAGGTTTTCCTGTTGGCGTTGTTCGGGGTGTTTGTGCTCGGTGAACGGTTGAGCGTACGAACCATGATGGCCATCCCAATGGCCATTTTAGGTCTGTTCTTGTTGGCGGGAATCCATTGGGCCCAACTGGGGCAGAATTACCAACTGGGCGTTTTCCTGGGACTTGCCGCAGCCGCATGTTATGCTGCCTACCTTCTGGTTTTGCGAAAATTGCAGACCCTTGAAAATACCCCATCACCGATGGCCAATCTGGCGGTCATTTCTCTGGTAAGCGGTCTGCTGCTCGGTATTGTGGCTTGGCACCAGAGCGAATCATTTATAATACCCGACCTGCAGAGTTTTTTCAGCCTTGGTGCCTACGGTCTGTTATCCCAGTTCATCGGTTGGCTTCTTATCACCACCGGCCTGCCTCGCATCCCATCATCCCTCGCTGGCTTGCTGATTCTGCTGCAGCCCTCGCTCTCCTTCACCTGGGACATCTTATTTTTCAACCGCCAGACAGATCTTTATGGAGTTATTGGCGCCTTTATTGCGCTGACAGCCATATACCTTGGATCCACCATGAAAGAAACCAAAAAGAGCCGCCATTGACAGTCAACCGACCGATAGTCCGCATTTTACTTGACAGCTCTGCAATCGACTGGTATTGGTCGGACCATTTAGCAGCTACTTTATAGCTGCTCTGTTTGTTATAAGTGTGCGGCAGCCTTCTCCGCTGTTTCAAGAACAGGCAGTCCCTCAATCTGAAGACGTTTGAATGAGCGTTTTTACGAACCTTCAATCCAAAAATGGAACCGTTATTTCGAGCAACCAGGCAAAACCGGATTTTTCGGGATGTTGTCGACCAGATACAGGACGCTATCATCGACGGACGCCTGAAGACTGGCGACAAGCTTCCCGCGGAACGCGAACTCAAGGATCTCCTGAAAACAAGCCGTAGCACACTTCGTGAGGCCTTGCGGGTGCTTGAACAGAAAGGCCTGATCGAAATCAAACTCGGGGTGGGCGGCGGTTCGGTGGTCAGATCTGTCTCCCCCGATCAAGTCACCGAAAGCCTGGATCTGCTGATCCGGTCGCAGAAAATCTCCCTGACCCACCTGGCCGATTTCCGGGAAGGTGTCGAAGGTGAAGTCGTGGCAATAGCCGCCCGGACGGCCAGTGATCACAACCTGCGGGAACTGGAACGATTGCTCAATAAAGCCAGAACCTATGCAGAGCAGGGCCCGTCGCAGCTGGAGGAATTTTTAAAAGCGGACAAGGATCTGCACCTGGCGTTCGCGTCCATTACCGGTAATTTGGTTTACATATCGGTGCTTCAAACCATCCACAACAACATTTACCGATATTACGATCACTATTTGAGCATGAAAGACCGTGAAATAAAAGAAAACTACCAGGATCTTAAAGCGATCGTCGACGCGGTCAAACACCGCCGACCCGAAACCGCCCGAAAACTGGCCAAGCAGCACGTCCGTCGCTTCTATGAATATATGTACCGGCATCAGGTGGTTCAGCAATAAATTTCCAAAACTAAAGTATCAAGAAAATGTCAGCTGTTTAAAAGATGTATGTTTGGTGAGTGGTAGCTATGGCCCATTTAGACATCCAGGACATTACGGTCCGATTTGGTGGACTGGTGGCGTTGTCAGAATTAAGCTTTACAGTGGAATCCGGCGAGATTGTCGGTTTGATCGGCCCCAACGGCGCCGGCAAAACAACAGTCTTCAATGTGTTGACCGGTGTGTATAAAACGACCGATGGCGGTGTGCGGTTCGAGGACAAAAACATCATCGGTAAACGGCCTCACCAGATCTTTGATTTGGGCATTGCCCGAACTTTTCAAAATATTCGTTTGTTTTCCAACATGACGGCCGTTGAAAACGCCATGGTGGCACGGCACTGTCGTTCCAAAATTGGGGTCGTCGGGGCGGTGCTGCGTAGCCGTTCGCAAAAAATAGAAGAACAAACGATCCGCGACAAAGCTTTCGAAGCACTGGATTTTATGGGTGTTGGTCAGTTTGCGGATACAGCGGCCCAGAATCTGCCGTATGGTCTGCAACGCCGGCTGGAAATCGCCCGTGCCCTGGCGTCTCAGCCGAAACTGCTGCTGCTGGACGAACCGGCAGCCGGCATGAACCCGTCTGAAACCGCCAAACTCATGGAGGACATTGGGCGCATTTCCGGACTCGGAATCGATGTGCTGTTGGTGGAACACGACATGAAAGTGGTCATGGGTGTCTGCCAGCGCATTGTGTGTGTGGATCACGGCGTAAAAATTGCTGAAGGAACGCCAACTGATATTCAAAGTGATCCCAAGGTGATAGAAGCTTATTTAGGACAACCAGCTAAACAGTAATTTACAACTAAGGAGGTATGTCATGAAAAAGAAATTTACGTTGATGGCAATCATCGGATTGCTACTGGTCCCGTTTGTAATGTCGACCGCATCTGCCAAAACCCTGAAGCTTGGCATGATGGGTCCTTTGACCGGTCCGTATGCGGCGGATGGAAACGACATTAAAAATGGGGTTCTTACCGCCATTGAGGTCATTGAGGAAGAAGGCGGAATTCCGGGATTTGATAAAATCGAGCTGTTTCCACAGGATACCGCTTGCGACCCCAAACAGGCTGTGGCCGGCGCCAATAAGCTGATCAATCTGGAGGTTGTGGGGGTGATCGGGGCCTACTGCTCCTCTTCGACGATTCCGGCTTCCGAGACATTGGCCGAAGAAGACATTCCCATGCTGACTCCGGCATCTACCAATGAAAAGGTCACCGACCGCGGTCTACCCTATATGTTCCGCGTCTGTGGCCGTGACGACGCTCAAGCGCCTGCGGCGGTCAAGTTCATTAAAGAATCCCTGAAGGCCAAGACGATCTTTATCGTCGACGATAAAACCACCTATTCCCAGGGGCTGGCCGAAGGGGTCAATGCCGCCGCTCAAAAGAGCGGCATCGAGGTTTTATCCCACGATCACGTCAACCAGGGGGACAAAGATTTTTCAGCCCTGTTGACCAATGCCAAACAAGCCAACGCCGATGTGCTCTACATGAGCTTGCAGAACCACGCCACCGGCAGTTTGATGGCGATTCAAGCCAAACGCCTGGGGCTCAAGGGTATCATCGTATCCCAGGATGCCATGTATCACCCCAATTTTATCAAGGTGGCCAAAGACGCGGCCGAAGGGGTTTACGTCACCTATGGCTATACTGATAAAGCGACAGCGGCCTACAAGAACTATGAGAAGAAATTTACGGCCAAGTATGGTGAGGTCGGCGCCTACGGGACCTATGCCTATGATGCCGCCATCGTATTGATGAGAGCCATTAAAAGCGCCAAGTCCACCGATCCGGCCAAAATCAAGGCGGAGATCTTGAAGATGGATTTCCAGGGCGCTTCCAAAAAAATCAAGTTCAATCAAAAGGGTGACTCTGGATCCTCCTACATCGCCTATAAAATCGAAAACGGGGAATACCAGCTCTACTGGAACCCTGAAACCGGTTACTACAAAAAGTAAACCAAACTAGACCCCATGGTCACGGTCCGGACAATGCGCGGACCGTGACCATGGCATTTTCAAACCAACGATAGCAAATTTTGTAAAAACACGACGATAAGCCATGGAATATTTTATTCAGCAATTGATTAACGGTTTGACTTTGGGGGGGCTCTATGCCCTGATCGCGCTCGGATACACCATGGTCTACGGCGTGATCCAGCTGATTAATTTTGCCCATGGTGAGTTTTTTGCCGCCGGCGGCTATATGGGTGTGATCCTGCTCAGTTATCTGGCGGGAATTGGATTTATGGATTCCCATCCGTGGATGTGCCTGGGCCTTGCGCTGGTATTGACCATGACCTACTGCGCATTTCTGGCAATGGCTGTCGAGCGCGTGGCCTACAAACCGTTGCGACACCAGTCCCGACTGGCGGCCCTGGTGTCGGCCCTGGGCATGTCGATTTTTCTGTCAAACGGCCTGATGTTGACCCAAGGAGTGTTCGACAAGCCCTATCCGCTGCAATTTGCCGAAGGCGGCTTCAGCTACGGCTTGATCACCGTCAATGTTTTACAGATCCTCATTGTCGCCTTAACCGCGATTCTCCTCGTGGGATTGAACATCCTCGTATTTAAAACCCGCATCGGTATGGCCATGCGGGCAACCGCGCAAGATAAAATTATGTCGTCCCTGGTGGCGATCAGTGCCAACCGAATTATCGCCTTGACCTTTGCCCTGGGAGCCGGTCTGGCGGCTGCAGCCGGTATCATGGTTGGCCTTTATTACGGATCCGTCCGCTACGACATGGGCTTTGTTCCCGGTATAAAGGCTTTTGCCGCCGCGGTACTGGGGGGTATCGGCAACATCACTGGTGCGATGCTGGGCGGGTTGGTGATCGGTTTGGTAGAGGTCTTTGGCGCCGGCTACATCTCCGGTCAGTACAAAGATGTGTTTGCGTTTATTATTCTCATCGCGGTGCTCTATTTCAAACCGACCGGTATCATGGGTGAAAATGTCGATGATACAAGAATTTAAAAATATCTGGAAACTAATGGTTATCGGGCTCATCTGGCTTTTCGCGCTGCTGTGGCCGCTGTTGAGCATCCATCCCGACGGGACGCTGTCATTTTTCAAGGCGTTTAAGGTCTGGTCCTACGTGGCGTCAGCCGTTGTGATCTGCGTATTTATTTATATACTTAAAAAGAGCGGGTCCTTGAGCGGCATTGCCACGCCGGTGGCCAAAACCCGTGACCGTTTGGCTGCCTATGCCGGTACCCTGCCCACATGGGTCTGGCTGGTTATTGTCGGCTGTTTCGCCCTATCCTATCCATTCTACACCGACCGTTATTCCCAGGATGTGGCCATTATGGTGCTGATTTATATCTGCCTCGGACTGGGACTCAATGTCGTCATCGGCTTGGCGGGGATGCTCGATCTGGGCTACATTGCGTTTTACGGTGTGGGCGCCTACACTTATGCGATTTTAAACACACAACTCGGTCTGTCATTTTGGATGTGCCTTCCGATAGCGGCGTTGTTTGCCGCTATCGCCGGGTGTATCATCGGTTATCCGACCTTACGCATGCGGGGCGATTATCTGGCCATCGTGACCCTGGCCTTTGGTGAGATCGTCCGGCTGATTCTCAACAACTGGATGTCGCTGACCAATGGACCCAACGGTATCCTGGGGATCAAAGCGCCGGCGATTTGGATCCCCACCTTCGCGGGCGGGTTCAGTTTCGAATACTTTTATCTCAAGAAATTGTATTATCTTTATTATGTGGCCTTGGCGCTGGCCATCTTTACTGTGATTGCGGTCTACCGTCTCAATTTTTCCAGGATCGGACGGGCCTGGGAATCGATCCGCGAAGATGAAACCGTGGCCGAACTGATGGGGGTCAACACCTTTCTGTTGAAGCTGCTGGCGTATGCCATGGGAGCGGTATTTGCCGGGCTGGCAGGGGCCTTCTTTGCTGCGCGGATGCGATTTGTCGCCCCGGAAAGCTTTTCATTTCTCGAGTCGGCCATGGTGCTCTGTATGGTGGTGTTGGGCGGGATGGCATCGATTCCGGGAATTATCCTCGGTGTCGCGGCCTTGATCATCTTTCAAGAGGCGTTCCGTGAATTGGAGCTCTACCGCATGTTGGTGGTGGGGTTGTGTATGGTGCTAATGATGCTCTTCCGACCGGCCGGCTTGATCCCGGCCAAACGCATGGGCACCCGCTCCGAGGAGAAGGAGAATTAGATGGCGGGCCAGCCGATTCTTGAGTTGAAAGACGTCTATTGCAGCTACGGAAAAATCAAAGCGCTCAAGGGTGTATCCCTGAAAGTGTATTCCGGTGAAATTGTCGCCATGATCGGAGCCAACGGCGCCGGTAAATCCACCACCCTGATGGCCATCAGCGGCATCGTACCGATCGAGAAAGGTGATATCACCTACAACGGTCAATCCATAAAAGGACTGACGGCGGAAGCGTTACCGCCTTTGGGACTGTGCCAGATACCCGAAGGCCGCCGGATTTTTCCGCGTCTATTGGTGGAAGAAAACCTTACGCTGGGCGCCTTCTATCGATCGGACAAAGCTGAGATTCAAAAAGATCTCAAGCGGGTTTTTGCGCTGTTTCCAATCCTGGAAGAACGGCGTAAACAGCAGGGCGGAACCCTGTCCGGTGGTGAACAGCAGATGCTGGCCATTGGACGAGCCCTGATGAGCCGACCCAAGATGCTGTTGATGGATGAACCCTCTCTGGGGCTGGCACCGCTGATTGTACAGAAAATTTTCGATATTATTCATGACATCAACCAGAACGAAAAAACCACCATTTTGCTGGTCGAGCAGAACGCCAATCTGGCGCTTCAGACAGCCGAACGCGGTTATGTTCTTGAAACCGGTCATATCACTTTGGAAGATCGGGCGGATAAATTGCTCGACAACCCCAAAATTCGTGAGGCGTATCTGGGCGAATAGGTCCGGAACCATTGCAAACGCTCCCAGCGGGTACAATCGCCGGTCATGTGATATGACGCAAGCATCGGCACCCTGCAGCGCACAATTCGATATCCTGCACCTCCCAATGCATCAGCTGCCCGAATTTCTGGTTTAAACCGCTTGCCATTCATGCCGTACCGGTGTTTTTCCCATTTTCTGCCGTGTCTTGGAGACCATGGTTTCACAAAGAAAAATAGAAAGGATGTTGACGGCAATGCAAGCAAAAGAGCTGGATCAGATGGCAGAAAAGGCAGGGATTTTAGCGGCTGATTGGCAAAACCGCGCCAACGAGCTGTTGACCCACGAAGAAAAGATAATCCAGGAGCAGATGTTACGGTTGCTGACCCACCCCCTGGATAAGATCATTTTAACGAAACTGATCGATCAGAGTTTCCGTTCTCACAACCCGGCACGCATTGCGGATCAGGTCAACAGCATCTTACGTCAATCCGGTGTTCCGGATTTTTTCACCAAAGTGGATCGGCTTCTCGTACAGATGTTTTTAGGGCTCGGGCGGCGATTCCCGACCTTTACGGTACCCAAAATGATCGACAAAATGCGCCAGAACAGCAGTCGCGCCATCATCGCCGGAGAACCCGACAGCATGCTTGAGCATTTGGAGAGGCGCCGTAAGCAAGGCGTCCGCATGAACATCAATCATCTGGGTGAAGCGCTTCTGGGTGAGGCAGAAGCCCGGCGGCGTTTGGCGACCTACATCGCTGATTTAAAGAATCCGGCCGTCGAGTACATTTCGGTTAAAATTTCTACCATCTATTCGCAAATCAACTCCTTGGCCTGGGAGCAGACGATCGACATTCTGGTCGATCGATTTGCCCAACTCTATCGGACCGCTGCCGCTCACTTATATACCCGCATCGATGGATCTCAGGTTCCCAAGTTCGTCAATTTGGACATGGAGGAATATCGAGATTTACACATCACGAAGGAGGCATTTCAGCGCACATTAGACCAGTCCGCGTTTAAAAATTACTCAGCCGGGATCGTGCTGCAGGCCTATCTGCCGGATTCATTCGACATTCAAAAGCAGTTGACCCAATGGGCTCAAAAAAGAGTGACTGAGGGCGGCAGTCCGATAAAACTGCGAATTGTCAAAGGTGCCAACATGGAAATGGAGCAGGTCGAGGCTTCTATCAACAACTGGCCATTGGCCCCCTATGACAATAAATTGGAAGTTGATGCCAATTACAAACGGATGGTGGCCTATGGAATGGATCCGGAAAGAATCCGAGCGGTCAACCTCGGTATTGCCTCCCACAACCTTTTCGAATTGGCTTTTGCTTATGAATTGGGGCACCACAATCGCGTTACGGATTACTTCTATTTCGAAATGCTGGAGGGGATGGCCGATCATGTTCGCCGGGCATTGGCTGAAAAAGCCGGCGATGTTCTCTTATATGCGCCTGTGGCCACAAAGGAAGAATTTATTAATGCGATTGCATACTTGGTGCGGCGATTGGATGAAAATACAGCACCAGAAAATTTTTTACGCTATGCGCCCAAGTTGTCCCCCAACTCCAAAGAATGGGCGTTTTTAAAAGAAAAGTTTCTGGAATCCTGCCGATTGATCGATCAAGCCGGTACCCGCCCCCATCGGACCCAAAATCGCATCAAAGAAGATTTTCCCGACAAAATAGGTACTTACTACGAAAATGGTTTCGTCAACGAACCGGATACAGACTGGTCTCTGGCAGCCAACCGCCAATGGGCCGATTCGATTCGCACCCGATGGATGAAGAGCACTTCAGATGCACCGATAGAGATTCCCATTGTCATCGCTGGCCAACAACTGTTCGATGATCGCCCGATTCGTGATTGCATTGATTCATCGCAATATCACGATCACATTATCGTTGCTCGTTACGCCCTGGCAAATAACGATGACGTCGAGCGGGCCGTGTCGGTTGCAGCCGAGGATCCGGACGGGTGGCGTCGAAAGAACCTCAAAGAGCGCCACGCGGTTCTCTCCAGGGTGGCACGTGAACTGCGACGATCGCGGGACGATCTGATCGGGGCGGCCGCAGCAAACACCGGCAAGGTCTTCACCGAGGCCGACGTTGAGGTGTCCGAGGCGATCGATTTTGCCGAATACTATCCCTTTTCGGCGATAAACTTTATCGAGCCCGATAGCATCGCCGCCCGTGGCAAGGGCGTCGGATGCGTCATATCGCCCTGGAATTTCCCTATTGCCATTCCATGTGGCGGTATTGTCGCCGGTCTGGCTGCCGGGAACACCGTTATTTTCAAACCGTCTTCGGATGCGGTTCTGGTTGCCTGGATGTTGTGCCAGTGTTTCTGGCAAGCGGGCATATCCAAAAATACCCTGCAGTTTTTACCCTGTTCCGGCGGTCAAGCCGGGCGCAAACTGGTGACCCATCCCGATGTGGATTTCGTCATCCTCACGGGTGGTACCGATACCGGCCTGACCATGTTGTCCGAAAAACCAGATCTTTTCCTGTCGGCGGAAACCGGGGGGAAAAATGCCACCATCGTCACGGCCGTATCCGACCGCGACCAAGCCATTAAAAATCTTATCCATTCCGCCTTCAGTAACTGCGGACAGAAGTGTTCCGCGACCTCCCTGTTGATTCTGGAAAAAGAAGTCTATGAGGATGAACACTTTAAACGGCAGCTCGTAGACGCTGCCGAGAGCATCGATGTCGGGTCGGCCTGGGATTTTCAAAACAAGATGGGCCCTCTGATACGACCACCGGACGGAGCGCTCAAGCAGGGCATCGAGCAACTCGAGCCAGGTGAATCCTGGGCTCTCAAACCACGGAATCTCGACCGTAATCCCTACCTATGGACACCGGGAATCAAATGGAACGTCGTACCCGGATCATTCACCCACACCACCGAACTATTTGGTCCGGTATTGGGGGTCATGCGGGTCGAGTCTCTCGAACAAGCCATCGATCTGGCCAATGCCACCGGGTACGGTTTGACATCCGGTCTGGAAAGCCTGGATCGTCGTGAGCAGGACTTCTGGAAACAGCGCATCAGGGCCGGTAATCTTTACATTAACCGGGGAACTACGGGGGCGGTGACTCTGCGACAACCTTTCGGTGGTATGGGAAAATCGGCCATAGGGCCTGGGATAAAAGCGGGTTCGCCAAACTACGTATCCCAATTCATGTCGTTTAAAGAGACCGGTTACCCTCGGATCGATGTCATAAAAAAGGATCATGCCTTGCTACGGTTGGCCCAGGACTGGCGGCGTAAAGCCGACTGGGGGGCCTTTCAGGATTCGGCCGCCGATATCCTGAAGACCGTCAGGGCCATAAAGAGCTACCTGTATTATGTCGAGGTTATGTTTTCACAGGAAAACGACTACTTCCATTTGCGCGGCCAGGACAACATTCTGCGCTATCTACCGGTCGGCAAAGTGATGGTAAGGATCCATTCTGATGACAGCCTTTTCGACGTGCTGGCCCGCATAGCAGCGGTTCGTATTTCCGGTTGTGATTTGATGATCAGCATCGAACCGGCGTTAAATCATCCGGCGATTGCCTTCCTGAGTTCGGAAGACGGATCAAAACTGGCCGGTATTTCTGCTGTAGAGGTGCTAACCGACCGGGAAGTCATCGATTCAATACCCGGGGTTGAACGCATCCGCTATGCCGATCCCGGGAGGGTTCCTGCCGATGTACTCAAAGCGGCGGCAAAAACCGGTTACTATATCGCCCGCTCGGCAGTGTTGATGGACGGTCGCATTGAACTTCTCAATTATTTTGTCAACCAAAGTATCTGCGACGCCTATCACCGCTACGGAAATCTCGGGGAGAGAGCGACGATATGACCACTGCCGTCTCGCATTTACCCCTTGCGAATCCGGCGGCCTGTCACAGTGTCGGTGGATGACATGGGCTGGCATTCGTCTGATTGATGGTTACTTTCCTCATTGGATTTACTCAATAGGCCGGATTGAGGAGGCGATAATGTCTAACAAGGCCCTCATCGTTGTCGATATGCTCAATGATTTCATTGATGAAAAAGGCGCCCTTTTCTGTGGCAAAACCGCACGTGATATCATACCGTTCGTTCGCCAAAAGATAGAGAACTACCGCAATCGGAAAGATACGGTTATTTTTCTACAAGATGCCCACGACGAAAATGATGCCGAGTTTGAAAAATTTCCACGGCACTGTGTCGCCGGTACCTGGGGTAGCGACGTCATTCCGGAACTGGTACCGGGGTCCGATGATTTGATCGTGAACAAAAAACGATACAGTGGATTCTATGGAACCCATCTGGATAAAATCCTGGCCGATCGGAAGATTACATCTGTCGAAGTGGTGGGTGTCTGTACCTCTATTTGTGTGATGGACACTGTTGGCGGATTGGCCAACCGAGACTACAGCATAACGGTCGCTGTCGATGGGGTGGCTGATTTCGATCAGGCATTTCACGATTTCGCCCTCAAGCGGATGGCGCAGCTCTACGGCGCTCAAATCGTTTGACTCGGAGTCAGGAGTTAGCTTTAAATTCGATCCGTATGTTGGTTTTGTCCTCGCGGTGTTGTGTCGAAAAAACGAGATGAAGATAATACCCAAATTGTTTCTCCCGCAGCAACAGGAATCATGACTATCAATCATCGACTTGGTCCGCTTTTCACAGATCTTTACGAACTGACCATGGCCGCCGGCTACTTTGATCGCCGGCTTTTCGATCCGGCCACCTTTTCCCTTTATATTAGAAATTATCCGTCGCAGCGCAATTACTTCGTTGCGGCCGGCCTACAAGACGCTCTGCGTGAGTTGGAATCGCTGCGATTCGTGGATGAAGACATTACGTTTTTGAACCAAACCGGTCTTTTCAGTGGTCGAGTTTCTATCCTTCCTAAAAAAGTTTCATTTTAGCGGGGACGTGTTAGCTCTGCCGGAAGGGACGATATTCTTTGCTAATGAGCCGATCCTTGAAATCACAGCACCTTTGATCGAGGCTCAAATCATCGAGACATTTTTGCTCAATACCATCGGATTCCAGACCCTGATAGCTTCCAAAGCCGCCCGCTGTATTCACAGCGCCGCAGGCCGCCAGCTGATCGATTTTTCCCTACGGCGGACACAGGGGCATGATGCCGGCATGAAGGTTGCCCGGAGCACGTATATCGCCGGTTTCACCGGCACGAGCAATGTCCTGGCGGGAAAAGAATACGGCATCCCCATATCAGGGACAATGGCCCATTCATATGTTCAAGCATTGGGGAGCGATTTCGATGCTTTCACGGCCTATGCCGATACATTTCCGGATAACGCGGTATTTTTAATCGATACCTTCGATACCTTGAAGGGGGCGTCCGAGGCGGTCAAAGTCGCGCTGCAGATGAAAAAAGACGGTCACTCACTCCTGGGGGTGCGCCTCGACAGCGGTGATATGAATCGACTGAGCCGGCAGGTGCGTCACATGCTGGACGAAGCCGGTCTCAAAGAAGTCAAAATATTTGCCAGCGGTGGTTTCGATGAGGTTAAGATTGACGATGCCGTGAAGGGGGGAGCCAAGATAGATGCCTTTGGTGTGGGGACCAGCCTTGGCGTGTCGGCGGATGCGCCTTTTGCGGATATCGTATATAAGATGGTTCGTTACGGCCAGCGCAATGTCCGGAAATTGAGCCCGGGTAAAGAAACCCTGGGTGGTGACAAACAGGTTTTTCGCTTTTGCAGTGCTAACGGACTTTACCGGCAAGACATGATCGGTTTGCGCGACGAAACCTTCAACGCTGCCCTGCCACTGCTCGAATCCGTCATGGAATCCGGTCGCACGGTTCGGCCCCATCCATCACTTGAAGATATTCGTCTGGCATTCAAAACCAACTTTGCCGGTTTATCTGATATTTACAAAGATTTGGCGGCCAGCACGTTTTATCCGGTCGAGATCTCTCCTCGCCTGAGAAAGCTCCAGCAAACCCTTGTTGCTTAGTGGTGATCGTCCCGTTGATACCCTTATTCGATCGAATGTCTGACGGACGGTTACGGGTCCGATGGTGAAAATGGACGGGGCGAACCGCCTTGACGGGCCTTATTCCGCATGATTCTGATAACCTTTTCCGCGATCTCAGTTTCCCGCGGACTTAAAATACCGGCACTGACCCATTTGGCAATGGTCTCTTCAGAAATGCTCAAACCCTCGGCATAGCCTTCCAAACTGCTGAAACCGGTGGAATCGATATCTTGGTTCGTTCTGTGCGTCACGGCCCCGTTAGCCGCTGAGGCCGGGTATCCTTCAATGACAGGGCGTTTTTCTGGCTGCTGGTTTAGCTCGTTAATATCAAGCGGAGACGTCTTGCTCGTTTGCGATTCGGATCGATACCCGACATCTTGGTCGTCAGTCTTCACCTTGGACCTTTCTTCTATAAAAGCCGGCACCAACAGGTTAACCTGGAATGACCGATGCCGAGAGACGTATTTCCTAAATAGATTATACAACCGCTTGAATATCATCATGTTTTTCATCTTCATTCAGCCTCTACGCACAATATAAGACATATTTTAAAATATGCCTCAATTATTCAAATTGAGGCAATGCCAGTCTTTTCCTGTATACGATGATTCCACCGAAAATTTACTCAAGGAAATTCCATATATTGACGATACCCAGGGTAGACTTGCATTTTTGTGCCACTTGCATGCGAAAGAAAAAGCAAGCTCTGCATCATTGCTTTAAAAGTCAAGCCTAATGGATAGTGGAAAGAATAACCAAGGGGAGTTACACTGATGATAAATCCGGAAGGGATTGTCTTTTTCGATACCCTGGGTTTCGGATGGGTTCTGGATGTGAAGCAGATTAAGAAGATTTTTCCGGACATCCTACACCCCGTACCGGACGTCGACAAGACACTTAAAAATATATTTAGAGAAATAATAGCGAGTTAGAAAAACTACGACGGTCCTCGCAGTGTTTTTTTCAGCGTGTTTCGCGTTTAAGTTTTCCGAAGAAATACCGATACTGTTTATTGAATCGAATTGATTACCCCCTCAGGAATTAGCGATTAGTCGGCTGCAAGAGGAAGCTTTATGGACATAGCGACAATCATCGGACTTTTTGGCGGGACCACCTTGGTCATTCTGGCCGTTGCCTTCGGTGGATCGGCCCTCATTTTCATTAACGTCCCCGGTGTGCTGATTGTCATCGGCGGCACCCTGGCAACCTGTTTCATCAAATTCTCGATGAAGGATGTGATTAATTCGGTGAAGGTGGTCATGAAGGCATTCATGGTCAAGCTCGATTCGCCCGAAGAGCTCATAACCAAGTTGGTGGAATTTTCCAAGATTGCTAAAAAGGAAGGTTTGATCGCTCTTGAGAATCAGAAGGCCGGGGATGATTTCTCTGCCAAGGCCGTTCGCTATCTGTCCGACGGGTTAGATGAAAAACTGATCTCGGAGATGCTTGACAAGGATATCCGGCAGACGATCCAGCGCCACATGATCGGGCAGAACGTCTTTCGGGGTATGGGCAGCTCAGCACCGGCCTTCGGAATGATCGGGACCTTGATCGGCCTGGTGCAAATGTTGGCCAGCATGTCTGACCCGTCCAGTATCGGGCCCGCAATGGCCATCGCTCTGCTGACGACCCTCTATGGTGCCCTGGTCGCTAACCTCGTCTGTTTGCCCATTGCCGACAAGCTTGCCTTGCGCAGCCAACAGGAACAGGAAAACCGCCAGATTATCCGGGAAGGTGCCATCGGTATCGCCCAGGGGATGTCGCCCATGGTTCTCGAAGAAGCGTTAAAGATCTATCTCGCTCCCAAAGATCGTGAGAAAGGGCACCCGGATAAGGCCAGCAAGAAAGCCAATAAATGAGTGCGCCCATTGATATAGAAAACGCCATTGTAGAGGAGGGGGCTCCGGCATGGGTCGTCACTTTCGGCGATCTCATGAGTCTGCTCCTCTGCTTTTTCGTCTTGCTGCTGTCCTTTTCGGAGATGGATAAAGCCAAATACAAGGAGGTCTCAGGTTCGCTGGCCAAGGCCTTTGGTGTCCAGCACAAGGTCAGGGCATTTCAGGTGCCTAAAGGGGTCAAGATGATCGCCAAGGATTTTGACCAGGAGCTGATTCCAACCAAACCCCGTCAAGAATTCATTAACATTCAGAAAAAGGTTGGCGTGCAGCTCAAAAAGGAAATTGAGACCCAATTTCAGGATATGAAAGAACTGATCCAGGTGGAAGTGGGTGAGAAAGAAGTGGCCATCCGGTTGATGGGCGAAACCGCTTTTGATTCGGGGAAGGCGGACATCAAGGACCAGATGGTACCCTTGCTGTTGAAAATTGGTAGCGTGCTTGCCGATACCAAAGGTGACATCATCATTGCCGGCCACACGGACAATGTCCCTCTCAATGGCGGCCCTTACGGATCCAATTTAAAACTGTCAATTGCCCGTGCTGCCACGGTGGCCGAATTTTTATTGGCAAAGGCGGTCATATCACCAAGCCGCGTTTCGACCATGGGCTTTGGCAAATACCGGCCGATGGAATCGAATGATAACGCCGAAGGCCGCAAACGCAATCGGCGGGTGGAAATCGTTCTGCGTGCACCTGATACACAGCCCTCCCGGCCACCAGGATCAGCCGCTCCCAATCTCATTGAAAATAAGGCGTTTTTCACGATATCGGATTGAGCCTTGGGACCGGGGACTCGTCAAGGCGCTCCCGAGAGTATGATTCCACAGTTATTTTCCAATTCGATGGGAGGCCAAGGATGTCAATCGGCCTTTTTCAAGGGATGTTCCCCTGGAAGGGACTGAGGGCAGCCGGTAAGCATGCTTTGTGGCGGGGGGAATGGACAATCCATTCCCCCCGTCTGCTTTAGAAGTACCACGTTAGGCCCAGGGTTGTAGACCACTCGCTCAGCTTCGACTCAAGTGTTATGGCGTTGAAGGCCGATGCCTCTTTGATGGTTTGCTCCGGCGCATACATGAAGGACGCATTCAGGGCCAGGCTGTCGGTCAGCTTGTAACCGACACCACCAGTGATGTGGTGTTCCACAATCGCCGGGAATCCGATGATGCGAAGGGTTTCATAACCGACGCGGTTGACGGGGGTACCCTGCACATTGACGGTGTTGGTGGGATCAAACGGGTTGGGATTCCAACCGTTGTGAACCTTGACAGGGCTTTTGCCGTAGTTGTAACCGAGGCGCAGGGCCCACTTTTCGGCCGGTTTCCATTGGGCACCCAGGCCGAAGACCCACTGATCGTCCCAGTCGAAATCCTTGTAACCATCGGCACTGCTCCAGCCGAGCCAACGGGCATAACCCTCGAAGAGCCATTGGCTGTTGGGTTCGAAGGAGATCCCTCCCTGGACCCTCCACGGGGCTTCCAGTTTCAGATCCTGATATTCGCCGGCGGGATTCCCGAATTTGGAGACATTCTTGTGGTTGACCTTTTCCGGTGTGGTGAAAGAGAAGCCGAAATTGAATTTGTCCCAATGGTAGAGGGCACCCAGTTGCAGCCCCACCGTGTACCCGGAGCTAGCACCTTCCCCCAGGTCGAGGCTCTGCCAGACGACTTCTAATGAACCGCCAACCGAAAAGTTCGGGGTGATCAAATAAGCCAGGTTCGGTGCTAATTTCAGGACTTGCAGTTGGGTGTAAACCGCTGAAAATGAGGCGCCCGGCGGCGCTGGTGGAGACGGCAGCGGCATCCGTGAAAAGTCGATTTTGGTATCTTTATAGTCCACTCCCAACCCGGAAACACCGTACATGCCGGCACCAAAACGCCACTTCTCGTTGATGGGTGACGTGACGGCGATGGCCGGTATCACCGATGGGGGCAGTTCACTGCTGTCGCTACCGGCAAAGCCGGGCAGACCGTAATTCACCTTGCCGTCGACGGATGGAACAAATATCGTGCCCGCGAAATCGACGGACGAGCCCGGGCAATAGGGGCCGAAACACATGGCTGCCGGGTTGGCGAAGATGGCGCTGGTCGCATCTTGAGGGGCGGCAACCCCGGCACCGCCCATGGCACGCGAGATTGGACCGACACCGATCAAATTGTCGCCGTTGGTGGCATGTGCGGCGGGACCCAGAACCAGGACAAGTGAAAAAATGAACAGAACGGCAAATGTCTTTCTCATCATCTCCTCCATTTTACAATTTTGTGGTGGTCTTTGAAAATGGCCGTTTATATAAAGTGTGTATGCACCTCCTTTGCTGAAGAATTCAATGCCTATGTTTCCGAGCTGAAATACGTCCACGCCCGGATTCTTACGATGTCACGGCCTCTTTGCCGGTACCGATCAACGCGTCGGCAACCATCGAGGAGAGGAAATGCACCTGAACCCCCATCTTATAATGGTCGTTGAGATTGCTGAGCTGGGTGTGGCAGTTCTCGCAGGCGGTAGACAAAATTACGGCACCGGAGGCTTTGACCTGGTCGACTTTGACCTTGGCCGATTTCATGCGAAAGTCGAGCGTCTCCTCACCCAGGGCCACCAGTCCGCCGCCACCGCCGCAGCACCAGTTGTAACGGGGGTCTGCAGTCATTTCCCTGAAATTGTTCGTTAGCTGCCGCAAAATGTAGCGGGGCTCGTCGCTCACCCCGGCGTTTCGGGCAATCTGGCAGGGGTCGTGATAGGTCACCGGTTCGGTGAACATCGTTTTGTCGACGTTGATACGACCCTCGCGCAAGTATCGGGCATGAACTTCGGTGATGGCGGATACCTTGAACGGCTGTTTGCCGGCGAGCTGCTTCATGATTCTGAAGGCTGTACCGCATTCACAGATACAAACTTCCTTGACCTTTAGGCGACGGGCTTCGTTGAGGATACGGTCGAGAATAAGTTGGGTTTTGGTCGGATCTCCCACAAAGGCACCGAAATTGACCGCCTCAAAAAAACTCAGGGTCCAGTTTTCGCCGGCAGCATTGAAGATCGCTGCGGCCGGTATGATGGAATGGGCGCCCGCCAAGGCCACGTAGAGCAGGTCGGCCCCTTCCACATCCACCGGAATGGTCGAATTGCCGGCTTCCGTGCGCCATTTCTCCACGACGTCCTCTTCCAGCTGCTTGATTCCGGTGAGAAAGTTTTCTTTGAAGAACTCCAGTGATTTGCCTTTTTCAACGGAAGTATCGGCCAGTAAGGTCAGGATTTCCGGTTCGGCATTGGCACCGATCAGCAGCAGCTTGGCAATGGACATGAGCATTTGGGTATCGATACCGAAAGGGCAGTACACCATGCAGCGCCGGCAACCCGTGCAGGAATACGCCGCCTCATATAGTTCTTCGATAGCCATGTCGTTGAGCTCTTTCGCCTCTCCCACCGAAGGCCAGAAGTTTCCCCGGGCTTTAAAATATTTTTTGTATAATCGTCGCACGATCTCGTGGCGGTAGGCGGCGATGTATTTGGTATGCCCCGTCGAAGCGTACGCGTGGCAGGCGTCGGTACAAGTTCCGCAGCGGGTGCAGGTTTCCAGGTAGTAACTCATCGTCCGGGTGATTTTGCTGCGAAAGAGTTTCAGCAGTTCCGCTTGGGTCTTGCTGTCCATTTTGATCAACCTCTTCTCAGTTTGTTCATAGGAAGTGACAGAATCGAATGCATCAGCTGGCTAAAAGGAAAGACGATTAAAAACAGATTGGCGAAGAATACATGCAGAACCAGCATGAAGGAATGGCCGGAAAAGGTCGTGCTGTAAGGCAACTCCGGTTTGAAAATCAGCAGGCTGACCATGTAGGTGCGGTAGTCTTCAACCGTCATCTCACCGTATTCGTACCAGCTTCGCGCCCAGTCCATTTCGCTGCCGAAAATGACGATCAGAAAGATCAGAATCAGTAGATAATAATCCTCTGGAATCGACAGGTCTTTCACCGGTGAGGTAAAACGTCGGAAAAGAAAAAAGAGCAGGCAGACAGCGATAGTCAGCCCAACGAAACCATTCCCCAGAAAGATGTCATGCGGAACAATCTGAAAAATTCCGATATCGACAATCAGTTCCAGGTGTCCGACGAGCAGGAGAACCAGGCAGATATGGAAGGACATAAGAAACAACCACAGCAGCGGTTTATGTCGTAGCACGGTGGGGAACAGAAAAGTATCATATAGCGTCCACAGCCATTTCGGGTTTTTGGAAGGATAGATTTGTTGGGTAGAGGGCAATTTGGGTTTTTGCCAGATCGAAAAGATGCGATAGGCACTTCCCAGAAAAAATACCGCAAAGGCGATGTAGACCATCGGTACCAGAATAAAATACATGACGGTTTGCACAGCGGCCTCCTTGTTTTGAGCAAAATAGGGGGCACCGGTTTTCCTTTTCGGCGATACCGATGCCCCCGACGGTTGTTAGGCTATGCGTTTGATGAAAAACTTGATGATTTTACCGTCTTGCTCGGTTTTCAAGATTTCATTACCGCTCGTGCGGGCCCATGCCGGAAAATCGGTCAGTGAACCGGGATCGGTCGAGTGGGCTTCGATTACCTGCCCGATTTCGACTTCCTTAATTCCTTTACTGACCTTTACAACCGGCATGGGGCAAGGCAGTCCTTTTAAATCCATTACTTTGTCAGCCTTGATTTCTTCACTCATAACGACGCCTCCTGATTTTATTGATTTCTATTCGGTTTAAATAAACAGTTGAATGCGGCTGTTGCCGGCTTCTTCCAGAAACTTGGCCACACCGCAGAATGTTAACCCTTCATAATCGATCATTTCTTCACGTTTAAAGCCCATCAAATTCATGGACATTTCGCACACGAATATCTTAACGCCCAGTTCTTCGGCCATTTCCAGCATTTGTTCGAGCGAAGCGACGTTTTTCTTCTTCATCAAGGATTTCATCATGGCCGTTCCCATGCCAGCCATATTCATCTTGGATAATTTGACCGCGCTGGTACCTTTGGGTAGCATGGTGCCGAACATCTTGCTCATGGCGTCCTTGCCACCCACGCTTTTATTCTTATCTCTAAGAACCGGTGTGCCCCAGAATGTAAAGAACATCACCGCTTCCATTCCCATCGCCACCGCTCCGGTGGCGACCACAAATGACGCCAGGACCTTGTCCAGGTCGCCGCTGAAGACGATCATGGATACCTTGGGATCGGTCGCTTTTTTATCGAGAATATCGATACGGCTTGTGAGGGCGGCCAGCTGCTCCTCAATTTGTTGCAAGCTGACATCATTCTGCGGGATAATTTTTTCGGCTTGTTGCATGGTGTCCTCCATTTGTTTATGGCGTTATATAAATTTATGTCATGATTACAATTATCTGTGTAAAATACTTTATTTATTGGTGTATGGTATGAACCTTATTCGCCGAATAACGACCCATATTTTAGGTATTGCAGACATTTGTACGACAGGAAGTTGGCCGGGAGAAGATAGCCGTATGTGTCACCCGTGGCAGGTTTTTATCGCGTTGGCTTACACCATAAGTTCTTTTGCCGCCTCCATTGACGACTTGAGCAGGTCGAGATTCATTAGCAGGAGTTTTCTTTGTTCCGGCGGGATCTGAAGCAGTACCTGTTCATGGACGTCGTTCATAAATTGTTTGATATCGTTAAGTTTCTTTTGGCCTTTGGCGGTCAGGCTAAGCAGGCGCACGCGAGAATCCTCCGGATCCTTTATGCGCTGCACGAAGCCCTTTTTTATGAGGCCAGTGATGATAATCGAAATCCGACTCTTCACCACATTCATTTTGTGGGCGATACCCTTGGGTGTCAGGTAGCGTTCGTTGCCGAAAAGCAGAAGGCAGCGCAACTCGGCATCCGGAAGGTCAAACCTGTCGCTCTGATACTGCATGCGTTCCTGGCAGCACTGGTACAGACGACTCACCAGGATCTGAAATTGCTCCAGTTGAAAAGGCGTAATGTCTTGGATGTGGCCGGACAAATTATTGTTCATGATGTGAACCATACAAAAGAGATAATGCCGTGTCAAGCATTTTTAATAACATGCGGTGAAATTTTATTATTAATAATATAGGTGTGTTAGATTAAGGAGGGCGTTATAGAGCATATTATGAGGGCCGACTTGTTAAACAAATGGCCATCGGGTTGGACTTACAGCATTCAAAAGGAGAGACCGGCCTCGAAAAACGGGCCGCTGATATCGGTGTCGATGAGTACGCCTTGGTAGTCTATGTCGAACTTGTCGTATCGGTATCCACCGGCAGCAAAAACGTGATCCAGAACGTTCCAACGGATTCGGCCGACCAGACTGAATGCTTTGTTGGCACCGATGGCTATCCCCCGACCTTCGGCTTCCAGGGCCAGCGCATGCAGGGGGTGAAACTGTAGCGCACCAAAAACCATCGGAATCGGAACAATGAAGCTTTTAGACGCTTTACCGAGGCCTCGTTTTCGATGTTGCCATTGAAATCGATTGCACGGACATTGAGGCCGAGATCGATGTTGAGCATGTCCTGAGTCAAGCTCTTGACAAGCGGAACGTCGTAATAAAGGGTCAGATCAAGTTCGTTCAGGCTAATTTGGGAATTAAAACCGCTTTCGGTGGCAAAGATCTTGTCACCGATATGGAATCTGATGTTCTTGTTGCCCGCGCCTTCGATTTCTGTTGGGGTGGCCATGATATAGAGATTTGGGAAAAAACGCGGGAAGTCAAAGACCAATCGGCCATACGGCCGGTCTTCATTATAATATTCAAGCACATTTGCGATTTTAGCGATACTGTTCGAACCGGGCGGAGTATACCCAATATCACCTTGCGGTGAAAGCGGCCATCCCCTTGCGCCAGGATTTAGACCAAAATCACCGGCTATCAGTGTCGGGGAATGCCCCAGAAAAAAGAAAAGACATATGATCGATACGATTTTCTTCATTATTTCCCCATGAGTGAATATGATTTCCCTCTCATGAGTGGAGGTTTTGCAGCCCAACTTGGGGCGTCGATTGTTGGTGTTGCGACTTCTCTCCCGATGTCAGGTTCTGGTAGCGGGAATAATTCAATCTTAGCAAACACGCCGACCAGTGTCAACCAAACGTATATTATTGTATTACAAATGGATTGCACCTACTCTTTGGGGGCTTTGACAATAGATGTAAGGGGGAGTGTCGAAATCAGTTCAACGGGTACGGCCAGCCGGGAGCGAAATATCGATGAGAGATAGTCTGCTAAATGCCCAGATAAGCTTTTCTGACATCTTCATTTGCCAGCAGGTTATCGGCTGTGTCGGATAGTGTGATGCGGCCGGTTTCCATTACATAACCCCGATCGGCTACTTTCAGCGCCAGGTTGGCATTCTGCTCGACCAGAAAGATAGTGGCGTTGTTTTCGGTATTGATCTTTTTTATAATGTCGAATATTCGTCGAACAATGATCGGAGCCAGACCCAGAGACGGCTCGTCCATCAGCAGCAGACGCGGGCGGGCCATCAGGGCGCGTGACAATGCCAGCATCTGCTGTTCCCCGCCGCTGAGCGTACCGCCGGCTTGGTTGCGTCGCTCGGCCAGTATCGGAAAGAGAGAAAAGATATATTCGGTGTCCTTTTTGACGTTATCCTTGTCCGGGCGCAGGAATGCACCCATGTCGAGGTTTTCCATCACCGTCAGGTAAGGGAATATTCTTCGGCCTTCCGGAACCTGACTGATTCCCAGGTTGACAACCTGGTTGGGCCTGAGGGCCTGTATCGGTTGGCCCATGAAAAAGATGTCGCCTGAACGTGGCGGTACGATGCCGCAGATCGACATCAACGTTGTGCTTTTTCCCGCCCCGTTGGCTCCGATGAGGGTGATGATTTCGCCTTCCGTGATCTCGATGCTAATGCCTTTCAGGGCATGAATGTTACCGTAATATGTATGGATATTTTTGAGTTCAAGCATCGATCTCTTCTCCGAGGTAAGCCTTGATCACGGCAGGATTGTTCTTGATTTCCTCCGGTGTTCCCTGGGCAATTTTTTTGCCGTAATCCACCACAAATATCCGGTCTGAAAGGCTCATCACCAGTTTCATATCGTGTTCGATCAGGAGGATGGATTTACTTTCCTCTTGACGTAATTTGAGAATAAGTTCGTCCAAGGCTTCTGTTTCCCTCGGGTTCATGCCGGCCGCCGGTTCATCAAGCAGCAACATGAAAGGTTCGGTGGCCATGGCCCGTGCAATTTCCAGGCGACGCTGGGCGCCGTATGGCAGGTTCATGGCATAATCATTGACGAATTCCTCTATCCCGATTTTTTCCAGAATGTGGTAGCTGTCTTGCACGACCTGTTTTTCTTCTTGCCTGGTGGATGGGGGTCGAAAGACGGCCCCAGCGATACCCGATTTCAGTCGGCAGTGCCGGCCCACCATTACGTTTTCCAGAACCGTCATAGTGGGAAACAGCCTGATGTTTTGAAAGGTTCGGGCCATGCCGGCTTCGGTGACCTTATTGGGTTTGAGTCCGTTGAGCCGGATTTTCGCCTTACCCGGCGGTTGAATGATCATCTCTCCTCCAGTCGGAGGATAGATGCCCGTGATGCAGTTGAAAAAAGTGGTTTTACCGGCGCCATTGGGACCGATCAGGGCGACGATTTCCCCTTCCATTATATCCAGATCCACGCTGTCCAGGGCGCGCAGGCCCCCGAAGTCCATGGTCAGCTGATTCACTTCCAGTATCGGGTTCATAAATCCATACCGCTGAAAAAGATAAAGTTATTATTCGTTCAGGCCCTTAAACTTGTAGGTTCGCCGCACTTCGCTGATGATACCGCCAGGGCGGAAAACCATCATGGTCACGAGAATAAAGCCGAACAGGAGCATCCGGTATTCCGAAAAGGCCCTCAGGTATTCGGGAAGAAGAATCAGGACTAGGGCACCGAAAATGACCCCCACAATCGATCCCATTCCCCCGAGCACCACGATGCACAAAATATTGATCGACTCCCAGATGGTGAAACTGGCCGGGTTGATAAATGTGGTTTTGGCGGCAAAAAGTACGCCGGCCATGCCGGCCCAGGTGGCACCCAGAGCGAAAGCGGTCAGCTTGGTTTTGGTGCGGTCTATCCCCATGGCCTGGCAGGCGACCTCGTCTTCCCGCAATGCAATCCAGGCCCTTCCGATTCGCGAGTCTTTGAGGCGATTGACGACAAAAATCGTGAATACTACCAGGACAATCATCAAAAAATAGATAAAAATAGTGGATTGCTCCAGGTTCATCTTGATTCCGGGCAAGCTGGGTCGCGGAATATTGGCGATTCCGCTGGGACCAAAAGAAAATTGGTTCCAGTTTTCAAGGACCAGGCGGATAATTTCTCCGAAACCCAAAGTGACGATGGCCAGATAGTCCCCCCTGAGTCGCAATACCGGATAGCCGAGCAGAATTCCGAAAAGGGCACCCATGGCGGCTCCCATGGGCAAGGCCAACCAGAAGCCGAGTCCGAAGTGGTAGTTGAGCAGGGCGTAGGTATAGGCACCAACTGCGTAGAACGCCACATACCCCAGGTCGAGCAGTCCGGCCAGACCGACCACGATGTTGATACCCAAACCGAGCATGATGTAAATGAGGGCATTGATCATGATGTTGGTCTGGTACATGCTGAAGACAAAGGGATAGGCAGCGGCGAAAACAAAGATTGCAGCAAGCAGTGGCAGGTAGATCCTGCGGTCGCCCATGATCCGCTGATTGAGAGTCATCCGGTCTTGTGTTTCCTCGGCCTGACTGTTTTTGCTTCCCAACTCTTTGCGCCGTAATAAGTAACGCCAGATAAAAGAAAAAAAGAAGCTGCCGACACCGACAAACAGCATGTTTTCCCAGCGCCATTCCACGCGGTCGTAAATGGTGTTGACCCGGATGACCATGATCGGGAAGGTCAAGAAGACGAACCAGAGCGAGATCAGAAACGATTTTTTAATTTCAGCTAGGTTAATCAATTTAATCGTCCTATCACCATGGGTGTGTATTCATCTGAGCCTGCTCGTCCGGATACCGGTCACACTTTTTCCGATTCCGAGCGCCCCAGGATGCCCGAGGGCCTGAATATTAGAATGAAGACCAGGAACAGAAAGGCAAAGACATCCTCGTAATCACTGGAAATGTAGCCTGTAAAAAAACTTTCGGTCCACCCCAGAACCAGGCTGCCGAGAACCGCTCCCGGGATACTGCCGATACCGCCCAGGACAGCAGCCACAAACGCTTTGATGCCCGCAATGAAGCCGATGTAGAAGTTGATCTGACCGATATGGGAGGCGATCAGAACACCGCCGATGGCGGCCGTGGTCGATCCGACGATAAAGGTGACCGATATGACGCGGTTGACGTCTATGCCCACCAGCATGGCCATTTCCTTATCTTGGGAAACGGCGCGCATGGCTTTTCCGGTGCGGGTGAATTTGATCAAAAATGTCAACAGAACCATGACGATGGCGGTTGTTGAAAAGATAACGACTTGGGAGGATCGGACGATGTGCTCCCAGGGCTCGAGCCACTTGAAATCGGGAATCAACGCCGGAAAGGGCAAAAAGTCCGATGTCTGGGCCAGAAGCACATAGTTTTGCAGAAAAAGCGACATGCCGATCGCACTGATAAGGGCGGATAGACGCGGGGCTTTCCGCAGGGGCTTGTAGGCGATCTTTTCGAGCGTGTATCCGTATGCTGCCGAATAGATCAGCGCCACTGCTGCGGCAATGAATAATATTGCCACTGAATTCCAGCCCATGAGCGTCAATACGCCGGTGACGATGAGGGCTGTAAAGGCACCGATCATATATATTTCGCCGTGGGCGAAATTGATCAACTGGATGATCCCGTAGACCATGGTGTAGCCCAACGCTATCAGGGCGTAAATGCTTCCACGCGTGAGACCCGCCAGAAACAACTCCACGAAGTAGTCGAAATCCCAGAACATATGATTCCTCGTTTAGATGGTTCTATTAAATTTCCATGGCGCCTTGTGCAGCTTGGGTTAGTGTCTCTACCGCCGGTCGCGGGAGGTATCCAGGGAGTATTCTGTGGAATCATCAACTTGAAACCGGGCAGTGCCGGAGGGTTGGTTCGATTATAAAAATTCAGGGGGCAGGCGTAGTGCCTGACCCCCCAATTTCGTAGTATTGCGGTTTACTTCTCTACATACTTGCCGTTTTCGACCTGATACATGGAAAAGCCGACACCGATGGCATCGCCTTTCTCGTCGAAACGGATCTTGCCGACCGGGGTTTCGACGTCATTGGTCTGCAGGGCTTTGCGCAGCGCATCGTAATCGGTTGAGCCGGCTTTGTCGATGGCATTGAGCAGGGCCAGTGTGGCCGCATACGCCTGCGGAAAGAAGGCTCCAGGGTCTTCCCCATAGGCTTTGCGGTGCTCTTCGATTGCTTCCTGATACATGGCATTGCTGGACAGGTCTTTGGGTCCGGTGGCGTAGACGCCTTCGGCATATTTACCCGCGACTTTGATGAAGGTGTCGTCTTTGACGCCGTCATCTGAGATAAAGAGGGTTTTCATTTTTTTCTTGCGCATCTGGGTGACGATTTTGGAAGCCTCAGGGTGGTAGCCACCGAAAATCACCGCCTCCGCGCCCGATTGTTTGACCTTTTGAACCACAGCGGAGTAGTCTACCGCACCCGGAGTGACCCCCTCATAGAGGACAACCTTGGCCCGCGGATCTTTCTCCAGGTATAACTTGGCGAATTCAGCCAAACCCTTGCCGTAGTCGCCTTTGTCGTGCAGCACGGCGATATTCTTAACCTTCAGTACATCGAGTGCAAAGTCGACTTCCAGTTGGGCCTGGGCATCGTCAGAAGCAATAGTACGATAGAAATTGGGATAATCTCCGCTCTGGGTCAGCCCCGGGTTGGTGGCCGACGGTGACATGGCGAGTTTTTTGGCATCCTTGTAGATTCCAAGGGCCGCCTTGGTGGCACCGCTGCAAATATGCCCCAGAACCACATCGGCATTCTCGGAGATCAACTTGGTGGCCGTGTTGGTGGCGATTTCGGGTTTGCAGACGTCGTCTTCGACAAGCAGTTCGACCTGTTTGCCCATGACCCCGCCTTTGGCGTTAATTTTCTTTACGACAAGCTCTGCGGCTTTGACAGTGGGAATACCGTAAGAGGCGAGGTCACCGCTGTGGGGCCCGGCGACACCGAGTTTGATGGTGTCGGCCGCTATGCCGGTTCCTGTCAATATGAAAACCAGAAATACGCCCAAGATAGCCTTTGTAAACGTTTTTTTCATGAACATCTTACTTTCCTCCTATTGGTTGTAATAACGATAAAAACCAGTCCCCCCTGCTCATAATTACGTGTTTATAGAGCGGATGTCCAGATCTAGTCAAGCGCGAATTTGTTTTTTTATTGGGCAAAAAAATATTGCCGTTTGAGAAACTTGCCTGTATGAGTGCAGGAGTTACCTATTGTCCATCCATAAATGGCCTTTTTTTCAGCAGGGTGGCGTTCTGCGCAGGTTTCCGGCTGCAGCTTACGGAAAGTACATCTTGCCGTAAACCTTTGTCTGGCCTTGCCCAACGAAAAAAAATCTCATTCATGAATTGGACACTCAATAGTGCCATCGGCTTTTCGCGGGTGGACACGACCTAAATGGTGAGCCGCTAAATACGACGGAGAGGCGCTTGGGTGTGAAAAAGATTGGCATCATCGTTAAGGCGGATCCTGCCGTCAGCCCAAAAGCGGATGCCCTGGAACGTTGGCTGGTTGGCAAAGGAGTGGAGACCCTCCGACGGGAAAGCCGCCCGCCCCATACAGGCCAGCTGGGTGAGAATATTGACCGGGCACCCGCAGATCTTGATTGCATACTGGTCCTTGGCGGGGATGGTACCTTTCTGAGTGCCGTACGCTGGATTGGCGATCAGAACATACCGATTTTGGGGGTCAAGTTCGGAGAGGTCGGTTTCCTGGCAGAGATAGCAGAAGATCGTCTTCATGCCGTGGCAGAGACCATACTGAACGACACAATTACGACGCAGCCCCGCATGCGATTACGCGTCAGAGTGATCCGTCAAAACACGGAACGTGCGGTCGAGACGGTGCTCAACGACGTTGTCATCAACAAGGGGGCCTTGGCCCGGCTGGCCCATATTGAAACCCGCATAAATGATCGGTACTTGACAACTTACCGGGCTGATGGTCTCATCATCGCGACGCCAACCGGATCAACTGCTTACTCACTGGCCGCCGGCGGACCGGTGATTCATCCCACGGTGCCGGCTGTGGTCATGACCCCTATCTGTCCATTTACCCTGACAAACCGTCCATTGATAATACCTGATACAGCGACCGTGACGATCAATCTCGCTGAGAGATCGTCAGATATCATGCTCACTTTCGACGGTCAGCAGGGCCTTCCGATTGATGACCGGGATACGATTGTGGTCAGCAAATCTCCCTACCCGATATACTTGATCTCCGAGCCGAGCCAGAACTATTATGATGTTCTCAAGGCCAAATTGAGGTGGAGCGGCGGTCGAACGTGACAGATCACAATTGCCTGGCTCACAGGCTGAAATAGCTCCCGTTAGGTTCCCATCTCCCAGGAGGACAGGTATTTTTTCTGTTGTGCTGTCAGGGTGTCTATTTTCGTTCCCATCGCAGCCAACTTTTCCTTTGCAATCTGTTGATCGATTTTTTGTGGCACCGGATGAACGTTTTTAGATAGGCGGCTGTTGTTCTTGACCATGAATTCGATGCTGAGCGCTTGATTGGCAAAACTCATATCCATGACACTCGAGGGATGTCCTTCGGCCGCGGCAAGGTTTATCAAGCGGCCTTCACCCAACACGTTAATGCGTCGACCGTTTTTGAGCACATATTCTTCCACGAAGGGGCGGATGCTGCGCTGCGATTCTGAGATGGTCTGAAGACCGTCCAGGTCAAGCTCAACGTTGAAGTGTCCCGAGTTTGAAACGATGGCGCCGTCCTTCATGAGTTGAAAGTGCTCCTTGCGGATGACGGAGATGTTGCCCGTCAGGGTGCAGAAAAAATCTCCGACAGCGGCCGCTTTACGGATGGGCATGACCGTATAACCGTCCATAACCGCTTCGATGGCCCGCAGGGGGTTGATTTCGGTGACAATTACTTTGGCGCCCATGCCGCGGGCGCGCATGGCCACGCCTCTGCCGCACCAGCCGTAGCCGCAGACGACGAAGTTGGTGCCGGCAATCAGACGGTTGGTGGCCCGAATTATTCCGTCGAGCGTGCTTTGTCCGGTTCCATACCGATTGTCAAAGAAGTGTTTGGTTTGGGCGTCGTTGACGGCAATAATCGGATACTGTAATACGCCCTCCGCGGCCATGCTCCGCAGTCGAATGACCCCGGTAGTGGTCTCCTCGGTACCGCCCTTTACGTCCGGTAGAAGTTCCGAGCGATCGGTATGCAGCGTGGAAACGAGGTCCGCTCCGTCGTCCATCGTATAATGGGGCTTGAAATCCAGAGCGGCATTGATGTGGGAATAGTACGTCTTGTTGTTCTCGCCCTTTATGGCAAAAACGGGAATTCGGTCATTTTTTACCAGGGAAGCGGCCGTATCATCCTGAGTGCTCAAGGGGTTCGAGGCGCACAGAATCACCTGGGCACCACCGGCTTTCAACGTCTGCATCAGGGATGCCGTTTCCGTGGTTACATGCAGGCAGGCGGCGATGCGCACACCCTTCAACGGTTTATCCTTTTTAAATCGCTTCCGAATCCGGTCCAGTACCACCATGTTCTGATCGGCCCATTCGATGTGAAGCGCGCCCTCTTTTGCCAACTTGAGATCTTTTACATCGTAATCCATTATCGCTAGATTCTCCTTAAAGTGGTTATAAATCCGCCATTTCCCGCATTTTATCCGCCATGTTGGTATGCTCCCAACTGAACTCGGGGTCGGTGCGGCCGAAGTGGCCGTATGCGGCGGTTTTTCGGTATATTGGTCGCCGCAGATCGAGATACTCGATGATGGCGGCTGGTCTTAGGTCGAAACATGTCCTGATGATTTCTTTAATCCGGTTTTTGGGTACGTTGTCTGTCCCCATGGTATCCACCATCAAGGATACCGGCTCGGCCACACCGATGGCATAGGCGATTTGAATCTCGCATTTGTCGGCGATGCCGGCGGCAACGATATTTTTAGCGATGTGTCTGGCCATGTAGGATCCGCTGCGGTCGACTTTCGAGGGGTCTTTGCCGGAAAAACAGCCGCCGCCGTGACTGCCCTGTCCGCCATACGTGTCGACGATGATTTTACGGCCGGTCAAACCACAGTCTCCCATGGGACCGCCGACGACGAAACGGCCGGTGGCGTTGACATAATAACGCGTTTCCACATCGACCATATCCTGCGGCAGAACTTTGTTGATAACGCTTTTGATGATTGCATCCCGTAAATAGTCGTAATCGACGTCAGGCTTGTGCTGGGCGGCAAGGACTACGGCATCAATTCGTTTTGGAACACCGTTTTCGTATTCCACGGTTACCTGTGACTTGCCGTCAGGCCTAAGAAAATCAAGCGATCCGTTCTTTCTGACCTCGGCCAGTCGATGACAGATCTGGTGGGCCAGCATAATCGGCAGGGGCATCAATTCGGGGGTTTCGTTGCAGGCATATCCGAACATGAGTCCCTGATCGCCGGCGCCCTGTTCTTTGTAGAGCCCGTTGCCCTCATCGACTCCCTGGGCAATATCGAGGGATTGATGATCGATGCTTGTGATAACGCTGCATGTCTGCCAGTCGAATCCCATCAAAGATGAATGGTAGCCGATGTCCTTTATGGTATCGCGAACAATCTGGGGCATTTCCACGTAAGTGTTGGTGGTTATTTCACCGGCGATAAACGCCAGCCCCGTTGTTACCAACGTTTCGCATGCGACGCGACAGTTTTTATCATTAGCGATAATAGCATCCAGGATGGCATCCGATATCTGATCGGCGACTTTGTCCGGGTGCCCTTCGGTTACCGATTCGGAAGTGAAAAAAAATTGTTCTTTATCCATGCGTGGTCCTTTCGAGTCTCCAAATTTAAGGCGCTTTTCACTTGTTACGCTGCAAATATTACCGCCACAGCGAGATGTTTGTTCGAAACGACAAAGGCTCTGTTGTGCCGTGAATTCGCATTACTCGGAGCCGGCGGCTCCGGTATGCGTCATAAGCATCATATTATCGATCAAGCGGGTTTTGCCAACCCTGACGGCCAGGGCCATTAACGCCGGTTGGTCAACACGGTCTAAATCTGTGAGCGTTTGCGGATCGCAGATTGTCAAATAGTCGATATCGGTCTCGGGTTGGGTTTCAATAAGCCTTCTGGCTTCGCCCAGGATTTGAACGACCTCCCGCACACCCTTTGCAACCATTTCTTTGGCCAGCAGTAGGGATCTGTATAATGTTAACGCTGCAGGACGCTGGGTGGTCGTCAGGTAGGCATTGCGGGAACTCATCGCTAAACCGTCAGGCTCCCGGACGATAGGAGCACCGATAATCTCGATATCGATATTCAGATCCAATGCCATCCTTTTTACGATCAGTAACTGCTGGTAGTCCTTTTCACCGAACACGGCGACATGGGGCCTGACGATATGGAATAGTTTCATAACGACAGTGGCGACGCCGGTAAAAAATACCGGTCGAGACAAACCGCAGAGGTGGTTCGGAAGGCGTTCGAGTTTTACATAGGTTTCGTATCCTTCCGGATAAAGTTCGCCGGTTGCCGGCGTAAAGACCAGATCCACATTTTCTTGGCCACAGAGGTCGAGGTCACGCTGCAGATTTCTGGGATAGGTCTCAAAATCTTCGCCAGGCCCGAACTGGGAGGGGTTGACGAAGATACTTGCTACCAGAATATCAGCGGCTTTGCGGGCGATTCGGATGAGTGACAGGTGGCCTTCATGCAGAAAACCCATGGTCGGAACAAAAGCGATCCGGCGGCCGTCACGCCGCCAACTGTCGGCGGCATTTCTCATATCTTCAATCGTTGAAATAATCTTGATCATTTTACCCCATCGAAATTTAAACGACCTACACTAATTTACATGCTTAAGTTTGTCAATAAAGAGCGTCTTTTTTTGAGTAACACCTTACGGGTCGACACCCAGCCCCCATATTTACCCGGGCAATTGTTTATGCGGCAACCATCTTTATTAACTTGACATGTCTTTGTTTATCTGGTGAATCTGGGGCCTGAATCGGCCGCGCCGATTCCGTTGAAGAGAACGGTGCCATTCTTCAACAGCATACGAGTGACACTTACAAAAGAAGGCGTTGATTCGACTCTGGCCGTTTTGGACCTACCCGGTAAATTTCATGTTCGGTTGCTCTTTTCTGGCGCCATTCGATTGTGTCCATCAGACGGGTCGCGAATCATTATCACATAGAACGGCATTGACAAGGTGTCACTTCACTCAGGATCATAAACTTCACAAAAAAAATACGTGAAACTTACTGCTGGAAGGGACCAGGCAATGAAACTGGTGATACAGGTGATGGCCGTTTTTTTCATGATCCTCTCGGCATCTTTCGCAACAGCGGGTACTGACGGGCATGAACCTGAAGATGTCGCCGTTGCCGGCACGACAGGCGATGGAGGCTGGCTGTCGGCGACCGCTCATGCGGCCACCAATTCTGGCACCGGTCACACAGAAGAGACCGCCACCGGCTCCTCCGTGAATGACGGTGGCCACGGTCATGACAACCTCGGCGAATTCTTGCCCCTCTGGAGCTGTATACCCTTTGCCGGAATGCTGCTGTCGATCGCCCTTTTTCCCCTACTGGCCCCTGATTTCTGGCACCACCACTTCGGCAAGATCTCCGCATTTTGGGCTGCCACCCTCGGCATTCCATTTCTTGTTGCCTACCGAGGGCTGGCTGTTTATGAAATCCTGCATATCATTCTGGCCGATTACGTGCCTTTTATCATCCTGCTCTGGTCGCTCTATACCATTTCGGGCGGTATTCTCCTGCGCGGAACTCTGCGCGGCACGCCGGTTCTCAATACGGCCATTTTGTTGATCGGTACCTTGCTGGCGTCCTGGATGGGCACCACCGGGGCTGCCATGCTTTTGATCCGGCCCTTTCTTCGAGCCAATACCCATCGTAAAAACCGGACATTCATGGTTGTTTTCTTCATTTTCCTGGTTGCCAATGTCGGGGGATCGTTAACGCCACTTGGAGATCCACCCCTTTTTCTGGGATTTCTGCATGGCGTTTCGTTTTTCTGGACGTTCAACATTCTACCGCACATGCTGGTGGTATCTATTCTGCTTCTGTTGATCTACTTTCTGCTAGATACATATTATTACCGTAAGGAGGGAGCCAAGGCCCCCGACGACGGGGTTAAAGAACCCCTGAAGTTAGTCGGCATCCATAATTTCATATTTCTTGCCGGTGTTGTCATATCTGTGTTGATGAGCGGTATCGTTGACTGGGGGGAGGTCACAACCTTCGGCATACATCGTGCGGTTCAGGATTGGGTGCGAGATGGGCTGTTGGTCGGCCTGGGAATTCTGTCGTTGGTAACGACATCGATATCGATTCGGGAGGATAACGATTTTACCTGGTTTCCCATCATTGAGGTCGCCTACCTCTTTATCGGAATTTTCATCACGATGATCCCGTGCCTGCTCATTCTCAAAGCCGGTTCGCAAGGGGCCCTGGCGATTCTGATCGCCGGCGTCAAGCAGCCGGCCCATTATTTTTGGGTGACCGGCGCCCTGTCCGCTTTTCTGGACAATGCACCAACCTATCTTACTTTTTTTAACACAGCCCTCGGTAGCTTTTTCTCCGGGATGGCGGAAGCCGAAGCGGTCCCGCTATTAATGACGGATAAAGCGGTGTACTTAAAGGCGATATCTGCCGCTGCTGTCTTTTTCGGTGCCTGCAGCTACATCGGAAATGCGCCCAACTTCATGGTCCGGTCCATAGCGGAAGAGGCCGGAACGCCGATGCCAAGCTTTTTCGGATATATTCTCCGATACAGCCTCATCTTTTTGATACCCTGCTTTGTGATTGTCACGCTGATTTTCTTCTAACGCATAGGAGCGGAGACGATGAAAATCGAAAAAGTGCTTTTTCATACACGTTTCCGAGAACTGGCCTTTAACGCTCTCGAGGCCGTTCTTGAACTGAAGAAAGTCGGTTTGAAGGAAATTCTGTTTCACAAAGATCCGTGGACAGCGTCGGGAAGGCATTGAGCCTAAACCGAAATTGCATTAATTATCCGGGCCAACTCCAATCGGTTTGAGCCGTCATGACAATAAATTTTCTGGATTCTAACATTGCCATTATCGGCGGGGGCCGGTTCTGCAAAATATTCCTCGAGTACCTGTTCGACAAAAGCTGCGTGGACCATAGCCCGACCGTGCTGGGGGTTGCCGACATCAACCCCCAGGCCGAGGGATTGCGCTATGCCGATTCGTTGGGGATATTTACCACCCAGAATTATCGGGACCTTTATTCTCTCTCGGATCTGCAGGTTTTAATCGAGTTGACTGCAGATGCCACAGTCTGGGATGTCATCAGAAAAACCAAGCCCGCAGGGGTCGACCTTATCGACCACATCCAAATCAGATCGATTTGGAGTGCTCTGCAAATGACCGGGGAAAAGCGCAGAGCCCTCGAAGAGTTGCAGCAAAAGGCAAGCGTGACTCCGGATATCGTAACGTATTTTGAAAAATTCGCCGATCGTTTGTCGGACGTGATCCATAAGCGCAATCTGCGTTACCAGGAGATCGAGAAAGGTCTTATAAAAAGCCTGGGCCAGATCATACAGGGCAGCACCATTCCAACCTTTGTTATTAACCGGGACCACATCGTGACCCACTGGAACAAGGCCTTGGAGAGAATGACCGAGGTCCCGGCCGAAGAAATCGTCGGCACTGACAAACAGTGGATGCCTTTCTGGGACAACGCCCGGCCGGCAATGGCAGATGTCATACTGGATCAGGTTGGTGAAGCGGAAATTAAGAAGCTCTACGGCACCCAGTGGCGGAGATCATTTCTGATTGAAGGCGCTTATGAGGCCGAAGTATTTTTTCCCAACCTCGGTGATCACGGCAAATGGATCTGGTTTACGGCCGCACCGATTCGATCCCCCGACGGCACCCTGACCGGCGCCATCGAAACCCTCTGGGACAAAACCGAGGACAAGAGGGCCGAACAGGATCGGGATCGACAGACCCGGTTGCTGACCGAAACGGCAAGGGCGCTGGCCGAGAGCGAAAAGACCATGACCCAGATCATCCAGGGCAGCACGATACCGACTTTTGTCATCAACGAAAACCACCGGGTCACCCATTGGAACACCGCCCTGGAGAAGCTTACCGGCTTCAGCGCGGATGAATTTGTCGGAACCCGCCGGCAATGGAAAGCGTTTTACAAGAACGAACGCGCCACCATGGCCGACGTCATATTGGACCAGGTCAGCGAAGCGGAAATAAAAAAGCTCTACGGTACCAAGTGGCGAAAATCGGGCCTCATCGAAGGGGCCTACGAGGCCGAAGACTTCTTTCCGCGTTTTGGAGAAAAAGGCACCTGGCTCTGGTTCACTGCAGCGCCGATCAAAGCGCCTAACGGAAGAATTGTCGGTGCCGTTGAAACCCTGTGGGACAAAACCGAAGATAAAAATGCCGAGCAGGAGCGGGAGTTGCACACCCGCGAATTGAGTTCACTGTGCTCGATTTACACTTCCCTGACCACAGCGGAAACGCTGGAAGAAGGCATTCGCCGGGCGATCCAGACCATTCTCGAGTTTCTCTCGGCCGACGGACTCTGTATTTACCTGCTTGGGAAAGACGGAAAATATCACATGCAATACAGCTCCGGCTTTTCCGAGGAGGCCTGTCGGAACATCCTTGTGGTCGATGAAAGCAGTATCGTTCACCAGGTGGCCCAGAGCGGTGCCTTCACCATGTATGAAGATTTGCCGGATGGACGTTCGGAGGAGATCCGATTTCTGGATGAAAACAATCTGGCATCAATGGTCTACATCCCCATCAGCTCAAAGGAAAAAAGAACTTTCGGGGTGATTCGGATCGGCAGCCATAAACCGAAGCGATTTTCACAAGATCAAAAAGACGTGCTCGAACTTATCGGCAACAGAATCGGGGTTGCGATCGAAAATGCCATGCTGACGGAGCAGGTTGTCAAATCCGAAGAGAAGTACCGCACCCTGTTCAACAGTGACCCCCATCCGATCTTCATCCTCGACAGTAAAACCTTCAAAATCCTCGACACAAACAAGCGCGCCCAGGACACTTACGGGTATTCACGCAAGGAATTGCTGGGGATTCCGTTTCTGGAGTTGGGTGAAGAGACCGATGAAGAACTCGCTGAAGGCCTGCGGAACCTTGCGGAAGACCATTCGATGCTCTTTACCAAAAAACGGCATTATCGTGAAGGGCGCCGACCGTTCTATGTCAACGTTAACATCAGCTCTGCCAAATATGGTGAAAGCCAGGTCGTCATCGCCTCCACCACCGACATTAGCGAAAGCGTGGAAAAAGAAACCCAACTGATTCAGGCCAGCAAAATGACGACGCTGGGCCAGATGGCGGCAGGCATTGCTCATGAAATCAACCAGCCGCTGAATGTCATTCAGGTCTGCGCCGACTTTTTCAACAAGATGATTGCTCGCGGGCAGGCCATCAGCGATCAGGACCTGGGCTCCATGGCGAATGACATCAGCAACAACGTCCAACGGGCCGCGGCCATTATTCAGCACATGCGGGAATTTGCGCGACAGTCGAATGTCGTTAGAGCAAAGGTGGATATTAACGATCCGATTCGTGATGTCTTCAAAGTGCTCGGTCACCAAATGCGGGTTCACCAGATCGAGGTCGATCTCGATCTCAGTCTGAAAATTCCGCCTATCATGGCGGATCACAACCGGCTCGAGCAGGTGTTCATCAATCTTGTGACCAATGCCGTTGACGCCATGGATGACAAGTGCCGCCGGCCGGAGTGCCGGCAGGCCGAGAAAAAATTGACAATAAAATCTTTCGTGGAAGACGGGTATGTGTCGGTCATTGTCTCGGATACCGGCAACGGAATGTCCGCAGAGGTTATGAGAAAAATATTCGAACCCTTTTTTACCACAAAGGACGTGGGCAAGGGAACGGGACTGGGTGTCAGTATCAGTTACGGGATCGTTAAGGACTTTGACGGAACGATCGAAATCGAAAGCAAGGTCGGAGAGGGAACCACCTTTAAACTCAAATTTCCATACCAGCCATGAACGATGGACCAATGAACAAGTTACTGCTCGTCGATGACGAACCGGATATTCTGCGGGTGCTCAGCATTTCCTTGAAAGCCGATGGCTACGATGTGCGGACGGCTCCCGGCGGCGAGGAAGCCCTCGCAATATTCAGCACCGAGAGACCCGACATCGTCATCACCGACATCAAAATGCCCGGTATGAACGGCATCGAAGTCCTCAGAGAAGTAAAAAAAATCGACCAAGAGACGGAAGTCATTATAATCACCGGGCATGGCGACATCGACGCGGCCATCGAAGCACTCAAGTACGGGGCCTCGGACTTCATCAACAAACCGGTTCGCGACGAAGCCCTTTCCATTGCCTTGAAAAGGGCGCGCGAGAAAATCGATATCAAGCAGCAGCTCAAGGAGTACACTGTCGGCCTTGAACACAGAATCACTGCAGCAACCCGCGAGGTGAGGCGAAAGTCGAACTTCCAGAGCAAGCTGATTTTAAGTTCAAATGACGGCATTGTGGCGACCGACAAGGATCTGTCGGTGGTTATTTACAACCCCGGGGCTGAATGTATTTTCGGTTATGCTGCCCGGGACGTTATCGAACGAATGCGTTTAAAGGATCTCTTCACTTCGAATATAACCCACTTGTTCATGAGCGCCATGGATGCAGACAACGGCGCTAAGGAGATTCCCTGGCAGGAAACAATGGTTCTGGATTGCAAGGGCGAGAGTATTCCAGTGCGGTTTTCTGGCTCGGTACTCCATGAAAAGGGGCGCAAGATGGGGAGTGTCGCTTTTTTTCAGGACCTGAGGGAAATCAAACGTCTGGAGCGGGAACTGCTCAAAGCAGAGCGCTTGGCCGCCGTCGGCCAGACAGTGGCTGGTCTGTCCCACGGGCTGAAAAATATTTTGCACGGCCTCAAAGGGGGCAGCTACCTGGTTGACTTGGGAATCAAAAAGAACGATACTAAAAAGCTCAAAAGCGGATGGGACATGATCAAAAGAAACATCGGGCGAACATCGGAACTGGTTTTGGACCTGCTGACCTATTGCAAGGAGAGAGAGCCCGAGTTGGAAGATTGTTCCCCAAATGGCATCGCCAATGACGTTTGTGAACTCATGCTGCAGAAAGCCCGGGAGAACCAGGTTGACATTGTTAAGGACTTTGATCCATCCATCGGTATGGTGTCGATGGATCCGCGGACCCTCCACAGTGCCCTTCTAAATCTGATGACAAACGCCATTGATGCCTGTTTGTTCGATAAGGAAACTGATAAGAGCTGGCAGGTCGTCCTTAAGACCATCCGCGAAGATGAAAAAAGTCTCAGATTCGATGTCGCCGACAACGGCGCCGGCATGAGTGAAGAGGTTAAAGAAAAGCTGTTTACCTCTTTTTTCAGTACCAAGGGTCACCGGGGAACAGGACTCGGGCTGATGGTCACCCGCAAACTTGTCGAAGAGCAGGGGGGACAAATATCGGTGACATCCAAGCCGGATATCGGGACGACCTTCACTATCCGTCTGCCCCTGAGGGCGCCTGAGCAACAGTAGCGACAACACTGATTTCACAAATTCGTTGCCGGCTCTTTTTGGGCAAAGTCGATCGAATCTGCAACCGATTGAAATCTATATGGACAAGGAGGTTTAATCATGGGAAAGAAAGTTCTGGTCGTCGATGATGACCCGGATGTTCGCCTTTTCAACGTAACGGTCCTTGAAGAGCACGGCTATACACCTCTGGTGGCCACTAACGGTGAAGAGGGAAAAAATCTGGCACGACAGGAGAAACCGGATCTCGTCATCCTTGATGTCCTCATGCCGCGTGAAAGCGGCATACGGCTGTACCGCGAACTTAAAACGGACAGGACCTTAAAGCATATTCCCGTGATCATGCTTTCAGGCATCGCCGAGAAGTCATTCCTGCGCTCCCAGAAGGTGCTGGCCGAATTCGGAGACAAAGAGGTGCCCGAGCCCGAAGCCTATTTGGAAAAGCCGGTTGAAGCCGAAGAACTGGCGGCAACGATTCAAAAGGTTCTGGGTTGATTGGCAGGGTTGCCTATTCGAAATTAAACGGTAGAGAACGGCACTGATCATGAAAACGAAAAAACTGCTGTTTGTTACGAAATTCGAGGAACTGGGATTCGATGCACTGAAGTCCTTGTTGGGTTTGCGGCTGGCGGGTCTCGAACACGTGGTGTTCGTCAACGTCATCGAGAGAGATCGGGTGGCGATGCGCCGGGGTACCGGATACAACAAGAAGGAGGAGATCCGGCTGCGGGAAACGGCGAATATCCGATTCATCCAGTGGGCGGAGAATTTATTCGAACAGGGTTTGGAAGTTGGCGTTTATATCGTGGTGGGAAACTTGGTTTCCGAAGTGATCAAGGCGGCCCAAAAAGAGGAATCTGATCTGATCGTTATCGGTCGCTCTCAGAAGGGCGTTCTTAAACAGTTGTATGCGGGCTCGGATGTCACCGAATTACTCCACCGGACGGCCACGCCGGTTCTGGTATACAAATACATGTCAGAGTATTCGTTTGCCCTCGAAAAACCGTTTGAAAGACCTCTTCTGGCGATCGACTGGTCACCGGCCAGTTTAAAAGCGGTTGATTATCTCAAAGGGCTGGCCAAGATCGTGCGGGAAATCAATGTGATTCATGTTGCCAGCGAGAAGGAAATCTCCGGTTCTTCCGCCATGGATGTCCAGAAGACGCGCAAGGCGAAACGCCGCAAACTGGATGCGATCTGCGATGTTTTCGAATCCGAAGGTATCGAAACACGCGCCCATGTGTACATCGGGGATCCGAAACATGAGCTCGAAAAGGCCGCCAGGGAATGCCAGGCGACGATCATCGTAATGGGTTCTTCCGGGAAGACGGGCTGGGTGGAACGCTGGCTCGGCAGTACGCCACGCCACATCGCTGAAAAGTCGGTTTACCCAACCCTGCTTATCCCTCCAGAGAAAAAGAAGTGACCCGGACAACAGGAGATGAAAACCCGTATCGCTTGTGACCAATATAAGCGATCGCAATTTGCGGCAGAATCCAATCGTGGCGAAATTGAGGTGGATGGTTACCTCAATAAAATACCGTTGTGAACGGTAATCGCCGGAGCGGGATTGACAACAGGAGGATTTGATGGCGGTAATCACCATATCAAGACAGTTTGGTGCAGGAGGAAAGACTCTCGGGAAAATGGTAGCCGATAAACTCGGTTACACGTTTGCCGATGATGACATTATTCAGATGGTCGCTGAAGCGGCCAATGTTTCCCCTCACTGGGTCGAATCGGTTGAAAGGGAGGCTGGCGGCAAGATTTCCAGGGCAATAACCAGCATGGTTTCAAAGCGATTGGTGGACCGCATACTCAAGGATGAACGCGGATACATCGATGAAAGACTCTATCTGGACTATCTGGTGGTCATTATCGCGCAAATTGCTGAAGAAGGAAACGCCGTCATTCTTGGCCGGGGCAGTCAGTATATTCTGCACGACCACCCCGATGTGTGCCATATCCTGTTGATCAATGAATTCGAAAACCGTGTAAAATTTATGATGGAGCATTACGATCTGTCGGAAAGCCGTGCGGTTCAGGTCGTCAATCGAGAAGAAAAACGACGGAGCAACCTTTACAAAAAAATCGGCAAGACCGATTATGATAATCCCGCCCTCTACCACCTGGTTTTGAATATGGGAAAACTGGATATGCAGAAGGCTGTTAAGCTCGTTTTGGACACGGTCAATTCCTGAGGTCCGAATGCGCGATACGGCTGGATAAATATCGGGAGTTTGTCGATGACTTACAAAATGAGAGGATTCCCCGGCAGATATCCGTGGCGGGGAAGGACGGTGATTTCAGCAATTTTATAAATTATGATATCGATTTTTCGGTATGATCGATCACGGTTGTACCAACTGGCAAGTGAGATTCTCCGCTACTTCCAAGTCGACGCGGCTCATGTTCAGAACCAGGTGATAGTGGGACCAGTTGTCGTAGTCCACCTTGCCGAATTTACGATATAAGTTAATTCTTCGTTTGTCTTCGTTGTTTACGGTCTGTATGGCGTGCTTGGTGAACAGATCGTATTTTTCCTCAATAAACTTTATGCGGTATTCCCTGTCTGCAACCAGAAGGATGTGATAAGCACGATCATAGTCCTTGAGGATATACTGACTGCCCCGGCCGAGAATCACGGCGTTGTCATCCTCGGCAATTTTTTTGATGATCTTGCCAAGCAGGTCGACATAAATTTCTTCGTCGATATAGCCTCGGCGGTCGTCAAGTAAACGATCAAAGAAATTTTTCGAAACCAGGCCTGAAATCAAACGTTCCAATTTTCCTCCGGCTTCCTTTTCCATGGATTCCACCCAGCGGGCGGATACTTTCGCTTTCTTAGCGACCATCTGGATGATCTCGTTATCATAAAATGAATAGTCGAGTCGTTTGGCGATTCTTTTTCCCAAAGTTAATCCACCGGCCCCGAACTGTCTGGAGATCGTTATGACTGCCATTTTTGCATTTCCTAAGAAGAAAATTGGTTTACCCAATAATTATGATAGATATCGTAACGGCTACGTGGTGAAATTTCAATACTCTTTTGCTCTCATCTGATCGTACCTATCCATGCCGCGTGAGATACTTGGGCGCCATTTAGGGCTCGCGCAATTTGAATTGAATACAAAAACTGAACAATATTTGTTATTTGATTAGCAATACAAACATAATTAACGGTTGCATTTTTTTTCTCGTGTGTTATCAACTTTGCTTCGGTAAATCCACGAGAAGGTCCGCTCCGACGACGGAGCGATTCAATGGTCATTAATTACAAGAAAAACCGTGCCTGGGCCGAAAATCTGACGATTGTCATGCAACTCGGATTGACAATGGTCGGTTGTATCGCTTTCTGTTTTTTCATCGGTTACAAGCTTGATCAGTGGTTGGGCACCCGGGGGATCTTCATCGCCGTCTTTACCATTCTGGGTATCATCGGTGGCGCGAACGTGGCCTACCGCCAGATCATGGAGATCTTTCAAGACAAGGACGTTAAGGATAAGGAGGAAAAAGGACGGAGAAATGGAAGCGATTAGGGCAACGCAGAAAAAATACGGTTCCCGAGCCATGGCGACGGCTGTAATTCTCGCTCTCGTTATTATCTTCAGCGGCCAAACGGCTTTAGGAAAAGGCCTCGTTCTGGGGACGTTATTCAGCGTGATCAACTTCGTCCTCATGGGTGAGACGCTGCCACTCAAGTTCGGTCGGTCAAGCAGAAAAACATTTGTGCTTTCCATGTCCTCGATATTTTTCCGCTACCTCATTCTGGCGATTCCACTGGTTGTCGCTGCCAAATATGAGCAGTTTCATCTGGCGACGACGATCATCGGTATTTTCATGGTGCAGTTCGTTATCCTTGCGGAGCATCTCTGCAAATATATTCACGCATTTCCAAATAAAATTTCGTGAGGGAAAACCATCCATGGGTGAACTTGGGCTTGTCCATCAGCTGATCATACCTGTATTTGGCTACACGATCACACTGAACCTGGAAGTGATCGTCATGACATGGATCGTTATCACTTTCCTCATTATTTTCGGTATGTCAGCTGCCCGAAAAAAAGATATCGTCCCCCAACCACTTCAGGTCTTGGGAGAAATTTTTGTGGAGCAGTTCTACAAATTGACCGAGGATGCCCTCGACAGGGAAAAAGCCCGGAAGTACGGTCCGCTGGTCTGCGCGCTCTTCATGTTTCTTTTACTTTCCAACTGGCTGGGAATCATTCCCCATCTCGAAGAACCAACCAAAGATCTGAACACCCCGCTGAGTCTTGGGCTTATGGGGTTCGTGATCGCCCACTATGCGGGTATCAAGAGCAAAGGTTTTAAAAACTACGCCAAGGAATACTTTCAACCGATTTTCTTCATGATGCCTCTCAATCTTATCGGTGAGCTGGCAAAGATTATTTCGATTTCATTCCGGCTCTTTGGAAATATTATGGGCGGCTCCATCATCATCCTGGTGGTGTCTTATTTGAGCTACAGCGTCATTTTACCCCCTTTTCTGAACGGATTCTTCGGCCTTTTTGTTGGAACGATACAGGCATTTGTGTTTACCATGCTCACTGTGGTCTACATTTCCGTACAGGTGAAGTAGAATATGCAGTTTGACGTACAAACAATCGTGCAGTTGAGTGCTTTCGCCGGAGGTGGGGTTGCCATGGGCCTCGGAGCCATCGGGGCGGCTATCGGCGAGGGCTACACCGCCGCTCAAGCTAACCTGGCGGTATCGCGCAACCCAAAAATTTCCGGTGATATTTTTAAGAATATGCTGGTGGGCCAGGCAGTGGCGGAATCCGCGTCTATCTTCGCTCTGGTGATCGCTATCTTGCTCCTTTTTCTGGATGCTCCCGGTGCGACGCCGCTGAAGGCGGCCGCCCTGTTCGGATCCGGCCTCAGCATGGGTTTTGGCGCCATAGGCTCCGGTATCGGATCAGGGTTTCCGGGTGGCCAGTGTTGTTTGGGGATTTCACGCCAGCCGGCCATAGGATCCCGTCTGACCACCAATATGCTGATCGGCTCTGCGGTATGCCAGACGCCGGCCATCTTTTCCATGGTGGTGGCGCTGATGTTGATTTTCATGGATTTCAGTAACTCACCATTGTTTCCGACGTGGGCGGCCTTGATCGGCGCCGGCATGAGTACCGGTCTGGCCGCGATCGGATCCGGTTACGGCGGCGGTCTGGCAGCCGGTGTCAGCTGTGATGGCATCGCCCGCAACCCGGAATCGGTTGCCAATGTGACCACCACCATGCTGGTTGGTCAGGCCGTGGCCCAGACACCATCGATTTTCGGTCTTTTGGTCAGCTTCATCCTTCTCTTCAAGACCTTTCCCGAATCCCAGGCACTCAGTGCGTCCATGGCGTTGCTGGCCGCTGGTTTGTGCACCGGTCTGGGAGGTATCGGTCCCGGTATCGGAAACGGAATGGCGGCCGAGGGCGCCGTAAAATGGGTCGCCCGAAATACTTCACGATCCGGAGATTTAATGCGCACCATGCTGGTGGGGCAGGCTGTGTCTCAATCCACCGCTATTTATGCCATGGTGATAAGTTTGGTCCTCATTTTTGTGCTTTAAGTTGAAAACACCGCTCTTTTCGCGGATTAACGAGTCGTTTTAAAGAGAACGTACATTCTAATTTTGTAGTTTTCAGGAGGTAAATAAAGATGGCTATCGAAGGTGCAGATCTCATAAAGGCAGCAGCATTCATCGGAGCTGGAATTTCCATGGGGCTGGGGGCAATCGGCCCAGGTGTCGGTGAAGGAATGGTGGCTGCCAAAGCATGTGAAGCAATCGGAAAAAATCCCCAAGAAGCCGGTCTTCTGACGCGGACCATGCTGGTGGGGCAGGCGGTTTCAGAATCAACGGGAATTTACTCGCTGGTCGTTGCGCTCCTACTTCTGTTTGTCGTTTAAACGGTCAAGTGCGTATTTACACAACGCGGAAGGGCTTGAAGCAGAAAAGAGGGCTTCAATTGCATCGGGGATGCCCCTCATGGCGTATCGTGACAGCTTTAAGAGGCAGGATTAATCGTTAGCGGGTACGGGTGGCATTACCGACCATAACCCATGATCTTTTTCGGCGGAGAGACTGAGCCATATTACAGTCCGGACGGATACCATGCAGATCATCAGCAACATTGCATTGATCAGTATTAATGAAACTCTCATCATCCAATTGATTTCTTTCCTGATCTTTCTGTTCATTATCAACCGGGTAATGATCCAACCGCTGCGCGGTGTTGTTCAGGAAAGAGAGAACCACATTCAAAATATCCAGGATGATGCCAAGGATGCTGATAAAGAGATCGAGCGGCTGATGAAACGGTTAAAGAAACAAGAGGCCGAGGTCATTCGCGAGGCCCATGCCATCCGTGAGCAAATAGAAGTATCCGGCAAGCAGCAAGCGGATGGAATCGTTGAATCCGCCCAGAAAGAAGTGGATAAACTGTCGCAAGAGAACCAGCGGCTGGTTTCGGCGCTCGTTTCCGAAGCCAGACAATCGATACAAAAGGAGGCCGAATCGCTCTCTGTTGGAATGATGGAAAAACTGCTGGAGCGGAGGCTCACACCATGACGCCTATGGATAAAGGCCATATTCGGGCAGAAATTGTCTTTCTGGTCGCTCTCCTCATCTTTTTCTCCGGTGTGGCATCAGCCTTTGCTGCTGAGAGCAGCAGTGGTTGGAGACCCACTTATGATCTGATCATGCGCTGGGTAAATTTTGCCATTCTGGTCTTTGTGATTGTCAAGTTTGCCCGCCTGCCGTTGAAGAACTTCCTGTCTGGAAAAGGAAAAGAAATATCGCGTCAAATCCAACGTCTTGAGGAGGAGAAAAATCAACTGGTTCAGCGTGTCCGGCAAGCGGAAAAGGAACTGGAAGACAATACGGGCCGATTGGAGGAAATTAGAGCGCGGATCGTACGGCTGGGAGAACGACGCAAGCAGGAGCTAATCGATGACGCCCATCAAGAGAGCCAAATCATCATGGAGAATGCCAAGCGAAAGATCCAGGGCCGGCTCCTTCAGGCTCAAAGTACTTTGCGCGCAGAGATGATCGATACCGCTGCCGATCTGGCCCTTGAAAAATTGCCCGGTATCGTTACGGCGGCGGACAACCAGAAACTGTTGCAGCAATACATGGCGCGGGCGGGAACCGAATAGGACGATCTAAATTATACTGTACCCGGTCATTCAATGGCCGGGTATTTTTTTCGGCAAAACTGAAAAGATTACATTATACCGCTTTTCAAAAATAAATTCCGAAATACGGAAGGAAGGTATAAGTGGTTGTAGAAAAAAACGTTCGCATAACGGAACGTTTTTTTGACAACCACTATATATTAACTGGGGATGATCGGATTGTCAGCCGCTGAGCATGATGCGGGCATCGGCGACGATACTGCCGTTGGCGGTACATTTAACCGGATTCAAATCAATCGATTCGAAGCGGTTTTCAAGTGCCATGACGAGAGTTGAAAAATTAAGCATTAACTGATTCAATGCGACCAGATCGACCGGTTCGGTCGACCGATATCCTTTCAATAGTTTATCGCCTTTGAGGCTGTCGACCATGGAAGTGACGTCTTTTTCAGACAGGGGTGCCATTCGCAAAGCCGTGTCCTGGTAGATTTCAACACCGGTTCCACCGATACCCATCAAGATGACCGGGCCGAACTGATAGTCGATTTTCGCACCGACGATCAACTCGATCCCCGGAACCAGTTCTTCGATCAGAATCCCGCAAAATCCTTCCAATTTACTGAAAGCGCTGAATGTATCCGTGAGCTGAGCCCTATCCTTAATGCCCACCACCACGCCGCGGACTTCGGATTTGTGAATAATATCCGGTGAGACGACTTTGGCTACGACTGGATAGCGGATCGCCTCGGCGGCTTTGAGGGCCTCTGGCAGGGTGGAGACCCAGCGGAATTCAGGTACCGGTATTCCGGCCAGAGAAAGCAGGCGCTTCGCTTCAGGCTCCATGATCCAACCGGCTTTCTGGGCTTTGCGGATGATCTCCCCCATCTCTTGGTTCAACATGGACGACACCTCCGTATCGCCTCGACCATCAGCACCGCTCCATCGATGGAGGAGGATACCGGGACATCGTTCAACTCGAATCCTTCGATCAACATACGGTATTTTTCCTGATGGGGCACGTAGGCCATGAGGGGCTTTCCCTCGCGTCCAAACACATAGCTCAAACGCGCGCCAAGATCGGAGCTGATTCCCGGCGAATAGGGCAGCAGCAGCAGTATTACACTATCGACAGCAGGTGCCCGGCTCAGTACATTCGCTGCAGCGACAAAATCATCGTCCCTTGCGCTTCCGGTTAAATCGACCGGGTTTTCCAACGAGGCGATCGGCTGAATGCTGGCCGACAGGTTTTCACGGATTTGTTGCTGGACACTTTCCGATAGTTGCGGGACCGTCAGCCCCCTGGCAATACAGATGTCTGTTGCCAGTACACCATGACCGCCACTGACGGAGATAATGCCGACCCGTTCACGAATCGATTTCTGGTAACAGCTGAGGGCTTCGCAAAAGGAAACCATTTCAAACTCGTTTTGGGCTTCCACGATACCGTGTTGCGATAAAACTTCAGAAAACACTCTGTAATCACCGGCAAGCGATGCGGTGTGGCTGGATGCCGCCCGCCGGCCTTCAGCACTTTTACCGGCCTTGAGCACAATGATCGGTTTGGGAATCCGGTTGGCCAACTGGACGAACCGGCGGCCTTCATTTTTCTCGAAACCCTCGATGTAGAATGCGATCACACGGGTTTCGGGATCATCCGCGAGGTAGTTCAGAAGATCCAGTTCCCGAATCAGGGCCTTGTTGCCGATGCTCACCGCGAGAGACAATCCGATCCCCTGTTCGGCAAATTTGACCATCTGATCCACCAAAACACCGCCGCTTTGGCTGACGATGGCGACCCGGCCCGGATCGGGGCGAACCAGACGCTCGCCCGGTAGAAAGAAAGTATCGAAGCGGGTTGGTGCATAAATGCCCAGGCAGTTGGGACCAATGAATGGAAACCCGGCCTCACGGGCCATGGAAACCATTTTTTCTTGCAGATCGCTACGGCCGCTTTCGGCGAAACCGCCGGAAATGATCACGGCACTACCGACATCATTTTCGATGCAGCGCTGCAGTATCTTCGGAACGAATTCAGCGCGGGCTGCCACCACCGCAAGGTCGATCCGGACCGGAACATCGGCGATGTCGGCATAAACCCGGTCTCGCTTTAGTATCCCGCCGCGTGGATTTACCGGATACACCTTTACCGGATACCTCAGGTGCATCTTGTTGTAGATGACATTTGCCGGATGACTGTCGTTCGTCAAGGATACGCCGATAACGGCAATGGTCTTCGGGTGAAAAAGACGGGTAAAATCCAAACTGACCTCCGCACACTTATCGGTCAAATGCTTTTTCCGATCTCGAATGCTCTGCCCAGGTAACGGCCGATTCCGTGATAGGTGCGGATCTCGGGGCCGTATACGATTGGCTGTACCTTTTCTATGTCGGGAAGTCCTTTCGCGCCGATGACTGATTCATCGGCTTTTACGTCCATGATTTCGCCGATGAACTGCGTGTGAAGGCCGATTTCCACCATTTGAATCAACCGGCATTCCAAAACCATTGGAAACTCAGCGATATAGGGTGCTTCCACAAAGTCGCCGTGAACGGGGGTCAGCCCGGTGGCGGCAAATTTGTCCGTATTTCTGCCACTGACCATTCCGAAATAATCCGCTTCCCTGGCATATTTTTCCGATGGGACGTTTACCGTATACGCCTGTTTTTCGGCGATATTGCTGAAGCTGAACCGCGGCTTTTGAAGCGCCACATAAACGCATGGCGGTTTGGAACAGCAGATCCCGCCCCACGCGGCCGTCATGGCATTGGGGCGGTCATTCTGATCATAAGACCCGACAACCCAGACCGGGGTAGGAAACACCATCGTCTTTGCTCCCAGGGATTTCAGCATTGTTTTTTCCTCAATAAAATAAAGTGATAATTAAAGATTTCGGTTATCTTACGTTGAGCTGCTGCTGTTTGTCAATTGATCCGACTCCCCGAGAGTTGTCGTGATATTGCGGGGTCGGCATGAACCGGATAGATCAACTTGATCCGCCGTCTCTTGAACAGGGGCAGATTGAATACATGAATGATTGCGGGTAAACGCTTTTTTCCCAGGGAAATAGTCAACAACAGGCCACTTTAGATAGATCAACGGTCGTGCCGGGGTCAGAAGGCGCGCGCGTCAGGTCTCCTTCGTGCTGGCGGTCGGCCTTATCCAGTTATAGCCTCCGTATGCGGCCATGAAACGGTGAATACCGATTCTTTCAAACCATTCAGGGTTCCAGGAATCTTCACCGACAAGCGCGCTGTATTCTTGTTTGAACACGTAAACATATGCCGAAACCAACCGTTGGTCCGGAAGGATACATGTTTCCAATTTTTTTGCGTAGTATACGCCTTCAAATTGATCGAGGCGTTCCCTGTCGTTTGGGTCGATCTTAAAGTAGACAATCCCGTCGACATGATCATCACGGGTACCTGGAATCAGAGCCGGATATGTTTCTCCGCTGAGCTTACGACGCTGGTAACCGAAAAGGCGAGCTTTGCTCCGGGAATAGGTACCGTTGACAACTGTCGACCATACCTGTTCGAACATGAGAGAGCCGTAGGTGAAGATGTTCATCAAAGAGTTCTTTATGAAAAGTCGTTGTAATCTATTTTAAAGTTAGCTTAAGACCCGAATGCCGATAAGAACGCATGAGCCTGTCGTGCGAGGGCATTGTTACAAGTTTTTACAAAAACCGAGTTCCCGTACGAGATAGGCCAGATGGGCAGGACCGGTGCCACAGCAGCCGCCCAATATTTTCAGGCCGTATTGGCGGTGCAGTTGGATCAGCCGGTTGCTCCAGTCATCAATGACATCAGCCTGCAGTTGGGTGTTACCATCCAGTACCGCCTGATCCAACGATGATCCATTGGCCTGGAACCCCAGCAGGCGCGAGAGAATCCGGGGTGCCAACCGATGTGCCTGAAGAAACGATGGGTAGGCGCAATTGATCATGTATCCCAGAGGTGGTCGGCTGCATGTCGTATCGATTGCGTCGAAAGCCTGTTCCAGACTGTTTCCGTCCATAACGAAACCCTGTCGATCATTTAATACGCTACAAATTTGAAACCGATCCATGCTGGCCAGCATTCGATGTCGGCCCCATTGCAAAATTGATCGGAATATCATATTTATCGATCTGTCATGTGGCGCAAATTCGATCTTGCTGTCTCATTAGACGCCAAAAAGAAGAGGAACTCGACCATAACAGATTTTGCAGACCAGTAACAGATAAGGTATCCATGTCTATGAGCGATCAACCCAATAAAATTATTTACTCCATGGTCGGCGTCGGTAAATACCATGACAAGCGTCCCGTGCTTCAAGACATATCTTTGTCATATTTTTACGGTGCAAAAATCGGCGTACTGGGCCTCAACGGTTCCGGCAAGAGCTCGCTGTTGCGGATCATGGCCGGGATTGACCGAGAGTTTGTCGGAGAAACCATCCTTTCTCCCGGTTTTTCGATCGGCCATCTCGAACAGGAACCTGTTTTGGATGATGCCAGAACGGTCCTTGAGATCGTCCAGGAAGGATTGAAGGCGACTGTGGAACTCATGCAAGCCTTTAACCGCATTAACGAAGAGTTGGCCGAACCGATGTCCGAAGACGCTATGAATCGTCTTTTGGAACAACAGGGTGACATTCAGGAAAAGTTGGATGCCGCTGATGCCTGGGATCTCGATTCCCGGCTGGAAATGGCCATGGATGCTCTGCGCTGTCCACCGGGTAACACGCCTGTTAACGTTTTATCCGGAGGTGAACGGCGACGGATAGCGCTTTGCCGCCTGTTATTGCAGAAGCCTGACATCCTGTTACTCGATGAACCGACCAACCATCTCGATGCCGAAACCGTCGCATGGTTGGAGAATCACCTCCAAAAATACCCGGGAACTGTGATTGCCGTGACACACGACCGCTATTTTCTCGATAACGTGGCCGGCTGGATTCTGGAACTTGATCGCGGTCGGGGAATACCCTGGAAGGGGAATTATTCCTCCTGGCTCGAGCAAAAACAAAATCGCTTGCAGCAGGAAGAAAAAGGGGAGAGCAAACGCAATCGGACACTTGCGCGTGAGCTTGAATGGATCCGCATGTCACCCAAAGCCCGCCGGACGAAATCAAAAGCGCGTATCAGTGCGTACGAAAAACTGTTGTCCCAGGAAAGCGAAAAGAGGATCGAAGACCTGGAAATCTATATCCCGCCAGGGCCGCGATTGGGAAACCTGGTTGTAGAGGCCCAAAACCTCACCAAAGGATTCGGCGACCGGTTGCTCATGGAGAATTTAACGTTTACGTTTCCACCGGGCGCTATCGTCGGCATCATCGGTCCCAATGGGGCCGGAAAATCCACATTGTTTCGAATGATTACGGGCCAGGACCAACCAGATTCCGGTCATTTCCGCTTAGGAGAAACCGTCCGGTTGGCCTACGTCGATCAAAGCAGAGATGTTCTGGATCCCCAAAAATCGATATGGGAAACGATCTCGAATGGCGGCGATGTCATCGATCTCGGTGGGTTGACCGTCAAATCTCGTGCTTACGTAGCCCGGTTCAATTTTTCGGGCAGCGACCAGCAGAAATTGGTTGGCATGCTTTCCGGGGGGGAACGCAATCGGGTTCACCTGGCGCGAATGTTGAAACAAGGGGCCAATGTTTTGTTGCTCGACGAACCGACCAATGACTTGGACGTGAATACTTTGCGGGCCCTTGAAGAAGCTCTGGATAATTTTGGCGGTTGTGCGGTTGTTATCAGCCACGATCGCTGGTTTCTGGATCGGATTGCCACCCACATCCTGGCATTCGAAGGCAACAGCACTGTCGAATGGTTCGAAGGAAACTACTCGGATTATGAAATCGACCGGCGGCGTCGCTTGGGCGCCGAGGCTGATCGGCCTTGCAGAATCAAGTACCGCCAGTTGACCCGCAAGTAATCTGGTGACAGAAATCAATGCGGAACGTTTTTAAACGTTCTTTATTGAAACCGAAATCATCCCAATTCCAGCAGGGCGCCATGTCGCCGGCGCGGGATGCCGGCCAAGGCCAACCGTCCGGTAGCGGACAGACGAAGCGTACGGGTAACCTGCGGGTGGGGTGCTCGATAGTCAGTTCTCTGGCCAGCAGGGCGATTTGGCGGGATTCCAGGGGGGTGCTGGCACCATAGCGTACGTCCCCTACCAGGGGTAGGCCAGCGTGGGACAATTGTAATCGTATCTGGTGCCGTCGGCCGGTTTCCAGCACGACTTGCAGCAGACTGCGTTTTGCATCGCTTTCGATCAAATGAAAATGCAGGCGCGCTTCCCGGCTGCGATCGGTGGCTGTTGGCACGATTCGGCACTCACGCCCCCGGCGCTCGATGTAATCGGTGAGGGATTCAGATCGCCGTAAAGGGACACCTTCGACAACCGCCAGATAGACCTTGTGGATTGATCCGGTGCGAAACTGAGCGCTCAATCGAGCTGCCGCTTTAGACGTGCGTGCAAACAGCATGACTCCGGCAACCGGCTGGTCCAGGCGGTGTACCAATCCGAGAAACACCCGTCCGGGCTTCTGATAGCGCTCTTTTACCCAGAGTTTGGCCAGATCGAGTAGAGACGGCGCTCCGGTGTGGTTTCCCTGGGCGAGCAGGCCGGCCGGTTTATAGAGTGCCAGCACATGATTGTCCTCGTGAAAGACCGGCCAACGCGGATGATAAAAATACATATCGGTATCGGTGTGCATTATGGCAAACCCTAGTGATAATCAATCGGTTATTCTATCTTGCATGCAATATCATGATGGCCACTAAAGATCAATTTTCAGCCACTGACTCCGGGGCACCGAATCGCCAGCAAATGGGCGCATTGTTCGAGCGTTCCGGCGTACATCTGTCAGACTTTCAACTACAGCAAATCTGGGCCTATCACCTGCTGCTGCGACAGTTCAACCCTGAGCTCAATCTGACACGAATACACAATTTCGAGAACATGGTCATTAAGCTTTATGTGGATTCGATCCTGCCTGCGAATCTTCTGCCGCTTCCCAGCCCTCTGCTCGATTTGGGAACCGGGGCCGGCATGCCTGGAATTCCCCTTAAAATTTTACGTCCTCAAATGGAAATTCTGCTGGCTGAAAGCCGCCGCAAGCGGCTGGATTTCCTTAACAAGACGGTCGGGCATTTGCACCTTAATGGTATACGCATTATCGAAAAGAAAATCGATCCGGAGTTTCAGGAACCGGTTGCCGGCGTCATAACCCGGGCAGTGGAAGAAATGTCGAAGACCCTGGAGCGAGTGCGCGGCTGTTTGGCTCCCGGCGGAAAGGTGATCTTCATGAAAGGGCCACACTGTGATGCCGAGCTGAAAAAAATTCGCCACGGGCCGCGATCTAATTATGACCTGATTATGGACCAATCCTATATGATACCCTATACACGGCACCGTCGTCGGCTGTTGGTATTCGAACGTTTGGACCAACCGCACTATGTTCAAAAGTCCAGGGCCATGTTGCGATTTCCGGTCCAATTTATAGAGAGTGAACAGAACCCTCGTTTCAAGGGCTTGAAAAAACTGTTGAACAGCCGTGGAATCAAGAAAGCCGGCAGGGCCTTGGTTGCCGGTAGCAAACCGGTTACGGAAATCTTGTACCGATTTCCGCAATGCTGCGAGGCTTGGATAAGTGCCGGAGACAGACACCCACCGCCGGCTGACGGACCAGATAATATGAACTGGTTCCAAATGGCTCCCGGGCTGTTTAACCATCTCGACGTATCCGGAACGCACGCGCCCTTGCTCCTGCTGAAATATCCCGAGATTCGCCCCTGGCGACCGCTGGACGGATTTCAGGAAGGTTGCAACCTATTGATCCCTTTCCAGGATCCTGAAAATGTCGGGGCCGTTATCCGATCGGCGGCGGCATTCGGCATCAAGCAGGTAATCCTTTTGACCGAAAGTGCCCATCCCTTTCACCCCAAGTCCTTGAGAGCATCCGGCGGAGCGGTACTGTCGGTGCGGTTGCGCAACGGGCCCTCTATAAACGAACTTCCGGATGAACTACCGATCGTGGCACTTTCAGCGGAAGGCAGTGATATTCGTTCCGCAGTCTATCCTTCTACTTTCGGTCTTTTGGTCGGTCTCGAAGGACACGGTTTGCCGGAGGCTTGGCGTAAGGCCGCCTGGCGAATACCGATTGAAGCCGGTGTTGAATCTTTGAACGCCGCTGCCGCTGCCACCGTCGCTCTGTATGAATGGTCTTGCCGGCGGAATTTTGTTGATAAGCGATAAGCCGGCCGACAAGATTCAGGTAACCGATGATGAGAATTATCTTCTACCGGCATCGCGATGATACTAAAAGCGTTGATTCTGCCGTAATACCGCCTTTCAGCCAGAAAATTACCCGTGCAGTCTTGAATCATATTGGAATGGCATAATATTCTTATACAATACGATATCGCGCCCCTGATGAGGCCTATTTGACTGAAATTTCTACAACTGCGGTAAAGTTGATCAATTTCGGATTGGAAAGACGCTACAGAGCGGGAGACCAATGAATGGCGCATTACACAAACTGTAAAGACCTTAGAAAAAAGTATGCTGCCTTGGAGGCCGAGGCTGCCAAATGCATGGCCGCCATGGAGACCCTGCCATTGTACCGGGCATTGATCGAGCATGCGAGCGAGGCGATATTGGTGGCCCGGGAAAATGAAATCGTGTTTGCCAATCCCAAGGCCGAAAAACTTTTTGAAATATCGGAACAGGAGTTGATCGGCCATACGATTGAGCCTTTCATTCATGGGGGCGATCGTCCGCTCGTGTTGCAGGAATATACTGCGGCTGTCGAAAACGGTGGGAGTGTCCGGGTGCCGCCGGTTAGAGTTGTTGATCGCGCCGGTAATATCAAGTGGGTTGATCTCAGGATCTCCCGGTTCTCAGGAGATTTCGCACCGGCAGTTTTCTTTTTCATGACAGACATCACACGCCGCAAGTTGGCCGAGGACGAACTTCGCCAAAGTGAGGAGCGGTACCGTAGCGTCATCAATTCCACTTCGGGCGGTTACATCCTCATGGATAATAAGTTTTCGATTATCGATGTGAACCAGTCCTTGTTGAAAATGCTTGGCTGTAAGCGCGATAGACTCATCGGGCAGCAATCGGAGTCACTCTATGATAGCAAAACCGTGGTGTTCTATTCGGCCGACCGCGACCACTTTAGTTTCGAGGCCCGCTTTGCTGTCGCGCAGGGTGAGGATATTGCTCTCCTTTACAACCGAAGCATGCTGCGAAACGAGCAGGGCGAGATTAGCGGATACGTGGCCTTCCTGTCTGATTTGACTGAATTGAAAATCGTGCAAGACCGATTGAGACGCGCAGAAGAACGCTATCGGCGCATGTATGAAAACGCAGTACAGGGAATGTTCCAGAGCACTCTATCCGGGCGGCTGGTCAGGGCCAATCCTTCCTACGCCCGGATACTGGGCTACGATTCCCCTGCTGAGGTTCTATCACAGCGGAGTGAGTTCTCGGCCCTGCAATTCAACCCCGATGATAGCAGGAAATTCTTTGAGACATTGAAGTCGAACGGTGTATTGGCCAATTACGAAGTAAAGCTGAAACACAGAGATGGGAAACCCATCTGGTTGCTGTTCAACGTCAGACTGACCGACGGCGACCGTGGCGATCCATTGATCGAGGGCATTGTCGTCGACAACACGGCCAAGAAACTGGCGGAAGAAGAACTCCGGGAAAGTGAAGAAAAATTCCGTCAGTTGTCGATTCACGACAACCTTACCGGACTTTACAATACCCGTTACTTGTACAAGGCATTGGCCGACTTGATCCTCGAAAGTGAAGCTTCCGGCATGCCTTTTTCATTGATATTCATGGACATGGACAATTTTAAGCATGTGGTCGACAGCTATGGTCATTTAAACGGTAGCCGAGCACTGCAGGAAGTGGCTGCGACGATAAGGAGTGCGCTGGCCGAACCGTCTTTCGGTGTGGCCTACGGCGGCGATGAGTTCGTCGTCGTCCTGCCGGGGTCAGACAAACCCCAGGCTTTAGCGAAGACTAAAGAGATACAGGCCCGAATGCGAGAGCAAACCTATCTTGAAGTACAGGGGCACAACGTGCACCTCAACGCAAGCTTTGGTGTTGCAACTTTCCCTGAAGACGCTGCCGACCGAACCTCGTTGCTGGCCTTGGCCGACAAAGCCATGTTCGCCATAAAGAAAAGGGGTAAGAACGCCATCGGGATCAGTGCAGCAAGTGCCTGAGGCCGAGCTGTGCTGTAAAATGGGTTCGTACCGGCGCGATGGTTCTGGAAAAAGGACGGTATAAGTGATTGTAGAAAAAAACGTTCGAATAACGGAACGTTTATTTCTACAATCACTATAACGCCTATTCGCCAATGGTTTGTGGCGATGTAACGTGTCAAGGAATCGTATCGATTGATTCCAAGGAGGACGTCATGGAAGTCGTTACCCTGAAAGATTGTGAAGAAATAAAGATAGAGAAATTCCCCTACCGCGGAAAGCCACTTGATGTCAGGGGCATCAGTGTTCGCTGGCTGTCAAAAGCCGGTGAAGATGATATGGGGCAACCGCAGTACGGACTGAGGCATTTTACCGCACAACCCGGCGGTGAAATCCCGATCCACAACCATTTCTATAGCCAAACCATGTATATTATCAGCGGCCGTTTCGAATGCTACCAGTATGATTCGCAAACCGACGAACCGTTGAAGAAAGTGGTCTGCGGACCGGGCTCTTCGATTTATATCCCCAGCATGGAGCCACACGGAATGAAGAACATCAGCGCTACTGAACCGGCGTCATTTCTATGCTGCATCTGCAACGTCTACAACAAGGAACATATATAAATGATGAACAAAATCGAACGGGTCGACGCCGTTCTGAATGACAGGGAACCGGATCGACCGCCGCTGTCACTGTGGTACCACTTTGGTGTTCAGCACGGTTCCGGGGAACAGTTCGCACGGTTAAGTCTGGAATACTTCCAACACTACGGTTTTGATTTTCTCAAGGTTATGAATGATTATTTTTTCCCGCCGCCTCGTGGCCTCGAATCGGTCAGGACCGCGTCGGACCTCAAGCGGATCCGCGCGCTTGATGTGGAGGATACCGATTGGGCCCGGCAGTTAAGCGCCTTGGAGATAATCAAAAAGGAACTTAAGGGCCAGGCCTATTTTATCGATACGGTCTTTGATCCCTGGCAGAGCATCAAGCGCAACATGGCGGGTGAAAATATGACGGCTTTAATGGAAGAAGCCCCAGAGGCCCTTTTGGATGCCTTGGATCAGGTGGCCGATACCTTAATCGATTACTGCAACAAATCCCTGGCCATCGGATCGGCCGGCATTTTCATGTCCATCCCTGCCGCTGCTGAGATCATCACGCGTGACGAATTCCTGACCTTTGTCAAGCCGCCGGCCATGAAAGTATTGTCGGCGATATCATCTTCAGGAAAAATGAATACGGCTCACATTCACGGGCAAAGCCTTTTCATGGATGACTGCCTTGACTTTCCAACCCGGGTGTTCAGCTGGTGGGACAGAGGTCCACAGGGCCCAACCCTGGCAGCGGTAAAGGAGAAAATATCCGGTTGCGTGATGGGCGGTATCGATCAGACCCTTGTCGCACGAACCAGCCCCGGTTTTCTGAAGAAACATGTCCGTGAAGGCCGGCAACTGGGAGGGCGTCGCCGGTTTTTCCTGGCCAACGGGTGCAGTATTGACACCTGGTCCTATCCCGGTTCGATCAGGGCGATCGTGGCGGCTGCGCAGCTCAAGACTTGAACCCGCAGGGCCTGACAACCAGACGGCGGTGTCGGTACCCTTTGACAACCGGGTATCCAATGGTTACTCAATTCCAGTAGGGCAAGGTTTCATTCCCCAGTCACAGCGGGTCAATGAATCGAAACAGTTGCCCTCATCAAACCGAACGGTCATTGCCTTATTAATGGAATGGCCGGTGGGTATGAACGGCCCGCTGAAATCGGAAAAACTGGGAATACAATCGACCAATAAAATCCGATCAGGGTGAGCATCATGAAAACCAGCTTCTCAACAATTTTGCAATATTTCATTATAATTCCTATCATTTTCAGCTTCTTAACCATTGTAAACGCAAAGAGTCAATCCATGGATCAATCACTTAGAAAATTTGAAACCGCCACTTTCGCCGGTGGCTGCTTCTGGTGTTCGGAATCGGACTTCGAAAAAGTCGAAGGTGTGGTGGACGTGATATCCGGTTACACCGGCGGTCAAGAGGCGAACCCGACATATAAAGAGGTCTCTTCAGGGCAAACGGGTCACTACGAAGCGGTACAGGTCATCTACGATCCTGACAGGGTGACCTACGAAGAGCTTCTGGAGGCCTTCTGGCGCCATGTAAATCCCACCGATGCGGGTGGCCAGTTTGTCGACAGGGGTCCCCAGTATCGAACGGCGATTTTTTACCATAGCGAGGAACAAAAACGAATGGCCGAGTCCGCCAAGAAAGAGCTTCAGGCATCAGGCCGATTCAATGGTCCGATTGTCACCCCAATTCTTCCCTTTTCGGCCTTCTACAATGCTGAAGATTACCATCAGGACTATCACAAAAAAAGTCCATTGCGCTATAAATACTATCGGCATGCTTCCGGCCGAGATCAGTTTATCAAGGACAACTGGAAGCCCATGCCGGTCGTTGAGCAGTCCGCCAAATCCGAAAAAACCTATGCAAAACCCAGTGAAAATGAACTGAAGAAAAAATTGACGCCACTGCAGTTCAACGTCACCCAGAAAGATGCAACCGAACCGCCTTTTCGTAACGAATTCTGGGACAACCACCAAGATGGCATCTATGTTGATATCGTATCCGGCGAGCCTTTGTTCAGCTCAACCGACAAATTTGAATCCGGTACGGGATGGCCCAGTTTTACAAAGCCGATCGAACAAGAAAATATCGTTGAAAATCAAGACCGCAGCCTTTTCATGGTTCGCACGGAGGTTCGCAGCAAGCACGGAAATTCTCACCTGGGGCATCTTTTTCCGGACGGTCCCCCACCCACCGGATTGAGGTACTGTATCAATTCTGCATCCCTCAAGTTCGTTCCTAAAGATGTTTTGGAAAAAGAGGGATACGGTGAATATTTGAAGATTTTCAATTGATTGCCCGGTTTCGAAAACCCTTTCCCTGCCTTCATCAAGCGACCAATCAGACATCAGTACAATGGTCGACAGGTGCTTTGTACTCTCTTGATATATATCCAACAGTGCTGATATCCTCTTTACTTGATCGTTATAGTGGTTGTCAAAAAAACGTTCCGTTATGCGAACGTTTTTTTCTACAACCACTTATACCTCACTTCCGTATTTCGGAGTTTATTGTTGAAAAGCGGTATAAACTTTCGTTGATCAGGTAAACCTTTCGGTTCCTGAAGCGTCTAAAGATGTGAAACCGAACGGAAAGGTGCCGGGGTCATATTAAAGGCTTTGCCGGCAAAGACGGTGCCGGATTTTGATTCCCCCCTGCCATACTGTTCCAGGTGGTATCACCATAAAAGACAGGCGCATGCCCCCGTCGTCACCGTGTCCCTTCCGACATTCTATAATAAAGCGCCACAACGGGGAGCGTGGCCGTGCGGCGCAGGGGTGGGGTCGCTGGCGCCTACGGGGATCTCTGCCAATTTTTACCGATGGACGTGTAGACGCGATAACTATGGAGATGGAACGGGGGATGCCGCCGATCGGTTTATCCTCTGGGTTGATATTCGGGGGTTGGGAGCTGGTCAGAGGAACCTATGGTATCGAGTAAAGGAGCCGGGTCGGCTGAAGGAATCGGTAATGCAAACAAGGGTACCTCGCCGGCGATGCAGGCATTACGCCGGGTTGACGCCGATGGTGATCTCGTTGAACGGGTAAAAATCGGGGATCGCCAGGCATCTGACCAGCTGATCAGGCGTTACCAGGACAGGGCTTTCACACTTGTATTGCGGATGATGTCGGGAGATCGGGAAAAAGCGATGGAACTCACGCAGGAGGCCTTCTTGACCGCTCTTCGCAAAATAAAGAACTTTGAAGGCAAATCATCATTTTACACGTGGTTTTACCGAATCTTGGTCAACACCTGCCTGGATGCCCTCAGACGTCGTAGCCGCTGGCGCCGTCTGTTTTTCCACCGCCGGCCGAACCCCGACGATTCGAGAGGGTTGCCTGACACCCTCGAAGAGCTTCCGAGTTCGGACCCTGAATCGAACCCGGGTACCGCCCATGATTCTCGGGAACTCCGGTATGAAGTCAATGAAGCATTAAAGCACCTGTCCGACAGGCAAAAGATGATTTTTCAATTGAAGATATTCGAAGAAATGCGAATTTCTGAGATTGCCCAAATGATGGGGCTGGCTGAAGGCACTGTGAAAAGCCACCTTTTCAGGGCAACCCAGATCGTTCGCGGCGCACTGGCCGACTGGGCCAGGTGAGGAGGGACCATATGCCGGCCTGTCCTGATCGAAACGAACATTTACTGCTTGATGTCTACGAAGAACTCGATGCCCTTGCGCGCTCGGAATTGGTTGAGCACCTGAAAAACTGTGCGGATTGTCGTCGAGAAAAAAAGCACCTGGAGGTCATTCTTGGTCTGGTAAAGGAAAAAATGGTTTCCGCCCCCCTGACGCTGATGGAATCGGCAACCCTGGTGAAAGGCGTGCGGCAAAAATTGGCATCACGCCGCCCAGCGCGACGATGGCAGGAATTTTTCCAGGGTAAGCGGGCACTCTGGTTACCGGCTGTTGCAACCGCCTGCCTTCTGTTGCTGTTGACGACTTTTGTGGGATATGAACGCTTTGGTACCCAAGAAAAACCTCTGGTGCCTAAACTTGACATTTCAAAGCAATTACCCGAAAATGATATGGAAATCATTCAGAATCTGGACCTTTTGAAAAGCTTCAATACTCTTGAGAAACTCAGCCAGGTCGTCAACGATTCTCAGGGCCGAAATTCCACCGATGGGAACAACCAGGGAGCGCAGGGGGATATTCCGTATGGGATTAAAAAGCGGATGGCTTAAACGCGTGAAGCGTTGTAACCGGTGCAACGGTATCGCGGTTCTGGTAGCGGCTGTTTTTATCTTTATAGATGCGGATGCTTGGTGTGCAACACAAAACCTGCGATCGGCGGATTCTGTAATCATTCAGTCGATCCTGCAGGATCGTGGAGATTACAAAAGGTCTATCCTCACAGCTGGCAAGAAAAACCGAGGGTTCGAGAAAAAATACCAGGAATGGCAGTCCCTGACACCGCAGGAAAAAGACACCATGCGGCATCGGATGAACCAACTGAACCAGATGCCACCCCAAGACCGCCAACACTTTCAAGGCCTATTTGACAAGTGGCAACAGCTTTCCCCCGGTGAGCGCCGACAAATAGAACGCGCATTGGATAATTGGGACAATCTATCACCCAAGGAAAGAGAATCGATCCGCAAACGTTTTAAATAGTCAGGCGTAGATACCGCTGAAAACCTTTGAATTTCCTTCCAACACCTCGACTTGTTTTCCATGCAAGATGACGCTCCGCAATGTTTTTACCACAGGGCGCCCATCTCCACAGCCAGTGATAGCGCTGTTAACAGATGGAAAAGATAGGCGGGAATAAAACTCTGAGACCGCTCCCGAACGAATCCGACCACGATGCCGAATGCAAAGGCGCCGAAGATGTTTCCGGTTGTCCAGCCGGTAAAAACGGTTTCGAGGGAACCACTCGCCAGGAATATGGCATAGCCGGTGGTTACGGCATAGAGAAATGCTGCGCCGACGGTCGGCCAGGATAAAAACCATTGACTGCTGCAGTGTTGAACCCGGGTCGTACGGGCGAGTACACCATGTGCCAAACTCCTGAACAGCAGCTCCATGGACAAGGGTAGGATAAGAATGAGGTAGAGAACCCTTTCAATTACGGTTGCTTTCCATGTCGATATGTCCGGTAACCACACACCTCCCAAAAAGCCGCACAAGACGGCGGCCGGAAGTAAAAACCACCAGGAGGTGCCCATCGGCAAGGTCAGGCCGTACTGCCACGTTTTTCGATAGGCCAGGAAGATCAGAAAAATGGCGGTCAGAGTGATGATCAGCAAGGTTGCACTGACCCCCGGATAACTGATTAGGCCTGTCAGGTTTTCTCCCAGCCAGGCGTTCGGACGCACAAAAAGTCGTAAGACCTCGGCTGGGACCAGGACAGCCATAACGTACAGGGCTGCTCTCATCAATCCAGCGGCTTGCAGCCGCATGGTCGGTTTCTGCAACGCATCACGGCAGGCTTGGGCAATATCCACCGGGTTGAGGTCGGTTCCCGTCGTGCGGGGGGAACCGCCGATGTCGGAAGAGCCGCCCCAGCGGTTGTTTTCTGAACGGCATTTCACGGCCGAGTCGAGGAAGTTCAACCTTTCATATACCGGCTCGAGATCACCTGGCATGAAAAGGTCCATCCGTCTCAAAGTGTATGATCCGGGGGATCTCTGCAGAGCAACCAGTCCAAGCCGGTTGCCGTAAAGCTTGTCTAGATGGGGCTCAATTTCGTAAATCCCCGTGTCAGCCTCGACGACGACGACAATTCGATCATCTGTGAGGTCTACCCGCGCAAGTTCTTTAATACCCTTGAAATCGCTGAATTCCGTGGACTTGTATATGATTCGGTCGATTTTGTGCAGGATTGTTGCCGTGTATTCCGGAAATTCCGTTTCATCCCAGAGGCCATCTTTTTTAAGTTGGATTTCGTCCTTACGCAGGTGGTCGATCACGCGCTGGGTTTTACGCATCAATTCCGGGGGCAGGCCGCTGAACTCTTTGAGTTCTAAGCCGAGTGCGTCGATCACGCCCTCGAGGCGGATCAGTGCATATAAAAATCGCAGATGCATCGGTTCCTTGCGGCTGATGCGCTGGTGGTTTAGTAATAACCAGATCGCCAGGATCGTATCCAGGTCGGGCTCATTGGCATAGATAAACCATTCACGGTCACGCAGGTCGAGCCCCTTCAGGATCATGACCAGCACCTGCTCGCAGCTGGAGAAGGTGAACGCCCGCACGCATCCCTCGTGGTGATCGAGGTTGTAGATCTTTTTTTCGTGATCCATAAAGGGTTCGCTCTGGGCGACGCCGTCCAGGAATATGGTGCCGGGGGGGGATTTGCGTGCGGTCGCAGCCGATACCGTCAGACCGCGTTGAATCACAACGGTAAGATTGGGGGCCTCGAGGCAGTTCAGAACTTTTTTGCCCCTTATATCCTTGACCGCATAGCGTTGTGGCAACACACCTGCAGCCGAGAGGTTGTTCTGAGAAACTTTGGCTGCCGCAGTCGGTTTATCCGACATCGAGAAGCGCTCGTCGGAGAGAAATTCGGGGGAATCTATAGGGTTGTCTTCCATAAACCGAATCTATAAGAAATCCGTATATGGCCGTTGTCTGTCGATATTTTCCCGTTCATACCAGCAGGCTGAGCGTTCGTTGGTGATTCCCTCGGGTGGAGGGTGTCCCATGTCATATTAAAGTGAAGACTTGAACCGCCGGATCGCCGAGTGCGACGGTGAACCTGTCCTTAATAACAATCAATTCTTCTGGGGTCAAGCACGAGATAGATCATCCTCGTTGTTCCCAGGAGCGAAAAAATGATCATCCAGCTTCCAATTCGATTCGGAAGTCGGCTGTGCGGTATACTTGCCGAATAGATGCGAGTGGTGTATGGAAAAATTGGTACGACTGATATAGTGGTTGTAAATAAACCGTTCCCTTATTCGAATGTCTTTTTCTACAACCACTGATACCACCCGGCCGTATTTCGGCATTTATTTTTGAAAAGCGGTATAATAATCATCGGTAAACCCCCAGATCTGCTGGGAAGACCCCCAAAGTTTGATAGTTCCAGGAGTTAAATTACTCCCGAGACGATGATTATTATATATTTCCTCCGGCTTTGCTGGAGGTCATTGAATCTCAACTACCCGTGTTGGGCCCTATTCGGTTCGACCCCGGTTAATCAGTGGAGGTAATACGATGAGCATTCGGTTAATGGTAAAGCTGATAATAATGATTTCATTGATTATCGCACAAACAGCGACAGCTGGAAACAGTTTGGCCGGTAATCCGCGGGTCGCGTTGGAGACTTCCAAAGGCATCATTCTGATCGAGCTTTATCCGGAGAAAGCGCCGGGAACTGTAAAAAATTTTTTGTCATACGTTGACAAAGGATTCTATGACGGTACGATCTTTCATCGCGTCATTCCGAATTTTATGATTCAAGGCGGTGGGTTTTTGGTTGATATGAAGCGTAAATCGACCGATTCACCCATTTCAAATGAGGCCGACAACGGTTTAAAAAATGATCGCGAGACCGTTGCTATGGCAAGGACTCAAGACCCTCATAGTGCCACGGCGCAGTTTTTCATCAACACGGCCGATAATGATTTCCTTAACCACAGGGGTAAATCCGGTCAAACCTGGGGATATGCCGTGTTCGGAAAGGTTGTGCAGGGGATGGATGTCGTGGATGCAATTTCAGGGGTGAAAACTAAAAATTCGGGTATGATGCGCGATGTTCCCGTCGAAACGGTGTTGATCGTAACGGCCAGGCAACAACCCTAGAGACGATTGGAAATAGATACATTTTGTCCGAGTGGCCGTTATGAAGAAGAGCGTGCAGGTAACCCCAACCACCGGCGAATACGATCGGCTACGCTTCCGATATTGATCTCAAGGCTGTTCGGCATCAATCTTTAGAGGTGCTGATTTAATCGCCAAGAGCTGCATCGGCATGTCAAAATTTTCCATACGGTCTTCTACTCCGGAAGGTGAAAATGATAGGTTGGTAAAAATTTTCTTCTCTTGTTCGACAGATGCGTCCCACAACCAACGAAGGCGGGTGCGGTATTCCGCTGTGGTGCCATAACGCGATAGAATATATTCCATGCGCTTATCCAGGCTGGTGATGCGGTCATGAAGGACCCGTTTGTCGGCGTAATTGACGATATTTGCCTCGGCCAGCGCGCCGTTTTCGGAATAAATGTCCAGTTTGACATGCTGCCGGATGATGTCGCCGACTTCAGGGTACCCCAAAGTGACAAGAAGTTCATGACCGGTGTCCGTGTGCCTTTCACCGGTTTTGAAGCTACGGGCTTTGGTTATATCGTGAAGTAAGGCACTCGCCTGAACCAGTTGCCAATTGAGTGATATACCCTGCCCTGCGAGCTCACGCACCAGCACTAAAGCGACACGACAGACCTGAAGGGAGTGGCAAATGATGTGATCAGGCATCGCCATTTTGCGGATCAAGCGGTAACACATTTCTTGAGTCGGAATGTGCATTGATGTAAAAGTATTTCCGTTTCGAATTTAGCTCTGCCTGTTGGCGCTTATAACGATTTTCAATTCCGTCTTTACAGACACTTCCGCGTCAACGTGATTATTCTAACACACAGCCTTTGAAAAAAACAGTCCCGCTCATTACCTGTAACAGCCGTGGAATTCATATAAAGAAAGCGGACGCGTATGGAACTATGCCGAAGACTTCATGATCTGTTTGCCGACAAAGCCGCCCGATCCCGAGTTGCGCTGGTGTCGGTCGGGCTGGGGTACACGGCCGTGGTAACCGAAGATGGTGGGATAGGTCTGGCCTACACCTATTTCGAGACCAAGCAGTCTTGCGGATTAAAGCGGGATTACGTTGATTGGGAAGGACAACCGGCCGATGGGCTGCTGGCTTACCTGACCGGTTCTGACACCATCCGTCGCAGCATGGCTCTGGCGTTGATCAATGCCCTGAATTACCCTTTCGCTTTCGATTTGCCGGAAGATTCCGATAACCGTATCCTGCTCGAGACCCTGGCGATCGAACAGGGCACCCGGGTGGCTATGGTTGGTTTGATAAAGCCCCTGGCCAGGCGCTGTGAGTCCATGGGGGCAAGCCTGGTGATTCTCGATGCTGCCCGCCACATCGGCCGGCCGGCCGATTTCTACCGGCAGCTTCAGGGGCCGGTGGACGTTTTGATCATGACGTCCACATCGATCCTCAACCACACTGCCGAAGAGATTCTTAGTCATGCTGCCCCGTCTGTGAAAACCGTCGTCATTGGCCCCGGCACCCCCATGGTGGCGGATGCCTTTTTGCCGCTGCCTGTCGATCTGCTGGCTGGCACCGTTCCTCTCGACAAAAATCAGGTGTTGCGGGCCGTGCGACATGGTGCCGGAACGCCCGTCATTCAGAAATATGCCCGCAAGGTCTATCTAAAATTGAATCGATCAAGATGACACGCCTCTATACCGCGCGAGTTTGATCAATTGCGTCTCAATCGGAGGGTAATCGACATGCAAAGTTATCCCATTCCAATGGTTCCCGGCCCCGTCAAACTGCCCCAGAAGGTTATCGACGCTTTTAGCGTCAACTACGGATCGGCCGATCTGGAACCCGAGTTTTTCGAACTGTACCATAGAACCACTGCCAATCTGCAAAAGATTATGGGCACCGGCAATTCGGTGGCCGTTCTTTCCGGTGAAGGAATGGCGGTTCTCTGGGGAGCGATGAAAAGTAGCATTGTTCCCGGCGAAAAAGTGCTGGCGGTTGCCACTGGGCTTTTCGGCCACGGGATTGCCGATATGGCGCAGTCGATCGGTGCCGATGTTCGCAAGGTAAGCCTGCCAGACGATCAGACCCTATCCGATACTACCGCAATTGAAAAGGCCATCGACACCTTCAAACCCAAAATGATCACCGCGGTTCACTGCGAGACGCCATCGGGCACTCTGAATCCATTGATGGATCTGGGGCGGCTGAAAGAAGAGTATCATGTGCCACTCCTGTATGTGGACGCGGTTTCCAGCATCGGCGGTACACCGGTCATGACCGATTTGTGGAACATCGATCTTTGCCTTGGTGGTGCCCAGAAATGCCTCTCAGCACCGCCGGACACGGCGTTCCTGTCGGTGAGTGAATCGGCCTGGGAGATCATTGAGAAGGTCGATTATGTCGGCTACGATGCCCTAAAACCCTTCAGGGACGTCACTGATAAACACTATTTTCCCTACACACCCAACTGGCACGGCTTGGAGGCTTTAAATGCCGGGGCCGAACTCATCCTCGCTGAAGGCTTGCCGGCCTGTTTTGAGCGGCACTCGACCGTGGCATCTCTTTGCCGCCGGAGCTTGCGCGAAATGGGAATAACCCTGTTTCCGACACACGGCTCAATCCCATCTCCGACCGTGACCGCCGCCTATCTGCCGCACGGGGTAAAATGGGAGGACTTCGATGCCCGGCTGCGGGAAAACGGTCTCGTCCTGGGGGGGAACTATGGTGCGTTGGCTGGTAAAATCTTTCGGGTTGGGCATATGGGAACCCAGGCGGATGAAGTCCTGGTCACAAAGGCCCTCAACGTCATTCAAAAATCCCTCTAACCTGAAGAGAGAAAACTTTTTTCAAGTCCGTGCCATTTGCGGGGTATTCGGACACGCACCTTTATCTTCGATGTCGGGGCTGGTTTGCTACCTGACCACTCCACAAGCCACGCGCGCGCCGCCACCGCCGAGGGCCATAGGGCTATCTGCAAAGTTATCGCCACCGGCGTGAATCATCAGCGATCGGCCCCTGAGATCGGAAAGCTTGATACGTGGAGACAGTACCGGCAAGGTCGACTGGCCGTTTGTGTCTGCAAACAGTGGCGGCAGATCTCCCAGGTGACCATTTGCATAGGGGCCTTCATGCCGTCCGGTATCCGCGGGATCATAATGGCCGCCTGCCGCCAGTCCCGGGACTGTTTTGCCACCCTTTACGGCTGCAGAACAGGTTGGGTTTTCGTGAACGTGAAAACCATGCAGACCGGGTGTCAAACCGGTTAACGCCGGTGAGAAAAGTGTGCCATAGGGGGTTTCGGAAACGGCGATAGTCCCGAGGGATGACCCCGTGCCGGTGTCGTCGATGGCGTGAATATCGACCAGCTTATCATCGGACCACGCCGGTCCGGTCGCCAGTAACAACCCCGTGACAATTATGATTGCAAGTTTCATGTGTCACCTCACTTATAATATTCGAAGACGATGTTGCCGCCGGCTCTCTACCGGCGGCATCCGTTATATAGTGGTCGTCAAAAAAACGTTCCGCTATGCGAACGTTTTTCTACAACCACTTATACCACCCTTCCGTATTTCGGAATTTGTTTTTGAAAAGCGGTATAAATACCATAGAGCGGCCTGATAGGTTGTCAAGCGCTCAGGGTCGGGTGTTCTGATTGAAAGTGAAATTTCTGCTCGGGCACGGTCTCGACTTTTTTTGGGGAGAGGGAATGAGCCGAATTTTACGAGATGTCAAGAAGTAAAACGGGATAGAAAGAGGAATATCATGCTCAAAATGATTGCAGCAATTGTTGTTGGGCTTGCCATTTGTGTATCTATCGATGCATACGCAGAAGAACCCCTAACGGTTGTTGAAAGCAGCGTCGATCAGTTTGTCAAGATAATCAGCGACAAAACCCTTGGGGAAGATGAAAAGGTAAAAGCGCTCGAACTGACAGCCAACAAGACCTTTGACTTCTTCTACCTGTCTAGAATGACACTGGGCCTAAATTGGAAGAAACTATATAAGAACCTGCAAGAAGAATTCATCGATTCATATCGCCAATTGTTGCAGAGAGTCTATTTGAGTCAACTGTTGACTTACACCGACGAAAAAATCGTATTCGACCGTGAAGCCATGCATACGGATACCAAGGATGAAGGCGTGAGTAAACTTGTCTCGAGCAGTAAAAAGATACCGATCAACTCGGCTGGTTTTGCGCAGTGGCGAATGGTGTGTTTTCGATCTTGTCATCGAGGGGATCAGCCTGGTAAGTGACTATCGCAATCAGTTCAACGAAATTCTGAGCAAGCAGTCACCAGCCGATATGCTGTCGATTCTGAGAAAGATAGTTGCAGAAAAGAAAAACCAGACCTGAGGCGATTTGAAAGGTTGGATCAAGTGAGCGACCGGCGAGTTTTTGCTCCTTGATTTTGCGCAGATACCAGACCATCCCAACAAGGGCCGGTATCTGCGGATAACCCATTAACGCACGATTTCAGAATTGGTGACCATCTGCGGCTGGTTTTTGGCGCTCCGGAAGGCTCAGTTCAGAAACTTTTTCAGCAGGCCCTTGGCCGGTTCTTCATATTCTTTGAGCCCCTTTTTATCCATAAATTCCTTAACCCTTTTGTTCTCAAAAACCTGTTTTTCGACTTGCTCCTTGGCGATCGCTTTAGTGTCTATGGTAAACTTTGGCTCAGTAAAGGTGCCGCTCACAATGATCGGAACTTTTACTCCCCGCCGATCTTCCTGATCACCCTGCCCCTTGATCGTACCGACAGCCGTCGGCTCCACGCGGAAATCCAACGTTTCACTCACCAGGTTCGCGTCACCGGCGGCATTGATGCGCAGCAACGGCGACTGCAGGCTGGTCTGGGCTGTATTGAAGATACCGTCACTAATTTTGAAGGGAACCTTCATTTCAGTGAAGTCCGTGCGAGAGCCGACGTCGATGCTTTGAGTATCGCCGCTTAACATGGCCCTGGCACCGCGAATCATGCCGGCCAGATCGACCCCTTTTATTGCGCCGTCGTTGAACCGGAGCTCACCGCCTCCGTTCAATGTTTTCCGGATAAGCTCAGGGGTATCTCCGCGGAAGGACAGGTCAATGCTGCCGTTCGTGACGCCTTCAAGAACATCTTTCTGTAACTGGTCTCTAAGAAGGGGTCCGACAAGAATGTTTTTGAGTCCCAACTTGACAGAGCTGCGAGGCACATTCTGACTGACATTCAGATCAGAGTTCAGGATGAGACTGCCATTGTAAAGATCGGCCTGGAGAGGTGCCATTCGAAGGATGCCATCCTTTGCTAAAATGGCGACGCTGAGATTGGAGAGTTTGGTTTTTTGAATGGTCACTTCGCCGGCCTTCAGTTTCCCGTTCATTATTAGTCGTCGCAAGGGCTCGTAATCGGTCTTCTTGCCACTGCCGGTAACGGTTGACGATTTGCTCTCAGATCCCGCAGGAGATGCCGTTGCCTTCGATTCGGAGGCTGGCGGCAGGTAACGGTCCAGGTCGATTCTGTCAATTTCAGCCTCAAAAGTGATGTCCGGACGGGAGAATTGCGCGACCCGGCTGGTGAATGATAATTTAGAATCATCAACGATCATGTCGCCCTTTGATACGCTTATTTGATCGGAAGACGCCGAAATTCCAGCCCGCAGTGACACCCTGTTCAAGACCCCGGGATCCCGGGTGGCAATTGCCTGGTCCTGCCCCAAAGCTGCTAAAAGTTTGCGTGGAGAAAATTCAGCCACAGCGATGGTCAGGTCGGCACGGGGATTGGCTGCCGGAGAGGCCACGGTACCTTTCAATGACACTGACAGTTCCGAGAGGGCCTTCAGGTTCATGTCCAGTGGTATCGTGGCCTTGCCCGGGTCCTGGCCGACGGGCCCGAGGGTTCCGTTCAGGGAAATTGGTTTTTCGTCCAATCGAGCTGACAATTTCACCCCGATCGGCCGATCGAGAGAGAGATTTGTAAACACCACATCCAGCTGATCGATCGTTTTGCGGGCACCGGATGGGGTGTCGATCCACGTGACGGTTCCGTTTTTGATCGAAAAATCGCCCACGGTCAGTGAACGGATCGGCAGGCCCGGTACTGTTTCACTTTCGGACGAATCCTGGTCCGTTGCGGCAGGCGATTTTTCTTCTTTCGGTATCGAGAAATCCCAGTTCGTGCGGCCTTGCTTACCTTTAATCAGAACGATCTGAGGATCCGTCAGAATGAAATGTTTAATTTGAACTTCTCTGGAGAGAAGTGGCAGCAGTTTGACCCGCACATCAAAGGATTTTATGGTTACAAAATCCTTTTCGGCAAATCCCCGTGGATTGCCCATATGAAGATCAGAAAAGGAGACACCTGCAAAGGGAAAAAAAGATATATCAACTTTCCCGCTGACGGAAAAAGGTCGACCTGTCAGCTCGGTGACTTTTTTTTCGAGGACCGGCTTGAACTTATTTGCATCGACGAATACGGGCAGGATTAAAAGGATTAGGAGCACCAGGACAATCGTACCCCCCACGGCAATCAACCCCCATTTCAATCCACTTTTCATATCGGACTCCTTATATTTCGGGTATTTTTTTCAACAATTTCAGCCACGTGCCGGTCGAACGCCTGCGCGATCGATTCAATTGTAGGGTGTGAGGCCGATGCTATCTTTACGTGTTCAATTGAGCCGATCGGCAGCACATCGATGGTCGTACCGGTGATGAAGGCCCCTTCCAATAGGTTGAGATCTTCGCGGTGCAGCTTTCTTTGCCTGATTTTAATTCCGATTTCGCGGCAAATGGACATAACGTGCTGGCGCGTCACACCTAGTAGCACACTTCCGGAGGGTGGCGTGCAGAGCTGATTGTCGATCAGGTAGAATATATTTGAGCGCGTCCCCTCGGATATATGGCCGTTGCTATCCACTAACAGCGCTTCATAGGCACCGGACGCATCCCGGGAAGTTGTGGCGCGCTCGCGAAAGGAGGTTTTGATCGCCTTAACATGTGGGTTTTTGCGCTCACCATTGAACAGGATTGTGTGCACGCCCTGCTGATATGCTTCTCTGGCCGGTATGTCCTGCTGTATGAAATACGTCAGAAAGATCGATTTTTCAACCGCCGGATACCAAACCAACTTTACGTTAATATTGCGGCAGCCGGTTTTTTCCATCAGGCAGCTGATTTCCGTTCGGACACGGCGGTTTGAAATGTCGATTTTTATTCCCAGCAACGCGATAGATCGGCGCAGGCGGTCCATATGGTCCTCGAAGAACAACGGAATCCCCCTGAGCAGCTTGATTACTTCATATACGGAATCTCCGCCGATGCGATCAAATAGCTTTGCATCAGGGGCTGATAACAGCTCACCGTTTACAAACAGAAGGCTCGAGGCCGCATCACATTTCAATTCTTCGTACCTGCTTTCAATAAAGAATCAGAATTATTGGTAATTTATGACTTTTTCTGTGAAAGTCAATATTAGGAGTCGTCTGAAGGCAATGAAAGTAATATTTCAGGATGGGACTTTTTCAGGGCGGAACCATCAAATTGAGGCAACATCCCAAGAGGGGTTACTTTCGAGATTGGCGCTGAAATTTGACTGCAAAACCATCTGGCGTAGATCTCACAACTCTGCCTGAAACCTTGACCGGTTTTTTATCTTCGGAAAATGAAAAGGAAAGGGTAATGGGCTGGCCGATCGCCGGGGGAGAATGGGTTTCTATAAACACACCGGTGTTACTGATGTCGCGGGTAATATCTTTGTGGATATAGTCATCGATTTCGTAAGCGACCAAAATTTTGCGGTCGTGCCTGGACTCCCTTCGGGCGCCCTTATATTGATTGCTATCCAGTTTCTCCAATAATTCCAGTTGCTGCGGAATGCTCATATCACAGATCAGGTCGATCAAGCGAGCTGTGATCCTGGTTTCATCTTTTATGGTGCTTTTTATCCGCTTTGGCATGCACTCATATCCTTTCCTTACTGGAACTTTCCAACAGGCTGTGAAAACTGTTGCATTTGGCAAGACGTCGTTCATGCGTGCCTTACGCATTATAACAAAAGAGCTTTGCGCCGGTCAATCCTGATATGTTGTGCAAGGAGATTGATCCGTCCGATGTGCTGTCTAACTCTGGGAACAGATTGCTTTGGGTATTAATTGCACGGTGCAGCGGAGTTAAGCAGTTCGAGAATGCGAGAGTCCTTTTTGTTTTCAGCCCACTGAAATGCGGTATTTCCGCTACTGTCTCTGACATTGAGGTCTGGACAGCCAGTCAGCAAAGCACGGACAACCTCTTCGTGGTTGCTTTTGACGGCCAGTATTAAGGCTGTGTTGCCCTCCTTGTCAACCGCATTGACGTCCGATCGATGTTTGAGTAGAACATTGGTGATTTTGCTATAACCATCGATAGCAGCGAACATCAATGCCGTACGATCAAGGTAATCCCTCATGCCGACATCGGCACCCTGTTTCAAGAGGTCTCCAACGATGTTGTTATGGCCGTTGCCAGCAGCAAACATTAATGCGGTCGATCCGTTTCGACTGACCGCGTTGACATCAGCCTTCTGCTTCAGCAAGATGTGAACGATTTCCCGGTGGCCGAACTGAGCGGCCAGCATAAGCGCTTCCCAACCGGCATCACCCTTGACATTGACGCGAGCGCCACGGGAGATCAGCAGTTGAACGATTTGCGTATGACCGTTCATGGCTGCCTGCATCAGGGCGGTCCACCCCGAAGCGTTTATGCCATTTGGATCCACTCCCGAATCAAGCAGTTGCTTCACTTCATCTTCCAGGCCCATTTCGGCAGCATTGACCAGCGCTTCGGAGGGCTCGGCAGCCATTCCTATATCGATGAGGGTCGAAGATAGCGCGATCGCAATCACTATGATGCGCATGCGGGGGAAGAATATTTTCATGATTTCTCCGCCTGAGGGCTGTTCATGGCGTTTGCTGGGGGAGTTCGATGACTTTTTTACCTCGGATCCGCTTGGTATCATATCAGATCGGCGCTGCAATCTCAAATTTCTTTTCCCGGTGATGTACCACCATCATCGCATCCGGTGGGATTCCCGATAGACTTCTTCCAGCCCCCGGCAGGCCCTGTCGAAGGCACGGCCGTAGAAATAGGCAAGACTCGCCTTTTTGGCCGCCTGCCAGCCGATGGCAACGGCGACTGACCACGGACTGCGGCGCTTGGCCCAGCGGTATACCCGCAACGGCCATTTGATCCATCCATAAGCGAAGAAACCTTTTGCGATTATACTTTTGACCGCACCGGGAATAAGGGCTGGAATGTCTTTGGCCCTAAAAACCGTTTCTAGTTTGAGGCGATATACCTGACGTGTAATCAGGTACCGATCTCCTCTGTTGAGTGTGCCGATCCAGAGACGGCACCTATCCAGCAGCGGCCCCAAAATCGCTTCCTCTATGGGTTTTGGGGCATCAGGAAAATACTTTCTGGCAATGATATCGGCAGCTTCTATAACGGCTGACCACCACATTATAGGGGTTGGTGTTGCCGAAAGGAGCGTTGTAAACCCAACCAACTGGCGACGAATGACGATGAGCTGCGGGTCGGTCGATAATCCATCATCATGGATGATGTCATCGGCAGAATGGAGTTCTTCCAGGGTCGCCTGAAGTACCGCTTCCGACGTTTCATCCCCTTCCACCGCATCCGGAGCGTTCTCAAATGCTTCTACGGCGACTTTTCCCAGGAACAAGTACAGGTCGACAAGCAGATACTTCAGCAAAACCAGGATTGTCAGGCGGTTTGAAGCATAGGCCACGAACATCAAAGGGTCTGCATAGATGAGGAAGCGAAAAACTGCGATCTGCCGGATGGCGTTGTGGTGTTGAATCCACCATTTAAATGGCAGGGACCCGGCGAGCCGGAGGTACCACTTCCGAGTGGCTCTGACTTGACCAACGTTCAGCGCCCGGATTCTTTTCAATCCGGGGCGATTCAGAATGTGGTCAAGACGATCCAGTGATGCAGAAACGCTTTTTAAGACGGCGCCAACAGTGACCTGCAGCTCAGGGTTGTCAGACGTCGGATGATAGCAGGCCGCGATTGCTCGGAAGTATGACGGCAGATCTTGCAGGTCGGCAACTTCCGGTGAGCTGTCCTGCAGGATGGCCCGGCAGCGGGTTGCGACAATCTGCAGGCCGCAACTTTGCGGTCCTCCCGGATCCTGGGCGGCTTGCTCAATTGATGTCAGTTCTGCCGTCAACCGTTTGCGCCAGGAAAACAGACCGCGCGCCCGAGCGGACCAAACCAGAACCGCCAGAGCGATTGCCGAAGCCAGAATTGCCCAGAATATTTTCAACCCCACCCACCCGTCCATGGCATGCTTTCTAACGATTATCCGTCTGGGAAAACGAGATACTTTACCTGCTGAGGTAAACTCCGACAAGTGGTAAATTCCGGGAATAGTGAGGGCGTCAGATGGGCGATCGAATCGTATTTAATACCATTCCAATAGCATATCGACTGAAAAATTTAAGTTTCCACCGTCCTTTCGAATGCAGCTAAAAGTTCTTGCCGTGCAGGATTTCCACTGATAAGAACAATAAAAGGTCTAATTCCTGGATCAAATAGTACAGGGAAACGGTGATCACAAACCCTGCCGGGAGCCATAATCTCATGGAAGAAATAATTCATCTGACCGAAGAACTTGTTCGGTTCAAATCCACCCACGCCAATCCGGCTGAAATTCAAGGCTGTGCGGACTTTATTGAAAACTATCTCAACACCCACAGCGTAGAATTTCAGCGACTGAATTTTCAGAACTCCCCTTCCCTGCTGGTCGTTCCAAACAGTGGTCGGTTTCCTGTCCTCTTGATGACCCACATCGACGTGGTAACGGGCTCCGAGAAGCTGTTTGACCCATGGCAACAGGATGGAAAGCTTTTCGGTCGAGGCAGTATCGACGACAAATACGCCGTTGCCGTGTCGCTGGTTCTTTTCAAAGAACAGCTTGAGAAGCTCCGCAAGCGGGGGGGCAGCCAGAGGGACCTGTCATTTGGTATCCTGATCACCGGCGATGAAGAAATCGGCGGGGCCAATGGCGCTCAGAAGGTACTGCCCCTGGTGAAAGCCGACTTCTGTATTGCCTTGGACGGCGGTAGTCTCGATAAAATCGTCATCAAGGAAAAGGGCATACTGCGGCTCAAACTCATCTCGGAGGGCAAATCCGCCCACGGGGCCCGACCCTGGCTTGGTGAAAATGCGATTGAAAAGTTGATCGAGGATTACCGCGTAATCAAATCTTTTTTCAAAGAATCCATTCCGGACCACTGGCACCGGACTGTGAATTTCAGCCGGATCCAGGCCGGAAATTCGGTCAACCAGGTCCCGGACTTGGCTGAGGCGCTATTTGACATCCGCTACACGGAAAACGATGATATCGACTCGCTGGTGAAAAATATGCAGGCGAAGATCAGCGGTCGCCTTGTCATCGAAGAAAGGGAACCGCTTTTTATGGGCGGTGAATCACCCTACCTGGATCGACTCGCTGGAGATTACCGGTGTCACGCGACTGGGTTTCGAACACGGAGCCAGCGATGCCCGTCACCTTTTCCAGTACGGCATAAAAGGGATCGTATGGGGTGCCGATGGTGATATGAGCCAGCACACCGACGAGGAGCACGTGAACATCGCCAGCGTTCATAAGCTCTACCGGTTTCTCGAGAACTTCATGGACACTCTGGCGGCTGAAGGAAAGGCCTGAGAGTTTCTAAATTTCATTCCCCGGAATGAGCGGCGACATTGGCAGTTTTTCCGAACATTTAATGAGAGTTTCTAGGTGGCTATTATAATACAGATAATATCAGGTTTTTAGAACCTATCTCAAAAATAAGCATTAGGGTCCATGGCAAGGCTCGAAACGGTGAAAAAGCGGCGCATACATGCAGGATGTGAGCATTTTGAGCCGGATCGTAACACTCTTAGAATATTTTTGAGATGGTTCTCGTGCGTTTTGCTGTTAATTGTGGCGGGCACTGCACCTTAGCATGCCACATACGAGACCAATTGCACCCAATATGCCTTGCAATGGGCGAATCCGGCTCGTGAAACAGGCCGGTGAAGATTTTAAGATGCCCTGATGATTCTGGGAAGTCAGCTGAATGGTATAAGCATAGAATTTTAGGGATAGGGGCGGCGCGCGCCCGTCAACACGCAATTTGCTACAGTAAAGGAGGAGAAGTATGAAGAAGTTAACGATTTTGTTGGTCGTGCTTTTGTTTGTCCTGGCCGGTGCGGCGATGGCCGCACCCAAGAAGGGGGGAACCCTTGTCTTCGGGCGTGGCGGCGACAGCGTTGGCCTGGACCCGGCCTACGAGACGGACGGCAACTCATTTATGATCTGTGACAATATTTACGAAGCGCTTGTGTTCTATAAAGACGAATCCACGGCACTGGAGCCGGGGTTGGCCGAGTCCTGGGATATTTCACCGGACGGGCTAACCTACACCTTCCATCTTCGCAAGGGTGTCAAGTTCCACGACGGAACGCCCTTTAATGCTGATGCCGTTGTGTTCTCGATCGGCCGCATGATGAAGGAACGCAATGTGAAGTTCTTTGGCAAAGCCCTCGAGATTCCGGCCCAGGATAGACCACCGGAGTATTGGGTTTCCATGGAAATGGATGAAACAGTCGGCGCCATCGAGGCCAAGGATGAATACACCGTTGTCTTCAAGCTCAAGCGGGTCGAAGCGCCGTTTCTGGCCAACATGGGAATGGACTTTGCCGACATCATCAGCCCCACGGCATTTATGAAAAATCCCAAAGAGTTCATCCGAAATCCGGTGGGCACCGGCCCTTTTAAGTTCGTGAAGTGGGTCAAGGACGACCGGATCATTCTGGATAAAAATCCGGACTACTGGGACAAATCCGGCGGACCCTACATTGACCAGATCATCTTCAGGTCAATTCCGGAAAACTCAGTCCGTTTTCTGGAACTCAAAACCGGCAACATTCATATCTGTCAGTTCCCCAATCCGGCTGACATTGCCTTGGCTGAAAAAGACAAAAACCTCTGGCTGCCCACCCAGCCGGGAATGAACATCGGCTACCTGTCTTTCAATCACACCAAAGAGCCTTGGAAGAGCAACATCGACCTGCGCAAAGCGATTGCATACGCCATCAACAGTAAGGCGATTGTGGACAATATCTACCAGGGGATGGGCCAGGTGGCTAAGAACCCGATTCCGCCCACCATGTGGGGCTACAACAACAAGGTCCCGGGTTATGCTTATGACCCTGGAAAAGCCAAGGAACTCTTGAAAAAAGCCGGTTTTCCCGACGGTAAGGGATTGGGCGAGATCACCTTGTGGTCGATGCCGGTTCCCCGGCCATACAATCCCGATGGTTTGAAGATTGGCGAAGCCATGGCGGCAGACCTGGCCAAGGTTGGGATCACGGCCAAGGTGGTCACTTTCGAGTGGGGGACTTATCTGAAACGTCAGCGAGAACAGCCTGAGGACATGGATCTCTTTCAGCTCGGCTGGACCGGTGACAACGGCGATCCGGACAACTTTCTGGCCGTGCTCTTCGACGGTTTGGCCTCATCGGCCATTCGAACCCAGTGGCACAATCAGAAATATCACGACCTCATGGTCAAAGGGCGCCAGACCATCGATCAAAACGAAAGGGCGAAGATTTACGAAGAGGCCCTCCAGTTGATCTTCGACGAGGTTCCGGTCATTTCGGTGGCCCACTCGACGGTTATCTGGCCGGCGCTAAAAAATGTGAAAGACTTCAAACTGCACCCCACCAGCTCGGTGCGCATGAAAAACGTCTGGTTGGAGTAACCCGCTTAATGTGAAAACCTTTGGATAAAGCGGGTAAGCGGTCAGATTGAAATGAAGAACCGGTCAAGGGGAAGGGAGGCTTCTTTCCCTTGGCCGGAATTGCTCTCCCGGTCCGCCGAGTGCAAAACTCGGGTGACCGGAAGGCTTCGAACCAACTGCCGAAAAGGTATAATCGATTATTATGCTGGCATACGTGATTCGAAGATTATTGATCCTGATCCCCACACTGCTGGGGGTTTCCGTCATCGTCTTTCTCATGTTGCACATGACGCCCGGCGATCCGGCGGAACTTCTTTTGGGTGAACGCGCCACGGTAGAGTCCCTGGAACAAATGCGTGAGCACCTCGGACTTAATGAGCCCCTTTATGTTCAGTACGGCCTTTTTCTCAAACGATTGCTGAAGGGCGACCTGGGAGAAACCATCTGGACCCGTCAGAAGGTTTGGATCGAGGTGAGACAACGGTTTCCGGCCACCATTGAGCTGTCCCTCGTGGCGCTGTGCATTAGTTGCTTCTTCGGTGTCATTTTAGGGATCATTTCGGCCACCAAACAATATTCGATTTTTGATTACCTCAGCATGCTCGGGGCGCTTGCAGGAGTCAGTATGCCGATTTTCTGGCTCGGGTTGGTGTTCATGCTGATTTTCTCCCTCAACCTCGGCTGGTTACCGCTCTCGGGCCGCTTGAGCATCGGGATTGATCTGGAGGTGATCACCAATTTTTATATTCTGGACGCCGTTTTGACCCGCAACTGGCCGGCCCTGAGGGATGCCGTGTGGCACATCATTATGCCGGCAGTGACCCTGAGCACCATCCCCACAGCCATCGTGGCGCGGATGACCCGTTCGGCTATGCTGGACGTTTTGCGTCAGGACTATATCAAGACGGCCAAAGCCAAGGGCCTTTCGAACCTCGACGTCATCTTCAAACATGCCCTGCGCAATGCCCTCATACCAGTTGTCACCACAATCGGCCTTCAGTTTGGCGTTCTGCTGGGCGGTGCCATTCTGACCGAGACCATATTTGCCTGGCCCGGCGTGGGCAAGTGGATGTACGATGCGGTCATGCAGAGAGACTACATGGTGATTCAGGGCGGTACGCTCCTTATTGCCGGCTTCTTTGTTCTTATCAACCTGTGTGTCGACGTTCTGTATGCGGTAATAAACCCGAGAATCAGCATGAACTAGCAGGGTATTGAAATCGGACATTCTGCGTGCCCTCGAATCTAAACACCAAACACGATACACAAAACACCAAACACCAAACACGATACACAAAACACCAAACACAAATCACTAAACACCAAAAACCAGACCTGACCAACCAAACGCCAATGATTGATAAGGCAAGATCAGAATCCATGCAGGTGGAACGAAAAAACAAGGATCCCCAAGATCGCCACCCGATGTTGGAACAGATGAGCCAACTGTGGCGCAACAAAACTGCCGTTGCCGGCCTGGTGGTTATCATTGTTTTCTTTCTCACCGCCATTTTCGCGCCCCTGCTCAGCCCCCATGACCCGCTAGAGACAGAGCTTTACGATCAACTCAAGCCGCCCCTGTGGCATGAAAAGGGCACAACGAAATACATTTTGGGTACCGACGAACTCGGGCGGGACACGCTGTCGCGGATTATTTTTGGAGCGCGGGTCTCCCTCATCGTCGCGATCGTCAGTGTCGGTCTGGCGTTTGTTTTCGGCATTCTATTCGGTGCCGTTGCCGGGTATTACAAAGGCAAGATCGACAGCATCATCATGCGCATTATGGATATGATTCTGGCCTTTCCCTACCTACTTCTGGCAATTGTTGTGGTCGCTTACCTGGGACCCAGCTTGCAGAATGCCATGATTGCCATCGGTGTCACATATGTGCCCCGGTTTGCCCGCATCGTTCGCGGCAGTGTCCTGGAGGAGAGCGGGAAAGACTACGTCATGGCCGCCCGATCCATTGGTGCCGGCAATCTGAGGATCATCTTTCTGGGCATACTGCCCAATTGCATGGGACCCTTGATCGTGCAAACGACCTTGAGCATGGCCTCGGCGATTCTGGATGCAGCGGCACTGAGCTTTTTGGGGCTTGGTGCTCAGCCCCCGACCCCCGAGTGGGGTGGCATGATTGCCAGGAGCCGAGGCCTCATCTTGAGGGCGCCGTGGGTCATGACCTTTCCCGGAATCGCCATTTTACTGGCCGTTCTCGGTTTCAACCTTCTGGGTGATGGACTGCGTGATGCGCTTGATCCGCGGCTGAGAGATTAATTCGTTTCCGATCATAAATGGCCCTTTTCTGCAATTTCGAGGTCAATCAGCGGAATCGCTTGTGTGGCGCACGCGAGTAAGCATCCGCACAATTCCTTAGATTTCCTTGAACTTGCGGAATATTGCACATTTTTGGATCGGAAACTGATCAGCGCTATTTATAACACCGTGTATGGGCACTAATTGGTGTCCACCCACTTTATTTCTCATTTTTCAATTGGACCCGTAATAGTGTCTATCCTCGGATGGATGTCAGCCTAATCGCATGACTGTTTGTTTATCCAATGAATAACCAACTTCTTGATATACAGAAATTACGGACCTACTTTTATGTCCGTGGTCAAGTGGCCAAGGCCGTGGATGATGTCAGCCTGGAGATTCAGGCTGGACAGACGCTGGGTCTTGTGGGGGAGTCGGGTTGCGGCAAGAGCGTTACGGCCCATTCGATTATACGGCTCATTCCGGATCCGCCGGGGAAAATCGTCAGTGGCAGGATCATCTTCGATGGCACTGATTTGTTATCAATTCCCGAAGACCGCATGCGCCGGATCCGTGGCAACCGCATATCAATGATATTCCAGGAGCCTATGACCTCCCTGAACCCGGTATTTACGGTCGGTGAGCAGGTGGCTGAGGTGCTGCGGCTGCACCAGGGGCTATCACGTCGCGATGCCAGGTCGCGGGTGGTAGAGATCTTCCGCCTGGTGGGAATATCGGCGCCCGAAAAACGACTTTCCGATTATCCGCACCAGATGAGCGGTGGTATGCGGCAACGGGTGATGATTGCCATGGCGTTGGCCTGCAACCCCCGCTTGATGATCGCCGATGAGCCGACCACCGCTTTGGACGTGACCATTCAGGCCCAGATCCTGGACCTGATGAACAAACTCAAGGAAGAGACGGGGGCGGCCATACTTTTCATCACCCACGATCTGGGCGTCATTGCCGAGATGGCCCAACGTGTTGCCGTGATGTACGCCGGCCGGGTGATGGAATATGCTGATGTGGGCCCCCTTTTTGCAGCGCCCAAACACCCTTATACTGTCGGCCTTATGAGGTCGATTCCCGTTTTAGGCCATAAAACACCGGAGGGTCGTCTCTATGCCATCGCGGGAATCGTACCATCCCTGTTCAACCTGCCTACCGGCTGCCTGTTCAGCGATCGCTGCCCGGACGTTTTCGAGGACTGCCGGCATATCGAACCTGAAATGTACAGTGTGGGCGACAACCACCTTGCCCGGTGTCTGAAATATGTCTGATAGCAATCAGAGTGCCTATCTGGTGGAAGCCAGGGACCTGGTAAAACATTATCCTATCCGTGGCGGTATTTTTATGAAGGAGATGGCTTCGGTAAAGGCCGTCGACGGGGTCAATATTGCCATTAAATCGGGCGAAACACTGGGGTTGGTCGGTGAATCGGGCTGCGGCAAGACCACCCTCGGGCGAGCCATTCTGCGGTTGGAGGAGCCAACGGCCGGCACGATACTGTTCGAAGGTGAAAACATCCTTGCCTACGACAACAGACAGATGCGCCTGCTACGCAAAAAAATGCAGATTATCTTTCAGGATCCTTTCTCCTCCCTGAATCCCAGAAAAACTGTTGCCCAAATCATCGGCGAGCCGCTCTTGATTCACGGGATGAAAAATCGCAAGGAGCGTGAGGAGCGGGTCAAGTACCTGATGGAAGTCGTCGGCTTGCGGCAGGAACAAATGCGGCGTTATCCGCACATGTTTTCCGGCGGACAGCGGCAACGGATTGGTGTGGCGCGGGCACTGGCTTTGAACCCGAAGTTGATCGTCTGCGACGAGGCCGTTTCAGCCCTGGATGTGTCGATTCAGGCCCAGGTTCTTAATCTATTAAAGGATCTGCAAGGGGAATTCGGCCTGACATATCTCTTCATTTCGCACGATCTTCACGTGGTCGAACACATCAGCGACAGAGTGGCGGTGATGTATCTCGGAAAAATCGTCGAACTCGCCCCCGGCAAGGCACTTTATCAAAGTCCGCTGCACCCGTATTCGCAGGCCTTGCTTTCGGCGTCCCCGATGCCGGACCCGAAGCGCAAGCAACAGCGCATCATCCTCAAGGGGGATGTCCCCAGCCCGATCGATCCGCCCTCCGGCTGCCGATTTCATACCCGGTGTATTTATGCCCAAGATATCTGCAGCACAAACGAACCGGCCTTACGTGAGATTGGCCCCCACCATTTGGCCGCCTGCCATTTTGCCGGTGAGGTGGGAATCTAACCTGTCCCCAAAAGCTCATCAGAATAATTAGAGAATCTTCGGTCTATCCTGAATTGTTCACCAGATGTTGGCTCTCATATAGTGGTTGTCAAAAAACGTTCCGTTATTCGAATGTTTTTTCTACAACCACTTATACCACCCTTCCGAATCTCGGAATTTATTTTTGAAAAGCGGTATAACCCGAGTATTTCGAGTTAAAGGTTCATCAATAACCGGTTGGCTTCCGAGCGGTTCATCTCCGAACTCAATTCTTCCACGGCCCGAATGATCGATTTCAGCGTTTCGGTTTCGGCAATCGGCAACCGGTTGACCCCATGCCGTTCCAACGCATCGATGATGTGCCGGATTGTCCAGCGATGAATGTCACTCGAGGGCTGAAATGCCGGCTCCCGGCTCCCATTGGTTTCTATTGGAGAGACCAGGCTGGTTTCGACCAGATTGTTCAGGATGTGCTGTACCAGAAGCACCGGTATTTCGAGTTGCTGGGAGAATTGTTCGGCACTCAACGGCTCCTCACCATTGGAAAACCGTGTCACCATGCGGTGGAGAATTTGAAGGGTCAACACCTTCTTGAAGCGGGGACTGATGCCGGTGTAGTCGGGTTCGAGTTCGTAGAGATCCACATTCTGGTGGGCATACGCATATTCCGCACCGATCAGCAGGACAATCCAACCGACATTCATCCACAGCAGGAGCAGCGGCAGAGCGGCCAGGCTGCCGTAGATGGGATTGTAACGGGTGACGCCCACCTGAAAATCGATGAGTCCCCATTGAACCACGAGATACGCCGTGCCGGCCAGCACACCGGCCAGGCTGCCCGAGATCACCTTGACCCGGGTGTTCGGAATCAGAAGGTAGACCAGAGAGAATACCGCCCAGATAAGCAAGTAGGGAGAAAGCTGAAGCAGCTCCAAAATTGTGGGGCTGATCTTGGCGAGCAGGGTAATTTTGGCCGAGAGATCATCGAGCTGTCTGGTGACGAAGGCAGGGATGCTGCTGTAAATCAACAGAAAAAGGGGCGACAGGACCAGGAAAGACAGATAGTTGGTGATTCTCATCTTCCATGAACGCGATTTCTTGACCTGCCAGATGTCGTTGAAGGATTGTTCCAGGTGGTTCAATACCTTCATGGCCGACCACAACAGCACGGCAACGCTGATGCCGGCGATGACCCCTCCGCGTGTACTTTCCAGTAGAACGTGAGCGTAATTTAAGATTTGGTCGAGGACATCTTTCTGGGCCGGAAGCTTGGCCAATACTTGCGTCTCGAAGCGGTTTTGCAGCCCGAATGACTTGGCAATTCCCAGCACCAGAGCCACTACCGGTCCGATGGATAACAAAGAGTAGAAGGTCAGGGCCGAAGCCCGCAATAGACATTTGTCTTTAACGGATTCGCGGGCAGTGAGGGCTAAAATGCGCAGGTGGCGGAGAAAGAACGCTTTTACCGGCTGAAGATCGCGCGAACGAATCCGCCAGATGCCGGTGGTTAGGAAAGATTTCAGGCGCCAGATCATTACCTGGTATTATAGAACCTTCCGGCGGACTTTTAAAAGAGAAAAATCGCTCTTGAGGATTTACTTTCCCACTGGACAGGCAAATTCACAGCAGCGGCAGTATTTGATGATTTTGACCGGTTTGCCGAAACGCCTGATCCTTATTTCTTCGGCGACCGCAATATCCTTATCCATCTGAATGGTACACATCGGGCGAGAATAGACACCGTTTCTTCCCGGCAGGCGGTTCTGACCGCAGGCTTCCATTTCGTAGCCCCGACAGTTGAAGGCGTTCTGGGGGCAGGCATGTCGACAGGGGGCGTCGCAGCCGATGCACGGGTCGAAATTGATCGGTCCGGTCGCGGGGAAATACGCATCCAAGGTTAGGGCCCGCAGGCGTACCCGTGGTCCGTATTCCGGGGTTACTAAAAGATTGTTCTTTCCGATGCAGCCCAGACCGGCCAATACCGACACATCTTTCAGGTAAGTGCCGCCTTTTTCAACCTGGTAAGGCATGTGGAAGGTCCGGATTCCGTTCGATTGCTCGATCCAGGCGCACAAATCCGTGATGATCCGGGCCAGAAGACGGTTTCCGGGAGGGTCGGCAACATCGAACCACCAGTCCATTTCGGGCTTATCCGCCGGGTGTTCGACGGCGATTACCAAAACGCTCTTTGCGTCTTCAGACCAAGTCACTTTTCCCGGCGTGTCCTTCAGGGCACCCTCTTGGCGGCCGCCAGCGCCGCTGTCGGCGGCAACAAACTGATGGGCGAAGGTAAATGATGACGGCGCCTTCTTCAGGTCATCTACGCAGGCCAATCCAGCCAGGGATGCACCGAGTGTTTTGGCTTTTTCTATGATAGCGGACGATAAACGCAGCATTTTGCGGGTATTCATTTAGATTCATTTATACCGTTTTTTAAAAATAAATTCCCAAATACAGAAGGGCGATATGAGTGGTTCTAAAAAAACTCTGGAATAACGGACCGTTTTTTTGATCACCACGATATATCGAAACCTTGGGGAGCGTTACCTTGTGCACCGGAGCGCTTTTTGATAAATGAATAAAAAACGGTTCATAAAAGGAGACGACGATGTCCGATCAAAAACGATCCCCATACGGTTGGGACAAGGAAACCGGGTTAGCCTTACCCGATAAAATCAAACTCGATCTGAAGACCGCTTTGAAAAATAAAGACCACGGTGTCCGGGATGCCCTGCGGCAGATCATGTCCGAATATCCGGGTCTGACCGTCCCTCTTACCCTGGAAAGCGGAAAGAAGACAACCCGGCCCAAAAAGCCGGCAGAAATTACCGATGACGACGTTCTCGACATCATCCGGACGCTTGTCAAAAGCGAAAAAATAGTCCTGGAGGCCAAACAGGAGGAATCGTCCGAGTATCTGCAGACGTTGGCGCGTTATCTACCTCAAATGGCTGCCAGAGAGGACATCGTGACCTGGATTACTGCAAACATCGATTTTACGCAGTTCAAGAGCCCGATGCAGGCCATGGGGCCGATCATGAAGCATTTCGGCAAACAGGCTGACGGCAACTTGGTTAAGCAAATTCTTCAAGAGATGAAGCCGTAGATTTGTACTCCCCCGTTGAATACAGGTTTGCCGTTAATCAGCGTTGAGAGCGTCGATAAATTGGCGCAACCTTCCAAAATCCCCCTGATTGAAATCGACTAACAGGCGCGGTAGGTCGGCAATTTCCGGTTCGTCTTCTTCTTCGGGAAAGGCCGCTGCGAGGATCATGTCGCCACCAGGCTTGAGGATGTCTTTGAATTGCGCTTTCAGCTTCCGAATGCGTTCCATTTCGGGAGACATATTCAAACGGATGACCAGCTGATCCTTGACATAGCGCAGGCTGTGATAGCAGCGGTAGAAGCGGTTGATCCTGTCGATGGCCTTTTCAATCGAATCCGCTCGCTCAAAGAGGTTGAAGTCGGATTCACTGATGAAACCGCGCTGCAAGAGCTCGTTTTTGAAAAACGCCAGGCACTGGGACCAGTATTTCCCTTCTGGTTCCTCGATAAAGATGAGCGGCAGGGAATAGCGTTTACCGGTTTGAAGCAGGGTAATGCTTTCCATGGCTTCATCGAGAGTTCCGAATCCGCCCGGAAACAGGATGACCGCGTGGGCTTCTTTCAGAAAGGCCACCTTGCGATTGAAGAAATATTTGTACATGATGTAGCGGGGGTTGCCGTCGATGACCGGATTGGGCTTTTGTTCGAAGGGAAGGCGAATATTGACACCGAATGAGTGCTCGATGCCTGCGCCCTCATTGACCGCCTGCATGATGCCCGGGCCGCCACCCGTAATCACCATGTACCCGTTCGCGACAAGTTGACGGCCCAGCTCTTGTGCTGTTTTATACAGAGGCTCATCGGCCTTGGTACGGGCCGATCCGAAGACGGTAACCTTTTTGACATGTCGGTAGGGGCCGAAGACCTTGGCCGTAAAACGCATTTCCTTCAACGAGGTGTTCATCAGTTTCAAGTCGGCCTGTTGCTCGTCCTCCTGACCGGCTTTGAGGGCCGCCAGTATCATTTCGCGGACGATCTCCTGGCGCCCAATTCCCCCGACAAGTTCCATCAGCCGATCGATGGCGTCATCTGCAGGGCCGTTGGTGTGTGTAAAATGAAGTTCCATCTTTTTATAAATCCCGAATTGGAATGAGTATTGTCATGCAGGGATAACAGGGTGACCGTTTCAAAAAATACATACTATAACACTTTACACCCAACTTCCGCAATGCCATCCTGGTTTTGAACGATTATCCAGGATCATGGCGTCGATCAAATCAAAAAAGCACTTGTTTCCCCGGGTGGGAAGCTGTAAGTAATGTGTGTAATTTATGTGCACCATAACGTATCAATTCGAGGCCGGCGATCGCCTGGAGAAAGGATGATAAAAAGATGTGGGAAATAATCGCAGATTCTAAAGACTACGGCATCGATGTGCTGGAAGAAGGAATGGGGAACAACCGCGTGGTATTTCCCAAAGAAGAACGAAAAAAATGGGCCGAGGAAATCGGTGCTTTCGCGACGAAACTCAACGGATTTGCCGACCGCTCTCTGGGGCTTCAAACCCTGCTTGACGGGAAGGAAGAGATCGTGGCCACGCCGGCATCATTGAAAACCCTGAAAGTGATGTTGTTTAAAATCAATGATGCCATGAACATCGCCCTCGATATTGCCAGTCAGCTTGAAAAACAGATCGTGAAAAAATAAAGTCCGAGTCTTTATTTTCACTTTACCATCCGTGGAGGGTGTGACGGATGATAGCGATCCTGCTTTGCGCCGGATTTGCAACCCGCATGTACCCGCTGACCGCCGGTTTTCCCAAACCCCTGCTTCCGGTGGCCGAGAGGGCGGTACTTGATTACCTGGTCGACCAAATTGCCGCGTTGCCTGATATGGACGGTATACATGTCGTCACCAACGCCAAGTTCGCCGCACATTTCCTCCACTGGCGAAAGTCCCGGCTGAACCGCACGGAATCTGTCCATTTAAACATCATCGTTCACAACAACGGTGCGTCAACCGCAGAGAGGCGACTCGGTGCCTGTGTTGACCTTCAACTGGCATTTCGCCATTCGTCAACCACCGGTCCGGTACTGGTATCGGCAGGCGACAATATCTATCTTTTCAGCGTCCAAGAACTGTGGGATCGGTTCGTTTCCGGGAAGGACCACAGGATCGTGGCATTGGCGGAAGACAATGATGAAATCCTGAAAAGAAGCGGGGTGCCGGTTTTCGGTGACAACGACCGCGTAATGCGGCTGCTCGAAAAACCGGTCCACCCACCATCCGGTTGGCTCTGCCCGCCACTGTACTTCCTACGATCATCTGCCCGGGTCGTTTTGGATGAGTTCTTGGAATCTTGCGGTCCGGTCGACGCATTGGGATATTTTATCGATTACCTCTGCCGCAAAGAGCGGGTCACCGCCATGAGGCTCGATGCCCGGCGGCTCGACATCGGCAGCCCCGAATCCTACCGTGAGGCCGATCGCCGGATGCGATCTTCGCCGCCACCGCCGGGAACCCACGGAGAACATCTCCCAGCGGGAAAAGGGCCATTTATGGATGGACACTAAGTATCCGCCTGGCCTCCTCCGGAGAGGCCAATTCGCAACCCATGCGGCGAATCATATCGGCCAGATTTTCCACCAGCTCCGCATTGGTTCGCGCCGCTTCACCCGGTGCAAAAAATATACTGTCTTCAAATCCCACCCGTACGATCGATGCGCCCAGGCCGACGGCAGCTGCCAGCAACGACAGGTCGGTCATGCCGTCATGAGCCAGTCCCCAAAAGCTTTCGGGCGGTATCATAGACTTCAAAAAAAACAGGCTGGTCGGATCGGCCGGCAGGGCGTGATGAAACCCCAGGCAGACATTGAAGTAGTAAGGGGGTGTGATGGCCTCTTCACGGATCAGGCGAAAGGCGGCCGCGATCATGCCGGCTTCAAAAATTTCGAGTTCAGGTACCACCTTGTTTTGACGCATCCGTCGCGCCCAGTAGCGGATGTCCGGTAAAGTGTTGATGTAGACGGTTTCCTTGAAATTGGCCGACCCCATGTTCAGCGAAGCCACCTCGACCCTGGGCTCATCGACAGCGACACAACGATCTTCGAGCGACAGGTCGGCCAGTCCGCCGGTGGACCCTTGGACGATGATGTCAGATTCGTTTCGGATAAGATCCAGCGTGTGGGAAAATGCAACCATCTCAGCGGTCTGTTGGCCGCTGGCGTCCCTAACATGCAGATGCACCATAGATGCGCCGGCCCGGGCGCAATCAACAACCGCTCGGGCCACCTCTTCGGGACTCAACGGGTTGCCGTCAATCGGTGAATTCCCTTTACCCACCGGTGCCACGGCAACGACGATTTTGCGACGTTGGGTGTTTTGCATGGTGTTTCATTCCTCTGCTGATATGGGTTTGCCTTGAAGAGGTTTCGATACCCCGCCTAACACCCAATCCGCAAAGGCGGACAAATCACGGCGTTGTGGCCCTTCACAAAATACTCAAATATTTCAAGTATAGGCTGCGTATTCTCGTCGGAGCACACATTGTACTTGGGCGTGATCTGAGGTTTTGAAACCACTTCTAATCATTGCTTCCGTTTAGAAATGCGTTGATGATGCGACTTGTGATTGCCTTCTTTCAATGCTGCAAAGTGTAAGAAATTGAGATACGACCTGTCAACAGGGTTCAGTAAGAACCCCGGGTGACGAATATATCGACTGCGGTTCGGTCATTGACTTGCAAAATGGAAATATATCGAATAAATGAGCCCTTTCACGTCCATAGTCGTCCGTTATTCATACTAAACAAAAGGAAGAGTATGACCAAATTCGTCTATTCTTTCAGTCTCATATTCTTTGGCGTTGCCTTGGGTTATGCCATACAGGTTTTTTCCAATCGCGGCGTCCTCCGTCTGCCGGTGCCGCTGGATACAGTTCGAAAACTGCTGCAAAAGATCGCCCTGCTCTTTTTTCTGCCGGTGACGGTACTGGGGGCCATCTGGATCGTCAACATCAAGGCGGTTTCGATTGCGGCCCTGCCATTTATCGGGTTTTCAGCCATAACCCTGGGCGGTGTTCTGGCGTGGGGGGCGGCTCGGGCCATAAAGCTCGAACCGCGCAAGACCGGTGCCCTGATTCCCTGCGGGGCCTTTACCAATATCGGCTCCATCGGTGCCCTGGTCTGTTTCATATTTCTCGGTGAAAAAGGGTTCGCTCTGGTTCCGATTTATAAAATTTTTGAGGAACTCAGCTATTACGCCATTGGCTTCCCGGTGGCCAAGTTTTACAGCCGTGTTGACCGTAAAACGGAGCGCACCATAGATCGCCTCAAGGATCTTGCCAAAGACCCCTTCATTGTCGTTGCGTTAGCAAGCATTTCGATTGGCGCGCTTCTCAACGTGTCCGGAATTCCGCGGCCCGGGTATTTTAAGACCATCAACTCTGTTTTCATTCCTGTGGGAACGTCGCTTCTTTTGGTATCGATCGGCCTGGCGATGAAATTCAGAAGCGTCCGCAACTATTTCCGCGAATGTTTGATTATATCCATGATTAAATTTTTCATCGTTCCGGTATGCATAACCACACTGGCGTACCTTATCGGCTATGGTACGATAGACAATGGTTTGCCCCTCAAGGTTGTGATGATCCTTTCGACCATGCCGGTGGCCTTCAATGCCCTCATACCACCGTCTATATTCGATCTTGACTTAGACCTGGCCAACTCTTGCTGGTTTTTCACCACAGCCTTGCTTATCGTCGTACTGCCGCTGCTGCTCCTAATGATCAATTCTTTTTAGATAATTAAGGGGTCGGGGAGTTTTTCCCGCAAATGCTGCACCAGAGCGGAGGGAATGATCAGCAGCGAAAGCAGATCTCGCCGCGGTGGGATCAGAATGCATTCGGCAGCCTCGGGAAAGAGCAGCGGAAACCCTGGGCTGTTAGATGGGGACCATAAATTGTGAAGTAGGTTTAACAGTTCTATATTATAATGAAAATATGTTCTTTCCTTAAGTTACCTTATGCATGAGTTTGCGCGCTGAAGTCGCTGATCGTTCCCTCCGCTCCCGGTTGATGAAAACTCCCCGAAGGCTCAGATAATTATAATTTAACTTCCTGTAAATATTATTAAATATTTTATAAAACAAAACTGTTGACACACAATACTGATTCCGATATTTGAATTTTGTATGCAAAATTCAAATAGGTTTTGATCCCACTGGCCTCATCATCAAAGGTGCGATGGGTGCCAAGGGCGAACCGAAGGAAAGTCTGGGCAATGGAAAATTTGGGCCGCATGCATGCGAACCTGGATCAGAAGGCTTACCAGATCATCAAGCAGATGATCATCGAGCGCAAACTGCTGCCGGGGGACAAAATCTCTCAGGAAAAACTGGCTCATGAATTGGGCATCAGCCGCACCCCCCTCGTGAGTGCGCTAAAATATCTTGAAAAAGAGAAATTGGTCGAGGCCAAACCCCGGCGGGGGTTCTTTGTCCGTTTTTTTACCAAGCAGGAGATGGTCAGTATCTTTGAACTCCGAGAGGTATTGGAAGGTCTTGCGGCCAGACGGGCCGCCCTTTACATCACCGACGCAAAAAGCAAAAAGTTGAAAGGATTTTTTAATTCCTTTACAAAATCCGGCGTCATCACCGATATCAGTGGTTATGCCCGAGAAGACCGTCGCTTCCATAATTATGTTACCGAAATCGGGGCCAAAGAGTTCCTAAAAAGTATCCTCCAGACCTACAATATCATCAGTTTTTCCTATCAGGTAGTGTCGTCTGAAGGTCTTGTCCGCTCGCCAAATGAGACCATTGTGGAGCATCGGGCCATAATCGACGCGATCTGCCGAAAAGATGTCGAGAAGGCCGAAGAGATGATGCGAGCACATTTCAAGAAATCGATCGCGAGACTCAAAAAGGATGCTGACGGTCAGATAGCGGACATTACGGCCAACGCCAATGGTCCGGTCAGACGCATTGCCGAGAACCGCCCCGTGGATCAAGCCTTTTAAACGCCTGAAGCTGAATGAAGTTGAGATGGCGATCAGCGATAGATTTCATTTAACACCGATTCCATTCGAGATGATGCCCGAACGCGAGGCATCTCCTCGGGTGAGTGACGATGAAAGTAATTATTTTCTATCCGCATCTCCGAAACGATCGCTGTTTCGTTGATCGCGCTTGAAGACGGGGAAAGGAGGGATGATTAGGAAGCAATCAGGAGCTTTTATCGCACCGATTCAGCTCGCGATGAGAGCGCAGATACTTTGGCTCGCGGACACCACCAAAGTCCATTGGAAGCGGACCAACGGTCGGTCGAACGAGGTCTGCACACTTGAAACCAAAAGGAGGAAATGAAATGAAAAAAATGTTGATCCTTTGTACGGTCATTCTGCTGGCCCTGGGAACCGGGGCGTACGCCGCGAAGGGGTTTCCGGCACGCAACATCACCGATGTGGTTGTATGGGGCGCCGGCGGCGGTACCGACACTTGCAACCGAATTATAACCGCCGAAATGGCAAAAATTCTGGGTGTCAACATCAACGTCATCAATAAAACCGGTGGTGTCGCCGGTTCGGTGGGGATGAATTATGCATACAGCCAGCCCCATGACGGTTACACGCTATGCGGCCTGTCTGAATCCAATGTCACCGCGGGTGTTCAGGGCGGCTGGGATAAAAAATTTGACGTGTGGGATACCTTTATCGTTGGCGGTTCACCGGACATTATTTCGGTTACCCCCGATACCCCGTACAAAACACTTAAAGACCTGATCGAAGCGGCAAAGGCCAACCCCAAAAGCATCAAGGCGGCAGCCAGCGGCGCTGGCTCCATCCATCACCTAAACTTGCTGGCCGTAGAAAACGGCTCGGGTGCCAAGTTCAACTTCATCCCATACAAGGGGTCGGCCCCCAGTCAGAATGCTGCCATGACCGGCGAGGTTTCGGTAGTTGTCACCTCTCTGGCCGAACAGCAGCAGCTGTTGCGTGGCGGCAAACTAAGAGCCCTGGGCATGCTGATTCCCGATTCGTTCGATGTTGAAGGTCTTGGAACCATCCCCAGTGCGTTCGATTCCTACCCCGGCCTATCCAAGTACTTGCCTATCTCGCAGGCCATCGGTTTTGCTGTTCCGGCCGACACTCCGGATGATGCCAAAAAAGTCCTCGTGGATGCTTTTAAGAAAGCAATGGAAACCGAAAAGGTGAAAAGTTGGGCTAAGGAGAATTACTACCTGCTTTCAGGCAAAACCAATGCGGACTCAAAAGCTGTTTTTGACGCGCTCGAATCGAATTTCGCCTGGACTTTGTGGGAACTGAAGGCGGCGACGGTTGATCCGGCTTCTCTCGGTATACCTAAACCATAAATTATGAACCCCGGTTCAAGGGCGGGTATTTCTGCACTCACTTTAAGGTCTCCAATACCCGCCCCTGCCGGGCAATCTTATCAAAGGCTAAAAAACAGAGGCGCTTTGCAGATACGACGCCAAAATTCAGCTCAAACTCAATTCCGAAATTGATGGAGGATTACTCTCCATGATGGAAAAAGACAAACTCCGCAAGGCCGATATCTTTTCAGGGGGGCTCATTTTTCTATTCGGCCTGTGGATTGTCAGCCAGGGACTTAAAATGCCCATGAAGGATTCCTGGGGGGGCGTGCAGAACGTCTGGTTCGTCTCTCCGGCGCTGTTTCCCTTGTTAGTCGGTGGGATGATCGCCCTTTTGGGGGCGTTGCTCGTCCGAACAGCGTTGAAAGAAGTGGGATACGCAGAATTCAAAAACGTTTTACGCTGGTTCACCGGCCCGGAATTGGCCCGGTACTTAAAAACTCCCCCGGTGATGCGGTTTTATGCCATGGCGGTCCTGTTCATCGCTTTCGTCTTTCTGAACATACCGCGTATCGATTTTCTCCTGGGGAGTGTGCTTTTCCTTATCGCCTTTATCAGCATGTTTTACTTCGATAACGATGTCCTGCTGAAAAAATTGTTTTACTTTTATCTTACCGGAACTATCGCCTGTCTGGTCTATTTTACTCTGGGGTTTTCAAAGATTTTAGAAACCATAGTGCCCTACCCCAGTGATTGGCTCGCCTTTATTTTCATCATCGCTTACGCTGCCTATGCCTGGGCCTTAACGCGTCATTCACTGCTATTACGTAAAAAATATAGAACCAGCCTGATTCTGGCTGTCATTGTTCCATTTATCATATGTCCGATTTTCAAATATTTTCTGCTGGTCCCCATGCCGAAGGAAGGCCTGGTCGTCGCCGTAATGGATGCCATCTGGTACTGGGATTTTTAGAAGTGGTTTTAAAACTTCAGATCACGCCCGAGTGAACAAGGCCCGGGGCGACGAAAAAACGCAGCATGCACGGCTGTATGTACTCAGTGTCCGGGGTAGAGCCCCTTGTCGCTAACTGAGGAGGGCCACAACGCAGTAATTTGTCCGCCATTGGCGGATTGGGTGTTAGGTGGGGTTTTGAAACCACTTCTAACCTGACCATTCAGGAGCCTGTATACTTATGGAGTTGTTCGAACGTATCGGGACCTTTTTCGGTATTGTTCTCAATCTTGCTTCGGACCCGACGAGCCTGGCGGTCCTTTTCGGTTCTGTCTTACTGGGAATAATGTTCGGTGCCATGCCTGGCTTGACCTCCACCCTGGGGGTGGCGCTGCTTACGGCACTGACATACGGAATGGACACGGCAATGGCCATGGTGTGCCTGCTCGCCATCTATGTCGGCGGCACCTACGGCGGGTCGTATGCCTCCATTCTGATCAATATTCCCGGAACAGCAGCGGCAGCAGCCACCGCTTTGGATGGCTACCCCTTGGCGTGTAAAGGTGAAGCCGGGCGGGCCATTGGTCTGACCACCACTGCTTCCGCCATTGGGACAGCCATTAGCATGCTCTTCGTGGTCAGCATCTCCCCAATTATTTCACACTTCGCGCTGCAGTTTACTTCTTTCGAATTCTTTCTTCTGGCGTTTTTCGGGATATTGATCAGCGGTACTCTGACCAGCCCGGATCTTGTCATCAAGGGTTGGATTGCCGGTTTCCTGGGCTTGTTCCTGTCTTGTGTGGGGCGGGACCTGCTGCAATTTTATCCACGTTTTACCTTTGGCCTGCCGGAGTTGGACAGCGGCGTTGAGGTGGTGCCTGTTCTTATCGGAGCCTTCGGTATTCCCCAGATTATCCAGGTTTTAAAAGACCGCTTCCAGATTGGAGAGGCGCAGAAACTGCAGCGCATAATTCCCGAAATCGGCACGGTTATCCGCAATATCCCGGCCATCATCCGGTCGGCGTTGATCGGTGTCGGCATCGGCGCTGTTCCGGGAATCGGGGAGGACATTGCCGGCTGGGTGTCTTATGGCACGGCCAAGAATACATCCAAGCATCCGGAGACGTTCGGCAAAGGCGAACTTCAGGGTGTTCTGGCCAGCGAAACCGCCAACAACGCGTGCGTCGGCGGCGCCCAGATCCCCCTATTAAATCTGGGTATACCCGGCAGTCCACCGGCCGCCATGCTGCTGGGTGCACTGATGCTTCACGGGGTACAACCGGGGCCTATGATCACTTTCGAGCATCCCACCTTTATCATGGAGGTGGCCGCCATTCTGCTGCTGGCCTCGGGCGCCATGTGGATCACCGGAATGTTGCTGGCCAAACAGGTGGTTAAAGTGCTGCGCATCCCCACTCCAGCTTTTCATGCCCATCATCGGCGTGTTGTGCATCATCGGTTCCTATTCACTGGGGCTGAATATATTTAACTTATACCTGATGCTACCGGTGGGTATCGTCAGTTATTTCTTAATCGAGATGGGGTATCCCATAGCGCCGTTGGTTATCGGTGTGATTCTCGGGCCGATGGCAGACGAAAACCTGCGTCGCGCCCTGATGGTTTCCCAGGGAAGTTTTCTCCCCGTATTTACCCGACCGGTCTCATTGATCCTTTTCTTAATTATCGTGTGGACGGTGATCAGCCAGTTCGAATTTTATCGAAGATTCAAAAGCCTGGTTGTCGGTCGTCTATTTCGTCGGAAGAAAAACGCGACGAAATAAATGCAATAACCAAAGTTCCGCAATTGATTCCGGTTGCCCGTGTTCTGTCCGTTAGCGGTCGTGCCGACGTATGGCCTGAAGGGAAAGAATATTTTAGCCCGGAAATTCCATCAAATATTCGGGTTAGCATTTTATCTGTCTTACAAGGGTACAAAAGGTACTGCTTAATTGACTGTCAGAATAAATTGAATGCTTCGTAATTATGTCAAATTAAGCGCTGTTAAAATTTATCATGAAAATACGGATTAGGCCTTCAAGGAGGTTAGCATGCTGAAAATGGGTATCATCACGGGGTTCCTATCCCGGACCAAAGATCGTTTCCACGACTACAACGAGCCGCTTGATCTCGAGAAAAAGTTCGCGCTGATGGCCACCATTGATGGCTACGACGGTGTAGAAATTGTTTATCCTTATGAAGTCAAAGATATTGATAAGACCCGAACGCTTCTGAATAAATTCGGTCTAAGAGTAGCTGCCGTCAATGTCAACGTTAAGGCTGAACCAGAGTTTCGCAACGGGGGACTGACATCCCATATGCCCGATGTCCGGCAAAAAGCCGTCCGGTTCATAAAAGAAGCCAAGGATTTTGCCGCCGGGATCGGGGCCGACAAGGTAACCTGCTGTCCTTTGGGTGATGGATACGAGTTCGCGTTTCAATATGATTATGCCCGGACCTGGAAGTACCTGGTTGAGTGTTTCGGTGAGGCCGGGAGTTACAAAACGGAAGTGCCGCTTTTTATCGAATACAAGCCCAGCGAAACCCGGGGGCGTTGTTTTCTCGACTCCGTCGCCAAAACCCTTTGTCTGCTTAACGACATTCAGAACCACGAGATGGGGGTGACCCTCGACTTTGGTCATTCCATGTATGGAAATGAAAATCCGGCCGAGGCTTTTGTTCTTCTGGCTGAAAGCCCCTACAAGTATTACATCCACATCAACGATAACGATGGTCGCTGGGATTGGGATTACTTCTGCGGCACCAAACACTTTCTCGAATACGTTGAATTTATCTTTTACTTAAAGAAATATGGTTACAAGGACTATCTCACTTCCGACACGTCACCGACCCGCTGGGACATTAAAGGAACATTCGAGGCCAACAGCCGTCTGACCAATAAGATATGGAACCGCCTGGATGAGATCGGCGTCAACAGGATCGATCAGTTGATGGCCCAAGGCGATTATCTGGCCACCTGGCAGTTTGTCGAAAACGAACTTTTTCGTCTGTAATCGTAAGTGTTTACAAATGGTTACGCTCAAAACCAAATTAGGAGTACATATTAAAATGACCCAAACAAAGCAACCGATGTCTGTTGATGAACTCAAGCAAATGGCGGCCGTCATCCGAAGTGACATTATCGAGATGATTTGCACGGCCGGAGCCGGCCATCCGGGGGGATCCCTTTCCGCGACCGACATTGTCACGGCACTTTACTTCAGACTGATGCGGATCGACCCCGCAAATCCTCACTGGCCGGATCGGGACCGGTTCATTCTTTCTAAGGGACACGCCTGTCCGGTCTGGTATGCGGCCCTGGCCGAGCGCGGTTTTTTCGAAAAATCACACTTAGGGACCTTGCGGCGCATGGGCAGCATTCTTCAAGGCCACCCGGACATGAACAAGGTTCCCGGCATCGACATGACTACCGGCTCCTTAGGGCATGGTCTGTCCGTGGGTATCGGCATGGCCCTGGCGGGACGGTTGCAGAAATTGGATTATCACGTTTGGGTGATTATCGGAGACGGGGAGTCTCAGGAGGGCTCCGTGTGGGAAGCGGCCATGTCCGGTGCCAAGTGGAAATTGGATAATCTCACCGCCATCCTGGACCGCAATAACCTGCAAAACGATGCCTTTGTGGATGAACTGATGCCCATCGAACCAATCGCTGACAAATGGCGGGCCTTTGGTTGGAATGTTGTTGAAATCGACGGTCACGACATGTCGGCCATCGTGACGGCGCTTGAAGGTGCCAAAACACATAAGAGCGCCCCGACCATGGTTATCGCCCACACTATTAAAGGCAAGGGGGTCTCTTACATGGAAAATGTTTGTGAGTGGCACGGAAGAGCGCCCTGCCGGGAAGATGCGGACAAGGCTCTGGATGAGATCAGGAGGTGCAGCTGTGAGCAATAACAACTATCATTTCGTTCGGCCCGATATTGTTACCGATCTGTTAGCAGGGGACTTTTTCACCCGTACCAATGGCGAGCCCACCCGGGCGTCCTATGCCAGGACCTTGCTGGAAATCGGAGAGAAAAATACCAAGGTAGTCGTGCTGGATGCCGATGTTTCAAAGTCGATCGGAACCAACAAATTTGCCGAGAAATTCCCGGACCGATCCTTCAATTTCGGCATCGCCGAACAGAACATGTTCGCGGCTGCCGCCGGCATGGCCACAACCGGACTGATTCCGTTCGCTTCCACCTATGCGGTGTTTGCCAGCATGCGCGCTCTGGACATGGTCCGAAACAGCATTCATTATCCTCGCTTGAACGTCAAGATTGCCGCCAGCCACAGTGGAATAACACCGGGACCGGACGGGGTGACCCACCAGGGGCAGGAAGACCTCTCGATCATGCGTGCGATTGCCAATTCAACCGTTATCGCACCGGCAGACCCGACCACAACTGAACAGGCCGTTCGGGCGGCGGCGGAATACGATGGGCCGGTTTATTTGAGCTTCACCCGCGACCCAGTGCCAAAGATTTTCACGAAGGCCTACCCTTTCGAGATCGGCAAAGCTGTCACGGTACGAACCGGCTCTGATGCGACCATCATTGCCATGCGCGATTTGACTGCCCATGCTCTGGTGGCGGCTGAAATGCTATCGATCAAAGGCATCGATGCGCGCGTGGTTGACTGCCACACCCTCAAGCCGCTGGATGTCGAAATAGTGCTCCAGGTGGCTGAGGAAACTGGCGCTATCGTGACGGCGGAGAACAACGTAATTTTTGGTGGTCTTGGCAGTGCGGTGGCCGAAGTATTGGTAGAAAATCTTCCTATACCAATGAAGCGTATCGGGGTCAGGGACACTTTTGCTGAGTCTGGCCCGTATCTAGACCTGCTCGAAAAGTATGGACTTTCAGCGAAGCATATTGTCGCGGCCGTGGAGGAAGTTATAAAGAGAAAATAGAGTTTTTTACTATTAGCCACTCCTTTAATAGATAACTTGAAATTCTTGGGATAGGGAGGGCCGCTCATGAAACCGCCTAATTGGAGAGTAGAAAACCCCTCGGGTCTAAACCGGGTGATCGTAACCAAAGAACTTCCCGGCGAGCGGTGGTTGAATTTGCTTCTTTCTGCCGATTGCAGGATAGAGATTTGCACTTCTGCACGTGTTTTGGGGACAGCCGATATTAAAAAGGCTATCGGGGATCATTGCGACGGGGCCATCGGGCAATTGACCGAAGAATGGGGAGAAGAACTTTTCGCGGCATTCAAAGCGGCCGGTGGGCGGGCGTACAGCAATTACGCCGTGGGTTTTAACAACGTGGACCTCGCGGCGGCAAGCAAGTACAGCATCCCCGTGGGAAATACCCCCGGCGTTCTGACGGATACCACCGCGGAAATGGCGGTGGCCCTGACCTTTGCGGCCGCGCGACGGATTGGCGAAGCCGAGCGTTTTCTGCGCGCGGGAAAGTTTAACGGTTGGTTGCCGACGCTTCTTCAAGGTGAGCTGATAGAGCGTAAAACAGTCGGCGTTCTCGGTGCGGGGCGCATCGGAGCGGCTTATGCACGCATGATGGTCGCGGCGCTCAAGATGAACCTGGTCTATTTTGACCTTCAGGAAAACGCTGAATTAGAAGAATTTGTCCGCGCCTACAGCGCGTTTCTCGAATCTCGCAGAGAGCCACCGGTGACGAGCAGCCGCGTGGGCAATGTCGATGATCTGCTGCGCGAAGCTGACTGCGTCAGCCTGCACACGGTGTTGAATGATTCCACCCACCACCTCATCAATGCCGAACGATTGGCAGTAATGAAACCCACCGCTATCCTGGTAAACACCAGTCGCGGGCCGGTGATCGACGAGGCCGCCCTGGTGGCGCACTGTAAGGAGAATCCTACCTTTCGGGCCGGCCTGGATGTGTTCGAAGACGAACCGAAGCTCTCCCCCGGTTTGGCGGATTTAGAGAATGTCGTCATTGTGCCTCACATCGCCTCGGCCACCCGCTGGACCCGTCAGGGGATGGCGAGTCTTGCCGCCGCAAACGTGGCGGGACTTCTCATGGGCTACCCGGCCTGGCAACGCCCGGACATTTTGATGTTTCTTGAAGACGATCCGCCTAAAGCGGCACCAAGTATTCTTAATGCAGCAGAGTTGGGTATTGCCGTATACTAAGGTTGAAAGAATCTCGTTATCCCTTACCGTCAGCATTTCACCCATCCCCGCTATCCTTGCATATAACTTTAATGCCAAAAAATATTGTGGCTGGCTCTACTTTGGTGTGCTGGTTTGAAATTGCAGTGATCATGCTTAGAGTAAATTTTATCCCATTTCGTTCAGGCATTAATTACATTTGAAAGGAGAACTGGATGAGCTATTATCTGCCGACAGTGGAACCGCAAAAAGCCGACGGGCAGGTGAAGAGCGTCTATGGCACCTTAACGACCATGTTTCAGACAGTCCCGAAGGTCTTCGTTGCCCAGAGCATCAGGCCGGACCTGCTCGAATTGATCGTTAATTACGTCAACAAATTGATGATCGAGACTCACAGCTTGCCGCGTCGTACCAAGGAGCTGGTTGCGGCATATGTATCCCGCATCAATTCATGTGCCTACTGAGTGGATGCTCACAGCGCCATGGCCATGGCGCAAGGATTGACCCAGGAGCAGGTCAAGAGCATCCTCGATGATATCGACGGATCGACTCTCATCGACGACAAGACCAAAAAAATCCTCCACTTTTCAGAAAAGGTTACCCGCAACGCTTACAAAGTTACAGAAGACGATATGCAGGCACTGCGCGCGATCGGCTGCTCGGACGAGGACATCTTCGAGGCGGTGGCTGTCACGTCACTTTTTAACTACATGGACCGTATGGCCGATGGGCTCGGCGCACCGGTGGAAGGCTTCCAGGAGATGATGGCGCGGATGCTCAAGGACTAAATTTAATCTTATAAATTTAGAGAGGGGTGACTCCCCTTGTGGACGCCACTTCTGTATTCATGAATACGGCTTGTCTATCTTAAGGGAATCGACCGGATGGTATCATTGTAATCATTTCAGCTATCGTACGTTCGGTCTTTTCTACCGAACCAATGGTATTCATACTTTTGAGGCGGATGATTTATATCAGACTTCTATATGCTATTCATAAAAATTAGCCATTATACATTCCTCATTCCCAAAACCTTCCTATAACTGTAATTTCAGCGAATCGCATCGAAGGAGCTTTCAGCCTTCATCCCCCAGACTTTATGGGTGTTAATGGCATCAACAAGAGTTGAGTCCTTAATCAATTATTGAAAGGCCAAAATCGTGTTTGTGCACTTTTTTTAAATTTTTTAAGTCATCACAAGCCATTTTATTATCCAAACGACAGGCCTTCTTCAACGCCTTTTTCATAAACACCGGCTCATGCATAATATAATGAGTTATAGCTATGGCCATATAGATGCTGCCCCAGTTCGGGTATTTTTTTTCCAAATGATTCAGATAAATCATCGAGATTCGCCATTTCTTTTCTCGTAGCAACCGATATGCCTTGGCGATGTCTTTCCCCGGATCAATTTCTGCAGAAATATGTTGTTCCATTTCTGCTCGATATGACTCTTTTGCCTCTTTTTTTTCCTGTTTGATGTCCTCCATCGCTGCTTTGAAAAAATCGGAGGCCTGGATCCTGGATCTAATTCGGAGTCGATATGTTGATTTTTTCCCGACCGTTTCCCGCTTTTCCTCTAATATCTCTACCTGGATCTTTCTTGCTGTCAGACTGTATATCTCATCCCTGTTCAGTTCATAGCTCTCAATAAGGCTTTTGCGTGAAAGGTATCTTCCAGCTAAATCCACGGCCTTTCTTTTTGCGATGAAAAGTGCCACTTTTTTTGCCAATTCAACCGAGGGGTCGGCACTCATTCGATAACTACCCTCAGTTTCTATCTCAAAAATATCATCTTCTTCTGCTGCTGTGGCAACGCCGTTAATTGAGAACAAAACCAACAAAGCCGCCAAAATGTAATTGCGCATGGTTACCTGACTTCTGTTTTTTCGGTTATCAGATATTATAACCCACCCGTGGTAAATAAATGACAAAACGATTCATAGCTCAAGTAAAATAAGCAAGTCATCCCGACCAGATTGTGAATATCTCTTGCCAAAAAACAAATATCATCCAGGTAATGATGATGCTTCTGCCATTCTTGGATAATGAACCTCTGAAGAATTGGTGCATAAGTCGAACGAAAAACTCAAATTACTTCAAGATCCCGTGTATGCCAATCTAACACTGCGGTGTAAGGGACCATCTTTTGGTGAAGATCAGGATAGGCCTTGTAGATTACGTCAGCTGCAAATTGAGACAAAAAACGGGCCTTGAGCGTCGCGCGGGCACGGTCGACGCCGATCTCCTGGTAGGGCGAGGAGGCGAGCAAGAGGAATCCGTCGTCAGGGATACGGCCATCACTCATATTGTTGCGGATGATCGTTGCTGCTTTACGGACAGGATCACTGAGATCGGGGCTGTACGGGCCGATGATGAGCGCAACATTGGGGACGTGGAAAAAATCGAAGCCACGCCCGATGCAGATGGCCCATTCGCGATGCATGATGTCGAGTTCGCGGTCAGAGTCACGCATTTCAGCAATATGGGCGATGTTGCCTTGAATCAGCGGCATAAAGTCCAGCATCACCTGACGGGGCATGTCCGGAAACAACGCCATCAATCTGGGCAGCAATGCGTCGAGCTGGGTATCTGGCACAGAAGCAAGGTCCAATTTGCCGTTTTCACCATGAAGGATCAATGCGTCCAGGTCAGTCTCGAAGCCACACACAACCGGGTAGACGGTCTGATGATCCTTTCCAAAGATTTCTTCGACTTGCCGCTTGATGCGGTAGGTGTGTTCGATAGCTGCATCGCGGTTGTAATCGAAACCGGCGCAACCACGAAGTGGTGTACCCTTCGAGTAGTGATAGGTGATCAACAACAGCACGCGATGACCATTATTCACCGCGTTTAGAAAAGTCGTATTAAGCGCCTCGCCAAGATACGGCCAGCCAAGATCAAAGATGCCGCCGAGATTACGGAACGGTTTAATAATGCCAAGCGGCGTTTGGGTGGCCCAAGGAATGTGGATACGTCCGTCCATGCATTTCATCACGGCGACCAGCGTCGGGTGTTCGGCCAGGTAGCGCTGCCGGGCGAGGAAGACCTCCGGGGTGCAAAACTCATGTGCGTGCTCGCGGCCCAAGTTAAGCAGCCACTGGATCCGTTCGTGTATAGCCTGGCGGTGAACTGACATGGGTGTTATCCTTTCATCGTAGCGCCATACAGGCAATTCAATGGTATTTAAGGTATCGAATATTAAATATGATTACCTTAGCTTAAAGCTGGACCACTCTCTACGAAGAAAAACATACTTGCATGAACTGGCATTATCTACTTCCAGTTTATAATTGAAGTAATAATCCTGATAATCTTGATACTATCACCGGACAAGTGGATAAGGTCAACCATTGATTTACCTTATCCTTGACTGTGGGTCATGAAAACGACTCAAGCTATCACGCAATTTTACTCAACGATCTGTCCCTATCAACCATCATTCATGAACCGTGTGAAGCCACGATTTTTCGTTGTTGTCGTCTGATACTATTCCGATTCCAGACATTCCACACATTGCTGAAACCGGTAAAGAGGGTTTTTCATTTGAGGAATATGATCGTGCACGACCGCACCAGTCTATAGACCATCGAACCACGACCAATGTATATTTTGATGGATTATTAAAGAAAATGGTTGTACCGTAAACTCATTTCCCGACGGGTCGCAGCTACGATTACGATTTATACAATGGCTTTATAAGGGGTTTTTCGATGCACGAAAATTCACCTTGAAAAACAGGTTTGTTGTCGATGCGATGGGGAAGACCTCAGCTCAAAAAAGTTTACATATGCCATGGATTACACATGAAAAAAGTTTCCGGCCATAACGCCAATGTGCATCGCAAAGGTTCTTTTCGAGTTGTTGCCGGTCGGCGCACCGTGGCTCCGCCATACATCAATAATCTTTTCAATATTCCAATCGATTTTTTTGAATTGCTTGATGAAATCGCCATCGGCGTCGCTGTCCTGAGCATGGATCGCAAGATTGTTTTCATGAATCAAACCCTGAAGGCCCTTACCGGCTTCAGCCAAAAGGAGATTTTCGGTGTCGCCTGCGCCCATATACTGCGAAGCAACGTGTGTCTTCAAAACTGCCCGGCGTTAAGTCTCAATGTACAATCCGGTCCCAAATGCATCGAAGGCAATCTCATTAACATGGACCGCCAATTAATTCCCATCCGCATCACCTCAACCCCCTTAAAAGGCATTGATGGCAAAATGGTTGGATTTATGGAAACCGTGGAAGACATCAGCCTCATTCGGAAACTCGATGAAACAACCAGGCACGCGTACAAATTCAACAATATTATCGGCAGAAGTCCGGTAATGGAAAAAATTTTCCAGATTCTGCCCTCACTGGCTCAAAGCGACTCATCAGTCCTGATCACCGGCGAAACCGGTACCGGAAAGGACATGGTGGCCGAAACGATCCATCATTCGTCGAACCGGGCCAAGGGTCCTTTTGTCAAAATCAATTGCGGTGCTTTGCCGGAAACCCTTTTGGAATCAGAATTGTTCGGCCATCGTAAGGGCTCTTTTACCGGCGCCATAGAGAATAAACCCGGGAGGTTCCAACAGGCGCACAACGGCACGCTTTATCTGACCGAAATCGGTGATCTTCCACTTTCGCTTCAGGTCAAGCTACTCACTTTTCTGGATGACAAAGAGATTTTTCCTTTAGGCAGTGTCAAAGGGTCCATCGCTGATGTTAGGATCATTGCAGCCACCCACCGCAATCTCGAGCAGAGAGTCAACGACAACCGGTTCCGAAAAGACCTTTTGTTCAGACTCAACGTGATCCGGCTTCATCTTCCTCCATTGCGCGATCGGCAGGGGGACATTCAGTTGTTATTGGATCATTTTTTAAACACGCTTTCAACCAAGCTGGGCAAAAAAAGGCTCTCTCTGTCGCGCAAGGCACTAAAAATTTTGTTTAACTACCATTATCCGGGAAACGTCAGAGAACTGAGAAAT
>CAVRBA010000025.1:0-146217 GCA_963719015.1 uncultured delta proteobacterium | reverse complement strand
GATACACCCGTCGAACCGGAAGACATCGAAGTTGACCCGACGCGAACAGGCAGCAATGACAAGAGTGTTGATCCCATTTTCCGTAATATCTTTCTTGAGCAACTCGACCCCTGCTTTCCCACAGAACATCTCGTGGGTCTGGGCCGGAAACCCATCTGCAGTCGCAACCTCTTTGAGCGCATCGATATCGAGAGCCTCTCCGATGCCACAACCTGTGCAAATATACACACCAAATTTTTTGTCCATGGTAAGCCTCCTGCTACCTGTTCACCAGGGTTTGAATCGCCTTCAGTGCCATACCGGTCGCATTCTGGTTGGACGTCACGACGTCCAGCGGCTTGTTGGCGCATCCAGCGGCAAACATCCCGCCTTTTTGGAAGTCGTTGATGATAAAGCCTTCTTCGCTATACTTGAGGTCCGCGGGAAGCTTCACGTCTGCCGTTGAGGGCTGCATGCCAGTGGCAAGCACCGCCATGTCGACTGTCTGATGGATCTTTTCCCCGGTCACAGCATTTTCGGCAACCACGGTGACCTTTCCGTCCGAGGCATCGCTGATATCGGCGACTTTGCCTTTGACAAAAATTATATTCTCGTCTTCTTTAATCTTCTGGTAAAACTTTTCATAACGCAATCCGGGGGCACGCATGTCGATATAGAAGATATAGATTTTCGCATCCGGATAGCGTTCCCGCACATACGTCGCCTGTTTCAGCGATGCCATGCAGCAGATGTAAGAGCAGTAAGAAAGATGATTCTCGTCACGCGACCCGGCGCATTGGACGAAAGCCACGCTTTCGGGCGCCTTGCCGTCAGAGGGTCGTTTGATGTCGCCTTTTGTCGGCCCGTTGGGCGATGCCATGCGCTCCATCATCATGTTGGTAATGATGTTGGCATTCTCGCCGTATCTGAGGTTGGTCATCTTCTTTGCGTCATAGGGTTCCCAGCCGGTCGCCCAGATGATCGATCCGGCCTGCAGGTTAACGCTCTTTGGTTCCATGTCGAAATCAACCGCATCGTATTGACAGGCGTCTTTCACCCGCTGTGCGTCTGCCGATGATTCCTTGACTGATTGGTGAATGACGAATCGGGCCGGAAAGGCCATTTCAAAGGGTAGATGCGCACCTTTGATTTTCTGCATACCAAAATCGAAAAAGCTGTCGATTTCCGTTTCGCAGGCCTCTGCACAGTCCCCGCAGCACGTGCAGTTCTCGTTGACATACCGGGGATTGATCTTGAGGCTGACCGAATAGTTGCCGGGAGTGCCTTCGACCTTTTCTATCTCGCTCATGGTAAAAACCTTGATGAGCGGATTTTCTTTGATCCGCCGGAAATTTATCTCGAGGCCGCAGGTCGGCGGGCACAGCTTTGGAAAATACTGGTTCAGCTGCGCGACACGCCCGCCCAGATACGGATTCTTTTCAACCAGGAAAACCTCGTACCCCACCTCGGCGGCTTCAAGGGCCGCGGTTAATCCGCTTATCCCGCCGCCGACAACCATGATGCTACCACTAGCAGGGGCTGCTGCGTTTTCTGTCATACTATCCTCCAGTTGATATGCTGTAACTATTGTTTCAGATAAGCTTCAGACGATATCCTCTTATTCAATGCTCGAGGCTCGAGGCTCGAAGTTCGTGATCAGTTCCCTGCGGACAGCCAGGAGGGGTGTTCGTTCAAGCTTCCAGCTTCAGGCAGCGCGAATCATTTCGGATATCGCCTAAAGGGTTCAATCGTCAAAAGCAGTGGGGCCATATTTAATAAAAACCTCCAGGCATCGCTCGACGCCTGGAGGTCTATGGTACTCATTGTCTAGTCAAATCACGAGCTCCGATTAGTCCGGGATGATTTTGATGTAATCTTTCTTGAAGACATCCCACTGTCCGGAATTCGGATCGTACTTGGAGTTGACGAAGCAGAACCAATTCTCGTCATCCTGCCCAGGATAATCGGCCTGGTAGTAGAAGCCCGGATAACGGGTTTCCTTGCGGAACGAGATGTGACGCAGGTGAGATTCCACCGTCCAGATGCGGTGGGTGATCTCCCAGGCGCGCATCAGTTCGTGCAGGTCGCCGGCGGCCAGCTTTTCGCAGTCTTCGCGCATAGTGGCCAACAGATCCATGACGATCTCGAGGTTCTTGGTGGTGGTCAGGTAGTAAGTGGCCGTCCCGCCGCCGTATTCATGGGTCGCTTTCATCAACCGGTACATCATGCCCTCGGGCTTGAGGTAGTTGGGGTTGATGTCGATGGCGGTGGTGTAGTCCTTGAACTCAAAGAAAGTCCGCACCGGTTTATACACCAGGTCGACCAACTCTTCCTTGGACTGTTTCAAGGTCGGAGTGAAGTCGGCGTGATCCTTGGCATAGCGGACCATTTGCTTGACTGCCACTCGCCCCTCGGCGTGGGAGCCGGAGGAGAACTTGTGGCCGGAACAACCAACGCCGTCACCGGCGGTGAACAGACCGTTGACCGTGGTCATGCGATTGTAGACCTTGCCGTTGTCAGCCTTGATTTTGTAAGCATCCGGTACCCAGTCGTAATCCGGGCCCGATACCCACAGTCCGCAGCAGCCGGAGTGGGAACCCAGCAGGTAAGGTTCGGTCGGCATGACCTCGGAGTTTTTCTTTTCCGGCTCGGTGTTCGTGGCACACCACAGGTTGGCCTGGCCGCAAGTCATGTCGAGGAAGTCTTCCCACGCCTCGGACTCGAGGTGCTTCAATTCCTTCTTGTCCATGGTCTTGCCAAGTTCGGCCAGAGCGCTGACCGTGTCCATAATGATCGGGCCGCGGCCTTCCTTCATTTCGAAGAGCATCAGATGGTTCCGCAGACAGGTCGGGGTAATGGCAGCGGTTCCATAAGGTGCATATTTCTGCAGCTCTGCCTTGGCCGCATCGCTGGCGGCGAAGTTTTCACCGAGGCCATTGAGGGTCTTGGCCTTGAACAGCAGGAACCAGGCACCGACCGGGCCGTATCCGTCTTTGAACCGGGCCGGGGTGAAACGGTTTTCCATCATGGACAGTTCGGCACCGACCCGCATCAGCATGGTGTAGGTGGAACCGGAGTTCCATACCGGATACCAGGCCCGGCCTTTGCCTTCACCCATCGAACGCGGCTGATAGATGTTGACAGCGCCGCCGCAGGCGACCAGCATGGTCTTGCATTTGATGATGAAGACCTTGTTCTCACGCACGGAAAAACCGACCGCACCGGCGATCTGATTCTCGTTGTTGGCGTCCAGGAGCAGTTCGACGATAAAGACGCGCTCGAGGATGTTCTCGTCACCGAGAGCCAGTTTGGCGGCTTCGGCCACGATCCTCTTGTAGGACTCGCCGTTGATCATGATCTGCCACTTTCCGGTCCTGACCGGTTGGGCCCCGGCCTTCAGGGTGCCCATGGCCTGGCCTTTTTTGCCGTCCAGGGTTTTGCCTTCTTCGCTTTTTTTCCAGATCGGCAGTCCCCACTCTTCGAACAGATGGACCGAGTCGTCCACGTAGCAGCCCAGGTCGAAGATCAGGTCTTCGCGGACGATGCCCATCAGGTCGTTACGGACCATGCGGACGTAGTCATCCGGCTTGTTCTCGCCGATGTAAGTGTTGATGGCGGAAAGGCCCTGGGCAACCGCCCCGCTTCTCTCCATGGCGGCTTTGTCACACAGCAGCACTGTCTGGCCTTCGCCCATCCATTTTTTCGCTTCAAAAGCCGCACCGCAGGCAGCCATACCGCCGCCGACGATCAGAACATCAACTTCGCGTTCCTCAACTTCCGGATCCTTTACGGCCTTAAGTTCACCCAAGGGTTGGTTCGGTAATGCCATATTTCTCCCTCCTTAAAAGTTAGGTATCGATTCTTGTGTCGTTCTGGGCTTGGAATCTGACAAGTCACCCCGGCTTAGACCGTCGCTTCAGGCGTCGGCATGCTGTAGCCGTCGGCTTCCTGGGTGGAAAGCAGGCCGCCCTCGATGTCGCTGCCTTTCAGATCCTGGTACGCATTGGCTTGGCCTTCCGGAGTGGTCCGGATGGGGAACTTGAAGCGCTTGATGACGCCGTTTCTGAACTTACAGGTCCACATCACGTCCTCGGTGCCCAACATCGGCATGATGCTGCTTCCCAACGGTACGAAATCGGCATAACCGCGGACTTCAACGGCCTGTGTGGGGCAAATCTTGACGCAGGAGAAACACTCCCAGCACTGATCGGGCTCCTGGTTGTATGCCTTCATCGCATTGGGCTCCAACACCATCAGGTCGTTGGGGCAAATGTACATACATGCAGTTTTGTCACCGCCTTTGCAGCCGTCACATTTTTCATCAATTACAAAACTTGGCATTGACTATACCTCCTCGTTTAATTTTGGATCGATTCCGAACATGAAACATACTCCAATGTTCCGTCCTGATAAAACAGGTCCCAGGTACACCTCCCTTCTTTGCGGCCAAATATGTTGGGGCCATTTTGGCTCTGCTTTTTTTCTAATCCACGGTATGTTTTACCGTTATACCCGTTGCCACAATAGGGGCGCGCCCGTTAGGCCGGACACACATCCCTTAAAAATTATCTTGTAATATCAGTAGGATATAACTTCCCGCAAAGTAGAATGTTTATCATTCAGAATTTTTCTTGTCAAGAACTTTTGAGCAAACAAATTATAAAATAGTTAGGCCCTTAGCGGCCCTCCGTTGAAGTAACAACATATTGTCGAACCCGTCTCAAAACACACTATATGTTGTGGAAAATGGCAGGATAATTTTCGAGAGTCGTTTAAGGCAACCGACCGCGCGGTGGCGGTAACCGGTTGCCGTTTTCAAGCGCCCGTGGTAAAGCTCTCCCGAGTTTCGTGCTTGGTTGTGACTGGCAATCCGATGTCAAAATAGAAGGTAACTATGGCGCCACAGATCACCCCTTTGTCCACCGATGAGCCTTTCACCTTTCGCTGCTCGCCAACTGTACCCTGTTTTAACGCATGCTGCCGTGACCTGAACCAGGCCCTGGCGCCCTATGACATTCTGCGTTTAAAAAACAACTTGGGGCTTCCGTCAAGCCGCTTTCTCGAAATCTATACCTCCCAGCACATCGGCCCAGAATCCGGCCTGCCAGTGATCACCTTGAAACCGGGTTCCAAAACCGATCGACTCTGTCCGTTTGTCACCCCAAAAGGTTGCCGCGTTTATTCCGACCGCCCGGCCTCCTGCCGATTGTACCCCATGGCGCGAGGAACTTCGCGCGATCGGCAAACCGGAGACATTCAGGTGCATTTCGCTCTGATTCGGGAACCGCACTGTCTCGGATTTAGACAAAAAGAGCGCCAAACGGCACGATCCTGGATTCAAAGCCAGGACCTGGATCTTTACAATGAATTCAACGATCTATTCCTGGAACTCATCAGCCTGAAAAACAGGCTGATCGCCGGCCCGCTCGATCTAGTGGCAAGACACCTCTTTCATCGTGCACTGTATGATCTCGATGCTTTCAGGGACCAGATATTTCGTCTGGGCCTCCCGGAGGAAGGAACGATTGATGCGGCGGAACGGGAAACATTAAAATCCGATGATGTGGCGCTCTTGCGGCTGGCTCACACCTACGTCAGAAAGGCACTGTTTTCCCGATGATGCTCAAAGATAAGGTCGCTCTCGTTCTGGGTGCGGTCAAGGGAATCGGCAAAGGTCTCGGCATGGCGCTGGCTTCGGAAGGGGTTTCGGTTGCGCTGAACTACTATGACTGGGAGGAACACCTTGGGGCTCTTGAAAAAGATTTCGCCGCAACGGGCACACCGCACCTAATAGTCCGGACGGACCTGCTGGACACCGATCAGGTGGAAGGCCTCATATCGCAGGTAATCAACCGCTTCGGCCGCCTGGACATCCTGATAAACAACATCGAACGGGGCGGATGGCCGATCGTACATGGTCCCTATGTCCGGGAGCAGTGGGATCTCGAATTGGAGACCACCCTGCGGGCCAAACAATGGGTGTTCGATCGGGCCCTTCCCCACCTGAAGGCGACCGGCAACGGGATCGTGATTAACTTTTCCTCCATCGCCGGCCTTGTCGGCCGCTCGGGACCGGCCAGCCTGATATTCAATGAGGGATACGCAGCCGCCAACCGGGGTATCTCGCTTCTGACCGAAACCTGGGCACGCACGGGGTCACCGGAGGTCCGGGTGAATGAAATCATGCTCGGCTTCTTCGAAAGCCGGCACGGTCCGGGAACCCGTGGCTGGAAACTGCTGCCCCCCGAACACCGGCAGGCTCTATTGGATCACACCCTATTGAACCGAACCGGTACCATCGAGGATGTCATCAAAACCGTTCTTTTTATTATAAAGGATGCCCCATTTATGACCGGCAGCGTGGTTCGGTTGGACGGTGGCTACGTATTGGGCGGCGAACCGGTGGCGCCCATGCCGCCTGGCATTCTTTAACCGAATACGCCGTGGCCGGATTCCCTGATTCTCATTACCCGCCATCGGGTTAGAAGCTATCTCAAAATCGTCTTAGGGCCCAATCTGCCAGAGGCGGACAAGTCTCTGCGTTGACTCCTCGTTTCAAGTCCTCGACATACCTCAGTATGCCTGCGGGTTGCGACCCACAAAGAAAAATCGATCAGGCGGGAAGTCCCGCGCAGCGGGGAATATCGGACCCGACTTGGCTTCGAACCAAAAACCTCATTTTGAGATTTATTTGGAATTTGTGTTTTGTTATTTGGGATTTATATGGATTGTTCAAAGAATGGGATAAGCCGCAAAAATCCAACCGGGTTTTGTAGTTTATATGTAGGACACAACACTATTTCTTGGAAGATTCAGTTCAGCGCGGTCGGATCTTCTTGCTTGGCAGACCCCACACGAAAAGTTTGATCCAATCAAATCCGATTGCTAACAGCGCGGCATCATCGGTACGGATTTTTCTGACCGTTGCCGATTTTATTTTAAAGCGTTTCAGAAAACTGCTGTCGAAGACGAATGCCCTGAAGCGATCGACATTGTAAACCGCCATGAAAGCCATGCGCGCATTGGGTCCTTCAGGTCCTTCGCTGCCCCAGGGATTTTTTTGAAAAAGCTGCCGGATTTCCGCCCAACGGGCCGTCATTTTATTGTAGACAGCCGCTTCCTGGTCTTTTGACCAACTCTCTATCGTCCATGGCACGTCTTCTTTGGGACCGAGGCAAAACGTCGGGAGGTCTGAAAAAATGCACCGGTTCGTTACTTCCGGAATGCGCGTCGTAGCGGAGCCCGTGCTCCACGGGGAATGTCCGGCAGGTATCTGGTCGATCCGGATAAACACGGCACCCTGCCGTGGACAAGAAGGGGCAGGTGCGTTCTTCATTTTCGGCCATGCGCAGGAGGACATCTGGAAAGAAGTTGAAATCTCTCAAGACAACGTCCACGTAATCGTCTAGAAAACGGTCTGAATCGATCCCCAGGGATGATTTCAGTCGAACAACATCGTAGGGGTAAAGAAACAGGTTCAAGTTGCGGCAGCAGCGATTGAAGCAAGCGATGTCCGGATGGCAACGAAACCTGAAAGTCTCACCGGGTTTCAAACCGATACCCGGTACATTGTCCAGGTCCTTTTCGTCGACGTATTTCATCGGTCACTGTCCATCCATGGCCCGCAATACTCTCCGGCCCTTCAGAAGGCCAGAATCATCTCCGCCACCGTCATTTTGATCTTAGCATCCACACCAATCAACTGCCGCAGTTCCCCTTCGAGCTGCGCCATGTCATGGTAAAAGGGCGTCCGGTCAAATAAGACCGTGTCCTTGTTCCCGCAGTTGTGCTCGAAACTTGCGCACCCCGGGCCTTGCACGATGCCGCCGTTCGGTCGTTGCAATTCGTGGGGAAGGCCGTGCATCCGGCAGATCATCGGTCGCTGGTGATAAAGGCAGCAAAGGCCTTTGATGTTAAGCGGGCACATCCGCCGCGGGGATCGGCCGTCTTTATTCGCTTCCACGCCACGCAAGGCCGAGCAAACCGACTCGGCTTTTTGCCGAATGTCAATTTGTCGCTGCCGTCCAAGAGCCCGGTATCCCTTCAGCAGGTATAAAAACTCAAGGTAAGTATGATGATAGAAGCGCGTCAGGCAACAATTGTCTTCGCAGCCGCTGCAATGAAAGCCATAATTGTCTGCTACCGAGGTGTACGCCCGATCCATGGCCGCATAAATCTGCTCCAGACGGTTAAGTTGAGCAATGAACGCTTCCGGCTCCAGGCAGATGTTATCCGGGTATGGCGGCATAGTCTCTACGTTCGAACATAAGTGGCGAAGGAAAGAAGAGCTGCTCGTAGAGGTCCATGGCGTGGCTGTCGGTCAGGCTCGCAATGAAATCGCAGACCCAGCGATCGCGTGGCTGGTCGATGTGATTGCAGTGCCCCATGCCCAGTTTGTCAAGCTCCACTTCCAGCCGGTCGCCATGATCCAAAAAGTAGCCGTAGAGTTCGATCAGGATTTTTTTAGCCTTTATGAACTCATTGTGAACCTTAGGTGCCCGGTATACTTTTTCGTATAGAAATTCCCGCAGGGTAGACATGGCCGCGAACACCTCATCGCTCATCTGTAGCAATAGTTCGCCGCCATCGGCTTCGCTGTTGTAAACTAGATCTCTGATCATGGTCGTGGCCCGTTCGGGGTGGGTGTGACCGATGATTTTACGACAATCCTCCGGCACCTGCTCCTCCCTTATCACCCCACTGCGAATGGCATCATCCAGATCGTGATTCAAGTAAGCCATAATATCTGCAATCCGTACGATCCGCCCTTCCACTGTAAAGGCCATTTCCCTGGAATCGTCCGGAATGATCTTACCGTACCCTTTGGAGTGTTTAAGAATGCCATCGCGCACTTCAATGGTCAGATTCAGGCCTTCGCCGTTGCGCTCCAGCGTATCGACAACCCTCAGGCTTTGGGCTTTGTGGGTAAAATGTTTGGAAAAAACCTCTCTCAAGGCCGTTTCGCCGCCATGCCCGAAAGGCGTGTGCCCGAGATCATGACCGAGGGCAATCGCTTCGGCCAGGTCCTCATTAAGCCGTAAGGCCCGGGAGATGTTTCGGGCTATCTGGGCGACCTCGAGGGTGTGGGTCAGGCGGGTCCGGTACTGATCCCCCAACGGCGCCAGAAATACCTGGGTTTTGTGCTTCAACCGTCTGAAAGCGTTCGAGTAAACGATACGGTCGCGGTCCACCTGAAAGGCGGTTCGAATCGGACAGGGCATTTCGGACCGTCTACGGCCTCGTGATTCGGAACTCAGACAACCAAAGGGCGACATGAAGCCGCGTTCCCGTTTTTCAAATTCTTCTCGAATCGATAACATAAGACAACCTTAGCACGTTTGAGGCCGCCACCGATCCCAAGCAATCGTAAAAACTGCCACTACATCGGGAATCAAATTTAGGGATCGAAGAACCAAAAGTGGTAATTATCTCATATTCTGGTGTCATGTAAAGCTTAATTCACCTTGGGTGTCGTGGCATTTTAGCGGAATACGATAGGGTTGACACGGTTTTCATATTAGAGTACCGCTTGACAACCGGGGTGCCTGCAGAAAAACTCTGCCAAACCCGATGCACGCAATTGACCGGTCCTCGCCGTCGCGGCGGCCGGTTTCAATAATTTTAGGCGACGCCATGAACGATCACCACCTGGTATTCGGCGACTTGACCGATTACATCACCGGAGAAACACTCACGGACACCCACGACGAACGCTACCGCCAGGCATTGGCACGTCGACTGATCGAAGAAAAAGGGTATCAAATAAAGGACGTAAAGCCGCGGCAACCGCTGGTCGTCCGTGCAGGGGATTGCCAAGCCATTATCAATATCGACTTCGTTGTGACGGTGGTCGATCGGATGGCAATGGTAATCAAATACGGTCCCGGCTCCATTGTCACCCGCCATCGGTCGGCCTTAGCCGTTTCCCGCCTGCTGGCGCCCTACCAGATTCCGGTAGCTGTCGCAACCAACGGGGAAGATGCGGATATTTTGGACGGTGCCACTGGCCGCGTCGTCGCACATGGCCTTGAAAACCTGCCCGGGAAGATGGTTCTGGAGACGATCGCAAAAAAAAATTTATTCGCGCCGATATCTCCCGAACGGGCCCAAATGGAATCTCGCGTGGTTTATGCGTATGAAGTGGACGGAAGCTGCCCTTGCGATGACTCGATCTGCCGTATATAGGCGTTTGGCAGACCTCACGGCTGAAACTGTCAGCACTTCGCAAATAATGTCAGATTCCGGAAAGATAGACAATGGACTATCCAAGATTTATGGAAACGGCTCTCGATCAGGCCCGAGCGGCTTATGCAGCCGGGGAATTCCCGGTCGGTTGCATCCTGGTACATCAAGATCGGTTGCTGACATCAGGCCGTCGAACCGGTACCGTCGGCGAAAAGATCAATGAAGTCGACCATGCGGAAATGGTGGCTTTGAGGCGGCTGGCAGAAATAGAAACGAAAATCGCACCGAAGGACATCACCCTTTTCAGCACGCTCGAACCGTGTTTAATGTGTTACGGCGCAATCATCCTTAGCGGCATCAAAACTATCGTTTACGCCGTTGAAGACGTGATGGGCGGCGGCACCAGTTGCGATTTGTCGCAGCTCAAACCGCTTTACCGGCAAGCAGGTATATCGATCGTTCCGAACATTTTACGTACAGATAGCGCCAAACTGTTAAAAACATATTTTCAGAACCCTGAAAACACCTATTGGAAGGATAGCCTTTTATCTCGCCACGCCATCAGCCTCTAAGAATGGGAATGTTTGCATTGTCTGGGCCTACTGCGTATGCTCAAACCCACAAACCGCTTCCCCGTTGCCTGACAACACAGAAGACCCTTTTTTTTACTTGAATTTTTTTCTTGCATTCCCTATTGTTATTGGTTAATCCACTACCTGAACTTTATCGGCTGGCAAAACAGCTTGCCGACTGGGACTGGCCTTATGAAACAGGCCGTAATGACAAGGACTTAGAAAAAGCGGAGGTGTCGGCATAGCTCTAAAAGGACGTATATTCAAACCGCGGCCAAGCGATCGAACGAACACCAATCGAAGTATCAGAGCCAAGGAGGTACGGGTCATCGACCCTGAAGGCAATCAGGTAGGTATTGTACCGATTGCTCAGGCGCTGCAAAGCGCTGCAGATTTTGGTTTAGATCTGGTCGAAATTTCACCCAACGCGAACCCTCCTGTCTGCAAGATAATGGATTACGGCCGTTACAAGTATGAGCAGACCAAGAAGAAACAGGAGGCGAAAAAGAAGCAGAGCACCTTCCAGTTGAAGGAGATAAAGGTCCGCCCCAACACGGATGACCACGACCTCCTGGTTAAAGTCGGTCGCATCAAAAAGTTTATCGGTAACAAAGACAAAGTCAAAGTCACAGTCATGTTTCGCGGCAGGGAAATCACACTGTCCCAGCGGGGGCGGGATATGCTTGCCAGGGTTGCCGAAGAAACGGCTGATGTGGCCGTTGTCGAACAGTTCCCAAAATTTGAAGGCCGCACCATCATGATGGTGCTGGCACCCAAATAGCCCCCTGTCTTTCCGCTTGTTTTAGGGCTGCCGCTGCGGCCGATAGTTACGGATCGAAACCTGGGAAATATTTAAAGCGACGCGAAGGTGGCGTGCGGCGGAATTATATTGATTCCCACGCCATCTATTTATTTGTTATACCGGCCCTTGAACCTGTTCGTGGTTGCAATCCGACAGGCGGTGCCAGGCAACGACGAAAAGGAGTAAATGATGCCCAAAATAAAAACGAATCGCTCGGCGGCGAAACGGTTCAAAAAGACCGGATCGGGAAAATTCGTCTATTTCAAATCACATTCGAGCCACATCTTGACCAAAAAAACAACCAAGCGTAAACGTCAATTGCGACTGGGTCAGATTATAAAAAAATCCGACCGAAAGGAAATACGGCTGCTTTTACCCAATAGTTAGGGAGCCCGCAGCAGATGCCGCGTCTGACCGTGCGCCATGACGCATGTGTTAGCTACACAGGGCGCCTGATTGCTGCCAGGTTCCTTATATGCTTTGGGTTTTTCTCATGCGATGATACCCGACCCGCTAGCAGAAAGCTCAAACACTTGATTTTGGAACTTAGAAAGATTAGCGTATCTTTTCAGGAGAACGACAATGCGAGTGAGAAGAGGATTCAAGGCGCGTAAACGACGCCAAAAAGTACTGAAGTTGGCCAAAGGGTTCCGCGGTGGCCGAAGCAAACTGTTTCGTACAGCCGCCGATGCGGTCGACAAAGCGCTGATGTATGCCTATCGTGATCGGCGGCAGCGCAAGCGCGACTTTCGGCAACTCTGGATAACCAGAATAAATGCTGCAGCGCGGATAAACGACCTATCATACAGCAAGTTCATACACGGCCTGAAACGTGCCGGAATCACACTTGACCGTAAGGTACTCGCCGACTTGGCCATATCTGACCCCGCAGGCTTTGCCCAGATCGCAAAACTGGCTTCCCAGCACATTTAACCGTATCGACCACCTTGCCGCGATCTGGGGACAAACATCCGGCGCGATCTGCCCCGGATCGAAAGGCATGTCATCCGGGCCAATAGCGCAGTGGAAACGTCAATAGAGAATATATACGAAGAGGCTCTCGAGGCCTTGGCAAGCGCTTCAGACGCAGATAGCGTAAAATCTCTTTCTGTCCGTTATCTGGGCCGCAAAGGCATTGTAACCGGGTTCCTGCGGAACATTTCCAATCAGCCGGCTGAAAGAAGAGCGGCCATCGGCAAGAAGGCCAATGAAATCAAATTCGTCCTTGAAAAGGCTTTCAAGGAGGCCGTGCGAGAATATGAAACGCCAGGTGTCGGATCGATTGCGGGCATTGATGTCACGCTCCCCGGCCGCCCCGTCTCCAATGGGGGACTACATCCGATAACCCAGATTACCCAGGAAATTTGCGATATTTTCACCCGAATGGGCTTCGATATCGTAGAAGGACCGGAGGTCGAAAGCGACTGGTACAATTTCGAAGCACTTAACATTCCACCGAATCACCCAGCGCGCGACATGCAGGATACCTTTTATGTGTCTGAGAACATCGTTCTGCGAACGCACACTTCGCCGGTGCAGATTCGAACCATGGAAAAACAGGCGCCTCCGGTACGCATCATCGCCCCTGGCAAAGTCTACCGCTGTGATTCGGACCTGACTCACACGCCGATGTTCCACCAGGTGGAGGGACTTCTGGTCGACCGCCATATATCCTTCGGCGATCTTAAAGGCGTCCTGACAACTTTTGTCCATCAAATGTTCGATGAACACACCAGCCTGAGATTCAGACCCAGTTTTTTTCCGTTCACAGAACCAAGCGCGGAAGTCGATATACTGTGTGTCATGTGCCGTGGTTCAGGTTGCCGGGTTTGCTCACAAAGCGGTTGGCTTGAAATTTTAGGATCCGGGATGGTTCACCCGGCGCTTTACGAAAACGTCGGTTACGATTCTTCTGAATTCAGTGGGTTCGCCTTCGGTATGGGCGTGGAAAGGATTGCCATGCTCAAATACGGAATCGATGACATCCGAAAATACTTTGAGAATGATATCAGATTTCTAAGGCAGTTCTGACATGCGCGTCAGCCTCAGTTGGTTGAAAGAATATGTTTCGATCGAGATGGATATCGATCGGTTGGTTAAGGCGCTGACCATGGTCGGCCTGGAGGTCGAATCGGTTTCAGACCGCTACACGTATTTGAAACGTGTTGTCGTGGGATGCGTTCGCAAAACAGCACCCCACCCGCAGGCCAATAAATTAAAGCTCTGTGAGGTGGACATCGGCAGCCAGACTCTCCGCGTGGTTTGCGGCGCACCAAACGTTAAAAGCAACCTCACGGTCGCAGTCGCCTTGCCCGGGGCTGTTTTACCAGATGGCACAGTCCTGCAAAAGAGCTTGATCCGCGGCTCTGCTTCGGAGGGTATGCTTTGCAGTGAAATGGAATTGGGACTCGGCATCGTATCTTCCGGTATCATGGAACTCGATAGTCATTTGCCATTGGGACAACCGTTGCCTCAGGCACTGGCCCTCGATGACACAGTGATCGAAATCGATTTGACGCCCAACCGGGCCGACTGCTTGAGCTTGATCGGTATCGCGCGCGAGATCGCCGGTATTCAAAACTCGACCCTGAATTACCCACACAACCGTTTGACCGATTCTGGCAATGCCATTGCCGATATGACCTCGGTAACCATCGAGGCACCTGATTTTTGTCCCCGCTACGCTGCCAGATTGCTGACGGGTGTTAAGGTCGGCCCCTCGCCGCCTTGGCTGCAGGACCGCCTTCTATCGATTGGATTGCGGCCGATCAACAACATTGTAGATGCCACCAACTTTGTCATGATGGAATTCGGCCAACCGCTGCATGCCTTCGATTTCGACCAATTGGCGGGCCACCGAATCGTGGTGCGGACAGCCGAAAAAGGTGAACGCTTCACATCCCTGGACGATAAGGAGCGCAAGCTCTCTGAGGACATGCTGATGATCTGCGACGCCGAGAAAGTCGTGGCCATCGGTGGTATCATGGGCGGCCTCAATTCGGAAATTGAACCGTCCACGCGCCGGGTTCTCATCGAAAGCGCCTACTTCGATCCGATCAGTATCCGTAAAACAGCAAAACAGCTGGGGATGATCACAGAAGCGTCCTATCGATTCGAGCGCGGCGTGGATCCCCAGGGCACGGTCGTCGCCCTGGACCGGGCGGCAAGCCTCATGGCCGATATTTCTGGCGCAACGATAGTAGACGGCCTGATCGATGCGCATCCGAAACCGGTTGAAAGTCCGGTTATCCGCCTCGGTGTAAAAGATACGAACCGGCTTCTGGGCACTGCGTTTTCAGTCGAAGAAATAGATGCAATGCTACAATCCATCGGGTTCAAAACCGAACCCGAGAGTAACGATCATTTGACGGTGGTCACACCGAGTTTCAGAGTCGATGTCTCCCGACCGGAAGACTTGATGGAGGAGGTCGCGCGCCTCTCCGGATACGACAACATTCCATTGAGCAATCCGGCCGTACCGGTCAAAGGGCGTCCCCCCCTTAAATCCCTGACATCGCGCAATCGTATCAAACAAATCATGTCAGGATACGGCTTTCACGAAATCATTACCTACAGTTTCATCAGCGCCAGTGCCTGTGACCGGCTCGGTTTGAAACCAGACGATATCAGACGTCGCTCAGTCCCGATACTGAATCCCTTGTCCGAAGAACAATCCGTCATGCGATCGTCACTTGTGCCCGGTTTGCTGGAGACCATGCAACATTGTGTCGACCGGCATGAAAAAAATCTCAGATTGTTTGAAATCGGAAAAACATTTTACACCAAAGCTAAAGACTCGCTTCCCGAAGAGGTAGAAATGCTGGTGGGGCTCTGGTGCGGTTCCCGCAGTGAAGACTCGTGGCATGCCAGGGCAGCGGCCTGTGATTTTTTTGATCTGAAGGGTATCGTTGAAGCCCTGTTGGATAGACTCGGTATTTCCGATGTCGTCTTCGCCGGTTTGCCGGAAGAAATTTGCGCCTACACCCGGCCCGGCGTTAGCGCCCGGATACTGATTCAGGGCCGGGAAGTCGGCCTGATCGGTGAAGTGCACCCTCGGGTCCGGCGTAATTTTGAGCTGAAGGATACGGCCTATATATTCGAATTGACCATTGACAGTTTGCGCTCCCGTATCCCCGATGCAATATCATTTCAGCCGATTCCCAAATATCCCTCAGTGACCCGGGATGTCACCCTTATCGTCGACCGCGGTGTCGAATCCGGCAGGATTCTAAACCGCGTGGAACGGATGAACGAAGGTTTAATCGAAACCGTGCAGCTCTTTGATGTGTTCGACGGAAAGCCGATTCCATCCGGCAAGAAGAGCATTTCATTCAGAATCATTTATCGTTCACCCGATAGAACTCTTGAAGACGAAGAAATCAACCGTCTTCATCAAGATATTACCGGTAATCTGCTGGAAGAATTCAAGGCACTGCTTCCAGCCTGACAACGCAAGAGGCAACCATTCGCAGGCGGCCAATGTCTCACGATATGACAACCGCTTGCCTCGTGGCAGTGCTGCTGGTGGTGCCTTTTAACAACCGCATCCCTATACAATGCAATCAAAACCGAAATTGCCGGAAAAATTGTATTTCAAGATCGGAGAGGTGAGCAAGCTCACCGAATTACCGGCCTATGTGCTCAGGTTCTGGGAAAACGAATTCTCCTGTATCCGCCCGAAGAGGACCTCTTCGGGGCAACGGCTATACCGCCGTGGAGATGTTGAGATGGTTTTCAAGATTCGGCATCTGCTGCACGAAAGAAAATTCACGATCGAAGGTGCCCGGCAATTTCTCTCAAAAAGGAAAGCCGGCCCACCGTCGGAAGAAGTGCCCCCTCTGAGCGTCAAAGAAATCGCCGCAGAACTGAAGAACATTCGCAATCTTCTTGAAAAAAGCTGATAAAAATGGTGGCGGGCAACCAACTGGTGTCTACCCGTTCATCCGTTTGAGGCTCAGGCCTTGCTATCGGGGTCGACTGCGCACCGTTGTCCGTCCTCGATAGTCCTTCCCGGCTCGCCAGTCACTAACAAGGGTTGCCCGTATTCACTGACCACGTCAAAAACCCTTATGGGTTCATACTTGCCTTTGGCCCTTACAGGTTCAATTTCAACCGTCTCGAAAAGGCCGCCGAGGCTGTTGTGCGTGTTTTGGGCGATCAGGATCTGACCTTCCTTTGCGGCAGCGCACAGGCGGGAGGCGGTATTTACCGTATCCCCGATGACGGAATAGCTCATTGTCTGGGATGAACCGATATACCCGGCCACCAGGGTACCGGTGTTGATCCCGATTCCGATATTGACGGCCTGCCTATTTTCGGCGACTCGTTTTTGGTTGAACCGCTTCAATTCAGTCTTGATCTCGAGTGCGGTACGCACCGCTCGCACCGGGTCATCCTGGTGGTCAACGGGAGCACCCCAGATCACCATGATTTCGTCTCCCATGAACTTGTCTACCGTCCCTTCGTGCCGGAATACGGTTGCCACCACGATTTCGAAGTACTCGTTGAGCATATGCAAAACATCGCCGGGAGGTGTCCGCTCACTCATCGCCGTAAAGCCGCGGATGTCGATGAACATGACAGTCGCCACCCTGGAAACGCCGCCTTTTTCAACCGTGAGCTTACCGGACACGACCATCTCGGCAAGATCAGGCGATAAGAGCCTTTGAAAACGTTCGCGGGTGAGCCGGTCCTGTTCCAGTTTTTTGGCTACCTCCCGCCGCTCATTGATGGTGTATTGGGCGTGTGATCCAAAAATGACGAACAGACACAAAACGATCAGGCGTGTCCAGACATCCTGCATGTCCGCCCCGAGGATTCGGGAGAAAATCGGCCCTTCCGAAGACATAAAAATGGCCACGATTGAATCCAGCAACCAGTAAACGACGGCAATTCCACAACCGATTAAAACCATCTGATCGGTGAAGTGGACCCGGTTTTTTGATCCTGCATTCCTTTCCTGATCGTGACCACGGCGAAAGCCCGTCATATAAGGGATTCCATTCTTTAGGGTCGGCGGTATGGAAAACCTGCCGAAGTGGGTGAAAGAGAGCCGGAGCGCCTCTTGATTTCAGACGGCCCAAAGTAAGTATATGTATGGTACCAAAGGCCTTTGATTTAGTCCAGAGGTGGCGGTGGCGTTTGAAAAGCGGCGCCAGCAATATCTGAGTCGCAACCCTCTTTTTTACCCACAGTGCAACAAACCGGCGTGATTGGTATCATGCATTAAAAATATTGACAAAGTGCAAGTTTTGTCCTAATTAGTGTCTCTGCGGGCGGGCATAGCTCAGTTGGTAGAGTACAAGCTTCCCAAGCTTGGTGTCGCGAGTTCGAATCTCGTTGCCCGCTCCAATTCTTCTCCGCCTTTACTTCAAAGAAGGCTGAGTGAGGGTGCAACCAGATATTATATGGTTCGTTGTCTTAATAAAGGTTAATATCATGAACCGGTAATATTAACACTCCTAAAGACGCACTCGGACTTGAAGAAACGGGCGAAAGCCCGTTTTTTGATTTTTTAAGGATTGAACAAGGTGAATAAAAAACTGACCGGAAATATACCGGGGAGCCAGCAGACCCAGGTCTATTCGCCCGCCCAAAGCCGGTCGAGATTAGTCGCCCGGCAGGTCTTTGAAGTTGCCGAACCGCTCTGTGAATCAGAAGGGTTGGAATTGGTTTTCGTAGAATACCATCCGGAAGCCAGCGGGAAAGTACTGCGTATAACCGTCGACAAGCCGGGGGGAATTACACTGGAAGATTGCGCTCATGTCAGCCGACAGTTAAACGACCTTTTGGACGTGAACTTGGGAGATATCGGCGCGTATAACCTTGAGGTTTCATCTCCTGGACCCGAGCGCCCGATGGGAAAACGCTCCGATTTCGACCGTTTTCAGGGTAAGAAAATAAAAATACAAACATTTCAACCGATAAACGGTCAGAAAAACTTTACCGGCCTATTGAAAGGTATTATTAACGAACTGGTCACCCTAACCATTGATGACAAAACGGTCGCAATCCCCTTCACCGCAATCAGCAAGGCGCGACTGGTCGATCATGGAGATTAACGATGTACATGTCAGACATAAAGCGGGTTGTCGAACAAGTTAGCAGAGACAAAGGTATTTCACGTGAAGTCCTTATCAATGCTCTCGAGGAAGCCTTGAAATCCGCGGCCCGCAAAAAATACGGCCCAAAAATGGACATCGAAGTCCAATACAACGAAGAGCTGGGCGAAATCGAGGTGTTTCAATTCAAAGATGTCGCCGACGTGGTAACAGAGCCTGCGCTGGAGATCAGTCTTGAAGAAGGCCGAAAACTCGATCCGGACTGTGAAATCGGTGACAGCCTGGGCACAAAAATGGACACGTCAACATTCGGTCGAATCGCGGCCCAGTCGGCCAAGCAGGTCATCATTCAAAAAATAAAAGATGCGGAAAAAGATGCGGTCTTTGCCAGCTTCATTGACCGCAAAGGAGAAATTATCAACGGCATCGTCCAGCGCATGGACCGCGGTGATATCATCGTCAACTTGGGTCAAACCGAGGGGGTTGTCCCAGTGAGAGAGCAGGTGCCCAGGGAAGGGTATCGGCGCGGTGACCGGGTGCGTGCTCTGATCCTGGATGTATTGCACGAAAGCCGTGGGCCTCAAATCATCCTGTCCCGCACCCACGCGGATTTTCTCGTCAATCTGTTTAAAATGGAAGTACCGGAAATCAGTGAAGGAATCGTTAAAATCATGGGGGCAGCCCGCGAAGCTGGAGTTCGGGCAAAAATCGCCGTTGCCTCCAGCAGCGCCGACATCGACCCTGTGGGTGCCTGTGTGGGAATGAAAGGCAGTCGCGTGCAAAACGTGGTTCAGGAGCTGCGGGGCGAAAAAATCGACATTATATCCTGGCACGTTGACCCGGCAAGATATGTCTGCAACGCTCTGGCGCCAGCTGAAATTTCTCGCGTCATCATAGACGAGTCTAACCGGACGATGGAAGTCATCGTTCCCGACGAATTCCTTTCGATCGCCATCGGTAAGCGCGGTCAGAATGTGCGCCTGGCTTCGAGACTCTCCGGTTGGCATCTGGACGTCAAGAGCGAAACAAAATACAGCGAAGCGATGCGAAGCGGATACGATTCCCTGCTTGCACTGCCGGGCGTCGGTATCAGTTTGGCTGATGCCCTGTATGAAAAGGGATTTTTCTCGGCTGGGGAGATCGGCAAGGCCACAGTCGAAGACCTGACACAGATTCGGGGTATCGGAGAAGAAATAGCCAATAAATTGATCACGGTTTCAATCGAAGTCAAACAGGCCCAGCTTGATGGGGTCACTGCTGAGGTTGCCACCGCCGAAGATGATACCCCCGGTGATGCCAAAGAAGACCACATTGATGAAGATGCTGAATCGGATGAACCGGAAGCAAAACTTGACGCTGATTCCACCGATACAACTGACCCAGTCGACGAACAAACCGGAGGCGAATGACATATGTTATCGCGCTGGTAAGATAGCCGCCGGGGCAGTCGTAAAGTAAGACTGTCGATGTTATGCGCGAAAACCACTCGCTTAATTTTGATTTTAGGGGGATTGATGGCAAAGATCAGGATATATGAACTTGCCAGGGATCTGAATATGACCAACAAAAGTCTTATCGAAAAGATACAGGATATGAATATCGACGTCGAGATTAAGAGCCATATGAGTGCGCTCGACGTTGATTTAGTGGCCCAGATCAAAGCTGATCTTTTCGGACGCAAAACTGAAACCGTGGTCGAAACACGCGTACGCTCAACCGTCATTCGACGCCGGAAGAAATCCGTGGTCGTTGAAACGCCGGAAGAGGAGACAGCGGCGGAAGAAAAAGAAGAAATCCCTGCCGAAGCAGCGACCGCAGTGGAAACTGCGCCCGAAACAGTACTGGTCCCCGAGGCGGATACGACGCCAGAATCCGAGCTGGTTGAGCAAGCCCAGGCGCCGATCGAAGCCGAATCGACTGCACCTGAAGTGACCCCCCCGGACACGGCCACGGCCCCTGAAACGCCATCGCCACCCCAGGAAGAAGTAAAAGCTCAAAAGGTCTCGAAAAAAGCGAAGAAGAAAGATAAGGCCGCCAAAATCATCCGCATGCCGATTGCTCCTGAGGTCATTAAAGCGCCAGCTGATGAAGCGATAAAAGGCAAAGCGCCGATCCAGCCCGCAGAAAAAGTCGTCACGTTGAAACCCCCGGCACCTTCCGCTAAAATTGCCGTTGATGACCCCGCAAAAGACAAGAAAAAGAAGAAGAAAAGAAAACGCGGGGAAGAAACGGATACCGACAACAAATTCTTCAAAAAGAAAATATCTTTTCGTAGGAAGGAAGTCGTCGAAGGCGCAGATCTTTACGGATCGCGCCAGCGACCACGCAAGGGCAGGAAGGCGGTCAAGGCCAGAGCGGCAGCGCCCGCCCAGAAAACCCAGATTACCACAGCTAAAGCCATCAAGCGCAGGATCAAAATCGACGAGGCGATCATTCTTTCCGACCTGGCCAAACGCATGGGCATAAAGGCCAGCGAAATGATAAAAACATTGATGGGAATGGGTGTTATGACCACGGTGAATCAGACCATCGATTTTGATACGGCGGTATTGGTGGCATCTGAGTTTGATTATGAAGTCGAGCGTGCCACTTTCGAAGAGGAGGCTTTTTTGAAAGTCGAAGAAGACGATCCCGCCCAGCAAACTGAACGATCACCGGTGGTTACCATAATGGGACATGTCGACCATGGTAAAACCTCTTTGTTGGACGTGATCCGAGAGACCAAAATTACGGATATCGAGGCCGGCGGTATTACCCAGCATATCGGCGCATATTATGTTACCACCGATAAAGGCCAGATCGCGTTTCTGGACACCCCTGGTCACGAAGCGTTTACCGCGATGCGCGCGCGCGGTGCGCAAATAACCGATATCGTCGTGCTGGTGGTCGCTGCCGATGACGGGGTCATGCCCCAAACCACCGAAGCGATCAATCATGCCCGGGCCGCAAAGGTTCCGATCATTGTTGCCGTCAATAAAATCGACAAAGACAATGCCAATCCGGACCGCGTGTATCGTGAACTCGCCGAGCAGGGGCTATCTCCCGAGAGTTGGGGTGGCGATACCATTTTTGTCAATGTCTCGGCCAAACAAAACACGGGCATCGACGAACTGCTCGAATTGATCTTATTGCAAGCAGAAGTGCTCGAATTGAAGGCCAATCCAGATAAGCGCGCCAACGGACACGTTGTCGAATCGAAAATTGACCCGGGCCGCGGTGCTATTGCTACGGTGCTGGTTCAGGAAGGAACTCTTCGCATCGGAGACCCCATTGTGTGTGGGATCTATCACGGGAAAATTCGGGCGATGCTCAATGACCGGGGGCAACAAGTAGATTCAGCCGGCCCATCGATTCCCGTCGAGGTCATCGGACTTTCTGGTGTTCCAATGGCTGGCGACGAATTGTTTGTGGTGGAGGATGACAAAGATGCCAAACAGATTAGCGAACACCGTATTCAAAAACACCGTTCAAAAGAACTCGCCAAAACGAGCCGCCTGAGCCTGGACAAACTTTTCGAGCAAATGAAACAGGGTGAAGTCAAAGATTTGAATCTGATCATCAAGGCCGATGTTCACGGCTCCAATGAAGCTTTGGCCGATGCCCTGACGAAATTATCCAACGAAGAAGTCCATATCAATGTCGTTCATTCCGCCACCGGCACCATCACCGAATCGGATGTCTCTCTGGCAACGGTTTCAAATGCGATCATCATTGGATTCAATGTCCGCCCAACAACCAAGGTTCAGACGCTGGCCAACGAGGAAGGCGTGGACATGCGCTTCTATAACGTGATTTACGATGTGATCAAAGACGTGAAAGATGCCATAGCCGGTATGATGTCCTCGACGTTTGAAGAGCGAATTCTGGGGAGAGCGGAAGTCCGTGACACCTTTCACGTACCGAAGATCGGTACCATTGCCGGGTGTTATGTTACCGAAGGTAAAATGGAACGCGGACGCCTTCTCCGGGTCCTGCGTGACGGTGTGGTGCAATATGAAGGCAAAAACGCTTCTCTGCGCCGTTTCAAGGATGATGTCAAAGACGTGCAAAGCGGCTACGAATGCGGTATCGGCGTTGAAAACTATAACGACATAAAAGTCGGTGACGTTCTGGAATGCTACTTTCTAGAAGAAATTCGGCCGAACATATAATTTTTTCCGTCTGCAAAAGGTCTATTCGATCATTTGATCGAAAAGCTTGTATCTAATCAGACATGCGCGGAGAACGGCGCACATAATCGAACGTGTGTAACGCCGCTTTTGGCTTTAGAAGAGAGATATCGATGGTCGTGGGAATCGGAATCGTTACCTTCAGGCTACACGACTGCCGCTCTTTGAAAGGGAAACGCAAAGTCGTCAAGTCGATTATCGGCCAGGTTCGCAACAAGTTTAACGCCTCCGTTGCCGAGGTGGGAATGAATGATATCCACCAACGGGCGGAAATCGGTTTCACTCTCGCGGGCAACGATCGGCAGGTCATGAATTCGAAAATCGACAAAATCCTCAACATGATCGAAGCGTTGGGCCTGGCCGAGATCATCGATTCTGAAATGGAGATCATCAATATATAATGTCGTATTCGCGCGCCGAGAGAGTTAGCGGTCTGATACAACAGGCCCTATCCGACATCCTTCTCAAGGGAGTCAAGGATCCCCGCCTAGAGATGGCAACGATCACCCATGTCAAGATGACGAAGGACCTACGGATTGCCCGTATCTATTTTTCCGCGCCGGGTGGCCCTGAAAAAATAGAGGCTGCCCAACTGGGTTTCAATAGCGCACTTGGTTTCGTTAAAGCGTCATTGGCTCGGCGACTTGGCCTGCGATACATGCCGGCCCTTGAGTTCTATTATGATGAATCCTTCGATTACGGGGCTCATATCGAAAACCTTCTGGATTCCATTCGCACAAAATCATGACGGATCAGATCCTTCAACACTTGAACGACAGCCGGCACGTCCTGGTTGCTTCCCATGAAAACCCGGATGGAGATGCCATAAGTTCCCTGGTTGCCGTCGGTTTGGCTCTCGAAAACAGAGGAAAAACAGTTTCCTTTTTCAACCCAGATCCGATTCCAGCCGTCTATCGCTTCCTGCCGTCAGCCAACCGCATCTCAACGGATGCCCAGGAAATCGAGAAATTCGACACGGCGGTAATACTGGACTGCGGCGATTTGGATCGCATCGGAAAGGCCACGGACGCTGTCCGGCACATACCGGTTATTATCAACATCGATCACCACGTCACCAATACAAACTTCGGTACGGTTCAACTCGTCGATCCTTCGGCCTGCGCGACCGCGGAACTGGTGTATCGGCTGCTGCTGGCGATGGCGATTCCGATCGACAGGGACATCGCAACACTGTTGTATACCGGAATACTTACCGATACCGGCTCATTTCGCTTTTCGAACACCAATCAAGCGGCCTTTGATATCTGTCGCGAGATGGTAGAAAGGGGCGTACAACCCTACAAAGTCGCCCAATACGTCTATGGAACGTACTCCATCGGCCGGATCAAACTTTTGAACCTGGCCCTGGATTCGATTGAACTGTCGCACAACGGTAAAATGTCGATAATGACGGTGACACAGGATATGCTCCGTCAAACCGGCACTCAACCCGAGGATGCCGATGGTTTGATTCACTATGCGCGTCGAATCGAGGCCGTCAAAGTCGCGGCCATGATTCAGGAATTGCCCAACGGTCTCGGAGCGGGAAAGGCCCGCAAACGTTATCATGTGAGTCTGCGGTCCGACGGAACGATTGATGTGGCTGCGGTGGCCGTGACCTATGGCGGTGGCGGCCACCAGAATGCTGCTGGATTTGGTATTGATGCATCACTCCCCGAGGTGAAAGCCCGAATTGCCCGCCTCGCGGAAATACTATAAACCGATCCCGGCCTTGGAGTATGGATGTTTCACAGACCAACGGCGTAATCGTACTGGACAAACCACCGGATATCTCCTCGGCAAGGGTGGTTGCAAAAGTAAAGAGCGTATTGAAAGCCAGAAAAGTCGGGCACACCGGCACTCTGGACCCTATGGCAACCGGCGTTCTCGTTTGCTGCGTCAACCAAGCCACACGGATTGCGCAATTTCTAATACACGGCAAGAAACGATACTGCGCCACCTTGCGCTTGGGTATCGAAACCGACACCCAGGATGCCACTGGAAAAGTAATTTCGGACACTGGCCCCATTTCGGTCAACGCCGAACGCATCGGGTCTGTGATAAGCCGATTTGAAGGGACTTACTTACAGTCACCTCCCGCGTATTCGGCATTGAAAATGAAGGGCATTCCGTTGTATCGCTATGCCCGTGCCGGACGTCCGGTTCATAAGCCGGCAAGGCGGGTTATGATTGATACCATCGAGATCCTGGCGATCGCTCCGCCGTTGGTTCGGTTTGTTGTAACCTGCTCCTCGGGAACTTACGTTCGCACGCTCTGTGCCGATATCGGAAGAGAATTGGGGTGCGGCGGACACCTGGAGGCGCTCCGGAGAACCGGAAACGGCCGATTCACTACCGATGACGCACTGACTGTGCCAGAACTCGAAGCACTCGCCGCTAAAGACCAGGTTGCCGAACGCATGGTATCCATGGCCGATGCTCTGTCGGATATACCGGAGGCTACGGCGAACAAAGCTTTGACTCTACAGATAAAACATGGCAGAGTGATTCACGCACGCGATATCAACGGTTTGCCGTTGAATGGAGCAGATGGATCCCAGAAAACACAAGTATATTTAAAACTTCTTGATGCACAGCGGAACCTTCTGGCCGTTGTGCAGCACCACCGCCAAAGTGACAAATTGAGCTATGTTTGTGTGTTCAGTGACCACATCGATTGAGGAGTGAAGATTATTGCCCGCACGCAACCAATGGCACAGGCTGAAATCACTCTGGACGGCTCGGGTGAAAGATTAAATTTTTCATGAAAAAGGAGGAAAAAAGAAAGTGGTCTTTTCTACGGATGAAAAAAAGAAACTGATAGACAAATTCAAGTTGCACGAAGGTGATACCGGTTCGCCCGAAGTACAGGTCGGTCTTCTGACCCACCGGATATCCTACCTGACTGAGCACCTCAAAATGCACAAGAAAGACCATCATTCACGACGAGGATTATTAATGCTGGTCGGCAGGCGCCGCCGACTGTTAAACTACGTTAAGAACAAGGACGTCAACAGATATCGCACCATAATTGAAGCCCTCGGTTTGAAACGCTGAAACCAGCCAGTGCTGAAACCAGCCAGTGTCGCTCTCGGAAACCGCAGCGGGTATTACGCAATTCGGACTGTGAATGTGCTCAATGATCCCACTGCACACGCTTGTGGCAATTCGCCCTCCCGTTGGTTAGTATTCCGTGCGCAAATAGTTGATAAAGCGCTTATTTTTTAGGAGAAAAAAATGGAAACAACATTAAATGCCCAACTCGGTGGAAAGACGCTGAGCATTCAGACCGGAAAAGTTGCCAAACAGGCCTCTGGTGCCGTTTTGGTTCGCTACGGAGAAACCGCCGTCCTTGTGTCAGTCGTGACTTCGCCAGAGGAAAGGCAATCGGATTTTTTACCCCTCACCGTCGAATATCAGGAGAAAATATACGCAGCCGGACGTATCCCGGGCAACTATTTCCGACGCGAAATCGGGCGCCCCAGCGAAAAGGAAACATTGACAGCACGGTTAATCGATCGGCCCATCCGCCCCCTGTTTCCGAAAGGCTACCGTAATGAAACCCAAGTTATCGCCATGGTTTTATCTATGGATCAGGAAAATGAGCCCGATACCCTCGCCATGATTGGTGCCTCGGCTGCTTTAGAAGTTTCTGAAATTCCTTTCTCCGGGCCAATAGCCTGCGTTCGGGTCGGTCGCATCAACGGCCAATTCGTCGTCAATCCGTCGATTGAAGATTTAGAGCAATCTGACATCAACGTCATTGTCGCCGGTTCGAAAACCGGCATTGTCATGGTAGAAGGCGGCGGCAACATTATTGCAGAGTCGGATTTACTCGAAGCCATCTATTTTGCTCACAGTGAAATGCAGCCGATTATCGCCGTTCAGGAAAAACTCCGCGCCGTCGCGGGGCTGCCCAAGCGCCCTTTCCTGCCACCGGAAAAGGACCCGGACCTGGTTGCCCGTATCGAATCCGAATTACGGGACAAAATACAGGAAGCGGTTTTGATCCCCGACAAAATTACGCGTACCAAGACCCTGCGTGAAGTCAAGGATAACTACTTCGCTCTCCTGGGGGACGCCTATGAAGATCGCCGGTCAGAAATCCTGGAGATTATCAAAGACGTTAATAAATCCGTCTGCCGGGATCTCGTCTTGAAGGAAAACCGCCGCATCGACGGTCGGAAATTTGATGAAATCCGGCCGATAAGCTGTGAAGTCGGCATATTGCCACGTCCTCACGGCAGTGCGCTGTTTACCCGTGGAGAAACCCAAGTCCTCGGTGTCTTGACACTCGGCTCGGGCCAGGATGAACAACGGGTTGAAACCCTGAGTGGAGACGAGTTCCGACCGTTCATGCTTCACTACAATTTCCCGCCGTTCTCCGTTGGGGAAACCCGACGCATCGGCGGACCTTCGCGCAGAGACATCGGCCACGGCGGCCTTTCTACCCGTGCGTTGGAAAAATCCCTGCCCGACAAGGAAAATTTCGACTACACCATCCGCATCGTATCCGAAGTGCTCGAATCCAACGGCTCCTCTTCCATGGGAACCGTCTGCGCCGGCACACTGGCGATGATGGATGGTGGTGTTCCCATTAAAGCCCCGGTGGCCGGTATTGCCATGGGTTTGGTCAAGGGCGAAGACCGGGTGGTCGTGCTCTCTGATATTCTTGGCGACGAAGATCATACGGGTGATATGGACTTCAAGGTGGCCGGTACAGCAGACGGGATTACTGCCGTTCAGATGGACATCAAGATTCGCGAGCTTTCAAAGGATATTATGCAGCAAGCCCTCGAACAAGCGCGCGCCGGACGACTGTTTATCCTCGACCGGATGCTCGAAACCCTCACGGAAGCGCGCCAAGAAATTTCCCCGTATGCCCCCAAGGTTCTGTCCATTAAAATCAATCCGGATAAAATCAGGGAAATTATCGGCCCGGGCGGCAAGACCATAAGGGCGATTCAGAGTGAAACCAACACCCGCATTGAAGTTGACGATACCGGAATTGTGAAAATATCCGCCGTTTCTGCAGAAGAAGGGGAAAATGCTAAGCAGATGGTCGAAACCATCACCAAAGAACCGGAAGTCGGTGCCATTTATGAAGGCACGGTCGTAAAAATTACCGATTTCGGCGCCTTCGTTCAGATTTCACCGGGAACGGACGGGTTGGTTCATATATCCCAACTGGCCAATCATCGTGTCACCAAGGTCTCCGATGTCGTCAAAGAAGGCCAGACGCTGAAGGTCAAAGTCCTTGAAGTCAGCCGTGACGGTAAAATCCGATTGAGTCACAAAGCGGTTCTGGAATAGCAGATGAATATAGGTTCAGTCAGCAAGACCACGCTCGAAAACGGCGTTCGAATCCTGACAAAATCGATGCCGTTTGTGCGCAGCGTCTCCATGGGCGTCTGGGTCAATGTCGGTGCCCGGGATGAGTCCGCCGCCGAGAACGGTCTCTCCCATATGATCGAACACATGATTTTCAAAGGCACGAATAAACGGACGGCCTTTCAGATCGCCAAGGAGTTCGATGCCATCGGCGGCCACACCAATGCTTTCACCAGCTTTGAAAATACATGTTACCATGCCAAGGTCATGGATTCTCATCTGGAAACGATGGTCGACATTCTGACCGATATATTTCTTTACTCGGTCTTCGCTGAAGAAGAAGTGGCAAAAGAACGACCGGTCATCTTTCAGGAAATCGGCATGGTTGAAGACAATCCTGAAGAGTACGTACATATTCTCTCGGGCAATGCGTACTGGGGAGACAACCCGCTCGGGCGCTCCATTCTCGGCACCCGTGAAAACATACTCGGATTTTCGACCGATACGATTAAAACCTTTTTTCACCGATTCTATCAACCCGCTCACATTGTCATTGCCGTAGCCGGGAACATATCCCACGAAGAGATCGTCGACATTGTCAGCCCGGCCTTTTCGGCCATTAAAACGGGTGAGCGATTTCCAGGACGTGTGACGCCCAACGGTTATCCGCAAGTCAATGTGCATTCTCGGGAATTGGAACAGGTGCACGTCTGTTTGGGAACACGCGGCGTGTCGATTGCCGACCCCCGGCGATATACGTTTTCACTCTTGAATACCATCTTCGGCGGAAACATGAGTTCCCGGCTTTTCCAGAAAATAAGAGAACACCGCGGCCTCGCTTATGCCGTCTACTCCTTTATCTCTTCTTATGCGGATACCGGCATGTTCGGCGCCTATGCCGGTATCCATCCCGACAAAGTTCGGGAAACCGTCAGTCTCATCGTGGAAGAAATGCACGCGCTTAAAATGCATCCCGTGGAAGAAGCAGAATTGACCGACGCCAAAAATTACACCAAAGGCAATCTGATGCTGGCGGCGGAAAGTGTCGACAACCAGATGGTTCGCCTGGCGCAGAATGAGATAAATTTCGGGCGTTACATCCCACTGCAGGAGATCATCGATGGAGTGAATGCGACCACGGTAGAAGATATCTGTGAACTTTCTAGAGAATTGTTCAGGGAAGACCGCCTGGCTTTGACCACTCTCGGTCCGATCAGCGAAAATGAAAACTTTGAAGATTTATTGCTGATTTGACCGCAATCCCCATAGAATATCGATAAATTCAACCTGTCTTGTGACCATGGAAAACCGCCTGGAAGTAAGAATCCGCCGCCTTCATCCGCAAAAAGATGCCGACATTCCTTTACCCCGCTATATGACCTCTGGCTCTGCCGGAATGGACATTTCTATTGCCATCGATAGTCCATATGTTCTCGCTGCCGGTGATATCGGATTGCTTCCCACAGGTTTTGCAATCGCCCTTCCCCCAGGATATGAAGCCCAAATCCGTCCCCGTAGCGGATTGGCCGTCAAGCATGGCATCGGACTGATTAATGCTCCGGGAACCATCGATTCGGATTACCGAGGTGAAGTCAAGATTGCCGTAATCAATTTCGGCCGATCATCCTATACATTCCAACGCGGCGACCGTGTGGCCCAGATGGTCATTGCCCGTGCCTGGCAAGTGCGTGTCAAACTTGTGGATTCCCTCGCGGCAACTGATCGGAGCAGCGGCGGCTTTGGCCACACAGGGAAGTAAAGAGAGGACGGCGACCGAACTGTGCTTTTCGATCCCGTTATTATGCCAAGATCACAAGTATATATTACTAGAGACGGTTGGTTCTATGCACAAACATGATGCCCCCATCGACAGAAAAGAAACGTCGCGTTCTGATGAAATCGCTTTGTGTGTCCTTGCCAGTGGCAGCAAAGGCAACGCTACATACATATCGCACGGTCGTACTGCTATCCTTTTTGACGCCGGTCTATCTGGCGTAGAGATCGAGCGTCGCCTCAATTCCCGCGGTCTGAGCACGAATTCGCTTCAGGCCATCGTGGTGTCACATGAACACGCCGACCACGTTCACGGTGTCGGCGTTCTCTCTCGTCGTTACGGTTTGCCAGTGTATATCAACCGTAAAACCGCCGGGGCGGCGGCCAATATCGGCAATGTCCACCAGAAAGTTTATTTCGAATGCGGGATGGACTTTAGTATCGACGGCCTCAGAATCCATCCGTTTTCTCTGTCCCATGATGCCGCCGACCCGACCGGCTTTACAATCAGCCACAACGGCATCAAGATCGGCCTTGCCACCGACCTGGGAGTTGCGACGGCAATGGTTGCAGAACACCTGAAGGATTGCCGCGCACTGGTTCTGGAGGCAAACCACGATTCACAGATGCTTATCGATGGACCATATCCATGGCCACTGAAACAACGGATCCAAGGCCGGTCAGGACACCTCTCCAATTCAGAATCAAAATCCCTGTTAGGCAAAATCACTCATCATAACCTCGAGCATGTGATACTGGCGCACCTGAGTGAAACTAACAATTCCCCCGATCGAGCGTTGCGTTGCATCAGCCCGGTCCTGGCCCATCTCAGCACCCATCTTGAAGTGGCTATCCAAGACAGTTGCACCGATATCTTTTATCTTCGATGATCACCCGCCACTATGCGCTTGACACGTCACTTTGTGGTCATTAGCATTTCCACCATGAGTCAGCCATTACGAGCGGGAAATGTATAGAGTGTTTGTCAAAAAACGTTCCGTTTTGCGAACGTTTTTTTCTAAAACCACTTATACCACCCTTCCGTATTGCGGAATTTATTTTTGAATAGCGGTATAAAATCGAGGTTACGGCTACCTCTTTCGACAAGGGGATATAACGACATGCAGTGGCGCCCTGAGGCAGAAGAATTATTGAAAAAGGTGCCTTTTTTCGTTCGCAAGAAGGTACGGTCGCGGGTGGAAAAGGAAGCAAAAGAAGCCGGAAAATCGATGGTAACACCCGTCGAAGTCAGGGCGACGCAAAAGCGTTACTTAACCGGCATGCAAGCAGAAGTGCGCGGCTACCAACTTGACACGTGTTTTGGGCCTCAAGGCTGCCCGAACCGCGCCAACCCGGGCGAGAATCTGATGGATGACATCGAAAACCTTCTCCGGGAAGCCGATTTGCTCAGTTTCCTGAAAGACTCGGTCACAGGCGATCTAAAATTTCATCACGAATTCAGGGTAACTCTGGCGGACTGTCCGAATGCCTGTTCTCAACCCCAGATCAAAGATATCGGAATCATCGGCGCAGCTGTACCTGAAATTGTCGATGCGGAGTGTACGCGATGCGAAAACTGCGTTGAGGTTTGTAAAGATAACGCCGTTGCCTTAAATGAGCATCAGCCAAAACCTCAAATCGATTATAAACAGTGTCTGAACTGCGGCCAGTGCATAAAGGTTTGCCCGAGCGGAACCATACAGGACATCTGTCGGGGGTACCGCGTTCAATTGGGCGGGAAGCTTGGCCGGCATCCGCAATTGGCCAAAGAACTACCTGGAATTTACACAGAAAAAGAAGTGCTACAGATTGTGCAAGACTGCCTGACACTCTACAAGCAGCGCAGTACCGGTGGCCGGCGATTTGCTGAGATATTCGGCGAGGAAGAATTCCAAATGCTTAGCCAGCGTTATGCCGGAAAAAGCAACTACCACGGCCAGATGGCAGATAGGTAGGCCAAGCTTGGCTCCAGTGCATCCTCAGTGTGTGGTTCCAAAGTAATAACGGGAGGCCCTTCGGAAAAATGTGATCGCAGGTGACGAAACAGGATCGAAAAATCGATCCTCCCGCAACCGAGTGCAAGATGTTGGTCCTGATCCCCAAAATTATCATGCAAATGCACCTGACCCAAGTTGTGGCCGAGTTCGACAAGCCAGGAGTTAAGGGAGGTGCGACTGAAGGCTGACTGGTGACCGGTATCCAAACAGAATCCGACGTTGTGGGGTTGCAGTTCCCTGAAAAGTGGCACCAGATCTTCAGGCCCGGATTCATACACATTCTCCAGCATCAGACGACAATCCTGCTTGTTGATTTCTTCGGCAAGCCAGCGCCACATCTCGAGACTTTGCCGAAACCACTCCTCATATAGGTACCCGTATCTTTTCCATTCATAGCCTGCATGACAAACAACGGATATGGGTTTAAAAATTGAGACCACATCAAGCAATTGTTCAAAACGCTTACGGGTAGCCGATCTTATCAATGGATCTATCGAGCCAGGCGACAGATCTGAAAATGGACCGTGAAGCGTTACTTTTAGGCCACTTTTCTGAAACCGTGTGGCCATCTCTCCGAATTCTGCGGCTGAAAAACGGTCCAACGCTGCCGCATCGATGCCGATCTCGGGATTCAGACCGCGGGAGAGAAAGGCATCAGCATAGCGATCCCAGAGCATGGTAAAAGGAATGTTAACCTGGACACAACGATGTATTTTTTCCATGACGAGCGGAATTAAGCTTTGGGTTTAGAGTTTACAACGCAGGATCGTTCCGATAGACAGGTCGATTGCCGACTCAAACACAGCGTTCTTTGGCCGGGGTCAAACCGTTACCTCTAAGCCAGTTATCGATTTCTCCGATAAGTATTTTATAAAACGCTTCCGAACCACCCAGACCCAGACGGCCAAAAAAGAAATTAATCTCCAGAAAATACATCTGCGGTGTTGCGGGTTTCTCCTCGAAGAGGACATCGAATCCCGCCAAATTGATACCCGTCTGCCGACAAAAATCCCTGACGGCGGAAATGGCAAGAGCCTGGAGGCCGGGATCAATCGCAGCATCGATTTGGGCCCCATGGGCGACTCCTGTCCAGAAACCCCCTCTTTTTGGTTGCACCCGCCAATAGGACAGGTATTTCTGTCCGATGACCACAACCCTGAGACTACGGGATCCAGCGGCGATCATTTCCTGAAGTAGAAATCCTTTCTGCCCGGAACGTTCGAAAGCCGCAGCCGCGTCGAGCAAAGCCATCAGCCGCTCTTCGGAGTCTACTGGATAAACGGTGTCGCCTCCGCCCCCCCAATCGAATTTAAATACGCACGGCAGCCCGAAAGGCAGGTCAACTGGGATTCGTTTGATGCGGCGGCGAAACACGCCTGTATCCGTGAATACCATCGACTCCGGGTGCGGGACACCAAACCGCTTAAAAAGGGCAATCTGCCCCATCTTACCCTGATATGCAAACCGGGCATCATAGTTTGGAAAAACCAGCTGGCAGTTTTTATGCACCAGTTCATAGAGGTCACGACGACACCCCTGGGGCAGAATGATCGCTTCGGCTTCTGCTGCGGCCTGCGCGTCATCTGTATTGGGCGGGCGTCCGGCACAAAGGATATTCTTATCTGCCTCATAAAGAGGATGAAAAGACAGAATCATGGCCGCGTTAGTAACCAAATTTTTTTAGCGCCCGCGTATCCTTGCGCCAGTTTTTCTGTACCCTGACAAAAAGCTTTAAGAAAATCTTCGTTCCGAAAAACCGTTCCATGTCACGCCGGGATTTCTCACCGATGGTCTTTAGCATTCTTCCGCCTTTTCCGATGATTATCCCCTTTTGAGAGACACGTTCCACGTGAATACTGGCATGAATCCTGATGAGCGCCCCCTTTTTCTCTTCTTTGAATTCGTCAATGGTGACGGCTGTAGAGTAAGGAATTTCTTCGCCGGTAAGGCGGAAAATTTTCTCCCGGATCATCTCGGCGGCCAGGAATCTCTCCGGCTGGTCGGTCAGGGCATCTTCAGGAAAAAAGGGCGGACCGATCGGCACCCTTTCCTCGATCAAAGCGATCAGCCGGTCTACCTGGGTGCCTATGGTTGCCGAAACGGGAACAATGTCGTCAAACGCATAAACCTGGGACCAATTATCGATAAGCGCCAAGAGGTCGGTTTTATAAATGAGATCGATCTTGTTAAGAACCATGACGATCGGCTTCTTTTCGGCCCTTATTTTCTTGATCATCAGTTTTTCTGAGTCGGGATCCGGCCGAGACGCATCGACGACCACGAGAATAACATCCGCATCACCCGCGGTTGCCAGAGCTGTTTCGACGATCCTTTCATTGAGCAGATTGGTGGCTTTATGCACCCCGGGTGTATCGAAAAAAACGAGCTGCACCGAAGGGCTGTGCCTGACGCCGAGAATTCGGTTGCGAGTGGTCTGGGGTTTTCGGGAAGTGATGGATATTTTTTCCCCGAGGATTCGGTTCAGCAGCGTGGATTTGCCGGCATTGGGAGCCCCGACAAGGGCAACGAAACCGGATCGGAAATTTTCAGGGTACGAAAAACCCGGCGGATCTATGTGCATGTTCAACTTTCTTAACTGCTTCCAGGTTTTACTTCTATTAGTCTTTCAATGGCCTTCCAAACATCGTCGCATCCCAAACGGGTCTTGGCCGAAAAGAGAATAATCTCGGCGCTAACATCCGGGAAGGCTCTTGCGGCAAGGCGTTGCCGATCCAATTGTTTTGCTCGCGATAGTTTGTCCGCTTTCGTCAGAACCAGAACAGCCGGAATCTGACGCCGGGCGAGCCATTCCACAAAAGCTGATTCTACCGGTCCCTGGTTGCGGCGGATGTCCATGATCAAAATCAGGCCTGTCAGGGTTTCGCGCGTTGTAAGGTAGGTTTCGATCATAGATGCCCATTGGGCTTTGACCTTTTGGGGAACCTTAGCATAACCATAACCAGGAATGTCGACAAAAGCCATGGAACCGTTAATTTCAAAAAAATTAATCAACTGGGTCCGACCCGGAGTGGAACTGGTCCTTGCGAGACGTTTGCGTTTGACCAGGGTGTTAATCAGGGAAGATTTGCCGACATTCGAACGTCCGGAAAAAACAATTTCCGGTAAAACGGCCGGTGGGTAATCGGCAGGTTTGACGGCACTCTTGACAAATTCGACTGATCTGATGATCATGACCGCAAATGCTTGAATCGGGGTTTGTATCTGAACGTCAGCCGGCTTTGTGGAGATACTCTTCCAGCCGGTCCATGCCCTCGGTTATTTTTTCCAGTGAATTGGCATAGGAAAACCGCAGGTAGCCTTCACCATTTTTGCCGAAATCGATACCGGGTGTCACACCGACATGGGCTTTGTCCAGAATGTCGAATGCCAGTTTATAAGAATCGTTTGAGAGGTGCTTGGCGTTGGCAAACACGTAAAAGGCCCCGGTGGGTTCAACGGTGATGCCGAAGCCCATTGATTTCAGGCGACCGATAATGTATTTTCGTCGCGCGTTATAGATGTTTTTCATACGCGCCACATCAGGACCAGCCTCGGTCAAAGCGGCGATCCCCGCGTGCTGTACCATTGAATTGGCGGAAATGAAAAAGTTCTGGTGGAGTTTCTGAATCGGTCGGATGAAAGCTTTGGGCGCGATTAGATACCCCAGTCTGAGACCGGTCATGGCAAACAATTTTGAAAATCCATTCAGCACAAAAGACTTATCGGTAAATTCCAGAATCGAGTGTTCCTGACCTTCGTAGACCAAGCCGTGATAAATTTCGTCAGATATGATCCACGGCCCCAAGTCTGCAATTTCACGCATTCGCTCCCCCGACAGGAGATTGCCGGTGGGATTCGACGGAGAATTGATGAAAATGCCCCTTGTTTTTGCAGTGATCTTGTGCTGGATGGCCGCTGGATCATACTGAAATCCATCGGCCTCGTAGACCGCCACAGTGACCGTTTCGCCCTCAAGGTAACGGATGAAATTTGGGTAGCAGGCGTAATGCGGATCGGAAATTATCACCTGGTCACCTTTGTCCAGTAGCGCTGAAAACAATAGCAGCATGGCTGGTGATGTGCCTGCGGTCACGATAACCTGTTCCGGTTCGATGGTAACGCCGTATTGGGTTCGATAATACCGGCAGATGGTTTCTCTGAGTTCGAGCAAGCCAAGGCTGTGGGTATAATGCGTGTGCCCTTCGTCGAGTGCCCGGCAGGCGGCCGCCTTGACACAGAGCGGTGTGTCGAAATCCGGCTCTCCCACCTCCAGATGAATGACATCGATACCTTTCCGCTCAAGCTCGTGGGCTTGTTCAAGCACATCCATAACGATGAAAGAAGTTATCTTTTCACAACGTTTAGCGACCACGTTACCCCCTCAAGTAAATCGGGAGAAATCCGAGCGGTGTCTCCCTGCAACCTGGCTCATACCATCGGTCACCGTTCAAGGTGACCCCCTCAGGCCGAAAATGTGCTTATGGGCGATATGATCACCACCAACACAAAGCAAAACGTGGCCAAAATCGGCGTGTATTGGCATCCACCAGACCGGGTCGGACTCATACCACCTTGTTGAGGGGATACTCGATAATCCCCTCGGCCCCAGCTTCTAAAAGTTTCGGAATGAGATCCCTAACGACCCCCTCGTCCACAACGGTTTCCACTGAGAACCAGTTCGAATTATACAGATGGGCTACAGTTGGTGCATTCAAACTCGGCAGGAGCGGCACAACTGTCTTGATCCGTTCTTCGGGCACATTCATTTTAAGCCCGACCAGTTTTTCGCCCAGAAGGGCACCTTTCAGCAGCAGAGCGATCTGTTCGATCTTGGTCCTTTTTTCGACATCCGTCCAAGCGTTGTGGTTCACGATCAACTGGGTGTTGGTTTGCATCAGTTCATGAATAATCCGCAGTCCGTGGGCTTTTATGGTACTGCCGGTTTCAGTCACCTCAACGACGGCATCGGCAAGACCGGAAACCACCTTGGCTTCGGTGGCCCCCCAGGAAAACTCGACCGTGACGTTGATCTGCCGTTCGGCGAAAAAACGTTCGGTATATTTGACCAGCTCGGTGGCGATCTTGCAACCCTCCAAATCCTCCAACTTTCGGATTTTTGAGTCGTAAGGCACCGCAAGAACCCAGCGGGCGGGTCTTGCGCTGACCTTGGAATAAACCAGGTCTTCCACCACGCGAACATCCGAACTGTTCTCCGCAATCCAATCTTTTCCCGTCAGGCCGGCATCGAGAGTTCCGTTTTCAACGTACCGGGACATCTCCTGGGCGCGGCAGATGGCACATTCAATCGAGTCGTCATTGATTTCTGGGAAGTAGCTGCGACCGTTCACGTTGATTCGCCAACCGGATCTTTTAAATAGACTGATTGTGGCATTTTGAAGACTCCCCTTGGGGATTCCCAGCTTTAAATAAAGTTTCATTTACCGTAGACCTCCTTCGGGTCAAACAGGGGAGCACCGATGACTTCGGCATTGCCTTTATCATCAACAATTTTTTTGTGGAAACAGCTTCGGTGCCCGGTATGACATGCCGCTCCGCCGATCTGCTCCACCTTGAGCAGAATCGCGTCATTATCGCAATCGATACGGATCTCCTTGACCAATTGCACGTTTCCAGATATTGCCCCTTTTATCCAGAGTTTCTGGCGGCTACGGCTGAAATAGGTCACTTTACCCGTATCAAGGGTCTTCTCCCAAGCGTCCCGGTTCATGTAGGCCTGCATGAGCACCTCGCCTGTGCGAACGTCTTGAGCGATGGCCGGAATCAGGCCCCCAGTTTTTTCAAAATCGATTTTTACCATGAATCCCACCCTTTAAACCAAAAATCTTAGACGGCAGGCAACAACGCCCCTACAGGCACCATCAAGAGGTCTGGCTTATTGATAAAATTGCGCTTTGCCCCACGCCTAAATTTTGATAAACTATATTGGTTAACGACAAAGGGTAATAAAGTCAAATTGTTTTTTATTTCGCTACCATTCGTTATCTTGCCTCGCTGGAAAAAATCTGATAGACGAATGGCACGATGACAATACCGTCATTCCGTACGCAGGTTTTCTCTGCTCGCGGCCGGCGCGTTTTATACCGCTTTTCAAAAACAAATTCCGAAATACGGACGGGTGGTATAAGTGATTGTGGAAAAAACGTTCGCATAACGAAACGTTTTTTTGACAACCACCATATCCGGGCAAACAGGAACGCGCCTCATCTGAGGACAGTCTGCAGGGCGCCGCTAAATCATCGGTGGACTGAATTCCGCAAATACAGCCGGCTGATGGAGATCCGTGACAGTTTTCAGGTAATCAGGCCGTTGAGATCAACCTGCGGACATCCGTAGAATCCGCTCTGGAGCGGATTGATCTGCGCCCTGCATTCAATCTCAATCTGACCAGGGTATAAGGAGTCGCATTGAAATGGCCAAAGTAAAACGAACGTCCGACATCGTGGATAGGAAGTCGCGCAAAGCGCAACGTAGGGTCGGGCGCATTATATTTCGTTTTCTTTTGTGGTCCGTGTTGATTGGCGTGGTGTTGGGCGGCCTCGGCCTGTTTGGTTTCTATAACTATATTAGCCGGGATCTGCCAAAAATTGCGACGCTGAAAGACTATCACCCGCCGATTATTACCACCGTCTTTGCCGATGACGGTCGCAAGATTGCCGAATTTTACAACGAGAGAAGAATTGTCATCCCGCTGTCGGAAATGCCGGAGACACTGCTGACGGCTTTCATCGCCGCTGAAGATTCGCGATTCTACAAGCACCAAGGAATCGATATTCTGAGTATTATCCGGGCGTTTATTAAAAATGTGGAGGCCGGTACCATTGTCCAAGGGGGCAGCACCATCACCCAACAAGTAACCAAATCCTTTCTGTTGTCACCAGAAAGAAGTTACACCCGTAAAATGAAAGAAGCCATTCTTGCCTATCGAATCGAAAAAGCACTAAAAAAAGAGGAAATACTTTTCCTATACCTCAATCAGATCTATTTAGGTCACGGCGCGTACGGTGTGGAGGCAGCGGCCGAAAACTATTTCGGCAAATCCGCCAAAGATATGAACCTTGCCGAGTGTGCCATTTTGGCCGGCCTTCCCCAGGCCCCCAGCCGTTACTCGCCTTTCAAACATCCGGAGCGGGCCAAACAGCGCCAAATCTATGTCCTCAACCGAATGGTCGAAGAGGGCTATATCTCAAGTAATGAAGCCACAGATGCCATTAACACCGTCCTGGACATTCAGCCGCGTCGCAACTGGTTCATCCAAGAGGTCCCCTTTTATACCGAGTATATTCGCCAGTACCTCGAGAAGAAATACGGATCCGAAGCCCTCTATAACGACGGGTTGCAGGTATATGCGGCGGTAAACATCGACATGCAGAAAATCGCCCAGGAAGAATTGGAAAAGGGCTTGCGGGAACTTGATAAACGGCAGGGATACCGGGGACCGCTCCAACATCTGGCGCCGGAAGCCATTGAACCTTTCATGCAAGAACTTCAGAAGGAGTGGACCGCAGAGGCTCTGGAAGATGGGGAAGAGGTGAATGGCGTCGTCATCCGGGTCAACGATGATGACGGCGCCGTCACGGTTCGTTTAGTCGAAGGTCAGGGTATCATTGACATTGCGGATATGGACTGGGCCAGAAAGCCGGACCCTAAGGTGCCATACCGTGAAAAAATGATCAAACGCCCCAGTGACGCTTTGCGCAGTGGGGACGTCATCCTGGTCCGCTTGAAAAGCAAACTCGCCGAAACCGAACAGTGGGAACTTGCACTGGAGCAAGAGCCTAAAGCACAAGGGGCCCTGCTGAGCATCGAAGCGCAGACCGGTTATGTCAAAACGATGGTCGGGGGCCGCGATTTCACGAAAAATCAATTCAATCGTGCCGTGCAGTCCCGGCGGCAACCCGGGTCGGCTTTCAAACCGGTCGTCTATGCCGCAGCTCTCGACAAGGGTTACACGCCAGCAACGATCATCATTGATTCCCCGATTGTGTTCAGGGATGAAGTGCAGGACTTCAAATGGAAACCGAGAAATTACGGGAAGAAATTCTATGGCCCCACCCTGTTGCGCCAGGCTCTGGCCAAATCGAGAAACGTCATAACAATCAAGATCCTGCAGGAGATTGGTGTTGACTACGTTCTCGATTACGCCCACAAACTTGGAATTTCCTCAACTCTGAACCGTGATCTGTCCCTGGCCTTGGGCTCCTCCGGTGTCTCCTTGCTCGAACTCGTCACCGCCTATTCGGTTTTCAACAATCAGGGGTATCTGGTGACGCCCGGCTTCGTCACCCGCATCCTTGACCGCAACGGCACAGAACTGGAAAGTTTCATTCCGTCACAGGAAAAAGTTATCGAACCCAGCACAGCCTATATCATGACCAACCTGCTTGAAGGGGTCGTGCAGAACGGCACCGGTTGGCGCGCAAAAGCACTCGATCGGCCTGTCGCCGGTAAAACCGGCACCACAAACGATCTTTTTGACGCCTGGTTTATGGGATACACGCCGGATTATACCACCGGTGTGTGGGTCGGATTTGACGAGGAAGCCTCGCTGGGGAAGGTTGAGACGGGCTCAAGAGCCGCCAGTCCGATCTGGGTGGAATTCATGCAACGAATTCTGGTCGACAAACCGGTGAAATTGTTCGAGGTGCCCGAGAGCGTTGTATTCACTCAGATTGATGCCAAGACCGGTCTCCTGCCTGTTGCGGAATCGGAGGAAACCATTTTCGAGTGCTTTAAGGAGGGAACGGTACCCACCGATTACGCACCCAAACCGGGTACGGTCTCGGAACCGGAACAATTTTTCAAGCTGGATATGTAAACTCAAATTGCCCGTGCAATTTGAGTTATTCTTCTTCGGGAAGGCGCACCAACAAAACCGGCACGTTCGCCCGCCGCAAGACCCGCCGGGCGGTTCCGCCCAGCATGGCATCCTCCAGGGCTCCATATCCGTGGCTGCCCATGACAATCAGATCGCAGCTTTTGGCCGCCGCGGTTTTAAGGATTTGTTCCACCGGATTGCCGCGAACCACAACAATATCATCCGGGACAAAATCTGCGCATTTTTGATCCGCACCGGTATCTTTACAAAATTGATGCAGCACCTCTTTGACGGCCTGGCGACCTCTACTCTTGCCGATAAGGTTTTCGCGCGCCTCCTGCACATTCTGGGCCTTTATTTCCTCCCAACGCTCGGCACTGATGTAGCCGATGACATTTTTGTCCAGCAATTCCGGAATCTCCGGTAGAACATGCAGAAGGGTCAGCCCGGCACCATACAAATCAGCGAGGCTGACGGCATAGGCAAATGCCAAACGGGCATTTTCGGACAGGTCAGTCGCATACAGTATTTTTTTTATTTTAACATCCGGAAGGTCCATTTTCTTCCCTCGCGATTATGAGTTTCATGCCACCTCAAGATCAACTTACCGGAGCCTTCTTAAACATTCCCTTCAACGGCTTGAACCAGATGCCGCTCAGGAAATAGGAGTAGGCCCAAGTGCCGATAATGATCAGGATAAAGGCCTTGACGATATCCATGGCGCTGCCGTTCAGTGAAAAGGCCGGAACGTATCCGAACAAAAACGGTCCCAGATACAGAAACTTGGCGAATTTGAACGCGGCGAATGCGGTTCGCCACATGTTGGCCTTGGCGATGGTGGCGCCGGCAAAGGCGGCGATGCACACCGGCGGGGTGATATTGGAGTCTTGCGACAGCCAGTAGACGATCATGTGGGCGGCAATCTCGTTGACCCCGAGATGGATCAGGGCCGGCACGGCCACAACCGCGGTGATCAGGTAGGCGGCGGTGACCGGAACCCCCATTCCCAGCACCAACGAGGCCAGGGCAATCAGAAGAATCGTCAGCACCAGCGATCCGCCGGCCAGTTCGATGACGATGTCCGCAAAGGTCAGCACCAGCCCGCTGTAGGTGAGCACGCCGATGATGATGCCGATAACGCCCACGGTGGCGCCGATCTTGAGGCTGTTCTCGGTCCCGTCCGGGAGGCTTCCACGAACCCCTTCAGATCGATGCGGGTCTCTTTACGGAACCAGCTGATAACGATACAGGTTACGATACCGATAATCGCCGAATATCCGGGGGAGTACCCCATGAGCATCAGAATCGTGATGACGATCAGCGGCAGGGTATAGTACCATTCGGTTTTGAGGATGGACATGGCGCTGTGTTCGCTCTTCTCGCCCCTGATATTGTGCATCTTGGCCTCGTAATGAACCATCACAAACACGCTGAACACATACATGATGGCGGGAAAAATCGCGACCAGCATGATATGGGAATAGGGCATCCCGGTGAGCTCGGCCATGATGAAACCGCCGGCCCCCATGATCGGGGGCATGAACATGCCGGCGATGGAGGCCGCCGGCTCGATGCCGCCGGCAATATGGGGTCTGAAACCGGCTTTTTTCATCATCGGTATCGTAAACGTGCCGGTGGAAACCGTGTTGGCGATCGCGCTGCCTGAGATGGAGCCGAACAGCGCGCTGGCGATGACGGACACCTTGGCCGGTCCGCCGATCCGGTGCCCCACGGCGGCCAGGGGAAAATCGATGAAAAAGCGCTGGGCACCGCTTCGGTTCAAGAAGGCCCCGAACAGGACGAACAGAATCACGTAGGTCGCCAGCACGTTGGCCATGATACCGAACACGCCGTCGCTCTTGTAGAAGATGCTGGTGCACACGGCTGGAAAGGTGTCGCCCGCATGGGCAAACAGATCGGGCATGTAATCACCGTAAACGCCATAAAGGAGCAACACCGTCCCGAGGATGACAAAAACGACCCCGACCACCCGCCGGGCCACCTCGATACCGATGAGAACCCCGACGACGGCCACGGCCATGTCAAAGGGCGTCTCCGCGCCGGTGCGGTAATTGATCACCTCGAAATTAAGGATCCAGTAGCCGACCGTGAAGATCGACAGCAGAATTAATAGATAGTCGACGGCGCGCAGCAGCATGGGCTTCGACTTGTAGGTCAGAAAGACGAGGATGTAGGTAATGATGACGTAAATGCCGCGGTGGTACTGGGTGGCCGCCGGTTTCAACACGGCCGAATAAGAGTAGAAGAGAACCAGGCTGACGGCCAGCACATCAAATATGATTTTCTCGACCTTATTTAGTTTATCGTACACTTTGCACCACCTGTCTGTGGATTATCCGCTATTGAATGGTCCCTCGATCCCCTTGGAATTTCGTATGAAGATGTGAGATAGGGACGCGGTCGTAAGATCTCACCTGGCCGGCGCCCATATCCCACATCGATAGGCAACGCGGTGTCGCCGCCGCACAAATAAAATCGTTACAACGATTTTATTTCAACATCCCCTTTTCCTTCCAGAACTTTTCAGCCCCGGGATGAAACGGCGTGACGATGTTGGTGGCGCCGGTTTCCAGGCTCATGTTTTTGAAGGTCTTTTTCTGTTCTACCATGTGCTTCAATCCCTCAGGCGTGTAGATGATGGAGAGAAGCTCGTAGACCACATCATCGGGCACCTTGGCGTTGGCCACCCAAAGGGCGCTGTCCTGGAAGGACGGGACGTCCTTGTCGACGCCCTTGTAGGTCCCGGCCGGAACCGCCAGTTTCGAAAAATAGGGGTACTTTTTGAAAAACCCCGACGCCTCGGCGTCGGCACCCAGATCGACCATGGCGATGTCGTTGGTCTGGGCCGCCATGATCACCGCGCCGCTCGGAAATGCGGTAAACAGCCAGAAGGCATCCAGCTGATTGTTGCCGAAGGCGGCCGCGGCATCATTGTAGCCCATGGCGTTTCGCTCGATCTTGTCCCAGACGCCCATGTGGCTAAAAAACAGTTCGCAGTTGGCAAAGGCCCCGGAGCCGGCATTGCCGACACCCACCTTTTTGCCGACCAGATCTTTGGTGCTCTTGATGCCCGAGTCGGCCCTGACCACCAGCTGCGCCGGTGCACCGTACAGCCAGGCCACCGCCAAGACATTTTCGTACTTCTTGGGATCGTTTTTCATCTCGCCGTTGCGGCCCAGCCACACGTGCCCGGAATAGACGACACTCATCTGCTGTCGGCCGGCGTCGGTTTTTCTCAGGTTTTCGACCGATCCGGCCGATGTTTGGGCCTTGACCGAAAAGTCGGCGGCGGCTTTAACCGGCTTGTAGACCTGGATCGCGTTGGCGACCACCTGGAAGGTCCCGCCGGCCGGACCACCGCCGAAGATAACCCTTGTTTTTGCCAAAGACGGGCCGGTGAAAGCAACGGTTATCAACGAAAACGCACAAACACCAAGTATAACGGCCATTAGTTTGCTTCTCATTTTAATCCTCCTGAATCATTATAGACCAAAAGTACCATTTCAAAGCAAGAAAATTACACGTTTTGAATTTATTCCTATTTTAAACAAGGACTAATGTCTTCTCGCGATACCACCTCCTTTCAAGTCTCGAGTCTTAACTTTTGCAGTGTTCAACGCGCTAATACAACCGTAACTTTATAATATTTTAAATGTTAATAATTACTCCGTTGAGGGCGCCTTCCAATCCGGTGGTGCAACAAATTCTGACGTGGCGTGCTCTTCGGGCCAGATACACTCAAACTTACCGTTAACGATTTGCAGAACCTGTGTCGGCAGGCTGTTTTGTCGCTCGTATTTGCCATGGGACGTAAATTTGACCGGTCCAAACGGGGTGACGATGTCGGTGGCGTCCAACGCCGCCCGTATGCTTTCGGGTTTCAAATTTTCAGCTCTCTTGAGAGCATCCGCAGCCACCAGAAGGGCGGAGAAGGCTTCGGCGCCATGATAGTCCGGCGGGGTGCCATACATGTCGGTGTACTGGTTGTAGTACGCCTCGGTCCCGGCATACTGCAGTTGTGGCGTCCACAGGGTCGCTGTCAGCAGATTGTCGGCCGACGGGCCGGCTTTATCGATGAATTTTGGGTGGGTAAAACCACCGGCACCGCCTGCCAAGAAGCGCATTAATTTTCGATTCCCGAATTTGTTTGACCAATAAGGCCCCGTCGTTGAGGTAGGAAACCATGTAAATCACATCAGGAGGTGCCTCCGCGAGAGGGGCAATGATCCGTTGAAAATAGTCTTCTTTCAGTCTTTCCTTGTGATAGGGCTCGATCCCGATGATATCGATGTTATTCTCGCGGCAGAACCACATCATTCTCAAGGCACCACCGGTCCCGAAGGGACTGTTTTCATAAACGATCGCCATCGATTTCGGCTTGATTTTTTTCAGTAAGAAATCCTCCAACCCATTGGCATATTCGCTGGCCGGTACATTGAGCCGGTAGACATTGCGCCATTTTCTTTGGGTCACCCGGTCGTCTGCGGCCGTGCAAATCAAGAAAGGGCGGTCCAGTTTGTTGGCCGTGTTGGCCATGTATATGGTATTGCTGCTTTGATAAGCGCCGACAAGCATGACGGCACCGCTTTCATTCACCAGCTGCCGGATGGCTTTTTCCCCCTCTTTGGGTTGCCCCCTGGTCGTCGGCGTAGACAAGCTTTAGGGGACGTCCCGTTGATCCCGCCGTCTTTGTTGATCGATTCCAGGGCCATGTTGAAGGAATTTTTCATCATGGTGGCATAGGGATACGCCTCGGAATGGGGTATTCCGATGACAATGGCCTCGGAACTTTCGCTCATTTTGGGACCAATAATACTGCCGACTAAGATTAAAATAGCGAAAAGACAGAAAAACAGTTTCGATCTGTGTGTCATGACCCACCTTCCTTTTTTCCCCTGAGGGTCGAAATGGCCCAGAGATAAGTTGTCTCCCCAAATGGTCTGCCACTCTGATCAGCTGTCTCCCTGCGGAAGGCAGAGTAAAAATGGTGACCAACACAACCTATACGAAATTATTTCGCTACGCATGACTCACACAGATTTAGGATCGAAGCAGGAAAACAGAAACCTAACATATTCCTAACATACAGACCCGTAACAAAATGTCAATTCGACTTTTTCTGAATCTTTTGTCAGATTTTTTCTTACCGTCCGTAACTGCGGTATTCGGACTTGAATCAATAGACGGTGCCGCGACTGCGCACCGCATAGAAAGCCATTAACAGTTTCGAATGAACAATCCGTATATTTAAGCCCGGAGAGCGTTGCGCAACACAACGTCAGGGTCAGTGATTATGCTTCCCTGGACAATCACATGGATCTGGTCGTATTCGACGGCTGGTATGACAAGGAAAACCGAACAGTAAAGCTGGACCGACTAATCAAAGAGGCCGTTTAGAACGGGATCGTCGATCCGCTTGTGGCGGCACAGATTGAATACGCGTATTCTTATGTTAAGGCTCTATCAGTTTATTCTGAATGGCAAACCGGGATAGTTCGGCATTGTTGCGGAGGTTCAATTTCTTTAGCAGGCGCAGACGATACGTATCGACCGTTTTAATGCTGATTCCATATGCCTTCGCAATTTCACGGTTGGTTTTTCCGAGGGCAAGACGTCGCAGAACTTGCAATTCCCGCATCGACAGTAAATCGAGCGGGGTCTGCCCCTTTTCCCCCTTGGCGATCCTTAAAGCCAATGCTTCAGTGGCTTCATCAGTCAGGTAGCGGCTGCCGTCAAGCACTTTCCGAATGGCGATGACCAATTGCTCCGGCGCCGATTGCTTGGTTATATATCCCATGGCGCCCGCTTCTATGGCGCGCACGACATACTGGCCTTCTTCATGCATGGTCAAGACCAGAACGGGCAGCTCTGGATACATGGCCTTGAGTTGACTGATGACCTCCAGACCATCCAAACCGGGCATGGAAATATCAACCACAGCGACATCGGGTTTATTTTGCTTTACCTGCCGAAGTGCCTCGCGTCCATCGGCGGCTTCGGTAATCACTTGCATGTCACCGCTCTCCTCTACGATCCGACGAAGTCCGGCGCGCACAATGCTATGATCGTCTGCCAGTAAAACCTTAATCATCCCGTAATCCTCATTATAGATTCAATCCATCGAAGGGCACCTTGAATTCAACCCGCGTTCCGCTCTGCGGTTGTGATTGCACATCGAGAGTGCCGCCTGCCAGCATGGCGCGTTCACGCATACCGGCCAAACCGAGGCCCTCGAATTCACCGAGCACGGCCGTGTTGAACCCCCGCCCGTTGTCGGACACGACCAGGGTTAAAAACCCGTTGTCCAGGCCAAGCCGAACGTCGACATGCCCGGCATCGGCATGCCGGGCAACGTTTGTCAGCGCCTCCTGGGTGATCCGGTAAGCGGCCGTAGCGATCGTTTCGGTCACCTCAGGGATACGCTGAGGATCGAAGACACATGTGGTTCCGGTGCGTTTTTCGAAATCGGTGGTGTAATTTTCGAGAGCATCCACCAACCCCAAATCATCCAGCACGCCCGGGCGCAGCCGAAAAGCCATCCCCTGGACGTCTGAAATCGTTTCATCGATTAAATCACACATGGTCAGGGTGCGTGCCGCCGCTTTGGCATCCACATTATGCATCCGATTCCGCAACCATACGGCATCCATGCGCAAGGCCGTAAGAACCTGGCCCAGTTCATCGTGTAACTCTCTTGACAGGGCGGCGCGTTCCTTTTCTTGATTGGCCATTATGCTGCCGGACAATCGCCGCAGCTGATCCTGGGCTTTCTTGACGGCGGTAATATCCGTCGAAATGCTGCCCACCCCTCTGATCCGGCCGGATTCGTCGTACACCGGGAATTTAACGGAAAGATACGTGTGCCGGTCGTCCTTCTGTACGATGGTCTCTTCAAACTGATAGGAACATTTTTGTTCAAGAACCTTCAAATCATTGGTTCGAAATTGATCGGCCGTATCATTTGGCAGAATATCGTAGTCGGTCTGGCCTTTGACATCGTCACTTTTCACATTGAACAATAGTTCATATTTCGGATTCACCAAGATGTATCGGCCATCGACGTCTTTGATATATATGACAGCCGGTGTGTATTTGAGTATGTTGGTAATCTCCCGGGTGCGTTTTCGCACCTGTCGCTCCAGATCCTTGGAATAGCGACTCAGGGTTTCTTTGGCCTCTCTGAGTGCTTCCTCTGCCCGTTTGCGTTCGGTCACGTCGATCGAAACGGCTAAAGAGCGCACCGGTGCGCCGCCTGCCTCACGGTCAACGATCGCAGAAAGCAGAATATCGATAATGTCGGCATTCTTTTTGACAAACTGATAGGGAATATCTTTGCAGGCTCCCTTGCGAACAAATTCGGGAAATACCTTCTGCTCGTAATAGCGACGGGAATCTTGGGTTAAAAAATCGGTCAGTTTTTTGCCGATGACCTCCGAGCGTTTATAACCCAACGCCTCGGCCCAATGATCGCTGACACTGACCAAATATCCTTGCATGTCGATCGAATGGAGCATCGCCGGGGTATTGTGATAGAGGGTCCGATAACGTTCTTCGCTTTCCCGCAGCGCTTTTTCGGCCAATTTACGTTGGCTCAATTCATGACTGGCCTTTCCGTAGAGAAAGAAAACCGCTACCCCAACCAGTAGGCAGAGAGATAAAACAATCGGGCCGGTCAGGCGGATCAAGGGACCCGAGACGTTCTTGGAGATGACTTTAAGGCTGCGTAAATGATGGACCTTCCAGCCCGGATAATTACTAATATCGGCCTGATGAATCTGATATTCGTTGCCCGACCGGTCGGAAACATATTTTTCGTCGATCGGCCTAAAGCCAATCCATTCCCACGGTCCGTTACCAAATTGTCTGGATTCGGCAATCTCATCATTTTCTGCCGGACCGATTTCCCAAATGACGTGATAGAGCCAGTTTTTGATATTTGAAATGAACACCACGCCGTGGGGATCGGTTACCAGAACAATTTCATCACTGATCAGGCCCAGTTCCTTTTCAATTTGCTCGATGGAGGCCTTGATCACCGCCAGTCCAATCGGCAAATCCTCACCTTCTTCAAATATGGGATAGCTGTAATAAACCCCGCGCTTATTAGAAGTGACGCCCAAGGCCAGATAAGTGGCCGGCGCACTGTGGAAGGCCTGTTGAAAATAGGGGCGAAATGCAAAATTTTTCCCAACGAAACTATCGGGTGCATCACGATTGCTCGAGGCAATCGTATTGCCTTCATAGTTCATCAAATAACACACATCCGCCTCCAACGCATTTTTGTAGAGATCCAAGATGGCGTTGGCTCTGTTCTGGGCCTTTTCATTCGGGCGAACGAGCATTTCCAAAAGCTCATCCATGCCGGCCATGGCTTTGACGACTTTGAGGTTTTCCGAAAGAAAGGCTGAAATATTCTTTGTGATCAATTTCAGGCGGGTGACGGCCTGCCGTTCGGCAACCTTCAAGGCGGCATCACGGACACTCGAATAATAGAGGTATCCCCAAGTCACGGTCGAGACAATGGCGAGTAAAGATAAGAAGATTAAAATCGATCGAAGTTTCATACCGAATACACCGTTTCACGCTAAATCACTCCGAGACGGCAGCGGCTAATGGATTTGATTCCGGTGACTTCAATTCATTGACACACAGGGGGCCTGACGCGTTTAACCGAATACAGTCTGCAGCCAGGGAGGCATCAGCAATGACCTGAACCTTTCGGGGCTGAAATTTCGCCTGAAGCGCAGCAATGTTATGATTCACATGGCCGCGCATCTTCGAGATGCTATGCGGGTGAACATAGATGCGGATACTGTCCTCGTCGTGTGCTGAAGATTCAAGTGCGGCAATGGCCGCATCTAAATATACCTTGGAATGTACCAGGTGACCAAAGGCCGGGTGATAGGGTCCGGCAATTATGGCCTTACCATTGCCAAAATCTTCTCCGGCCTGCAACCCCATGCGGATGACAGCAATATTATTTTGCTTGAACAAAAGATATAGGTCTTTAACGAGACTGACACAGGTCTCCAGTGGCCACGGGGCAAACTTTCCTTGCTGATACCACTTTGCCAATCGGCTGTTTTCGAGTACAAGCGTCGGATAGATCCGTACAAAGTCGGGCTGCAAATCGATCATCCGCCGCGCAGTGTCTTTGGAACGCTTAAACGTGTCCCCGGGCAGACCAACCATCATCTGCAGGCCGATCTTGTAATCTCTTTTTTGGAGTCTTTGCACGGCAGCAACGGTCTGGCCACTGGTGTGGCCGCGTCGGGACTGAGTCAGCACCGTTTCATCCATGGACTGGAGGCCCAGTTCAATCGTTCCGACTGAATATCCAGAAATTAATTTAAGCCGGTGCTCGTCAATGGTGTCCGGACGCGTCGAAAACCGGATGCTGTCTGCGCGGCCGTCGCGGACAAACTGCTGTGCCAGCGTCAAAAACGAACGCACCTCCGCGTCAGGCAAACCTAAAAAATTTCCACCGTAAAATGCAATCTGGATTTCCGTGGGTCGGCCGGCGGCGTATCCCAGAAAGCGGCTGATAGCGGATTGTAATTCTGTAATCAATGGCAGGGTTGTGGCACCGGTAACCGCATGCTGGTTGCAGAAAACACACCGGTGAGGACACCCGGCGTGAGGCAGAAATACCGGAACGACAAAAGGGTTACGGGTGTTTTTCATTGATCGTGCGCGTTATACCGCTTTTCAAAAATAAACTCCGAAATACGGAAGGGTGGTATAAGTGATTGTAGAAAAAAACGTTCGCATAACGGAACATTTTTTTGACAACCACTATAAGAATTACCGGCGACCCTCTGACCGAAGCCATCATCTATCCCGGCTCGCGGTCATTTCGATCGCAATGAAATCAAGAACTCTGCTGGCTGTTTTGTCATTGGGAGAGCGGTCACTTTTGAGAACTGCGAAGAATTGATAGAGCCTGTCTGGCTGCATCCTGTTCGGCCAATTTTTTGCTTTTCCCAAGGCCCTCTGTTTTTATGCCATTCGCCGTTAATTGAATACTGAAGGTTTTATCGTGGTCCGGACCGCTTTGGTCGATTACGGTGTAAATGGGTATCTTCTGCTGGCAACTCTGGGCGAGTTCCTGTAATTGACTCTTGAAGTCCTGATTCGCTTCCAAGGTCTGCAATTCGTCAAACAAGGGGGACATGTGGGCTTCAACAACCTCGAAGGCGGAATCAAAGCCGCCATCCAAGTAAACGGCTGCCAGAACAGCTTCAAAGGCGTTGGCAAGGATGGAATTTTTTTCGTGGCCGTTGCTAAGCTTTTCACCTTTTCCAAGTTCGATATGGTCACCAAGATTCATTGAACGTGCTAAATCGGCCAATTGGGACTCGTTCACCAAACTGGCCCGCATCCGCGAGAGATCACCTTCTTTCAATGCAGGGAGGCGCGCCATCAACAGATGTCCGACAATCAGATTCAGGACGGCATCACCGAGGAATTCCAGTCTTTCGTTGTCGCGCATGGCCCCATCGCCCTTTTCGTTGACATATGAGCTGTGTCGCAACGCTTCGTCGATCAGAGATAAATCCCTGAATTGATATCGTAACTTGTACATGAAAGCCCTGAATTCCATGGTGCATCCTTATAGTGGTTGTAAAGAAAACGTTCTGCTATTCTAATGTTTTTTTACAACCACTATAGCAACTTTTCGTATTTCAGAATTTGATTTTTAAAAAGCGGTATAAATGGGCTGAACCGGGCCGCGGGCCGGAAAAAAACCGTTACGGTGCTTCGCTCAAGAACAAAGGCGATTGCGGGCAAGTCCTGCACACAATCGTTCGTAGAGGGCAAATGGAACGAAAAAGTGCCCCATTCCCGAGCCCATTTGAATTTCAGGTATCAATTTTCCGTGGAAATCGGTGCCTCCGGTCATCAACAGTTCGTGTTTTCGGGCTAATTCCTCGTAGAGTGATGTTGCTTGGGGGGGATGCTCCGGATAATACACCTCAATGCCCTCGAACCCCATTTTTTTCAGCACGACAATAAGGTTTTCCATATCCTCAGAGTCGGTGAGGTTGAGGAGAAACGGATGCGCCAGTACAGCAAGTCCGCCGGCGCCCCGGATGATATCGACGGCTTGCTGACAGGAAATACGGGGTTTGTCCACATATGCCGGCCGGTCATGGGCCAGGTAACGATCGAAAGCATCGTCGATGGATGCGGCATAGCCCATTTTTACCATGGCTTGGGCGATATGGGGCCGACCGATCTGACCAACGCCACCCGTCGCTGCAACCTGGTCTGTGGTCATTTCAAAGCCCAGTTGATTGAGACGTGCAATGATGGCAGGGTTGCGGTCCTTTCTGGCCTTTTGCAAGGTTTCGAGCGCTCGATTGAGTGCTGTATCATCCAGATCGATGCCGTAACCCAGGATATGAAAACTGCCTGAACGAGACAGAGATGGTGGCGGCGCAGCGCTCAATTCAACGCCGGTGAGAAACTGTAGGTTTTTGGGAATGCCGGATAGCAGCGCCTGCCTGGAACCATCAACGGTGTCGTGATCGGTTATGGCAATTGCCCCGAGATTTAATGTGCGAGCCGTTTCGAGTATTTCATCTGGCGAGAGCGTACCGTCCGAAGCAGAGGAGTGGATGTGAAGGTCTATCCCCACATGTTGACTACAATCCAAGGGCTTTCTCCAAAGCCTCTTCTTTGGACTTACATTCAATACATTGGGACGTAACGGGTCTGGCTTTCAAACGTTTAATGGAGATCTCCTCGCCACAGGATTCACAGATACCGAAAGTCCCATTCTCGGTGCGCTCGAGGGCCTTTTTAATTTTTTTTATCAGCTTGTGTTCCCGGTCCCTGATCCGCAGCATGAAATTCCTGTCCGCCTCAAGTGAGGCCCTGTCGGTGGGGTCCGGAAAGTTCTCTTTCGGCGTCGTCATCCCTGAGACGGTGTTGCCAGCCTGGTTGAGCAGTTCATCGAGTCGCTTGGTAAGATGCTCTTTGAAAAATTCGATATCTTTCTTTTTCATCTTATTGGCCCTTTACCCATTATTTATGTTGCAAAAAAGGAATGTATTTATCACGAGTTTCAAGTGGTGTAAAGAAGAAAAATGATATTTCAGCGTCAATGGTCCACGCACACACCCCTCGATCCATGGGATCTCTTTTGCGAGGTCTGAACAGCTATCGTATCGTTATTGCTGTGGTTTGAATCCGGCCAAATATTCTTGCCACTCCATCGGTAGCAACTGTTTCTTCTTGCTGTTGCAGTTTTTGCAAGCGGTGACCACATTGCCCTTGGTGCTGCGCCCACCACGGGCTATCGGTACAATGTGATCCATCGTCAATTCTCCGGGTGCGGCTTTGCAGCCGCAGTAATGACAGATACCTTTGGCAAGGCGCCTTTTCCACCATTGGCTCTCCCTGAGTCCTCGGGCCTTTTGGCGCTCTCGCCGGATTTGAACGTCATCCAGATCATAAGCGTACGGTTGCATAGCCATCTTCCCATCCGGCGAAACTTATCCGAGGTCTGGTACGGTCACCGCCCATCTGACGTATTGCGCCGTTCGATCGCCTTCAAAACATAGGGCACCATATTCTCGACGATTTTTTTGTATCCCTCTGCTGTCGGATGAATACCGTCGAAGTGATTCAGAGCGGGCTCACCGGCCACCCCATCGAGCAAAAAAGGCATGAATATAAGGTTGTTTTCAGCGGCTATGGTCGAATAGAGATCCGCAAAAGCTGCAGCATACGCCGGTCCCAAGTTCGGCATTATTTTCATTCCCGCCAACATGACCACAACATCACGGGCGATAATCTCATTGATCATATACTGAATATTTTCCCTGATCAACCCAGGCGCAAGCCCACGCATACCGTCATTCGCTCCGGTTTCAAGAATAATGATATCCGGTTCCATCGACAGCACCCATTCGAGCCGGGAACGAGCGCCGCTGCTTGTCTCACCGCTGATCCCCGCATTGACGACACGGTATGACAGCCCGCGCGCCCGAAGCGCTTCTTCCAGCTGAGCAGGATAGGCCATTTCCTCCGGCACGCCCAGGCCCTCTGTCAAGCTGTTACCCATGGCCACGATGGTACCCTTCTTGCGGGTATCTTCTGATGGAAGATCGGAAGATGGCGGTTCCTGTCCACAAGCACCGCTAAACACAATTAAGAGGAAAATCCATGCGTACTTTATCATTCTCTCTTTCAGATTCATCACTCCTGGCTCTGTTCTCTTAAAAAGGTCAACGGCCTCTGCCGTAGAATCGGCCATGCTGGAATGAGGCCGCAGATAACAACCATGACGCTTGTCAAAACAATTATTAACACGATGGGCCCTACAAAGGTTTCATATCTGACATCTAATACCTTGGTGACGACAAGCCAACTCGCCGCCTGAGAAACGATGAGAGCCAGCAGACCACTGAGGCTGCCGATGAGCAGATTTTCAAGGCCGAACACCTTAATAACGAAAGAATTTCTGGCCCCGAGGACCCGATAGAAGACGGCCTCACGGGTTCTGGCCAGACGGGTGGCAAAGACCGAACTGACGGCAATCAACATACCGGCCAGGATGCTGAAAGCAGAGAAAAAGCGGATCGTGTCCGCCAGTTTGTGCGCGATCCCCTGGAAAGTGGCGATTGTTTCCGCCATATCGATTACGCTGACATTGGGGAATCTTTTTACAATAGCGTTCTGAATATCGGCAATTTTACTCTTGTCGACTTTGACGGCCGTAAAGATTGTTTGCGGCGCACTCTTCAAAACATCTTCCTCAAACACAAAGTAGAAAAACGGTTTGAAGGAATCTTTGACACGACTGCGAACACTCGAAATTTTCGCTTCTATAGGAACACCCTGAATCCTGAAAACAAGTCGGTCGCCGATCTTCATTGCGTGCATCTCAAGGACGTCATCTAAAACCGAAACCTGAGGTTCCTGCCAGTCCGATCGGAAAAGACTGCTGCCGGATTTGATGACTTCATCATCGAGCAGGTCACTGCGATAGGTCAAATTGAACGTCCGCGCAAGATTGTCGCCGCGAAGCTTTAATCGTTCCCTTTTTCGGTCGATCTCCTGGTTGTTGATTGATAGAATCTTGGCCCGAACCACCGGGAAATAGCGCGTTTTTATGCCTAAAGCACGATCGAAATCTTCCGTTTGCTCCGGCTGGATGTCCAAAAAAAACAGGTTCGGGGCATCTGCTGGATAGGAATGAACATAGGCTTGGTCGAGGTTTTTTTCAACAGTGTAAATGGTTAAAATAACTACCAATGCAGCCGTCAAAGTAATCATGATCGGCCGGGTCGCATTGTCCGGCCGAAAAAGGCCTTTCACTGCCTGTCGAAACTCCAAATTCTTTACCCTGGTACGTTTTAAAGCCAATAGAAGCACGTGCACCAGACCCGCCGTAAGAAGGAGAAATCCGCCAATTGTGCCAACAAATTGAAGGCCGCTGCGAATGTCCTGAAGTTGCCAAAGGATCATAGCAGTAAAAAAAACGATGATGACCACAAGAGACAAGCCGCGCGGCAATCCACCCGTTTTTTGGACGCCCTCCTTACGGAAGATTGCTGCCGGTCTGATACCTTTCAAGCGGTACAGCGGCCGAAAAGCAAACAGGGCCACCCCAATGATGCCCACACTGAATCCCTGCAGTGTCCCGCTCCAGGAAACCCCCAACCGTGTCTGCTGAGGAATGAGGCCATGGAAAAAGAAGGGGAGAATACTCTGTGCCGCAAAGCCTAAAGCGAGTCCCAGGAGTGTTCCAATCAGGCTTAGCAGCAGCAAGCCGATGGTAAAATGAAAAAATATATAGCGACTCGTGGCGCCGACCGTCTTCATGATGGCGATGGTATTCTCTTTTTCCTTGAGATAGGCGGTCAGTGTGCTGTGTATACCAATACCGGCGAGCAATAGAGTGAAAATTCCAACCAAATTAAGAAAATCCATAAAGTTGTCAAAAAACCGTTTAACCCCAGAGCGAGCGGTCAGGTAAGTGTCAACCCGTTCCAGAACTGGATCGGCAGCCGCCGTAAGTGTATCTGCCAATTGTTGCAGATCTGCGTCATCGACCGTTTTGATTTGGATCCCGTAGCGAACCCGACTCCCTTTCTGGATAAGGTCAATTTCGTCCAGATCAGCAGCCGACACGAAAATGCGGGGACCAAGGGCGAAAGCGGTTACCGGCCGGTCCGGTTCCTTGAGCACGATATCGGTGATGGTCAGTCTGGCCCGACCGACATCCAATTGATCGCCGATGCGCAATCCCAGCCGTTCTAAAAGAATCTGTTCGACGATAACCGTTCCCGGAATGAGACTGGTAGCGAGTGGTTTCCCGGATGCCAATTCGCAGCGTCCATAAAGCGGGTACTTTTCCGTAACCGCTTTTATATTCGACAGCAGTGTCGCACTCCCGCCGACGGCTTGAACCACCGAGTAGAATTCAAATGTATCGGAAATTTGAATTTTTCCTTGGCGTTTCATCCTGTCAATGGCGTCTTGCAAACCTGCAGAAATTGGCTGCCGTGACTGAACGATGATGTCTCCGGCATGCAGCGTGCGGGAGTCCTTCATGAGCGCGGTGGTGACACTGCCGGAAAACCCGTTCACGGCAACCAGTGAGACAATTGCCAGGACGACGCACAGGATGAAAACGACAGCCTGGGATCGGGAGCGACTCAAATCGCGAAGTATATATTTACCGTACGGCATGAATCGTAATTCCCCTTTGATCGCCATTAATATCGCCGTCTTTTAGTCGGATGATACGGTCCGCCAGGGCGGAGATTTCCCTATTGTGAGTGGCCATGATCAGTGTCGTGTGCTCTTCGCGGTGGAATTCCAACAGTAAGTCTAAGATGATGCGGCCGTTCTCGGAATCCAGGTTACCGGTCGGCTCATCGGCAAAGATAATTTTGGGATGATTGATTACCGCACGGCAGATGGCCACGCGCTGCATTTCGCCACCGGAGAGCTGATGCGGATAGTTGAAATATCTGTGGGACAAACCGACGCGCTTTAGAAGCGATTTCGCTCGATTTTCGGCCTGAGGGTCACGCTTGATTTCGGCCGGAAACATCACGTTTTCAAGCGCCGTCAGAGCAGGGACAAGATGAAATGACTGAAAAACGAATCCGAAAATAGCATTGCGAAAGGGGGCCAGGGCATTCTCTTCGACATCCGTGATGTTCCGGCCGTCGACGATTATACGGCCGGACGACGGCTTGTCGAGCCCGGAAAGCAGACTCAACAAGGTTGTTTTGCCACTGCCGCTGCGCCCTTCCACCGCCAGAAACTCACCCTTGGCAACGGCTAAGGAGACCGTCCTGAGAACGACAATCTCCCGGTCTTCGATACGGTAGAATTTGCTCACATCCTCCGCCGATAATATGTTTATAGGTTTACCAGGTCTGAGCATGGCAATGGTGATCTCCCCTTTATACCTTTTTAATTCGATTTGTATTTTACAACTTGATATAACTGGCATGCTAAGCACCAACCCGTCAGGGATCAAGGTTTTCGGCTCGATCCCTGAGGAGTTGGAGGAAAGATGCTTTCTGGGCGTGGCGGTTGAAAGAGGATAAGAACGATGCGGGGTCACTTCTTTTGCCGGACAGCCAACGCTTCTTTTAACTTTTCACCGAGTTGACCCAAGGAAGAGGATTCTCCGGACCCGTACCGACGCCAATCTCCAGTTGCGGAATCATCGCCGGGCGCAAGGGTGATTCTGCGTTTTTCACGGTCTACGGCGTCGATGGTAACCGCAATAGTATCACCCGATTTGAGCTTTCCGGAATACATCTGCTCGGCCGCTTGGCCCAATTTCGAATTGGGAAGCAGACCGGTGATTCCTGGTTCAAGAGTGACGAAATACCCGAATTTTTCTACTTTCTCTATGACGCCGTTAACCTTCCGGCCGACCGGATACCTCTCGAAGACGGCGAGCCATGGATCTCCATCTGCATCGCGTATGCTCAGAGATACCCTCCGTTTATCTCCGTCAAACGTTTTGACCATAACGGTCACTTCATCGCCGGGAGAAACGATGTCTTCCGGTTTGAGAATTCTTTTAACATAGCTCATTTCGCTGATGTGGACCAACCCCTCAATCCCTGGCTCGATTTCGACAAAAACACCAAAAGGAGCGCAACGCCTGACCCGGCCATTGATAACATCCCCCGGTTTAATCCTGTCGCCGGCACTCTCCCACGGATCATCCAGAAGTTGTTTTACGGACAGTGAAATTTTTTCGGAACCGGGGCCCGCTGTTGCATCGATGCCGATAATTTTTACCTGAATACGATCCCCCGTGTTGACGGTTTCGGCTGGATTTTCTATCCGGGACCAGCTCAGTTCCGAAATATGGACCATCCCCTCGACACCCGGGATCAATTCCACGAAGGCCCCATAGGGCATCAAACGGCTCACGGTCCCACTGAGGACCATTCCGGTGCTCAGTGCGCCGAAAAAGTCCTGCCGGGCCTTTTGTCGCTCCTGTTCAAGGAGCTTCCGGCGGGAGAGTACGATATTGCGCCCTTTTTCTTCAAACTGAGAAATATAGAACAGATGGGTTTGCCCGACAAAGTCATCTGGTATTTCGACATATTTGACATCCATCTGGCTAAGGGGACAGAAGGCCCTTTGTTTCATGACTTCGACATCGAATCCGCCCTTGCAGGTCCCGGTGACCCGGCCTTCAACCGGGATACGGTTCCGAAAGGCATCGATCAGCATCTGCCTTCCACCGATGCCCGATAAGGCCTTTGAAAGCTTTATCTCACCTTCACCGGCAACAATGACAAACAGCTCAAGCCTGTCTCCCAGAGCATAAGGAAACTGTCCTTTTGCATCCAGCAGTTCCTTTTTGTCCACAACTCCATCGGCCTTTGTCCCGGTGTCGAGAAAAACGGCATCGTGGCCAATGGCAATAATTTCCCCGCTGATTTTATCACCCACCTGCAGGTGTCCAACGATCCCGGCACTATATGATTCGTATAGTGCGTTGAAATCTTCAGATTCTTCAGATGCATTCGCGTCGTTAGAATCTTCTGAACCCTTATCTTCTTGGTCCTCACCGACTGACATGGCTCACTCCTGATTTTGGGATTAAATTCCGTCCGCTACCAGTTAAATGCGGCATACTTATTAGATGGTAACACACACAATTACAAGTCGCGATTTTGTCTTTTTTCAGATCTGCTTTATGGTGGTTGTAGAAAAAAACGTTCGCATAACGGAACGTTTTTTTCTACAACCACTTATACCACCCTTCCGTATTGCAGAATTTATTTTTGAAAAACGGTATAAATGATCATACGCAATCAAATCCGCGGGCTGAACAAGCTTTCAGCTCATTGGCCTTGTAATGGTTACCATTACAAGTTAATCGTTGAAAAGGGTCAAGTAAAACCAATTGGTAATCTGCCCTCCGCAATCCCCTGATTAATGTATTGACAAGACACATTGTGGTGCACTAAACCCGCGCACAATCAATTTCCTGATACAGTCAGCGTAAAGATAGGGACTCTGTAATGTCAAAGAAAGAATATTTGATGGAGAGCGACGAGGAAGCCATCCGTTTGGATGTAAAGACCGATCCGCGGGTGGTAGAAGGGCAGGCCCAATGGGCAGGCGTTTGCCCGGGAATGCGCATCGCCGATCTGGGTTGCGGTTCAGGTAAAACGTCTTTTATTCTCAATCGAATAGCCCAGCCGAATGGCGAAACAATCGGGGTGGACATCGCCGAACAACGCGTCCGATTTGCTCAAACCAATTACATCGCCGAAGGGTTAAGTTTTACGCAAATGGATATCAGGGGTTCGCTGGAGTCCCTCGGTCAATTCGACCTGGTCTGGATCCGTTTCGTGTTGGAATATTACCGTTCCAGCAGTTTTGACATCGTAAAGAATATAGCCAAAACTGTAAAGCCCGGCGGCCACCTCTGCTTGATCGATCTGGACCACAATTGTCTGAACCACTACGGACTGACACCACGCATCGAAAAGGCTCTTTCAGGCATCATGCAAAGCCTTGAGGAAAAAGCAGATTTCGACCCTTTTGTTGGAAGAAAGCTTTATGCATATCTCTATGACCTCGGGTTTCAGGACATAGATGTCGGCCTGATACCGCATCACCTGATATTCGGCACTCTATCTGAAGCCGATGCATTTAACTGGACCAAAAAGGTAGAAATCGCCGCCAAGTATTCGGGCTATCTTTTCGAGGAATATGAAAACGGATTCGACGGTTTTTTTGCAGAATTCAAAAGAACGTTTACGGATCCGCGCCGATTTACCTACACTCCGGTAATTAGCTGTCGGGGCCGCAAGGCAGGATAAATTTTCACCGGCGACATTCTGGATGAAGTTGACGGCGTGGCCGGCAACGCAGGCGGGATGAACCGCGCTTGTGCCCATCCACATACGGTTGATGACGCGCTCGAGTGTCCAGGTTATAACTGCGAATTTGTTTCGCTGGGTTGGGCCGGACAAAGGTATGGGGTCAGGTAAACTGATTGTCGGTTGCAGCAAGAACCCCACGGAAAGCACCGCCCTTCGAAAAAAGCGGAAATTAGCTAACTTACCAAAGCTCTGTATTCCTGTTTTCCCGTATATTCATAGGTGTAATAGCGGCAGAATGCATCGACCACTTCCGGGTCGAAGCGTTTCCCGGCACCCTCTATCAAAAGATCGAAAGCTTTTTTTCGCGACATCGGGCCACGGTAATGGCGTTTGGCTGTGATGGCCTCGAAAAAATCAGCCACGGCAATAATTCGGCTGCCCAGAGGTATTTTATCTCCGATCAGACCGTTTGGATATCCGCTACCATCAAATTTTTCGTGATGGCTACCGGCGATTTCAGGGACAAGGCTGTATATCCCTTCGAAATTGATCTGCTTGAGAATCCGGCGGGTCTTTTCCGCATGGGTTTTAACGATTTCATACTCATCATCTGTCAGACGTCCCGGTTTTTTCAAAATAGTATCCGGTATGCCGATCTTACCATAATCGTGAAGCAATGCCGCCACTCGGATGACTTCGCAGTAGTTTTTCGGAAGCCCCATCTCACCGCTAACGCCCATGGCCAACTCGGTTACCTTCGCGGAATGTCCCGAAGTCATTGGATCCCGGGCATCAATGCTCGCAGCCAGTACTTGGAGAATGGACCTAAACTGCTGCTCACTCGAATCGAGAAGATCGGCGTTGCGAATACTGATTCCCAGTACAGAGGCGATCCCGGTCAAAAGGCTCAGGTCACTCTGAACCAGCATTTTCTTCGATCTCAGGTTATCAACCGCCAGAATACCGATCGATTCCCCTTCACAAACAATCGGGCAGCACAAGAAGGACTGACTGCCGAGTTTGTCGGCGAGCGCTAAACTGCGCAGAGACAGATTGGCGGCAATTTCTCCGATGTCGTTGATCAAAAATGATCGCTGCTGGCAAAATGCGACAACGAAGACACCCGTTGATTCTGGATGATCGAGATGGAATGCGGTATGTTGCAGCAATTTTAATTGTTCTTCACTGTACCCGTACCCTGCCCGAAACAACAATCGTTTCTTTTCCTTGTCTGACAGTAAAATCATGCAGCGGTCATAGTCGAGCCTCTTCTTGAATATCTGGATGACATTCTGCAAGATATCTCGGCTGCTCGTCTGCCGACTGATGGCTTGCCCGATGTCATTCGTAAGGAGCGCATTATTGTAGTTGATGTTGATTTGATCCACTAATTGATCGGTTGAAAACTGCAAAGAGTTCAGACTGTTTTTTAATTCTCGCTTTTCAATATTTCCGGCAAGGAGTGTAATCAGAAAAAGAATCGCGGCCGCGGCAGGAATGATGGTGGTCAGTGTAAAGATCGGATGGCCCAGAGCGAGAACAACGCATCCAGTCGCCAGCAGGAGCGCTGCATAATTTCTCACCTTTTTCAATGAATCAATAAGGGATTTTTCCCAGGTTATGATATAGCGGCAACACTTGCCACCATGGAAAACACATTCGGGGTGCTCCAGGCTGGAAAGTTTGCTGCCGAAAGTAATCGCCACCGCTTCCAAGTAGCCGATTCGATTTTCGCATTGAAAGGGCTTTTCTTCGACCCCTATTTGCGGCGTGACAACGATCTCGACTCTATCTGGTGCTAATTTATTAGAAGTAAATCGCGCCGACCGAGTAAAATTCACAGAGCCTTTGCCGATCATCTCATAGGCGGTTGCCGGCCCGACCAGACTGAGGACCCACTGGCGCATGACACCGCTGGCTTCGGGTGACGCTGCGAAGCGCCCGGCTTCACGGGCAATGTTTTCGTTCTTGGTGAGTTGGGAGAGTCTTTCGTGAAAACGATTGATCTGCTTCTGGGAAAACCAGTGCCCCTGGTCGGCAACTTCGTAAGGTTGCATTCCTGAAAAACGTAACAGTTCGTTGACGTCGATATAATTATACTTCTTCTGAATAAGCCGAATATAGTTATCGATGATACGGCTGTTATAGAGAGGTCTTGTATCCATTACTGGTTGGTTGGTAGACGCCGATCCATCACGCCATTATAAATTTGCTTTTAGACATGTTTTAAAAGACGCTGCAAATAACGGAAATAAGGATCTGAAAACCGGGTATTCATGACCCACATATTGTATACTTTCTCATACGGTAACTGGATTGCATCGGCAAAAGCAACGGGATAAACCAGAACGGTCAGTTCTTCGAGGCCGATTTCATTGTAGATATGCTGAACAACGCTTGGAAACCACCTCTTTGGTCAGTCCTTCCTTATCCAAAACGATAAATTTTATGCAATTGGTTAGATTCGAAAGGTTCAATCCAATATCGGAAACATTGACCAAAATGACGGCCTTGAGAAACCCGTCCGTTTTGAGTGCAAAAATATATTTCGCTTTCTTGAACCCGAGACGACGAAATTCCTGATCAAGCCCATTGTTATCGGTCTGATCCGGCTCCAAGTCGAGGGCATTGAGCATGAGTCCACCGGATTCGCTTTCATAAAAGTCAGCCAAATCGGCCAAATCATCCGTCTGCGCCGGAGTTAACTCCCAACCATCGGCAAGTTGCTCGGCATCGGCGGGAGGAAAGGGAAAATGGAAATAGGCAAAAGGATCAATCGAGCAGCATTTCCGGTCATTGAAATGATCTGCAGCGCCACCGAAAATCCGGCTGGGAAATTTGTTGGTCGGCCGATAGTACATGATCACATATCTCAGATGTATGGCCTTAAGTCGGTAGGAGTCGTTGATAAAATGACCGATCTGCTTCAAAACAATCAAGCCGGCTTTGTTGATGGCCGATTTTCTGGCCGCGTGGTGTTGGATCAGCCATGAGTTTTCGTAAAAACGGACCATGGCCATGTGGCCCATGATGGTCCCTTTTTCCTGATAAATGAAGTGCCTGGCAATACTGGGGCTCTGAGTGTAAAGTTTTTTGTAGATATTCTTGATATGCTCCTTGTTGGCTTCGATAAATACGTATTTATCCGGGTATATGAAACCGGTTTCAAAAAAGAAATCCCAGAGTTCATTCAAATCGACGTTATTGCAGATGTATGAATAGCGATTGTTGGCTTGATGGAGTAGAGACAAAAGTTTGACATTGTTATCCAAGTCCATGTCGAGAATTGCCAGACCGCACTTGGTCCAGTCGCCTATTTTCTCTTCGTCACAAACCTTACGGTAAACGACCTGCGTTTTGCATTTGACTGAAACATTGTCGGCAAATCTGAGCTCCAGCTCGGGGATTATCAGACCGGTTATCAATTGGGCATTTTTTTCATCTTCTTCGACTGAAAAACCTGATCCGGACAAGTCGATAACTTTATAAGATACTCTCTTTTTGGTCAACGGGTGGATGAAGGTGATGTCCGGTGAAGGTGTTAATTCGATACGATCGCTTCTAAATTCTTTTTGTCTGTAGCGATTGATCTCCTGTTTGATCGGCTCAAGTACATAGCGCCGGGTTGCATGACACCGGCTGTGGCGGAGAATGTTACATTCCCCGGAGTAGTACGTCAAAGGACCCTCAGAAAGAATGACACTGACGGAATTTTCAGGATTTATCCACTCGAAAGCTTGGTGGACGCCAGCTTTCAGTTCAACGCGAAACGATACCGCGTTGAAGTCGAGCAGGTTTCCGCGAAAAATGGAACTGCTTTGAATCATCTGAACATCGACATTCCGGCCAATTTGCCGACTCATCTTTCTATGGCTGAATTGATGGCACGTCTCCGGCAACCGCAAGCAGAGGCCGGTTTCGTGTAATGATACTGTCTCAGGCTCAACCCGAATTAGCGTTTTGCCATCGTTGATCAGTAGCGATTGGAGCTGATATGGCAGGAGTTTCTTGAATATGCGGCTTTCCGTTGGCCATTGGAAATCGAGCTGTTCTCCCTGGCAAGGCTGTGGTTTTAAATCCAGGGTGAGTGTTCGGCCATATTTGGCATGCTTGAATTTTAAAACAATTGTGCGATCGAAAAAATTGATATAATTTATTTTGTTTATCAAATAGGATCTGGATATCGGTAGCCGGTCTTTATCCGCCGGCAAATCCAAAGCCTCCTGAAATGCTTTTGAGATTTCTTCTCTTTCCGGCGGTTCAATTCCGATAGGTCGAAATGCCTTTTCGGGTGGGTCTTTTCCGTCAGAATTCTCTGCCTTCAACTCGACAAACGGGTTTCTGCGTTTCGCGGGTTCCATCGCCGGCACCATCTCTATTAGCAGTAGCAGCTGGACATCTGGTTTTTGATTCAAACAATCGTTGAAGCGGATAAATTAGGGAAATGGTCTAAGCTGGAAATTTATCTTTTAACGGTCTTTGCGGCCCTGTGGATTCGGGCGGCACCTCCTGTGCTTTTTAGCGGAGTCGATCGTAGCACAATAGCTTGTCTTATACAACGCAGGCCACAAAAATAAATAAAATTATTTTAACGATAATAAGGACTTTCGTCATTACCGCTTATCTCGTAATTTGTTTGAAACATGATGCAACCGTTAATATCACAACATGTTGTGGAAACGTTTGACTATCGTTCTATATGTGCGACCAATATTGATATTTTCAGAACTGGTTTTATTATTGATCTATGTAATAGGCGTTTCAACCCTGTTGACAGTGTCGTCCATCGGTGGTGTGGCAAGTTCGACGGTGGGTTCTGAATGACTGTCTGAGCGCTGGGCGCGGCAGTTATACCGCTTTTCAAAAATAAATTCCGGAATATGGAAGGATGGAATAAGTAGTTGTAGAAAAAACTTTCGAATAACGGAACGTTTTTTTTGGCAACCACTATAAAAGATGCAGGGAGGCAGGGTCAATCGTATACGGTAGTTGGTTGAAAAACGCCATCCTGAGAATGGATGATGTTTTTCTTTTCGATTCTTACCCTGAGGCTTCAGCAGAATTCTCTCAGCGCCGAACTCTACGAACGCCCTTTAACAAAAGGAGCTATCACCAATGAGCAACCAGGTGAAAACGACAATATTGCTTGCTGTTTTAACGGCATTCATTATCTGGGTGGGCCAGTTTTTAGGCGGCCGACAGGGAATGTTAATAGCGTTGGTGTTGGCGGCCGGGATGAATTTCTTCAGTTACTGGTTCTCAGACAAGCTGGTGTTAAAGATGTACCAGGCCAAAGAGGTCTCTTCCGAACAGGCACCGGATTTATTCAATATGGTCGGCCAATTGACGCGAAACGCCGGGTTGCCCATGCCGAAACTCTGCGTAATTCCTTCTGAAGCTCCCAATGCGTTCGCCACAGGACGTAATCCACAAAACGCCGTAGTGGCCGTAACCGATGGGCTTCTTCGAATCATGAATCGACAAGAAGTCATGGGCGTCCTGGCTCATGAACTGGCTCATGTTAAGAACAGGGACATCCTGATCGGATCAATTGCCGCAACATTGGCCGGGGCGGTCATGTTACTGGCCAACATGGCCCGGTGGTCTATGATTTTCGGCGGGGGCCGAGACAATGAGGAGGGTGGCTCAGGTATTATCGGCCTGATCGTCATGTCTATTCTTGCTCCCCTGGCGGCCATGGTCATCCAAACGGCGATCTCCCGATCCAGGGAATATTTAGCAGATGCATCCGGCGCGGCCATCTGTGGCAACCCTGAATGGTTGGCCTGTGCCCTTGAAAAACTTGGTTATCACTCCGGCCGGCTACCGATGAATGCCAGCCCCACAACCGCCCACATGCTGATCGTTAACCCTCTCTCCGGCAGAAAACTGGTACACCTTTTTTCAACCCACCCCCCGCTGGAGGATAGAATCGCGCGATTGCGCGGTAATTCTCGCGGAAAGACCTCGCTGGCAGTGCCGAATGATAGCGATAGCGCCAAAGCCAGAGCCCGCTCAACTTGGGATCAACTCTCAAAATAACAACGAAAGAAAACACCCGGCGAAAATTCATGCCGGGTGTTTTCAGTTTATTACATTCGGCTTTGCATGGGTCTTGCCCGAGAACAAACGCGTCGCCTTATCAGATGTGTGAGATTTATATAAGGGACAATGTATTCCGCCCGTACGAGCCTTTTATACCGCTTTTCAAAAATAAATTCCGAAATACGGAAGGGTGGTATAAGTGGTTGCAGAAATAACATTCGAATAACGGAACGGTTTTCTGACAACCACTATATCAACTCTGTTGAGATGTTTTTTGATGATATAGCGGCATAATTTCTATTTGCGATAACACGATCTGCTTTTCGGCGAAGCGAGAAAAAGAATACCGGTTAACAAAGGAGGAACCGCCAGGATCACCCCTGTAATTGGCAGTACGCTAAAACCCAGGACGAGAAAACAGGCCGCCACTATCAGGAGAGCAATTCCGACAGCCACTCGCGTGGCCTGTTCGAACAGGCAATTTCCACTGGACATAATCAACCCCCTTCAAGAACTGCTTTGCCCACCATCGCTCGTGTTTAAACACAATTTTTTTCTCTGGGAACAATCAAGCCCCGTCTATCAGCCCGATCATTTCACCAATCGCTGTCTTTCGTTTTCGCGGCAGTGACCTCTTTGGTATTTTTTGTGTGCAGGTGACTTATCGGCACCATCGCTCTGACAGAGGCATACGCTGCAGCGGTCGTCGCTGCACATCTGGCAGGTATAACAATTATTACAAGGATGTTTCTTCGGAAGGTATGTACTGACGGACGGAACAAATATTTTCCCTTTTATGCCCGGAACGATAGTGAATGTCACCGTGTCTCATCCTTTTTGTTAACTAGTGCCCATCCGCGATCTTTTCAAGGCGCTTTTAAGTGTCCAATTCATAAATGTGGATTTTTTTCGCTGGGCAAGGCCGCACAAGGGTTTGCGGTGAGGCGTACTTTATGTACGCCGCAGCCGGAAACCCGCGGAGAACGCCGCCCAGCCGAAAAAAGACCATTTATGGATGGACACTAACTATGGCAACGGTCGCCTGAAGTGACGCCGACCCTGGTACCGTTTTTCACGCAATGACTTGGCATATATCGTTTAACTTTTGGGAACGTAAGCATGACCCAATCAATTTTCAACAGGGTCTAACTGGTAAGAGACACGCCGTCTCGGCAAATATCAATATCCCACCACTTGATCAAAAAGTCCTGCAATATGTGGGGCTCTTTAAACAGGACTTGCCGTGCGATAACGATGCACAGCGGCGCCGTCCAGAGGAGCGAAAAAATGGTCGGGTCATATGCCTATTGCTGTCAGTCCGTTGGCAGATCAACCAGCACGCCACCTGCCAACAGGCGTGATCGTTGGCAGGACAGAATCACATAAGGAAAGGGTTGGCCAGTGATGGTCACCGTTTATGGGCGATTCCGGAATCGAATGGCCTGCCGAATGAAGGGGAGAATAGCGGCGAAGATGAACACCGGTTAGGCAGTGAAAACTCCCCAGAAAAACGGTGCGTATTGGACATAACGGGTCTGGGGGGGAAATTCAACGCATCAGATCAAAGGATATCCCGCAAGCCGTACTCCCAGATGAGCATTGCTGCCATGACGGAGAGTATGATTGCAAGACGCTTCACCCCTGTATCAGGAAACACCCTGCAACAGATCTGCCGGCAGTTCGCAAGCATCAGCACTGGCGGCTTTTTTGGATTCCACAAAATGGGCAGCGGCTAAAGCCGCAGTGGCACCGTCTGCAGCCGCAATTACAATTTGTCGGGCGTATTTTTCTCTCAAATCCCCGATAACGTAAATTCCGGGCGTATTGGTCTCGCATTTGTCGTCCGTAACGACATAACCATCGGCGTTCATTTTAGTGCCGGCCGGAACCAGCTGGTTGTTGGGATCAAAACCGATAAAGATAAACACGCCGTCTGTTGCCAGCGTATTTTTCTCGCCGGAATGAACATTCTCGAGATCAACTGATGTAACCCCACTGTCATCAGCTTTTATGGCCCTGACAACAGTATCCCAAACAACCTCGATATTACAATCGTCTTTCACTCGCTGTTGCAGAATCATTCCGGCCCGCAACTGGTCCCGTCGATGTACAAGGTAGACTTTACTGCACAGTTTGGCTAAATATAGCGCTTCTTCTGCAGCCGTGTCTCCGCCGCCGATAACCACGACAACCTTCTCTCTGAAAAAAAAACCGTCACAAACCGCACAATAAGACACCCCTTGGCCGTAATACTCGTCTTCTCCAGGAATATCAAGCTTGCGTGGGCTACCACCGGTGGCCAGGATGACTGCATGAGAACTCAAGACGTCGCCGCCGTCGAGGCGCACTCTGTGAAAATCGAGGCCCGGTTCGAGGGCCGTGACTTCCTGTGAAATGGACTCCAGTCCGTACGATTTGGCATGTGAGAGCATCTTGTCGGACAGGTCGGCGCCGCTGATGTTTTCATAACTCGGGTAGTTTTCGACCTCGGCCGACATTGCCACCTGTCCCCCGGGCAATCCTTTTTCGATCAACACGGTTTTCAGAGCCGCTCGCATGGCGTATATCGCAGCAGACAAACCGCCCGGACCCCCGCCGATGATTATTAAATCGTATATGTTCTCTTCGGCCATCCTCAGCCTCCTCTATGGCGACATTGCCGGGAAATTATAGACCAATTGGTTCTGCGACAAGAACCTTCATTGGCTTTGAACTTCATGGGTTTGGCACTGGCAAGTCGTGGTTTTAAATTGAGCGGTTTGACACATCGGAGGAATTCAGCGATCGATATCAGCCTGAAAGGGCTCCCGCAACCGAAACCCTATGGACCGCTGTTTCCGTTGTCGTCTGGTGTTTTAATATTGGATCAGAATATCAGGAAAATAAAATAATACAACCGAAATCGGTGACATAACCTTGTGGCAACAGGATTGACATCGCCGGCGACATCTGTGATGTATCTACGCACTATCGTGATAAACGCCTTAGTCCCCCACCCAGGAGATTTAAATGAAACCGTCGCCCTATCCTCATTTGCTGGCTCCCCTCGATCTGGGTTTCTTGACACTGAAAAACCGCGTCCTGATGGGCTCGATGCATACGGGTCTGGAAGAAACTCCGGACGGCTTTCCACGCTTAGCAGTTTTCTATGCCGACCGGGCGGCCGGCGGCGCGGGCCTGATCATCACCGGAGGCATTGCACCCAACGAATCAGGCCGGGTCGCTGATAATGCCGCCAAGCTGACCACCGAAGCGGAAATGCTTGAGCACCGCACGATTACACGGGCCGTGCACGCTGCTGGTGGCCGGATTGCTATGCAAATCCTACACACCGGGCGCTATGCGTTCCACCCAAAGCTGGTGGCCCCCTCTGCCATTCAGGCGCCCATCAATATTTTCAAACCGCAAGGCTTAGCCGACAGAGACGTGGAACAACAGGTTCATGATTTCGTCGCCTGCGCAACATTGGCCCAGCAGGCCGGGTACGATGGGGTCGAAATCATGGGGTCGGAAGGCTACCTGATAAACCAGTTCATTGCCAAATCAACCAATCACCGTTCGGACCGCTGGGGCGGGGCTTTCGAAAATCGCATCCGGTTTCCCGTCGAAATCGTCGCACAGACCCGGGCGGCCGTGGGACCGGATTTTATCATTATTTACCGTTTATCAATGCTCGATCTGGTCAGCGGGGGTAGTTCCTGGCCGGAAATTGTGGCTCTCGCCCGGGCAATCGCATCCGCTGGAGCCAACCTGATTAATTCTGGGATCGGCTGGCACGAGGCCAGAATACCGACCATTGCAACCATGGTCCCACGGGCTGCCTTCACCTGGGTGACGGGAAAATTACGGCAGGAAATATCAACGCCGTTGATCACCAGCAACCGGATCAATACACCGGAGGTGGCCGAAGGGGTACTGGCCGGTGGCGATGCAGATATGGTATCCATGGCACGCCCGTTTCTTTCTGATGCCGAATTTGTGCTCAAAGCCGCCGAGGGTCGCGCAGATGAAATAAACACCTGTATCGCCTGCAATCAGGCTTGTCTGGATCACATTTTCCACGGAAAGATAGCTTCATGTTTGGTCAATCCCCGAGCATGCCATGAAACTCAACTTGTCTATCGGCCGGTTACCGGTAGCAAAAGAATCGCCGTTGTGGGTGGCGGACCTGCCGGACTGTCCTGCGCGACGATTGCCGCCGGCCGTGGGCATTGTGTAACATTGTTCGAACAGGCCGAGCAGATCGGTGGGCAATTTAATTTGGCGGTTCGAATACCCGGCAAGGAAGAATTCGTCGAAACCTTACGATATTTTCAGCGGCAGCTGGAAATCACCCGGGTGAATATCCGCCTCGGCCATCGAGTGACAGCCCAGGAAATTCTGGCCGCCGGTTTTGACGAAGTCGTGGTGGCCACCGGTGCGGTACCGCGAAAAGTAAACATTCCTGGAATAGACCATCCATGTGTCCTTTCATACCTTGACGTTCTGGTTGGTGGTAAATCTGTGGGACAGCGGGTGGCCATTATCGGCGCAGGTGGCATCGGTTTTGATGTCGCCGTATTTCTTGTCCAAAATAATACCGAGACCGGCCCGATTCGAGAGACGTTTCTTTCTGAATGGGGAATCGATGCCGCCTACGCGGCCCCCGGGGGATTGTCCGCCCAGGGCCCGTGCATCCCTCCTGTTGAGCGTCAGCTCTATTTGATGCAACGCAAAGGTTCTAAAATCGGAAAAGATCTGGGCAAGACCACCGGCTGGATTCACCGCGCTACCTTAAAAAACCGCGGTGTGGTCATGCTCAACGGTGTCACATATGAACAAATCGACGATCGGGGAATGACAATTCAGCGTGAGGGTCAACAGCAAACCCTACCGGTAGACACTGTCGTCATTTGCGCCGGACAGGAATCGCGCGACAGGCTTTACCTGGATATCAAAGACAGCGGGATACCGGTTCATCTGATCGGTGGGGCCGAACAGGCACTGGAGCTTGACGCCAAGCGGGCTATTGACCAAGGTTGCCGGTTGGCAGCATCCCTTTAAGATCGGCAAGGATGACAAGTTAATCCGTAAGATGAACCATTCCCCCATTGCCGGAGACGAGTGAGAATTCTGAACGGGCAAACTGAATATGTTTCTGACAATCGCACCTTGCGCGTTCTGCCAATATTATGCCGTTTACTTCTTCGACGGCGCACAAATGGGTTGGTTGACACCGACGAAAAATTTCGTCATAGTGCATCAAACTTTAGCTGCGTCCCCTTGGATCCCGCCTTTGGCGAACACACAGTTTCTATCGCTGAATCGTTAGAAACAGGAGGAGGATATCATTTTGAAATCAGGTACCTGCCCCAAATGTGCGTCAGATAACGTTTATTCCGGGGCCAGTATCCCGCTGAAAAAGGGCCCCTTCGGCAGCAATTCCGTCCCGATCAGCCTGACTTCCGTGGCCGCGCTGGACAACTATGTTTGCACTGCATGCGGTTACCTCGAAAGCTATGTCAGCAATGCGGAAAGATTGACGGAAATTTCTGAAAAATGGGTCCATGTCAAAGACACCGGTTCAGCACCGGATGCGGCTGAAGGGAAATGATCTCTTCTGGCCTGCGGTGTAGACGGCGTCACACGCTTGAAAAACATCAAACAGATTATACGCGTCCACGAGTTACCCCGGCTCCAATCATCATTTCTGAGCGAAGGTCCGTCCGCAGTAACGGACCTATAGGTTCAATGGCTTCTCTGTTTCCCCATATGCGGTTTCGCTGCCGCTGACGACCCCCACCTCCTCGTCCGCCGGAGGCGGAACGCCCGACAACGAATAGACCCGGTGGTTGTAGACTCATACGATAAGGAAAGGGGAATGAATTTTTCCAGGAACACAAGTAGACTTCAGGGTATAAAAAGGGTTGCAGGAATTACACGTATTCTTGCAAAACACGGGTTCGGCGATATTTTGGACCGTACGGTTTTTCGCAGCCGGCTTTCTTTCGCCGCTGCCAAAACAAATTCCGTCTACCTGTCCCCTCCACGACTCCGTCGGGTTCTCGAAGACCTCGGCCCAAGTTTCATCAAACTGGGACAGCTCATGAGCACACGGGCCGATCTCTTCCCACCTGAGTACATCGATGAATTAAAAAAGCTTCAAGACCGAATTCCACCGATCCCCTTTGAAGAAATCAGATCCGTGATCGAAAGAGAGCTCAGGCAGCCTCTGTCGGCGGTATTTGTCGAGTTTATACCTGAATCTCTGGCCGCGGCATCCGTTGCCCAGGTTCATCGCGCCAAACTGAAAACCGGAGAAATGGTCGCCGTCAAAGTTATCAGGCCCAATATCGAGAAAAAGATACGTGAAGACATCCGTTTAATGTTTTATTTGGCCGAAAAGATCGAAGGCTCCTTGGAAATCGGACGAATGATCGGCGCAATCAACCTCGTGAAAGAATTCGAAAAGACCATCTTCCGGGAACTGGATATGTACACCGAAGGGGGCAATATCGAGCGATTTGCCGCCAATTTCGAGGGATCAGATGATCTTTATATCCCGAAAGTATACTGGAGCCACACCTCCCGTTCCGTCCTGACAATGGAACATATTGACGGTATAAAAATGGACCAGGTGGATAAGATAAAAGCAAACGGGATCGATCCAAAAGAAATTGCCATGATCGGATTGCGCTCTTTTTCGCGTCAACTGATGGATTTTGGTTTGTTCCACGCCGATCCGCATCCTGGAAATACAATCGTCATGTATGATGGCCGCGTCAGCCTGGTGGACTTCGGAATCACCGGATACCTCGATGAAGAAACGATGATGCAGATCGCTAACATATTTCTAGGATACGCCGAACACGATTATGATTTAATTATGGAAGCGTTTGAAGATGCCGGTTTGATCGATGCCGAAACACTGGATCTGCAGTCTTTTCGAACTGATTTGAAAGACATCAGCGAACCGTTTTACGGCCGGACCCTGCAAACCATTTCCGTCAAGGATGTATACGACCAGGTGATGAAACTGGTCATGAAATATCGCATTCGACTGCCGCGCAACCTGTTGCTGCTTCTGAAAACGTTTATCCAGACGGAAGCTTTGGGAAAGATACTCGGCAGTAACGCCAGTATCCTTGAGGTTACTCAGCCTTATGCCCGTAAGCTGCTTCAACGGGGCTACGACGCCCAAAAAATCTTGCGTAACGTTGGAAATGAGGCCCGGCGAATGGGCGGTTACATGCGTATGATGCCCAAGTTTGTCCACGATCTGCTGCGAGCCGCCGCCAGCGGAAAACACCGCTTGGAAATCTGGCACAGTGGTTTTCAACAACTTGATGCCAAGATCGAAAAAGGTATCAACCGGTTAACAGTGGGTATTGTCATCAGCGCATCGGTTATCGCCGGATCGCTGATCATGAATTCTTCACAGAAAGTCATCGAGTTCACCGTTAACGTCTTCGGTGTTCACACCATTTCCATCACTTCCCTGCTGGGATTGATGGGCTATACAATGGCGACTGTGTTGGGATTCTGGCTGATCGTTTCGATCATGCGATCCGGAAAAATGTAAGCACGCCTCCCAACGGAAACGGATATGTTTTCGATCGATCAATTCAACCGCGACTATCAAACTGAACGTCGTGAAATCATCATCGCCGACCAATCATACTCATTCCTGGTGCCAGAATCCATCGACCGATTCATCGATCCGGAGAACCCCTTGAATAACTTTCCCCTCTGGGCCAAAATTTGGCAGGCTGGTGTCGTTCTGGCCAGCCACCTGGGTCGTCTGCCGGTAGAAAAAGGTAAACGGATGCTTGAAATCGGTTCCGGGCTGGGGCTGGTCGGCATCGTGGCGGCCTGCAATGGCCACGAGGTTATCTTGACCGACTACAATGTCCATGCATTAAATTTCGCCCGTGCAAATGCCTATATCAACGGGTGTGAAAATTTGCACGTCGCACAACTCGATTGGAATAATCCGCGCCTGTCAGGAGAATTCGATCTCATTGTCGGCTCGGAGATTGTCTATAAAAATGAGGACATCGATCAACTCTCAACTTTGTTCGACAAGTATCTTAAGTCCAACGGAACCATTATTTTGGTTGAAGAAATGCGCCGGACCTTGACCGAATTTTTCAAGCGGCTCGATCCTCATTTTCACATATCCGTCAAGAAAAATATCATGAAAGCCCCGGATGAAAAATCTATGGTTTTGATGATTCAGATGCATCCCCGGTTTGACATTCTGACATCTAAACAATAAGTTTAACTATCATGCTTCAAGAGATCAAAACCAAAAAATTCGACCCGCGAAGACTCATACATCCGTTTTGCTGGACAACCATAATCGCCGTCGTGATGGCATTCGCGACATCGGGCCTGGCCGACCGGCTTTACACATGGACGGATGCTCAGGGCGTCACCCACATCACCGAGACTCCGCCCCCAACAAATGCCCGCAGTCAGGACGTTCTTGAATACCGACCACGAACGGATGACGAACTAAAAACCATAGACGAAGAAAATAGAGCTCTCAAGAAACAACTCGAAACCAGGGCTACCAATCAAAAAGCAATTAATGCACGCAGTAAAGCACAGCAAGCCGATCAGCGCGCCGCAGAGGCTGCAGCCGCCGCAGATAAAGCACAAAAGCAAACCGACGAATTTACGAAAAAGGCCAGTACCAATTGGCGGCGGTACAACCGCAACAAGGCCACAATTATGAGGCTGGAGGATGAAACCCAAGCCGCCCGTCAAAAGGCCGAAGATGCAAAAGAATCGGCCCAATCGGCTGCAGAACGCGCTGTTGATGCTGGTGAGCAGGCCAACGCAACCAGAATGCGAAACAGCGGCACCGCAGCGGATCCGAAAGTGTTGCCCGACCAGAGATGAAATCAAAGAACGCGCCGCAACAGCGGTATTGATAACCACCGTGACCGATAGTGAGAAAAGGTTAATTTCGACGTAAAAAACGCTTTTTCTTATAATAAATTAAAAGATATCGTCGAATGATATCGTGTTTGTCAAAAAAACGTTCCGTTATTCGAACGTTTTTTTCACCAACCACCTATACCACCCTTCCGTATTTCGGAATTTATTTTTGAAAAGCGGTATAGCACTGTATTGCTCCGTGCAACCGTTTCTCAGCGGGCCTTTTAGCATTGGCGTCAATCGAACACCTTACCTTGTATCGTGTTCACCCATATTCCCCCATACAATAGTCGCGTATGAAAACGCCCACGGCTAAGGCGCCGGCTGACTGATCATCGGTTGTTGTCTTCGCCTGGTTCACCGTCCCTGTAAGGTCCCATGATCGGTAACACTGGCCCCACAGGCTCCCCACAAAGCAAGGGAAATCGAATGCCGCTGTATGATTTCAAAGATTTTCTGAGACTTTCTTCCGTCCTCAATTACAATTTGAGCGCGACTTCATTGAACCGGTTCAACGTTCTCATGTTAATAATCGGTGAAAAGAGACTGGTTCCCAACGATCAAGACGATCAAGCGGATCGAGAGCAACGCAGCATCGTTATGGAGGCGCTCAACTATCTATTCAACGTTTATAGCCACAAACGCCGTCGCCTCGGCCCGATGGCCGTACTGCATCCTCTGAGGACCGCCGTGCATTACGCGCGTTCGCATGAGACCATTAATCTGGTGTCCCTTCTGAGTGCTCTTTTCCATGACGTACTGGAAGATATCAACCCGCTTGATTTTGAGAAACAGCGCTGGTGCGAGTTGGAGGAACAGATGGCCGGCCTGCTGGCAGGCTTGAAAACCGACAACGAAGCCAGTCTGATCGAACGGCTTCAATTTCTCACCCGTCTAAAAAGTGAAAACTATTATCAATACATTGGACGCCTGCTTAATAAATCCAGCCAGGCACCGGACCTAATAGAAGTCAAGCTTGCCGATCGTTTGGACAACACACTTGACATGCGCATCGACCTTCAAGATCCCATCGATGATGTCGACTTTTTCGAAACAATCTTCCAGATTCTTTTTGTCAACAACTACCCCGGGTACCAACCCAAAACCGAGCATCCACCGTCAGCGATCTTAAATGGATCCAAACGCCTGTATCAACTCTTTAAAAATGCTGTCATGCTGTCACTGGTGAGGCAGATGGTTGATATTAAAGACAATGTGTCGGCAACGGTCCTTTTCGAAGCTCTGGCTGACGCCAGCCTGCTTGAAGCCCAGCGGACATTGCTCCACCTTCTCGGATACCACCAGCGTGATGCGGTCATCCAACGCACCCTACTGATGGAGGCCATGGCCTACTGTTACGGCGGTCGCACAGACAAGGTTACCGAATCGAACACCACATGGAAATTGGACGGGCTGTTCTCTTCTTATTTCGGCCAAACCTCCAGCATCCTGCGCGATCGGCAACTCGCTCATCTCTACATGGACAAAGCGCTAATGATTGAAGCTTCAATCGCATTTATCGTCATTTTCTTCAGTTTTTTAAACGATCGGCGTTACTATGTAAAGGGGATCAGCGCATCAGGTATCAGCACGGCATAATCTTTCATTACCCGGTGTTTTTCAACGTATCATTCCCTTCAAATGTCTTCCCCCGCGATCCGAAAACATTGCCCTTTTTCCAATCGATATCTGGTGTCATCGATCGGCCATGGCCGACTGAGTATTTTTTCCCAAGATGAGTGTTTGACAGAACCATCGTGATCGATATATTCTATGTGACCGATTAAATGTTTCTATGCTCTAACCCGGATCGATGCCATAGCGGATACGAATAAACAACGGACAAGGACATTCGATGAACCTACTTAAGCACCTGCAGAAACCGACCCTGCTGAGCCTTTCCAAAACCTGTGGTTGAGCGGCAAAAATCAGTCCGGTCGGACTGAATGAAATGCTTGCGAGCCTGCCAAAGAATCAGGACCCCAATCTCCTGGTAGGGTATGAAACCAATGATGATGCTGGTATTTATCGCCTGACCGACGAGATTGCCATCATTACAACCGCGGATTTTATCACACCGCCGGTGAATGATCCGTTTGTCTTCGGACAGATCGCCGCAGCCAATGCTCTCAGCGATATTTACGCCATGGGAGGAAGACCGATTACCTGCTTGAACCTGGCCGGATTTCCTTCCAAGAAACTCGACGCTGGTATTCTCAATCAGATCGTGGCCGGTGGATTGACAAAAATCACGGAAGCCGGCGCCGTGCTCGCCGGTGGCCACACGATCGATGACGATGAACCAAAATACGGTTTATCTGTAACCGGTGTCGTACACCCTCAAAAGTTTTGGACCAATTCTGGTGCCCGGCCCGGTGATTCTCTGGTGCTGACCAAACCAATCGGCAGTGGTGTCATCTTTAACGCCAATTTGAAAGGTTGGGTTTCGACCACAGCACTGGACGAGTGTATCGCAACAATCACCACCCTCAATCGCGTAGCAGCCGAAACCATGCAGAATTATGACATTCACGCTGTGACGGACGTTACCGGGTTTGGCCTTGCCGGGCATGCATTTGAAATGGCCCGAGGCTCGCTGGTTCGCCTTGAAATTTCACTCGCTGCCGTGCCGTTAATGCAAGAAGCCATGGAAATGTATAAAAGAGGCATGTCGACCGGCGTGAATTCCCACAACCGCCAGTTGGTTGAGAATCATTTAACATTTGAGAGCGAATTTCCGGCGTGGCATGCCGAAATTTTATTTGATCCACAAACCAGTGGTGGATTGTTGGTTTCTTTACCAGAACCACAGGGATGGTCGCTCGTCAGCGCCCTTCACCAGCAGGGAATCGTATCGGCCCGCCTGATCGGCCGGGTCGACACCTTGGAGGATGACGCCTTACTGGTCATCAATTGAAACCCACCAGATGAACGGATTATCAATATCTCGGCCTTTGGGGAGCCTGGACTCATTTTGCTGCAGCAAGAGTGATCAGCAACGTCAACGTCCAGACGCATGCCTTCTGCAGTGACCGCATTCGCTGCGAATACCCCCGTCCCCTTGGGTTTAAGCCTTCAAGAAAATACGCCTCAACCCTTCGAATACCTATTTCTCCCGTTTCAAAATGGCGCCATTTCTGCTATAGAAAAGCGTTTTATTGGGATGATCAACTTGCAGCACGCCAATATTCCGTATCGAAATCGGTGGATACAAACGTTTAGAAATAGAATTGCAGTGGTGTGCGTATAATCGATGTCGGTGACTAAACTGGATATCAGGGGCCGCTCTTTTGGGAACTAACAATAAACAGAAAACCGTCTCCCAATTGCCGGAAATGAAAGGCAACTGGTTCATTTCACCACTGTACAAGGCCTATAAACGCTTTCTAAAAATTCGAGGGCAGCCACGGGAGATCGCCTTGGGATTTGCTCTCGGGCTTTTTGTCGGCATGACGCCATTTTTCGGTCTACACACAGTCATTGCCGTACCGCTGGCAGCCCTGTTCAAATGGAACAAAATATCGGCCGCCATTTCCGTGTGGTTTACCAATGCAGCCACGGCGCCGATTATCTACAGCATTAACTATCTGGTTGGCGCGCGGATCATCGGTATCCAGAAGGGCTTCAGTTGGGCAGATATCAATAGTCTCTCTGCCGTTTACCACATGATCCTCAAAGCCCCGGAGATTGTCTGGGCCATGATCGTGGGCGGTGTGGTGCTGGGCCTGCCGCTGGCCTTCGCTGGCTATTATTTTATTTTTGTTATTTTGAGGCGATACCAGGAAAATATTCGAATAAAACTTGAAAAATCGAAGCAAAGGCTCGCTCGACGAAGAAAGCGACCAAAGAAGAAAAAGGGTACCCGGCCAACCGTCATAAAACCGGCCCCCACTGTTATCGACAACCCTCCTTCAGGCAGACACATCGACTAACCCATCGTACAAACAGCCCTCATCGTTCCGAACGGAGCGCCGCTCGCCAAGACCATCGCATCACATTGTCCCGAAGGGTTCAATGGCGAACCTCGTCTCTTTTTCCGACCGGAACGGAACAAAGACATACGGAATGACATTCGTTTGACCAGACATGAAAGTTGCCACAGAGATGTTTACAATGGCCAGAAAACAGGAATCAGCCATGTTCCCATGAGCAACACCAGGAAATTGAGCGGTAGGCCGAGTTTGAGGTAGTCGCTGAAGCGATAGCCCCCGGGGCTATAGACAAGTAAGTTGGTCTGGTAACCGATGGGGGTTGCGAAACAGGCACTGGCACCAAAACAAACGGCAACAATGAAAGCTTTTGGATCGACCCCCAACCCCACGGCAGATGAAATAGCAATCGGCAGCATCAGAATGGCCGTGGCATTGTTGCTCAGCAGCTGCGTGCTGATACTTGTGAGTAGAATGATGCCACCGAGAACAAATACAGGGTCGGTTCCGGAAAAGAGAGACAAAAACGCTTCGGCATAGTACTGCGACGCCCCAGTTTTTTCCATGGCCTTCCCCAGCGCAATGGTCCCGACTATCAATAACAGAACATTTCCTTGGAGAGTGCGGTAAGCATCGCGCAACTGTAGACAACCTGTTATAACCATCAAAAACACTGCTGCCAGGGCGCACACCATGATATCAGCAAGGCCGGTACTGGCTGCGAAAATCAGGCCGGTAAATATCAAAAAAGCCGTGCGGGCTTTACGTTTGTGAACAATTGCATGATGCACATCTTCGGCAATAATCAGATCGGTTTCAGCCCGTAATCTTTCAAGCTTGCTTTCCGGGCACCAAATCAACAGAATATCACCGATCCGAATTCGAATGTTATTGATGTTTTTTTCGGTATAGTGCAGGTTGCTGCGTTGGATGGCAATGAAATGAACATCCGGATCCCGCTGCAGGCGAGTCTCCATCAATTTCTGCCCGATCAGTGTCGAATGCGGCGGTATGATAAGCTCGACAACCAGGGTGGCATCCTCACCGCCCCGGTAATCCAGACCCTTCGTTGGCAAGGGCAACTCTACTCCCTCCGATTGGATAATTTCAACCAGTTCGCTGGCTGTCCCTTTTACCAGCAGCAGGTCATCAGGGGCAATGTCAACCTTGTCACGTCCGGGATAGAAAATATGCGAGTACCGGATGAGCTCGAGAACTTCCAAAGAAGGATGATCCTTTCCAAAGGCTTCATGGGCCCTGTTTCCGATCAGCGGACTTTCTTTGGGTATGCCCAATTCCGCCAGATAGCGCCGGTTCTCCCCTTTACCCAGTTCACAGACCGGTAACCGATGGCTCGGCATCAGCCGCGGGGCGGCGATCATCAGAAAAATGATTCCTAACACCGCAATCGGAATCCCCACGGGAGCCAGCTCGAACATGCCGATGGGACCATAGCCATGAACTGCACTTTGGTCACTGACGATAATATTGGTGGAGGTACCGATCAATGTGCTGGTTCCGGCCAGAATCGACGCGTAGGATACGGGGATTAAAAACTTCGACGGACTAAAGCCGAGTTCGCAGCTCAAGCTAAGAACAATCGGAATAAACAAAACAACGACTGGGGTGTTGTTAATGAAAGCCGACGATACACCCACGATCAAAAGGATCACCAGAATCGCCAGAGACGTGTTCCCGCGTGACAGTGCGCTGACCTTCTGCCCGATAAATCCCACCGCTCCGGTTCGAATCATTCCGCGGCTGATCATAAACATGGCTCCCACGGTGACGACCGCCGGTGAGGCGAAGCCACTGACCGCCTCGAGTGGTGTCAGGATTCCGGCCAGTACAAGGGAGACCATGATACCAATCGCCGTGAGGTCCACAGGAAGCTTTTCGGTCATCAGCAAGACCAAGGTGGCAATTAGCAGTATGGTAACAAACCAAAGTGTCATATAGTCCTTTCCTGGAGAAAACTGGACATTAAGCGTTCGAATTTTTATGTCAATACAGAGAGTACATGCTATCATAAAAAATAATGTCGAGGTTCCCGATGAGTATAGAAAAAAAACTGGCCCTTCTTGAAGGTATATACAGCATTTATGACAAATTTGCCGAAAGACAGGATTCGGCCTGCCGGAAGCACTGTGCCCATTGTTGTACGTTCAATGTCAGTATCACCACTCTTGAAGGGTATTACCTGATCCACAAATTGGATCCTGATCAACGCAGAAACTTGCAAGAAGTGCTCGAAAATGAGGACGCTACCGAACGATTCCGACCGCAAGTGACCACCAATAAAATTGCTGAGCTCTGCCGGCACGGTGAGACGGTTCCTGAAGAAGTATTCAGTGTTGAAAAACAAAATTGCCCCTTGCTCAGGCAGGATGCATGTCCGGTATATCAGTTACGTCCGTTTGGCTGCCGCTGTTTCGTTTCGAGAATCCCCTGCGGAAAATCCGGTGTTGCCGATGTGGAGGAATATGTCCTGTCTGTCAACACAGTGTTCTTGCAGACCATCGAACATCTGGATAATAACGGTTGCACCGGCAACCTTATCGATGTCGTTCTGTGGCTTCTCTCGCCGGAAAACCGCCACGCTTATCGGCAAAATCGCCTGGCATGCCTTTCTGCCGGTCTGGTCGCCAACAAGCCGCTCACGGTCTTAATGGTACCGCCGGAGCATCGCGAAGGTTTACAGCCGATATTTGCCGCTCTTAATGCGCTGTCGTAATCTGTTGAAAGGAATAGATATATCAGGCAAGCCGCAGGATAATTGAAATGCAATTTGTCGGCGTTTTGACAGTCAGGCATCGTCGTAATAATCTTTATTGCCTTACCGCTTGATTGTCTCTTGGAGGAGCTTGCATCCAGGAAGATACCGTTCAGAGGCCGAGCAGACGGGCCGCATTACGACCACTGATATTCTCGATGTCGGTTTGGGTCAATCCGGCCTGCGTGAAATCCTTAAGATATCTTGAGGGTGATATCAACGGATAGTCGCTGCCGAACAGTATTTTTTCCGAACCGACCAACTGAGTGGCTATGGTGTAGATCCGGTTATCGTAGAGAAAGGGAGAGGCTGCCGTGTCGAAATACACATTGGTCAGGCTCTCGGCAACCTCTTTTTTCAAAAGGTTGTAAAAGAAGATACCACCTCCCCAGTGCCCGAGAACGATGGTGTTTTTTCGAAACCGCCGGACCAGTTCGTATATCTGTCGCAATGTGTTGGGCGACTTTCCGGGATAATCATGCCCCACGGGCTCGTTGGTGTGGATGAGTACCGGAAGATTTCTTGTACGGCATAGATCCATTACCGGTGCCAGTCTCGCCAGTGAATCTGCATCAATGCCGCAGGTGTAAAATGCCAGTTCGCCGATACCACAGAGCCCATTTTCAAGGCAACGCCCGGCCTCCTGCAGGGCGTTTGGATGACAGGGATCGAAGCAGCCGAATCCGATCAGGCGGTCCGGATAGCGGTGGACGGCTTCCATGACGTAATCGTTGTTACGGGTAAATGTTTCACCCGATTTCCATGGGAATCCGAAAACAACAGCTTTATCGACTCCGCAGGCATCCATGGCAGCAACCAGTTCGGAGGCACCGACCATTCTAGATTTGGAAGAGCTGTAAAGCATGGCGAATTCGGGCTCTGGCAGAAAATATCTTTCCCGGCGGTCCCGGATGGTATCCGGAAATATATGAGTGTGGATATCGATTATCATATTTTCAGAATGCGTGCTTAAATAGAGTAAATGGCCGATCGGCCCACCGACCGACATCGAACGGAAAAGACCAGTCGTTGTTGCTTCTGAATGATGTTTGTGTTTGAATCTTAACCTTGAACGTTTCCCATTCAGCATTCTGTCGATGACCCTTTATACCGCTTTTCAAAAATACATTCCGAAACACGGTAGGGCGGTATCAGTGGTTGTAGAAAAAAACGTTCGGATAGCGGAACGTTTTTTTGACAACCACTATAAACCAGCGGCAGATGGTCAGATTAGTACTTACATCCAAACCCAAAAGTCAACAGAGTAATGAGTGCAGATACCGATATTGCTGCGAATACCCAGCGCCACGTGGTTCTGGTTGCACCGGAGATCCACTGGAACACGGGAAACATCGGACGTACATGCCTGGCCGTTGGCGCTGAACTGCATCTGATCGAACCTCTGGGGTTCTCAGTTGATAGTCGCGAAGTAAAGCGCGCCGGTCTCGATTATTGGTCGAAAGTCACCCTTCACCGCTGGTTGAGTTTTAAGCACTTCGAACAGAAAACACGCCCCAGACCAGGTGAAGTGGTCTTGTTGACAAAAACCGGACGGTCGGTTTTCTGGTCAATGCCGTCGCCCCAGAGACTATTTATGATATTCGGCTCGGAAACCCGGGGATTGCCGTCGTCTCTCCTCAACCGATATCAGACCTCTACTTTTCATATCCCGACCCGTTCTGATATCCGCAGCCTGAACCTGTCAACAGCGGTGGGTATCGTTTTGTATGAGAGTTTGCGAAGAATCGACCCTGAACATGCCTGGCTTCCCTGAGTTTGACAATCATGAAGAACATCGCGCGGAGATTGCCAATAATTCCAAATGAAGATATAGTCAAAATTTTCAAGAGACTAACGTTCCTTTAGACATTCATCCTATGCTCTCTCATCAATGGATAAAAGCGACCGCCCTCATCCTTCTTTTTTCATTTGTGGCGTTGGCAAATACAGTTTCGGCTGAAACAAACACTGTGCCGATTTCTGGACTCCTGTCGAAGCCGCAAACCGGTGCTGATGATGTTGTTTCCGTTTGGACGGCATGGTCTGTGAATACCGCCCGACCGGGGGAGCGGTTTGCGCTCGCCGTGGTTCTCGATGTCAAACCCGGCTACCATATCACCGCCGATGCCGGTCAATTAAAACCGATCCCGGATTTTAGCCCCTATCCCACCCAAGTGATGATACCGACCCCACCCGGTAGATTTCACATCGAACAACCCGTTTTTCCTTCAGCACACGCGGTGACCGTCGGATTTATCCGTGAACCCCTTATGGTTTTCGACCAGCGGACCATCGTTTACTTACCAGTGGCAGTAAAAAAACAACCGTCGCTGAAAGAAATAAGGTTCTCCGTGGTTGTTGCTTACCAGGCCTGCGATGCACAGGTATGTTTATTCCCCCAGAAACTAGAGGTACCGGTCACACTGCCAATTGCCGCTGATGGCGTGGATCCGCTATTCATCAATCAGGATCTTTTTGCCGGCTACAGCCAGGCTGGACCGGACCCTGCCCATGAATCTGTTGGTTTCTCTTTTTTTGGTTTGAACTTCTCAATTTCTGCCATCGGCGGCTGGGGGCTGATGCTACTGTTGGTTATAGCCGCGGTGGGTGGAATGCTACTCAACCTGACGCCTTGCGTGCTGCCTTTGATTCCGATCAAAATCATTAGCCTGTCAAACGCTTGTCAAAACCGGCGTAGATGTTTCGCGCTCGGGCTTTTCATGTTCCTGGGTGTGATTTTCTTCTGGGTCGCTCTGGGAGCGACGATGTCCTTGGCGAGCGGTTTCACCGCCACCAATCAACTCTTTCAATACCCCACGTTTACCATACTTATCGGGGTCGTCATTGCAGTGATGGCCGTCGGCATGTGCGGCCTTTTTTCTGTCCGCCTGCCGAACATCATCTACCGGCTGAACCCTGAACAGAATTCTTTGGCAGGCTCTTTCGGGCTCGGTGTCCTTACTGCCATCTTGTCCACTCCCTGCACCGCTCCTTTTATGGGTGCCGCCGCTGCCTGGGCAACAAGTCAGCACCCTTTAACGACCGTGACGGTTTTTGCCGCAATCGGTACCGGGATGGCGCTGCCCTATGTCGTTTTGTCGGCGCTTCCCGAATGGGTCGGAAAAATGCCCCGTACGGGACCGGCCAGCGAACTGGTCAAGCAGGTCATGGGTATTTTTCTTCTGGCAGCCGCCGCCTATTTCGTGGGGTCCGGGGTCAGTGCCCTGCTGATGACGCCACCGGCGCCACCGGGACAAGGTTATTGGTGGGTGGTCATGGGATTTGTCGCATCCGCGGGTCTCTGGCTGGCCTATAGAACGGTTCGAATCACATCCGGTCGATCGGCACGGATCGTCTTCGTCGTTATTGGGATTCTACTCGCCACCGGTTCGGTATACGGCGGGTTGAGGTTGGCGGATCGGGGGCCCATCGACTGGGTATATTACACGCCGCAACGCTTGCAGGAGGCTGAAGAGCACCACCAGATCGTTGTCCTGGTCTTTACGGCTGAGTGGTGCCTGAATTGTAAAGCCCTTGAGCAGAGCGTACTTTACAGTGACCCGATCGTCCGGCTGTTTGCCAATGAGGACATCGTTCCAATTAAGGTGGATATTACCGGCCGAAATGAACCTGGCAGAACCAAACTGCAAGAGGTCGGCCATTTGACCATCCCCCTTATGATCATCTATTCACCATCGGGTGAAGAACTTTTTCGAAGCGACTTTTTCACGGCAGAGCAAATTGTGGATGCCATCGAGCGCGCACGAAAGGAAGAAAATATCTCAGGGCTCAAGCGAATTCGGTAGGAGTCAAACGTCTTGAAAACGCACTGTGAGACAAAAATAATTCGGATTCATAAGGTTTACCTTCGATGAGGTCTTTTTGAAGGGGGTTTGTACGATCTGGTGGGCAAGATCAGACGAAAGGAGCGGCTTACGGAAGCGCAAGAAATGCCTCGAATTTTTTGTCTAAAAAATTTTTGGATCGTTGACCGAGAAGTCTTTCGACAATTTCACCGTTCCGGATGAAAATAATAAAGGGAATCCCGCGGATATTGTATGCCTCTATGGCTGCCTCACCCACCCAATAGACCGGAAAGTTTATTTTCACCCTGTTCACTATGGGTTGCATCGCGAGCGGCCCTTCAAAATCCACGCTGACACCGATCATCTTTAAGCCGCGATCCCGGTACTTTTCATAAAGGGCGTTAACGTCAGGAAGTTCCTTTATACACGGTGTGCACCATGCAGCCATGAATACAAGCAGGTAACGGCCTCTTCCTCTTACCACCTGATCCAGACCTTCGATATCAATTTTCTGTACCTTGTTCAGATGTTCGGCGCCACCAGGTCCTGGAATAAACAGCACCGCCGCAATAAGTATCCGAACCCACCATATACACGCTTTCTGGTAACGCATGATTACCTGTTCAGCTTTTTCAGCTCTACGGCACAATATTCCAAATCTGGCCTGACATTTATATCCGCGATATATATGGACCGAATGATGCCTTGCTTGTCGATCACGAACAGTGCCCGCTCTGAAACACCGTCGGATCGAAGCACGCCGTAGGTGTCGGCCACAGCACCATGCGGCCAAAAATCCGATAAAACAGGAAACCACAAGGAATCACCCATCTGTTTCGTCCAGGCGTACAGGGTCGGGATGTTGTCGACTGTTATTCCGAGAAGAACAGCGTCGTTTTCGTCAAATAAGTCTTTGGCAATGTTGTATCCGGGCCATTGATCGGAACAAACCGGTGTCCAGGCGGCCGGCACGAAGGAAATTACCACATTTTTCCGGCCCCGGAAATCACTGAGGGTGATTTTTTCGCCCGATATCGACGGTAACGTAAAATTCGGTGCCGGCTCTCCAGCTTTGACTTTCAATTTACTGTCGAAGGCCTTTAACTGTCCGGGATTGTATATGAATTCCTTAAAAGCGCCCGAAATCCCATAGGCTTGTCCCACCATAATCATACTTCCAGTGATTATGGCAGCTATCCCTTTGCCAAAATTCTGCATGGTTTTCCTCTTTGTATTGGCCGGTATTGCCATTACGGCTTGGCGCCATTCGTTGCGGGCGACAGGCCGGATTTTAGAAGTATTCTTTCCAGAAACCGATTGGGGTCACCACCGGACCCGCCAAGGTTTGAATAAAATACCCGCTGGATTCCGTCTGGGTATATCCTGACACCAAAAAAATAGGGTGTTCTGACCTCTCCCAAGGTTTGATGGAGGGCAAAATCACCATCTGAAAACAATGGAAATTTAACATCGTAAGTTTTTTGGAAGAAATTGACCTCGAAGTCCGAGTTTCCAGCCCCAATACCGATAATCTTGACCCTGTTCTTCAGCTTCGGATTACTCTCCAACTCTTGAAAAACCTGATTCACAACGGGAGCCTCCCGTTGGCAATGTGGTCAGTACATACTAAAGATTTGAATGATAATCACATCCGCTTTTATCTCGGAAATCTTGAATTCGGGTTTATCATCCAATCCGAGATACTGACGGTATTGAATCTCTCCGGGAACAGGTAAGTATAATTCCGGCAGAATACCACCTGCTGCTGGTGGCCCGGAGAAAGCTGTTCCAGTTATGGTAGCGGTCAGAATGAATATAAACAACAATATCGATACTCTACTGTACCCGTGCAAAAACGCACCCCCCTGAAGCAGTGACGATACTATTCCGAGTCTCCCATGGGTCTGATTCGCCCGTTTACCGGTATAAAATGGGTCCAGCCGTACCCAAGTTTCGCTGGTCAATCATTCTTTGTCCTTGATACGACCCTTCAATTGGGCGACCCGGTTCTCCCATAATCCTTTCTGTTGGTCTACGTCAAACAAAAAGCCTCATGGTGCCTTCCAATGTTAGCGCGTCGGTAACACCTTGTCGTAGGAATTTATTGACATACAATTGTGATAATTATACAATATATAGCGTATTAAGAATTCTAAATACCTATATATTCCGTAAATTATGATTTTTCCGGATTCCATACATACGATGCAAAACAGTGCCGAAATGATACGGTTCAACAAAAAGATAGAAAAACGGCTTCTTATGCGTTATCCCGCGATTGACGGTGTTGTCGTCGCCGTGAGGCCCCATACAGAAATACACGGGTACATGATTGATATTAGCCTGGGCGGACTGTCATTTCGGTACATCGATTCGTCTCTCGAAGGGCAATCGTCCTCTGAATTGACAATCCTTGTTTCAGCACCCCGATTTTGTTTGGATCGCATTCCCTATCGTACCGTGGCCGATTTTGAAGTGCCCGCCGAATTTTCTTTCAGTTCGATCCGAATTCGTCGGCGCTGCGTGGAATTCGGTCAACTGAATGAGCGCCAACGCCATGCCATAGAAGAACTGATTCTGACCTGTTCTCTTTTCAATACCGGACGGCACGGTAACCGCACGCCGGTACCTAATGTCTGTGCCCGGTCGCAACCCATCTGATCCTACTGCACCTGGTGGATAAGCACGTATGATTTAGCCGGACGATATCCGATCCTTTAGCTTTCCGGATACAATTGTATGTGTATATTACTGGAATGACAGGCTAAAGCAGTTCCTGCCGAAGTTTGCTGATTTACTCCGCACGGCATAAACCTGCCACCCGAATATTACCATATGTTAATATTACTAAATATGTTTGACAGGGCATAAGTAATGATTATAGTTGCTATGAGAAAATGAACCCAATGTTTTAATGAACTTTTTAAATTCAAGCATGTTAATAACAGGAGTTGCATTCGATGCGATTAGACAAATTCACGTTAAAATCCCAGGAGTTAATCCAACAGGCGCAGGAATTATCCTCCCGGTATCAGAATCCTCAGATCGAACCAGAGCACCTTCTGGCGACGATGCTGGCTGAAAATGACGGAATCGCATTAAGTATACTCGGTAAGATGGGTGTGCAAATCAGGTCGATACGAACCGAGGCTGACCGTGCCGTCGAGCGATTACCCAAAGTCAGCCAGGCCGCCGATGCCTATATTTCGCAGCGGACGAAGAAAGTTCTGGAAACCGCTTTTGGCGAAGCGGCCAACATGAAGGATCAATATGTCAGCGTTGAACATATCCTTCTGGCATTGAGTGATGAAAAGGATGGTGACGCGTCTCGAATCCTGAAGCAATACGGAATCGAGCGTGATGCCATCCTGAGAGTTCTAATGGATATTCGGGGGTCTCAACGGATAACCGATCAGAATCCTGAAGAAAAGTACCAGGCGTTGGAAAAATTCAGCCGCAATTTGACGGATCTGGCACGTTTAGGCAAACTCGACCCGGTTATCGGACGCGATGATGAGATCCGGCGGATCGTCCAAGTGCTGTCTCGCCGGACAAAGAACAATCCGGTACTTATCGGTGAGCCCGGGGTTGGCAAAACCGCCATCGTTGAGGGATTAGCGCAACGCATTGTCAGCGGCGACGTATCCGAAAGTTTAAAAAACCGCCGAGTGGTTGCGCTGGATATGGGCGCTCTAATTGCTGGGGCCAAATACCGGGGAGAATTCGAAGATCGCTTAAAAGCTGTCATAAAAGAGGTCGAAAAGGCGGAAGGCGACGTCATTCTTTTCATCGACGAGCTGCATACCTTGGTCGGTGCCGGTGCGGCTGAAGGGGCTGTAGATGCGTCAAATATGCTGAAACCAGCCTTGGCAAGAGGTACGTTACGGTGCGTCGGTGCAACCACACTCAACGAATACCGCAAATATATTGAAAAAGATGCCGCCTTGGAGCGGCGCTTTCAGCCGGTGCTGGTTAAACAACCGACCGTGGAGGACACGATATCAATACTCAGAGGTCTCAAGGAAAAGTACGAAGTTCACCACGGCGTTAGAATAAAAGACGCCGCGCTCGTGGCTGCAGCAACCTTGTCCAACCGTTACATAACGGACCGGTTTCTGCCCGACAAGGCCATCGACCTGATCGATGAATGTGCCTCCAAACTCCGAATCGAAATTGACAGCATGCCGACGGAAATCGATGAAATCCAACGCCGGATAACTCAAATGGAAATCGAGCGGGAGGCCTTGAAAAAGGAGAGCGATCCCTCTTCCCGGAACCGGCTCGCAAAACTCGACACTGAGGTGAACGGGTTTCAAAGCGAGTTAAACGAGATGAAGCGGCATTGGCAGAACGAAAAGGCGCTGATTCAAACAATTCGTGCCAACAAGGAAGAGCAGGAGCGCCTTGGCATTGAGGCGCAGCAGGCAGAACGCCAGGGCGATTTTGCCAGGGTTGCCGAAATCCGTTACGGACGGATGACAGAGCTTGAAAATCGTCTCCGGCAAGCTAACCAGAAACTTGCGGACCAGCAAAAGACCCATCGGATGCTCAAGGAGGAGGTCGATGCGGAGGACGTGGCGGAAGTTATTTCCCGCTGGACCGGTATACCGGTCAGCAAGATGCTGGAAGGTGAGAAAGACAAGCTGATACAGATGGAAAGCCGGATCGGTCGGCGCGTCATTGGACAGCATGAAGCCATTGAAGCTGTTTCCAATGCCGTAAGACGCGCACGCTCCGGGCTTCAAGACCCCAACCGACCGATCGGGACCTTCATCTTCATGGGACCGACAGGCGTTGGTAAAACCGAGTTGGCCAGAGCCTTGGCAGAATTTCTGTTCGATAGCGAGCAGTCTATCATTCGAATTGACATGACCGAATACATGGAAAAGCACGCGGTGGCCCGGTTGATCGGTGCCCCGCCGGGATACGTCGGATACGAAGAAGGCGGTTATCTGACCGAGGCTGTGCGCCGGCGTCCTTATTCAGTCGTTCTTTTTGATGAGATTGAAAAAGCCCACCCGGAGGTGTTTAACGTATTGCTTCAGATTTTGGATGACGGCCGTATGACAGACGGCCAGGGCCGGACCGTCGATTTCAAGAACACGATAATCATCATGACCTCAAACGTCGGCAGTCAGTGGATTCAAGACCTCGGAGGATCTCAACCGGAGGAAATGGCCACACGGGTATTAGAAGCGTTGAGGTCCCAATTCAAGCCTGAATTCTTAAACCGTATCGATGAAACAATCATATTTCATAATCTGACACAGGACCAAATCGGTAAAATCGTTGGGATCCAGATCGACAAACTCCGCCAGCGTCTGGCAGAAAAAAATATCGACCTGGTTTTATCCGACAGGGCCAAAGCCTTTCTGGCCGAAACGGGCTATGATCCGTTTTATGGTGCCCGGCCCCTGAAGCGTGTTGTGCAAAAATTCATTGAAAACGAACTCTCCCTCGAAATTCTTAAAGGAAGCATCCGTGAAGGTAATCGCGTGAATGCCGACGTACAGAACGGACGGATCTTGTTTACAGCCACCTGAATGTGAATTATCATAGATCAGTCATGCGCCCGGTTGAAATTATTGTGACCGGGCGCTTTGCATATGATTGGCAGTTACGCGTTTGTGAATGATCTCCTGAAAGGCGATACTAAAATTATATTGTAATATACTTATGGCCCACGTATTATTAGTGCACGCCACCAGGAGGAAACCGTGCACTGATGCCACTTTCAGCTTCCGAAAAATTACGGCGATTTCATCAACAGTTTTCGGGCAACGACTCTGTACTTGTCCTTATTAACGCCGATCCGGACGCCATCGCCAGCGCTATGGCCGTCAGCCGTCTCCTATGGCACAAAGTGGCGGGGGTAACAATCAGTTGCATCAACGAAATTAAGCGTCCCGACAACCTCGCTATGATTCGGTTGCTGGGGGTTAAATTGACATTCATCAGCGACATTGACCGCAACCATTATCAACGCATAGTTATGGTTGATTCTCAGCCAGAGCATAACGAATTGCTGGCCGGATTCTCACCCCATGTCGTTATCGATCATCATCCCGACACGGGAGTTAAAGCGTCGTTTCTCGATATTCGGCCAAAATACGGCGCCACTGCCAGCATAATGACCGAGTACCTGCGGGCAGCAAAAATCAAGCCCTCTGTTAAATTGGCCACGGGTCTTTTCTATGCCATAAAAACCGATACCAGCAATTTCGAACGCAAGACACTGATCGAGGACATTCGGGCTTTTCAGTTTCTGTTTCGGCACGCCAATACATTTTTAGCCAGGAAAATCGAACTGGCAGAGATTCAGGTCGATTTCCTCAAGTTTTACAAAATAGCGCTGCGTGATATGAAACTCCGTAAAAACCGCGTTTATGCCCACCTTGGAGCGGTCACAACACCGGATGTCTGTGTGCTGATCGCTGATTTTTTTATGCGGGTCAACGCTGTCACCTGGAGTATCGTTTCAGGGAAATTCGATCGTAAGCTGATTATCATCCTCCGCAATGATGGTATACGTAAAAATGCCGGCACCATTGCTGCGAAAGGATTTGGATCCTTGGGATCGGCCGGTGGTCACAAGAGTATGGCCCGGGCCGAAATTCTGCTGGAAAACCTCAAACTTCACGTTGATTTCAAAAACGAGAAAAAACTTTCCCAATGGATCATTGCGCACATCGAACAGCGGGCCGACCGGAAATAACACTTTTCCGTCACCGCCAAACGATCATTCGTCCTTAAGCGACAAGACAATCCTTATTATTTGGTCGACCAACAATGCATGGAAACATGACGATAACGATTCTGGGGTCGGGCACCTGCGTCCCCTCCCTCGAACGCAGCTCTTGCGCTATCCTGGTGACAACGGGCGAATCAAAGATACTCCTGGACAGCGGTGCCGGTACGATGCGCCGATTGCTCGAGGCCGGGATATCGATCTTCGAACTGTCCCACATTATCTATAGCCATTTTCACCCGGACCACACCGGAGAACTGGTGCCACTGCTTTTCGCCTCAAAATATCCGGATAGTCGTCGTCGCCGGACACCTCTTTCTATCTGCGCGGGAGAAGGTCTTGTTGGTTTCATTAATGGATTGAAGCGTGTTTACGGCCGCTGGATCGAATTGGACCCAGGACTTTTGGACCTTACCGAAGTGGATATACACGGTCCTGACAACCTCCAATTCAAGGATTTCACCGTCAATACCATACCGGTAAAGCACAATCCGGAAAGCATTGCTGTCCGAATCTCTTCATCCAGGGGCGCCTCGGTCGTATATTCTGGTGATACCGACGCCTGCGAAAGTATTGTGACCATCTCTCAGGACGCGAACCTTCTCATCTGCGAGTCTGCATTGCCAGATGACCAAAAAGTAGACGGTCACCTTACACCGTCTCTTGCTGGTGCCATCGCGTCGCGGGCTGGGGTGGGTAAGTTGATTCTCACGCACTTTTATCCCGAGTGTGAGCGGGCCGATATCGTGCAGGAATGCCGAAAAACCTATCGTGGCCCTCTTGTGCTGGCCCATGATTTGATGGAACTTGAACTGTAACTGTGTGCTGAATTGAAATGCGATACTATCCGGTAAACCTTAATATCAAAGATCGTCAGTGCCTTGTGGTCGGCGGTGGTGCCGTCGGAACGCGCAAAGTGCTCTCATTGCTGGAATGCGGTGCGCGTGTAACTGTTATTAGCCCCGAAATTACCGATCGACTCAAGGGCCTGTCACACAAGGGCAAGATAAAACTTAGACTTCGACCATTTAAAGATTCCGATTTGGAAGATATCTTTCTCGTTATTGGTGCCACCGATGACGAAACCCTAAACCGTCGGATCCACAAGAACGCCGAAAAACGCGGTCTGCTTTGCAATATCGCTGATCGTCCCGAAATATGCAATTTCATCCTACCGGCCGTCGTTCGCAGGGGATCATTGACCATCAGTATCTCCACTTCCGGCCGCAGCCCGGCACTGGCCAAAAAACTGCGCAAAGATCTGACACTACAATTCGGGCGGGAGTATAACGTGCTATTGCAACTAATGGGGGCCATCCGCCAAAAACTCCTTAGCCAAGCCCATGCGCCGGAGGCGCACAAACCCCTTTTTGAAAATCTCTTGAATGCCGGCCTGATCGAACTCGTGCGGGACGACCGCCGCGAGGAAATCAACCGCCTTCTCGGTGATGTTCTCGGAACGGAATTCACCTACGAAGCCCTGATGGAATCTTTGGATTCCGATACGGATTTTTCGAAAAAATAAGGTGAAACAATCATGGAAGTGATCGTTATCATTACGGTTCTGTTCTATATGCTCAGTGCTACGGCCTATTTTGCCTATCTGTTTTACCAGAAAAATTTCCTCCAGCGGTCTGGTTACTTCTTGATGCTCGCCGGCTTCATTGCCCACACCCTCACGATAATTTATAACGGAATCGCATCTAATGGCTTTCCGGTGCGCAACCTGCACGAAACCCTTTCCTTTGCCGGGTGGGCTGTTGCCGGTTTTTTTCTTCTTTTTCAGTCAAAATTCAAGTTAAAGGTCCTCGGAATTTACGCGGCGCCGTTGATCGCGTTAATAATGATCGCCGTCTCCCAAGTGCCGAACACACCGACTGAGGTTCAAAGCATTTTCAAGAACTTCTGGTTGATCTCCCACGTGATAAGCGTATTCGTCGGCAATGCTGCCTTTGCCCTAGCCTGTGGCATTGGAATTCTTTACATCCTGCAGGAACGGGCCATAAAGAATAAAAATCCTGGTTTTTTCTTCAGACGTCTTCCGTCTCTGGATATGCTTGACGCCACCGGGTATTCCTGCATCATTGTCGGTTTTACACTGCTGACATTCGGTCTTATCACCGGGTTTATTTACGCCAAGTCTGTCTGGGGAAGGTTCTGGAGCTGGGACCCTAAAGAGGTATGGTCGGGAATCACCTGGCTGTTTTACGCCGCTTTGTTGCACGAACGGTTGACGGCCGGCTGGCGGGGCCGCCGGGCCGCCATAATGGCTATTATCGGGTTCGCAATACTCCTCTTTACGTTTTTAGGCGTTAATTTCTTTCTCAAAGGGCACCACAAGCCATTTACGACTTTTTAAAATGTATATCGTACTTATAATTATGGAGTTCGGTGGCTGGCATTCCTCAATCGGGAATTTTCACACCGATCTAAAACCGAAAAACGATAGGAACTGAGGGCTAACAGAAATTGCTGAGACCCCTTTTTATATTGAATCATGGCCGAAATCGTTCTGCTCGGATTAAATCATAAAACCGCACCGGTCGAACTCCGAGAGTGCATTGCCTTCACCCCGGACCAGACGACTGAGGCACTCAGCACCCTGAAAAACAACCCGGTTGTCAGTGAGGTGATGCTTTTTTCAACCTGTAATCGGGTCGAGGTGCTTTTGGTCGCAACGCAAACTCCGACAGCTGTAGCTGCAGCCAAAAAATTCCTTTCCCACTTTAACGAAATTCCTTTAGCAAGTTTCGAAGACGCACTTTACGTGCACACAGGCAACGATGCCATCCGGCATATTTTCAGGGTGGCTGCCAGCCTGGACTCTATGGTCGTTGGTGAACCTCAGATCCTAGGGCAGATCAAGGAAGCATATCGCCTATCAACACAGAAGAAAACATCGGGCGTCATCCTCAATCGACTTCTCCACCGAACGTTTTTTGTCGCCAAGCGGATACGATCGGAAACCGGTATCGGTGGCCATGCTGTCTCGATCAGTTATGCAGCGATTGAACTTGGGCGAAAGATTTTCGGCAGCCTCGATGGAAAAAAAGTCCTGTTGATCGGGGCCGGAGAAATGGCTGAATTGGCGGTCGAGCACCTGATTCGTAACCGCGCCAGCAAGATTAGAGTGGCCAATCGCACTTTTCAGCGTGCCGTAAAACTGAGTCAACGCTTTCAAGGTTCCCCGATCAGATTTGAGGAACTTATACCAACCTTGGCGGATGTGGATATCGTTATCAGCTCAACCGGTTCAGCGGAATTCATTCTCGACCGCGGGCAGGTCAAAGCGGTCATGCGCAAGCGTCGCAACCGCCCCCTTTTTTTCATCGACATTGCCGTCCCCAGAAATATTGATCCAGCCATCAACCGATTGAGCAATACCTATGTCTATGATATCGACGATCTCAAAGGGGTCATCGCAGAAAACATCGAAGACCGCCAACGTGAAGCCGTTAAGGGCGAACGAATTGTTGACGAAGCTGTGGTTCGTTTCCGGCAGTGGTATACCAGCCTTGATGTCGTGCCGACCATCAAGGCCTTGCGGCAAAAGCTGGAAACCATTGCCGAAGCGGAACTCACCAAAACGCTCCAGTCCGGCACCATTTCCGATGAGGGTCGGCAAGCTGTGGAACGCATGAACCAGGCGATGATCAACAAAATTCTTCACGATCCGACCGATGTGCTCAAACGTAACGGTTGCCAGGGTGGTCGATCAGCGTATCTTGATATCGCACGTAAGCTTTTCAAGCTTGACGAATAAGTCAGCGCCATTTATGATTCGAACGGAGGGTCTTCATTTGCGAAAAACAGCCTTCTTATTTCCAGGACAAGGATCCCAGACCGTGGGCATGGGGCAGGACATGTATCAAGAGTTCGACTTCGTTCGTGAACTGTTCGATATGGCGGAAGAGATATCGCAGGTCAACCTTTCGCGGCTCTGCTTCAAGGGACCGATGGAAGAGCTCACCCAAACCGTTAACCTCCAGCCGGCAGTCACCGTAGTAAACCTGGCGCTATTGTGCAGCCTTGCAACGAGAAGGCTGCCAACCGTTACTGAGCGCCGGACACAGCCTTGGAGAATACAGTGCTCTGGCGGCTTCGGACATTATTTCAGCGGAAAATACCCTACGATTGGTACAGCGGCGTGGTGAGTTAATGCATCGCGAAGCCGTCAACAACGCCGGTGCAATGAGTGCCCTGCTTGGCCTTCCTATCGATGCCGTCGAAGACTTGGTGCGCAAAGGACGTGATCAGGGTGTGGTTTCCGTGGCCAACCACAATACTGAACATCAAATCGTCATCACTGGTGATCCGCGCGCCGTCAAAGTCGTGTCAGCCCTTGCCGTCGAAAAAGGCGCCAAGGCCATTGCGCTTAAGGTCAGCGGTGCCTGGCATAGCGATCTTATCCGTGGGGCTGAAGACGACTTCAGCCGTTCTCTCGAATCGATCGCGTTTCAGACGCCGGTAACAGGAATAATATCCAATGTCACGGCCGAGGTGGAAACCGACCCGGATCAGATTCGATCGCTCATGGCACGCCAGCTTTGTAGCCCAGTCAAGTGGTACGATTCGATGCAGAGACTTATCAAAGAGGAAATCGACGTTTTTGTGGAGATCGGCCCCGGAAAAGTTCTAACTGGACTGTTGCGTAAGATCCTGCCCAAGGAATATTCTACTGCGATTTATAATGTTAACGATCTGAAATCCTACGAAAAATTACTATCAGAATTCATATAGCCATTGAACAACTGGCCGTTTGCTGAGTGAACCGGCAGCCCTCTATCCGTTCCACTTGTAGTGGTTGTAGAAAAATACGTTCCGTTACGAGAACGTATTTTTCTACAACCACTTATACCACCCTTCCGTATTGCGGAAACTATTTTTGAAAAGCGGTATAAAAACCGCTTGGGAAATTGAAAGGTCGCGATTCATCACAATGGGAAATATAGGACCCGTCGACCCCAACCGGAAGATCCGAAAATCTTATCTTTTCCGAATCCCTGGATAGGCTTTGTAAGAAAATTTCTGATTTTTCGGTTATTTTTTCTTTGACATTGACATTTTTCATATGGTGTGGTCGTAGGAAAGTTTAACCCAATTAGAAAAGTGAATACTCTGGAGGTTCCTGTGTACGGTATCGATGCTATATCTGCCGCTAACGGTTGGGCGATGGCGATTGCCGGCGCGCTGATCGTCATGTCGGGCTTATCGCTTTTATCGTTCGTGATCTCACAATTACATAAACTTGCGGCCCTGCTGGAAAAGACTTCTGGCAAACAATCGGAAAAAGCTCTGGCGCGGAAAACGGAGAAACAAATACCTTCCGCAGTCCATCCGCCGGCTTTCAATATCGATGAAGCCAGGGAAGCCATGGCCCCCTTGGTCTCTGAGCTTGGGGAGGACTTTGAACTCAAACTCCTCTATGAACTTGCGGCCGCCAACGATCTGCCTCACGTGCACCTGTCAATTAGAAGCCTACGAGAATCCGGTGTCATCGCTCCGACAGCTGAGGGTCTCTTTCGATGGCAAGGCTGATTCAGCCATGCCGGCATCGCCGCCGTCCAAACCCATTCACTTCCACAAGTAAGAAGGGATCACTGTAATGGATCTTCTCATACAATTTTTAACCAACACCGGATACTATCTGGTCGATATTCGCTACATCGTCATGCTTCTGATTGGATGTACGTTTGTTTACCTCGCCATTGCCAAGCAGTACGAACCTTTGCTTCTTTTGCCGATTGGGTTCGGCGTTCTGGTCGGCAACATACCGTTCTTTAAAGGATTCGGCCTCGGTATTTACGAACCCAACAGCGTTCTGCATTACCTCTACTTTGGCGTTACGTCCGGCGTCTACCCCTCCATCGTCTTTCTTGGCCTGGGCGCAATGACCGACTTTTCGTCTCTGTTGGCGAAGCCAAAACTCATGCTTCTGGGAGCGGCTGCCCAAATGGGCATCTACTTCACCTTGCTCAGCGCCTTGGCTTTAGGTTTTATGCCGAAAGAAGCCGCCTCAATCGCCATCATCGGTGGTGCGGATGGCCCGACCTCGATCTTTCTGACAGCCAAACTGGCACCACACTTGATCGGTCCCATCGCTATTGCGGCCTATTCCTACATGGCCCTGATTCCAATCATTCAACCCCCGATAATGCGGCTGCTTACAAACAAGCAGGAACGCCGGATTCACATGCCGGAAATCAGACCGGTCTCACGTATTGAAAAGCTGCTGTTTCCCGTCGCCGGTTTGATCCTTTGCTGTTTTCTGGCCCCGGCCTCCATTCCCCTTTTGGGCCCTTTTTTCTTTGGTAACCTCATGAAGGAATCCGGCGTGGTTGAACGTTTGGCCCAAACTGCCCGCACAGCAATCATTGATACTGCGACCATATTTCTTGGATTTACGGTCGGTGCCAGCACCCAGGCCGATGTCTTTTTGACGACAAAATCTGTGGGCATCTTCTTCCTTGGGGCAATTGCCTTCAGCCTGGCCACGGCTTCGGGAATCTTGTTTGCCAAACTCATGAACCTGTTTTCAAAAGAAAAAATCAATCCTCTGCTCGGTGCTGCCGGCGTATCGGCTGTGCCGGGGTCCGCCCGCGAGGTCCACCTTGTCGGTCTTAAATCCGATCCGACGAACTACCTTCTGATGCACGCCATGGCCTGCAATTCTTCCGGAGTCATTGGATCAGCGATATGTGCCGGGATCCTTTGGAGCTTTCTTGCCGTTTGACAAGTTAGAATCAGTCGGTCAATGGAAACGGCGGCCAAATTACATTAAAGGCTGGGGATCTCTCTCCTTGTTTGCTGCCGAGGAATTGGCGATCTCGCCTGCGGGTATTATTCAACCCCTTCTTTGCGCAGCAGCGCCCGATACCAACAGGAAAAGTCATACATTGCCATGAATCGCTCGTCCTCGTTTACAAGACCCAAAGCGATCTCCAACACCCCCCTTGAGTAAGTATTGCTGCAGGGTTCAGCAGCTCTGGACTGCAGGAATTCACGAACCAGAGTCTGGGTAGTGCGCTTCGACTTATCCCGGCGGATTTCGATCGGGTCTTTCGGTTCTTGAAACGGATCCCATTTTTCGTATCCCTTTTTCAGAATATGCTGCTGCCTGCGGCGTGACATGGCGTCGAAGACTGACTTTTTACGATGTTCGACTTCTTCTGGCGTAAATTCAGACATGCTAAACTCCTTCCGGCGCCTACTCCGACCTATCAGAAGTGTCGTGTGTGTCGACGCATTCGATTCCCAGATATTCCTCGTCATAGAGGGTCAGTAGCGCCATGGACAATGGAACGAGAAGATCTGCCATTTTGATATACTTAGACTCCATATCCTTTACAAGTTCGGCACTGATCTGTTGCAACTGTTGATGGACGAGATCCAGGTTGACCGTCGGATACTGCTGTCCCTTTTCAAACCGCGAAATGCCGCAGGTGTGGCCCGCGCCACCAATTGCGGTTGGAATACCGTAGAACCGGCAGGTCAGCGGACGATAACCATATAAATCGCACGAATTTTGTTCACTGAGAAGTGGACATCTTACCCGCTTCCTGGCAAGCTCAGTCAGAATATTTTTCTCTTCTATGCCCTTCTGCAGGTCCTCAACAGCCTGACGTTTTATCCGGGCCACCTGACGATCGATACGATTCGCCTTCTCGAGTAACCCCTCTCTCTCCGGCCCTTGAAACGTCTCCTTAAACTTGTGATTGATGTATAAGGCCTCGATCAAGGTCAGGTCAAAGAGTGCATGGCAGCAATCTGCACAACCGATTTGGCAACTGATGCATTGGGGATAATCCTTGGCCACCCGCTCAAAAGCCTGGTCAGCCAGCTTCACCAACGCCTCGTAACGCCTAAAATAAGGCGCGAGGTCAAATTCCATCGATATTCTCCTTTGGCTAATATTATACCGCTTTTCAAAAACAAATTCCGAAATACGGAAGGGTGGTATAAGTGGTTGTGAAAAAAACGTTCGTATAGCGGAACGTTTTTTTTAGCAACCACTATATAAGGGCCGGCGTCCACCGGCTCAACCTATAATGTCATGTGATTGTTGTTTTACTGCTTACTGAAGCCTTTTCGGGCAGCCTTCTGTATGTATAGGCATCACTGTTAAGCGATGGCCCAACGAACGGTTTCGGCCTATCCCCACAGATGTTTCACGTGGAACACCGCTCATTTCCCAATGCAAAACCGGTTGAAAATTCGTTCGAGAATATCCTCTTCGACACGGGTACCGAGAATGTCGTCAAGCCAATTCAAGGCCTCACGAATATCAATCGCTATCAGCTCTGCTGGCCAATTTTTATGCAACCCCTTCGTAACGCTTGTAACACTTTTATAGCATTTTTCAAGCGATTCGTGATGCCGGAAGTTAGGGATAACAGCGTGCGAAACAGCAGATTGGGGATCGTCGACAACCGCCGAAAATATTTGCGCCTTCAACAGATCAATGCCTGTGCCGTGCAGGGCCGAGATCCGCACGTTGGGCGCAGGATTCCAGTGCGTGGGAGGCATTGGCGCGTGACTCGTTTTCTCGGCCACCAGATCAGTTTTGTTGATGACATAGATAACGGGTTTTTGATGACATTGTTCATAAACCTGGTCGTCGGATTCTCGCACAGATTCTGAAGCATCGAGAACCAGCAAAATCAGGTGGGAATCATCGATACATTCGTGGGTTTTGGAGATCCCGATCTGCTCCACCGGATCAGCAGTAATATGAATTCCAGCCGTATCGGTAACCGTCACAGGAATCCCGTGTAATTGAAATGTACAGTCAACGAGGTCCCGGGTCGTTCCTGGAAGCGGGTTGACAATCGCTCGATCTTTTTCGACCAAGCAGTTCAATAGACTCGATTTACCAACATTGGGTCGACCGACGATCGCCAGTTCGATACCTTCCCTGTAAATGTGGGCCTCTCGATAGCTGCGAATGAGGTCTTCGATCGGTTCGGCAACGCCTTGCAGCAGCCGGTCCTCAGCGCGGCTGATTGTTCCGATGTCTGCCATGTCTTCGGGAAAATCGATTCCCGCTTCGACTTGAACGAGAAGATCGGAAAGGCAGGACCGAACGCTTTCAACGACTTCTCGCAGTCGGCCTGTCACCTGGTTGGCGGCAGCCTTGAATGCGGTATCGGTTCTGGCGTTGATAAGATCGATGACGGCTTCGGCCTGGGTTAAATCGATGCGGCCATTTAAAAAAGCGCGCCGCGTAAATTCGCCCGGTTCGGCCATCTGGGCACCTTGCCGGATGACAAGAGACAGGATGTTGCGCATGACAGCCGGGCCCGAGTGTGCCTGTATTTCAACAACATCTTCGCGTGTATACGATCGGGGTGCCCGCATCACGATCAAAAGAACTTCGTCGAGGATTTCACATTTCTCAGGGTCGACGATATGCCCGTAATAGAGACGGTGGGACTGGAGTTCCGGAAATACTTGTCGGCTGAAGCACAAATCCTCACAGCGGGTGTTTTTATGCTGCCGAAAGCTGTGCGTGGCGATCCTGATGGCATCGGGTCCGGAAATCTTGATGATCCCGATTCCCCCGCTGCCCGGAGGGCTGGCGATTGCGGCAATAGTAGGGGTATCCATCCCTGAGTGTTTAATTAAGACGGCTGATCCTGCAGAAATAATAGTGTAAGGCCATACCGTACTTTCGCGCTAAGTTTGACGCCTTTTTGAGAAGGAATTTTTCCGAGGAAATATGACGAGTTTACGCAAGTATCCGTCCCCCGTGCTGTGGGTTCTGACTTCATTGTCACCCCGCAGTGCGATGTGGACGATCCGCCGGTCGTGCGCATTCATGTTTCCAACAGTAACCGGGCGGTGGACATTTTTACACTTTTGTGCCATTCGCTCGGCGTGCCTGATGAGGTTATTTTTGCGGTTTTCCAGGTATCCTTCAACATCAACCTGGACACGTATACGCTCGCGATTGTTCTTGTTGATAACCTTTTCCACTATCGACTGCATGGCATCAAGCGTTTGTCCATGTCTTCCGATCAGTATCGCAGAATTTCCGCCATTGACATTAAAATGGATTCCTTCTGAATCCTGCTGTAGCGTTACGTTTGCATCGGACGTTATGGTATCGACAATGCGTTGAAGAACATCCTTACCAAGACCTACATCGGCTTCCTTTACGGTTGGGTCAGTAGCATCGCCCTTTTCGAATGTTTCATCGATCAAATCCTGCAGATGCTCTTTGATTTCATCCGCGTCGCCCTCTCCCGTAGTGACTAAACCGGTGGGCTTGGTTTCAGATGGAAGTGCCTCGTCATTTTCCTCTGGCAGCACCACACGAATTTTAGCTTTTTTGCTCAGACCGAGACCGAATATACCGCTTGATCCGCGGGAAATGACATCGTAACTGAGTTCCTCGCGTGGAATCTCGAGTTTTTCGCACGCTAATTGTAAGGCCTGTTCCACATTTTTTGCTTCAAGCTCCAATATAAACGCCATGAAGATCCTCCAAGGCTAAGCATTCTTTTTCGTGATATAATATTGCTGTCCAATAGAAACAACATTATTCACAAGCCAGTACAAGACAAGCCCGGATGAAAAATTGATGAAGATGAAGGTAAAAACAATCGGCAGCAACATCATCATTTTGGCCTGGGCCGCGTCTCCCATTGGTGGTGACATTTTCTGTTGCAGAAACATGGTTGCACCCATGACTAAAGTGAGCACGGGTATACCGTAAGGTGGTTCCATGAAAGGGATTGAGAAACCGAAACTAAAAAGGCGATCAGGTGCCGACAAATCGTTTATCCACCCGAAAAACGGGGCATGCCGGAGTTCGATGGCCTCGTAAAGCATGCGGTAGAGAGCGAAAAACACAGGAATTTGAACCAGCATGGGCAGGCATCCGCCTAATGGATTGATTTTGTAGGTCCGGTAGAGTGCCATCGTTTCTTCATTCACCCGTTTCCGGTCATCACCGTATTTTTCCTTGATCTCTTTGATGAGCGGTTGCAGTTTTTTCATTGCGCCCATCGATTTGTAGCTTTTTGTACCCAACGGCCAAAGGAGCACCTTAGTGAGCAAGGTGAGCATAATAATGGCTATGCCGTAATTGGGGATCAAATTGTTGTAAATAAAATTCATCAGCCACAAACAGGGTTTTGCCAGAATATCGAACATGCCGAAATTAACCGCTTCCCCCAGCTTATACCCATAACTGTTCAGAAGGCGCGTACTCATCGGTCCCTGGAATATTTTAAACTGGAAACTCTTCTGAGTGCCTGGCTTGATACTGATTTCTGGTAGAATGTAGGTTGCGGCCAAAACATTTCCAGGTTTTTGAGCCAATTGGAAAGTCGCCTCGGTTGGTGTTTCCGGGATTAGGCTGGAAATGAAATACCGGCTTTGCACGGCAACCCAGTCGATAACGCCATCGTAACGATCCTTGTCTTCAATGTCGCCAATATCTATTTGATCCAAATCGTCGTTTATGTACGTCGCCGGACCCTCGAATCCGTAAGCCCTTTTATCCTTCTTGACGATCTTGTTCAATCTAATCGCCAAGCGATCCTTGATGGGTTCGCTCGATCCGTTCTTTACGTCGACCGTCAATCCAACAAGATAAGATTTCGGATCAAAGCGAAAGGTTTTGTCTATGACCACGCCCTGGTCCGTATTCAGTGAAAAGGTCAAATCAACGGGCTCATCGGTAACATTAACGACGGTGTCTGTGGTTTGGGTCGTAAATACACTATTACTAAGCTGTGGGACGCTGTTTTGGGAAAATGTCAGCAGAACGGTGCCCTCGGTTATCTCGGGCGATAACATCTGCTTCAATGGTGCGTCCTTTTCGACATATTCTCGATATTTTTTTAAAATAAAACTCTTAACAGCCGCGTTTCCTTCCGTCAGCTCGACACGGTAAAAGGGCGTATCGACCGTGATGGTCCTTCCGGTGGTCTCGGGAACGGTGACCGGTTGCGATTCGACAGCCTCAGATGATTCGGTACTTTTTGAATAAGGCTTTTCGCTGGTAACCGATTTATCGGCTTCCTCGGTCTGGCCTGAAACGGTGGTCTTTTCTGCAGGTTTTTGTACGGGCACCTCGGGAGCGAAGAAAAACTGCCAGACGATAAAGACCAAGAAAGACAAGGCAATGGCCAGAATAACGCGTGTGTGATCCATTGAAATCTCCTAATATGGCACCGTTAAGGCGATTATGCGTTCTGCAGTCATATGATTTCCTGCTCCCCGGTTCCCCGCCATTACGGTTAGGCGAAACATCCAGGGGTTATCGTGTGTGAGTCGTCAAATTCTCGCAGGTGATATAAACTCTGGAAAGAAGTCTGACATGAGCGGTCGGTTTACAGGCGACACGGCCCTCTGCAGAAACGCAATGGTCAGCTATCGAAAGATTCTCACGTCACGGCACAGGATCGACACCGCCGGGGTGAAATGGGTGGCATCGCAGAAGCCGCCGTACGGCCAGGTATCCACCCCTGAAGAGACCGTATCGGGAGATGGCCAAATATGCATATTCTGAACAGCTTGGGTAAAACCTACAGGCAGGGCCTAGAAACGGTGACACAATCAATCGGTAACCCTGAATCAACATCAGCGCCGCACGTCTGATATATTCTTTACATGTGATCAGCATACCGGTGAATGCGTTCGAAAATTTGGGACAAGGAAGAGAATACCTCATTGTTGGCAAGATCTGTCGCACTTTTTTTGGCAATGATATTGATATCCCAAAAACCGTTTAATTCTTTCCGGTTGAGGCGAAAGTATTCTCGCGTCAAACGCTTTATTCTATTTCGCCTTACCGCTTTGCCGACTTTCCGGCTTACCGTGATTCCAATTCTCGACCGGTCCACGTGGGACCGTTTGAAAAAAAGGATGAAGTGCCTGTTCTGAATTTTCTTTCCGCTCTTTGCCAGATCTATGAACTCTGGGCGTTTTAATATTCTGTCAGCCTTTGGAAACGAATACAATCCCAATAGATGTTAAACCGCTGAATTTATATTGTTATAATTAATTACACCGCAACATTTAAAGCGAGCCGTTTTTCGGCTGGCACAGCAAGCATAAACAAAATGTTTAAACGGCCAGACGCTTGCGGCCCTTGGCCCGACGGCGGTTAATGACCTGACGTCCACTTTTTGTTGACATCCGTTTTAAGAACCCGTGCTTTCTGGCGCGTTTAAGGACACTGGGTTGAAACGTTCTCTTCATGGCGATTCTCCTTTATCGAAACACCGCTTATCGGACCCTCAAAGATGATTTTGATCGACCGAAAACCCTGATGAAAATACCATTTACACCACTTTTCTAAAATAACCCCATAATTCGGAAAGGTGGTATTCGTGGTTGTAGAAAAAACGGTCGAAAAACGAAACGTTTTTTCTACAACCACTATAAGTCTATAACCGCGGAAATAAATCACAGACATATAAGTATGTCAAGCTGAAAGGTTATTCCCCTATCACTGATTTCGACTTAACCTATGGTAACACGGTGAAACGGGGAGTGGGTCACTTCTGGAGGCTTTCGAAGATTTCGAATTCTTCGATGTGAAAATTAGGATTAGAATAGATAACGACCTGTTTACCGGAGGTACTTTCAATATTATTGATCAGGCGGTTTTCTTCCCCATGCAGAAGTTCTGCAATTTGCGGATTGACTTTCAGGGTCAGCCGTGTGCTGCTGGAATCCCTTATGTCACGCAACAGCTCACGATATATATTGTAGCAAATGGACTGCTTTGAGATCAGGTATCCCTCCCCTTCACAATAGTGACAGGGTTCACAGAGCATGCGGCTCAGGGGTTTTTTGTTCCGTTTGCGGGTCATTTGAATGAGCCCGAGCTCTGAAATAGGCAGAATGTGTGTTTTGCTTCGGTCCTTGTTGCACGCCTCTTTCAGTTCATGAAATACTTTTTCCTGATTCGATTTTTTTTGCATGTCAATGAAATCAATGATAATAATCCCACCAATATCCCTCAGTCGCATCTGATAGGCAATTTCCCTAACGGCTTCCAGATTGGTTTTTAAAATGGTTTCCTCAAGGTTGTGTTTACCCACGTACCGACCGGTATTCACATCAATCGCCACAAGGGCTTCGGTGTGTTCGATGACAACATATCCGCCAGATTTGAGCCAAACTTTTTTCCTCAGCGCCCGGGAAATGTCGCCCTCAAGATTGTAAGCGTCAAAAATCGGTTCAGTATTTTGGTGAAACCCAACATTTTCTTTCAGCCGTGGCATGTAAGTATCGAGAAAACCCAGGATCTTTTCATGGCCTTCCTTAGAGTCAATCACCATGCTTTCAGCTTCGTTGATCATTAAATCCCTGACAGCCCGCAAGCTTAAGCTCAACTCCTGGTGCAACAGTGACGGCGCCGACACGGTTCTGTTTTTTTCTTTGATGTTAGCCCACAGGTTGCTTAGAAAGGTCATTTCGGAGGCAATTTTTTCTTCAGGCATTCCTTCCGCTGCGGTTCTGACAATGTAACCAAAGGGCTCACGTCTCAAATACTGAACGATGTTCTTAAGGCGGTTTCTCTCGTCAGCATCCTCAATTCGACGCGATATCCCAATGTGGGTGGACGTCGGCATCAACACCAGAAATCGACCGGGTAGTGAAATGTGAGACGTGACTCTGGCACCTTTCGTACCGATGGGGGATTTTGCCACCTGGACCATTATTTCCTGCCCTTCGGTAATAAGGTCCTCGATGGGGGTGATGGGCGTGCTTTTCAACTCCGTGGCGGATGTAGCGTCATCAATCGTCTCTAAAAGGTTTTCCGGTTGTTCGTCACCATTTTCATGGTCAATATACGGTTCGAAATCGTCAAAACGATCGCTAAGGACATCATCAACGTATATGAAGGCCGCCTGAATCAAACCGATATCGACAAAGGCCGCTTGGATCCCAGGAAGTACCCGTTGGACTTTTCCTTTATAAATATTACCGGCGATGTCCGATTCATCATCACGCTCGATGAAAAGCTCGACGATGTTCCCGTCCTCCAAAAGTGCCACGCGGGTCTCATGGCGGGCGTCGTTGATGACCAGTTTGCGATGCATAGGCTCTAGGTCGCGCAAGTTATTAGCTCACCGGGATGAAGACCCGGTATGGTTTCTGTAGTTTTATGTGAGTAGCAGTCAGGGAAACGTCCCCGTGTTTAATCAAAGTTGGTGTCATAGAATCGCGTTTTTAACAAGAAGATTTTGCAGGTTAACCAACCGTCGAAATAAAACCCATCGGATCATGCGACCGATTCGACGCGGTTCGACGTCTTAAGGACCCGAAGACGTCTGAGGTCATCCGGAGGCAATTCGAACACGTATGCAACAACCTCACCCGGCCGGACAACATGGCCGGGTGTCGACCGGAGGATAATCTGCAATTCTGATCCCGATACCCGCTCAAATTCCAAAAGGCCCTGTTTTAAATCGATTTGCCTGCGTTTTGCCTTTCCGGTTCGTTCTCTTAATGTTCCAGTCGGATTTCTTCATACGAGGTAACAATCTGTTTCTCGTCGAAGATCTCCTCATCTGATACGATCCGGTAGGTAGAGATAAATGCTTCAGCATTGTCTGAACCCGACGACAGGCGGCAGCAGTCACGAGATCCACAAACCTTCGGGCAAGTTATAATTGAGATGAGAAACAATTTCCTCCGGAGGCGTCGCACCAGAAGCGTTTATGACAAGATATTCCTGATGGCTTTCCATACCGACCGGCAGGGCGTCCAGAAATGCCAATTTGGGTTTGGGGTGGTAACCTTGCGAGTATTTCAGCCGAATATCAGACCGGCGAAACGCACGCACAAAAACATTGGCCATTTCTAGATGCCCGAGGAACCTTGCCGGACCTTTTTTTGAAAATGTTACGAGAAACTTATTAAATATCGTTGGGTTGGCCTCGGGCGGTGGGGTTCTTTTCGGCACGTCGGTGTCACATCGGGAATACAGTATCGGTGCAATCTTTTCAAAATCACAGATACCGCATTGATTGCATGTCCCGAAACGGCAATCTTCGGTTAATGCCCCAGAAAAGGCCTTGTGGCATTCATTTTGTAGGTATTCTTTACTTACCCCTGTATCAATGTGATCCCACGGCAAGCGTTCCGACAGGTCACGCTGTTGCTCGGTATAGGATTCAATATTCACATCTTCAGCCAGGCATGCGTCTTTCCAAAGAGAGTGGTTAAAATGGTCGCTCCATCCATCAAACCGACAGCCCAGGCGATAAGCCTTGATGAGCAACCGCCCCAATCGCCGATCCCCTCTCGCCCACAGACCTTCTATCTGGCTGACCGCTGGCGGTTGCCACTTAAAACGAATTCCCGGGGCTCTCAGCTTATCGCGCATCCATCGTATTTTCTGTTTCGCCACCCCCAGGGGAATTTGACCCGCCCACTGAAAAGGCGTGTGAGGTTTGGGAATAAAAGTAGCGACACTCACATTAATTTGACCTTTGCGCCGGTTCGGTTTTTTTATCCTACCCAACTGCTGCACGAGATCGAAAATGGCATGAAGATCTTCCTCCGTTTCTGTTGGCAGACCAATCATAAAATATAGCTTGATGACCTGCCAACCTAATTCAAATGCATCTTCGACAGTTTCAACGATCTCTTTTTCGCTGATATTTTTGTTGATCACGTCTCGCAAACGCTGGCTCCCGGCTTCCGGTGCAATCGTAAAACCAGTTTTGCGAACCGCCTTGATCATGCTCATCAATTCGGGGGTCAAGGTACCGGCCCGCAGGGACGGCAGAGAAACGGCAACATGATCCGCAGTACAACGGTCCATGAGCGCCTGCATAAGTGCTTCGATGCAACCATAATCTCCGGTGCTCAAGGACAGCAAAGAAAGGTCTTCATAGCCGGTATGATTCAAGGATCGGTCTGCCTGATTCAACAGGGTGGTTGGGGAGCGCTCGCGAACCGGTCGATAAATCATTCCTGCCTGACAGAAACGACAGCCGCGGGTGCATCCCCGGGCCACCTCAAGACGGAGGCGGTCATGAACGGGTCTACCGAAAGGAACGATTGGGTTCTCAGGAAAGGAAGCCTGATTCAAATCCTGGACCACAGCCCGCTTGACCCGGGTGTAATGCGAATATTTCGGTCGCAGGTGTTGTTTCCCCAATTCATCGAAAACCGGTGTAAAAAAGGACGGAATGTAGACGCCTTCAATTTCTGACCACATTTCCAGCAAAGCCTGCTTTTTTTTCTGACGATCCTTGCGCCAACGTTTCCATAAATCCACCATTTCGACAACGACAGTCTCACCGTCTCCGATGACCATGGCATCGAAAATGTCGGCCACCGGCTCTGGGTTGCTGGTGCAAGGACCGCCGGCGATGACCAATGGGTCCTTTTCATCGCGTTGGCTGCTTAAAAACGAAATGCGGGCCAAATCGAGCATGCTCAAGAGATTGGTGTAGTTGAGTTCATAGAGAAGGCTGAATCCGATGATGTCGAATTCTTTCAAGGGTCGACCCGATTCAAGGGTTGTCAGCGGTCTTCCCAGAGCAATGAGACTGGCCTGCAAGTCGAGACCCGGTGCAAAAACCCTTTCGGCGACTGTATCTGGACGCTGATTGAGTATGTGGTAGAGAATCTGCATCCCGAAATGGGAAGTACCGATGTCATAGAGATCCGGAAATGCCAGCGCAACATGCAGTGCGACTTCGCTATGGTCTTTACGAACGATGTTGGTCTCTGTTCCCAGGTAGCGGCTTGGCTGTTCGATTGTTGACAAGATATCTTGAACGGTCAGTTTACTCATGCTAATGGTTTACCTTTATGAGCTGGCAGGTTGAGTAACAGATACCCGCAATGATTGCATTTCTTGAGCGACTCATTCTAAATTAATTATGAAAATAAAAAACCGTAATCGGATAGCCGTTGTCCTGCTTTTGTTGGTGTTCAGTGAAGCATTATTTTATCCGGGGATCACTCAAGTCGCCGCGCGTGGTGGTGAGGGCAACCGTCAAAGCCCAATTGTTCTGGCAGTGCGCAGGGTCAGCCCTGCAGTGGTAAACATAAGTTCGGTCATTTCTGTTCGCAAGCGCACCGGACCCTTTTCCGGTTTCGGTCTGAACCCGTTTTTCGACTCTTTTTTCAATGATTTTTTCGACCCCTACTATGATCGGCAACCAGAAAGGAGTACTCTGGGTTCCGGTGTGATCATCGACGGCGGAGAGGGTCTTATTATCACGAACGCCCACGTTATCACCAACGCCGGGATAATAAAAGTGACCCTTCAAGACGAAAGAGAGTTCGAAGCCGAAATTATTGGCGCAGATCCCGATTTCGACCTGGCGGTGCTGCGGATTCGAGAGGACAGCGGACTGCCCTCGGTTCCAATGGGCAATAGTGAGGACTTGATGATCGGTGAAACCGTCATTGCCATTGGCAACCCTTTCGGTTTTTCTCATACGGTGACCACCGGTGTGGTCAGTGCCTTGAACCGCAGCATTCGTACCGATAACCGTGTGTTCCATGAATTTATTCAGATTGATGCTTCCATTAACCCAGGCAACAGTGGTGGTCCGCTGCTGAACATCAACGGGGAGTTGATTGGCATTAATACCGCGATTTACGCTAAAGCTCAGGGGATCGGTTTCGCCATACCAATCAGCAAGGCACGTAAAATTATATCCGATCTTATTACCCACGGTGAGGTTATCGAAGCATGGATTGGGATCATTGTGCAGAACATCGACATGGGACTGGCCCGTTATATGGGCTTGAAGGACAACAACGGGGTCCTGGTCAAAACGGTCGAAAAGGGAAGCCCGGCGGCCCAAACCGGGGTTCGCGAAGGTGATGTCATTGTGGCTCTTGGAAACCGTAAAACATTGACAGACGATGATTACCAGACAGCCATGCGGGGTCATGCCATCGGAGACACCGTGGATATGAAAATTTGGCGTAACGGTAAGTCGCTGAAACTATCGGTAAAAGCGGTCATGTTTCCCATGCAACAAGCCAAAGACCTGGGTTTCCGACTCCTGGGGGTTCGCGTTGAAGACCTGTCAAAGGTGGATCGCAGCCACTACGGCATCTTGGCTGAAACAGGCGTCATGGTGGCTGAAATCAATCCGCAATCCTCCCTGGCGGAAATCGGTGCCAGAATCGGCGATGTCATCCGGCGCATAAACGAGGTGCCTGTTCAGAGTTCCGCCGACTTCGAACGTGCTGTGGTAAAATATCGGCATAAAAAATCGATCGTCGTACTGCTACAGAGGGGAGAACAGGGATATTACATTACCATTGACGTATAGCCGCCGGTTGGCCCGGCCCTAACTGTTATAGGACAAATCTCTATGAAGCGCTCAAAAATTGTTGGTCTCCTTAATTCATCAACAGCAATCGATAACGTTCTTGTCAAGGGGTGGTTGCGCACCCGCCGGGATTCCAAAGGATTTTCATTTCTGGAAATCAACGATGGGTCCTGCCTGCGCAATATCCAGGTCATTGCAGATGGCAAGTTGGACAATTATGATGATATCAAACAGCTCTCGACCGGTTCGGCGCTGGTGGTAAAAGGTTCATTGGTCGAATCCGGCGGCAAGGGACAAGCCTATGAAATTCAGGCGGCTGACATTGATATAATCAGTCGCGCGCCGGACTCTTATCCGCTGCAAAAGAAGCGACATAGTGACGAATTTCTGAGAACCATCGCCCATCTTAGACCAAGGACCAACAAATACGGCGCCACATTTCGGATTCGATCCGAAATGTCTTTCGCTATTCACCGGTTTTTCAAAGAGCGTGGTTTCAAATATTTGCACACGCCGATCATCACAGCTTCCGATTGCGAAGGCGCCGGAGAAATGTTTCATGTAACGGCTCTTAATCTGGACCGCCTGCCTGTTAAGGAAGGCAAAACCGATCACGAACAAGACTTTTTCGGTAAAATAGCCAGTTTGACCGTATCCGGTCAGCTGGCCGCTGAGATGTTTTCTCTGGCCCTGGGTGATGTTTATACTTTCGGGCCCACTTTTCGCGCAGAAAATTCGAATACGCGGAGACATGCTGCGGAATTTTGGATGGTCGAACCGGAAATGGCCTTCTGTGATCTGCAGGGAAATATGGACCTCGGAGAAGAAATTGTGAAATATCTGGTCAGATATGTCATTACGCAATGTAATGACGACCTCGAACTGTTTGCAAAGTTTGTAGACAAAACGCTTATGCAGACGCTTGAGAATATCGCCGCTTCAGAATTTGTTCGTCTACCCTATGCCGATGCGGTCAACGTATTAAGCCGCTCCGGACAAGCTTTCGAATTCGAGGTCGTCTATGGTAAAGACCTGCAGTCGGAACATGAACGCTATCTTACCGAAATTCATTTCAAAAAACCGGTAATCATCTATGATTATCCAAAGAGTATAAAACCGTTTTATATGCGCTTGAACGACGACAACGCTACGGTTGCCGCCATGGATGTTCTTGTTCCCAAGATCGGTGAGATCATCGGAGGCAGCCAGCGCGAGGAACGCCTGGCACATCTTGAAGCACGCATGGTAGAATTGGGTATGCCGAAAGACCCGTACTGGTGGTACCTCGATTCCCGCAGATATGGTTCTGTAGAGCACAGTGGTTTTGGAATGGGGTTTGAACGCCTGTTAATGCTGGTAACGGGAATTACCAACATCCGAGACGTCATCCCCTTTCCGCGCACGCCCAATAATATTGAATTTTAGCCGGGTATTAAAGACCGTCATGTGCGCCGGCAAGACAAGGCGAAATCCGACGAAAAAAGGCGCGTTTATTTCACATAAACGCGCCTTTTTAATGAAATAGGGAGGGGGGCGGTTAAGCCATCAAAGCCTTATCGTCGATCGCAATGGATTTTTCAACAGCCGATTTGAATGCGGCTTAGCGGCGTTATTTAAAACCGAAGGTAATCGGAGCGGGCGGCGATTCGAGGCTGGACTGAAGATTGACCATCACCACCCTATTCCCTGAGGCAGCGCAGTTTCGCGAGATCTTCAGCGTAACCGTAGAGGTGCAATCCTTTACTCTCTACGACCATCTCGCCATCTTTTACACCGATTTCAGCGGCCATGTAATCTTTTAAATTTTGAATACCCGCCAAATTGGCTGGCAGACCTCCCCAAAGATCCCACGAGCGGAAATATACGACAAAGTGCAATGAATCATCCTGTATGCGGGTATCAATGGAACGCAAACAGGGAGGATCGAGCAGTGTCAAATCGGTGGGATGCGCTACCTGTAATACCAACTGGTTGTTACGGTAGCCGAATTTTTTATATGTGTCTATAACCCATTCTATTTGGTTCAGATAGAGTTGCCCCTCTTCCTCGAATACCAGCTTTCCGTCTACCGGGCGTTTATCTATAATTTCCGTTTGTCCGGATGTCCACCAGAGAAGCTTTTGCCCGTCGATCGGCGCCCTCGTCAACCTTTCCCCGTAAGTGTAAGACTCTCCCGGTTCCTTTTGACCGGTCATCAAATATTCAATATAAGATCTCTCATAACCCTGACCGCCATAAATATAGGCGTCCTCCACCGGGTTCGGAATTCCGCAAGACGGTGGAATGTCGGGAATCAACGGCTGGGTGCCGGGATATTTCACGTGCGCACTGAAAAAGTCGTATTCTAACCTTGTCTGTCCGGCATAGCTACCGCGATCAATCTGAAATTTTCTACCGTTATCCAGAATGTCATGAACGGCCTGAAACCAGAGGTCCGGCAAGTCCCTCGCTTCTATTCTGTGTATTTTCAACATGATTGTTTTTGACAAGTTGTGGATGCAACGGCTATATATCGAGTGTTCCGACTTCAAGAGCATTGCTTTGAATGAATTCACGCCGCGGTTCAACTTCTTCACCCATCAGGACTGTAAAAATCTCATCCGTATCCACGACATCTTCTACTTTGACCTTAAGAATCGTCCGTTTATCCGGATTCATGGTCGTTTCCCACAATTGATCGGGATTCATTTCCCCTAATCCTTTGTAACGTTGAACGGCCAAACCTTTTTTTCCTTCTTCTATTAAATAGTGAAGAAGTTGTTGTTTATCTTCAATAATTATCTCTTCCTCTGCGTCTTTCTCATTAAAAAATACTTTAAAGGGTTGTTTGTCATATTTAAAGATTTTTTTACCGATGGCGACGAGGTCCTGGTACCCTTTCGAGTATATAAGACCTCGTCCAATGACCACCGTTTTGGTATCCTTGTGAGGGTCCGCCATTGAAACTGAGATGTGTTGCTGTTTTCGGGCTAATTTCACTTCCAGGTTATAGGCACTGCGTTCTTCACTCCACTTAACCTCTCCCGTTTTATACCCCCGGGCCTTAAGTTTCTCATTTAACTGCAGCATCCGTTCGTGACTCTCCAATATTTTTTTATCCTCAACGCCTTCCTTTATAAGAAATTCAACAAATTCGGGATCGATTCCCTGTCTTTCCATTTTCTCCATTATTAAAATGTATTCTGAGAGGTTTCCTAAAAAGACATAAAGTCTGTGACCATTCAGCTTATCACCAGATCCTGTTCCTATCGTTCTGTTATCACAGATGCGCTTCAATACGAAATCATTGAACTCTGTTTCGTCTTTGAGATAGACTTCATTTTTTCCTTTTCCGACTTTAAGTAATGGCGGTTGAGCGATGTACAGAAAGCCCTTTTCCACTAATTCAGGCATTTGCCTATAAAAAAAGGTCAGCAAAAGGGTTCGAATGTGAGAGCCATCCACGTCGGCATCGGTCATGATGATGACCTTATGATAATTGACGTTGTCGATGTTGTATTCTTCTTCACCGACACCTGTGCCGAGAGCGGTTATGATATTCTTTATTTCTTCACTCCGCAGAATTTTATCGAAACGTGCCTTCTCAACATTGAGTATTTTACCTTTAAGCGGCAATATGGCTTGAAATTTTCGATCCCTTCCCTGTTTGGCACTACCGCCGGCCGAATCCCCCTCTACCAGAAACAGTTCTCTTTCTTTCGGATCCGAGTTTTGGCAGTCCGCCAATTTACCCGGCAGTGTGGCGTCTATGAGAGATCCTTTGCTTCGGGCGATATCTCTGGCACGCCGCGCGGCATCCCGGGCACGGGCAGCCTCAACGCCCTTCGATATAATCTTTTTGGCAATTGCCGGATTCTCTTCAAAGAAAATGGCGAGTTTTTCATTGATCAGAGATTCTACCAATCCTTTGACTTCGCTGTTACCGAGTTTTGTTTTTGTCTGTCCCTCGAATTGAGGATCTTTTATCCTGATACTGATAATGGCTGTCAGGCCCTCACGGACGTCATCCCCGGAAATTTTTGCTTGAAGATTCTTGGGCAAATTTCCGTTGGAAGCATATTGATTGATAGTTCTCGTCAAAGCCGCTTTGAAACCGATCAGGTGAAATCCACCCTCGGTTGTGTGAATATTATTGGCAAATGACAGCAGTTTCTCGTTGTAGGTGTCGTTATACTGTATCGCTGTTTCTATTTGGACTTCGCTTCTCTCCCCTTCGATTATGATCGGTTTGTGTAGCGGACTGTGCCGGCGGTTCATATATTCCGCGAATTCCCTGATGCCACCTTTGTAATAAAATTCTTCTTTCTTTTCTACCCTTTCATCTACGAAGAATATTCTGATACCTTTGTTAAGAAAGGCCAATTCTCTGAGACGACGAACGAGAATATCATAAGAAAAATCTGTGGTCGTAAATATTTCCGCATCGGGTATAAAATGGACCTTTGTACCCTGTTTACGTGTTTTTCCAGTTATTTTCAGTTCACTGGTTTTTAACCCTTTTTCGTAAGTTTGATGGTAAATATTACCATCGCTGTAAATATCCAATTCCAAAAAAGAGGACAGTGCGTTAACTACGGATACACCCACGCCATGCAATCCTCCCGAAACCTTATAGGAGTGATCGTCAAACTTGCCCCCGGCGTGCAATTTAGTCATAACGACTTCAACGGCAGGTACCTTCTCGGTTTTATGAATACCGACAGGTATACCGCGTCCATTGTCAGATACACTGACGCTGTTGTCTTCGTGAATGATAACATTGATTTTGTCGCAATAACCAGCCATCGCTTCATCGATACTGTTGTCTACCACTTCATAGACGAGATGGTGAAGTCCAGCGATGTCAACGTTACCAATATACATGGATGGACGACGACGAACAGCCTCTAATCCTTCAAGAATCTTGATGTTATCTTCGTTGTAATTAAAGTTGTCTTTTTTCTTTTTCATACTCTCATCGGCATAATAACGGTTATAAAGTCCTGATCATCCCCCCCTGTTAATATACAGGGCAATTCATCATTGATAATATGTAAAAACACCGTATCATTATCGATAACATTCAGGGCTTCGATAAAATAGCGCGGATTAAAAGCCGCTTCAATCTTATCATGGTTAAATTCGATCTGCATATCTTCCTTGGATTCACCAATATCCGGATTTGTGGATGTAATAACCAGTTTTTCTTTCGTAAAGTTGAAAATGACGCTGCGATAGTCTTCTGTCGACAAAATAGACATCCTTTTGAGCATCATTAAAAATAGCTGTCTTTTGAGTTTTATTGCCACACTATCATCACTCTTATCAACGATATCTTTGTATTCAGGAAAATCTCCCTCGAGTAACCTGATGAGGATGGTTTCGTCTTGTTTTTTTATGACCAAATTGTTGTCTTTGACACCGATCTTTACGGATCCTCCCTGATCAAGAAATTTGGCCACTTCATATAAACCTTTTTTAGGGATCAATATTCCTTCACCAACAGGCAATGAAAATTCACCTTCAAAAGAATGGTCAATCTTGGCCAAGCGGCTGCCGTCAGTAGATACCATTCTTAATTTGCTGCTCCCTTTTTCCTGGAAAACCTCAAAATAAACGCCGATAATATGAGCGCGTTTGTCGTCAGAAGCACCGCTGATATATACGGTTCTCTCTATCATAGAACTTAAGGCTGCACTGTCCAGGTGGATAAAGGATAGATTTTCAAACTGAGGTATCTTAGGAAAATCTTCGAATTTCATCCCGACCAGATGGTATTCAACGTTTTTATTACCAATTTCGATCCAGTTGTTTTCAACCTCGTTTATATGAATGTCTTCACTGGGAAAATCTCTGACGATTTCAAACATTTTTCTGGCATTTATAGCAATCGTCCCCTTAGATTCCACTTCGGCGGGAAAGTTTCCTTCAAAACCAGTTTCAAGGTCGGTAGCCTTAATAATAATATTCGTATCTGCGGCTTCGATAAGAATATTGGTGGTGATGGCAAGATTCGTTTTCCGACCGGCAATTCCTTGCACTTTCGAAAGAATATTCAAAATATCATTTTTTTTAATCGTAAACTTCATTTGGTCAACCTCATTATTTAATTAATTATAATAAATAGATAGTAATAAAGAGAGGGTGACAATAAACGTAATTAAATTATAATGGAATGATTTAATTATAAATTATATAAGACTAAGTTGTTTAAAAATATAATGGAACCCGTCTGTTTTTCTTTATATGTGATCATGAAAAAAGTTCTTGTTCATAAGTCAACAAGATATTGACAATTTGTTGACCGGATAGCGACTGTTTTATTGACAGCTGCTTTTCTCTTCAGTAGATGAAATATTAGCAAAGTATTATTTAGAATTGGATAACCATTCCTTTACCTGGGGAACGACTTTTGTTTGCCATTCATCGGACAACCTTGTTCGGATAAAGATCTGGAATGATCTTTCAACAAACTCAACGACATTGTCGTAAAGAAATATCCTTTCCAGAACAGCGCCCTCGATGTCCTCCTTTGTTTCAACTTTTCCGGTTTCCGGTGTCTTCAGACTGCTTATGTTAAGACTTTCCCCTTTAAGATTGAATTTCCAAATTTGGTCCCCACACGTGTAGAGAAAATTCACTTCGTTAACCAGAGCGCCCTTTTTTAAAGCTAAAATACCTTCTTCGAGACCGGCTTCGTCGCCTTTTATCGTAATGGTTTCAAGGCCTTCTCTATGGCTATTTTCTAGAACCATCCGATTTCCGATTGCGAGAGACGTGAGATTTTTATCAATATGGTTAAGTTTTTTTGGATTGTTTTCAATGAGATACCACAACCAGGTTAAATACTCATTTCCAAGAAAACGATAACGGCTGTAGGCAATGGCAATATCGAGCATAAGAATTTCTAACCCGTAAAGCTAACTGGAGAGATTCGGTTGAGTCTATCCCGCTCCGAGTCAGTCAAATCATCCGCAAGTTCGGCCGCTGTGTATGGAAAATAGCGGATGAGAGAAAGTTTGAAGGATTCAGTAAAAAGTGTTTCGAGTTCCTCATTTGCGGCCTTTAGGTTCGTAAAAAACCAGAGTTTACCTTCTTCGTAATTCCAAACGATGTCATATATATTGGGCGTGGCCGGGATGCGCATGCTCAAAAAATGAAGAATCTGTTCCTTAACAAGTTTTTTTTCATTTCGGGATATGAACTGACGACCACTTTCGGCCAGACGTTTGGTCTCTTCGATAGCGTAATGTTTTTTTAAAATTTTGGAAGGAATGCTCTTTTTGTCGATACGCAGTGAAAAAACAAGGTATGTGCCGAAATTGTATGAAGATCCCTCAAAGTCGGGATTATACGGCTGTTCAAAGGATGTCCATCCACATGATTTTTCAGCAGCATCGTTGTCTATCTCCGAGATAGCATACTTCTTTAACGAATTTGCAATATGTTCGAGAACAGGATCGTCTATGCGACCTTGTACCTGGTAGCGTGTAATAGAAACACTTGGTGACAGTAACCCCATTGGGTGGTATCCTACCGCTAACTTATGATGGACAAACAACCACATGTGGTGGTTTTAATAAATAAAAGTGAACATATATAGCGTGTTTGACCCTCTATGACAAGATAATTTTCCGGTCCGTAATATACGTGAAATTCAACCGATCCCATCGAAATTTCAAATGAAATTCAGTGCTGATTTTCATATTCATTCCAGATTTTCGCGGGCGACCTCAAAAACTCTCGATTTTGAAAAACTATACATTGCCGCCCAATTAAAAGGAATAACAGTGGTCGGTACGGCTGATTTCACCCATCCAACATGGTTTAAAGAAATTGAACAGAAACTGGAGCCGGCAGAACCGGGTCTTTTTAGGTTGAAAAAGGATATTGCCCGCCAGTGTGATAAAGAGGTACCCCGTGCTTGTCGTCAGAAGGTCAGGTTTTTACTGACGACAGAGATAAGCTGTATCTATAAAAAAAATGAAAGAACCCGTAAAAATCACAACCTTATATTTCTACCCGATACCGAAGCGGTCGCCCGTTTCAATAAGACGCTTGACAAGGTCGGCAACATACGATCCGACGGAAGACCGATATTGGGATTGGATGCGAAGCATTTGCTCGAAATTTTACTTGAAACCGACGACAGCGGTTATTTGGTGCCGGCGCACATCTGGACGCCTTGGTTCTCGGTTCTCGGATCCAAATCGGGGTTCGATTCAATAGATGAGTGTTTCGAGGACTTGACGACGCATATCTTTGCGTTGGAAACTGGCCTGTCATCCGATCCTCCCATGAACTGGCGCATATCTTCCTTGGACCGCTTCACCATGATATCCAATTCCGATGCCCATTCACCGCATAAACTGGGACGTGAGGCCAATCTATTTGATACCGATCTTTCCTACTTTTCTGTTTTATCGGCTATCAGATCGGGAACTCCGGATCGGTTTCTGGGAACACTGGAATTCTATCCGGAAGAAGGAAAATATCATCTGGACGGTCATCGCAAATGTAATCTTCGATTAAAACCGGAGGAAACCGTTCGTCACAAAGGCAATTGTCCGGAATGCGGCCGGCCCTTGACTCTTGGGGTACTTTACAGGGTTACTGAACTGGCTGATAGAATTGAGAATTACCGCCCCGAAAACCGTCCGTCCGTCTATAACCTTATTCCATTGACAGAGGTGCTATCCGAAATACTGGCTTCCGGGCCGCAAACCAAACGTGTTCAAAAATCCTACCTCTCTTTATTGAATCGATTCGGACCTGAACTAAACATATTGATGAATATAGATATAAAGGAACTAGAGGCCGCAGGTCTTCCTCTTGTAGGAGTAGCAATACAAAGAATGCGACAGGGAAACATTGACCTTTCCCCCGGCTATGATGGTGTTTTCGGCAAAATTAAGATTTTTGGACCCGGCGAACGGAATCAATTGTTGGGTCAGTCTCCCCTGTTTGGCGTGGGCCGCCCTCCGGGACCGCCGCCTTTCCCCGCCAAAAAGGCCCCCAAATATAATTTCGAAAAACCTGTCAGGGATATTAAGCCGACCGCGAAAAAATCCAAGAGAGAAAATGTCGCGGTGTCCACTGTTTCTCCGGCGGTCGCATTGAACAGTGAAACAGAAATATCTCCTTTACGCAATCTAAACCCAGAGCAACAGCGTGCGGTAACACTTGATAAGGGACCGGCCATTGTTGTTGCTGGTCCAGGAACAGGTAAAACCCTCACTCTCACCCGAAGAATCTCATTTCTGATTGAAAAGAAGAAGGTTTCACCCGAAAGAATTCTGGCGGTGACATTTACCAATAAAGCTGCTGAAGAAATGCAGAGACGGCTGAAAAATTTAATGGATCCCCAAAGAACCATTCCTACGGTGGCAACCTTTCATTCCTTCTGTTTCAACCTGTTGAGAGAAATGCGAACGGAATCGGATGTTAGCATCGTGGATGACACCGAAAAAGGCCAATGGATGGCTTGGGCGCTAAAAATGGCCCTAAAAGAGGGGGGTCCCATAAACCGGCCGGTACGTGAAATTATCGAGGCTGTGGCGGTTGCGAAGCAAAATCTGATTTCTCCGGAGGAACTTTACCAGACGGGCGACAATTCCCCGATGACTCGAATCGTTGCAATCGTTTACCGGAACTATCAACGGCTGCTTTCGCTTCAGAAAAGATGCGATTACGAAGATCTGATCTATCGGGTCGTCATGAGGCTCGAATCCGACCCTGATACATGCACGTTATACCGGAAACGTTACGATCACATTCTGGTAGATGAATATCAGGACCTCAATTACGGACAGTACCGCCTTTTGAATCAGTTGTCCCCAGCGGGAGAGAAACTCTTTGTCATCGGTGATCCTGATCAATCAATATACGGGTTTCGAGGATCGGATTCCAGTTACTTCAATCGATTTCTAAACACTTATCATGGGGCAAATCTAACCCGGCTCACCCGTAACTACCGTTCCACACAAACCATATTGAATGCTGCCCATCAATTGATGTCGGTGGACAAGCCCGATGTCGCCAAAAAGGGCGACATCGCGGGCGTATACTCAGGCATTGATGGCAAAAGAACCGTGTCTATTCTCGAAACACACTCGGACCGGGCCGAAGCGGTTGCCGTGGGAAAGAAAATTGAACGCTTGATCGGGGGCATTGCTTTCGACTCGATTGACTTCGGAAGGGTCGATGGAACCACTCCCCGGCGGTCTTATGGGTTTTCAGACTTTGCCATTCTCTACCGAACCCGATCCCAGGGCCAAACAATCGCTGAGATCATGCAGAAGGTCGGTATTCCCTGCCAAACCACCAACAAGGCCTTTATCATGAACAAACAGGGTGCAATCCTGCTGATATCCTGGATGAAGGTAATCCATGGGGTCGGATCCTATTTGGACCTTGAGCGCGTGGTGTCGGGCCTGGGTCTTCCGGTGAGTCGACCGGCTCTTGAGCGTTTCTTCGAATGGGCGATACAATTCCGTATCGATCTGGCGGAAGCGCTGTACCGGGTTGTGAGACTACCGCTGAAGTCCATAAAAAGGGAGGATCAAAAACGTCTGGCGCAGTTTTCCAGACAGAATCAAGCGCTTTGCGACCAACTTAAAAAGCACGGGCTCCAGCAACAACTCAAAATCCTTTTCGACCGCCTACCAAGCGTATTCATTGAAAAGAACCCTGTAATTGTGACTGAATTCGAGCGATTGTTAGATCTGACCGACGATGGCGAGCGAGACCCGTCCGGTTTTTTTACTAGATTCGACCTACAAACCGACACGGACCTTTACGATGAAAAATCTCAGAAAGTGGCTCTAATGACGATGCACGCCGCCAAAGGTCTCGAGTTTCCAGTTGTTTTCATTACAGGTTGCGAGGCCGATCTCATTCCGCACAAAACGAAGGACGGTCAATTCAGCGATATGGCAGAAGAAAGACGCTTGTTTTATGTCGCCATGACACGAGCAAAAGAGCGACTCTATATCACCTATGCCATGAAACGGCGTATATTTGGGCGCTACCAGCAACGACGTCCATCTCCGTTCATCAACGATATTGAACAACGGTTGAAAACCCACGAAGCGCCGGGCCGACGGCCTTCACCCGGCGTTTCGCGGAGTTCCGACCGCCAGGTTCAACTGAAGCTTTTTTAGCCCGTCCATTTCATGAATTGGTATACTGCCTGAAAATGGACGATGGCGCTTCGTTAAAGTGGTTGTCAAAAAAACGTTCCGTTATGCGAACGTTTTTTTCTACAACCACTCATACCATCCCTCCGTATTGCGGAATTTATTTTTGAAAAGCGGTATAAAAGGGGGCTAAGTGTCGATCATAGCATGGCGCCCAGAGATGAACCTTTTGTATATTCGTTACATTATCCTGTATCGTCACGGGTTTTTTACTTCAATTTCACTTGAGTCGATTCGATAAAACGTGTATCATGTATGGATTGACAAGTCTAAAAATAGAATCTTCCGGCAGGAACCCGCGGTTGAAACGTGAATGTGCCGGAATCTGTCCGTGAGATGAACGGGGGGCGTGCAAGTTGAAACTTGTTGTTGCAGGGGTCGTGGCGGTGGTCTTAATGCTCGGGTTTACGCAGTTACCCCTCCATGCTGATATTTACATGTATGTCGATCATAATGGCGTCGTTCATTTTACCAATGCGCCAACCACGTCTGAAGCTGACTACCGCCTCTATATCAAAGAAAAAAAAGTATTCTCATCACAGATTTACTCACCTAAAAGCTTCGACAGCCAGATTCGAAAAGCATCTGAATTGTACGGTGTTGCCTACCCCTTGCTCAAGGCGATAATCAAAGCCGAATCGGACTTCAACCCGCGAGCGGTGTCAAGAAAAGGCGCCCTGGGCTTGATGCAGCTCATGCCAGAAAACGTCCGAGCCATGGATATCCGCGACCCCTTCGACCCAACAGAAAACATTCTGGGAGGCACCCGCTATTTTCGAGAAATGCTTGACCGTTTTGACGGTCAACTGCCCCTGTCTCTGGCTGCATACAATGCCGGTCCGACAGCGGTGGAACGATACAATAATTCGATTCCCCCGTACAAAGAGACAGAAGCCTACGTTGAGCGGGTATTAAAGTTTTATTATTCTTTCAAGTACTGACAATGACCGAACGACACCCCGCGAATCGCCACACCTTCTTTTCCTTCCAAGTTTATTAATCCACCGGTTGAAGGACAAATCCGGTTCGACTGGGCAGATAGAGGCTGAGTTGATCTTTCTTGCCGATCCCGTCCCCAGGGGCGGTGAAGTGCTCCTGGTGTGGCAGCAGTCGACCGTGGCCACCGTATATGACGTCATCGCTGTTGAGAGCCATGCGATACTTTCCAGCGGGCGCATCGATTTTATAATCGGTACGGGATTGATCGGGGTGAAAATTGAAGACGAAGATGAGGCCCCGCCTTTCCATTGCGAGGATCTTATCCCTTTCGTGTTCGCATAATAACCGGGACCAGGCACAACCAAATATATTAAACGTGTGAGCGAGGGCGATCATCTGCCGATCGAAGGCTGCCAGTTGCTGGTATTTGAGATTGACGTCGTCGACCAGATTCCATTGCCGGCGGGCGTAGCGATAGGACCACTTGTTGCCCTGCCGGGGAAAATCGATCCATTCCGGGTGACCGAATTCATTTCCCATGAAATTCAGGTAACCGGATCCAGCCGTGGCCATCGTGATCAGTCGGACGATCTTGTGTAGCGCCAGCCCGCGAGTCACATGCAGATTGTTATCGGAAATCTGCATATGCGTATACATTTCGGCTCCGATCAATCGGAATATAATCGATTGATCTCCCACCAATGCCTGGTCATGGGATTCGGCATAACTGATTGTCTTTTCATCGGATCTACGATTGTTGAGTTCAAACCAGAGTTGGCCAATTGGCCAGTCCTCGTCTTTGGTCTCCTTAATCAAGCGGATCCAGAAATCCGGTATTCCCATGGCAAAGCGGTAGTCAAAACCGATACCGCCTTCGGATTGTGAAACCGCCAATCCCGGCAAGCCACTTACATCTTCGGCTATGGTGAGGGCATTCGGCCGCTCGGAATGGATGAGACGATTGGCCAAAGCCAGGTAAGTGAGCGCGTCCTCGTCCACTGATTCATCAAAGTAATCGTTGTAGGATGTAAACGCCATTCCAAGGCCGTGGTGGCGATAGATCATACTGGTGATACCATCGAAACGAAAGCCGTCAAACTGAAACTCATCCAGCCAATAGCGGCAGTTTGACAACAAAAAATGCAGCACCTGGGGCTTGGCGTAGTCGAAACAGCGTGAACTCCAAGCCGAATGATGCCCCCGTTCTCCGTCATGAAAATACTGATATGCGGTTCCATCAAACCGGCTGAGGCCTTCAACTTCATTGGATACGGCATGAGAGTGGACCAGATCCATGGTAACTGTCAATCCGTAACTATGGGCGGTATCGACGAGGATCTTCAAATCCTCTGGTGTACCAAAGCGGGATGATGGTGCGAAGAAACTCGAAACCTGGTAACCAAAAGAACCGTAATAAGGGTGCTCCATGATTGCCATCAGCTGCAGCGTATTATAGCCTGCGGCCACGATGCGCGGCAGGATGCCCAAGGTGAACTCTCTGAAACTGCCGACCTTTTCTTCCGATAGAGCCATGCCGACGTGCGCCTCATAAATCAGCGCAGGTGTCTCTGGTTGTCGGTCGGCACGGTACTTCCATCGGTGCGGAACTGGCGGGCGCCACACTTGGGCACTGAAGATCAGGGTGTCCGGGTCCTGCACCACCCGACGGGCGTATACGGGAATCCGGTCACCAGACCCGCCTGGCCAGTGGATCCGCAGCCGGTAAAGGTCACGATGGGTGAGTCTGTCTGCGGGTAGCCGAATTTCCCAGACACCGTCCGGGTCGATTTTATCGAGTGCAAAGGCCTTTCTTTCTTTCCAGTCCGTTATGTCTCCGACCAGAAAAATGGCATCGGCGTTCGGGGCCCATTCTCGGAATACCCACTCATTGTTGCGAAAATGCAATCCGAAGTATTCATGACCACTGGCAAAGTCATTCAGGCTGATCTGTCCGCCCGTTAAACGGGATTCGGTTTCATCGATACTTTCAAGCCGCTGTTGCAGATGGCCGGAATAAGGAATGAGAAGGGGATCCCTTTCGATCAGGTTCTGCACAAGCTTTTCTATTGTCTTCATATGGGCGCCCGAATTCGATAGATGGGTCGATGAGACTGCTGCTCGGTATTCAACGAGGTCTTAAGGTCAAGCCTCTGCCGGGGCTGAGGGTGCCGATGGTGCCGGTGCCGGTGCGTTGATCAACGGTCTTTTTAGCATTCTTTCATAGAGATCGATGTAGGCGTGAGCTGTATTTTCGTGGGTAAAAGCAGCGGCGCTGGTCGCCATTACGCGGGCGATTTGGTGTGCTTTTACTTCCTGTGGTAACCGATAAAATTTCATGGCTTCATGGATGGCCCACAAAAGACCGTTCGGATCGAATACGGTGAAAATAAAACCGTTGCCGCGGTTACCCTCAACATTCATGTGAGTGACAGTATCGTGGATGCCACCCGTGTCATGCGCCACCGGTAACGATCCGTAAATCGGTGCAATCATCTGTGGAAGGCCGCAGGGTTCGTATAGGGAAGGCATGAGAATGAAATCAGACGCACCATAAGACAGGTGTTCCAGTTGTTCATTGAAGTCACAGACCGCCACCCGATTTTGAAAGTTGTGCTGGCTGACGATATCCTGAAACACCCTCTGGTAGGGACCGTCAGCCACGAATACAACCTGCAGGTTCTGCCGCCAATAGGTTGAAATTAATTGATAAATAGTTTCCGCGAGTAATTGGCAGCCTTTCTGGATGGGATCCAAGCGCGATGGCCAGAAAAACAGCGGCGCATCCGGGTCTTCAACCAGCCCGAGGTTGCGTTGCAGGAAACGCTTATTTTCTCTTTTGCCCTCAATGTGGTTATTGGGTCCGTAAACGCACTTCAAGTCCCGGTCTGTACTCGGATCAAAGACGGGATCCGGTGCATTGAGGATACCCGTGGCACAACCGGCGCGACACTTGTTGATGATCTCCTGGCGCAGGTGCGGCTGGACAAAATCGTGACGGTTTTCAATGATCTCTTTTAGAAAGCTGGGGCTAACCGTGTTGATGAAATGGGCGGCGAAGACACCGCTGGTGAGCAGGTCAACCGGGTTGGCATCGCGCGTGGATTCATAACTGGTGGCCATTTTTTCAAAGAAAAGGTTGTGCCAGAAAAATGCTCCATCGATCCCCCTGTCTTCGATTTGGGCCAGTGTGGCTTTGACGGAGTAAAGGTTGTGAACCGTAAAGAGGCATGGAATTCCCATCTCCCGGGCCATGGCGGGGACCAGTCCGGTCATCCAGTCGTTGCAATGAATCAAATCCGGTTCCACGCGCGGTACGATATTATTCATAACCTCACGCTGGAACGCTAATGCGAGCTTGATATTTTCTTCGCCGTAAACAGAATAGACGCGATTCAAATAGAAAAACGCCCGGTCTTCTGCCAGATGTATCCGTTCTTCGCCCATTTTACGACGGATCTTACGCAGCTCGGTTTTAAGAAACGGTGTGATACGGTCGCTGAATATCGTGCGGTAGTTGGGAATGGCAACATGGACATCCACCCCTTGGTCGGCCAGGGCATTGATCAAGGCTGCCGACACATCTGCCAGGCCGCCGGATTTGGCCGTGAAGTAATTGGCCAGGCTCCCCATTCGATCCGGCAGGTAGGTGACTTCAGGAGTGACGATGAGCACTCGTGGGTTGGCTGTTGCCCTTTGGTCCATCAATAGAAGTCCTTTCTTCGATTTCTTGCGGAAGTCAAAAGAACAGATACCGTCAGGTTCTGCTTTTGTAAAAGTTGCGAAATCAATTGGATGCCCAGGTCAACAATCCGGGTATAAATTTTATCCGCTGATCGCCGCAGGGCGTGACCCGTGCCGTACATCCGAATCTGCCCGACGTGTCACAGGTAACCGAACATGTGTACCGATAGAATCCGTTTCCCCTCTCCTCCTCGACATCCATCATCTTGGTGCGGCTGGCGGTCAGGGCATCGACAGATCTCATGCTTCCATAGTACAGTTCGACATCGACTTCATCCGGGCGAAGTTCTCCAAGCTCTACAACCGTAGAAACCGTCAAGGTATCGCCGACCCTGAAGGGTCCGGTTTCATCCATCTCCGGCGATTGTACCCTGATGTCCTTCCACAATCTACCGAGACGTTCGCGTTGTCGGTAGATTTTTTTGGCCACCGCGGCTGAATTGTCCATGAGGTTATGATACTGCTTGGACGCTTCAATGTAAAAAGTGTCCTCATAGCGTTTGACCATGCACTGGGCACAGAAATCTCGCATGGCCATTTTCATCGACCCCTTCATCATCTGAATCCAGCGGACGGGTGCATCGCCATTTTTTCTTTCGTAGAAACAGGGAATCACGTCGTTTTCCAGAATATTGTATAGTGCCTGACTCTCTATGGCATCCTGATACAGGTGATCATCATATTCTTCTCCGTTGCCGATCCGCCACCCCCGATCCTCGCCGAACCCCTCGCACCACCAGCCGTCCAGGATGCTGAGATTGAGAACGCCGTTGGCGGCGGCTTTCATTCCGGACGTACCGCAGGCTTCCATCGGACGGCGTGGGTTGTTCAGCCAGATGTCTACGCCTTGAATAAGGTGGCGGGTGAGATGGATGTCGTAATCTTCGATGAAAACCACCCGGTGCCGCGCGGTTGGACGCCTTGAAAATTCGACCAGACGCTTGATCAGCTCTTTGCCTTCATTGTCATTCGGATGTGCTTTCCCTGCAAAAACAATCTGTACCGGCTGGGTGGCGGAAGTGAGAAGTTTTTCAAACCGGTCGGGGTCTTTTAGCAGCAGGGTCGCCCTTTTATAAGTAGCAAAACGACGGGCAAAGCCGATGGTCAAAACTTCCTGGTCGAGCACCGATTCAGCCGTTTCCATCATCGAGCGCGGCGCATTGCGCCGCGCGTATTGTTTGACCATCTGGCTGCGACATGTCCGGATCAGGCGTGAACGGGCCATCTCGTGAGACCGCCACAACTCTTCATCATAAATCTCGTCGATGCGGTTAGACATATCCTTGTTCCATGTATGCAGGTACCAGTCCGGTCCAAGATATCGCTCAAAGAGAAGTGCATTTTCAACCGATATCCAGGATGAAATGTGCACGCCGTTGGTAATATGAATAATCGGTACCTCATCTTCAGGTCTTCCCGGCCAAACGTGGGCCCACATGCGTCTGGCCACTGCGCCGTGCAACCGACTGACCCCGTTGCAATACTGCGCCAGTCGTATTCCCAGCACAAACATGGAGAGTGGACTTTCGGTTCCGGATCCAGGGGCTTGACCCCAGGAAAGAATCTCCCTGATGGTGGCCCCCAGTTTTTCCTCATACGGTGTTAGATAGGGTCGGACGCTGTCGACCGGGAATTCATCGTGACCGGCGGCCACTGGGGTATGTGTGGTGAAGATCGTTGAACGTGGCACGATTTCCAGGCCAGTTTTCAGATCGATTTTGTGTTTTTTTATAATTGTTGCCAACCGCTCCAGTCCGGCAAAAGCACTGTGTCCCTCATTCATGTGACAGACGCTGGGTTCGATTCCCAGAGAGGTTAGCGCCCGCATACCACCAATGCCCAATAGAATTTCCTGGCTCAGCCGAAGCTTTTGGTCTCCGCCATAAAGCCGAGAGGTGATCTCCCTGACCTCTGGTGAGTTTTCCGGGGTATTTGTGTCCAACAGGTATAGCGGGATTCGACCGACCATGAGTAACCAGACAATGGCGTGGATGGGACCGGTTGTTCCCTGAACGGTCACCGACACGTCATTTCCCGACGGGTCCTTGGCCCGCCTTACAGGGAGATGATAAAGGTCGGTTTCCGGATATTCTTCCTGCTGCCATCCTGAGGGATCGAGAAACTGGTGGAAATACCCCTGCCGATAGAGAAGTCCGATGCCGACCAGTGGCAGTCCCAGGTCTGATGATGCCTTGAGGTGATCACCCGAGAGCACGCCCAGACCGCCGGCGAATAGGGGTAAACTTTCATGGATACCGAATTCCATGGAAAAATAGGCGATGATGTCGTTATTACCATAAATGGAACTCGGACTATCCAATGGCTTCAGTATCTGGTTTTCAAACTTTCGCTTCACCCGCTCCATGTGGGCCAGGAAGCTGTCGTCTTTCGCTAGGCTTTCAAGTCGGTCTTGGCGGATCATCGTCGAGAAAACGATCGGGTTCCGGCCTGAATCTTCCCAGAGACGGGGGTCGATCCTACGGAAAAGTTCGATGGCATCTAAATTCCAGCACCACCACATGTTGCGAGCCAGGGTTTCCAGAAACAGTAGCGGTTTGGGCGTATTGGGGAAAACTTGAAATGTTTGAAAGCGATTCATAACCATGCATCCTTCTGATCACGCATAAATATTGTTAAATCAAGGGCAATGCTGACGCCTCTGTAAATTTGCACAAAAACTTTTAACACGACACGCTTTTTTGGGAAAGTAAAGATCCGTTTTAGGACGGCTTGTTGGGTGCCTAAAACGTCTGATCCCTTGGATTCGACCGAGTATCACCCTTTTTGCCGGCTAACGGGTTTGCTGCGCGCATCTGGGTCGAGGAGTGTCAGGACCCGCAGCAACTCGCTTGCCCCCCAGGCTTGTGCATCGCATCCCCGTTGGTTATGGGGAAAGTCGCCATCCAGGATTTCGGGTACGTGGCCGATGCAGCCCTGGTTGATTAACTGAATGCCACTTCCGAGCCAGGCCAATGCGGTCTGACGCCCCTCTTCCCCGTATAATCTGAACCAGGCTTCACTAAAAGAGGGGAACATCCAGGTCCAGGCGGTTCCGTTGTGATACGCTGGTTTTCTGCGGGTGTCCTCGTCCCCCACATATCGGCCCTGGTAGGGGGAATGGGGGGTGTTGACGGGTTGACCGTTATGGATTATTTCTAAAGGATATGTGACCTCTCGGTCGGCAAGGCTTCTTATTGCCCCGGGCACAAGCAGTTCTTCACAAGCCGCTAAAACCGAATCGGCGATCTTTTCATCTGTGATAGCTTTCAGAGTCAACGCCAAAAGTTGATTGGGTCGCAGGGCGTCATCCGGTTGGGCGGAACCCGCCGATGTACCGGAAGCCGCGTGGAGGCAATCAGAAAAGTATCCTTTATCGACCATAAAGAAGAGCTCAGTGATTGAAGATCGGACCTGCAGGGCCCGTTCATACCACTGTTTGTGGTTAACAACGTCAATCCGGGCGAGGAACTCCAGAGCCCGGAACCACAGGGCCTGGATTTCAATCGGGTAACCCTCGCGGGGAGTACCGGCGGGATAGCTGGTATCCATCCAGGTGAAGTGAGCCGGACTGAAAAGTAAACCGGAAGTCGGGTCCATTCGAATACCATTTGGCGTGCCCTTGATCAGTGCATGTGCAACAGCAATAAGAATATCACGAAGCTTTCGTCCTCCCCAGACGTTTTCCAGAAATTCTTCATTCCCGTCGTCGACCACCAGATCCTCGCACGCCACGAAAAACCAAAGAGGAGCGTCTGACGTATCGCGGTTTCCGGCATTATTTCCATGGATCATATTCGGTATGGTTCCGTCTTTTTCGAATTGCCCGAACAGTTTTAGTACCGCCCGTGCCTCTTCCTTTCGACCGGCAGCTATCATTCCCCGTACAACGATAAGTGAATCGCGGCCCCAGTCGAGAAACCATGGGTAGCCGGCGATAACCGATGTCAGTTTTCCGCGCCGGACGATGTATTGGTCCAGGGTTGATTTAAGCGCCTCGATCGGGGACAAGGTCTTTGGTTTGTGCATGAGGCTTGCGTCTCGATCCTTTGGACCGTTGACGTCACCGTCATTTTCTTTTAAACCGGAGACGTCATTATTTTCAGTGTGTTCAGGGACGCTGGCTGCCAGGGTCTTTGTCTGGCCGCCGATGAGTTCGAGGGAGAAATATCCCGGGCTAAACAAATCCGATTTTGGATCCAGGCCGCGCTCAAATTCCAAGGGCCGGTGTACCATGTAGTACCATTCGGGCTCTGATACAAATTTTGCTGTGGGAAGCGCCATATCCAGCTCGGTCTTACCCTTAGGAGCGAACACGAAACCATCCGATTGACGCCGGATAGCCGCCGGCCAGATATTTTCAGGTCCCAAATAGGCTTTTGTGGTTTCATGAAAGTTACGCATTTCAATATCCGGACGGAGAATCAGCTGAACCGGAAGATCATCAGCCAGGCGGCGGGGCGCTGAGCCAGCCTGTCGGCGATTAAAGGACAACTGCACGGTGTTTTTTTTCGGGATCATTTTGACGACGATGTTTAGGCCAATCGATTCCCCTTGACCGGTCGGTATCTGAAATTGCCAAGATCCCGACTCTCCATAGGCATAGTGATAGGCGATCATACAGTCATTGCCGATTTCTTGGGAGTATCCCTGGTAGACCAGCCACGCCCGGCAGCGGGTGAAGAGGATCCATCGGTCTTCCGGTATCTGTGGGCTCAGGTTGGCGGCCAGCAGGGCATCATATCGGCTGTTGAGTTCACCCCAACAGATACTTGCTCGCAACATCCCACCGCGGCCATTGGTGCCCAGAAATAGATAGGGCCTCTTCAACAAATCCGGTCGACTGAAAACGCGTTTGACCTTCACGTCTTCAGGTTTGGCTAAAAAAAGCAATGGGGCTTGAATGTGCCGGGTACCGTCACGGTCGAAAATGCTGATTTTCAACGTCATCGAGCGCTGATTACGCACCTGTGCGAGGGGAGTGACGAGGGCAAAGTAAGTCCCATGCTCCCCTGGTAGGCCTTGCTCCCATCTATTAGTGACACCGTTGTCTAAAATTTCCGCACGAAAAGGGGCATCGACATGAACCAACAGAAAGTGTCCCGGCGGCAACATGACCTCTCGAGACTGATCCTGCGGCCAGCGCCAGGTGATGACTTTCGATTCACGGCCGTCCGGATTGAGTTGACGGCAATAAGCCCTTGGGTCACGTTTCAGTTGCCGGGCCGCTGATTCCGGATCGAACGAACCCAGATCACCGAATTTGTTATGGTATATAAACACCTCCAGGGCCTTGGCACAATATCGCTGCCATAATACCCGATTGGGTTGTTGCGCAAAACGTTTGACAGCGCGATTGACCCGTTCCAGATCGCTCTCATCCTGTGAAAGGCACATAACCTCTCCCGGATTCAGATTCAAGAAGAACCCGTCATCTGATCGTTCAGCCGTAACCTGTTTCCCGGTCAAAAGGTTCAGGAATCGCGGATCTGTCATACCCGTTGCTTCGGCATTCCAGGCGGCCGCGACGGCCTTTTGAACATCAAGGTTGACGAGAACGACCAATTTTTTACCGGATGACTGGTGGGAGCGCAACAGAACCAGAAAATTACCTTCGCCTTGCTGAACCAGAACATTATTCGTGCCGGCATTGAAGACCGGGTGATCATAAAGCAGGGCATTTAGGCGGCGGATATCGCTAACCTGATTGACGGAAGAATCCCAGTTCAGGGAAGCGGCATTATGAACATCGAGTTTTTCGGTTGCGAACCATTCCACTCCGTTGGCAAAACCGAATGCGCCTTGGTAGGAAAATAGCGCGCAGAATGCGGTGCGCATACGGGCATAGGTTTTTGACTGGGCGGCCAGCCGAAGGTTGTCATGCGTTTCGGCAAAATGGACCATGATTCCGTCATGGTTTGAAATTTCGTCAACTCCCGGCAGAAAATGTTCGATCTGGGCGCGGTCATAATTTTGAAAAAGTTCGGAATAGGCCCAATTGAATCCCGCTCGATTGAGAAGATCCCGCGTGACCGAAAGTTTGCCGCCTAATCCCTCGAGGAAAAAAATCGCGCCCGGAAACTGGGCCCGTATTCGGGCAATGATATAAATCCAGGCATCGATCGGAATCATGTAACCAGCATCACAACGGAAACCATCGACCCCCCGGCGGCACCAGGTCAGGAAAACCTCCGCCATATGCACCCAGAGGTCTTTTTGTGAGTAATCGAGTTTGGTCAAATCCTCCCAGCGAACCCCCCAGGCACCAGGAACTTCGATCTGGCCGGAATCGTCCCTCACCAGCCATTCTGGATGGGATTCGTGCAAACTTGCGGCCCAACCAGTATGATTGATAGCGATGTCGATAAGTATTTTTGCCTGTCGTGCGTGGACGGCATCGACCAGTTCTATGAATTGCTCCAGTGGTGTTGCCGTTGGATCAAATTCGGCCAATGCCGGGTCTACAGCGGTAAAGCTCAAAGCGGCATAGGGACTTCCGAATCGCCCCATACGGCCGTATGTCGTCGGCGTTGGGTGGATGGGTAAAAGCTGCAGGAACCGACACCCAAGTTCTCCGATGATAAAGTCCAATTTTTTTATCAGATCGCGAAAGGTACCGGACGGGGGGATAACTGAAAATCCGGCCTGGTCCAGGGCGGCAATTTCCGTAGGGTTTATGGGCGGTTGGAACGCGCCTGAAAGGTTGGGCCCAAACTGCCGCACGAATGCATTATAGATAATGTTTGCGCAACATGTGTCGGCGGGTGCGACGTTGACCGTGGTATTATTTCCAGGGGGCCAGGCCGGCTCGTCGTTGTTCTCCCCCCAAAAAAAGCATTTGGCTTCAAAGTGTCCGATCTCGCACAGCGGGAGGGTGATGCGAAACTGCAGCGGGGCAATCCTGACCATGGGCCAGTCAAACCAGTCGCGTCCCAGGGGCGCCTCCTCTCTGTGGACGTTACGGATTATTTCCTGGCGGTAGGTCGCTGCAGATCCGATGTTAGTTCTCAGCCAGGCTTTTCCCTGACGGGGTCGATCCAGGGTCAGGGTAAATGTCTGTGTATCTCCACGGAATTTCAAGAGATGTAAATCGGGATCCGGTTTCTGTTCGAGCCAATCGATTACAGTCATGGCCTGTCAGCTTCCTGTTGGGATTCACCTGTTGTGCGGCAGGAGAAAGAAGAGATCCTTCACGGCAGTGTGCGCAAATAGAAAACACACGTTAAAAATTGAGGTCCTGGTCGATGACGGTGCCGCGTTTTATGACTGCTTGGGTGTTCCCTCTGTTTGTGATGCGGACACGACCGGAAATGGTGACGTCGCCTTCGAAGAGAACATCACCGACAACGGTCAAGGAATCACAGTCAACAAGAGAGGGTACGCCATCATTGAAGTGATCTTCAAAGAGATCGATTTTGCCGTAATACCGGGGGTCAAGATCCACGTGGACCGTTTCGGGCCGACCATTCTCAAAGCGTTTCGAGTTGATCTTAAGGCTACCGCCGTTTTGATCGAATTCAAAACAATCCGATCGTACCGCCAGAAGGTCGTTGCATTTTTTAACCGGCATGAAACGTGAGCGCGGCACTTTGACTGCGGAAGCGCCTTTGAAAAGTGATATTGCCGCACCCATTGCCGTTTCGACCTGGAAGACCCCAGGGCTGGTATCGTCGCGCGGATCAAGTGTTTTCGGATTGAGGATCATCGGTAAATGGACAGCGTTTTCTTTTTTGATCAGGTCTTTTAAAAACGCTAAATTGACCCAGATGTTGTTGGTATTGAAAAAACAGAAGCGGTTTATGTCCATGCAGGCGGACAATTCTTTCTCGGGACACTGGGCGATTTCTCTCAGGGTAAGCTGCCCGTTTCTCAGCCGGGCCAGATGTCCCCCTTTGACATCAGCGATCGTTTTTTCGGCAACCTCCATCATGAAGGGAAAGTTGTTTTCGGCAAAGAAGCCAAGCAAATCAGGATCCATATCAGCGCCGAGGTTATCCGAATTAGAAATAAACGCGTAGATTACCCCTTCGTCCAACAATTGTTGTAGCAATCCGGAAGTATAAAGAGCCGTATAAACATCACCATGTCCTGGCGGATTCCATTCAAGAGCCGGATTTTGGGGCCAGACGGCCGGGCCGAGACCGTCCTGTAGAATCTTGGGAAACTTGTGCTGCAGAAACGTAAGCGTGATGGCGGCAGAATCGATACTTTTCAGCGCTGCAAGCGTTTCCGAGTGGGTGTTGAAACTGTTCATCAGAGCCAGCCTGACTCCCCGTTGACGGGTCTGCTGAACGATAATTTCGAGAAATGACTTTCCATCTTTTACTTTCAAAAGGCTTTTGGCACCGGTCAGCCCCATACTGGTTCCCAGCCCGCCGTTCAACGTAATTCGCACGGCTTTCTCAAAATTCTTATCCCCGATGGTCTTGAAATGAGTGAGGTTTTCTGAAGATTCGATGGTACCGGGTGCCACCGGCTCGATGTCGCGATCGTAAATTAGGCCTGTTTCCCCGGTGGCGACCTTGCGGTAATAATAACGGAAAATATCGGCCACTACCGGTGGCAGTCCGGCCTTTTTCAATTTTTCCTCAAAAGCGGGAAGCTGCTTCAAGTCTTTTTCTGGTATCATCTGATGACGACTTTCTTGATCAATTATTCCGGCCCGACGGCGAACAGGTTTTCTCACAGCACCGTTTCTATCCAGCCCATGGGATCCGCATCGCGACCGTATTGAATATCGGTGATTGCCGTGTAGAACTTGTTGGCGATCGGTCCGACAGACCCATCACCCATTTGGTATACCTGATCACCGTATTTGATTTCACCGACCGGTGAGATGACGGCGGCTGTTCCTGAGCCAAAGATTTCGCTCAGCTTTCCATCGCCGTTGGCTTTTAGCAACTCGTCGATGCTGATCAACTTCTCGGAGACCGGCAGGTTCCAATGTCGGGCTAATTGGATAACGGAATCTCTGGTGATACCGGGGAGAATGCTGCCGTTCAGCGCCGGTGTAACGATCTCTCCGTCAATGACAAAAAATATATTCATGGATCCGACTTCTTCGAGGTACTTCTGCTCGACACCGTCCAACCACAGAACCTGAGTGTAACCTTCCTTGTGGGCTTCGTTTCCGGCCAGGAGGCTGGCCGCATAGTTGCCAAGAGTTTTGGCTTCGCCGACACCCCCCCGCACGGCACGCACGAATTCCCGGGTCACCCAGATTTTTATGGGGTTGAAGCCTTCGGGATAGTAGGCACCTACGGGAGAAAGAATGATGAAAAACCGGTAGGTGTTAGACGCCCTTACACCCAGGAAAGGATCTGTAGCGATAATGGCTGGCCGAATATAGAGTGATGTTTCCGGAGCCTGCGGCACCCAGTCCTTTTCAACAGATATGAGTTGCTTCAATGCGCTCAGCAGAAAACCTTCATCTACTTCGGGAATGCAGAGGCGCCGGGACGACCGGTTAAGGCGTTTGATATTGTCCCGCGGACGAAAGAGCTGTATGCCGCCGGTGTTCGACCGGTAGGCTTTCAGACCTTCAAAAACGCCCTGCCCGTAATGCAACACCATCGTTGCCGGATCTAAAGCCATCGGACCGTAAGGTTCGATCCGCGGGTTGTGCCAACCCCTGTCTGGCGAATAGTCCATATTGAACATGTGATCCGTGAAAAATGAGCCAAATCCGAGTTTGTTGTCATCCGGTTTTGGTTTCAGTTGGTTGGCTTTTTCGATGGTCAGTTGCATTTTTTCCTCCTTCGAGTTGACCACAGGTGTGTCATGGGATTCTATTAATGGAAAAGTTGCGTATGTATAGCATCAATATTACCTAGCGATATAGTAGATTTAGAGGTTAAATCAAGACCTAATTGCCGGTATCTGCCATAGAATAACGCTTTTAAAGCGTGGAAGCCCTCAGCTCAAGACAGTACTACATCTCAGCGCGTCGCTCAAGGTTGACATGGCGCCATACCTCAGTTAATGTCCCCCGACATATATGGTCTCCTTTAATGAACGCGCGAAAAAATCGAGAGAAAGGCCCAACATGGAAAATACGGAAGACAAAGCCGGTATAGAACCGATTCGTCTCAGCCTTGACAACCGTTTCAAATTTAAATGTCATAAAGACGTCGCCTGTTTCACCAAATGCTGTCGTGGCATCAGCATTGTTCTGACCCCATACGACATCATTCGTCTCAAAAACCGGTTACAGCTGCCATCGGACCAGTTTTTAGCGATCTACACGGAACTTCAGCTTCTCGACAAAACGGATCTGCCTGTGGTGACGCTCAAGCTTTTAGACGACGAGCAGCAATCATGCCCGTTTGTAAAAGATGATGGATGTATGATTTACGAAGATCGTCCATCAGCCTGCCGGTACTATCCACTGGGCGTTGCTTCGCTGAGTTACCAGGATGGCGCAGATAATTCCGGTTTCTATTTTTTTGTCAATGAACCCCACTGCCTTGGGTTTGAAGAGGAACAGGTCTGGACTGTCCGCGAATGGAGAGAAGATCAGGGCGTCGATATTCGTGACGAGGTAAACGCCGAATGGACTGACCTTGTGGTCAGGAAGCGGTCCTTTCCGCCAAACGTGAAACTGACCGAGCAGACCAAGAAGATGTTTTTCATGGCCAGCTATGATATCGACAAATTCAGGTCATTTATATTTAGTAGTTCCTTTTTATCCCTCTACAAGGTCGATCCCCAGACACTGAATGCCATCAGGGACGATGAGGTCGCGCGGCTGAGATTCGGGTTGAAGTGGATGAAATGGCTGCTGTTCAAAAAGGGTGATTTTCAAGTCAATGCCGAGGAAGTTGCCAAGCGCCAGAATAATATCTCATAGCAATCTACATGCGTTACTTTGACCGTCAGCTCGTGGTGCGGCCGTCACCAATCACCCTTTCCGTTTTCGCTCCGGAAATTACGTCCTTTTCCCTCACGCTTGTGTCGTAACAGAGCGAAGACTTCGATAGAGCGCATAAAATAGAGATTGTCCCACCGGCAATCACCGGTGGGACAATCTCTATTTACATCGAAAACGCGTCGGCTAGTATTCACTGTAGCTCAGATTTTCCCAGATCGCCGGGTTTTCCAAGCGTTCCGAAATATTGACCTCAAAAAAGTCTTCCACAGGTGCAAATATTTCGGGATGCTTTGCCTGAATGGTTCGCGCCGCTGCAAGGACAGTCTCGATACCCTGTCGGGTCATTTTGCCCAACGGCTGGCGACACCCACCCGAGGGCATCCCCAGAATGGTCATCAGAGCTTTGATGGCCAGAGGGTTGCGGGCACGGCAGACAACCTCGCCGAAAGGTGTTTTCTCCATGGTTTTTACAGTCACCAAACCAAATAAGGGGGCCAGGGCAGCGGACAGCTCTCGGGCGTCGTTCTCCTCTCCTTGCTGCAGCAGCCGTACCATTCGAACGACGGCTCCGGGGGCGACATTACTGGCGACAGAAATGACCCCGACAGCCCCGATCTGGGAATCGGTCATCATGGTGTAAGTCATGCCGTCGTCGCCGGAGAGAATGGTAAAGTCTGGTCCACAGCAAGCGCGGGTGCGTTTCATATTATCAAGATTACCGGTGGCCTCTTTGACAGTGCCGACATTTGGATAGGCCTTTTTGAGCAAAGCCAGATCTTCCGGTAGCAGCTGGGCCCCCGTTCGTCCGGGGATGACATAAGGGATGACCTGGACTTCAGGAAAAGCCTGTGCAACCGGCGCAACGTACTCCTTTCTAATTTCCAGCGAGCTGGGACCATTATAATAAGGATCGACCAGAAGAACCGCATCGACCCCGCTTTTAACGGCATGCTCGGTCGCCGTCAGGGCCTCGCGTGTGTTGTTACTGCCGGTACCGGCGATACAGAGGCATTTGTTTCGGGTGTGTTTGGCAACGGCTTCGACCACAAGATTGTGTTCCTGCCAGGTTAACACCGGACTTTCTCCGGTCGTACCGACGGCCAGAACCCCGCTGATGCCGTTGAGTATCTGAAAATCAACCAGTTTTTTGAGACCGTCGTAATCGACGTCGTCACCGTCGAACGGCGTGACGATGGCTGTATAGGATCCTTCCAGCATGGTCCCCCCTTTCTGTGCAAGGTGTCAGGATAATCGATACGGTAGAGAAAAGGGGTGTGCTTGTCAAGTCAAAATGCGACTGATTAAAATGAGTTAGCATAGATAATGGCTTCGAAGACATCCGGCATATGTTGACTTTCCACATCAAGCATATTACAAGAATTGTTTTTCAAAAATAAGCGACGGATGATCTGAGTGGCTCGATCAGTGGATGGCTCACTTCCGTCGCATGAACAAGGAGATCAACACGCTATGGCACAGGCAAATAATGTTCAAGAATACATCGCCAAACAGCGGGCCGCGATCGCTTCCAATCCCGACTGTGGCATATCGCATTACAACCTCGGGGTCGCCCTGGCTGGGCAGCAGAAGTATGACGAGGCCGAAAAAGAGTTTCACCTGGCTATTGAGTGCAGTTTCAATCTGGCGGAAGCCTACGTGCAACTGGGCGGAATCAGTTTACAGCGCGGTGACCTGGAAAAGTGTCTGAACTACAACAGGCAGGCGGTCAAGGTACGGCCCGGGTTCTCCGAAGGGTATGGTAATATCGGATTTGTCGAACTCCAACGCGGAAATATCGACGAGGCGATTACGGCTCTTGAAAGGGCGACCTATTTTAATTTTCGATTTGTGCAAGGGCTGACCACTTTGGCCAATGCATACCTGATGAAGGGCCGGATCGATGACAGCATCGAAACCAACCTGAAAGTTATCGAACTGCAACCGGATTTTGCACCAGCCCACAACAATCTCGCTATTGCCTACCTCGAAAAAGGAGAATTTGCCAAAGCCGTTACACACGGTGATAAGGCTGTCGACCTGGGCTACGCCGTTGCACCGGAAATATTAAGCGAAATTGAACGCAATCGCCCGTAAGTGTTGCGCGACTATTGAGCAAACCGGCACGTATTTGTCCGTTCAAATTTTTGCCGCTCAGAGGTGCCCTCAGCCTCTGCGCTATCATAGCGTATCGATATTCTGACAATTTCGCCCGCCCGCTTGTTTCTGTAGCCGCACCTTTTTGCGGGTAACAGGCAACGAAAAGTCCATAATTTTGTTGACCTGCGGCCCAATCCCGGTGGGTTGCCCAGGGACGTTTCTATGCCGCATACGACATTCTTCCTGTCTGCAAATGATACGCCCATCTTGGAAGACGATCCAATTTGGACGCGCACCCTCCCTCTCACTCCCCATGAGGTGGTTGCCGCAGATGCACCCGGCAGAGATTCAGCGATCACTTATGGCGCGTATTTCACCGCGATTCGAAGATTTATCGAACAGGATCGTTTTTCGAATCTGACCCGCGCGATACGCGATCTAACCGGGCAAACCGTCCTGGCCCGAGACCTGGGGACCATAAATATCTGTCTCGAAAAGCATGGCCAGTTTTACCATCCGGCCCGATTGACCGTTGATGCCGACGGGCGCCAAGCATCTTTTGTCGTCAATGTGGCCGTGACAGCTATCGGGCGATCTTACCTTCAAAAGGATTTCGTCAACATCCGCGCTCTCAACAACCGCTTCCCCTACCGATTCCTGCCACAGGTGTATTCAAGCGGAGCGGTGCTTCTGCCGGATCGCTCTTACCGAGTGGAAATGTTTATCGGGCAGTGGCTGGCTGGATACCACGAGTTCCATCTTTCGGGAATACCGGCGGAAGGAAACGATCGGCTCCTCGTCTGGGACTCTCTGAACGGTGCCCACCGGCTTTCCGACCAGACGCGGTGCGACGTTTACCGTCAGGCCGCACAGATCTTGACCGCATACTATAACCTGGAAACCTTCGAGCAGGTGTTTTCCTGGCACCATGCTGCCGGTGACTTTATCGTTAAAAACGAGGGGCAGAATGTCAAGGTGCGACTGATAACCGTTAGAAAATACGCCCCCCTTTTCGATGGGACGGGAACCGATGCCCAAACAATCTTCCAGGCCCTGCTGATCTTCCTGCTCAACTTGACCGTAAAGATGCGGTTGGACCGGCTTGACGGCGTGGGTGCGATGGCATGGGCGGGTGACGACACTGTGGCGGCCACACTGGATGGATTTTTCGGCGGTCTCTTGCTCCAGCTCGGCAGCGACCGAATCCCAGCAGAGTTGCCGGACATTTTCGTTGCTTACCTTAAGTCGCTGACCGCGAGCAGAGTTCAATGATTTGCTTGCGGCTGTCTTCGAGCGGACCTTCAGGCAGACACCCGAAAGTAAAATGATTCGCAAACATTTAAAGCATCACGGCCTAACGCTATGCAAAGCGATCGATCTCCTGCCCCGCAATATGGGATTCAACCCCTATATGAAGGGTATTGATTAACACGCCACCACAAACTGGCGAAGGACACGGCACTTTTCAACCATTCCAACCGTTGACCCCTGTAATTCCGAGCCTTTTTTATTGACAAGGACGGCCAATCATTTTATATCTGCCCCTTGCTATTTAACATAATGATACCCACGCGATAGAATAAAAATGGTGAGAGGAGGTGAAAGCGACTGCCCGCCCGGGCACCACAGCGTTGAAATAGAGGCTTAACGGTTAATTTTCTATTAATTCAATGGAGGTAAAAAGATGGCGAAACATAAAACCCCTTTGCTGGACCAGCTTGAGTCTGGGCCATGGCCGAGCTTCGTTTCGGACCTGAAAATGCAGGCCGAAAAACGGGCCAAAAACGCCGAAGGCATCGAATTTCAGGTTCCCGCCGATGTCGTCGAGGACCTCTTAGGACTGCTGGAGCTCTCCTTTGTTGACGGGGAGACACACTGGAAACACGGCGGGATCGTCGGTGTTTTCGGTTACGGCGGCGGTGTCATCGGGCGGTATTGCGACCAGCCGGAGAATTTCCCCGGCGTGGCGCATTTCCATACCATGCGGGTCGCTCAACCGGGCGGCAAGTTTTACACGGCCGACTTTCTGAAGCAGTTATGCGACATTTGGGACTTCCGCGGCAGCGGCATCACCAATATGCACGGTTCCACCGGGGACATCATTTTTCTGGGGACCACCACCCCACAGCTGGAAGAAATTTTCTACGAGCTGACCCACAACATGAACCAGGACCTTGGTGGATCCGGCTCCAACCTGCGGACCCCCGCCGACTGTATCGGCCAGGCCCGCTGCGAGTATGCCTGTTATGATACCCAGGCACTTTGCTACACCCTGACCCAGGAATACCAGGACGAGCTCCATCGTCCGGCCTTCCCCTACAAGTTCAAGTTCAAGTTCGACGGCTGCCCCAACTGCTGCGTGGCCTCCATTGCCCGGGCGGACATTTCCTTCGTCGGGACCTGGAAAGACAACATCAAGATCGACCAGGAAGCCGTGCAGGCCTATATCGGCGGCGAGATAGCCCCCAATGCCAACGACCACAGCGGCCGCGACTGGGGTCCCTTCAACATCAACAAAGAAGTCAATGCGCTGTGCCCCACGCGGTGCATGTGGATGGAAGACAACAAGTTGATGATCGACGACAAAGAATGCAACCGCTGCATGCACTGCATCAACGTCATGCCGCGGGCCCTCAGAATCGGTGACGACAGAGGCCTTTCGATGCTGGTCGGCGCCAAAGCGCCGATTCTCGACGGTGCCCAGATGGGGTCCCTGCTGGTTCCCTTCGTAAAGGCGGAAGAACCCTATGACGAGATCAAGGAAGTGATCGAAGGCATCTGGGATTGGTGGATGGAGGAAGGCAAGAACCGCGAGCGACTGGGCGAGTTGATGAAACGCCAGGGCTTCCAGAGGTTGCTCGAGGCCACCGGAATCAAGCCGGATGCCCGCCATGTGATCGAACCGCGATCCAACCCTTACATTTTCTGGAAAGAAGATGAAGTCGAAGGCGGTTGGGAGCGCGACGTTGACGCATTCAGGAAAAAACACAGCAGATAGGAGGGGCAATCACCATGGCATTCATATCATCTGGATACAATACAGAAAAACCGATGGAAGACCGCATTAGCGATATCGGTCCCCGAAAATACGACGAATTTTATCCTCCGGTCATCGCCAAAAACAAGGGCAAATGGCTGTATCACGAGGTTCTGAAACCCGGTGTTCTGGTGCACGTGGCCGAGTCCGGCGACAAGGTATTTACCGTCCGCGCAGGCGGTGCCCGCCTGATGAGCACCGCCCTAATCCGTGAAATTTGCGAGATCTCGGAGAAGCATTGTGACGGGTACGTTCGTTGGACCACCCGCAACAACATCGAGTTCATGGTCGACGACGAATCCAAGGTCGATCCGCTGGTTCAAGACCTGGAAGGCCGCAAGTTCCCCGCGGGCAGCTACAAGTTCCCGGTGGGCGGCACCGGCACCTCCATCACCAACATCGTCCACACCCAGGGCTGGGTCCACTGCCACACGCCGGCCACCGACGCATCGGGTCCGGTCAAGGCCGTCATGGACGAGATGTTCGATTATTTCAAATCCCACAGCATGCCGGCCAAGCTGCGCATTTCTCTGGCCTGCTGCCTGAACATGTGTGGCGCGGTTCACTGCTCCGACATCGCCATTCTGGGATACCACCGCAAACCACCGATGGTCGACCACGAGTATCTCGACAAGATGTGCGAAATCCCCTTGGCGATTGCAGCTTGCCCCACGGCGGCCATCAAACCGTCCAAGGTCGAGTTTGGCGGTGAGAAAATGAAAAGCGTTGCCGTCAACAATGATCGCTGTATGTTCTGCGGCAATTGCTACACCATGTGTCCGGCCCTGCCGCTGGCCGACAAGGAAGGCGACGGCATCGTCATCATGGCCGGTGGCAAGGTGTCCAACCGCATCAGCGCGCCGAAGTTCTCCAAGGTCGTCGTGGCTTTTCTGCCGAACAATGCACCGCGTTGGCCCGAGACGACAGAAGTTATCAAGAAGATCACCGAAACCTATGCCGGCGATGCCCGCAAGTACGAACGTCTGGGCGAATGGGCCGAGCGGATCGGTTGGGAGCGGTTTTTCGAGAAATGCGAACTCGAATTCACCCATCACCTGATCGATGATTTCCGTGATCCGGCTTACTTCACCTGGCGTCAGACCACCCAGTTTAAATTCTAGACTGGCTGTTGAATATTTCAGGGGGCACATGCCGTGCCCCCTGAATTCTTCGAAAAGGGGTTACTATGGATTTGGATTACGAAGAGTCGAAAAAGAAACTCGTTGAAGCGCTGCTGAAGAAGCAGAAAACCAAGTCGAAGTTCTACTTCAACGATTTGGCCAAAATCCTTGAGGCCAAGCCGAGAATAGCCAAGAAAGTCATCACCAAAATGGTCCAGGAGCAGGTGCTGGAATATTGGTCCAGCGGAAGCACGTCCATGTATGGTCTGCCTGGAACCGGCAAGCAAGCTGGGGCTGAACACGAAGACTAAAATAATCTTTTCCAGCAAGACCCTAACAATCCCAAAGCTTACCGCAGTCTGCTTTTTGAAATACACCGATGCAGCAGGATGGTCTTGAATTCCCTAGATTAGTGATTTCAGCTTTGCGCGGCGGATCCGGAAAAACCATCCTTTCCATCGGCATCATCGCTGCACTGCGACGGCGCGGAATAGCGATTTCGCCGTTTAAAAAAGGTCCGGATTATATCGACGCGGGCTGGCTTGCCATGGCGGCTGGTCAGCCCTGTTATAATCTCGACACGTATATGGTGCCGCCACGCCGTGTTCTATCGTCCTTTCTGTCCCGTTCCTCCCCCCGCGCCATTTCCGTCATCGAAGGCAATCGTGGCCTTTACGATGGCATCGACCCCGAAGGCTCCACCAGTACCGCTGAACTCGCCAAATTACTCCACGCTCCGGTTGTGCTCTGCCTCGATGCAACAAAGACGACCCGAACGATGGCCGCAGTTGTGGCGGGGTGCGATCAATTCGATCCCGATGTTCCCATAAAAGGCGTGATTCTGAACCGCGTGGCAGGACCGCGTCATGAAAACATCCTGCGCCAGAGTATCGAAGCCCATTGCGGTATTCCCGTTTTGGGTGCGGTGCCGAAACTCAGAGAACAGGATTTTCCCGAGCGCCACATGGGGCTGGTACCGACGGCGGAGCACACTTGGGCTCAGAATTCTATAGAGGCCATCGCAACAGTCGTCGAGCAACGTGTCGATCTGACGGCCCTGATGGATATAGCCGGCAAGGCACCGGTCAATCAAGCGGTGAGCTCACATATCGACATTCCTTTTGTGGATCGGAAGCCATTGCCAGAAGTTAACCGGACCGCGCCTAAGATCGGCGTCATACGGGATTCGGCATTTCAGTTTTACTACCCCGAAAATCTCGAAGCGCTATCAGCCGCCGGGGCAGAAACGATTTTTTTCAGTCCACTTGAGACCCATACGATCCCGACAGTCGATGGGATATATATCGGCGGCGGTTTTCCGGAAACCCATGCTGAAGCCCTGGCGCAAAATGACCGTTTTCGCAAGGAATTGAAGCGCCTGGCCGATAGCGGCTTGCCGATTTACGCGGAATGCGGTGGACTCATGTACCTGGGCAGAGAATTGATCCTGAAAGAAAAAACCTATCCGATGACCGGCGTGCTTCCCATCAGCTACGGTTTTTCAAAACGACCCCAAGGGCACGGGTACACGGTCATTAGTGTCGAAGGCGAAAATCCCTATTTTGAAGTTGGCAGTGAGCACCGCGGGCACGAATTTCATTATTCCCGTGTCCTCGCCTGGGACGGTCGGGATGAGGATCTTGTTTTTAAAATGGAACGCGGTAACGGGATATGG
>CAVRBA010000024.1:0-82605 GCA_963719015.1 uncultured delta proteobacterium | reverse complement strand
CTGACGCAACATCTTGAGTGCCGTGGGCGGCAAGAAGACATTGCGGACGTCGTGTTTGGCCATTAGGTGGAAGGCGAACTCCGGATCGAATTTTCGGGCGCGGTAGGCCAACACCGGCACACCATGGTGCCAGCTGGGAAAGAGAACGTCGATCAACCCGCCGATCCAGGCCCAATCAGCCGGGGTCCAAAAGAGGTCGCCTTTTTGCGGGAAAAGATTTTGAGGAAATTCTACCCCGGGCAGGTGTCCCAGCAGCGTTCGGTGGGCATGCAGTGCACCTTTTGGTGGCCCGGTCGTCCCGGATGTATAAATAATCAGGGCCGGGTCGTCTGCTCGGGTGGCAACCGGTGTAAATTCGACGGCGCCTTTGCGGAGGCACTCCCAGAAATCGATCGTCCCTTCTCTTTTTCTGCCTTGGATATTGACGACATGGACCAAATCAGGCAGCTCGTGACGGATCGTTTCAAGCTTATCCACGCCGGTGGTGTCTGTGATGACCACTTTGGCCCGGCTGTCGGAGAGTCGATAAGTGAGTGCTTCCGGACCGAAAAGGGTAAAGAGCGGGACGGCGATTCCGCCGATTTTGTATGCGGCAATGTGGGCTATCGCTGTTTCAGGGCACTGGGGCAAAAGTATGGCCACCCGATCACCGATTTTCACTCCGAGAGCGGTCAAGGCATTGGCGAGTTGGTTCGAAATCCTTTTCAACGCCCCGAAGGTGTATCGTTCGACTTCGCCGCCGGCCTTTTCGTAGATCAGGGCCAGGCGTTGGGGCTGATGGGCGTGTTTGTCGCAGATGTCGACCCCGATATTGTAGACTTCAGGAACCTGCCAGCGGAAGCTCTGGCAGATCTCATTGTATGTTTTGCCCGGCCCAATCATATCGGTTTCCTCAAGTAAATATTTTACCCGGATTCATAAGCCCCTTTGGATCCAGCAGCATTTTAATTCCGCGCATCACCTCGAAGCTTTTACCGTGTTCCAGTTTCATGAATTTTCGTTTGCCGATTCCGACCCCGTGCTCACCAGTGCAGGTGCCACCCAAATCAACGGCGCGGGTGACAATGCGGTCATTAATCTCTTCAATTAGCCGCCATCCGGAAGGGTCGGTGGGATCCCCCACCAGTACCACATGCAGATTGCCGTCGCCAGCATGGCCGAAGACATAGCCGACGGCATCGCATTGATCAACAAGACTCTGGGCAAAGATGATCATGTCCGGATAGCGGGAGATAGGAACCGCAGCGTCGACAATGAGGGTGTCTTTTCCGGGATGTGCCCGATGGATCGTCTCCCAGGCTTCGTGACGCGCCCGCCAAAGATCCTGGCGTTGCCGTTCATCGACACCGGATTTGAAATCGGTGGCGCCACAGTCTTTGCAGAGCTCCTCAGCCAAGTCCGCGATTTCCGTCAACATGGCCCGACTGATTCCGTGAAACTCACAGAACAGGGTCGGTTTTTCGATCAATGTGAGCTGCTTTTCTCGGTTCATCAATTCGATCAGTTTTGGCGGCAGAAGTTCCAGTGCTGCCGGTTCGATACCGGATCCGATCAACACAGCCACCGCATGGCAGGCCTCTTCGAGTCGCGCGAAGGTGGCCGTGGCAGCCAGGTGGTGGGAAGGGATTCCCGCCAGGCGAAGGGTCGCTTCGGTCGCGATACCCAGGGTTCCTTCAGAGCCGACAAACAGGCGGGTCAGATCGTAGCCGGAAGATGATTTGGGCGCTTTGCAGCCGGTATGAATGATATCGCCGCCGGGAACCACCACCGTCAGTCGCAGGGTATAATCCTTGGTGGCGCCATACTTGACCGTCTGAACACCGGAGGCGTTGTTGGCGATCATGCCGCCGATGGTGGCATCGGCGCCAGGGTCCGGAGGAAAGAACAATCCGTGCCTTCCGGCCTGTCGATTGAGTTCTTTGCGCAAAACGCCGGGCTGAACGTCGGCCTGCAGATCCTGGGGGCGAATCTCAAGGATACGGTTCATGCGGGTCAAGTCCACCACCAGGCCGCCCCGCACGGGAACCGGGTTTCCCTCAGTACTGGTACCGGCCCCCCAGGGTGTCACCGGGATGTCCTGGGCATAACTCCACTTGAGAATCGCTGCAACTTCCTCGGTGGATTCAGGCCAGACAACCGCTGCCGGCAGTTCGCCCCGGTGGGGGGAGATGTCGCGACGGTGCAGTTCCCGGTTGGACTGGCCGGTGGAGACGCGATCCGGTGAAACCCTTTTGGCCAGATCCTCAATCTGTTTCTGACTTAGTGTTTTCATCTTTCGTTTCTCATCTCTATTTGCGAACAAAAGACCCCGGTGCGTTAGCGGGGTCTCCAGAAGAAAAGGATCTTATCGGCCGCTGCAATCTCGCAGGGTTGAATTATTCTATTCCCCGGGGTGTGTTCTACATACTGGAGCGGAAGGAAATTCAGCCACTTCAGTTTCTTTAATACTAACGCATTTATACTGCATAAAGCCAAAAAGGATTCCACGCCAGTTTGGTTTGCCAGCGTTTACATTCCGTAATCATTTCATATTTTTGACCATGACCTCAGCCAGATGCTTGACGCTGAGTTTGTTTCCGCGTTTTTTCGCACCGCCGCGGAGTTGCATGATACAGCCGGGGCATTCGGTAACGAGCAGATCTGCGCCGGTAGGTCTCTTTCGAAATCATCGACGCTTTTCCGGATCCTTGACTTGGGAAGAATACCGATATGCACCTCGCTTACCATGGTTGCCAGACGGAGGTCTTCATCACTCGAATCGACAACCAGCGTGCCGGTTTCGGCAATGCCAAAATCGATGTAGGTCAAACCAACGTCGATACCGGCCAAATGGCTGTGCAGGTCATCGGTCACCAACCGGATTCCCCGATCTTTGCATAGGGATTCGAGTTCGGTCCGGTCATGGAGAGTCAGACCGGGAGCGGCAATTATTTTTTCCTGCTTCAGGTCACACAGGTCTTCAGCCGTTTTCGATAAAGGTTCCTCACAGCCTGAAACCAGAAGTTGGCAGGCGTCTTTATTTTCGCAAAGATCCAGACTGTAAAGGAAGGCTTCACGTGGGGAGCTGACTTCCGTAACAACTGCCGAAACGAGCTCGGCTTTTTGCTTGAAGAGATTGGAAATGGCTTCAGCAGAAGATTCCATGGTTCAACGCTCCTTTTGGGTGGTGGGTCATGCAGTGACGGTTGGTGCACCTGGTAGCGTCGTAATGGTGGTAATTTGTTACCCCCCCTTCTCGGCATGCCCCAGCTCTTCGATGGGTTGAATCGTCGGGGGAAAGTCGTTTACATTATTAGCTGCGGTTTTCAGGAGCTGTCAAGGCAAAAGGGGGCAAACATTTTGATACAAGTGTGGGTTATCGTCAATCGAACCAAATTCCGGTTTCGGCCTTCCTTTTAAATTTGACATTTGTCGGCCGAACCGCTAACACAAAAAAATACCGACCGGTTGGTATTTATTTGCCCGATACTCAGGAATTTATTTATGCAAAAGAAACTTCAGGGGTTAAGAACCCGTCAAAATATTATCGATAAATCATTGCAGCTTTTTTCCGTGAAAGGATTCTTCAACACGTCCGTAAACGATATCCTCAAAGAGACGAAACTCACGAAGGGAGGACTCTACGCTCATTTCAAAAGTAAGGAAGACATCTGGTATGCAGCTTATGAAAGAGCGGTTGACATATGGAAGGGGATCATTTTCCAGGATATTCGAAAGATTGCCAATCCTTTTGAAAGACTCAAGATGCTCATTGACCGGCACCTTGGAGTATATATCGGTAACCATACGTTCAAAGGGGGCGGTTTCTTCCTTAACATGCTGATCGAATTTTCCGGTCAATCTCAAACAAAGACCGCTCATATCCTGGATGGATTCGAGCGCTATTCCAGCCTCATCGAATCTTGGATCGAAGAGGCGAAAATGGCAGGTATCGTTAAAGAGACCATCAACAGTGGCGAAGCCGGCAGCTTTATCGTGTCATCATTTTATGGCACAACGGCTTTATATACTGCCTCAAAGAATCCCTCGATTTTGCAAAAAACAATCAACCAGCTTCATTTTTTTATCGATTCACTAAGAACGGATTCTCTTTAATGCCACTCATGGTGTGTGAAATGAACAAAGAGTTCTTGTGGCCACCCAATCGTCTTTGACCGGTCATTAAATTTGACTTTGTCATTGTTTACCTATAGAAATTAATTTTTAAAAAACCCTTGGGAACATTGATTCAAAAGGAGTGAATTATGGCCGAAAATCCAAATTTAAAAAACTGGAAGGAACTTGCCTCAAAGCAGATGAAAGGAAAGCCGGTTGACAGTCTGAACTGGAAAACCCCAGAAGGGATAACGGTTAAACCGCTTTACACCGATGAAGACATTGAAGATTTGCCGCATGTCAAGACCTTGCCTGGTTATGCGCCGTTCGTGCGGGGTCCCATGGCAACCATGTATGCCGGTCGGCCGTGGACTATCAGACAATATGCCGGCTTTTCAACAGCCAAGGACTCCAATGCCTTTTATCGCAGAAACCTGGCCGCCGGTCAGAAGGGGCTATCCGTGGCTTTTGATTTGCCGACCCATCGGGGTTATGATTCGGATCATCCCCGGGTGGTCGGCGATGTCGGAAAGGCCGGTGTGGCTATCGACTCGGTCGAAGATGTTAAAATTCTGTTCGATCAGATACCACTGGATCAGATGAGTGTGTCGATGACCATGAACGGTGCCGTTTTGCCAATAATGGCCAGCTATATCGTTGCTGCCGAAGAGCAGGGCGTAAAACAGGAACAATTGACCGGTACCATTCAAAACGACATTCTCAAAGAGTACCTGACTCGCAACACCTACATTTATCCGCCGGAACCGTCCATGCGGATTGTGTCGGACATCATCGCATTCTGTTCCAAAACATGCCCAAGTTCAACACCGTCAGCATTAGCGGCTACCACATGATGGAAGCCGGGGCCGATTCGGTCCTGCAATGTGCCTTTACCCTGGCAGACGGCGTGGAGTATGTACGTGCGGCCCTTAATGCCGGGTTGGACATCGATTCCTTTGCGCCGCGTCTCTCCTTTTTCTTCGGGGTCGGGATGAACTTCTTCATGGAAATCGCCATGCTCAGGGCGGCGCGTTTCTTGTGGCATGAACTCATCAGCAAGTTCAATCCTAAGAATCCGCGTTCCACCATGCTCCGCACGCATGTTCAGACATCGGGCTGGAGTTTGACGCAACAGGATCCTTACAACAACATTATCCGCACCACCATGGAAGCGCTGGCGGCGGCATTGGGGGGGACCCAATCTCTTCACACCAACTCATTCGACGAGGCTGTCGGTTTGCCGACCGATTTTTCCGCCCGTATTGCCCGCAATACCCAGTTGATTATCCAGGAGGAATCCCAGGTCTGTCATGTTGTCGACCCTTTGGGCGGTTCATACTATATAGAGGCCTTGACCGCCGAAATCGTCAGGGAAGCCCGCAAGATTATCGATGAGGTAGAAGAAATGGGTGGCATGGCGAAAGCCATTGAAACCGGAATGCCGAAGATGCGTGTCGAAGAGGCGGCCGCGCGTAGACAGGCCCGCATTGACCAGGGATTGGACGTGATTGTCGGGGTCAACAAATACAAGATTAAAGACGAACCGCTGAAAGACATTCTGGAAGTACCCAGCACCGTCAGGGATGAACAGGTTGCGCGGTTGAAAGAAATCAAAACCACCCGCGACAGTGACGCCGTCACGAAAGCGCTGGCGGCAGTGACCCAGGCTGCCGAAAATGGCGATAACCTTCTGGCAGCTTGCATAACGGCCATGCGGGCCCGGGCAACAGTGGGTGAAGTCTCGGATGCCATGGAGAAAGCCTTTGGCCGCTTTGTGGCCACAACCCAGTGCATTTCCGGGGTGTTCGCCGCCGAGTACGGAGAAAGTGAAGTCTTTGCGGCCTTGAAAAAACGTACCGATGCATTCAATGAGCGCGAAGGCCGCCGGCCGCGGATCCTGGTTACCAAGATGGGCCAGGACGGCCATGACCGGGGATTCAAGGTCATCGCCACCGCATATGCCGATTTTGGCTTCGACGTGGATATCAGCCCCATGTTCCAGACCCCGGAAGAAGCTGCCAAAATGGCCATTGAAAACGATGTCCATGTGGTTGGCGTATCGAGCCTGGCGGCGGGACACAAAACACTGGTTCCCGGTTTGGTAGCCGAGCTCAAAAAAGCAGGTGCCGACGACATCAAAGTTGTCGTTGGTGGTGTCATTCCGCCGAACGACTACGGATATCTTAATAGCGCCGGCGCTGCCGCTGTTTTCGGACCGGGCACGGCGGTGGTCGAATCGGCGGACAGGGTTCTCAATATCCTCGAGCAGAAGGTATGATCGACAGATTGACACCTGCCGTTCAATTCTTGATTGGTTCTGTCCAAACGTTGTCAAAAAGAAATGAATGCCGACCGGCGTCGGGCGTCAGACGGTAGGAAACACTGCTGAAATGACCCTGAACCAAACGGTGAAAACCGTGCGGTGGATAGCGGTCAGCGAAAAGCCGTTTTTTTGCTTGACAACAGGCATGCAGTATAGAAATGTGACAGTTTACGCTTTGCATAATTACATATAGAGAATATTGACCACCCCTGTGGCCCCTGTTTCGGTGCAGGGAAAATCAGGTGATATGAAAGGATCGTAAGAATGGGCGTTGTGGAAGACAAACTAAAGGAGCTCAGACAGCTGGAAGAAAAAGTCCGGCAGATGGGTGGCGAAAAGGCGGTTGCCAAGCATAAGGCAAAGGGCAAACTGACCGCGCGCGAGCGACTGAAGTTGCTTTTTGACAAAGGAACTTTCCGGGAAATCGATATGTTTGTGGAGCACCGCTGCGTAAATTTCGGCATGAAAGAGGTCGATATCCCCTCGGACGGAGTGATTACCGGACACGGTCTGGTTGACGGCCGGCCGGTTTTTGCCTTTTCGCAGGATTTTACCGCCCGTGCGGGCAGCCTCGGTGAAATGCATTCCCGCAAGATCTGCAAGGTCATGGACCTGGCTATGAAAGCCGGGGTGCCCTTCGTCGGAATGAATGATTCGGGCGGCGCCAGGATCCAGGAAGGTGTCGATGCCCTTTCCGGTTACGGCCAGATTTTTTACCGCAATTCGGTGGCCTCCGGAGTCATACCGCAGATTTCGGCCATCATGGGCCCGACCGCCGGTGGTGCGGTCTACTCACCGGCCATGACCGACTACGTTTTCATGGTAAAGAATACCAGCTACATGTTCATCACCGGGCCGGAAGTGATTAAAGCGGTCACCGGTGAAGAGATTACCTTCGAGGATTTGGGCGGCGCCATGGCCCATAACGAGAAAAGCGGGGTGGCCCATTTTGCCTGTGAAAATGATGAAGACGCCATCCAGCAGATCAAACGACTGCTTTCCTTTCTACCGGCCAATAACATGGAAGACCCCCCGATCGTGGCCACCGGCGACAACCCGAACCGCACCGACCCGGCGCTAAACACCCTTATACCCGACAATCCCAACCAGTCCTATGATGTCAAGGATGTCATCGGCAGTATCGTCGACAATGGCGATTTTTTCGAACCGCACCAGTATTTTGCCAAAAACATGATCGTGTGTCTCGCCCGCATGAACGGACGCACCATCGGGATCATCGCCAATCAGCCAAACGTTCTGGCCGGTTGCCTGGATATCGATGCCTCTGACAAGGCCACCCGGTTTATCCGTTTCTGTGATGCGTTCAATATACCGCTTTTGACCATCGCCGATGTGCCCGGATATCTACCCGGCAGCCAACAGGAGTGGGGAGGGATCATCCGCCACGGTGCCAAACTATTGTGGTGCTATTCGGAAGCCACGGTGCCCAAGCTTCTGCTGATCACGCGCAAGGATTACGGCGGCTCCTATCTGGCGATGTGCTCCAGGGACCTGGGGGCCGATATGGCGCTTGCCTGGCCGACGGCCGAGATTGCGGTCATGGGTGCCGCCGGGGCCGCCAACATCATCCATCGCAAGGAGATAAAGGCCGCCGAGAACCCGGATGCCAAGCGCAAGGAGAAAATCCAGGAGTACGAGGCGCTTTTCTCCAATCCCTACCGCGCGGCTAATCGCGGTTACATAGATGCGATCATCGAGCCGAGCCAGACACGACCGCGCCTGATCGAGGCGCTTGAGATCATGTGCAACAAACGTGAACTGCGGCCGCCGAAGAAACACGGCAATATTCCTTTGTAAAAGCAAGTTGGCCGGTTGGATGAAACGAACTGTTTGCCTGGTAGAGCTTAAAACCTGAAACCGCCGAACGGAGTGATTATGGCATCAGATAAAAAGAGAGCGGCGGCGGTCGCCGCGGTGATGAATTATATAAAAAGCGAAGAAGAACTGGTTGCCGCTCAAGCCGCAAGTGGGGCCGGGCCGCCGGCCGCCGGGCCGGTGTCAGTCAACCTGTGGGGCGTGAGCGGCCGGCAGGCAATGATGCAGATGCGCAATTTAATGCAGCTGCGAAGCTTTCATGGCGCGAAATACCGTTAGTCCGTCAACCCATTTAGGACATACATATAAGAGGAGATCAATAAGATGCAGGACCACGATCAAGTCAAAGGCAGTGAGATGAATTACAGCGAAGACCGGCCCAAGGCGGAAAATCCTGTTAAAATCGAGGATCTGACCCTGCGTGACGGGCATCAATCTCTTTTTGCCACCCGCGGGCGCACCGAAGACATGATCCCGGTGGCCGAGATGATGGACGAGGTGGGCTTCTGGGCGGTCGAGACCTGGGGCGGGGCGACGTTTGACACGATGCACCGTTTTTTGAACGAAGACCCGTGGGAGAGGATCCGCACGCTTAAGCGCTACATCAAAAAGACACCGTTCTCGATGTTGCTGCGGGCCCAGAACCTGGTCGGGTACCGCAACTATGCCGACGATCTGGCCGAGGCTTTTGTGGACCGTGCCTGCGCCAATGGTATGGATATTTTCCGGACGTTCGATGCGTTAAACGATTACCGCAATTTTGAAACCGTGGTCCCGGTGATCAAGAAAAACGGCATGCATTTTCAGGGCTGTATCTGCTACACCATGACCGAACCGCGTATGGGCGGAGAGGTTTACAACCTGGACTATTACGTGCAGAAGGCCAAAGCTCTTGAGGCCATGGGTGCCGACAGTATCTGCGTCAAAGATATGGCCGGGCTGTTGGCTCCCTATGACGCCTACGAGATGATCAAGGCCCTGAAGGCAGCGGTCAAACCGCCAATCCATCTTCACAGCCACTTCACTTCCGGGATGTCGCCAATGACGCATTTAAAGGCCATCGAAGCCGGCGTCGACATCATCGATACAGTCATGACGCCCTATGCTTACCGCACCTCGCATGCGGCCATCGAGCCTCTTGTGATGACCCTGTTGGGTACGACACGTGATACGGGTTTTGACATCAAGCATTTGGCCCGCATCAACGAAGTATTTGAAAAGGAAATCCTGCCCAAGTACAAACACCTGTTGGATGACTCCAAGGTGTCGATCATCGACATCAATGTGTTGTTGCACCAGACCCCGGGCGGCATGCTTTCCAATCTGGTCAACCAGCTGCGGGAAATGGACGCATTGGATCGGATCGGCGATGTTTACAGGGAGCTGCCGCGGGTTCGCAAAGAGCTGGGCCAGATACCGCTTGTCACCCCCACCAGCCAGATTGTGGGTATCCAAACGGTCAACAACGTGCTCTTTGATGACGAAAATGAACGCTATAAAATGATCACCGGCCAGGTGAAGGATCTGTGTTACGGGCTGTATGGTAAAACAGCGGTTCCGATCGATGCGGAAGTTCAGAAAAAGGCCCTTAAAGGCTACGAAAGAGGCGAGAAACCCATTACTGTTCGCCCGGCCGAAGTGCTCGAACCGGAATTGGAAAAGGCCAAGGCTGAAACCGATGGATTGGCCGTGGACCTGGATGATGTCATTATTTATGCGATATATCCTGTGACCGGCAAACGGTTTTTGAAATGGAAATACGGTAAAGAAGAACCACCGCCGGAGGTCAAACCACGCAGTCTCGCACAAGCCCTTAAGGAACAGGATTTGATTCAAAAAGCCAAAGCCGGGCAAGTGGTAGAAAAAGCCAGTCAAAGTGCCGGGCCGCCCAAAAGTGATGCATTGCGCACCTTCAATGTCTACGTGGATGATGATTACTTCGAGGTCGGTGTTGACGAAGTCGGCGGTTCGCCCGTGCTCAGCTACATCCAGCAGATGCCGGCCATGCCGGCCGCACCCATGGCCATGCCGGCGGCGGCGCCCCCTGCACCGGCAGTCAAGGCGACATCGGCACCAGCCGGGCCGAGGAAGCGGCTCCCGCACCGGCGGCAGCGGCTGCCGATGTTGAAGGGACAGCGCTCAAGGCCCCGATGCCGGGCATGATCGTCAACTACCAGAAAAAAATGGGTGACACGGTCAGTGAAGGTGAAACGGTGGTGATCCTCGAGGCGATGAAGATGGAAAACGCCCTGCCGGCCCCTGTCAGCGGTACCGTCAAAGCCATTAACTTTGCCAGCGGTGACTCGGTGCAAAAGAACGACGTGCTGGCGGTGATCGGCTGATTTTCTTTTTTGGGGGCGCTCTTATCCCGCACAACCAGGGCTTTTCTTCTGAATAGTTCATGAAGCGTCTGAGATTTACGTCTCAAAAGCCGTTCAGCCTTCGCCTTGATGACGGGAAAATTACTCGCCTCTGATGCGGTTCAAGCCGGGCCGGGTTGTACCTTTAGGAATCGGAGAATAGATGAAATGAAAACCGGAGCGAGCATTGCCTTCGGACGTAAAGTTCATCAGTTCTCCGTTTCTGTTTCCAACGACCTGTTGGCAGAAATGTCGACACCGATATTGATAGAACGCAGCCTTTAGGGAAGGAGCGAAGGAGATGAAGATTCACGAGTATCAAGCCAAGGAGTTATTCAGAACATTCGATGTGCCGGTTCCTGAGGGTGGGGTTGCATTTTCAGCGAAGGAAGCCAAGGCTGTTGCCGAGACCCTCGGCGGTTTTCCGGTGGTCGTAAAGGCCCAAATCCACGCCGGTGGTCGTGGAAAGGGGGGTGGTGTTAAACTGGCCAAAACCCTTGCGGAAGCTGAAGACTTGGCCGATCAGATTCTCGGTATGACGCTGGTGACCCACCAGACAGGGCCAGAGGGTCGGCTGGTGAAGAAGGTCCTGGTGGAACAGGGGCTAAATATTGCCAAAGAACTATACCTGAGCATCATTCCAGACCGGTCGACGGCTCAGATCGTTATCATGGTCAGCCAAGCCGGAGGTATGGACATCGAGGCCGTGGCCGAGAAGAGCCCGGAGAAAATAATTAAAGTGTACATCAACCCGCTTCAGGGTATTCAATCTTACCATTGCCGTGAGGCAGCATTCGGATTGAACCTGCCACCGGCAGCGATCAGGCCATTTTCCGGTATGTTGGTCAACCTCTACAAAATGTTCGTAGCGTATGACTGCTCGCTGGTGGAAATTAATCCACTGGTACTGACCGTTGAGGATTCCGTGATAGCGCTGGATGCCAAGGTCAATTTCGATGACAATGCCCTTTTTCGCCATAAGGACATCCTCGAATACCGCGATCTGGACGAAGAGGATCCGCTGGAGGTTGAGGCATCGAAGTTCAATCTGAATTATATTAATTTAGACGGCAACGTCGGCAACATGGTCAATGGTGCCGGTCTCGCTATGGCGACCATGGATATCATCAAACTGGCGGGGGCCGAACCGGCCAATTTTCTGGATGTTGGCGGTGGCGCCAGTGCCGAGATGGTGGAGAACGGGTTCAGGATTATACTCAGCGATAAGAACGTCAAGGGAATCCTCATCAATATCTTCGGTGGTATTCTCCGATGTGATGTTCTCGCGCAAGGCGTTGTGGAGGCTGCTAAGAAGACCGGTATCAACGTACCGGTCGTCGTACGGATGGAGGGGACCAATGTGGAGGATGGCCGGAGAATCCTGGCTGATTCCGGTTTGAACCTGACAACTGCGGTTGATTTGAAAGATGCTGCGCAGAAGGTGGCTGAAATCGTCCAACTTTAAGGGTATGGAGGATTGATGGGGAAAGGGATAAATTAGAGTGACTGTATCCCCATACACTGAATGAGCGGAGCCTCAGATATCTCTACTTTACGGTCAAGCGAAAGAGGTAAATACAATGAGCATTTTCGTAAACAAAAACACGCGAATTGTGGTTCAGGGAATCACCGGCCGTGAAGGCATGTTTCACACCAGGCAGTGCATTGAGTACGGTACCACTGTGGTGGCCGGGGTTACACCGGGAAAAGGCGGACAAAAAATGGATGCCGTACCGGTTTTCAATACCGTGAAAGATGCCGTCAAGGGAACCGGAGCCGATTGTGCCATGATATTCGTACCGCCCCCATTTGCTGCCGACGCCATTATGGAAGCTGTGGATGCCGGATTGGCGGTGATCGTCGCTATTACCGAAGGAATTCCGGTGCTCGACATGATGCGGGTTAAAAATTACATGCAAGGCAAATCCTCGCGCCTTATTGGTCCCAACTGCCCAGGCATTATCACTCCCGGTGAGTGTAAGGTCGGTATTATGCCAGGACCGATCCATCAACCTGGTGGGCCCATCGGCGTGGTTTCCCGCTCAGGCACCCTCACCTACGAAGTGGTCCATCAGCTCACCAGGGAAGGCATCGGTCAAACGACCTGTCTCGGTATTGGGGGTGACCCCGTCAACGGAACAAATTTTATTGATTGTTTAGAAGCCTTTGAGTCTGACCCTGCGACCAAGGGGATCGTCATGGTGGGGGAGATCGGTGGTAGCGCGGAGGAGGAGGCGGCGGCTTTCATTACCGAAAGTGTGACCAAACCCGTGGTGGGGTTTATTGCAGGTTTGACGGCGCCTCCCGGTCGGCGCATGGGTCACGCCGGGGCAATCATCAGTGGCAACAGCGGAACGGCCCAAAGTAAAATTGCCGTCATGAAGGAAAGCGGTATCCATGTTTGCGAGGACCTTGGTACCTTAGGCAAGTTGTGCGCTGAGGTTTTCAAATAAAGAGATGCGTCGGATTTTACCGCACAAAAGACCACGGAGGTGGTCGCTCCGCGAAAATTGACTAGTGTCCATCCACGACTTTATGAAGAGCTCTAATATGTTTCCGATTCAGAAATGTGCAATTTTCTGCAAGTTCAATAAAATCAAGGAATTGCGCGGAGGCGTACTTGTGTACGCCGCACAAACGATTCTGCCGATTGACGCCGACCTGTCCCGAAGCAGGCGGGGAATTGCGGAAAAGGGCCATTTATGGATGGACACTAACTAACAATCCTGCAAGTGTTTGGTGCCTGGCTTTAGGTATTCGTGCCCTATCCGTGCGGAACCGAATAGACAACACTAAACACTTTTTTTATGAAAAAGAGCGGTAAAGGGCAAATTCTACCGCCGTTTTCGTCTCCAAAGAAGGTAAGGGTGATGCACGAAATGGGGGTAGCCATGCAGATCATCGAGATTGCGACGGCATCGATTCCTGAAAATTCCGTCCAATCCCGTGTGTTACGGGTCAATCTGAAAGTCGGTAAACTATCAGCTGTTGTTTCCGACAGCCTTCGTTTCTGTTTCGAAGTGGCTGCTAAAGATACCGCCCTTGAGGGGGCTGAGCTTGTAATCGATGAAATTCCAGTAATTGCACTGTGCAACGCTTGCGGGGTCAAGTGGACGGTTGAATCCCCCGTGTTTATCTGCAATCAATGTCAGAGCGGAAAGATCGAGCTACTATCAGGCCGCGAACTGGATATCGAATCGATCGAAATAAGCGATGAAAATGACTGACAAACACTGTAACATGGAACGTGATTAGCCAAGGCCATACTTATAAGGGTACTGAAAAAAACATGAAACAGTTAAGAATAAAAAATTATCAGGCTTTGCCCGCTGATAAACTCGTTTTTCACTGTCACCACGATCCTTCTCGGCCCCCCAAACACGACCGGAGCCGCAGCGACCGCACCGGTGGGGGAATGTCGAACCGCAAAAGCGGCACCCAAGAGATCAAGGTGGTTCGCAGGGTACTTGATGCCAACGACATCATGGCCGGTCAAAACCGTAGGCTGTTTAAGAAAAGAAACGTTTTTGTTCTCAATATGATGAGCAGCCCCGGTTCCGGAAAGACCGCGACCTTAGAAAAAACGCTGACTCGAATCATGCCGGAAATTCGCAGCGCAGTGATCGTGGGGGATATCTGTACCACCAACGATGCTGACCGCTTGGCCTGCAGCGGGGCACCGGTTGTGCAGATCAACACCGACGAGTTTGGTGGTGACTGCCATTTGGCGGCTCATGTCATTGAGAAAGCCCTCGACGGTATGGACCTTGATAACCTGGACCTGTTGATTGTGGAGAATATCGGTAATCTGGTCTGCCCGGCGGAGTTCGATATCGGTGAAGACTGCCGGGTAGTGGTTCTGAGCGTAACCGAAGGGGAAGACAAACCCGCAAAGTACCCGTTAATGTTTCGCGAGTGCGATGCTGCCCTGCTCAACAAAATCGACTTGCTGCCATATTTGGACTACGACAGGAGAGCGGCGGTCAATACAATTCTTCAGGTCCATCCCGGCATGCCAATCTTCGAGCTGTCAGCCAAGACCGAAGAGGGATTTGAGCCTTGGATAGAGTGGCTGAAAAACAAAGTCAAAAGCAAGGTCGGGGCTAAATGAGATGTGAGATCCCTGCCGAATCGGTCAAATTCCTGGCCAGAACTTCCAAAGAGTGAACAGGGCCAAAGGCGTTATAGTGGTTGTCAATAAAACGTTCCGTTATGCGAACGTTTTATTCTATAACCACTGATACCACCCTTCCGTATTGCGGAATTTATTTTTGAAAAGCGGTATAAATCAATTCTCCAGCAGAAACAAATAAATGAATCTCGGATCGAGTTCGGCCACATCCACACGGCCATATTCATCCTCGATCTCTGCGAAAAGGGCTTCCAGAACGTGGCCGAGTCTGTCGGTGATTTCAAAGTCGCTAAGCCCGGACCGTTCGCAAAGCCAATCTAGAAAAGATTTTTTCATTCCTGTCTTTATGCGCCGAGATCCTTCGTCAAAGTACCAGAGGTCCACGAAAAAATCTTGGAATTCCGTGAGTTTCAGAAGCCGGATGTCTCTGCCGTTGCCGATCCGATCAAGCGCCCAAAGAGTCAAGAAGAGATTTTTAAAGGTCAGATATCTTCTGGCGACAAGCGTGCCCAGATTGACATTCAGCAATGAAAGCAGGTTGTCAATGGCGATAATATCGTTCAGCACCGCCTCAGATTGCTGAAGGTCCTCTACTCTGCCGAACTCCCGGTACATGCGTCCCGATTGGTAGTTATCGAAAAACATCGGTTTCTTTATCAGTAAACCGCCAAGCACGCCAAGCCGTTCTTCGTCCCAGAAAGTCAGGGAAAGTCCCTGGTGGGCGAACCAGGCGTCATCCATCCATTGCTGAGCGCGCCATTTGAGCTTGAGTGCTCGGCTGTAACCAACCCTGAATATATCGGACAGCATATGACGCTGCACGAGAGTGGCATACTGATTGCCGTCCGCCTGGTCGTCGACACGTGAGTCTTGGATGAGGGTGCGGAGACCAATCGATAGATAGCCGCTGGCTTTTTCGACGATCGATCTGAGCACTTCTTTACTGTTCACCTTGGTAAAATCCGTGGCGGCAATACGGTTGCACAAGCCGGCGAATTCGGTTTGCAGACGCTGCAATAAGGGTTCACTGTCGATTCTGGCCAGACCGGCGGCGAACGGCGTGCCGTCCGCGAGCAGTTCCGCCGGGTAATGCGGTACGGGGGCACTGGCTTCAGCTGGTGTGCGCGAAATGTCCCCGGAGGCCCGATTGGGAATCTGCTCTAATTCGAGCGATTGGTAGACACCCACAGCTTCTTCGAACGGCAGGAAACCTTTCTCCGCCAGCCTCACGTTTCTGAGCCGATAGATTTCCTCTTCGCATTCTGCCGGAAGAACGCTGATTGTCTCCAGCAATATTTTTTGGTAGGCAATGTGGTCAAGGTCGGCAATGCTCTCCATCAGCTTCGATAGAAATTCCCGAAGGTTTTCCTTTTCAACGTCCCCGAACTCAGATTCCGGCGCAGCGAGAGGGCCGGTTATCCGCACATAGAAAACGTTATCCAGTGACGTGTAATCATGGCCGAAATCCGACGGATCTTGGTCATGTTCCCGGATTTTCACTTCGATGCTGTTAGAGAGAAAAAGTTCGAGAAGATCATTTTTTTCTTCTACCAACCATCTGACGGTTTGGCGGGCATTTGCCTGGTACAGCAAATTGAACCAGTGGGTGGTCGATGCCAGGTCGATCCGGTCCCGATGCCAGATGTCGAGATCCAGAAAGTACTCCCATTGCCGCCTTGAGGCGAGTGCCAGCAGCGGTAGGGCGTCTTCAGGGCCGATGTCGTTAACCAGGAAATAGAGATCCTGTTCCGGAATCGAGTGGACCAGGGCGGCCGGCTCTTCGGTTTTCAGAATGAGTGCCAGGGCTTCTTCCGGCGGAAGGGAGAGAAGTTCTTTTTTTTTCTGAAACAATTTATCGATCCGGATCTGGACCTGTTTGTCGCCGATGTCCTTCATCGTTTTCTACTCTCTACTATTCGCGTTCGGTCATATCGGGAGTTATCTTCAGCAGCAAGATCATACCGGGAATAGCGATCAGCGCACAAAAAATGAAAAAAGACTGCCAGCCAATTATTTTGGCAAGGTAGCCGGTGGGCGCCGACGCGACAACCCGGGGAACCCCCATCAAGCTCGATAACAAGGCATACTGTGTAGCGGTAAACTTCTTGTTGGTAATACTGGCCATGAATGCGACGAAAGCCGCGGTGCCCATTCCGCTGCTGAAATTTTCGAATGACACCACCCCCGACAGTAAAGGCAGGCTATGGCCAACCCGGGCCAGGATGGCAAAACCAGCCGTGGACGCGGCTTGCAGGAATCCGAAGATCCAGAGGCTGCGATTGATGCCGAGGCGGATCATCAGCACCCCTCCGGCCAAGCCGCCTGTAACAGTGGCCCAGAAGCCAAAAAGCTTTACGACGGTTCCGATCTCTGATTTTGTAAACCCGATATCCAGGTAAAAAGGCGTGGTCATGGTAGTGGCCATCGAGTCACCGATCTTGTAGAAAAGTATAAAAGCGAGTATCCATAATGCACCGTGACGGCTGAAGTATTCGGCCAGAGGCATTAATGCCGCTTCTTTGAGGTTTCCAGGAGTTCCGGAAACGACTTCGGGCTCCGGCGTGAGCACCGTGGTCAGCACGCCGGGCAGCAGGCAAAGTGCCATGATCAGGTAGACCATAGAGAATGGCAGGTGGTCGGCCAAAATCAAACCACCACCCGAGGCCAGCAGCATTCCTACCCGATAACCGTTGATGTAAAGGGACGATCCGAGGCCAAGTTCTGCGTTGGACAAATCTTCTCGACGGTAAGCGTCTACGACAATGTCCTGGGATGCACTGAAGAAGGTGACCAGAAATGCGGTAATTGCCAGCATCCAAGGGTCCGCGGCCGGACGGCTAAGGCCGAGGCCAATAATGGCAGCCATCAATGCCAGTTGAGCCACAAGCAACCAGCCTCTTCTGCGTCCGAGAAACGGCAGGGTGAAGCGATCGACTATGGGAGCCCAGAGGAACTTTAGGGTATAAGGAAGTCCGACGAGTGACATCAACCCGATAACGGCCAGGTCTACACCTTCGTCTTTCATCCAAGCCTGTAAAAGGCTTACCGTGAGCAGTAAGGGGAGTCCACACGAAAAACCCATCACCAGCGCGACAAGCATGCGCCTGCTGAATATGACTTTCGCCAACACGGGTCGTTCGTCATTTAATTGCCGGGCGGTCGTTGCCGATCGGCTTTCTTCCCGCGAAGACGGCAATTTCATGACCCCCATATCCGATTGATGGCGAACACCCTATCAGGTTTTTGAAAAGTTATTACGACTGGCCGACGCTAAAATTCGACTCAAAGTGCTCACATTTTATATATAAACCGCTCATTTTCGAAGAAATTTGCAATGCCCTGCCGGCGTTTTTAACGTTTTGCAGCAGCCCGTTAAACGCCTGTGTTTTCTTTAATCAGATCGGCTGGCGCCACGATAGCGCCATACTTTTTTTTCAAATTCGTGAGACCTTGCTGTTGTTCTTTGAGAATGCCGAACAATCGTTCGGGGATATTTTCCTCTTTGCTATAGGCGTTGGTCTGCAATTCGATCCGTCCCAGAATGTTGTCGATATACAGAGAAAACTGCTTGACATAGAGGTCTTCCGAATAATCCTTGTCGATGATTTCCTTAAAAAGCAATTTTAAGTCGTTGTACTTTGGTAGGTATCCAATGGGTGTGTCTATTGCTTCCACTTCCCGGTGGGTTCTCCTCTCCAGCCAGGACAGCCAAACCTTGACATCGCGTTTTTCGCCAAGAAGTTTTTTTGAGTTCCCACCTCTGGCCTCCTGGGTGAGGAAGTAATTCAGGCCTGCCATGATGGGTTGATGGTTCACGGCTATTTTCTGACTGCCGAAAAATTTGAACTGAGCGTCCATATAGTCTCCAAGGGAGCCTGGGATAAACGGCGCGTTCGCCCACGGGGCGCGGCGGACACCGGTGGCGCCGACTTCAGTGGCCGTTGCGGCAGAAACGATGCACGCGCCAATGACCACACCTTGGTCTGAACTTTTGGCTACCCAGACCGGCGGCATGGTGTCACTGTCCCGGCCGCTGTAAGTGATCACGCCGGTTTCGACACCAGCAGGGTCCTCCGCCGATGGCGAGTAGTTTTCAAGGGCCGATGACGACAGCGTACAGCGGGCATTGGGGTGCGATACCGGCACCGGTTTACCATTTCCGTCAAGCATGCCTTTTTTCCAGGGGCCTTGGAAATTGACCCCCGCTGTCGGGTCTTCACCATTGCCGGTCCATTGGGGGACACCCTGCGCGTCTATCAATACATTAGACCAGATAACCTCAATTCCGGGTTCACGCAGGCATTTCATCAATTTGGGGTCACCATCCAAGTTGACGTCCTCGACGATCCCGAAGATGCCACATTCCGGGTTGACGGAACGGACGCTGCCGTTTTCATCGATCCACATTTGAGCCAGGTCGTCTCCGACAAAGTGGTTGCCGGCCATTGCCGTCGTCGTTTTGCCGCATCCGCTGGGCGCCGCTCCTGTGACCCAGGTAATCCTGTTACCGGGACCGTCGATGCCCGTGATGAACATGTGCTCGGAGAGTTCATTGCCGCGATTTTCGTAAATTGCCCGATCGACGGAAAAGCGATGGTTGCCTTTTTTCAGCAGTAAGGTGTTCCCGGCATAAGTGCAATTGATGCTGTAAGTGGTTTGGTGGCTGCGGTCCATATAGACACGGGCGTTGGGCAGGTCTTCCGGACGGTTCAACCCTTCACTGTGTACATTGGTATAGTAATGACCGACACGGTCAACCAGATCGTCGAATTGTGCAAAGATATTGCGGTAGAGTATTTCAGCACTGTGGGCCACATAGGCGGAACTGGTGATTTCGAGCGCAGGGTTGGACACCGGTGATCCCACCGGGCCGCGAAGGTAGCAGCCGACAATCATCGTCATTCCGGTCATGATACCGGACATCTTTTCGCGGATGTCTGCCAAGGCTTCTATCCGGTCGATTTTGTTGGCCAGCGAACTAACAAGATCATCCGGATTGGTGAGATAAAATGTACGATCTATGATCCGTCCTTGCTCTTCTTTCAAATCGTAGTGGATGGTATGACCATCTATCGGCAACTTGGCCTCTTCCCCCTTGTCGAGGGACATGCGGCGAATAAACTGCCGGTCAGACTCCGAGCCAGTGTTGATGAATACGCGATCCGGCCGGCACATGGAGATGGCATTGGCTATTTTCAGCCTGGCTTCCGTGTGCTTGATCTGTTGAATTCTGTCCAGTTGCTCGGCAGCCATCTTTCGTTCGAAGAGCTGTAGGGCGGCTTCTGGTTTTGTTATTCTGCCGATTTCAGCGACGACGTCAATCCCTTCCCTCTTTTTCAACATTTGACAACTCCCCTCAAGAATTCAGTCTCGACAATAATACCTTGTGCTTGGCTAATATCATTCGACCAATTCATGCCACTTGTCAACGGGGTTCATCGGCAAGTTTCAGTGAATGTTTCGCAACTGACTTATCCGTTTAGCGGGACCGGAAGAATATCAAGTGCTCGGATGGTCGCGGAGGCAGAATTTTTCCGGAACTGGCATATGCCGTTGTATCCAAATCATGACCTTATCCATCTCGAGCTTCAGTTCTGCCAAGGCTTTACCTCTATGGCTCACCCGGCTTTTTTCATCCCGGTTCAATTCGGCGAATGTTTTTTCTAGAGGCGGATAGAAAAACACGGGATCATAGCCAAAGCCATTGTGACCGGCCGGCAGTTCGGTGATCAATCCTTCACAGCGCGCATCGTATGTCAGAGCCGGGCCGGTGGGCATTGCAATGGAGATAACACATTCAAAGGCTGCGCGTCGATCTGTTTGTCCAGCCAGTTCAGCCAGGAGTTTGGTGCAGCGGTCGGCATCGGTGGCTTCTTTTCCGCCATAGCGGGCCGAGAGGACGCCGGGCGCACCGTTGAGAGCGTCGACGACCAAGCCGGAATCATCCGCCAACGCGGGCAGTCCCAGGATCCGGGCTGTAAAACTCGCCTTTTTATATGCGTTTTCTTCGAACGTATTACCGTCTTCCTCCACCTCGGGGATGGGGCCGAAATCTTCGAGATTTCTGATCTGGATCGGAAAATCCTGCAAAAGGTCACGAATCTCCGCCGTCTTCCCCGGATTACGGGTGGCGATAACTATGGAAACGCTGTTACCCATAACATTCCTTCGCTTGCTAAGCATAGAAGAAGTATAATCAAAACGTTGTCGAATACTGGCTCTCTGCGTTGCGGACCGCCGCTGGCAAGGTCCACAGGGACTCACCTGTGCCTAAATATTTCTCTGTATGCTATTTTTTAGCGTTGGCTTACGCATCCTTCTTCGTCGCGATCTAAGATTTTGGAATGACGATTAAGAGGCTTAGCGCAGATTTCGGCAGTTTTCAAGCTGTTAAGCGGCAAGTGCCCACTGCACGGTCATTTGGCTCCACAGAATGCCGCAAACCGGTCGGTATGGTGAAATGTCCTCAGCCTGGTCTGCCATGCAGCAGCGAGCCTAAGTTTTTTAAATTATAAAGAAAAATATAGTTCATAGCGCTGTTTTTGTAAAGCATTTTTGGCCACATGACTTTGCGTGAATATTACTTTACACGCGTGCAGGCGATGGGTTATGCAATTATCATTTCCTTCCGACAATTGTGGCGTGCCGCATTTGCGCCTTCAATTTAAGAATCAATTCTCATCCGATTACCAAATGAGATGCCCAGTAGGGTACCCCTTTAGACACAGTAAGAATCAAGGCGATGACGCAGACCAAAGACCTGATCCTGGCCGTAGATATTGGAACCCAGAGCGTTAAGGCGCTGGCCTTCGATCAACAGGGCCGGATAATGGCCAGGAATGTTGTTGCCATTCGGCCGTATTACGCTCGCTACCCTGGTTGGGCAGAGCAGGATCCTGAAGTCTTCTGGCAGGCTTTTTGTCAGGCTTGCCAGAAGTTAATGCAACCGGGCGGCGTGGAACGTGACCGTCTTGCCGGTCTGACGCTGACAACGCAACGTGGGACTGTAATTAATTTGGACCACAATGGCCTACCGTTGCGGCCGGCCATCGTGTGGCTTGATCAGCGCAAAACCCACGGCTTGCCGCCAGTTGGCGGGTGGTGGGGCGTTCTGTTCCGGCTTACCGGACTGCGCCGGACCATGGCTTACCTGCAAACCGAAGCCGAGGCCAACTGGATAGCCAGTCACCAACCAGATATATGGCAAAACACCGACAAATATCTTCTGCTTTCTGGATATCTAACCTACAAGCTTACCGGGAGATTTGTCGATTCCGTCGGTTGTCAGGTCGGTTATATTCCGTTCGATTACCGTAAGCTACGATGGGCATCTGCCCGTGACTGGAAATGGCGGGTGCTTCCGATTCAACACGATCAACTTCCCGAACTTGTGTCGCCGGGGAATCAAATGGGTGATGTTTGCCGGCAGGCGGCCAAGGAATCCGGGTTGCCTGCCGGCCTGCCTCTCGTGGCTGCGGCAGCCGATAAGGCCTGTGAAGTGGTCGGATCGGGTGGAATAACCCCGGAAGTTGGTTGTCTCAGCTATGGCACCACCGCCACTATCAACGTGACCAACGCTAAATATATGGAACCCGTGCGCCTGCTACCGGCCTACCCGTCGGTTATTCCGGGCCATTACACCATGGAGATTCAAATTTACCGTGGATTTTGGATGGTCAGTTGGTTCAAAGAAGAATTTGGTTTTCCGGAACAGCAAATGGCTGCCGAAAAAGGCTTAGAAATCGAAACACTGTTCGAAGACTTGGTTGCAAAGGTGCCTCCGGGAACCCAGGGGCTCATGCTGCAACCCTTCTGGTCCCCGGGACTGAAACAACCCGGCCCGGAGGCCAAAGGCGCAATCATCGGATTCGGCGATGTGCACACGCGGGCTCATCTCTATCGGTCCATCCTCGAGGGACTGGCGTATGCCCTGCGGCAGGGCAAGGAGCGGATCGAGAAGCGGACCAAGATTCCAATGACCAGCTTGCGGGTTTCCGGTGGTGGCAGCCGGAGTAATAGTGCCATGCAACTCACGGCCGACGTGTTCGGCATGCCGACCGCAAGGCCGCACACTTATGAAACTTCCGGTCTCGGGGCCGCTTTGACGGCCTTTGTGGGTCTTGGATTTCACCCGGATTGCAGTTCGGCCGTCGCAGCCATGGTCCGGATTGGACAGGTCTTTGAACCGGACATGGCCGCTCATCACGTGTATGATTCATTGTATCGCGACGTTTACAAGAAACTGTATCGGCGTCTTAAGCCCCTTTATCGCCGCATTCGAGAAATAACCGGGTATCCGGAGTAATAGTCACCAATAGATATATTGATGCGCATACATTGGGAGTCTTTTGGCCTTGCGCCTATTGATATCGATTTTCAATAATAAACGCCGAAATGCGGAAGGATGATATAAGAGGTTGTAGAAAAAACGTTCGAATAACGGATGTATTTGAACAACCACTATAACCGGCGTCTGGCCGCAATCTTTACAAAAAATCACGCTTGTGCGATAAAATTGCCTTACCATTACCGCCGGTGCGGCGCAAATATCAAGAAAACGGCTCCACGCATTTAGAATGGCGCTCTCATGCTCCTGGAACTTTCCATCCGCAATTTCGCCATAATCGATGATCTGAGGATTCACTTTTCATCTGGACTCACGATTTTGAGCGGTGAAACCGGTGCCGGAAAATCGATTCTCATCAACGCCGTCAACCTGCTTCTCGGCAGTCGGGCGTCAGCGACGCTAATCCGGACCGGTTGCAAGGCCGCCGAGCTGGAAGCCCTGTTTAAATTGCCAGCGGACAGCAAGGCTGCCCTAACCTTAGCCGAACATGGTTACCCTACCGACGAGGCCTTGTTGATCCGGCGGATCATTTCACACAGCGAAAGCAATAGAATCTATATCGGCAACCGCCTGGCGACAATGCAGTTGCTTAGCACCGTCACCGCAAATCTGGCCAGTATTTCCGGGCAGCACGCCCATCAGAGCCTTCTCAAAGACGAACAGCACCTGTTAATCCTCGATCAATTCGGGGGTTTGTTGCCTCTGCGCCAGTCGCATGTCGACTGTTATCGTCGGGTGCTGCCGCAGATGGAACAAGTGAACAGGCTCAAATTGCTCAAAAACCACCAGGCGAAGCAATGCGAATTGTTGCAGTTTCAGAAAAAGGAAATCGAGGCGGCGACGTTAGAGAAAGAAGAGGACATCGCGCTTGAGCAAGAGCGCAGCCGACTCAAAAACAGCGAGTTTTTGTCACAGTCGGTGTATCAGGCCATTGAAGAACTTTACAGCCGCCAGGGATCAGCTATCGAGCAATTGGTCGTTGTGCGTCACAATATAGACAAGGCCGCTCGAATAGATACCGCCTTAACGCCACGATTCGAGTCACTGACAGAGATATCCTTTCACCTTGAGGATCTGGTTGCAGATCTCAGGTCTTACCTTAAAACGGTCCAGACGGATGAAAGCCGGTTGGATGCGGTGGAGGAGCGGCTGGATTTGATCAACAAGCTCAAACGTAAATACGGCGGCTCCCTGATTGGCGTATTTAAACACCATGGCAACATTTCCCAGCAATTATCTGAGCTTGGAAACCTCGATGATAAGATTGCCAAGGCAGAAGAAAGACTGTCAGTACTGCACAAACGACTTTCTGACCTGTCAACCCGTCTCTCAAAAGAGCGGGAGGCAGCGGCCGGGGAGTTGGCTGGAAAAGTAGAAGCCGAGTTGGCGAGCCTGAGCATGCCGCAGACGAGATTTGAGGCGGCGATACGCCGCTTTCCGGCCGAAGATCAGACCGCTTCTTGTCTGCAGATTGACGGTATGCAGATTATTGAAACCGGCGTCGATCGTGTAACCTTCAAAATCGCCCCGAATATCGGCGAGGACCTCAAACCCTTGGCCGCCATTGCATCCGGAGGTGAACTGTCCCGAATTGTACTGGCCTTGAAAGCCATATTGGCAGAAACCGAAACGGTTGAAACTGTCATCTTCGATGAAGTCGATGCCGGAATCGGAGGTGGGACGGCAGAAGTCGTGGGCGATAAGCTCTTGGAGCTGGCTCGCCATCACCAGGTGTTCTGCATCACCCACCTGCCCCAAATAGCCAAATTCGGCCATCACCATCTGGGCATATCAAAGCAGGTTGTGAACGGTCGAACCCTGACGGTTATCAATCCGTTGGATGATAAAGAGCGCGTCGAAGAAATCGCCCGCATGCTCGGCGGCGTCGATATTACGGCCGCAACTTTAAATCACGCCCGGGAGCTGTTGAAGGGCTGAACGCGATGTCTGTCGGGTACCCGTGGCGATGTGCCCTGTTGCGTCTTCATCCGCTTGACAAGCGTGGACATATAAAATATATTTCCTCTTTTAATAATTAGTATTAAATAAAGGATCGAGTGATGCCGATATATGAATTCAAATGCTCAAAGTGTTCTGAATGTTTCGAAATTCTAATCATGAAGGATAATGATACCGTCGAAATGTGTTGCCCGAAATGTGGCGCTGAAGATTTCGAACGTATTCTAAGCTGCACCAATTATGCAGTGAATGCCGGAGCGGGTGCCAGTCAAAGCACTAAAACTGAGACACGGCAATGCTCGGGAGGGTCCTGCTCAACGCTCGAGATTCCCGGGCCATCACGTTAATACACCAATTTTTTCCATGCCGCCCTGCCAGCGGAACCGTTCGTGCATTTCACCACCCAGCATCGCCAACGGTGAATACAAGACGTCCTGACGACTGATAGACACCGTGAGTGCGGGCCAAAAAGTCTGACCACCTGCCATGCAACAAATCCATAAACAGGAAAAAGAACAGTTCAAAAAACTATTCACGCAGGAGCATATCGACCGATTTGAAGAGCGGTTCAAGATCCTCGAGGCATTCCTGAAAACGGAGCAACATGTTACCGAAGCAGATCTGCGGCAACACCTCCAGGGGGATGGCGTTGAATTTTCGAAAGAATTTATCCATGAAACCCTGGTTTTGATGTGCCGTTTCGGCTTTGCTCGAAAAAACCGGTTCAACAATGGCCAGGTTCGATATGAGCACCACCATATCGGCCATCATCACGATCACATGATCTGCACCAAATGCAAGAATATTGTCGAATTCCGTAACGATCAAATGGAAACCCTGCAGTTAAAGATCGCTGCCGAATTCGGGTTCCATGTGCTTCAGCATAAAATGGAGCTCTATGGCATATGTACCGACTGCCTGAAAGATCGAGAACAGCTGATGTCGCTTGTCAATGCAAAACAGGGGGAACGGTTAATTATCAGAGAGATCAACGGCGGTTCCGGGGCACGGATGCGATTGCTGACAATGGGGCTTAGAATCGGCGATCCTATCGAAATCATTACCAACCAGAACAAAGGCCAAGTCGTGATCGCGGCCGACGTCAATCGGTATGCGCTCGGGTTTGGACTGGCCGAGAAGATTCTTGTGGAACTGATACAGCATTAGTTCAGTGGCGGGGAGTGCGTAAATACTGACGACCGCAGGGATAAATAGGGTGACCGACATACTTCCGTCATACATCCGTCTCATCCAAGAAAACAGACTTTCGGAAAGGATCCGGTTAACCAGGAAAATTATGCGTGCCTGCACTCTTTGCCCCCGGGAGTGCCGAGTCGACCGTCTTGCCGGTCAGACGGGTATTTGCAAGACCGGTGCGAATGCATGGGTTTCGAGCTACAGTCCCCACTTTGGCGAAGAGGCGCCCCTGGTAGGCTCAAATGGATCCGGCACCATATTCTTTACCCATTGCAATCTGATGTGCACTTTTTGCCAAAATTACGACATCAGCCACCAGGAGAGCGGGCAGGAGGTCACTGACGTGCAGTTGGCTGCAATGATGAATGAGCTGCAGGAGATGGGCTGCCATAACATCAATTTTGTCACGCCTTCCCATGTCATACCACAAATCCTTGAAGCGCTTGTCCTTGCCGTTGAAGATGGCCTTCGGGTGCCCCTGGTTTACAACAGCGGCGGTTATGACAGCATCGAGACGCTGAAGCTTGTCGAAGACGTTTTCGATATCTACATGCCCGATTTTAAATTCTGGGATTCCCAGATTGCTGAGCAAACCTGTAACGCCGCTGACTATCCTGCGGTTGCCCGCCGGGCGATGCGGGAGATGCATCGACAGGTTGGCGACCTGCTTATTGATGACAACGGGATCGCCAGATGCGGGCTGTTGGTTCGCCATCTCATTCTTCCGCGTGGGCTGGCCGGCACAAGAGATATCATGCGTTTCATTGCCAATGAAATCTCACCCGACACATATGTGAACCTTATGTCTCAATACAGGCCCTGCGGACGGGCCGCCGAAATAGAGGCGCTGGCAGCGAGACCGACTGCAGACGACTTTTCTAATGCCCATAGGGCCGCGGAAGAAGAAGGGATTCGGCGCTTCGATCGTCCGCGACGCGCCTTTTGGTTTCATTGAGCAGACACCCTCAATCTAAAAAATTTCTTATATAGGTTATGAATAAAATATACGCGGTCGGCGACATTCACGGGTGCTATGACAAGCTCATGGCGTTGATGGACAAGATCGACCTTGACTTCGAATCCGACACACTTGTGTTCCTTGGTGATTACATCGATCGGGGGCCGCAATCTTTCGAAGTCGTCGAGTACCTTGCCGATCTGAAATTACGACATGCCAATACGGTCTTTCTGAAAGGCAATCATGAAGAAATGCTGGAGAAATACCTCTCAGGCGATGACCGGCTTACCTATCTGGTCAACGGCGGACAGCAAACTCTGGAAAGTTACATGAACCGCCCTCGGGAAGATGGTGAGCCTCCGATTCCTCGGAAGCATCTCGATTTTTACAACAGCCTCAGGATTTTCTACGAAACAGATAATTACATCTTTGTACATGCGGGATTGAAAAACAAGGTGCCAATCAAGGATCAGAAAACCGAGGACCTCCTCTGGATTCGAAAACGTTTCATTCAATCCAAATATGATTTCGGTAAGATGGTTGTGTTCGGTCACACACCGCTGCACGAACCGCTGCTCTTGCCAAATAAAATAGGTATAGATACGGGAGCCGTGTACGGTAACAAGCTCACATGCGTTCGGCTGCCGGAATTGGTGTTTTATACGATCTAAACCGAAAATATCCAGACAATTCCGGAAGAAAAGCCGGCAACGGGCGATCAGACCCTATTGGTGAATATAAATGAAATCTTGTGCATTGGTTACTTTTCTATTCCTGGTTCTTTGCAGCGCAACGGCCCTGGCCGAGCGTCTCGCAATTACCGGCAGTATTGCCAATATCCGCTCTGGTCCGGGGACCGCACACGATGTGATCTGGAAAGTACAACAGTATTATCCTTTTGAGGTCATAAATAAAGAAGGGGGCTGGATCCAGTTTCGAGATTTTGAAAATGATGTCGGCTGGGTTCACGATAGTTTGACCGGAAAAATTCAAACCGTTATTACCAACAAACCGCAATGCAATATTCGCCAGGGTCCCGGGAGCCAGCATGAAATCGTATTTACCGTCGAAAACGGTGTGCCCTTCAAGGTATTGGATCGTAAAGGCGACTGGTTGAATATTGAGCATGCGGACGGTGACCGGGGATGGATTCACTCGTCTTTGGTGTGGTAACGATTCTGACGATCTCATCATGAGAGGCGGCGGCAATTGTTTCTTACGTGACTGAAAGTAATTCACACAATACGCGGGTTATATCAATGACGGATCGGCTCATGGACGTACGGGAAAAGTTAAAATCTGAAAACAAATTGATCGTTGGCGTCGGATCGGCCCTGGTGGACATCCTGTGCAATGAAGATGACGCCTTTCTCGAGCAAACCGGTGCGGCTAAGGGAGGCATGATCTTAGTGGACAAGGCGTTCATCGAGAATACCCTTGCACGGGCGTCCAGCAACCCCAAGATCGTACCCGGTGGGTCGGCGTGCAACACCGCGGTTGGTGTCGGAAAGCTTGGTGGACAGGCCCGGTTTGTCGGCAAGTGCGGCAACGGCACTTGGGGCCAACTGTTCCGAGAGGATCTTTCAAAGAACAAAGTGGACCCGGTCCTTTTTACTTCCGACTCCCCCACCGGTCGGGTACTGTCGGTTATCACACCGGATGCCCAGCGCTCGATGTTTACTTACCTGGGAGCGTCTTCAGAAACACAACCGCAAGAATTGACCAACGGTTGCTTCAATAAAGCGGCTGTTGTCCATATTGAAGGTTATCTGCTCTTTAACCCGGAATTGATCACGGCTGCCATTAGCGCCGCTCGGCAGAGTGGTGCTTTGGTTTCATTGGACCTGGCCAGCTATACGGTCGTTGAAGAGTCCAGAGAGTTGCTAAACCGGATCGTCAGCCGGTCCGTCGATATCGTCATTGCAAATGAGGACGAAGCGCGGGCGTTTACCGGTTTTTCCGATGAAAGGAAAGCTCTGGCAGCCCTGACGAAAAAGGCTGCCATCGCCGTTGTTAAAGTCGGAGAACGTGGCAGTTTCATCGCCAGCGGGGATCAGATGATTCAAATTGACCCTATTGGCGATGACCGGGCGGTGGATACAACCGGCGCTGGTGACCTGTGGGCATCCGGTTTTTTGTATGGGCTGGTAAACGGTTTTTCACTCGAAAAATGTGGACAAATAGGTTCAGCCTGTGGATACGAGGTGTGTCAGGCTGTCGGCGCGACTGTGCCTGACGAAGGATGGACGCGAATAAAGAAGGTGTTGGAGGAGTGTTGATATGGCAAAAGCAAAAAAGGTCACACGTAAGCAATTGCTAAAGGAACCCGATGAGTTTTTGACCTTTTCGGCCAAACTGTTCAATACGATAGTGAAATACAAGATCCAGGTGCTCGGTGCGATGGGGGGAGTCATTTTGATCGTCCTGGGGATTTCAGGATTCAGCTATTATGCCCACAGGCAGGCCAGCGCGGCTGAGGCACAATTGCAAGAAAGCTGGAGCCGATATGAAACCCTTCGCGATGAAAAAGGGCCGCTTGAAGCTTATCAGGCCGTCGGTCCTGAATTTGACAAAATACTGATCAATTATGGTGGTCAACCGGGAGGGAAAGCCGCCCGCGTCATATTGGCCAATATCTGTTATAATGGCGGCGATCCCGATAAGGCGATTGCGCTATACGAAATCGCCCTTGAAGACTTCGTGGATCCGTTTTACCGGGGACAGATTTTGAACGGGCTGGGCTATGCCCACGAAGCAAAAAACGAACTTGAAAAGGCAGCAGAGTATTTTGAAACTACTGCGGCGGGAAGCAATGCCGCGCTTAAAGGTGAAGCCCTCTTTAACCTCGGGCGGCTATACGGCACGCTGGGAAACACAGAAAAAAGCATGGTTGCCTACCAGAAGATCCTCTCCGAATATCCAGATTCGCTTTATGCTGATTTAGCGCGAGAGCGCATCGGGTCCGCTGCTGTCAAACCGGTTGTTTCGGCAACTCCGGCAGAGTGATTATACCGCTTTTCAAAAATAAATTTCGAAATACGGAACGGGTGGTATAAGTGGTTGTAGAAAAAAACGTTCGCATAACGGAACGTTTTTTTGACAACCACTATAAAATCGAACAGAAACGGTTTCTTCTTGTCGGACTTAACGGAGGAAATCAGATGAGCATTTCGTTGGCGGTACGCTATTCCAGTGTTGAGATTTCGGGCCAAATTAATCAATGCTACTTGGAATCGATTTATCCGGGCCTGACATCCAGATCGTACTTCTTGATTTTCTGATTCAAACCGCTTTTACCAATTCCGAGCAGTTCCGCGGCTCTCGCCTGGACGTAATTGGTTTTTTTCAACGCTCTTAAAATCATCGTTTTTTCGATCATTACCAATGTATCCTGAAGTTTTGCATCGGCCGGAATGCTCTCCAGGTAAAGGTCGTCATGAACAGTATCCCTGAAACTTTTGGGCAGATCGGCGGGTCTTATCGTCCCACCGGGACTCATTATCATCAGGCGTTCGATGAGGTTTTCGAGTTCGCGCACATTTCCCGGCCAGCTGTACTCGTAGAAGAGTCTTTCGACCTCGGGATCAATGCCGGATACCGGGATACCATGCTTGCGTTCTTGGGCGTACTTTTTAATAAAATGATCCGCCAGAAGGCGGAGGTCCTGCTGGCGTTGCTTGAGTGACGGCAATTCAATATGAACGACGTTGAGCCGGTAGTAAAGGTCTTCCCTGAAGCGACCTTGTTTCATTTCCTCTTTCAAGTCACGATTCGTAGCGGTTATCACGCGGATGTTGACCGTAATCGGTTTTGTTCCACCGACACGTTCGAAAACCTTTTCCTGCAGAACCCGCAGAAGTTTGACCTGCAACCCGGTGGACATCTCGCCGATTTCATCCAAAAAAAGTGTCCCTCTATCGGACAGTTCAAACCGTCCTTTTCGCATTGCCACTGCGCCAGTGAAGGCGCCTTTCTCGTGTCCGAATAATTCACTCTCAAGTAAGGTTTCTGCCAGCGCCGAACAGTTGACAGCCACAAATGGTTTATCCCGGCGGGTGCTATTGAAGTGAATTGATTTGGCGACAAGCTCCTTACCGGTGCCACTCTCCCCCGCGATAAGTACCGTCGCGCTGGTCGGGGCGACTTTACGGATCATATCGAAAACCTGTTGCATGGGTTTGCTTTTACCGATGATGTTGCCGAAGCTATATTGGGAGGAAACGGCATTACGCAGGTCACGGTTCTCTTTGATCACCCTGTACATGGATATCGCTTTGTTGACATAGATGATCAGACGGTCATTGTCGAAGGGTTTCAATATGTAGCTATAAGCGCCCTTCTGCATGGCTTCCACCGCTTTGTCAACCGTACCATGGGCCGTCATCATGATAACCGGAAGCTCAGGATCTTTCGTTTTGATTTTCTCAAGCAACTGGATGCCATCCATCACAGGCATTTTCATGTCGGTTAGCACCAGATCAACGTCTGAATTGGCCAAAATCTCAATCGCCTCCGGACCGCTGTTAGCAGTGAATATCTCAAAGTTCTCTTCTTCCAAGACAGCGCCGAGGATTCGCGGGTAATTTTTTTCGTCGTCGACGATCAGTATCGTTTCCATAATCAACCTTTCCGGTTGCGGGGCAACTGGACCACGACCCGAGCCCCTCCTTCAGGAGTATTTTCAATCCGAATATCGCCGCCATGGGCGTCGATAATGTTTTTTACAATCCCCAGTCCCAATCCGGTTCCCTTATCCTTGGTGGTGAAATAAGGGTCCCATATTTTTTCAAGCAAGTCTTCCGGGACGCCTGCGCCTTGGTCGGCAAAGCTTATTTGCACGGCTCCCTCGACGGGTCGAACCTGGATTGAAATTTCCCCACCGTCGGGCATGGCCTGCAAGGCATTGATGAAGATGTTTAAAAACGCCTGATAGAGCATGTCCGTGTCCGCCATGACTTCCGACAGATCGCCGTCAATTGAAATATGGACATCGTGCCCCTTACTTTTCATCTGTGGCGCCAGGAAGTTTATATTTTTTTCAAGAACATCTTCTACGTGACAGGGTGCCAGGCGGGGAGATCGGGGTCTGGCATAATTTAAGAAATCGGTAATGATATTGTTCAGGCGAGTGGATTCTTCGACGATAATGTCGGGGATCGTGTTGCTCGGTTCCAGCTTCGCCATCTTTTTCTTTAACAGTTCGGACGAGCTGTAAATTATGCCTAAAGGATTCCTGATTTCATGGGAAATAACGGCGGCCATTTCCCCAAGAGAAGAAAGGTGGGCCGCTCGATCGAGCTGCTCTTTCAACCGCAGTCTTTCCTGGGCCCTTTTTTCGATGATACCCTCACCTCTCTTCACAACAAAAATAAGAAATAGAAAGAGCGTTAACATCATCAGGGCACTGGTCGTGACGACATAAACCTGGTACTTGAAAATCGACTTGTACTCAGCAGACAGGTCCTGGACGATTTCAATCACGCCCAAAACCGGCCCCGATATTCGAGAAGGGAGCTGTTCCGCCCGTAGTGGTGCAAAGGTGATAAAACGGCTTTCCTTCGGAATACCCAAAAGGATTTCCAAAAAATTGCCCCGTTGTGACTGCCGTGACACGGTCTGGCCATTTACCGCCGTTTGGTAGCTGTTACCGCCCATATTCATCTTACCGATCAGGTCTTGGTCAAAGCTGTATGAAATCACATTGTTCATGTCGTAGATATTGACCATCTCTACCTTGAAACTGTGAAGAGTATTTCGCACAACCTTATCCATGAGCTCGTATTGCTCTTCATTTCGTAGTTGTATTTTGCCAAAACGCAACACCACTGGCATTACAAATTGCAAAAATATTTGATGGTTGAGGTTTTCGATGATCACGAAAGCATATTCTTCACTTTTTTCACGCTGCATCGCACGGGCCCAGTGATTATTCAACATCGACAGAACTAAGGTCCCTAAAAATATGAGGCTCAAGCTGGTAACGGCGAAATATTTGACCAGGCGAAACGGTTTGTTTCTCTCTTCAGCCGATTGATCATTAACAGTCAATGTGTGCACACCTTTCGTAATAAGATCCGGGCGCGCGAAGAGGTGCAATGCGCCTGATGAATCGATTTCTCCGGTAAACCGGTCTATCCGGTGAAAGCAGTTGATATGACGGGTATAAGTGAACTTAAAGCAGTGGCTTTTGTTAGCATGCTGGGTAAAAAATTACAATCGACATCGAATGCGTGCCAACCGTCCGATCCATAAACCTCGATACCGGTGTATTTGTCCTTCAGTCGACGCCAGCGGTCGTCAAATTCCGACCGTAACCAATCGTCCCGGGAGCAACTGACACTCAGTAGGAACCGATCTTTTTTACGCTGCGACTAAACCCTCAGCCAAAAAGACCGATATACACATTGATGCGTGAGCGATTAAAAAGAGTTGAAAATACCGTCATTCAATGCGGTAGCCTTGTTACTTCAAGTAATGACCGGTTAACCACCATGCTTGACCCATTTGCAGATATTTTTATTATCCGACCCATTGACAACTGGTTACACGCGATGGGGGCGGGCGCAAGGGCCGAAATTATATTACCAAAATTAAAAAAATGTGTTACAATGTAATCCAAATGAAATTCATTAAAAAGAATCGCAGCAGGGACCCAAGATATGGGTCAATACAATTCCGAACATCCGCAACATGATGTAACTATCTATAATTATATATAATTATGCCACAATTAGCTTGACTTAAACACAATAGAATGCGATCATTAAGAAGATCAAAAAGAGCGAACCAACGAATTCAATCACGACTGTCCTCTAAGGACTCTACCAGACCGTTAAAGCTGACCGGGCGAATGAAAGAAAACGCATTAAAAAAAACCAGGGAAGCCCTGCTGATGAGCAAAGCCGAACTCGCACGGGCTGCTGAGGTATCGCCGATTACGATAACCCGAATTGAAAATGGTTTACCATGTCGCATGGAAACAAAGCGCAAGATCATACTGGCCCTCGGACTCGAACTTTCAGACAAAGACAAAATATTTAAAGACTAAGAGAACGCATATGCTATTCGGAAAAAAGGACAAACTCGTCGGGCTTGACATTGGCTCCAGAACGATAAAAGCCGCTGAAATTGTCGAATCGCCCAAAGGCCGGACGCTGAAGCGATTCGGAATGATCGACATTACCCCGGGTCTGATCGAGGACGGAACGATCAACGAACCCGAGGACGTTGCCGACAAAATTAAAGAACTGTTCAAGACGTACAATATTCATGAGAAAAATGTTGCAGTATCGATCGGCGGCTATTCGGTCATTGTTAAAAAGATCAACGTTCAGACAATGGCCGAAGACCAACTCCAGGAGACCATTCATTACGAAGCCGAACAATATATTCCCTTCGATATCAACGACGTCAATCTGGATTTTCAAATTCTGGGACCGAACGAAAACAATCCCAATCAGATGAACGTCTTTCTTGTGGCCGCAAAGAAGGAAATGGTCAATGATTACATAAACTTAGTAAGCATGGCCGGATTAAACCCCTGCATCATTGATATTGAAGCGTTTGCCCTTCAGAATGTTTTTGAAGTCAATTATGAAGTCAAAGACGAGAACGTCGCATTGATCGACATCGGAGCAAGCAAAACCTCGCTTAACATCCTGAAGGGCAGCAACTCGGTTTTCATGCGGGATGTCGCCCTGGGTTGCGGTCAGATCAATCAGAAGATTATATCATTGGTCAATTGTTCGTTCGATGAATCGGAAACGATCAAACTCGGTGGGCAGACAGACAAAATTTCTGCAGAGGACTTGAAGGAAATCGTTATCGGCGTTGTTTCTGACTGGTGTACGGAAATACGGAGAGCCATCGATTTCTTCTATTCAACATACCCGGAAGATCAGATCAAAAGGATCATGCTCAGTGGTGGCGGTGGTAACATCTCGGACTTCCGCCAACTTCTGGCGAATGAAACGTCGTCTGAAGTGACGACCATAAATCCTTTCGGTAACTTTGTCTTAGACAGCAGCTTTGACCCTGCGTACATTGAACAAATTGCTCCCCAGGCTGCAATTACTATGGGCCTGGCCATAAGGAAGATTAACGATAAATGATACGCATCAACCTGCTCCCTTTCAGAGCCGCCCGGAAAAAAGAAAACATCCGACGCCAGATTTCGGTCTTCTTTCTTTCAGTTTTTCTAATGCTGGCCGTCCTTACCTTTTACAACATCCATCTCGGAGGACGGATAAAGGCACTCAAAAAGAACGTGACCGTCACGGAAAACGAACTGAAAAAATACCAGAAGATTACCCAGCAGATCGAAGATATCAAAAAGAAGCTTGCGATTCTGCAGAAAAAGACCGAAGTCATCCGCAAACTGGAGACCGACCGTTTCGAACCGGTTCAGATACTCGAAGCCATGACCGAGAAAATCATTGCCAAGCGGATGTGGTTCACTTCATTTAGCGACCATCCCAAGGATATCAAGGTTACCGGTATCGCGCTGGATAATAAAACGGTGGCCGACTTCATGACCCGCCTGGAAGGATCTGGGTGGTTTAGTGCTGTAAAGCTAAATACTTTAGAAAAACATGTGGTCCAAGGCTCGAACCTGAAAAAGTTCTCGATTGTCTGTGACAAAAAGGCCGACACGAAAGAAACACAAATTGGTGCACCGGACAAAGCGAAAAAGAAAAGAAAACGAACATGAAAAAACCTGATCTCTCTTTGGATGCCCTTGAACCGTTTTTCGATAAAATCGAAAAACTTTCCAAAATCTATCGCCTCCTGATAAGTGCAGGGATTTGTCTGATCTTCATCGCTGCAGCGGTTTTCTTGTTCTATATGCCAAAATACAAGACTATCGATACGCTTGACAAAGAGCTTGCAAAACTCGAGGCGGAGCTTAAAACGGCAAAGAAAAACGCAAAAGATCTAAAAAAGTTTCAGAGAAAAATGAAGGATGCCGAGGACCAATTTAGGATCGTTATGAAGTCGCTTCCGGAAAAAGAAGAGATACCATCACTGCTTACCAGTATTTCAGACTCCGGAAGAGAATCTGGCCTCGAATTTCTTTTGTTCAAGCCAAAAAATGAAACGAAAAAAGATTTCTACGCCGAGATTCCGGTTGCCATTAAGGTTAACGGCGATTTTCATAACGTTGCCATATTTTTCGATCGGGTCGCCAGGCTGTCACGGGTCGTCAATATCAGAGACATCTCGATGAAACCTGTGAAAGGGAATGATTCATTGGTCACATCATGCACAGCCGTGACCTATAAGTTTATTGAAAGTGCTCCGCCTTCAAAAAAGAAATCGTCCAAGAAGAAGAAAAAGAAAAGCAAAAAATAACCAACGCTTAAACCCAGAAACGATCCGATATGAGCAAACTGCGCGGTATTATTACACTGGCCTTATTGTCTTGTTTTGTTGTGGCAACCTGGGGCTGCGATTTTCAAAAGCAGACCCTTCCGAAGCCCAAGGTGGTTAGGAAGAAAATTGTCGCTCCGAAAACGCCCACTGCACTTGCCCGCAATAGTGCCCAGTCCGCATCGCCGGCTGTCACCGTCGCCAAAGTAGGTAAAAGAATCCAGGCGGCCCCGGTGGTGAAAAGAATTTCAACGGCAGAACTCAGGCCTAAATCCGATATAGCTGCAACGCCGGCGAGCAGGAAAGCCCCCCCAATGGTTGCCAAGAACTCAACGGCACCGGTGACAGCATCGACCGCCATTTCGCAGCCGAAGGTCAAAATGCCCCCAGAGGTAACTGCCAACAAGGCGACAACGGCATCAGCCGAGCAACCGGCAGCAATTCCGGAGGTAAAAAGATTACCGCCAGAGATGGCACGGCCCCAGGCAGCCCCCTCTGCTACAAACGCCGTTGCTCAGGAAAAACCAGCCACAGAAGCCGTGCCTTCTTCAGCCGCTGTGATTCAGCCGGCAACAGCACCATTAACACCCGAGCCTGATACGATCATACCGACCGACCCTGCCGCAACGGTTGCTGCCGTTAATCCCGCGGTGAAAAAGGGCGCTACGACCGTTGCCATGCAGAAAGGCGCCCCTGTAAGGTATAATCCACAAGGCAGGATCAATCCTTTTGAGCCGCTCTTCAAGGATGAGCCCGAAGCGCCCCCGGTCACTGCCAAGAAAAAAAGACGGGTCCCCCGGACGCCCCTGGAGAGAATCGACATCGGACAGCTGAAATTGGTCGGAATCATAATGGCCAGCAGCGGCAACAGGGCCCTTGTACAGGAGGCTTCCGGTAAAGGATATATTATAAAAGAGGGGACCTTTATCGGCCTTCATTCCGGAAAAGTTACTGACATAAAAAAAGACCGCGTTGTTATCGAGGAAGAAACCGATGAAGTTGCCGGAACACAGAAAATCCGTAACAAAGAACTCGTACTCCCGAAACCTCCCGGAGAATGATCCCATGAGCACCGTATTTGCAAAAGTCAACAAACGCGCAGCACTGGCCATTTTTCTTATCGTCCTGTTCGGGCTGTCAGGTGGTTGTACCGCCAACAAGCCGGTGGTCAATGACGCGTCCAGCGCTCAGCAACTTCCCGATTCGAAACGCATCACCGGGATTACCGCTTCCGAGGACGATTCGTCCTATGTTGTCGTGGTCAACGGTAATCGTCAGCTTACTTATACGTCAGTAAAACAAAACCTGCCTTTGGGTATATTGTTTTACTTTCAGGACACAGAAATCGACGGTGCTGTCGAGCCTCTTGTTTTATCGAATCATGAAATCATTGACTCCGTCGAAGTTTCGCCGATTAATGATAAACAGGATATATCACGCCTGTTGATCAGCTTGAAACAGGACGTTCCTTATGAAGTAACGGCTGAAAAGAAAGGCATCAGAATTTCTTTTGCCAAGCCTCTTGACACCACGATCAGTGAGGCACCGGTGAGTGAATCCGAAACCCGCAACGTTCCCGCAGAGACATCCACCGTTGCTCCGGCCTCCCGTCTTGAAGGCGTTTACGTAAATAAAACGGAAAATCAGACCCAAATTAGTGTCAACACCGACGGTACCATCGAAGACTTCAAAGTCTTCGCTTTGGATAAACCCGCCCGGATCGTATTCGATATACCAAATTTGAAAAGCCCCACCCAAGGTGAACAGGTGGTAAAGGCGGACACCGAATCGGTGCGGCAAGTTCGCTACTTCGTTTACCCCAAAAAGATCCGGATGGTTGTCGACACCCATTCGGAGTATTTGAAATCGTATTCGGCTGTATCAACTCCGACGGGACTGCTGGTTCAGGTTGGCACTGAGGAAACGATTACGGCGCCAGAACCTATCGCTGCCGCTGAGAAAACACCGCAGCCCCTTGTACCGGCACCAGCGCCGGCAGTAACCCCAGCGCCCTCAGCAGAGACAGCGGGTGTCGTTCAAGATAAAACGGCCTGGATAAACCGTCTTGACTTCATCACCGAAGATGCCGGTCAGTCGACCCTTATCGTCGGTACAACACGTCCGGTCACTTATGATTTAAAGAGTACCACGGATACATTACTGCAGCTGAAACTGTACGACACAAAGCTACCAAAGTACCGTGACCGCCCGTTGATCACAACCCGGTTTGAGAGCGCTGTTAACCGGATAACGCCCGTTTATAAAAATTTGGAACCACAGACAACCTCGGTGACTATAGAACTTCGGGAGGCCGTGTCATACGATATTGAGCAAGAGGACGATGTTCTGATGATTCGGTTCGGTGCATCCTCCATTCCTCCCAAACCGCTCGAACAGGCTGATCTGCCAAGTTGGAAACAGGTTTTGGCCCAGACAGAGGCCCTAACTGAGAGCGAAGAGACTTCACAGCCACAAAGGCCAACACCTGCTGACCCGCCGGCAACATTGACCGTTCAAAGTGCCCAAGAAACACCGGGCGTCATTGAAATTATGGGAGCCGAAGCGCCTGCGGCGCAAGCGTCACCTTCAGGTATGATGACGATGACGATGAGTGCCCCCATGTCGTATTCGTTGTCAGGCTACGCTTCTCCCAAGCGGTACACCGGTGAAAAAATTGCGCTTGATTTCTATGAAACAGACATTAAAAATGTGTTTCGCATCATTCGTGAAATCAGTGGCAAGAACTTCGCAATCGACAAAGATGTTACCGGTACGGTGACACTGACTCTCGAAAAACCGGTTCCATGGGATCAAGTACTGGATCTGGTACTAAAGATGAATCGCCTTGGAATGGTTTATGAGGGCGATATTATTCGCATTGCCACCATATCGACACTGACAGCGGAAGAGAAGGCCAAGCAGGATCAGATTGCCGCTGAACAGAAATCCCGGGAAGTGGTCAAGGCCTTGGAGCCTTTAGTGACTGAATACATTGCCGTTAACTACTCGGATGCCAGCGGCGAAGTCTTACCCCTCGTTCAAAAGGTGCTGACGAAAGATCGCGGAAGCGTCAGTGTCGATAAGCGCAACAACCAACTGATCGTTACCGATACCGCAAGCAAAATTGGGCAGATAAAGGAAATTGTCAGCCGGATCGACACCGTGACACCACAGGTTATCATAGAGGCCAAGGTGGTTGAAGTTAGCGACGAGTTTTCGATGGAACTGGGTATCGACTGGCAAATGGCCTGGGGGCCGGGCACTATCGGCAGTTTTGGCATCGGCGGTGATGTTGCCATGAACTTCCCGTCGGCGTCTTCCTCGACCGTCGGATTCAATTTTACGAAACTCGGCGGAACGCCATTGACTCTCGAAGCCACTCTCAACGCGGTTGAGGCCAACAAACAGGGTCGGATTATTACCGCACCGAAAATCGTCACCCTCGACAACAAAAAAGCCAAAATCAAGCAGGGTGTCGAGTGGCCCTACCTGGAGAGGGATTCGTCCGGTAATGCCACCGTAAAATTTAAAAATATCGACCTGCTTTTGGAGGTGACCCCGACGGTGACACCGGACGATCGCATTCTGATGAAAATATTCATTACAAAAAATGATATCGGTGTTATCACCCTGGGCGTTCCGTCTCTGAACACTAACGAAGCGCAGACCGAACTGTTGGTCAACGATGGCGACACGATCGTTATCGGCGGCATCATCAAGAAAAACGAGCAGGATTCCTCTACCGGTTGGCCAGGGGTCAAAAACATCCCGCTGGTGGGTTGGTTGTTCAAAACCGAGTCGGAATCGAAAACTAACAATGAACTGCTGATTTTCATTACGCCGAGAATCGTCCAACTGGAGCAGCGCCAAGTGCTTTAACATCTAAAAAATAAAAAAACAGCGGCCCGCTTATTAACTGAAAGGCGGGCCGCTGTTTTTTATACGACTTTTAAAATTAATTTCCGAAATACGAAAAGGTGGTATAAGTGGTTTTAGAAAAAAACGTTCGCACAACGGAACGTTTTTTTGACACCCACTATATGCGTCCAAATGAAAGCCTTGTCCGTCCCCTCTTTGAAACCGAACGAAATATCTTTCTAGCGTATGTATTGCAATTTTACCAGTGCTCTCTTGGCTTCCCGGGCTTCCGGTGATTCCGGTTTGAGCTGGATGACCTTTTCATAGGCCGCTTTGGCTTTGGGAACGTTCTTCAGCAAAACATAAGCTTCACCCAGATCGTAGTATGCTGCGGCAAACTCCGGGTAAAGGTCGGTTGCAGCAGACAGGGCGGCCACTCCCTCGGCACCCTTGCCCATCGCAACATATGTCCGCCCCAGTCCTCTGAGGGACGGAGGGAAGTTCGCTTCCAGAGCCAAGGCATCTAAATAATATTTTTCCGACTCCTTAAAGTTCTTCTTTTTATAATAGGCAAAGCCGATATTGCTCAAAGGATAGTGAGGCGTCGCGTACAATAGATCGCCGGTAACCTCCTTGAATACCGCGATGGCTTCATCCCATTTTTCTTCCTCCAAATAGGCGACCCCGAGATTGTTTTTGGCTACCGCGTAGTCCGGTTTCAAACTTATTGCGTTCTTGAAGTGTTTGACAGCCAGGTCCGGTTTGCCCTTGGCAAGATAGACCTGGCCAAGGTAGTTCTGAAGAATATGGTCATTCGGATACAGGTTTTCCGCGTCCAATAGGTACTTGAGGGCTGCCGTATAATCACCCGCAAGGTAATACTGCTTTCCCAGATCACGCCAAGCAATTTCCCTTTTACGCACATCTGAATTATCACTGGCACATGCGGTTATAACAATGATGCCCGCCCAGCAGGCTGTCCATAACAATAGTTTGCTTCTCATGCAGGCCTCTCCCTATGCGTCTGGCGTTCGAAAATACCAGAAACAGTTATTTAAAGCAGCAAAGCTCAAGTTTATATCAGTTTTAATCTGCGAGCGACTTCTTCGGAAATACTCTTGACGAACCTTTCGAGATCTTTACCAGTCAGCGGTCTACCGGGTTCCGGTACTTTTTTGAGGTTCGTCGGCCTTACGTACTGCGGTATGTTAACGAGGTTCCCATCGGCCTTGATATCAAACTCTGGTGGAAACCCATCGTCGAAATACATCTGCTGAAAACCGGCGAACTTCAACACATGGGCAGTGGAATCTACGATTGCAATCTCGTCTTCGGAAACCAGATCATTCATCCTGGCAGTCACCAAACCTGCCAAGGATTCCCCGCCATGGGTACAAGCGATGTGGCCGTTTCTATTGGCCAGAAGTTCCCAGTCCATAATTGCCTGTTCCGTCACCTCAACAATATGAACACGCTGGCCGCCGGCTTCCTGATTGTAGCGATTTACCAAATGGATAACCCGGGGCATGGATACAGGGTTACCGATCATGGCCGCTTGGGCGACAGAGGGTTTTACGGTGACGGGCACAAATTTTCTCATCGCCGGGACAGGCTCCCGATAGTAACCAAAAACCGGATTGGCATGTTGTGACTGCACGCCGATTATCTTCGGTAAGCTGTCGATGATGCCGGTTTCATAAAATTTAAGGAAACCATTCATCACGGCTGTTATATTCCCGGCATTTCCTATCGGTAGGACAATGACTTTATCGTGCAAATCATATTCAAAATCCTGCGCGATTTCATAAGAATAGGACTCTTGACCCAAGATCCGCCAGGCGTTTTTCGAGTTGAGCAGTGCCACATCGTAAGTTTCCGAAAGTCGCTCGACGATTTTCATGCAGTCGTCGAACACACCGGGGATTTCAAAAACAGCGGCACCGCTGCCCAGAGGCTGTGAAAGTTGTTGTGGCGTGACTTTTTTGTGGGGCAGCAGTACGGCGGATCTGATATGGGGATTCAAATAGGCGGCGTACAGGGCAGCAGCAGCGGATGTGTCGCCAGTTGACGCGCAGACGGCTAATACATCGGTTACCAATTTACGTTTGATCAGGTAATTAATATAAGTGATGGCACTGGCCATACCTCGGTCTTTGAAGCTGGCACTTGGATTCTGCCCGTCGTTCTTGAAGTAATACCGCAGGCCGACCCTTTCCTGCATGAAATCGTTGGCCTCGATTACCGGTGTGTGCCCCTCACCAAGATACACCATGTCCTCCAGCGGGATTACCGGACCGATAAACTCCTGGTAGCGATAGATTCCCTTGAGAGCTGGCTGGGAGAGCATTTTCCGGTAGTCAAAGATTCGATGCCAGGTTGCGCCATCAATCTGCCGTAATCTATGCAATGAACGATCTTCTAGCAGGAGCACCTGGCGGCACTTCGGGCAGGTATATAAAAGTTTTTCGATTCCGAATTCCTCACGGCAACCCAAACAGCGATAAATCAGTTCGCCTGTGGGCCGGGGAATGATGAGGGGGCGGATATCTTCGGGGAATTCTTCTATTCTCACGGCTTTATGACTTCCAGGCCACCGAGATAGGCTCGCACGGCCTCCGGTACGACGATACTACCGTCGTGCTGCTGATTATTCTCCAAGATCGCGGCCACAGTTCTCCCGACAGCCAAACCCGAACCATTCAAAGTGTGAAGGAGATCGGTACCTTTCTTGCCTTTATGCCGATAGCGGATATTCGCCCGGCGGGCCTGGAAGCTTTCACAATTGGAACAAGATGATATCTCGCGATAAGTATTTTGAGCGGGCATCCAAACTTCAATGTCGTATGTTTTTGCCGCTGAAAAACCCATGTCACCGGTGCAAAGGGTGACAACCCGATAGGGAAGGTCCAGTCGTTGAAGAATGGCTTCGGCATTGCTCAACATTTTCTCAAGTTCATCGTAGGACGTTTCCGGCGCCGCCAGTTTTACCATTTCAACCTTGTTGAACTGGTGCTGTCGAATCAACCCCCGGGTGTCCTTACCATAGGATCCGGCTTCAGATCGAAAGCAGGGAGAGTAGGCCGTGTAATAGATCGGCAATTGGTCCACAACCAGGATTTCACCTTGGTGGATATTGGTGAGCGGCACTTCGGCAGTTGGGATCATAAAGTAATCCCAACCTTCTAATTTGAACAGATCATGCTCGAATTTAGGCAGTTGGCCGGTATGGGTCATACTCTGCCGATTGACGACAAACGGGGGCAGGACCTCTGTATAGCCGTGCTCGGTAACATGCATGTCGAGCATAAAATTTATCAATGCCCTTTCCAGCCGGGCACCGAGGCCAAAATACAAGGGGAATCTTGCACCGGTAATTTTGGATGCCCGTTCAAAGTCCAGAATGCCAAGTTTCGCGCCCAGGTCCCAGTGTGCCTGTGGGATAAATTCGAAATGTGGCGGAGTGCCCACCTGTCTGAGTATAGGGTTATCGTTTTCGTCCTTCCCTTCGGGTACTGAGGCATGCGGGATATTTGGTAATTCCATTAATATTTTATTGACCGTTTCTTCATGATCGGCCAGCATTGACTCCAACGTCTTTATTCTTGCCCCAACCGCACGCATCTGCTCCACGCGGTCCTGTGTATCGGCACCGTTTTTTTTCAATTCGGCAATCCGGTTGGAAACGACATTGCGTTCGTGTCGCAATTCCTCAAGCTCCAAAAGGACTTCACGGCGGTGGTCATCTGCCGCTTCGAAGGTGGAGAGGTCGAGGTCAGACTGACGGGCGTTCAATGCACGTTTAATCTCCGCTAAATTCTGCCTCAGAAACTTGATTTCCAGCATATCTGTACCTATGTTTAGTTCCGTTTTTTCGGTATGTTCCTGCTCAGGTAGATGCCATGAAATATTACCGCGTGTAATTCAATATATGCGGCAGCTCTATAACAGGATATGGCAGGGCAGGGTTCCGGTTGAGGATGGCGTCTGAAACCGGAAAATCGCAGAAACCATCTAACATGGGGTTACTTTTTAGTCAATAATGAATACAGGTTGACGCGGGGCAGGTTTATCTATAAGGTCATCAGAATTCTGTGAGGGGATAGTGTTTATGGAAGAAATTCACAAAAGCAAGGACGATATTCGCAAAGAGATTGCCACCGCATTGGGTAAACTGCCCAAGAACACGCTTGCCGAAAAGACCAAGCAAATTGAAGATCGCCTCTTTGATTTTGCTAATTTCCTCGAAGCTAAAATTGCCTTAATGTACCTCGATAATCCGAACGAGGTTCAATCAAAAGAGATTATCAAACGGACTTTTGACCACAACAAGATCGTTGTTTTACCCTTGATTGATACCGGATCCAAGAAGTTCAAACTGTTTAAAATAAATGATTTTTCAAATGATCTGAAAGCCGGTGGGTCAACCGATCTGCAACCGGATTCTGATCAGTGCCGTTCCGTACCGATCGACTGCATTGATATCGCAATTATACCCGGTATTGCATTTGATGAAAAAGGGGGGCGAATCGGCTCTGGCGATGGATATTACGACAGACTCATTCCACATCTACCGATTACAACACGCAAAGTGGCCCTGGCATTAGACGATCAAATCATCCCCATGGTACCGGTTGAATCCCACGACAAATATGTAGACATCATTATTACCGATAAGCGAATCATATACAAAATATGATTCGCTGTACCAGTTGCCACATTTCGTGGTCAGAAACTGATTGATTCTGTTCTGACCGCCGCCTCAACAGCTATATTTCGCATCCTGCGCACCATTTCCTCGCAACCTATCGACCTAACCCTGCCTTCGATGGAATTATCAAGCTATATTCTTGACCTAAACCGGTGGAACTGATAGTAAAAATTCCAACATACGCTCAATATCGGATGGCCTGCCGCAGCGATGCATTCATGATAGCAATAGATGGTAAGATCCTCAAGGAACTCGGATATGTATATGGTGGTGCATCGAGAACTTGCCGTCCAACTGTATTCCAACAAGAGATAAATCCATCACCTGCGAAAAGAGTTTGGTGACTGCAAAACCCTCGCCGGAGAACGTATGATCGAAAAGGAATCGATAAAATTCGAACGTCAGCGCGATGAAATGGTCAAACGCCAGATTGAAGGACGCGGCATTACTGACCAAAATGTGCTGGCAGCCATGCGTAAGGTTCCCCGGCACCTTTTTGTCAGTGAAGCCTTAAGGGATCAGTCGTACGGTGATTTTCCCCTTCCTATTGGCGAGCAGCAAACGATTTCCCAACCATACATCGTCGCAGAAATGACTCAGGCGTTACAACTAGCAAAAGACGACCGCGTACTCGAGGTTGGGACGGGTTCCGGGTATCAGGCCGCTATTTTAGCCGAAATAGCCTACAAGGTATACACGATTGAAAGAATACACTCGCTGTTGATAAAGACACGCCGTCTTTTCGATCAGCTCCGCTATCACAACATCATAACGCGCTATGGGGATGGTACCGTCGGATGGGTTGATGAAAGTCCTTTCGACGCTATTGTCGTTACCGCCGGAGCGCCGAAAATTCCGGATGCTCTCATTGCTCAGCTTGCTAGCGGTGGACGGATGGTTGTCCCCGTGGGCGACCAGCACTCGCAAGAAATGATAAAGGTATATAAAGATGAACAAGGTGTAAATCGATCCAACCTCGGTGGTTGTCGATTTGTCAAACTGGTCGGTGAAAATGGTTGGAGCGAACGCTAAATGTTTAGAAAACTCTATAATTGGGTGTTGCATTGGGCTGAAACGCCTTACGGTTCTTGGGCGCTTTTCCTGCTGGCATTCAGTGAATCCTCCTTTTTTCCGATTCCGCCGGATGTTCTTTTGATCGCTTTAGCAGTGGCCGTGCCGCGGAAGTCGATGCGGTTTGCACTGATTTGTTCGGTAGGCTCAGTTCTGGGGGGCTGTTTTGGCTACTTGATCGGTTGGCAATTCATGAGCGGCGTTGGTGATAAGATTATCGCCTTCTACGGTTTGGGTAACAAAGTCGACTACATCGGCAATCTGTACAGGGATTACGATGCCTGGGCCATTGGGATCGCTGGTTTTACCCCAATCCCGTATAAGGTTTTCACAATTGCCGCCGGTATGTTTAAAATAGACTTTGTCGTGTTTATCCTCGCATCCTTCGTTTCACGCTCGGCGCGGTTCTTTCTCGTCGGTGGTCTCATCTATCTTTTCGGATCTAGGATCCAGCGTTTTATAGAAAAATATTTCAACATTCTGGCCGTGGCCTTTACGGTCCTCTTGATCGCCGGTTTTGTGGTTATCAAACACTTTTTCTAATCACTGGTCCCATACTCTGCCTGACGATATCTGCCCTTTCGGCAGTCAGATGTGTCGGCCATAATTCGCTCTGGTTGTGTCAACGGGATGGCGATCTGTGTACCTATTCCATCGAAAGGCCCACACCGCTTGAGAAGTCTTTAACTAGAAGCCATCTCAAAATTAGGATTTTGGTTCAAGATCAAGGCGGATCCGAGTTTCAACACGCAGGCATACTAAAGTATGTCGAGGATTTGAAACGAGGTACCAACGCAGAGATTGAGCCAAAAAACTTTTTTGAGATGACTTCTAATGTCCATCTGTGAAAAGTAGATGGACATTAACTAATTGTGTTTATTGCAGGAAGTTTTGCAACGGATTTTCATCAGCCAGCACCTTTGGCAGATACGCCATAAAAGCCTGCCCGGCCGGTGAAAGGCTGCGGTGTCTGTGCCGTGTGAGGTAGAAATGGCGCTTGAGTTTCAGACCGTTGATCCTCAGGGCCTTAAGCATTCCGGAATTTAGCTCGTCTGCAACGGCGATCGGAGAGACAATCGAAAGGCCGATGTTGTTCTTTATCCCCTGGACGACTGATTCAGTGCTACCGAGTTCTGAGACGATATTGAATTGCTCCAGGGTGTATCCGCTTTTCCGTAGATTGTGCTGGATTGATTTAAGTGTACCTGAACCCGTTTCACGCACAATGAATCGCTCACGGAGCAACGTATTCAGATCGATGCTGCGCCTGTCGCTCCATTTGTGATCACGGGGGACAATCAGACGCATTTTATCTTCCAGCAAGACTATTTGCTCTAGGTGATTGTCTGAAATCCGGGCGCCCACAACCCCCAATTCAATCTTTCCTGACAGAATGTCGGTCGTGACCTTTCCGGTACCCCCAACCCGCAGGGAGACATAAACTTTCGGGAATTTCTTGAGGAATCCGGCGATCAACTGTGGTAGCAGATAACCACCGGGAATGGTGCTGCCTCCGACAATCAAATTGCCTTCCACAGAATCCTTGAATTTTCTTAGCGCCTCTTCGGTTTCGTCCCGCAAACCAATCAACCGTTGGGCATAATGGTATAGAAGTTCACCTTCCTTGGTGGGAACGGCCTCTTTGGCCAATCGGTCGATCAACCGGCAACCGAAATGATTCTCAAGGTCCTTAATATGACTACTGACTGTCGGTTGAGATAGATGGGCCAGCTTTCCCGCTTTGGAAAAACTCCGCTGCTCGACGACTTTGCAGAAAATATTGAGCTGCCAGAGGTCCATTGCGTAAGCAAGCGTCTTGGGAGAGTGGCGGTATTGGGTGGTTTGTCGGCACGCCGGTTGTCACGGTGCGGACTGGTTACGAAATTTTTCTTTTATCATTTTCAAAACCATCGGTGGTACCATACCCTCAATGTTACCACCAAACCGGGCGGCTTCCTTGATAATCGAAGAACTGGTAAATATCCAACGGAGGCCTGTCATCAAAAAAACAGTTTGAATTTCACGGTTGAGTCGACGGTTCATCAGGGCCATTTGGAATTCGTACTCAAAATCCGAAACCGCCCGCATGCCACGCAGAATCGCAGTGGCCTTACGTTTCGCAGCGTAGTCCACCAGGAGACCGTCATAACGATCGATTTCAATTCTTGACAACCCCTTCACGCTTATTCGCAACATGTCCAACCGTTCTTCGACGGAGAACAACGTTTCCTTGCCGGGGTTATACAATATGGTGACGATGATTTTGTCAAACAGCTTCAATCCGCGCTTGACGATGTCCAGATGCCCATTTGTTACCGGATCGAAGGATCCCGGATATATTGCTACCTTCCCCATCACAATGCCCACAAAGTTTGAGTGAATCAAAACCGAGATCAGCTACCGGTAGTCGTGTCCGGGCCTGTAAAAGGCACGCTTAATTTCATAGCACACATTCTAAAATTGAAACAAGGGTTTTCCCATAGCGCCTCTGGTCGTGGAGAATAAAATTATCCAAATCGACCGGCAACGGTTCGCGGGAAGAATGCTCGACGACCAAGCGGTTACGGGGGGCCAGAATCGGATGGTTTTGAAGAATTTTCAAGCTGGCCCCGACAAAATTGGTGTTGTAGGGGGGATCCATGAAAACGAGGTTAAACGGACTGTCCGATGTGTTGAGACAGTTAAGATTAGCGGTGACATCCCAGCGGATGATACGTGAACGGGATTCGAGCCGACAAAGTTCCAAATTGCGAGAAATGACGGAGATGGCAGCCTGGCTGCTGTCGATGAAGACGGCGGAATGTGCGGCACGGCTAAGTGCTTCGATACCATAAGCACCCGTACCGGAAAAAAGGTCCAAAACAATAGCCTCCGGTACCCATTTGGCGATAATATTGAAGATTGATTCTCTCAATCGGTCGGCCGTCGGACGGATGTTCGTGTTTTTTATGGGCGACAGTTTTCTGCCTCGTAATGATCCCCCGATAACTCGCAACTGACTATTCACCTTTTATAACGTGTTTGTCGATAAATGGTGGTTTACGCTCCGTAAACTTGACTTTTATGATCGGAGAAAGAAGTGGAAAATGTTTGTGAAATAAGCGGACATTACATTATTTGATGATTTTCTTCATTTTTTTATAAAGGTAGCTACGTCCGACCCCAATCATTTCAGCGGTCCGGCTGATGTTATTCTTATTTTCTTTAAGCTTTTTTTGGATATATTCTTTTTCAAATTCCTGTTTTGCTTCTTTGAGGGTGTCGATTGAAAGCAGACCGGACTCATCGGCCGATAAATCCGGTCTGATGTCGGGACTGTATGCATCGGGAAGTTCCGCCATATCGATGATATCTTTCTCAACCATTATGACCAGACGTTCCACAAGATTCTTGAGTTCTCGAACATTGCCCGGCCAGACTGATTGGCGCAATTGCTCAACAGCGGCCGGTGTTATCTTTTTTTTATCTTTTTGTGTTTGCTTGGCAAATTCTTCGAAAAAAATATCGACTAAGACCGGAATGTCTTCCATTCGTTCGCGAAGCGCCGGAACCTCTATCGGCACCACGTTCAAGCGGTAGTACAATTCTTCTCGGAATTGACCGCTTTCGATTTCTTTTTCCAGATCTTTGTTGGTGGCGGCAATGACACGGACATCCACAGTGATGGTTCGACTGCCTCCGAGACGGTTGAACTTTTGCTCTTCCAGAACGCGCATCATTTTTGACTGTGTCCGCAAGCTCATATCACCGATTTCATCCAGAAAAATAGTTCCACTGTGTGCCAGTTCAAATTTACCCCTTTTCTTCATGGATGCCCCGGGGAACGCGCCTTTTTCATGCCCGAAGAGTTCACTCTCGATCAGTTCTTCAGGAATAGCTGCACAATTGACGGTTATCAGGGGCTGGGAAGCCCGGCGGCTGAGCTGATGAATTGTCCGGGCCACGAGTTCCTTGCCGGTACCGTTCTCGCCCTTTATCAATATCCACGTGTCGGTTGGTGCGGCTACGGCGATCTGTTTTTTAAGCAGCTGTATCGGGGGACTGTTACCGCTGATGGAATTTTTTTCGATCATCTTTTTCCGCAGGTAGCGGTTTTCTTCTTCGAGCCGGCGAAAATTCAAAGCGTTGTTGATGGCAACGATAACCTTGTCGATGGACAGCGGCTTTTCGATCAGGTCATACGCACCCATTTTGGTTGCCTTCACGGCGGTTTCTATCGTTCCGTGGCCTGTGATAATGATCACTTGTATGTAAGGGTTATTTTTCCGGATTTCCTGCAATGTGTCGATACCGTCTAGGCCCGGCATCCAGATATCGAGCAACACCAGGTCCGGTGAATCGCTTGCGATATTTTTCAGGGCTTCGTATCCATTGGATGCGGTATGGACTTCGAACCCTTCGTCAGTCAACAGTCCCCCGAGAGATTGGAGAATAGACGGTTCATCATCAACGATCAATATTGTGGGATTCATTGCCCGAACTCCTTGTTGATTTTGTGGGTGTCAAATATCATGGCTACCGGAACACCCTTTGTCACCACAACATAAGGTAATAATTCCGGACAGCTGGCTATACCGGCAGCTCGATCACAAATTTCGCCCCGGTAGGCTGATTGTTTTGGACGCTGATCACACCATTGTGGTCGCCGACGATCGTACTGACGATCGTTAGGCCCAGACCCATTCCGGCCTTTTTGGTAGAAAAATTGGGTTCGAACAGGCGGGTTTTGTCGGCATCCGAAACACCGGGCCCATTATCGGCGATTTCGATCCGGACACGATTTAAAATTGAATCGTATGACAAGGTGATCGTGATATCACCTTTACCCCTTATGGCGGCAATGGCATTTTCCAGCAGGTTGATCATGGCCTGTTTGATCTGTTTGCGATCAAGGTTCATCACCGGGACAGTATCGGCCAGTTGCGTCTGGAAAACGATTTCAGTATAACCTTCCATGTAAAGCGCCACGGTCTCCTCGATTATAGGCAGCAGTTCGCAAGGCTTCAGATCAACGCTCGGGAATTTGGCAAACGCTGAAAACTCGTTGACTAGATTACGAATAAGTTCAACGTGATCAATGATCATCCGGATGCATTCATCGAAGACGGGATCCTCGTGATCCTTTGCAAATTTTCGTTTCAATCGTTGGGCGGAAAGCGTGATCGGAGTGAGGGGATTTTTAACTTCGTGTGCAATTCTCCGGGCCACCTCCCGCCATGCGACCATCCGTTGGGCTCTTTCCATCTCGGTCAGGTCATCGAACACCATCACGATACCGATGTGATTGCCGGTATCATCCCTGAGCGCATTGACATGGGTCATAAAACTGCGCGGCCGGCCGTCGATGATCAGCCGTAGTGGCAGTTGGAAAGCATCGTTTTTCGAGAGAGTGAGGCTGTCCATAATCTCGTTGGCCAACCATCGGAACTGGCCGTCCAATAGGTGATCATAACCGCGATTGAGAACCTCGTCGGTTTTGATTCCGAGCATTCTTTCAGCGGACCGATTGATTGTCTTGATGATTCCGCCGGCATCGAGTGTAATGACACCAGCGGAGACATTTTTCAGGACGATTTCCATATATTGCCGTTTTTCTTCTATTTCGGCATTTTGTTGCTGAAGCTTGGCAGCTGAAAGCTCCAGTTGCTCACGGCTGCCACGCAAATCCCGGGTCATTTTATTAAATGAATCGACCAGACTGCCGATTTCGTCGTCGGCGACGCGTTCAATGGTGAAACTCAGTTCACCTTCGGCCACACGCCGGGTGCCTTCTGCCAACTCTTTGATGGGTATGCTCATTGAGCGGGCGAGATAAAAGCCTAACCAGATAGCGCAGAACAGAACCAGCAAGGCCACGATCGACAAAACGATGTAGTACGTATTTTGAATCGGTTTTTTCAGTAACTTGATTTGCTGGTACTCTTCAAACCCTCTGGTTATCGACTTCATGCTCTGGGAGATGTCGGGCACCAGAAGAATCGAAATGATAAGGTAACCTTCGATCTGGTCGGGGTCGGCTCCGAAGGGAATTGTTCCCACAGTCCGAATCAGCTCTCCTTTAGTGACGTACTCTGAATGCGTCCAGACACTTTTGGGAATTTCGTTTTCAAGAAGTACGTGGGAAGGGACGATTCCAAAAACCGTATTTTCAAGTTCTTCGGAAAGGGAAAAGGTCAACCGATTGGCTTTAAGATCGTACACTTCGATTGCAGCAATATTGAATTCACGCTGAACAACCCGGATATAGCGCGAAAGTGCGGTGGAATTTTTGGGATGTAGAAATTCCTTTTTAACGATCTGGTAGGATGCTCTTTCGAGGAAGAACTGGCTGTTGGTCTCGACCTGCCGATATACGCTACGCCCCACGACGAGAGAATTCTCCAGCGCCTGTTCCACCGGAACGTTAAACCAGAAGTCGAGACTGGTGGTGATGAAGTTTATCGAGAAGAAAAACAAGACAATCGTCGGAAGAAGAGTAAGCGCAATGAACGCAACCGTGAGACGCGTTCGAAGCTTGGCACCCATAACCTTACGTTTGCGCTCGTAAAGCAGTTTGACCAGGTTGCGAAAAACCAGGAAAATCAACAAGATCAACAACAGCAAATTGATGTTGATGAGAATAAACATCAGAATGGTGTTGGAGACAGGGATGTCTGTACCGAAATTAATGACCCGAAATTCCGCAAGGGTCAGAAACGCAACAACGACAAATATGACGACAATGAGAATGGCCTCACGTTTGCGCCTTTTTTTGTCGGCCTGATTCGGTGTCAGCGATATGCTCTTATTTGCCCTGGTTTCATTCATGGGAAATAGGGATAATGAAAGGTGACGCCGCTATTTCTTTACTGAAGGCAATGCCTTTGGTTGTCACCATGGACAGTTGAAGATTTGGCGGCGGTATAGCGGGCGGAATCCGTGACTAATAAATAAAATCGATCGTATACCAATCCGTTTCGACGTCCCATAAGGAAAAGAGTATGTAGTGAAGATATAAAGGCAGGGTCAGTTTGCTGACCTCGGCCTTTGCCCGAATTTGGTACTGGCGGCCCTTTTCAAGTTCTTTCAGTGGATATACCGGCAGGGCATCGATTTCGGTCATCCACTTTTGTGCTTGTGAGAAAGAATGGGTAACCATCGGGTCTCCTTCTCGCCATGAACGTTTGATCGTAAAGTCTTTCTTTAGATTGTCATATTTGATGGTGTGTGTGAGGGTGATATTGGTAATTTTTTTGTCGGGCAACCAGCTGCGGATTCGGTAGAGGTTGATATAAAATGTGAATGTTGCCGGAACACCGCTGATGATGGCGGCTTTGAGTCTTTCTGTAAAGCTGCCCTCGAGATTTAAATTGAGCAGAAGATCATCACGGGTGTTGGAAACGGTAATGTGGGTCAACACGGCGTCCTGTGCCAGCAACGGGTTGCTTCCACACAATAGCGAGAACATTAGTCCTAAACAGACGACACCTGTTTTAATGGGGTTTACCGAAGCCATACGGTCAAATACACCCCTCTGTCATGATTCATTGGCAAAAGATTCTAAAAGGTAATCGGTGCCTGCGAGACACGAGATATAGGTCAGAAAGCATACGATATCTGTACACGATTTTGTGATATGATTTGTAGTAAACCGCGCATATGCGCTGCAGCAGTTAATCAACGCCTTGTAGGTTTGAATGCTCCAACGACGTATCTGAGACCCAATCGGCTGGGTCTTCAAAACATACACGAAAACCTTATTAAATGGCAACAGATTTTGGTTGTGAGGCCGGACGTGGCGATGAGCCGGGGATCCAGCGGGTTTCCCAGGACTCTTTCTGAGAGAAGAATTTTTCGAGGAAGGCGTGATTGAATGCATGGCCGGATTTGACGACATTCAAGTGACCGAGGATCGGCATTCCCAGCAGGGAAAAATCTCCGAGACAATCCAGAACTTTGTGGCGGACAAACTCATTGGGGAACCTGAGGCCGTCCGTATTGATGATATGGTCCTTGTCGATCACCACTGCGTTGTCTAATGATCCACCCAGGGCCAATCCATAGCGTTTCATATATTCGACTTCGTGTAAGAAACCGAAAGTTCGTGCCCGACAGATCTCGGTGGAAAATGCTTCGTCAGTGACCGCGATGGAGAGGGTCTGTTTACCAATCAACGGGTGTGTGAAATCTATGGTGCACGTGATTTGAAAACGGTCAGAGGGATAAGCTGTGACGGATTTGTCGCCATCGATCAGTTCAATGGGTTCTTTGAGTGTAAAAAAGTGTCGTGGTACCCCCTGGTCCTTGATACCGGATTTCGTTATCAATTCAGTGAAAGGACCAGCACTGCCATCCATTACGGGCACTTCGTAGGCATCGAGTTCAATCAATGCGTTGTCGATTGAAAGACCTGCGAATGTAGCCATCAAGTGTTCGACCGTAGAAACGATACATCCATCACTGCCGATGACCGTAGCCAGACTGGTATCCACCACACGGTTAAACTGGGCGGTGACACCGGGTGCGCCCGGTAAATCCACGCGAATGAATCGTATTCCGTGATTGATGGGCGCTGGTTTGAGCGTCAAATGGACAGATTTTCCAGAGTGCAGTCCAATGCCTTCGCACCGGACTGTCTTCTTTAAGGTCCGTTGACATAAATGCATATTTATGAAGTCCTTCCATTGGCTGTCGGTCGGATAGTCAACTCAGACGTAATATATTTCCCACATACGGGTGAAAAATACAATCAAAAAAGCGGTCAAATTAACTCGTTCCATATCCCCGGCAGCTGTCGGGCCGTCTGTCGCCTCGTGTTCGTGGTGGCGTGGGCGAAATATCTGTCGTTTCATTTGGACGATTATTGCAATCGACCAGATATACGTAACTGGTCTTCAGTTTAAGGAACTTCCGCGGCATGTCAAGGCATTTAGTGCATTTGGGTCAGACGATTGACAGACTTAATCTGCCAATCGCGCAATCTTTCGGTTAGGAATTATTTGACGCGTTTGGCCTAATCTGATACTGGTTCGGAAAAATGGGTCGGTCCCATCCGTAACGGAACACGGTGTAAATCCGTGGCGGTCCCGCCGCTGTGACCCCGCAATTCAGGTAATTTTCGATCGCACGGAACCACTGTGTCGATGCATCGACATGGGAAGGTCGCGATGGATACGGGGAAGCCAGAAGACGACGGATACGGATCAATCGGATATCCGATGGCAAAGGGTTCCGCTGACCGCAATCGCGGTTGCCGGAACCCTTTATTGTTTGTTTCAGGGTGAACGTGTTTCACCCTGACATCCGTCCGGTCCAAGCTTTATTGGCATAGATCGCGACGGCGCATCTGTCTGGAGGTGTAAATTTGAATATGAAATGCATTATGGTAACCGAAGTCGGTGGTTTCCAGGTACAAGAACTTCCTGTTAAAGAACCGCGGGAGGATGAGGTCCTCGTGCAGGTTGAGGTGACCGGCATGTGCCGCACTGACCTCAAGATTATTCGATCGGGACACCGGGACCTGGTGCTGCCGCGTATTCCGGGTGAGGAGGTTGTTGGGGTCATCCAGCGAAAAGGGGCGCAGGTTGTCAACGTCTCAGAAGGTGATCGCGTATACGTCTATCCTGGAATCTGGTGTGGAACATGTCCGGCATGTGCCGCGGGGGCGGAGAATCTTTGCCGTGATATGAAGATTATGGGATTTCATCGTGATGGCGGGTTTGCTGATTTTGTGACAGTACCCGCACAAAGTGTCATCAAGGTATCGCAGGGCCTGTCGCCGGAACATGCCGTGTTTGCCGAACCGTTGTCATGCTGTTTAAATGCACTGGAACTGGCTGAAGTCGCTAGTGGTAAACAGGTTGGAATATGGGGGGGGGGACCGGCTGGAACTCTTCTCGCCAGAGCTTCCGAGGCCATGGGGGCAAAGCCGACATGCATCGAAACCGATGAACGCCGTCGGCGCCTGATCGATGGATACGCCGTTTGCCCGGAGGATCTGCGATTCGATATCTGTGTGGTCGCAGTCGGAAACCTGACAGCCTACAATGAAGCCAAAACCCACTTGAATCCCCGGGGGCGGTTGGTGATTTTTTCCGGTCTTCCCCCCGATGACTGTTTTTTGTCCCTTGATCTGAATCATATTCACTATATGGAGCAAACCGTTGTCGGCGCATACGGCTGCAGCTTCCGTCACGGCGAGGAAGCGCTCGGTCTAATTTCGAGCGGCAAGGTTGGCGTGAGTGACATGATTTCACATCGTTTGCCGCTTACCGATCTCACCCGGGCACTGGATCTTGTCGCGTCCCGGCAAGGAATGAAAATATTACTCTACCCATAGAAGCGGAAATTACACCATGTGGACGGATGAACTATTAAAGTCGTTTGGATCGAATATCCAGAAATTGATTGATAAAAAAGATTTGACGCGTGAGGAAAGCCAGGAAATGTTCCGCCAAGTTCTGCAAAACCAGCAACCGGATTTGCAGCAGGGTGCTTTTCTGGCCGCCCTGACGGCCAAAGGGGAAAGTCCTGCGGAAATTGCCGGTGCATGGCAGGCCATCCTTGAACTGGACACCGAGACGGTCACAGAGGACCTTGGGAAACCGCTGGTTGAAAATTCGGGTACCGGCATGGATCAGCTGAAAACATTCAATGTCAGTTCGGCGGCTGCGATTGTTGCCGCGGCTGCTGGAACCCGTATGGCCCGCCATGGGGCGAGAGCGTTGACATCAAGCTGCGGAACCGTTGATCTGCTCGAATCGATTGGTATCAACGTGGAATGCGACGTGGATACCGTGGGGCGCAGCATCAAGACGGCCGGTATCGGGCTGTTTAACGGTATGAGCGCTCTGGTTCACCCCCAGTCCCTGGCCCGGATTCTCAGTCAAATCCGGTTTGGGTCTACCTTGAATATTGCCGCCTCTTTGGCAAGCCCCTGCCAAACAACCCATGCGCTGCGCGGTGTTTATTCAGTTGAAATGGTACCGAAAGTGGCGAAAATCATGAAAGCCATCGGAATCGAGCGTGCGATGGTCGTACACGGATTTGACGCCGAAAATGACAAAGGTATGGACGAGTTGTCCAACATTGGGGAAAGCGTCGTGCTGGAAATCCGTGCGGACGGGAGTGACGTATCGCACACGATCGCCCCCGAAGACGTCGGATTGAAGCGCTCCGCATACGGGGATATAGCCGCCACTGGCGACGTGCGCAAAGAGGCCGTTCGTTTCCTTAAAGTTATCGGCGGAATAGGCCACAATGGGTGCATAGATATTACTTGTCTCAACGCCGGGGCGGTCCTTTACCTGGTGGGCAAGGCCGAAGATATTGCTACAGGTGTAGCAATGAGCAAAGAAATTATCGGTAGCGGCCGGGCGCTGCAGAAATTGACCGAGTGGGTAGATGCCCAGTCGGATCAGGAAAAAAGCGGCATGTGCACATTGTTAACGGTGGCTGAGGCTGCTGGGGTGAAGCAGATGATGCGATCATATCTATAGGTAACGGCAACTACCCTGAATTTCATTGTTGTAGCATTCTTTTCTTTCGATATTGCCTGGACGCCAGCCATTCAGCAGCTGTTACACGATGGGTGATATTGCAGCGGCGATATCCATTGCGCAGATCGATACCAGTCCCACAAAGCGAACAACCGATGATATCCATTGATTGAGTTTGCTTGGTGTGCTAAGCGATTTCTGGTTAATAACCTGACTTGTTATATAATGTTTCGCTGCAGGTTTTGAAATAGACATGCTGTCAGACATTTATCAAACGTTATTCAAGCGTGTAAAATTGCTATTTACTGTGGCCCGAATAGTTAAAAAGATTTAGTTTTTGGCATCGAATTCCTATCCGTTGGAGGCAATGTGCTGGCCAAAATTCTGAGCAGCGCCGTGATCGGAATCGACGGCTATTTGGTCGAAGTCGAAGTGGACATTGCCCGCGGGTTGCCCACTTTTACCATTGTCGGGCTGCCGGAAGCATCGGTAAAGGAAAGCAAGGAACGGGTAAAGGCGGCCATAAATAATTCCGGCTACGCTTTTCCCGATGATCGCATCACCGTTAATTTGGCACCCGCAAATATAAAAAAAGAGGGCACGGGCTTTGACCTTCCTATCGCTCTCGGAATACTCACCGCCACCGGTGTTGTGCCCAAAGAATCACTAACCGAACATCTTGTGCTGGGTGAACTCTCCCTGGACGGACGAATCAAACCGGTCAATGGATCTCTTCCCATGGCATTGGCGGCAAAGGGAGCCGGTTATACCGGTATTGTCGTACCATTTGGAAACGGGCATGAGGCATCGGTAGTCAGCGGAATTGATGCCATTCCAGTAAGAACGCTCGCGGAACTGGTAGAGTACTTGCGTGGTGCGGTCCGTATTTCACCACTCAAGGCCAATCTGGACAAGCTCTTCAACCACGACCGGCGGCCGGATTTGGATTTCAGTGAGGTCATGGGGCAGGCGCATGTTAAGCGTGCTTTGGAAATTGCTGCCGCAGGTGGGCACAACTTGTTGATGATCGGCCCTCCCGGCTCCGGTAAAACAATGCTTGCGAAGCGATTAGCGACAATCCTGCCACCACTCACCTTCGAGGAGGCAATTGAAACAACCAAAATTTTCAGTGTGGTGGGTCTGCTGGCTCGCAACCAGACCCTGATCACTCAGCGTCCGTTCCGCTCGCCCCACCACACGATTTCAGATGCAGGATTGATCGGTGGCGGCCACATACCGAGACCGGGAGAGGTCAGTCTGGCCCACAACGGCGTTCTGTTTCTGGACGAGCTGCCTGAATTCAAAAAGCATGTGCTGGAGGTCTTGCGCCAGCCGCTTGAGGATTTAAGCGTCACCATTTCCCGTGCGGCCCTGACCATCACCTACCCCTCGCGATTGATGCTCGTTGCTGCCATGAATCCCTGCCCTTGCGGGTACTTAACCGATACAAAGCACCAGTGTCGTTGCACCTATCAACAGATTCATCGATACCGTTCCAAGATTTCAGGCCCCTTGCTCGACCGTATTGATCTTCATGTGGAGGTTCCGGCTGTGCCATACAAAGATCTGGCAGCGCAAAACAGCGCTGAATCATCGGCGGACATCAGAACCCGCGTCAACAAGGCTCGAGCCGTTCAGTCCGATCGGTTCCATCGCTCTAAAATTTATGCCAACGCCCAGATGGGTAGCCGCCAACTGAAGCGGTTCTGCGGTGTCGACGACAGTTCGCGACGACTACTGGAAACCGTCATCGACAAACTTGGACTATCTGCAAGAGCTTACAACCGGATTCTGAAAATTGCCCGCACCATCGCCGATCTTGCCGGAATTGAGGCCCTTTCCTCGGAACATGTTTCCGAAGCGGTTCAGTACCGCAGTCTTGATCGAAAACGGGTACCGGTCTGACGATCGGGTTGCTGGCGGGTGCGTTTTGGATGTCGGCAGGCGGATAGAAACACCTCTATGCGGGGTATTACAGCCGCTTAAGTCAACTGTTTCAAATCGGAACTGCGGATGTGAAGGTCCCGTTGCGGATATGGAATCTCGATTCCCGCCTTTTTGAGTTCATCGAAAATGGCAAAATAGAGCGCACTGCGAACTTTTCTCCGAGGCGTTTCGCGCACATCGATCCAGAACAGCAGTTCGAAATTAATCGAGTTGTCTGCATATTCCACAAAGCGCACCACCGGCGGCTGATGATCGGCGACCAAAGGTTCGGCCGAGGCCGCATCCAGCAGAATCTTCTCCACCACTCGTGGATCTGCGTTGTATGACACACCCACCAGGAGCTCGATCCGGATCATCGGCGAGGTCAGAGAGTAATTGACAATCGTGTTCGAGATGAGATTCGAGTTCGGGATCAGATATTCGATATCGTCCCGATTTCTGACCCGGGACGATGCCAGGTCAATGTCGGTGACGATGCCCAGAGTGTTTTCGACCTCGATCCAGTCGCCTTTTCGAATACGCCCGCCAAAGATGATCGTAAAGCCGCTGATGATATTTGCGGCCATGTGCTGCAAACCAAGTCCGATGCCGATACCAGCAGCACCCGCGAACACCAGCAAAAACCGCAAATCGATTCCGACGGCTTTGAGCGATATCAGAAATCCGATCAACAGCAGCGAATATTTTAGGGAGATATTAACAGCGTATCCCAGACCGGGGTCGATGCCGAAGGAAGGATACACCCGATAGTCCAGGTAGGCCTGAAGAAGGCGTGTCGAAAACACGAAAGCCAAAAGAATTAAAATGGCTTTGATGATGATCCAGAGAGTAATGTCATTGGTGCCGATTTTGACGACCGGAAAGGAGATGATCTGCACCAGAGGTCCGAGCAGCCCAAGCAGGTTCAAAACAATTCCGGTTGCCGCTGTTACCGTGGCATACAGTAGTAATGATTTCAGTGATTTATGGAGTAAACGGACGGTATCATCGGAGCGATCCTTACCGGCATGCCATTTTTCAAGCCGCACCGTCAGGTTGTGGTAAACCAGCATGATAAGTACATAGGCACCACCGGTGTACCAGGTTTTCAGGAGCACCACACGACCGAGCTGGTGGTATCCGATGCACCAGAGCAGGGCTACAATGAATGACAGAATAATGAAGGGGTAGTAAAACCGGCTCAATTGGCGGATGAAAATCCGATAAGGGCCGTAAGGGAGGTCGGGCAGCAACGACATGAAAACTTTTTTCATCAGATGGAGCAGAAATAGGACCACCACAATCGATACGGCGATAACGAATTTAAGCAGGGCGACGATATCGGGGCGGATATCAAAAACCTCTGCGCTCCAGATGACGATAAATCCGGCCAGAACATAGAACAGCGTCAGGCGCGCCAGATTGAAAATTTTTCTGCCGTAACGGGCGGTTCGCGGGAAAAGATTCTGGGTCAGAGATTCGCGCAACAGACCGGTGATTAACGCACCAACGACCCAAAGTCCCAACAGACGTCCCGTCAATTGAAACCAGGCGGCCGGGTAGGTCATAAAGGCGTTGATCAGAGAAAATGCGCCCAGCAGTAACAACGGTATCAGTGCGGCAACGACCACCTTCAAAAGGGATAAAAAATAGGGAAACAGTTTTGGGGGTAATTTCTGCTCAAACGGCCGCACGATTCCCTCGATACGCTTCAAAACCTTTTTGCGCCCGATGAGGCTGTAAATGACGGCGGCAATAAAGGTGAACACGACCAAAGAGCCGATCATTCCCAAGATTCGGCTCTGCTCCATGATTTTTTGAGCCAATTCTGGTAATAATGAAGGGAGTTCGAGCGTCCACGTATAAATGTCGTGCAGGGTTTTCATGTTCCATCCCAGCGGTGAGGAATCGAATAGAGAACGGGCTTGCTTGGCAAACTCTTCACTGACATTTTCGGCCTGTTCTTTTATAGTCGATTGCATCCCTTGGCCGATGCTGAATTCAGGAACTGACACTTTTTTGTCGGCATCATTATTGCCTTCAGCTGCATACAAGGTAGCGACGAAGAAAACGAAAGTGAGCGCAACACAAATTCTTAACAAATTGCGGCCAAATGTCATGGTCGATCCTCATTTCCTGGAATTGTTGATGTCGGGCAACAGAATACGCCACACGTATCGATCAGCGTGTAGCCGATACCTGTTGCAGATTCTCCAAAGCTACCGGATTTGAGTGCGCGATCGCATATTGGCAGCCCGAAAGAATCGTTAGCGGGTGTTAAATTGCTTTTCAAAATAATTTCCAAAATACGGAAGGGTGGTATAAGTAGTTGTATAAAAAAACATTCGAACAACGGAACGTTTTTCTGACAACCATTATATAATCTTTTTCGTCAAAACATGAAAGGTTCACCTCAGCGTGGAAAAAGATTCGCATGAATTTGGACCGTATACCGCAAGTTGAGAAAAGCTTGTTGATCGTTCACCAGGGTGCTCTCGGCGACTTCATTGTTACATTTCCCGTCCTAAAGGCCCTCAGGGTGTCATTCTCTCGTGTCGACGCTATTTGCCGAGCGTCTTTTGGCCAGTTGGCTGTCGAAGTCGGTGTCTTGGATCGTCACCACCCACTGGAGTCCGCCCGTGTTTCAAGTTTATACGCCAACCGGATCGATCCCGAAATGAGTCAGCTCGTATCTGCCTATAGTCACATTCTGCTGATCTCTTTCTCCGCGATTCTTGAATTTTCCATGAAAAAAATCAATGCAGACCGGGTTTTTCGTATCGAGCCTTGGCCGGAGGAGACGCACAGGCTACAAGTAACTGAATTTTTAGCGAACCGAACACAGAAATGCGGCATCCTGTCGTCTGGGGAGCGTGATAAATTCTATCGTACTTTTTGTGCTGCGGCGCAAAGCCGGCCGACCAAACTCCCGGTGGGGGCAACGCTTATTCTCAGTCCGGGAGCCGGCAGCATAAAAAAGCGCTGGCCGCTGGAACGGTTTCTTGTCGTCGCTGCCAAATTGTTATCTCAAGGAATGCGTTTGGTGATGCTTCTGGGGCCGGCCGAGTCGGATATCGAAGTGGCCCTGAAACAGCGCAGGGAAACCCAGCCTGGCGTTGTTAAATGCACGTCTTTCCCGGAGCTAATTGACATTCTTAATTCTGCCGATGGATACATTGGGAATGATTCAGGTATCAGTCACCTGGCAGCATTTTTAGGTTTGCCGACTTTGGTTATTTTCGGGCCGTCAGATTCCGTGCGTTGGCGCCCATTTGGTGACAATGTGCGGGTTGTCACACCGTCTGAAATCTGTTGTCCTTGCACAAATACCGCAAGTACAGGTTACTTCGAACCTGCATTGTTGAGACAGATTACGCCAGACCGGGTGTTGGCAGAGTGGCACTGCGCCTTTGGCGCGGGTAGTGGGTAAAACGCGGGATTTTCGTGGCCGGGGTATATTGGCGGTTCACTGCGAGTGGAAACAGAGTTGCTCCAAAATGTCTTGCCTTGAAAGCCTTCGTTTGGTTCGAAGCGTGAAATCTTCTCAGGTCATTCAAGCACGGGTCGATAGGCGAACAGGATGGCGGTTATACCGCTTTTCAAAAATAAATTCCGCAATACGGAAGGGTGGTATCAGTGGTTGTAGAAAAAACGTTCGCATAACGAAACGTTTTTTTGACAACCTTTATAAGGCTGCGGCAGCGCATGATGAGATGAGGAACTCACGAAATGCGAACCCCCGAGAGCCAGAAGCCCTCGGGGGTTCAAAACGGGCATTGCGAATCGGAACATGATCAGCTCAGCACAGCTTCAGCACAGGTCAGTATGGTCAGTCCACAGGAACAATCGCTCGAGAAGAGTTTCGCAACAACTCCAACGCAACCGGAATGAATGCCCACTATCAATGATTTTGCAGCGAAAAATTTTGGGGGTTTTAACCTATGGCGTATGGGTCTGTCAACAGAAATTATTCTGTTCGGAACCAGAATAAAAGGGTGACTGGCGGCGGGGCCTTTAAATCCGGCGGTCGCGGCTTTTATTCCACTGTGGGGTGATATCGTCGCGATGTTGGGAAAGATGTTATCTCTGGCCAGAGTTTGAACGGTTGAGACGTTACACTACAGCAAAGCGATTGCTCTGAAATGCATATTATAATCCGCGTGAGGTGATCAGCCGATCTTGCCTCTTCGAGAGTCGAAACATCGCCGTTCGACATAACCGCGCTGCTGATCGTCCCAAACCGCTTCGTTTTCGTGAATGGCTTTCGACCCACCTTCCCACGCGCCGCAGGCGACCACAGCGGTCTCCCCCAGAGTGAACTTGTTTCCGCAAGCAGGACAGCCCTCAGCGTTTAGCTCGTTGAGTTTCTGAAGATCGATCATGAACTTGTGTTTAGATAATGCGCTGTTTTTCATAAGTGCCTCTTGTTTTTACAAACTGCTTTTCAAAAATAAGATCCAGAAATTGGAAGGGTGGTATCAGTGGCTGTAGAGTGGCGGCGTCAACACACACTCTTTTCCCAAAGATCCAATTTTATGTTAGCAATGAGAGAGACTAAGAGCGTTTATCCCGGGTGTCAAGCCGGAGGCATGGGCCGAAGTCCCTGCCACCTTGATTCTCGCACGATTTGAGGCAGACCGGATAATCGCCCTGAAAACCAGTTCTTTCGGAGCATCCCGCAGTGGCCGGATAGCTTCTTCACCATTCTGCCCGAAAGGGAATTACATTTCGACCGTTAAAATCATGGACTCAAAATTACAGCCGAAATACCTTTATCCCCTCACTGTTCTGGTTTGTGTTCTGATTTTGGGAAGTTGCACCGGTCGATATTTCCGCAAAGTTGATCAGGCTCCACGGTTGACGCAGATGCTCCTATTCGAACAGCCTGTATCTGAATATTGGACCGGCATCGTTTTCAACGGTACCAAAATCGGCTTCTCCCATTTCCACCGATCGCCATCCCCAAACGACCAGAACCGTTATGACATATATTCAGAAGCCTATTTCCAATTCCGTTTCCTGCTGATAGACAAAAAAGTTAACCTTAAATCTCATGACCTGGTTGCCGCTGACCTTTCACTCATTCGTTTCGATTACACCATTGGTCTTGATGAGAGTCAGTTAGCGGTATCCGGCCAGCTGAATGGGAACCAATTGACGATGACCATCCACAGTGGGGGAGAGACGATTCGTCAGAGCATTCCGACCGCATCCCCGGTTTATCCCTCAAGCGCCATTCTGCTCTATCCACTGGTTCACGGGCTTGAAGTCGGTCGCCAATACAGGTATGATGTTTTCGACGGGCAGACACAGAAAATAGAGCGCGTGGAACAGGAAATTACCGCTTATGAAGAAAGCGAGCTGTTTACAGGCCCGGCGTTTAAAATCCAGACCCGGTTCAGGGGCCAAACGGTGACAACCTGGATGGACAACCGGGGGGTGCCGCAGCTGGAAATGTCACTGGGCGGAACTGTCATATCGGCCCTCGAGAGCCAGAAAGACGCCCTGCAATACCTTACCCAGGCCGCTTTTAACAAAGAAGAGGCTCTGCTCGACTTCAGCCTGATAAAAAGCGACAGTCTTGACCACGCACCCGAAACACTTCAATCGATGACAGTGGTTATCTCAGGTCTGACCGATACCGTTGGTCTGCCCGATGATGAACGACAAACCTGCCACCGCTGGGGCAATGCCAAGATCTGTCAGATATCGAAAGCGTCCATTGCCCCCGGATCTGAAAATAAACGGCTGTCGGGGGGAGAGAATTTCGATCGCCGTTACCTGCTTCCCTCGTTTAGTGTTTCCTCGGAACACCCCGATATTCGCCGAATGGCCCTCGAGATCGCAGCGGCTGCGCAAGATGATCAGGATCGCGTGCAGACATTGATCGATTGGATGCAGACCCATATCAAACGCGAGGCGGTCGATGTATTTACTGCCTTTGACGTTTTAAAAAACCGTCGGGCAGAGTGCCAGGGTTACGCCATGCTCTTTGCGGCGTTTGCGCGGAGTCTGGACATACCAACCCGCGTCGTCAACGGGATTGTATATGTTCCCCGTTTAACCGGGTTTCTATACCACAGCTGGGACGAGAGCTTAATTGAAGGCCGTTGGGTGGCGGTGGACCCCATTTTCAGTCAAGTCCCGGCCGATGCGACCCATATCAAGTTAGTGGAAGGTGATGCGCTTAATGATCTGCTGCCTCTGGTGCACATAATCGGCAAGCTCGGCGTGCAGATTCTTTCCGCCGCCCCCGAACAAACGGACTGAAATATGAGAATAGGCGGTAAGCGACCGCACGTTCGCAGAAAGATCTGCCGATGCAGAAGTCACAACTAACGTTCGAAGGCCAAAGAATTACCGCACGGTTTGTCGATCCCGCTGGTCAGCCGGTGGAGAGGGTGATAGAGATCCGAATACATCCCATATCCGGTCGGACCTGCCGAATTGCCTTTAGCCGGGCGAATGAAAAAGATATTGGAAATGAAACCTTACCCGAAGCACCTCCCGACCGGAATGACAGGGTTTCTTGTCCATTTTGCCGGCCGCAGGTGGTTACACAAACCCCTCGCATAGATCCCTTGTTGGCTCCGGAAGGTCGCCTGGTGCAGGGAGAATCGATTCTGTTTCCCAACCTGTACCCTTACGGCAGCTATTCGGCCGTCAGCCTGATTGACGATGCGCACTTTGTTGAAATCGGCACAGCCTCTGCATCAACCTACACCGATAGCTTCATCAACTGCGGAAATTACCTCCGTCGGATCCGCGGGCATGACCCACCGGCAGTTTACACGGCTATTACCCAGAACCATTTACCATCGGCCGGCGGGTCGTTGCTTCATCCCCATCTGCAAATTAATGCCGACAGATTTCCCCCCAACTATCACCGGTTTCTGCAAGCTCAGGCGGACCGGTTCTACCGACTTTCTGGTCACCGCCTTTTCAGCAGCTATTTGAAACACGAGAAAACAGACGGTAAACGTTACATTGGTCGGACCGGTAATTGGGAGTGGATCTCAGCGTTTGCACCCGAAGGATTCTACGAGGTCTGGGGGATTCTACCCGGTGAGTGTTCCCTTGTAAATCTTCGCCAAGAAGATTGGTTATACCTTTCCGAGGGCCTTCTCAACATCCATCGTTATTACCGTAGCCTCGGTCGCAATGGATACAACCTGGGGATTTTATCCGTAGAGGAACCGGACAGCCGCCTTGAACTGCGAACCGTTATTCTGGCTCGCTCGAACCATGCCTGCTGGGTACGTAGCGATCATACCGGTTATGAAGTCATGCTGGGTGACATGACCACTTTTTCGTCTCCGGAGCAAACTGCCACTGACGCCCGACCATTTTTTAACGATCAAGGATGAGCCGTTTCAGGCGAGATGATAGCCTTGCTGGGCACCGGGAATTAGAGATAGTGCCATCTATCGTCCAGAAACTGCTTGTAAATGCGATAGTAGTCGGTTTCTTCGTATTTAACTGTGTGGATCGGCGCGTGATCAAAACTTAGAATTTTGGCCTCCGGGCAGGCCAGGAGAATCGGTGAGTGCGTGGCAATGATAAATTGTGCGTGGCCGGCCGCGGCCATGTTTCTGAGAAGCTTTAAGAGTTCTATCTGGCTTTTGGGCGAAAGTGCGGTCTCAGGTTCATCCAGGATGTACAATCCTTCAATCTTAAAGCGCGAGTTAAAAAATGACATGAGAGATTGACCGTGCGATTGCTGCATCAGCGACTTGCCGCCGAAGTATACCAGCACTTCGGGGTCGCTGGCAGCCCAGTCGTCCAATATCTGGGCGAAATTCCTAAATACCTGTGAATCAAAGAAGGAACCGCCGACAGGACTGCCAATCCATTCCAGATCGATGGCCTGGCTCAGGTAATTTTCATAGGGACTGGCAGCGTAGCGGATGCGTTGTTCTCCCTGCCAGATGTTGACACCGCTGCGTCGGGCGACCGCTTTAAGTAGGGTCGATTTGCCGGTGCCGTTCTCGCCGGAAAAAAAAGTGATCGGTGTGTGAAAGTGAAGGGATGCCGTCCGCCTTAAGATCGTTAGATTGAAGGGAAAGTGTTTGACGGTCGGGAACCTGCTGTTTGCGATGATTACTTTATGAAGATGCATCCGCCTACCTTTGTTACGATGATATAATACCTATGGCCCATATTTTTAATGAATATTTTTCAGCCCTTTCAAAAAGAGTGCAATCTTAACACGAAAATATTTATTTTGCTTTTAAAAGTAGCGGAACATAATTCCTGTTGACAGATATTGCCACAATGTGGGAGTTATTAATATTTAGGTGCAACATAATACAAGCATTGCCGGTGTATAGAGTGCCCTCAGAATTGTAGCGCTTCTCTGCGGCAGGGCCGGACGGAAACGGGTGAAAAGGATCGGGCATGGACAACAAGGAATTTAAACTCTACCGCAAGAAGCTTGAAAAAACTCAAAAAGAAATGGCCCAATTGCTTGGTGTATCCATCAAAGCGATTCACAGTTACGAGCAGGGATGGCGGTCCGTGCCGGCTTCCGTCGAACGGCAGGTATTTTTCCTCATTTCCCGAAAACGGCCAGATGGTCATTCTACCCAAAATTGCTGGCAGACGAAAAATTGCCCAGACGAACGCAGGACAAACTGTCCGGCTTGGGAATTTCAAACCGGTAAGATGTGCTGGTTCATCAATGGAACGATTTGCTGCGGCACGATCCAGAAATCATGGAAAGAAAAAATGGCCATTTGTCGATCCTGTAAGATCTTCAAGAATCTGACTGCTACATAGCCCCCCTGACCAATTATCCGTTGCTGGCGTTGGCCAGCTGACCCCATTACCCTATACGTTTTATGGTCATGGTTGACGAGGCCTTCCCTTCGATCGACCCGTAGCAGTTTCCCCGCCAAATTAATGAATATTGTTCAGAATAAGATGCAACGCGACTATAGGCGACTCGGTTTTCTTGATTTAGTGGTTGTCAAAAAAACGTTCCGTTATGCGAACGTTTTTTTCTACAACCACTTATACCAACCTTCTGTATTGCGGAATTTATTTTTGAAAAGCGGTATAACATATTTACCATGAGTGAATACATCGAACACGATACCCAAGGGCGGTCGGTTGGTATCGTGGTGAAAAAGACCTTCACCTTTGCAGAATCCCCGAACGAGATGGTCCTTGAGAGTGGTACGCATTTGGGACCCATTTCGATTGCTTATGAAACTTACGGGACACTTGCGTCTGACCGATCGAATGCCATACTTTTGCTCCACGCCCTTTCCGGTGATGCTCATGCGGCCGGGTATTACAACGCGGAGGATCCGAAACCAGGTTGGTGGGACATCATGGTGGGGCCCGGTAAGGGAATCGATACGGATAAATACTTTGTCATCTGTTCTAATATTCTTGGCAGCTGTATGGGGTCAACCGGCCCGCGATCGATTGATCCGGCCACTGGGCGACCTTATGGTAAGAATTTTCCAATGGTGACCATCGGTGATATGGTTAGGGCGCAAAAGGCCCTGGTCGATCACCTGGGTGTTGATCGACTCCTGGCGGTAATCGGCGGGTCCATCGGTGGTATGCAAGTCCTGGAATGGACTGTCCGGTATCCGGAAATGGTTTATGCCGCCATCCCGCTGGCGACCACCACCAGGCATTCAGCGCTGGCCATTGCGTTTAACGAGGTCGCCCGACAAGCGATTATGGCCGATCCGAATTGGAACAACGGAAACTATTATGGTAAACAGCGACCAGATACGGGATTGGCTGTTGCGCGAATGATCGGTCACATCACTTATCTCTCCGATGCTGCCATGCGTCAAAAATTTGGACGCAGACTACAGGATAAAAATGACCTTTCTTTTAACTTTGATGCTGACTTTCAGGTTGAGAGTTATTTGCGATATCAAGGGACCAAATTTGTCGAGCGCTTCGATGCCAATAGTTTTCTTTACATTTCCAAAGCGGCTGATTACTTCGATCTGGAGCGACAATACGGTGGCGGTTCGCTGGTCGAAGCCTTTTCAGGCGCTGTTGCCAAATATTTCGTGATTTCATTTACGTCCGACTGGTTGTATCCGACTTACCAATCCCGGTCGATAGTGCAGACCATGAAGAAAAACGGATTGGAGGTCAGTTTTTGCGAAATTGAGGCGGACTGGGGACACGATGCGTTTCTCCTCCCCAGTGAACGGCTGACAAAATTGATCGAAGGGTTTTTAGGACGTGTCCACTCTGAATTTCGACAATAATAGGATCCGGTTCGACCTTCAGATTATTGCTTCGTGGATCGAACCGAACACCCGGGTGCTGGACCTCGGATGCGGCGAGGGGGATCTGCTGTTTTATTTGAAGTCGCGCAAGGAAGTTCGCGGAACCGGCATCGAACATGATGAAGAGAAGGTCGCTCAATGTATTGAAAAAGGTGTGACAGTTCTCCAGGGAGATATCAATGCTGAAGTCCTTGACTATCCTGACGGTGCTTTCGATTATGTCATCTTGAGCCAAACCCTGCAGCAGGTTTATGAACCGGCCGCTTTGCTCCGTTCGATTTTACGCATTGGGAAAAAAGCCGTCGTGAGTTTCCCGAACTTCAGCCATTGGCAGGTGCGATTTCAGCTTCTGACAACCGGTTATGCGCCGGTCACGCGACAACTCCCTTACCAGTGGTATGACACGCCCAATATCCGCGTAATATCCCTCAAAGATTTCAGAAAGTTCGCCCGCACCGTCGGTTTCAAAATCTTTAAGGAAACAGCCATCAGTATCCACGACCGCAAAGGCAGGACCGTTCAATGGATGCAGAATTTGCGGGCCACTTACGGTATATTTCTCGTTGGGAAATGAGCGGGGCCGAAAGATCGGCAACCGGCTTGCGAGCGCCGGTTACTCCGCCTCATTCCCCTGATGCGATATGACGATCTATCCGTAACTGGCGGTTTTTCCACGCGTTGAGGCACAGAGGTCTCGACGAGACCATTCAACAATTCCTCCAGCAAGGGTGTAGATTAAGAAAAGACCGCTCCGGCTTTAATCCCGAGCTTTCTCAACACAATCGCCAACGGACAAAACCCCGTGAATGCAGACTGGAGCAAATTGAATCCCACAAATGCTGTGAATAGAAGCCAGTTCAAGCTGTGAAATACAGCCAGCAGGACACTGATAATGATGAATCCTCCGGCGAAAGCCATTATGTAGCGATCGATGGTCATTACCCCTTCCCCTCTTTGTTTTCCTTTCAATAATTGAACCCTTTTCATACCTTTTTTTAGCGATTGAGAAGATACTTTTCCCGGTCGCCGACAGGCGTATCCGCATGCGAACGTCCCCGTCAACAATGCCGACATTCCGCGCAATAGCACCGATGCGGTATGTAATCCGATTTGCATTTCAGCTGCTGATGCGGAAGTGAATGTTCACGGCTAAAAGTGTTAATTACTGTGAGGCTGTCGTTATATTTCAGACCGGGTATCGTTCAAATACACTGTTTCTGTAACCGCGGTTTCGCCGCAGCATATTTTCTATGCATTCTGCAATAGGATTCGTACGCCGTTACATATGTGTGGATTGGAGTGAATGCCATGGTATGGCTTCCGGTGGGACTTCCGATGCATGGCTCGAACGCGTATTCTTTTTGGCGGCGGCGATCGTTCCGACATTGTTGACAATCCGCAATTCAGGATTACGTTTACCGCGTATTTCGAAACAAATACCCGCCCTGGCGAAACCGGTCATTCCGAGAGGATGTTGCTATGCCGGGCACGAGACCACAGTCAGATATGGAGGATGTACATGGCATTTGAGACCAAGGAGGAAGTGCTTGAGCGTGTGCTTGCAATGGAGAAGCCCAAGTGCCCCCACTGTGACGAAGAAATGAATTTGTGGGAAGTCCCCCCCCTAAATTTCAGCGACGGTTTGGGTTGGGGAGCACCTTACCTGTTTCTCTGTTTCAACGATAACTGTTCACTATACACCCAGGGATGGGATCACCTCAAAGAAAATTATGCCCACACGGCCTCATACAGGTGCATGAACTACCCTGGTACGAGTCAGTTTGAGCTGATGCCTGTTTTCAGCCCTATGGGTGCTCAGGGCCAGATCATCGATGAGGCCGCCGTGGCTGCTCAGGAGGCGCTGAAAGAATCCATAAAACGGGGATTTTCGCTTCTTTCGGAATGTTACGTCACAAAAGACGGCCCATCGGTATTAAGATTACTGCTTGACCCAACCGAACCGATGCGTGTGCGCACCAAAGCGGTGGAGATGCTTGGTGACATCGGGGAGATCGATGCGATCGAACCGTTGCGAAATCTCAAGGTCGGCAACCAGATACTCGAGACGAAGCTTAAGGAAGCGGTAACAAAAATACATGAACGCAATTTTACAAGAGAGTGCCCCTTCTGCGCCGAAATAATCAAAAGCCGCGCCAAGAAATGCAAATACTGTGGAGCGGATGTGGCCGGGCTTTGAGTCTTAAGACAAAGGCTCGGGCATTCAATATGCGGTCCCGAACCAGAATGCGCCCTCGAGGAGTAGGGCGTAAAAGCTTTCCTGGCAGAAAAGCGGTATGGTAAGGTCTTTCATTACCGTGGCGGCAGGTTTTTGGCCACATTTACATATTCACAGTTATACGTACGGAAAATGAGGCGCTCTCGTTCGATGCGTTTGTCAGGACACGCTTGCAACGGAAGGGTAGCCATCATTTGGCGAGCTGCGGCCTTGTTCGGGATCGCCACCAAACCGTCGCCGATTTTTTTCCCCGTTTTTGTATCGAGGACCACGGCGCTCGTACCGTCCGACACGACGGCAAGTGGAATCTGATAGCGTTCATCCAACAACCGCGCCGCTGCAACAATTTCCCTCTCGCATGACGCCAATGATCCGGGAACACATTTGAACACCATGCAGCGATGGGCGTCTCCGTCGACGCTGACCACAAGGTCAACCACAGAGGCGTACCGTTCACCGGCCACCTCGAAAGCGATGTCCGTATCCACCTCAATATCATCCCGCGTAAAGCCTTTATCCTGGATCAGCAGCCGTTCTACTGCCTGGCGGTTCGCTTCTGCGCCGACTTCGGGAATGTCCTTGCCCGTGACGAAATCTTTAATCATTCGGTAAGGTTTGAGTATTTCGGTCATTCCTAAACTCCTTTTTTCATGCTCACGAGGGCCTTAGTAGTGACGACCCCGTCATCTCTTTAGGTTTTTCGATCGCGAGTAATTCAAGGATTGTCGGGGCGATATCAGCCAGAATGCCATTTCGCAGAACGGTACCACGGCGAGAGTCGTCCACTAGAATCAGGGGGACGGGGTTGAGGGTATGCGCGGTGTGGACCCGGCCCTCTTTATCGACCATTTTCTCCGAATTTCCATGGTCTGCCGTAATCAACGCCACCCCGCCCATGGTCCTTATCTGTTCGATAATACGACCGATACACCGGTCTACCGACTCACAGGCCTTGACAGCTGCCGGCAGCACGCCGGTGTGCCCGACCATATCCATGTTGGCAAAGTTCATGACGATGACATCGTAGCGACCGGATTTCAACCTTGCAAGCACTTCATCAGTGACCGGTACGGCACTCATTTCTGGTTTTAGGTCATAGGTTGCGACATCGCGTGGCGAGGGTATCATGCACCTGTCTTCAAGCCGAAAGGCCTTTTCCTCGCCACCGTTAAAAAAATAGGTGACATGGGCATATTTTTCCGTCTCTGCAATCCGTAGCTGCCGCAAGTGCTCCCGACTGAATATTTCACCGAGAAGCCCTTCTAAATGAACTGGGGGAAAGGCAACTGGCAATCTAAATGTCTCGTCGTAGAGCGTCATGCAGGTAAAACCGCAGAGTTTGGGGAAAACATCCCTTCTGAAGCCGTCGAAATTCGAAATGGTAAAGGCCCGGGTAATTTCCCTGGCACGGTCGGCCCGGAAGTTAAAAAAAATGATACCGTCATCGTCCGTGATGGGCATCAGGGGGATTCCGGCCGTGTCGGTAACAACGACCGGATCGATAAACTCGTCGGTTTGATTCCGCTGGTAAGAATCTTTGATTGCGGCAATCGGATTGTGGCTTTTGCGACCTTCGCCATGCACATATAGCCGGTAGGCTTTTTCAACCCGCTCCCAGCGGTTGTCACGATCCATGGCGTAATAGCGCCCACAGACCGAAGCGATTTTAGCATGGCCATCGGAATCTAAATGCCGTTGCAGTCGTGCCAGGTGGATGACACCGCTGTCTGGAGGGGTATCACGGCCGTCAAGGATGGAATGTATATGCACATTTTTTATTCCTGCCTGTCGGGCCATGTCAACTAGTTCCATGAGATGGGTCAATTGGCTGTGAACCCCACCGTCAGACACCAAGCCCATCAGGTGTAATGTGGACCGCCGCTGGGCGACTTTCGATATGGCGGCCTGCAGAACGGTGTTCCTATGAAAGGAGCCGTCGGCGATGGCCTGGTCGATTCTCAGAAGGTCTTGATACACGATTCGGCCGGCGCCAATATTCATGTGTCCGACCTCGGAGTTACCCATAATACCTTCCGGAAGCCCGACAGCCTGGCCTGCGCATTGCAGCTGGGTTGACGGATACATATTTTTAAGTTCATCCAGGTTTGGGGTCTGGGCAATCTGAACCGCGTTGCCCGTATTAGCGGGATTAACGCCCCATCCATCCAGGATGATAAGCATTAAAGGCTTGGGACTATTCATCGAAAGTGTCCTCCGCTGGATCGGGTGGGGGTATATTTTTCATACTCTCGGTTTCGACGCGCCTTGCGTCTGTCCATAGACCTTCCAAATCATAAAACGACCGCACCGGCTCGTAAAAAACGTGAATGATGACATCGCCGTAATCGATCAGAACCCAGTGTCCCTCTTGAATACCTTCGATGCTTAGTGGTTTCAGATGGTGTTTTTTCAACTCCTGCCGAATGTGCTCGGCGATGGCCTGTACCTGTCGGTTCGAGCGGCCGCTGCAAATGATAAAAGCATCGGCGACAGAGGACAGGTTGTGAACATCCAGGACGATCAACTCTCCGGCCTTTTTTCCCAGAACGGCTTGGACGTAGACATCGAGGTTATCGATAAACGAATTGGTCATAAATAGAGTCCTCGGACAGTGATGTAGTCTATCACTTTATCAGGAACCAGATACCTTGTGGAGTATCCCTGTCGGATCAAGGCCCGGATTTTTGATGAAGAAATATCGAGCATGGTGACATCAAAAGCGTGTATCGGCAGAAAAAGCGGATGGGAAAAAACAGGGCAAGCACCCGAGGCAACATATTCCGTGGAAATTATTCTGCTGAGATAGTCCTTCAGCGTCTGCCATTTTTCTAAATTTTTCTTTTGTTGTGGGTCAGGGCGGGAAGTGATGATGAATGTAACGGTTTTCAGAAGAGTACGGTGAGATTTCCATGTGTCGAACTCCAGAAAGGCATCCAGCCCAACGATCAAAAAGAGGTGGGTCTCCTCCGGCAGTTGGGATTTGAAATGCCGAACCGTATCGACAGTGTAAGACAGGCCTGGCCGTTTCAGTTCCACATCGGAGGCCTTTAAGCCGGGATGACCGGATACGGCCAGCCGGATCATTTCCAAACGGGTATTCGCGGCGACCATATCACCGGTGGTCTTGTGCGGGGGGGTTGCTGCCGGAACGAGGTAGCACTCGTCCAGGGGGAAGCCTTCCATAACCTCCAATACTGTGCGGAGATGTCCGAAATGCACAGGATTGAAAGTTCCGCCAAACAAACCGATATTCTTTATTGTGTTGCTCAAAGCTCCCTGTGGTTCTGATTGGTTTTAGGAACTGAAGCGACGTCAGTCGTTCAATTCCACCGTAATCGTAAGGTTGTCCCGGTGAATCACCTCATCAAAGGGTTTGTTGCCGAGACAGTTTTTTATCTGATTCGACTTGAGCCCCTTGATCTTCTGTATATCGGATGCGCTGTAATTGACAAGCCCGATTCCGACCACCCTTTTTTTCCGACTCGTGAAGGCGACGGGGGCACCGACGTTGAATTCTCCTTCAACGGCTGTGATTCCGCTGGGCAAGAGGCTTTTGCCGTTTTTCAGTAGGGCGTCGACAGCACCGTCATCTATTACCAGAACACCCTGAGGTTTGAGGTTGAACGCAATCCAGCACTTGCGGCTGGCAAGTTTCTTCTTTTTAGGAACGAAAAAAGTGCCACACGGCTGCCCGGAAAAAAGCTTTTTCAAAATGTCAGGCTTCATACCGTTGGCAATCACCATCGGAATTCCTACTGCACTCAGCTTTCGGGCAGCTTTTATTTTGCTCAGCATGCCTCCGGTGCCCAGCGCCCCCGGTATGTCGCTGGCAAGCTTTTCAATTCGCTTGACGATTCGAGAAATGATCGGAATCAGCTCGGCGTCTTTGAATTGCCTCGGATCCTTAGTGTAAAGGCCATCGATATCGGTCAGATTGACCAGCAGATCTGCATCCATTAACAGGGTAATCATTGCGGCCAGGGTATCATTATCGCCAAATTTGATCTCTTCCACCATCACGGTGTCGTTTTCGTTGATGATCGGTACGACCTGCCAGGCGAGCAATGTGTTGAGCGTATTCCGGGCATTCAGATATCGCTGCCGATTAGAGAGATCTTCACTGGTTAGTAGGATCTGGGCAACCTTCTTTTTGTAACGAGCGAAAGCTTTTTCGTATGCCATAATCAAGCCGGCCTGACCGACGGCAGCTACGGCCTGGCGTTTCGGAATTTCATCCGGCCTTCGTGATAATTCAAGCTTTCTTATCCCGGAAGCCATAGCCCCTGAGGAGACCAGAATCACCTGTATGCCCTGCCGCATCAACTCACTAATTTGCCGGCTGATACTGCGGATGGCTTTCCGGTTGAGATCGTTGTCGGCCGTAAGAACATTGCTGCCGACTTTGACGACCACGCGTCTGGTATCTTCAAAATGAATCAATGGGTTGTCATTCATCGTTACGCCCCAACATGTCATCAAGATATGATATCAACCGCACGATGCCGTCACCGGACAATGCCGAAATGCGCATAACAATCTTGTTATTCAACGCAGAAGCAAACCGAGCCGCTGCATCGGCAGCATCCGGTAGGTCCATTTTATTTAAAACAACGACTTGCGGTTTTTCCATTAGCCCCCTATCGTAAAGCGACAGTTCAGCGTTTACCGTTTCATAGGCGTCAAGGGGAGAGTGGGGATTGATGTTTGATACATCTATGAGGTGAACCAGGAAACGGGTCCGCTGAATATGGCGCAGAAACTGGGTGCCGAGTCCCGCTCCTGTGCGCCCCGGCAATCAATCCGGGGATATCGGCCACGACAATGGGCTGATTTCGACCGGTTTCGACGACGCCGAGGTTGGGAGTCAGTGTGGTGAAAGGATAGGCCCCGATTTTGGGGTTTGCGGATGTGATGGCCCGTATGAGGGTTGATTTCCCGGCGTTGGGCAGGCCGATGATACCGATATCGGCAAGGAGGTGGAGTTCGAACCTCAATGAAAGGCTCTGACCGGTTTCTCCCGGTTGCGCAAAACGTGGTGTACGGTGAGTCGCGGACTTGAATCGGGCATTGCCCCGACCACCCCGGCCGCCTTTGGCCACCACGGTGGTCTGTCCGGCAACAATCAGGTCGGTGAGAACCTGTCCGGTTTCAGCATCTTTGACCAGGGTCCCGGGCGGGCAGTCGATGTAAAGATCAGCACCATTTTTACCGGTTTTTTTTCTCCCCTGGCCCTGTCCCCCGTTCTTGGCTTTGAAAAGTTTTTTAAAACGAAAATCATATAGGGTTAGTCTGCCGGGCGCCACTCGCAGGATAACATCGCCGCCTTTACCCCCATCGCCGCCATCTGGTCCGCCGCGGGGCACGTATTTTTCGCGCCTGAAACTGACGCACCCGGCGCCGCCGTCACCGGACCTGACAGAGATGCTCGCCTCATCGACGAATTTCACTCGGCATATACGCTCACTTTTCGACGTGAACGCCCGAACCTTTCGAATGTAACAATTCCGTCAGCCTTTGCGAAGAGCGTGAAATCTTTACCGACGCCCACGTTCTCACCGGGGTGAATTTTGGTGCCAACCTGGCGTACCAAAATGTTTCCAGCTCTGACCCGTTCACCGCCGTAGCGTTTAACGCCCCGCCGTTGACCGGCGCTGTCGCGACCGTTTTTTGAACTCCCCGCTGCTTTTTTGTGAGCCATGATTTATCTCCTGTATCTCTGCTGCGCTTCAACTCGCCGGCATGCTGATACTCTAATTTTTAAATGGGTCTCAATCAAGAGATGATAATAGTAAGCGCTCTCGCCGGGCCAATGGAGTGTCGATGAACCACGACCCCTCTATTCGGCGGATGGGCGTATTAGAAAACGCGCTTATGCATTGATATTGTCTATTTTCACAGCTGTGTACTGCTGTCGATGTCCTTGTTTGCGGCGGTATCTTTTGCGCCTTTTATACTTGAATACGATAATTTTTTTGGCTTTCCCCTGTTCGACGATGTGCCCGTAACTGCGACATTCTCCAGTTCGGGCTGACCGATAGTGACAGCTTCACCATCGGAGTACATGAGTACATTATCGAACGAAACGGACGCGCCGATGTCACCCGGGATTTTTTCGACTCTCAATATTTGGCCTTCCCGGACTTTATATTGTTTTCCGCCCGTTGCTACTACAGCATACATATTTCCTGCCTCCTTAGTATCTGACCAAAATTACACGTATTTTAAAAAGGATTCAATATGGATGGTTGCATTGCTTTTGTCAAGCAAAATATATGCAACGACTCTTGAGCGTATATGGAATTAGGATTGGACATCCGTTTGATTATCCGTATATTATGGGGCGTAGGGCAGCCGACAGCATAAAGAATTCGAATTCTTATACATTCATTCGGATAAACCGGAAAGTCAGTCTTATGAAAATTGTTTCAATTGCCGTGAGCCGAAAAAAAGGCACACGAAAAAAATGTGTCGATTCCGCTGAATTAGCCGTTGAGCATGGTCTGAAAGGCGATGCTCACTCAGGGCCCTGGCATCGTCAGGTCAGTTTCCTCGCTGCGGAGAGTATCGATCAGGCACGCGACAATGGACTTGACGTCGAATTCGGATCTTTTGCCGAAAATATTGCTACCGTTGGAATCGACTGGGTGGCAGTTCCGGTGGGTACGCAGTTCAAACTGGGCGATACGGCTCTGGTGGAAATAACCCAGATTGGTAAAGAGTGCAAAAACAAATGTGCCATTTACTACCAGGCCGGAGACTGTATCATGCCGCGCGAGGGAGTCTTTGCCCGGGTAATCAATGGCGGTGTTATTCGCACCGGCGACGCAATTGAACGCCTGGATCCATCGTTAGGCATAAAAAAGGGTGAGGATGTGCAGTAGACCCATTCGTCCCGAAGGCGCCGACCGTCCCTTATCCGATGCGGGGATTGCGAAGGGCTATTCCGAGGTCACTGTCACCCATTGGGATGGGAGCACGCGGCGAACAATTCGCAGAAACGTCCTTGATGAGGAGCCGCTCTCCATTCGTGTTCAGGGTAAACCTTACTCTGTAATCATGCGCACGCCTGGCGATGAATTGGCCCATGCCGCGGGGTTTTGTCTGGCTGAAGGCATCGCTGATAAGTTCGAGGACATCCAGACGATCGGATTCTGCGAGGACGGCGATACTAATGTCGTCACCGTGACCTTGACGGCGTCTCGTCGAGAGAAAATTACCGACACCCTTCACCGCCGGGCATTTATCAGCCAAACGAGCTGCGGCATTTGCGGCAAGGAAATTGTCAGAGATTTACAGCAGCAGATATCCCGCCTGCCGGCCGGGCCACTACTGGCTGCCGACCGCGTTCGAAACTGTATCGAGACGCTATCGGGCCATCAGCCATTGCGCGGTCAAACTTTTGCCTCTCACGCTGCCGCGCTATTGAATGAGAAATACGAACTGCTGGCCTTGGCCGAGGATGTCGGTCGCCACAATGCGCTGGACAAGGCCATCGGGCAGCTTTTCCTTGCAAAACGGTTACCGGAAGCGTGTCTGCTGATACTTTCCTCCCGCATCAGTTACGAGCTTATTCAAAAAGCCGCCCGGGCTTCGATTCCAGTTGTGCTGGCCGTATCCAGACCTACCGCCATTGCCGTAGCCTTGGCCGATCAGCTGAACATGACCCTGGCCAGCCTGGCCCCCGTTCCCGATCAGGGTCTGTATATCTTCACCGGAGGGGACAGACTGATAATTTAACAGGGCATGCGTGTTTCCCGCTTCCTTTCGGGAACTGCTCGTTATTCGCCCGATAGCGGCCGAACCGAAGGGAAACGGGCGCGATCTGTGTGGGGCAGGAATTTGGCGGCGGAAAACCGATTCATGAAATCCTGATTGACGTTGAGTTCGAGGTAGGTGATGCGCGTTCGAATCTGATCGATCTGTTCCATCAGGCAATCCGATGTCAGCAGAAAAGAGGCGCCTTCCAAAGAGCTGTTTCCAATGGCTCTATATGCCTGAAGGGGCAGATCCGGTAGCATACCGATACTGATGGCGGAGGATGGTTGAATAAAGGTACCGAAGGTGCCAGCCACAAGGAAATTGGTAATTTCCTCCAGTCGGATACCGACCGTTGCCGTGATCGTTTCTAGAATCGTGTACATGGCTGCTTTGGAGCGAATGAGGCTGTCGAGGTCGACCTGGCTGATGGTAAGGGGTTTACCGGTGGCGGACGAGTCAGCGGCAACGATGATCAAGTTCGGGATGCCGTCGATATCAACCAGTCGATCACCGCATGTCTGGGGACGAAACCGCCCGCGTATATCTATCATTCCGGAGAGAAAGAGTTCGGCTGCTAGATCGATCAGGCCCGATCCACAGATACCGCGTGGCGGTTGATCCCCGATGGTACGCAGATCAAAGCCGCCTGTGACACGATCGAATCTTACCCGGTCGATGACGCCGGGACCGGCCATCCTTCCCATTTGGGTCACGCCGCCTTCAAGCGCCGGACCGGCGGCACCGGCGCAAGCGATCAGCCACTCTTTGTTACCCAGAACCACCTCGGCATTGGTGCCGACATCCACCAGTAATACGGTTTCATCCGATCGATGAACCCCCGAATAGAGAAGTCCGGCAATCAGATCCCCGCCGAAATAACTGCCGATGTTTGGGAAGACGAATACCCGGGCATTGGGGCTTGCCTGGAGACCCAATGCGGTGCTGGGAATCAGGCCGGGCCGATTAACGGCAGGGATGTAAGGTTCGCGTATCATCCAGGAGGGGGCCAGTCCAAGCAGCAGGTGGGTCATGGCTGTATTGCCTGCCACGCTGATTAGGTATACATCCGCCAGATCTACCGTGCATGACCGACAAAGTTGAGCCAGGTGCTGATTGATGCCATCGCAGATCAACTGCTGCAGGTGGCCCAGTCCGTTCTGATTATCGGCATAATGAATGCGGGCGAGAATATCGGGTCCGATTTCGATCTGGGGATTGTCGAAGACGGTTTCGGCCAAGACGTTGTGGTCCAACAGATCCACCAATCTCAGTACCACCCGGCTGGTGCCGAGATCTACCGCCAAGCCTGCCGGGTGGCGCTCGTCGTCAGCCGATTGCAGGCCCGTCAGCACCCATTGGGTCCGGTCCCTGAAAAGTACACATCGAACCCTGTAGCGCCATTGCCTCAAGAAAAAAGGGAGCTGCCGCAGCAAGTCCAAGTCGATGGACAGATCGAGCCGGGGGATATCTAACCGATTTTTCAGGGCGTTGATCAATCGATCGGCATCGCCGGTGTTGTTCTTCAGGTCCGGCGGGGAAATTTCCAGAGTCTTGACCCAGCCATCTTCCTTCTGGTGCATAGTCTTTGATTTCTGTAACTGTCGCTCACATTTAACCGGACATTGGGTCCGTGGCAGTTTCGCTACCCTTGTCGCCTACGGAAACACAGTGGGACAGGCGCGTCGTAATCAAAGGATCATCTCAGTTTTTCTAATTTTTCCATGATACGACTGGTCACCTCGCCGGCGGCGCCTTTGATCAGATAGTCACTGACATGGTGCGTCAATGGGGTGGGTTCGGGGTTGATTTCAATCACCCGGGCACCAGATTGCTTAGAGATGATCGGGATGTTTGCTGCTGGTTGCACGTATGCCGACGTCCCGATAACCAGCATAACATCGCACTGTTCTGCAGCGAGCTGAGAGCGGTAGAGGTTTTGGGGGGGGATCGGTTCTCCGAAAAATACGCATTCGGGTCTGAGGATACCACCGCATTTGCAGTTCGGGGCAATCGGCGCATGTCCACGCTTTGGGTCGTGTATCGTCGGTTACAATCCATGCATCTTTGCCAGGCAAAATTGCCATGAAATTCGATGACATCCGTGTTGCCCGCATCCTGGTGAAGACCGTCGACATTTTGGGTGATAATGGTCTTGAGGATTCCCAAGGACTCCAATTGCGCCAAGCCCTTGTGCGCATCGTTGGGCCTGGCCTGGTCGATTACGTCTTTCATCCCTCTGATAAGTACACGCCAGACCTTCTCGGGGTTTTGCAGGAAGGAATCAATGTGGGCATACTCCATCGGATCGATTTTATCCCAGATACCACCCTTACCCCTGAAGGGGGGGATGCCGCTTTCAACGGAAATGCCAGCACCGGTCAGTGCCACGACATTTTTTGCGCCCACGAGGTCGGCTGCTGCTTTCTCGATCAAGTCAATCATATCGCCTGATGGTTATGCTCCGCGCATGCTGATCGTAAATCATAGTTCAAATTTCATGTTGCTCCGGACACCAAAACACTTGAGGCGGCGTCCCTCTGCGGTGATTGTCTTGCGGCAGTTTTCCACTATCCGGTCCATCCCCCGGTCGGTGCGGTCCTGGTTAAGGTGGAACAAACCGAGCTGCTTGACATCCGCTTCAAAGCCAAGCGTAAGACGTTAGTGTATACTGAATGGCCCCAGTCTATGAAGGTGGAACAACACGAACTGAACCAAGTAGAGGGCAAAAAC
>CAVRBA010000023.1:0-56677 GCA_963719015.1 uncultured delta proteobacterium | reverse complement strand
CTACCACGGAAATTTCATCAATTGGCGGCTTTCATGGCCAATCGAACACCTTCAAATAAATGATCAGATGTGTGATCCCGCATAGCGGGAGGCATTCAGTGGCGCGGCTGTACTTTGGTACCGCAAGCCCCTGACGACTCACCGAATTACATATAAATAGGCGAGAAATCCAGCTATGCAGGATAACGCCGCAAATGGGCGAATGCGGCTCGCCCGAAGGGTGAATATTTTTAGTTTTTTTTATCCATTCGTTGTGGTACGAAATGTACCCTAAATTTTACCGGTAGAACAGGATTTAAACCATCGAATATATGCTTATTTTGCACATTTGCTGAATATATTCATGTAATGTGCGGGCTAAATGGATAGACTATAGACGAAACGAATAAATTAGTATAACCCTAAATGGGATTAGAAAAAAGCGACCGATCATAATGTATTTTACGATTCGTAGTTTGTTAATTCGACTTCATTTGCATATCTCATTCAGCAGTAAGATAGGAATGCGTCTATTTTTTCTCGATTTTGTTCACCCTGCGGAAAGGCTAATGATACCCCATTTTCAGTTTACAAGGGGTTGCACCGTCGCTTACTTTTTACCCTTTAAGCCTTGAATCTGGTTCACCTCGACTTTCGCCCAATTAGGGATTAGATTAAAAACTCCTTATGAAAATGCCCACATAAGCGAACCAATAACGACCCCCAATGGAGTACCGACCATGCCCACTAAACCTCAATCTGTCTATTTTTTTGGGACTTGTTTAATCGATTCCCTTTACCCGGCGGCGGGATTGGCAGCCATTCGGCTGATTCAACGCCAGGGGGTCGAAGTGATATTCCCTCAGAACCAAAGTTGTTGCGGGCAACCGGCATATAACTCCGGTTTCCCGGAAGAGGCCCGGGTAGTGGCCCGGAAACAAATGCAAACTTTATCTAAAAAATATCCGATTGTCGTTCCGTCCGGTTCGTGCGCCGGCATGATGAAACATCAATACCCCGAACTTTTTGCTGGGACACCGGACGCTGGACAAGCGCAGAAGTTTTCCGAACGGATTTTCGAGCTGACGGAATTTCTTGTAAGAGTGCTGAAAATCAAGCTCGAAGACCGGGGCACTCCGACCAAAGTCACCTGGCACTCATCCTGCAGTGCCATTCGTGAAATGGACGTGATAGAGGATTCCAAGTCCTTGATCCGCCAGTTGAGCAATGTGGAATTGATCGCACTGGATCGTGAAACCGAGTGCTGCGGATTCGGCGGCACATTTTCGGTCAAGCAGCCGCTGATATCAGCCGCAATGGTTCAGGACAAAGCCCGGAATGCGTCGGAAACCGGTGCGACCGTTCTGCTGACCGGGGATTGCGGTTGCCTGATGAACATCACCGGTGCAATGGAAAAGATGCGATTGCCAGTCAAAGGTAAACATATCGCCGAATTTATTTGGGAGAGAATCAATGCATAATGAGATGCCATTCGACTTTGCGACCAATGTGGCACGGGATCTTAAGAACACGCAACTGCGCCAAAATTTGCAGTCGGCAATGAACACGCTCATCAGCAAACGTAAGGCTGTATTTCCCGATCCGGAAGAAATTAAAAATCTCCGCGAGATCGGCAATGCGATCAAGCAGCAGGCATTGAGCCGTTTGCCTGAACTCCTCGAGCAACTGGAAAAAAAGTGCATTGAAAACGGCATCCAGGTCTATTGGGCCGAAACCGCCGATGAAGCCAACAGGATCGTCCTTGACATCATGCGATCCCATGACGCAAGCGAGATCGTCAAGGGCAAATCGATGGTGTCGGAAGAAATGCACCTCAACCACTTTTTAATCGAAAACGGAATCGAGCCGATTGAAACCGATCTAGGCGAATTTATTATCCAACTGGCCGGGGAAACCCCTTCGCACATCATTGTGCCGGCCATTCATAAAAACAAGGACGAAGTAGCCCGGCTCTTTCACGAAAAAATTCCGAACACACCTTACACCGAAAAAGTAGAAGAGCTCACTGCCATTGCTCGCAATACCATGAGAAAGAAGTTTGCCGCAGCACCGGTGGGCATAAGCGGAGTGAATTTCGCCATTGCTGAGACCGGAACGCTGCTACTGGTGGAGAACGAAGGCAATGGCCGGATGTGCACCACGGTCCCGCCAGTGCACATCGCGGTGATGGGGTTGGAAAAGGTTATCCCTAAATGGGCCGACGTACCGCCGTTGTTGCGTTTGCTGACTGGGTCAGCCACCGGCCAGCTCATCACAACCTACGTCAACATGATCACCTCTCCGCGGCGGCCGGGCCAAAAGGACGGGCCGAAGGAAGTGCATTTGATCATCCTGGACAACGGGCGATCTCACATTTTGGCCGACCCGGAATTCCGCCAGACCCTACAGTGCATCCGCTGCGGGACCTGCCTCAATCACTGCCCGGTCTATACCCGCATCGGGGGGCATGCCTATGGCTTTGTCTATCCCGGGCCAATCGGTAAAATTCTGACGCCTCAGATGGAAGGCCTCGAAAAAGCGGGGGAGCTCATTACGGCCTCGTCTCTATGCAATGCCTGCGGTGATGTTTGCCCGGTTAAAATTCCTATCCCCAGCTTGATCCGCCGATTGCGAGATGAAAGCCATTCTTCGGCAGCCACTTCGCCGGTGAAAGGACACGGCTGTAAACGGACCTCCATAGAACACCTGATCTGGAAGGCCTGGGCGCGCATGAATACCGTCCCGTTGCTGCGCGAAGCCAACGAGAAAATTATGGGTACGGTGGGAAACAAGATGCCCCCGGTCGGTCCGCTACGAGCCTGGACCCGCGTAAGAACGGCACCGAAGTTTGCCAGAAAAAGTCTGCATCAGCTTGCCCGTGAAAAAGGAGTCCGAAATGAATAGCAGCGCCCGTGAACGCATTTTCAACCGCCTACGGACCGCAACAACTGTATCGGCTGATCAGGAAACAAGGTCGATAGAGTCTATGCCCATACCCCAGCTGACCTACGAAGAGAAGATCGATCGGATTAAAACTCTCATGGGGGCCGTGCGTACTGAAGTATATTTGGTGACAGCCGACACCTGGGTTAAACAGCTTGAAACAATTGCAAAAGAAAAGAAGCTGAGTAACCTACTGATCGCACCTGAAACCGACTATGGCAAGGCCCTCCATAGCACCTGGCAAAACGGTCAAGAAGGGCTGCCAGCCCTCTTGAACTATGACGGAGAGATCGAGGATTTCAAAACAGAGCTGTTCGCGGTCGATGCAGCCCTGACAACCACCATCGGCGGCATTGCCGATCCCGGGGCCATTATCCTCTGGCCGAACGAAATCGAACCACGGCTCATGTCTTTGGTACCCCACATTCATATCGCTGTACTGGAGGCAGACAAAATTTACGCTTCCCCGGCCGATGCATTCGCCGAATTGGGCTGGTCAGAAAAAATTCCGACCAACGCCTTGCTGATTTCCGGCCCTTCAAAAACAGCTGACATCGAATTTATATTGACTTTCGGGGTGCACGGTCCCAAGGAATTGATACTGCTAATTATAGATAATTGAGCGAGCAAAAAGTCTGCAGCAACCCCTTATTAAACCTCTTAAACTCGGCGAATCACGGTCGTCTATGAATATAGTGGACGGTCCTGAGTGAATGCATTATGCTTCAATCAATCTTAGCTTTCTGTCATTAACATGAAGCCATCTCAAAATTAGGATTTTGGTTCAAGGTCAAAGCGGATCCGAGTTTCCCCTCTCTGCGGGATTTCCGTCTGATGTGGTTCTTCATTGTGGGTCTCAGCCCGCAGGCATACTGAAGTATGTCGAGGACCTGAAACGCCGAACCAACGCGGAGATTTATCCGCCTCTGCCGGATTGGGTTTAAAAACTTTTTTGGGATAGCTTCATGTTTTTACCACGTCCTACCGCCCGACTGACTGAAGATTGATTCAGCCCGATACCTCCGGTTGAAACTCACCACCTATCCAGTTAGAACCTTTCGCATGATGTTTGCTATGGGAGCCTTTCCGGTCCGCAGCAGAAAGTGCAGATGGTTTGAAAGCCATGACCAAGCGTAGTTGGGGGAAATCGTTTCTGAAAGCACCTGCGACAGACGATTTTTAATTTGATGTTCTTCTGTTCTGTTTTATAACGTTGCCTTAAGCTGCGGGCGCGACACTTGCGCACGCAAGCGGCTTGACCGTTAGTTTCAAGGCGTTGTTTGCTGGCATGTCCCAATTGAGCTTCATTCTGATCGCTCGCGAACGTAACGATTTGCGGGATCCTACTTCTTCTTGGGCTGCGGCCCGGAGCTGACATGCGGCGCAAGCTTGTCCCACTCGCTCGACGCCACGCAGTACAAGCAGAAGTCGCCGTGGTCGTAGATCGAACAGTTCATCGGGCCGCGCTTATCCTTATGCACGTAGGCTCCGACAAAGGGCGTCTTGGTCGGCCTCACCGGCCTGGTGAGCACCCACGTGATGCCATCCGCGCCGTTCTTGCCCATGAGCAGACTGTCGCGCTCCCACTCGTTCTGTTCCAGCAAGTCGACGCCAAAGAGCTTCAGCACGCTCAGCAGGGGGTGCACGGTGCGCTGGAAACCCCCACGCTTCTCGCCCGGCATCATCATCGCTCCGGAGCCCATGCCGACATACTTGGTCACGCCGGCAGCCTTCATGGCGTTCCAGACGTGCGGGAGGTTGTGCGTCTTCGGACGCTTCTTCCTGTCGTCGCCGAGCGCCGAGATGACGCCATCGCAGCCCGTAAACGCCTCCTTCAACTTCTCCTCTTCATCCAGCTGCGCCTCGACCACCGTAGTCGTCGGCTTCACGTCTTTGAACTTGTGCGGCGACCGCGTGACCACCACCGCCTCGACACCGATCTCCTCGGCCCGGGCGAGGATCCCCTTGCCGTAGGTTCCGCTGGCGCCGATGATCGCCACCTTAGCGGGCTTCGCAACGTTCGTGTTCATGACATTTGTGTTCGGCATATGCTATTGTTATGTTAGGTATTGTTATTCTGATCTACGATTATTACTATCTTTCCTTTGAAATGTCCTTCTCCAAAATACTGGAAAGCTTCAGCAGTCTCGCTTAACGGGAAGCATCTATCCACAACAGGTTTTATTTTGCCGGACTCAAAAAGTTCGTTAAGAATGTTTAAATCTTTGTTTGGTTTATGCATTGTTAAAGTCAGTTTCTTGCTTCCGGTCATAGAAATCAATGATCCAACGAATACGAGTTGTAAGATTCGAACAGATCTACCTCCGACCGTGACATAAAGTCCATTAGAACTTAATGCACGCCTATAATCGAAAATAGAACGATCTGTTTTAACATCAAGGATTAAATCGTAAAACTTCCCATTTTTGGTAAAATCTTCTTGAGTGTAATCAATAACATAGTCTGCACCAAGAGAGCTCATCATGCCCAATTTGCCTGTGCTGTCCACGCCGGTCACTTCAGCGCCAAATGATTTCGCCACCTGAATTGCAAATGTACCGACACCGCCACCAGCACCATTAATTAAAATTCTTTGTCCCGGACTAATCTCTCTTTTTGCGCAAAGTCCCTGCAGTGCAAGGAGTCCCGCTTGGGGGGTGGCTGCTGCTTCTTCGAATGTTATAGCAGCCGGTTTCAGCGTTAATTCGTTTTCACGAGCACAAACATATTCGGCAAAACCTCCCCATGAACCCTCGCATAGGTCTCCGAATACATCATCACCCGGATGAAACTGCTTTATGTTTCTTCCAACCGCTACTATTCGCCCAGCTATGTCACATCCAAGAATTTTAGTTTTTGTTGGTTTTAGAATCCCACTCAGAAGACGATACTCTAACGGCCTACCCGTTAACATATCCCAGTCCCAAGAATTTATGGATGCCGCATGAACTTTTATCAAGACTTCATTGTCCTTGGGAATGGGTTTTTCCACCTCTTTGAGCTGAAGAACATCCGGCGATCCGTATCTTGCGTAAACAACTGCTTTCATAAGTATACTTTCAAACTTACTTTGATCCTCTCATTTTCAGAACAGTTTACCACAATCCACCCAATGAAGTTTGCAAAACCTAACGCTGTGAATCATTTGCAGGCGGTACAGACTGTCGAATTGGTATTAAAATAACGATAAGCACCACAAGTATTGCCTGTCAGGCGCAATCGGATCGTTAGGCGGACCGGGATTCGGAACCGCGTTCAGAAAACCAGGGGTGCGACCCGAACTGATTTCGAGGCACGGGTTCGTTGCGCGTCACGTACCACTCAAAGCCTTTGGTGACCGATGATAGATACCTTCTGAGTAGAGGGCGAATGTACATGAGATGCGGGATCCAGCGAATCGCCCTGGGCAGATTCTGAATCACGTATGGATAGACAGAGATTCTCAGGTTCGTGTGCCTGGAGTCGATAGGCTGCATCCCCCACGACACGAACGAAGACCTTCCTCCGCGCCTGCCAATGTTGAGGTCATATCCAAGCCCTTCTATCCAGCTACAAAATCGACGTTCATATACCAATCCATTGAGATAGTGAACCTGATCACGAGCTTCCGAGCCCGGCCACACCTCAACGTGGTTCCTTGCGCAGAAGGGATGGCAGGGTTTTAGGTTGCCTGGCATTGAGATCGTTTCCCAAACTTTGTCGGCCGGTGCTGCGATTCTTTGGACAACTGCAACGGGCCAATTGAAGCCTGGTTTGGGATCTTCCCACTGTTGCATTACATACCCCTTCTGCTGTCTAACGCCTGCGGTGAGCTCTAATCAGTAAACCTATTTGGGAGGACGATCTTGCTTGAATGCAATGCCCAAGCGTAGCAGGGGGTATTCGTCTCTGATAGCACCTGCGACAGACGATTTCAACATCGTCCATATCGCTGATGTTCCGTAATATCTTCCGCCTTTCGATACCGCGACATTTGATGGTATGCAAGGCCGTCCCTGATAGCGCTCATATCGACCTCAAGCGCTTGGATACTCTCAGCTTTCTTCCTCATCATTAATATCTTCCCGACTTTTATTACCACCATATGAATAGGACAGTTCAATGCCTTTTAGAATCTCTCTGGCTTTATTTGCCTGATCCTTCTTAACCATAAGCCTCATTGGTAAGGCATTGAATAAATAAGGGGCAACATATTCACCTTGGATGAAATAAGTTATTCCTTCGGCATCCAAAATAGATTTTAGAAAAACTCGATCTCCCGCGTTATGAGTTTCTAAAATCGGTACATATTCTACAAATTCACTTTTCATAGATTTTCAAGTGTATAACGTTTGGGGAGAGGGGCGCGCCCAAAGCCTTGCACCGATGTGACCGCCGCAGATTCTCACGACTCTCTCCACCCCATTTTTATACCTGCATTTTTAGTTATATTTCGGTTCCAGCAGGAAAAAGTTTGAAAGAGAAAAGACAACCTCTACGTTTTTTTCTAACGAGTATTTAGTTTTGAGTTGGTCAACCAGCTTAGCTATTTCTGCTTCAATATTGCCTTTAAGGCCAACAAGGTCATTAATGCTCTGTTCCTTAGCTTTCAATATCTGAAGGAGTGCAATTCCACTCCATTCCACTTTTAATCTTCTTATTAAATTTTCATATGCATCTGATTTGTACATTTTTTTGTCATACGGTTCATTTAGGACTTGGATTGAAATCACAAGATTATACATTCCTTTATCCTTAATCTGGATGGGCGCTACAACGCTATCACTACTATACGGACTGCTGTAACTTGAGCCAAATCCGGCTAAAGCATTCGATGCTGATAGTAAAACAATCAATAAGGTAATGCTGAATGATTGAACCATTCTGGACTCCTTTGTTTGAAGGGGGACGGGGACGTGTATTGATATATTGGCATTAGTCATCCCATCAGCTTGAGTTTTTTTTCTTTAACAATCTTTTCGCCCCGCTTGACCGATTGGCTGGCAGTGGGTTGTGAAATTCCAAGCCTTTTGGAAAGCGCCAGGGTGCCGATGCCAAGTTCCCGTGCGGCCATGTCAATCAATATATCAATAACCGTCTCCTATCCCTTTAGATATTATACAATAGCCTCAAAAGGAATCATTATTTAACGACCTTTCTTGGGTCCTTTTTTACTTTTAATACGTGCTTCACGGAATTGTGCCCGAATCCTACCACCAGCAACAGCCATTACGATCGATTGGACTGCACCGATTTCGTCGTTGGTAATACCTTGTTCTTTGGCGACGCCAAAGTAATGTTCCATTCAGGGATAGCAGCCAACAGCCATGGCCGATGCGAGGTGAATCATGAGCGTTGTTTTAGGTTCCAAGATGTCATTGTAGCGTGCCGAATCATAAAAATCATTATGAGCCTTCAATTGTTTTTTAGGTAACATATCCTATCCTTTCTATTGCCTGTTGATAGCCGTAAAAACGTTGAGTTGGTTTCATTTGTATATTTGCTGAAAATCACTGCTGTCCGGTTAAGATTTTTTGTATAGCATTTAACCATATGAAATAACGTTAAATAATGGCTAAAATCGGTGTTATCGACTTGAATTCGAGTTAGCCGGGTTGATACGTACCCTCCGAGTATCTGAAAGGAGGGTCGAGCCCATGTACGAAGGACAAACTGTCTTTTCACAGATCATCGATTTTATGCCTAAGTACAAATTCCGGCAGTGGGGGATCCGAGGGGATCCGGGGGATCCGGGACGTACGTCAGATTATAAGTCTCCCAATCCGTAATTATTTTCAAGGGACAATGCACGTCCCCGCGCAACCGAAAGGCTGATTGCCGGTTGGGAAAGCTTCAACCTCTTGCTCAACCATGCTTGAGAAACTCCCAATTCGCTCGTCGCCCAATAGCATAAAAGACTGCGTGCTTGCACAACCTTTGGCTGTTTTCCTGGAACCCATATCTGCCAAAGTTCTATCCCTACTATCTGGGCAGCCTTCTGCGCTAGTGTATCAACATCTATGCCCTTGGCCTTCAGACGATATTTCCTTTCGTATGCCTCTTTGGCATCTGCAAGCACAGCCGCCACGAAATCGCCATTGCCAAGAATACGCTCATCTCCCTTTTGTAATGCGTTGGCCTTGCGTAATGATTTTGCAGCCGCCCATCCGCCAACACTTCGAATCAATCCCCCTCCGGTAAGTTCCGGTCTTTTACCATCGGCGATACCCTTTACCACAAAGGCTCTATATTGGCGTCGAGCTGATGAAACCTTGTCACCGAACAGCCTTAGTATGTATCTCTTATTTTGCCACGCTACCATCGTTTTCCCCATGAGGGAACTGTGTCCACCATACGGATAATTATCCAGTCCCTTCACATCCTCAACCAGTTTTGCACGTAGAGGGTTTAAATGGATATAGCGAACCAGTTCCAGAAGGTATGCATCCTCTTGGCATAAGATCGACTTATATCGATTCTGAAACAAATGACCGTAGCGTTTGTGCCGCCGATTGTAGTGCATCGCATAGCCGGTTAAAAGCCGTTTCATAACTGTGGCAATCGGCATATCTCCGGTTTTAAGAAGCAGGTGAAAATGATTGGGAATTAAGGCCCACGCAAAGCACTGGGTTCCTGTATCACCAAATATCAAACCGAGCCGATCAATAAAAAAATTACGATCGGTATTATCATCAAACACCTTTTTCCGAGCGATCCCCCTGGAAATAATATGATGGAGCGCCCCAGGCGCATCTATGCGAGCTTTGCGTGGCATGATAGCTTAATATCAATTAATAAATGATATTTCAACTTATAATCTGACGTACGTCCCTTTTCTCCTAATAATATCCGTCCCCTATCTCCCGTTCCCTATACCTCTATGCACATCCAAAGTCAGCATCTCTCTTTCATCCCCACCCTTGACAAGTAAAAAGAAATACAAACCATTGTTTAAATACCACTTTGTGTCAGTTCCGCATTATATCCATCAAAATTTGGCGAGATTTAATTTCATTTTCTTAAATAAGGACATTTAAAATGATTGGTAAAATGACATCGGTTTTATGTATTTTAATCCTAGGATTCACTTTACTTCCATCACCCGGACAATCTGACGACGAGACAATCAAGACTGTCCCGGTTGCTGAACAGATATACATGCTTGCGGGAAAAGGCGGTAATATCGGTTTGTTTGTCGGTGAAGATGGCACATTTTTAATTGACGACCAGTTCGCTCCTTTAACGGAAAAAATTGTAGAAGCCATTAAATCGATCGGCGGCGATTACCCCAAGTTTCTGATCAATACTCATTACCACGGTGACCACACAGGCGGGAACGAGAAGCTGGGTCAAGGCGGCACCTTAATTTTCTCTCACGATAATGTGCGTGAGCGCCTGAAATCCGGTTACTTTATCGAAGCGTTCAATATGAAACAGGCAGGCATTGCTCGGGAAGGTTTACCTGTTGTTACTTTTTCCGAGGATATCAGTTTCCATCTTAACGGCGACATCATCCTTGCCACACATGTTCCCCACGCCCATACCGATGGTGACAGTTTTATCTATTTTCAGGCAGCCAATGTTATCCACGCTGGCGATTTGTTTTTCAATGGTTTCTATCCATTTATCGATGTTACCCATGGTGGTTCCCTCAAGGGGATGATTAATGGTGTGGACAAAGTTTTATCGATAGCTGATGACAGTACGAAAATTATTGCAGGGCACGGTCCCTTAGGAGATAAGAAACAATTGGCAAGTTACCGTCAGATGCTTGGGATCGCTTATGAACGCTTGAGAAAACTTAAAGCGGAAGGGAAAACCGCCCAAGAGGCGGTCGCCGCCAAGCCCCTGGCTGATCTTGAGGCAACCTGGGGCAATGGACTCTTCAAGAGCGATCGCTGGATCGAGTTGATCTATTCCGGGGTCTAAACGAAAATACGACAATTTTATTTCATTCCACCTCCAATAAAGATCCAACGGGAGAATTCGTCAAACCGTGTAGTCAAACGGAACGCAGGGGATCAGGGGGTGCTGGGGTAGGTTCCGGCTATAAACCTGACCTTATATGACACTGATAAAAAAAACTGTGGATTAGCAGTTCCTATCTATCCTCAGGGGGTATCGTATCTTCAGACAAGGCTTCTACGGAACCAGCCATGTGGCGTGCAACCTGTCTTCATCCCACTCAAATCGGGCACGCTGATTTCCGGTTGTTTTCAAAATCAACCAATCAATGGAATAAATTTGCACTGCAATGGCCATGAAATTCTTCCGGCCCATTCCAGTTTCCAAAAGAGTGTAGATTTTATTTAGCAGAACGCCAGGTAATCCGGATGAGGGCCTATCAATTGGTGTGCCTGGAGGCTGAGAAGTACAGTAGTTCAATCGACTAATGTTGCTGGTATTGGCCCACTGTTGATCGGCGTATGAATCATGTGCATGCAAAGTTGCAGATCCTGATATTCTCGCCTGTATTTTCTTTTTGGGATGATAAAATAACCAGCTAGTTTGCGAATAATTGATTATTTCGTGCACTTTTGCGGATCGCGCATCGGTATGACAAACCAAAATCCGGTCAGACGCTTTGAATTGCCTTAGGATAACAGTTCGCAAACTGCAGCCCTCTTTTGCCGCGGTGCCTAATACAGGCCAATGAAAAGGATCATCTGAATCGGTGGCACCTTTATTAAGCATTAGCCAAATTTCATCTAATATGTCATCGAGATTGTCCCATTTTACATTTTTGATTTTCATTTTTTTGTCTCTTTTCAATCTGAATGACCCCGCTAATTATTCGCTAAACAATAGAGGGGTCATCAAATTTGTACCTTCCCTTTGATAAGTTAAGATCGGCAATTCTTTGGCAAAGACCCTTCATCGTTTGCCGTATTTGAGAAACTATTATCTTTCTCTATCCTGTTGAACAAGATCCGTCATTAAGATTTTTCTTCTTTTAGCTGTAAATGAATGATATTGCCTTATTTTTTAGGCGAGAGGCTGAGTGCAAAAATGCGAAATTGTATTTTCCCCCATTGATGTTTAACGTGTCAAATATACTCTGGTTGAAGGAAATTGCATAGTTAAGGGTGGCATGGTTCAGATGGCTTTATCGAATCTCTCATTAGAAACAAATCAAATGCGGAATTAAACAATTCACTAATACGAATTATATTTTCCCAAATGCCTAAATTCACAATAAGCTTTATCGATTGGATTATTCTTATTTCTTACTTTGGAATAGTACTCTGGAGAGGCATTGGCTATGCGAAGAAACATGAAAATGCCGAAGATTACTTTTTGGCAGGCAGGTCTTTGACATGGCCCGTAATTGGCCTATCTCTTTATGCTTCAAATATCTCAAGCAGCAGTTTAATCGGTATGGCTGCTAGCGGTTATGAAACTGGATTCTCCGTCTTTAGCTATGAATGGATGGCAGCCATTGTATTAATTGTTTTTGCTATTTTCTTTTTACCGATTTACCTTCGCTCTAAAATATATACTCTGCCAGAGTTTTTAGAAAAACGATTTGACTCTCGCTCAAGATACTATTTCTCAGCTCTTACCATATTCACAAACATCGGTATTGATACGGCAGCGACTCTGTATGCTGGCGCTTTAGTTGTTCAATTAATTTTTCCATCTGTGGCACTCTGGCAGTCTATTCTCATTTTGGCCGTACTCTCAGGGCTGTATACAATTGCTGGTGGTTTGAAAGCAGTCGTTTATACAGATGTCATTCAAGCTGTGCTGCTTATATTTGGCTCAGTTTTGTTGACAATATTAGCTCTTGTAAAAGTTGGGAGCTGGGAAGCAGTTACTGCGGTAACACCTCCTCAGCACTTCCACATTATTCAGCCGCATAATGACGCCTTTTTACCTTGGCCCGGCCTTTTCACCGGAGTGTTTTTGTTGGGTTTTTACTTTTGGGCGACTAATCAGTTTATCGTTCAGCGCGCACTTGGCGCTAAAGACATCCGACATGGTCAATGGGGAGCACTTTTTGCTGGTTTTCTAAAAGTTTCGACACCATTATTTATAATGATTATGCCGGGTATGCTAGCGCGCGTATTGTACCCTGATGTCGAAAAAGCCAATTATATATATCCAATTCTGATGTTCGATCTTTTGCCCAAAGGTCTCTTGGGATTAGTACTTGCCGGCTTGATTGCCGCTATGATGTCTAGTATAGATTCGGCTTTAAATAGCGCATCAACCCTTGTAACAATGGATTTTATTAAAAAGTTGCGCCCTCGGACAACATCCGTACAGCTGATGTGGATTGGCCGAGCAGCGACCTTTGTATTTATGTTAACCGCTGCAGCCTGGGCCCCCCAAATTGATAAGTTTCCCACCCTGTGGCAGTACTTACAAAGTGCATTGTCCTATATCGTGCCCCCAATTGTGGCCTTGTTTTTCTTAGGAGTATTCTGGAAACGGGCAAATGCTAGCGGAGCCTTAGCAGGAATTGCAATTGGAATTCTCTCGGCCGCTTTTTGTATAGGCTTTAGCAGTTCTAAGTGGATGCAGTCAATTCATTTCCTTTACATAGCTGCATTTATATTTGTCATGAGTAGTTTAGCAGTTTTCATAGTTAGCCTTTTCACTCCTCCGCCACCAGAAAACAAAGTGGAAGAGTTCACCTGGAAAAGGAAATTATTTGACACGGAAACAGACGAAATTAGCAATTTGCCCCTCGTATGGAACTATCGGTATCAATCTATCTTTCTGATGGCCTTTCTTGCATTGATTCTGCTGCTGTTTTGGTAAATTATTCCTTTTCACCCATCCATTTTTCCACTTTTAGAATCGCATTTACAATGAGAGATAAATTCTTTTGATCCATATAAAACAGGTTCTAAAACTCTGCACGTCACAAAAACTAAGTGCGGCATAATTGGGAACCGCGGGGAACCGGAGTGAACAGGGACGTACGTCAGACTATAAGTCACCCAATCCGTAATTATTTTCAAGGGACAATGCACGTCCCCGCGCAACCGAAAGGCTGATTGCCGGTTGCGAAAGCTTCAACCTCTTGCTCAAGCATGCTTGAGAAACTCCCAATTCACTCGTCGCCCAATAGCATAAAAGACTGCGTGCTTGCACAACCTTTGGCTGTTTTCCTGGAACCCATATCTGCCAAAGTTCTATTCCTACTATCTGGGCAGCCTTCTGCGCTAGTGTATCAACATCTATGCCCTTGGCCTTCAGACGATATTTCCTTTCGTATGCCTCTTTGGCATCTGCAAGCACAGCCGCCACGAAATCGCCATTGCCAAGAATACGCTCATCTCCCTTTTGTAATGCGTTTGCCTTGCGTAATGATTTTGCAGCCGCCCATCCGCCAACACTTCGAATCAATCCCCCTCCGGTAAGTTCCGGTCTTTTACCATCGGCGATACCCCTTACCACAAAGGCTCTATATTGGCGTCGAGCTGATGAAACCTTGTCACCGAACAGCCTTAGTATGTATCTCTTATTTTGCCACGCTACCATCGTTTTCCCCATGAGGGAACTGTGTCCACCATACGGATAATTATCCAGTCCCTTCACATCCTCAACCAGTTTTGCACGTAGAGGGTTTAAATGGATATAGCGGACCAGTTCCAGAAGGTATGCATCCTCTTGGCATAAAATCGACTTATATCGATTCTGAAACAAATGACCGTAGCGTTTGTGCCGCCGATTGTAGTGCATCGCATAGCCGGTTAAAAGCCGTTTCATAACTGTGGCAATCGGCATATCTCCGGTTTTAAGAAGCAGGTGAAAATGATTGGGAATTAAGGCCCACGCAAAGCACTGAGTTCCTGTATCACCAAATATCAAACCGAGCCGATCAATAAAAAAATTACGATCGGTATTATCATCAAACACCTTTTTCCGAGCGATCCCCCTGGAAATAATATGATGGAGCGCCCCAGGCGCATCTATGCGAGCTTTGCGTGGCATGATAGCTTATTATCAATTAATAAATGATATTTGAACTTATAATCTGACGTACGTCCCTTTTTCTTTTTCCCCTCTTCCCAACATACAACATGATGTATCAACGTGTTTATTGACACACAATCAACGCATTGATATAGCGATATCAGTTAAAAGGAACTTCCTATCTATCTGGATGATGGCCGGGAGCCAGGAGCAAACGGGAGCAAACGGGAAGTTTGGGAGGGCATAAGGAGAAGGCCCATGTTCAATAAAAGTAGCAGCGAAGGTTACCGATCCACTATAAAAGGTATCAAACAAAAAACCCTGGTTTACGGCCAAAATACTTTGATGACCGAATTAAAGATGTTGAAGGGGACACGAATTCCAACTCACAACCACCCGCATGAGCAGACCGGGTATTTGGTGTCCGGTCGCACCCGACTGTTCATCAACGACCAGGTTTACAACTGCAGCCCAGGGGACAGTTGGTGTATTCCCGGTAATGCGAAACACGGAACGTATGCCATAAAAGATTCGGTGGTCATCGAAATTTTCTCGCCGGTGCGGGAAGATCTTCACCCCGACACCGAGTACTCCCCATTTATTCAATCATGGAATAGATGAACACCTAAAAAAGAGCAGTGCTTGCTACCCGATGCTGGTTTCAAAAGTGGAAGATTTACGTCTGACATCTGAATACTGATATCCGCAACCTCAACAGCGCAGTTATTGCTACCCGTCATAGCTTCATCCGATCGTGTTCTTGACGATTCCCACCAGCCTCTCAGGATCAAAGGGTTTGGCAATGAACGCGATTGCGTCCTTGACGGCATGATCTCCGTCAATGCCGCTGATGACGATGATAGGGATATCTTTCAGATCCTTCTCCTTCCTGAGTTTGCGATAAAAACGGGGACCCCATTCATCGGGCAGCTGCAGATCCAGGGTGATCAGGTCCGGCTTTTCCTGTCTTACCAATTCGAGGGCTTCGGACGTGTTATATGCGGTGCATGTGGCGTAGCCGTTGTCGCTGAAAACGGCCTGAAGGTATCGCACCACCGTGGGGTCGTCGTCGATAATCATAATTTTTTTGGGCATCTTGGATTCCTCCTTGCGTATCCATTTTGATCCTTTCATACGCGATCGGCTTCTCGCGGTCAACAACTTCCCCTCCGCCCGGTGCCAATCGTGCGCCCGGCGCAGCAATTTTTCATTGCTTACCGAACCTAATTTCCGAGGAGGATAACGATTGTAAAAATAATCCATTGATAAAATAAAGGTTATGCAGCAAAACGGCGCACTGCGTTTTCGGCCCACTCAATCCCTGATCCAACAGCATCGCCGACAAACGTCATGCCTTTTTCGATGTTCAATGGCGCTTTGAAAATAGGGTCCCACCAGTCCGCAATGGACGGGCGCTATTTGGCAGCAGCCATTGGGTTCTTAGCCGCCTCCGGCAGCGATTTCGGAATCTTGATCGTGAAGAGCGTCCCCTGGCCGGTCGTAGATTTGACCAGGATCTCACCGCCGTGTTGCCGGACGATTTTATGAGAGATAAACAGACCCAGACCGGTTCCTCGGCGCCCCTTTGAAGAGAAAAAAGGCGTAAAGAGCTTGGCAACGGTGTCGGGGTCCATGCCCATCCCGTTGTCGTATACGGCAAAAATCACATGATTTGCGTCCTGACGGACGCCGAAAACGATTTTGTGATTGGTCTTGGCGGCATCCTTGGTGCAGGCATCCACGGCATTTTCGAGGATGTTAGTCAAAGCCGAATGAATATAGCCGGCATCGATCTCGAATTCGCCGACCGTCTGGTCGAATTCCCGCACAAACGCGATATTCTGCTTCTCGATCTTGGGCGCAAAGGTGGCGGCAAGGTCCTCCGCGAAACTCAGGGGGTCGACCCGTTCCCACATAAGACCTCTTTTTTTAGCATAAAACAGAATATCCAGCACCATCTTGCGGATCCGCTCCACCATCAGCTTGACCGTTTCCCAGCCTTCCTTGATTTGATCCCGGTTCTGCTTGGAAAAGCCCGAATCGACAAGGTACATACCGCCGTCCAGACCGGTCAGCAGGCCCTTGATCCCGTGAGAAATCGAGCCGATCATCAGACCGAGGGATGACAGATGGTCCTGCAACTCGGTCTTTTCCCGCACTAGGGCTTCCAGGTTTTCGGTATACTCCTTGAGCTGCCGCTTCATGACGATTTTGTCCTGCACCCGTTTCAGTGCGATTTCCAGGGCATCGACATTGATCGGTTTGGTGATGAAATCGGTGGCCTCGAACTTCAGGCTTTTGATCGCCAGGTTCATATCCCCGTGGCCGGTGATCATGATCACTTCGGTTTCAGGGTTCTCGCGTTTGATCATTTGAAGCAACCCGAGTCCGTCCATCCCCGGCATCTTGATGTCGGTCATAACGATCGGCGGATCGATTTTCCTGAAAATCTCGAGTGCTTGATCGCCGTTTTCGGCGGTGTGGACCATGTATCCCATGTCGGCAATCGACACGCCGAGCACATCACGAATGTCTTCTTCGTCATCCACCAGCAAAATCGGCCAGGTATTTGGTGTGTGGTTCATCGTGTGGCCTCTCTTCCTATCAGACACCCATTCCGTTTCTGCCGGCTGCATGGTACCCCCTCGGTTTACCGGTCATTGCGTACCGGTTTTGGTTTGGAAATCGGAAAGGTCACAGTAAATGTGGCCCCTTCCCCTCTGCGGGATACGGCCTCGATGTCGCCGCCGCAGTCCTTGACGATGCCGTAGCTGATGGACAAACCCAGGCCGGTGCCCTTCCCCACTTCTTTGGTCGTAAAGAAAGGTTCGAACAGCTTGTCCTGGATGGCCTCGGGGATGCCGCTGCCGGTGTCCCTTATTTCGGCGATGACGTGATCACCGTCGGAGTGGGTTTTCAGCGTGATCTGCTTATCATCTCCCCCACCGGCTCCGGATGCGGTTTTCTCCTCGATGGCATCGCGGGCGTTCAACAGCAGGTTAATGAAGACCTGCTCCAACCGCCCGGGATCCGCCATGATCTTGGGCAGGTCAGTGTCAATTTCCCATTGCACGTCGATGCCTCTGACCCTCAACTGCTGACTAAAGATATCGAAGGCGCTTTTCAAAACGTCGTTGATCTGAATTTTTTCCAGGGACAGATCCGACTTGCGGGCGAACTGCCGCATGTGGCTGATGATGTTGGCGGCACGGTCGACGTTTTTGTCGATTTTCGCCAGCATTGAATTGAGAATCCGGCCCTCGATCGTTTCGGCCCGCTCGATCTTTTTGAGAAAAAAACTGCTGGCGGTCTTGATGACTGAAAGGGGTTGGTTCAACTCATGGGCAATGCCGGTGGCCATCTCGCCCAGAGTGGCCATCCGGCTGGCCTGGATCAACTGCTGTTCCGCCTCGAGGCGTTTGGTAATATCGCTGGTGGTGATCAACAACACTTTTTTCCCGCTGTATTCAGACGGCGATACCCGGATATTGACGAACAGCGCTTTGCCGTCTTTACTTTTATGTTTGACCTGACTGAGAAACGACACATGCCTCAGATCTTCGGCATAATGCGCATTACTTTTTGCGGCAAACAGTGCCATAAACGGGGTATGGAGAATATCGTTTTTGGCATAACCGTAATCGACGAAAACACTGTCGTTGCAGTCGAGGATTTCCAAAGTGTCCTGGTCGAGCACGAAAACCGGGTTGGGAATATTGTTGAAGATTTCGTGGTATTTCTGCTCGGACTTTGCCAGTTCTTCTTCAAGTTGCTTGCGTTCGGTGATGTCCAGGTTCATTTCCATGGCGGCAATGATATCACCATCCGCATTTTTAATCGGTGAGGTCTTTGCCAGCCAGTAGGTTGGTTGGCCATCCTTGGAAAAGCCGGTTTCTTCGCTGGTGTGCGATCGGCCGTCCGCAAAGGTTTGCTCAACCGGACATACCGTGCATTTTTCCGGCCGTCCTTTGTAAGCCCGGTAGCAATAGTCGCCGCTCTGTGGTGCAAATTTTTGCGCGAATTCCCGGTTATATTGCACCAGCTTATAGTCCCGGTCCTGAACCGTGATAATGCACGGGACCATCTCGAACAGGTCCTGGTATTCGTTCTTCTGCCGGTTGACCTCGGTCTGTTGTTTGCCGATTTCTTCGGCCATATGGTTGACGGCGGTGGCCAGTTGCCCCATCTCGTCTTCCTGGTCGACCACAACTTTGGTGCGAAGGTCACCCCGGGCGATGGATCGGGTCCCTTCAATCAGTTTTTTGACCGGCTGGCTGACAAATTTCAAAACCAGGATAAAAATGATGGTCGAGGTCAGCAGAAAAAGAACCATCGCCAGACCCGTAACCCCCTTTTCGGCCAGCAGAATTTCATCGTCGGTTTGCTTCAGAGAAATGACCACGTCCAGCGCCCCGAGAATCTGCTTGTCTTGCGGATGGATGTGGCAGGCATCGGTTGAACAGCCGGGCTCATTGCAGATCGGGCTGATGATACCGAGCAGCCGGTGGCCATTGCCGGAATCGAAGATGCGAATTCTTTCCTTCACGTTAAGGTCGGTCACCGGCGGATCGGTGCGATGGCAGATGAAACAGGCCTCGGCCTTAATGTTGGTTTTACTATCGACCTCAGTCGGCTGGTTCGTATACTTGATTTCGCCCTCTTTGTTGTAGATTCGAATATTGCTGATTTCCTGCTGCCTGGCGATGTTGTTGATGATCTGGTTGATGTCGTCGCGCGAGTTGTTCATCATGGCATAGTGAGTGCCGAGTTTGATCGTATTGGTCAGCCGATCGGTACCCAGCACAACATCGTTCATCAATTTATCCTTCTGGTAGTTGATGTTGAAATAGGCCCAGGTCGAAATCGACAACAGCAGGGTCAGTCCCACCATGACAATGAGTTTGGTGACCAATCGTTGACGTAAATATTTGATGATCTTAAACATCGGCAGCCATCCCTCTGAGGTTTACGACAATTCCCAGCGGCACTCAGGCCGCGGCATCCATCGATTCCCGTAGCTTTTCTTTGAACCCGGCGGTGACGGCCAGATTCAAATCCAGCCGCACCTCCTGCTCTGAGAGGCCCAGGGCCAGTCCCAGAAGCTGGGGCAGGTAGAGAACGGTAACGGTGAGGTTCTCACCGCTTAATTTCGAAATCTTGGCCTGATACGCTTCCAGGTTCATCTGGCACATGGGACAGACCGTCGCGACGGCATCCGCCCCCCTGGCGCGCGAGAGGATCGACCGAACCAACTCCATACCAACCGCCATTTTGGTGTTCATGTGCGCGGCCCCGCAGCATTTGCCACCCATATCCCAGTGGTGGATCGCCGCACCGCTGGCCTCTATGATGGGGGTCATCGACTGCGGTGCTTCCGGATCATCGAAGATCGCGTAAGGCCTGAGGCACTGGCAGCCGTAATAGGGGGCGATCGATAGCCCCGCCAGGGACCGTACGGTTTTCTTGGAGATCAGATCCGGACCGATGTCCCGCACGATCACCTCCAGCAAGTGCCGAACGCGAACCCGCCCCGCGAAATGCAACCCTTCCACGGCGAGGATCGCATTGATCCGATCCAAAAGCGCGGCATCGCGTTTTATCTTTTCTCCAACAGTCTTGAGGTTGAGATAACAGGCGCTGCACGGCACCAAAATCTCTTCTGACCCGCCCATTTTTTCGGCCAATGCCAGGTTACGGGCAGGCAGGGCCAACGCCAAGTGCCGGTTGGTGGCTTCGGCGGCGCTGGCACCACAGCAGGTCCAGTCCTCGATTTCCACCAGTTCGGCCCCGACAGCCGTCAGGAAGGCGCGGGTGGACAAATCGTATTCACGGGCCGAACCTTCAAGAGAGCAACCGGGGTAGTACAAATATTTCATGGGGCCTCCTCCAGTTCCGCGGCCTTGCGGAACAGCGCTGCCAACGCGCCGTCACCTTTGGAAGGAATTTGCAAGGAAACTTTTCCCTTCAGCATCAGCTTTACACCCAGCGCCGCAAAACGCAGCGGCAATAATGGATTCTTCATGGCGTTGAAGTAGAGCGTCATGAATTCCATCTCTCTGACGCGGCCATGGCGCCGCACGCTCTCCAGAAAGCTCTTGTAAAAGAGGATGCTCTGCCGATGCCGGGTGAGGCCTTCACGTGCGGCCAGTTGCTTGAGCGCCCCCATGGCCTCTGTCAGTGGCAAACCGCGGGGGCACCGCAGGGTGCAGTAATAACAAGAAGAACAAAGGGTGAAGGTCTGGCTCTGAAAAATCTCTTCCTTCTGCCCGGTCAGGACCAGCCGCCACAGCCGGCGGGGGGTGACATCCATCGCAAATTCATTGGGACAGGACCCCGTGCAGGTACCGCACTGGATGCAGGCCTGCACCATCTCCCGCACCAATGCCAAATCCTCGCTGCCCGCCGCGTCTGAAAAATCGATTTCCGCTTTGACTTTTGTCGTCATATCGAATCCCTTTAGCTCTTTAGCCCACCACGATGCATGATAATGACGCGCCGGCGCCCACCTTAATCCACAGAATTCTTCTTTTCACCGAGAATTTCTTTCTTCTCTCATCCTATCGCCCTCAGAGAAGCGCCGCGTCGATGACATCCAACATCTGCTCTTGCCGTAAATCCTCCAAAACCGCGGCCTTGTTCGGGCACGCGGTCGCGCAGCTTCCGCACCCCTGGCACATGAGCGGGTTAACGATCACCTTCTGCTGATCGACATTTAGCGTGCGGGCGCCGTAAGGACAGGCCTCGATGCATTTCTCGCAAAGGCTGCAGAAACTGTGGCGCACCCGGGCCACAACTTTGCCGGCCGGCAGGTTCTTGCGGTTCAGAAGTCGCAGGGAGCGCTGGGCCGCGGCCTCGGCGGTAGCGATCGATTCGGCGATCGAGCGCGGCGAGAGTGCCAGGCCGCAAGCGAAGACACCCTCCTTGAGCGCATCCACCGGTCGCCACTTCGACTCGGCCTCCTGGAAGAACCCATCCATGTCGCGGTCAATTCCGTAGGCGGCGGCAAGATCCGCCGGAAGGTTCGGCACTACGCCGGTGGCCAGAACCAGCAGATCGGTGCTGATCTCGATCTTCCGGCCGATGATCGGCTCGAAGACGTTCACCGTGACGGCGCCCTGGTTGACTGCGACCCGCGGTTTGTTTTTCAGATTGTACTGGATGAAACCGATGTCACTTTTGCGCGCCCGGGTGTAGTACGTTTCCGCAAACCCATAGGTCATCATGTCGCGATACAGGACATACACGGCGATTTCTGGATTTTGCGCTTTCATCTGCAGGGCGTGTTTGAGCGCAGACGTGCAGCACACCCGACTGCAGTAATTACGCGGTTCTTCGCGCGAGTCGACGCACTGAATCATGACCACGGTGTCAAGGGCCTGCGGGTCGATGGAGCGGTCGGCCAACTTCTGCTCCAGCGCCCTCTGGGTGATGATGGCCGGACTGGTGCCGAAACCGTATGATGTCGTGGGAGCCTCTTCGCCGCCGGTGGCCAGAATCGTAACGCCGTGCTCAAGCGTCTCTGCCCCGCCCTCCGGGTTTTCGATCGTCGTGTAAAACTGTCCCACTTGCCCATAGGCGGCCAAAACCCGGCTGCCGGTGCGCACCGACACCAGGGGATGTTTTTCGACTTTTTGTTCGGTTTCAGCCAGCAGGTCCGGGATCGACTGCCCCTCTATGGTCTGCTTGAGCCAAATCAGGTTGCCGCCGAGCCGATCGGCTTTCTCGACCATCTCAACCGGGAACCCGTGATCGGCAATCGCCAGGGCCGCCGTCATGCCGGCGATACCGCCGCCCACTACCAGGGCACGCTGCTGAATCGGCAGCGACACCGTCGGTGACGGATCGATGCGCTTCAGGCGGGCCAGGCCCATTTCCAGAATGGATCGCAACCGGTTGACAGAGGGGCCATCTTGCAGCTGGGACGGCTGGACGTCGGCGACCGGCGACACGTTCAGGGAACGGATATCCACAACGTCAATCAAAGACGGGTAAAGACCGACCTCTCGCGCCAACTGTCGGATCTTACGGGCATACACATACGGCAGGCAGGCTCCGATCAAAACCCGATTCGGCCGGTGACTTTCCACCCGTTCGACCAGATCATTCCATCCCGCGGCCGTACAGGTTCTGTCGATGATCTCCACCCCCACGACCAGTGGATCGGCGGCCACCTGCCGTCTCAGATCGTCCATTACGGCGGCTGCCGCCAGGGACCCGTTGCAGGAACAGATAGCCACCAGGATTCCGGGCACCTCCCGCGCAACGTCTCTATACTCTTTTTCGGCTTCCGGCTCGGGGGCCAGCCCGCCGCCGGCACCGTGAATGGTCCGCGAGGCCGCAAGCGCGGCAGCGGATGCCTGGGTGACCGATTCGCCAATGTCCTTCAAACCTGAAAAAGATCCCCCCAGCAGAATCCCGTCGCGCGGCGTCCGCGTGAGGGAGAACGGCACCGTCTGTCCAAAGCCCCAGCTGTTTAAGGGGATGTCGAGCATCTCGGCCAATGCCACCGAACCGGCCGCCGGTCGCTGCCCGACCGCCAGGACCACCATGTCCTGACGGGATTCGTGCACACGGCCGCCGGTGTCGACATATCGAATGATCAGATCGCCGCTGCTGTCGTCATGCATCACCGAATGAACGCGTCCCCTTTCGAAACAAACGCCGCATTCGGCCGCCGCCCGATCGTGATAGCGCTGGAACGGTTTTCCGAAGGTGCGCATATCCATGTAAAAAATAGTGGTTTCGAGGGCGCCCCCGCTTTTCTCCCTGGCCACCACGGCTTCCTTGATGGCAGTCATGCAGCAGACATTGGAGCAGAAATCGGCATCAGACTGCAGATCCCGCGAGCCGACACATTGCACCCAGGCTACTTTGCGAAACGGCCGCTCATCCCCGGGTCGTACCAACCGGCCGCCGCTGGGGCCGGTGCCGCTGAAGATTCTTTCGAACTCCAGACTGGTGACGACCCCCGGCAGGACCCCGTAGCCGAGGGTATTTATGCCTTGCGACGGATCGTAGTATGTCGTCCCGCCGCACAGCACCAGGGCGCCGACGTTCAAGCGACGTCCCTTAGCAGCCTCCACATCCTCATAAATGCCGAGGACCATCGGTATCAACTTGTCCGGATCGAAAGGCTTGACCAAGTATTCGAGGGCACCGATTTTCATGGCCTCGACAGCGGTCTCCACCGTCGCATAAGCCGTCATCATCACGACACTCAAATCGGGGTGCTCCTCTTTGGCTTTTTGCAGAACCTCCACCCCATCCATGCCGGGCATCTTGATGTCGGTCAGCATGAGGTGATAAGGATTTTCGGCCAACCGTTTCAGCGCCTCGGGCCCGGATTCAGCCATATCGACGGAAAACCCCTCTTCATCGAGCCACGCCTTCAAGGAGTCGCGGACAATCAGCTCGTCATCCACCACCAGAATTCGGAATGTCTTGCGTTCCTGCTCGGAGATTCGGATGGCACCGGTGGGGCACGCGTCTTCGCAGGCACCGCAGCGGTTGCAAACACTGAAATCGATTACATAAGGGTTCGGTATGGCGTGGGGCACCGGCAGGTAGATGGCCTTACGGCTGGCCATCCCGGAGTTGAAGGCATCCGGGACCGTCACCGGACAAACCGACGCGCAGTCGCCGCACCCGATACACAGCGCCGGATCCACCCAACTCGGTTTCTGGCGCAGCGTCACGTCGAAATTACCGGCCTCGCCCGCAACGGCTATCAGTTCGGTGGACAGAAGTATCTCGATGTTCTCGTGGAACAATCCCTTGCGGAGGCAGTACTGGGAAGACGCGTCGCGGTCGACCAGGGGCAGCATCTTGCACATGCCGCAGTGGTCGGTGGGAAATTGATAGTCCAGTTGACTGAGAATCCCGCCCAGATGCGGTGCGCGGTCGACCAGGGTGACGCCGTATCCTGTTTCGGCCAGATCGAGTGACGTGCGTATGCCGCTGATACCGGCACCGACGACCAAGGCACTTCCGATTTTTCTCGGCATAAACCCTCCAAGTTGGGCCGTTGGGCCGGTTGAGTCCGTTGAGCCCGTTAGCCCGTTGAACCCGTTTTGCCCGTTGGCCCGTGATTTCTGTTGCATCTGCTTGACCTGACGCCGATTTAACGGAATAACCCGTTTAGGATGCGATGTTTGTACAGCTCTAATCCCGCCGCGGCGGGACTAAACGGGCTCAACGGGCCCAACCGGCTCAACCTCTTTATCTGATCCCGACGACTTCGTTAAATTCGTTCTCCCTGAACTCGGACAGCGGCGGTTTCTCATCGACACTGCGGCCCGGTGCGTAATCGAATGCCTGCTGGGTGCCATGCGCGACGGTCCGAAAGAGTTCCATCACCGGGATGTCGTTGGGACAGGCGTTGGAACACTGGCCGCAGCCCACACAGGCAGTGCTCATGTGGGCCAAGCGGGTGAGGTGATAAAAAACCGTGTCGGTCGGCATCTTTATCACCCCTTTGCGTTGCGCCCACTGCAGATACTGGATCGGTTCGTGGTTGAACACATCGGTAACGAAAACGCATTCCTTGCAGTAGCACACGGGGCAGGCCACCCGGCAGTTGTAGCAATTGACGCAGCCGGCCAGATAAGCGGTCAGCCCCTCCAGGTCATGCACGGCTTGACCGGTCGCGCTGAACATCTCGTCGCGATAGGCCCTGCGCCGGGCCACAAGGTCGGCAATGACCTCTGCGCGGTTTTCTTCGGTCGGGGCCGGCGGCAGTTCCATCCGGTTCAACAAATTATTCCCCTTTTCACTTTGGGACTGCAGCAAAAGATGGTGGTCGACATCGACTCCCAGCAATCCGATGACGACATCGGCGCCCACGGCCACCGGATATTCGCACGCCCGGCAGGCCGGGGCGATATCGATCCCTTCTTCCGTCCCGGTTTTGCCGGCCAGCGCGCGGCGGCAGAAATCGAGAGTCGAAAACGAGGCGTCGCCCCCGTCAAGCTTGAGATAGTCCGCATTGCGAAAAGCCCCCAGACAGTCGATCCCCAAAATGACCAGCTCCTCCAGGCGTCCCTGCTTTAACTTGACCAGTTCGATGAAGGCGCGAATTTCGCAGGGACGCATGACCACTGCAATGGTTCCACCGACCGGTTTGCGCGAAAGTTTCGACACCACCTTGGCAGCGTTCATCGGAAAAACCGGCGCCAGCGGATCGATGTCGTCCAGGCGGCTCGGATCAGTGATCAACGTCGGCATCACCATTTTATTCATGGGCAATCGACTGGCAACGAGCAGCGCCTTGATGTCGTCGAACCGCAAAATCGATCCAAGAAATTGCCTTAAAGCCGCCAGAAAGTCCTGATCTTTCACTGCGATTTTCGCTGTAGCCATCATAATTGGTTCCTTTGATATGTTTCATTTAATTTTATGCCGTGCTGCTGAGCGCGACATAAAATTAAATCACCATCTTCAGTTTGGCCTGGGACGGCCCGAGCGTTTTCACCTGAACCACCAGTTCGCGCATGGTTTCGGCAAACTGAATGCCGTCGCTGGCACCGATCCAGGTCAGCCTGAGCCGCTCGGGTTCGAAGCCGAACCGGGGCAGAATCTCCTTCAGCAGTTTGATCCGGCGCCGGGCTTTGAAGTTGCCGTTGATGTAATGGCAATCCCCGGGATGGCAGCCGCTCACCAAGACGCCGTCAGCCCCCTCCAGCAGCGCTTTGATGATGTACTGCGGGTCGACCATGCCGGTGCACATCACCCGGATCATCCTGACGTTGCGGGGATAGGTCTGCCGGGATGTGCCGGCCAGGTCTGCAGCCGTGTATGTGCACCAGTTGCACACAAAAGCGATGATGGTCGGTTCAAAATCGGTCATAGGTGGCTCCTTTTTTCTGGTAGGCTGATTGCCCACGGGCTTGATGGACCCAGCTGGCTAACTGGTGTCCATCCGCGATTTCATTAATGACACATTCAGTTTCCGATCCAGAAATGTGCAATTTTCCGCAAGTTCAAGAAAATCGGCGGCATTGCACGGAGGCATACTCTTGTAAGCCGCACAAGCGATTCCGGCAATTGACACCGAAATCGTGGAAAAAGACCATTTCTAAACGGAAACTCATCGTCCCACCTTCGCGATGGCATCCATCATGCCGTCGATCTCCGCAAAAATCTGCTGGCTTTTGAAGTGTCGGCTGAGGGCGGCATCGCTCGGACAAAACCCGGAGCAACTCCCGCACCCCTTGCACACCGCCGGATTCACTTCGGACACCCCCATGCGCTCGTTGAATTCGATCGCCCCATACGGGCAGAGGCCGATGCAGACCTGGCAGCCGACGCAGATATCCGGATCGATCCACGAAATGGTGGGCGGCACTTCGACCTTGCCGAGTGTTGCCAGGGACAGGGCCTTGGCGGCCGCGCCTGACGCCTGGGAAACCGTATCCGGAATGTCCATCGGCTTTGAACAGCATCCGGCCAGGAAAACCCCGTCGGTGGCCGTGTTAAGGGGCCCCAGCTTGGGGTGCTCTTCCAAGAAAAATCCATCGGCACCCTGGTTGACGCCAAAAAGGCGTCCGACGTCGCCGGCGTCATGGCGCGCCTCTATGGCGGTGCATAAAACCACCATGTCCACCGGCACCCGCACCCGGCGACTCAACAAGGTGTCTTCGGCAATGGCGATCAATTTGCCTTGCTCTTCGGGTCGTTTGGCCTGATCTGTAATCTCGGCCACTTTGCCGCGGATGAAGATCGTGCCCTCTTCCTGGCAACGGTGATAGAATTCCTCGTACCCTTTGCCAAAACAGCGCATGTCGATGTAAAAATCGTAAACTTTGGTGTCATGGCCGACTTTTTCCTTGATTAAATGCGTGTATTTCAACGCATACATACAGCACACTCTTGAACAATATTCGTGATAGTTCACATCGCGGCTGCCGATGCAATGCAACAGAGCCACACTCCGAGGAGACCGTGTCAACGCACCGTTCTCGTCGCGAATCCGGATTTTTCCTCCCGTGGGCCCGGTGGCGTTGCTCAGGCGCTCGAACTCCAAGGCGGTGAAGACATTGGGATAGATACCGTAACCAAAGGGTTTCATCGGCGTTGGGTCCATCGTGTCATAGCCGGTGGCCAGGATGATGCTGCCTACTTTGACCTGGACCTCCTGCTCCGCCATGCCGTGATCGATGGCAACCGCCTCGCAGGCATCCACACACGCCATACACTCGCAGCAGATACCGCAGTTCAGGCAGCGCTGGGCCTCTCGGCGGGCGTCGGCTTCCGTAAAACTGCAGTCGACCTCGGCAAAAGAGGAAATCCTTTCGGCGGTTCCCAAATGACGGGATTGCACGCGCAATTCCGGGTGAATGTTGCCGGGAATGTCCGCCCAGTCGGTGCCGGGCGGCGGCCGCATCTCCATCTCGGCGGCATAGGCGTCCAGGTCTTCCCCATCGAAGAACCGCTCGATCGCCGCCACCGCCTTGTGGCCGGCCGCCACCGCCTCGATCACCGAGGCCGGTCCTGATACCGCATCACCGGCCGCAAAGACATACGGTAGTCGAGGTTTGCATGGTGTGCGGATGAACCCGGATCGTGTTGCGCCGGGTGGCATCGATTCCAGACCCGTCCGCCGCCCAGTTGAGATCGATGCGCTGGCCGATGGCCGGTAGGACCGCATCGCACTCGCATTACGAATTCGGAGCCCTCGACCGGCACGGGACGACGTCGTCCGCTGGCATCCGGCGGGCCGAGTCGCTGTCCGAATGCACTCGAACCCGGTCACACGACCGTCCTTTCCGACAATCCGCGACGGGGCGGTCAGGTAATAAATTTGCACACCTTCGGACAGGGCGTCCTCGATCTCTTCAGCATAGGCCGGCATCTCTTCTCGACTGCGCCGATAAACGATACTTACTGATTCACTCCCCAGGCGCTTGGCGACCCGGGCTGCATCCACCGCCACGTTGCCGCCGCCGACGACCACGACCTTGTCGCCGGGACGCCTGCGGGATCCCAAATTGACCTCTCGCAGAAAATCGATTGCATTGATCACCCCGTCAAATTCGTCTTCCCCCGCGATGCCGATACCGAGGCCGAGATGGGCACCGATAGCCAAAAAGACGGCATCGAATCCCTGTTGCTCGAGATCCGTCAAGGTGAAATCACGTCCGAGCCGTTTTCCGGTTTGAACCGTTATTCCGTGGCGCAGGAGGTGTCCAATCTCACGATCCAGAATATCGGGGGGCAGGCGATAATCCGGTATCCCGACCCGGAGCATGCCGCCCAGCACCTCGAGTTCCTCGAAAACCGTAATTTGGTACCCTTTCAACTTTAGGTAGTAGGCCACCGTCAACCCAGCCGGGCCGGAACCGACGACCGCGACCTTTTCCTTGCGCTCGGTGATGTCCGGTAGCGGCATTTCGGACAAATCGACCTGGTCGGCGGCAAAGCGCTTCAGGTTGCGGATGGCGACCGCCGTATCGATCTCCGCCCGCCGGCACTGGGTCTCACAGGGATGCGGGCACACCCGCCCGAGAACACCGGGCAACGGCAACCGCTCCATGATCAGTTGCACGGCTTGCCTGTATTTGCCCTGGCCGATCAGCTGGACATACCCTTGAACGTTGATACCGGCCGGGCACGTCGTCACACAGGGTGCGCGGTCTTTTTTTTCGATATTGAAGGTAATCGGAATGGCTTGAGGAAAATCCCTTCCGATGGCTTTGCGTTCTCCCAGCCCGACATCCCACTCATTGGGCAGGAGACCGGGCAGACGTTGACGCACTCACCGCAACCGGTGCAGATGCCCTCCTTGACGTAGCGCGGTTTTCTGCGGATGGTGGCGGTGTAGTTGCCGATGTATCCGGAAACCTCTTTGACCTCGCTGTAGGACAGCAGCTCGATGTTCGCATTCTGAGCCACTTCGACCATTTTGGGAGTACCGATGCAAGCGGCGCAGTCGAGGGTGGGGAAAGTCTTGTCGAACTGGAGCATGTGACCGCCGATGGTGGTCCCTTTTTCCACCAGATACACCTTGTGCCCGGAATTGCCGATATCGATCGCGGCCTGCATGCCGGCAATCCCGCCGCCGACGACCAGCATGTCGGGGTAGACGTCGGCCTCACGGGTTTCGAGGCTTTCGTGATAGTTCGACCCGGTTGATGGCCGCGGCTGTCAGACTCTTGGCCTTGGCGGTGGCGTCGTCTTCGTCTTCGGTGACCCAGGAGACCTGCTCCCGGACGGAAGCCATCTGGAAGTAATAAGGGTTCAAGCCGGCCCGCTGGCAGGCAGCCATGAAGGTTTTGCCGTGCAACCGCGGCGAACAGGATGCCACCACCACCCGGTTGAGACCGAAGTCGTGGATGTCTTTTTCGATCATTGCCTGCCCCGGATCGGAGCACATGAATTTATAGTCGCGTGCCACGACGACATTTTGCAATTCGCGCGCGAATGCGGCCACTTCTTCGACCCGCACCTTGTAAGCGATGTTGATTCCGCAATGGCAGATGTAGAAACCGATTTTTACAGGCATGAAAAACCCCTTCCGCGTGCGATTAACCGGCTTTTGCGGCTGAAGGGAAGTTCTCTTCTTCGGGCAGCAGCATCAGCCGACAAGAATCGGTCGCCTGAATAGGCCTTTCGCCATCGCGTGTTGTTTCGAAATCGATACCGCACTATAGTTCCTCCCTGACGGTTTGCGATTTAAGGGACCCTGTCAGCGTCTGCACCACCTGCAACAGTTCTTCAGCTTCGGGAGGTTTCATGATGAATGCTTCGGGCTCGGGCAGGGCACCACCAATGGGTGGATTTTTTAAGTGTTGATAATGAAAAAAAGTCTTCCGACTGAGAGAAGAAAGCATGATGACTGGGATATTCTTTAATTTCGCGCAGCGCTTAAGTTCCCGATAAAGACGTGTCTGCCGGTCGTGGTAGCGTCCCAGGTTCAAGATGATAAGATCGGGAATTTCAGCCAGAATATGCTGAATTCCTCCGGATCCACTCTCCTTGATGACCGGTTCAAATTCGCCCGACCGCAGAAGATTTGAAAGGAAAATTTGCATCTCCGGTTCATCATCCATCACGAAAACCCTTTTTCTCGAAAACGCTGTCACCACGCTTGATCTCCTCGCCCGAAACGCCATTACGCAGTTGTACAAATGGTCTAGGCATAAAACATGCCAAACGCGCTAAAACATTTTTAAACTGTTTAATAACAGATAGTTATTTAATAAATACGGAGGGATTGCCGCTGTTAAAATCACGGGTTGTGTTGCAGGCTTCAAAACCAACGGGAAGGCAAACTATTTAATTCAAGTGATTACTGGTTGTTATAGAGGCGTGCAACGCTGCAACGGTTTGCGCAGCGTTTTGCAACATTCATTATCGGGATGGCGTGATGATACCCATCAGCGGATGGGTATATATCAATGGGGCTTGAACAGGCGAGGGGGGGGCGAGAGATGTCCATCGACAGATCAACGATTTATACCACTTAAAAAATTAATACCGAAATGCAGCAGGGTGGTGAAAGTGATTGGTGAAAAGAATGTTCGAATAACGGAACGTTTTTTAACAATTACGATAAATTATATTTCTTCATTTTACGCCATAAGGTGGTGCGGTCGATGCCAAGTTCAGTCGCGGTTTTGTGGCGATGCCAATTGTGCTTCGCCAAAACCTGCAGCAACCGGCTCCTTTCATCGGTTTCGACCGCGCTTTGCCCTCCTGTCACCGACTCTCTGTCCCATCCGTCTTCGGATCGCTGGTTTTGGAGATAATCGGGGAGGTGTGACGGGAGGATGGTGTCACCCTGGCAGATGATGAGTGCATGCTCGAGGATATTTTCCAGCTCCCTGACGTTACCCGGATATTTGTAGTTCAGCAGAATCTCCAATGCCGGCTCGGAAATACCCACATGGCGGTTGTCCCTGATCACGGCTAACTTCCGAAGGATGTGATGAATCAGCAAGGGTAAATCGATGCGCCGATCCTTTAAGTCGGGCATACGGATTCGAAAGACATTGAGCCGGTAGTAGAGATCCTCGCGAAAAAGCCTCTTTTGAACCAACGCTTCCAGATCTCTGTTCGAAGCGGAGAGGATGCGCACATCGACTTTATGGGTGTGGCGACTGCCGAGGGGATAAAACTCCCTGTCCTCGAGCACCCGCAGCAGCTTGGCCTGAAGCGACAGCGGCAGATCGCCGATTTCGTCCAGGAAAATCGTCCCGCCGTCGGCTTCATTGAATCGTCCGGGTTTGTCCCGCTCGGCACCGGTGAAAGCCCCTTTTACGTAGCCGAACATTTCCGACTCGAGCAAATTGTCGGGGATCGCCGCGCAGTTTACCTTCACAAAGGGTCTGTGCTGTCGCTGGCTGACGGCGTGAATCACCTTTGCCAGAAGATCTTTGCCCGTTCCGGTGGATCCCTCTATCAGAATGGTGGAATCGGTGGCCGCCACAACGCCGACCGTCTCGAAAATACGCTGCATGGCGGGATCTCTGCCGATCATGTCCTGAAATGTATATCGCTCCCTGATGGCCTGATCCAGTTGCCGCACCAGGGTCAGATCGTGGAAAGTCGCCAGCCCGCCGACAATGGTCCCCTTTTCGTTTCTCAGCGCCATGTACTTGGCCCGGACGGGGATCGTCTCGCCATTTTTGGTTGCCATCAACCCCTGGCGGCTGTTGCGGCTGGCACCGTCGGCAATCGACTCCTTCAACAGGCACAGATCATGGGCCGCCACGCCTTCGAATATGGCCGAGCACGGCTTGCCGATCACCTGACGTCGATCGAATCCGGAAATCTTCTCGGCTTCACGATTGAAAAAGGTCATATACCCGCCGCGATTGACGGTAAAAACGCCGACATCCAGGTTGTTCAGTATCATCTTCAAGCTGCGCTCTTCGTAATGAATGCGGTTGATCAGATCGGCAATCGGTGAGTGATCCTGCAGAATCGTCAAACAGCCGATCACATTGCGCTGGGCGCCATAAATCGGTGTGGCCAGACGGGTGAGAAGGTGTTTGGTCTCCGATTCGTTTATGAATTCCACGTCGGGTTCGTCTGTAACCGGATCGTCGCCGTGTTCTATCGCACAGTTGACCATGCACGGCACACCGGTAAAAACCTCCCGGCAGTCCCGGCCGATGACCTCGTTTTCCTTCAAACCCATCAGTGCCTGGGCACTGTAATTAATGGATGAAATCTGGTGGTCGGAATTGACCGTGAAGGCCCCGATGTTCAATTCATCGAGCAACATGAGCCAGTGGTCGCAGCGGATTGTGGCATCGCCAGATTTGGGAAGAATGGGCATGATTCAACCGCCTGAATAACTAGTGTTGTGTCCTATATATAATTTACAAAACCCGGATGGATTTTACAGCTTATCCCAATCTTTGAACAATCCATATAAATCCCAAATAACAAAACACAAATTCCAAATAAATCTTAAAATACAATGAATTAAATTCCAAACCCACTTGAATCATTGGAAATTCGAATTTTGACATTGTTTGCTATTTGTTTATTGATGCTTGTCATTTTTGCAATCATGGGCGCTTAGACTATTTTTGAGATGGGTTCTAATGACCGCTTGCCGGTAAGCGGATAGTAAAAACCGATCCGTCTCCAATTTTACTGTCCACGGCTATTGTTCCCTTGTGATGCTCGACAATCCCGTAGACCGTCGAAAGCCCGAGTCCAACCCCGTAACCTTCTTTTTTGGACGTGAAAAAAGGGTCGAAAATGTGCGGCAGATCTTGCGGAGAAATCCCCTGACCGGTATCTTTGACCGCAATCCAAACATCCGGTTTGCCGCTATCACTGCCGGCCGACACCTCCAGGGTACCGCCGCCGGGCATGGCATCGATGGCATTGAAGATCAGGTTAATGACGCATTGCTGCAATTGATTGAAATCCCCTGACACCGGCGGCAGGCCGTTCGGCACCGACTCTTTCAGTTGGATGTTGCTCAATTCGATTTTATGTTGGCTCAAGAGGATGCTGCGTTGGATCAGCTCTTCCAGGCTGACCTGACCGAACTCCGGCGGGGACTTACGCGAAAAGGTCAGCAGGCTGGATATAATCTGGGAGCAGCGACTGGTCTCGTGTTCGACCAGCTCGAGATAGCGCTGAAACTTCTGGTGTTGCTCGGGCTCCAAAGCGCCGCGGTTGAGCAAACGGATCATCAAGCGGACATAGTTCAATATGCCGGAAAGCGGGTTGTTGATTTCATGAACCACACTGGCAGCCAATCTGCCCAGTGACATCATCTTGTCCTGGTGCAGAATGCGGGCCTGATGGGCGATCTCCCTCTCGAGTTTGCGGGTTTCGCGAAGATCTTTAATGAAACACACCAATCCGTTTTCGCGGCCCTGATCCATCAGAACCGCAGCGGAAATCTGTACCGGAATCCTGCGATCATCGACGCCGATAAGCGACGTTTCATGGAAGGTGAGCCGGTGTCTGCCACCGAACGCGGGTCCGGTCAGGGCCTCTCGAAACCGCTGCTCGCAATCGTCCGGGAAAAACCCGCTCAGCAACATGCAGCCGATGACAACGGTCCGGTCATATCCCGACATCTCTTCCATACTCCGATTGAAGGTCAAAACCAGGCCGTTTGGGTCGCAGGCCAGAATGCCGTCCATGGAGCTTTCGATCAGGTTCCTCTGAAAACGGATGTTTTTTAGGAGCTGCTGGCTGGTTTGCGCTTTTTCTTTCTCCAGCAACGCTGTGTATTCGGTAAGTTGTTTGCGGGAAGAATAACGCTCGCGGGCGCGCTTGAGGGCCAAATGCAGCGTGTCGTCGTTGATTGGCTTGGTGATGAAATCCGAAGCATCGAGCTGAAGGGCGCGAATGGCCAGTTCCATCTCTCCGAAGGCAGTGACGACGATCACCTCGATATCCGCGTGATTTTCTTTCAGGTATTCGAGAACCTGAATGCCGTCCATGCCGGGCATCCGGATATCGGTAATGACGATCTGCGGTAAAAATTGCTGGCAACACTGGAGACCGGACGCACCGTCTTGAGCTGCGACCACCTGGTAACCGGCATCCTCCAGCGTCACGGTCATGACGTCGCGGATGTCTTCCTCGTCATCGATGAGTACGATTTTCCAGACAGAGATGTCGGTCATGGCAGTGGCTCCACGGAGGGCCAAGGCAGTATACGATAAAATACGCCTACGCTTGACCGATAGCACACCCCCGGAAAAATGAAAAGAAAGGTTAACGGATAACGCAATCCCGGACCCACCTCTCCGCTGCTTCCTTGAGCCGTAGCATTTGCTCTGAAGTAAAAGCCGGGTCGATACCCCGAAAGTATTCCGGATTCAATAAAGATAGGTCTTGAAAAGACTGCAACACGTAACGATCAGCCCCTTCGATCTGGCGGCCGATTGTATCGATAACCGTATCGGAGATGATTGGCTTGACGCAGGTGGTTCTGAACTCATAAGCCGCAGCGGAGCGCATGACGATACCAATGCTCTCTCGAATGCGATGCTCCTGGTCGCGAACATGGATGAACGGCGGGTAGTGACGTGGATCGGTCTTGATGTCCATCGCCACATAGTCGACCAGACCCTCTTCAATGAGCCGACGAACCATTTGCGGGCGGCTGCCGTTGGTGTCCAGTTTGACACTGTAGCCACGCTTTTTTATGTCGTCACATATTTCGGGCAGGTCGGTTTGCAGGGTGGGTTCGCCCCCGGAGATGACCACGCCTTCGAGAAACGTTCGCCGCTTCTCTAAAAATTCGAGGAATTCATCCGGTGTCGGACAGAATGCCCCGGTGGGGCGTCCCCGGGCAAGATCCGGATTGTGACAATAGGGGCAGGAAAAATTACACCCGCTCAAAAACAGCACGCAGCTGATTTTGCCGGGATAATCGATGAAGGAATTCTTTTGGACACCGCCGATAATCATATTGAGGTCATTCAGGGCCAACCCTTCGCGGATTGCTTGGCCATCGCTTGACCCGCGTTACGTCCCGGAGTTTCTCTGCTGACAATTAAGGAGAAAAGCCCTATGCGGCCGCTTCTGGTTTGTGCGCGACCCTCCGGCTCTCCACCACTTCCGCCCGATCCGGCAGATCTGTCCGGAAGATTTTTCGGCGTCGAAACTCGGCCTGTTTGCCGTCGTTCCACTGCTTGATCGGCCTCAGGTAGCCGACCACCCGGGAGTAGACCTCCGTCTCGGCACTGCAGGTGGGGCAGCTGTCCTGCCGGCCGTTGAGATAGCCATGCGAGGGGCAGACGCTGAAAGTCGGGGTCAAGGTGTAGTATGGCAACCGATAATTGCCGGCAATCTTGCGGACCAGATTCTTGAGTACCTGGGTGTCTGTAATCTGTTCGCCGATATAGGTGTGCAAGACCGTACCGCCGGTGTAGCGGGTCTGAAGTTCATCCTGCAGCCGGAGGGTTTCGAAAAGATCGTCCGTATAGTTGACCGGCAGTTGGGTCGAATTGGTGTAGTAAGGCGCCGCACCGTCACGGTAGTCGGTCTCATTGGCGCAAAGAATTGCCGGAAACATTTTCTTGTCCAGCAGGGCCAGGCGATAAGTGGTTCCTTCGGCCGGTGTGGCTTCCAGGTTAAAGATATCGCCGGTTTCTTCTTGCACGGCGGCCATCTCATCACGGATAAAATCCATCACCTTGAGCGCAAATTGCTGGCCATCCGGGGTCGTGATATCTTGACCGATGAAATTCAGGCAGGCTTCATTCATTCCGATAATACCAATGGTCGAAAAGTGGTTTTTCCAGTAAAGATCGCCGGCGCTCTTGACATCCCGCAGGTAGAATTTGGTGTATGGATATAAATTCTTCTCCGTGAACCGCTCAAGAACTTTACGCTTGATCTGGAGGCTCTCGATGGCCAGCAGCAATTTCTTTTGCAAATCGGTAAAAAAGGCCGTTTCACTGTCGGCCGTATAACCGACCCGAGGCAGATTGAGCGTAACGACACCGATTGATCCCGTTAAAGGGTTGGCGCCGAAAAGCCCGCCGCCTCTTTTCAGAAGTTCACGGTTGTCGAGCCGCAGGCGACAGCACATCGATCGCGCATCATCGGGAGACATGTCCGAGTTGACGAAATTGGAAAAATAGGGGATGCCGTATTTGCCTGTCATCCGCCAGATGGGTTCCAGATTCGGGTTGTCCCAGTCGAAATCGGCCGTGATGTTGTAGGTCGGAATGGGGAAAGTAAAGACCCGACCCTTGGCATCACCTTCCATCATCACCTCGGCAAACGCCCGGTTGATAAGGTTCATTTCCGCCTGAAAGTCACCATAGGTCTCTTCTCGGAAAGAGCCACCGACGATCACCGGATGGTCCTTCAAGTTATTCGGGACAAACAAGTCGAGCGTGATGTTGGTAAAAGGCGTTTGAAAACCAACCCGGGTCGGGATATTGATGTTGAATACGAACTCCTGCAGGGCTTGCTTGACGTCGCGATAACTCAGTTCGTCAAACCGAACGAAGGGGGCCAGCAACGTATCGAAATTCGACAGGGCCTGGGCACCGGCGGCCTCGCCCTGGAGGGTGTAAAAAAAGTTGACGATCTGGCCCAGGGCGGATCGAAGATGTTTGGGCGGGCCACTTTCGACCTTTCCCTCCACCCCCTTGAATCCGTTGACAAGCAGGTCCTTAAGATCCCATCCGACGCAGTACACCGACAACAGGTTCAGGTCGTGGATATGCATGTCGCCGCGCTTATGGGCGTCTCTGATTTCGGGCGGATAGATGCTGTTGAGCCAATATTCGGTGGTTATGTCTGAAGATATGTAGTTGTTGAGTCCCTGCAGAGAGTAGCACATGTTACTGTTTTCTTTAACTTTCCAGTCCAACTTGCGGATATAGTGATCGACCAGATCGATATGCGCCCGTGTGGCGATTTTTCGAATCTGGGCGTGCTGTTCACGATATAAAATGTAAGCCTTGGCGGTTTTGTAATAGGGGGAGTCGAGCAGGACGCGCTCGACGATATCCTGAATTTCTTCGACTTCAGGAACCGGACCGATCCGCATTTCGTGAGCCAGGGTCAATACGCGCAACGTCAGCTTGCGGGCCTCGCGGCTGTCGAATTCACCGGTCGCCTTACCCGCTTTGGCAATGGCGGTCGTGATTTTGGACGATTCAAAGCCGTCAATCCTTTGGTTCCTCTTTTTTATTTCTTCAAACACGGTACCCCCTTCTGCTGCAGATGCAACAGTCTGCGTATGATGAAAAAGTGCTATTGGGTAACAGGGAAAAATGGATGCCGGAATAGATTCTGGCGTTTTAAATATAAAACAAGAGGACTGCGGTCGATCGTCGTGCATAGATGCAGCCGGATCGACAGTAAAAGGGAGGATATCGCAATATGTAGTATATTGTCAAGACTAAAAATCCTATATATGGGATACAGAGGGGTATAATACGGTGACAGAGATCGCAGGAACGGGCTATCGCATGGCGCGTTTGGCATTTGCAGGAGTGACCCAAATGTAGTCAGCAAATGACAGCTCGACCGTTTCACCCACCGCGGCCAGATAAACAGAGCGGTAGGGGGCCTTTGTCCTCTCGTACGCGCGTTCCGGGATACCGAATCGGTGGATAATGTGGCCGTTTCCGACCAAAACCACCATCAGTCGCTCTCCGAGGTAACGGGCCACCGATGACGCCATGGTATCCTCCCAGGTACATTGGGCCTCGTAGAAGAATTCGAAATTGGCATCGCCATGAAACCGGTGCTGGTTGAAAATATTTTCCAGGTGGGCCCGGTGCGCCGCGTTGGTGGTGTCGATGTTGTCCGGCAGGTCCTGCCGGTCGCAACCCAGCAGACTGTCAATTCCGCCGGTCCTGATTTTACGCGGGACATGGAAGGGAATATTCAGGCCGATCAAGGGAATGCGGTTATCTCTAATGAAGGCGAGAATCGCCTTGTAAAGATCAAAATCGTAGCGCCAGTTGGCATACCAATGAGTTTTCTCGATAAAGGCTTCCTGGGAAAGTTGACCGTCCGACCATCGATCAAGGACGGTCTGATAGGTGACGTCGAACATCTCCATTCCAACCGCCAGATCGGCATGGTCCTGGAAAAGAGCCTGCAGTATGTCGAGCTGAAGGGTGTGATGGATGGCATTGGTGTGACTTTCTCCGACATATACGACCCGACTGTCCGTCAAATCTGCGATCATTTCCTCGAAGGTGACCATTTCGCCGGTGGCCGCGGAAATAATCTGGCCTGTCTCAAAGTGACGTTCGCTGTCCTTGAGATACGCCCTCTGAGGTGTCGCGGCGCAGCCGAAGGCACATCCGGCCAGGAGTGTCAGCCGGATCGAATTCCAGAAAACCCTTTTCATTTTAAGCTTTTCCACAAGATGGGTAATTTGAGGTATCTTGATTTTCTCAACTTGCACCTGTATGATTCTAAGATGCTATACGATAAAAACCCCGTTCATCGCAAACTTATCATCCCTTGGTATGATTCCCAGGCAACCTGCCTGATCGTTCTCGCATTCATGCTGCTGGTCTTTCTTTTCGCAGGGACGGGAATATCGGTGGCAGGCGAGAGTTTGGTGTTCCGCAGCAAGATCTGGCTGCCGGTCCTGCTGTTGATTTTGAGCGGTAGCGTCATCGTCCTGATATCTATTCGGCTGTTTAAACGCTGGAAACATCGGTTATCCAACAATCTCGATTGGTAATAGGAGCGGTATAAACAGCAAATCACAGCGAAAATACAGGCGCGAACCGCCGCCGCCCGACCGCACCCCACTTACCATTCTCCAATCATCCGGGTTAACGCGACGCCGGTACACTACCGGCAACACTCTCCAGGATCTTCATGAACATATCAGTGGGAATATAACCGGGGCGATGGCCGACAATGTCTCCATTCTCGGCCAGGAACCAGTTATCGGGCAACCCGCGGACCTTGAACATGTCTGACAGGGCCTTCTCCCGGTCCGTATCGACCTTTATTGAGATAAAATCTTTGGCCAGCATTTTCATTACCGCAGGATTCTGAAACGTTTCCTTTTCCATGGTGTGGCAATATGTACACCAGTCCGCCCAGAAATGAACGAACACTTTTTTGCCCTGGGATTTTCCAAGAACCACGCCTTCCTTAAAAGAATACCATTTTAAAGGTGGTGATTCACTCGAACCGGATGGCACCATCAATGCCGTCATGATCAAGGCCAGACCGATGATTATGACGGTTTTGTATTTCATGTTCATCTGATTTCCCTGCAACTGGGTATTAATTCCGCTGCAAACGAACGCGCGAATAGAAAATCGTCAACCCGATACCCAAAAGGACCACATCACGGACGATATCCATGAGAGTGTTGGATTCTCCCTTACTGACAGCCACTGAGAAACAGCCGCAGTCGGCATCTATCCCACGGATCCAATTCAAGATCAGCACCGCCATGAAGAGGACCAATAGAGTGTTGATGACAAGAAGACTGCCGTCGATCCAGATGCCGCATATCAACAAAACGCCGCATAAAACTTCAACCCAGGGTAGCCAGACCGCGACAGAATTCACCAGATGTTCGGGCAGGAGTTGGTTGTTGGCGATGACGGAGGCAAACGTGTGCGGATCGGCAATTTTTAAGCTCCCAGCCCATAGGAACACGGCGCCCAGGATAAAACGTAACACAAACACGAGCCGGTGTTGATTGCTTCCCTTTAATATGTCTTTGTAGCGATCGGTCATTTGTACCGTTTCTCAAAAATAAATACCGCAATGCGGAAGAGTGGTATCAGTGGTTGGTGAAAAAACGTTCGCATAACGAAACGTTTTTTTGACAACCACTATAACCCGCTGGTCCCGTCACATAGGCAAGGCATTAAAAGGTGGGGCGTTATCCGCTAAGATCCCGAGCCCTTTGTGTGGCTGCGGCAATTGCCGCTACAACCGTTTTCTTGAAGCCTCTTGATTCGAAAACGTCAATGGCTGCTTCGGTCGTTCCCCCGGGAGAGGTCACCTTGCGGCGCAGATCTCGGGGGGATTCACCGGAAGCTTCCAATAATTTGATGGCCCCACGGAGCGTCTTCGTTGCCAGGGTGGCGGCATCGTCCGGATCGAGACCAACCTTGGTGCCAGCCTCGATCAGCGATTCAACCAGGTAGAAGACATATGCCGGACCGGAGCCCGACAGGGCGGTGACGGCATCAAGTTCTTCCTCGTCGAACCCAATTACCGCACCAATGGCCGCCAGTAGATTTTGGGCCACACGGATGTCCTCCGGTGTAGCGAAACGGTTGGGACTCATGCCTGAAACGGCGCAGAGAACCAAGGCCGGTGTGTTCGGCATAACCCGGATGATAGGTAAATTGTTTATGTCTTCTTCATCCAAGGGCGGGTAGAGGGCACTTTCTATTTTATGAATCGGAAATCCGGCGGCGATAGAAATGATGAGTTTGCGGTCCGGAACCCTGTAACCGTTGCGGCTGGACAACTCTTCGAGAATTCCCGGCATCTGCTGGGGTTTGACAGCCAGAAAAACCACCCGGCATGTCTCGAAAAGGGTGACATTGCTGTTTAAGTTCACAACCCCGTATTTTTCTGTCAGAAAGGCCCGGCGATCCGCGTCGGCATCGGCAATATGGATCATCGAAGCGGGCAGAAGACCGGAAGTGAGTACCGCCCCGATGATGGCCTCTCCCATGTTACCGGCCCCGATGAAACCGACCGTATGGTTGAACTCGACCACGATTTTTCCTTTGTTTATACCGCTTGTGGGTGACCGTCGATTTTTCTATTTCTTTGGACAACAGCCCCTGATTATGGTATGGTAACATATTTAAATTTGGTCACAATCAATCATTTCGCGAATAAAGTTACTTCCGGCTGAAGAGGATGTCAACGATTATAGGCTAAAAGCGCTCCATCCTGATGATCAACCATTGCGTTTGAGGTCACTGGAGCGACAGCCAGATCAATCCGTGCAGCTTTACATCCCGCGGTCGCAAAGAATAGAAGGTCCGTTTCCATGTACTCCATCGGTTTTTTTTTGATGGCCGTTGCCAAGGTTCTTGACTACGTTCTGTTTTTCTATATGTGGATCATTATTGCTCGCGCCGTGCTCTCCTGGGTCAATCCGGACCCGTACAATCCGATTGTTCGCTTCATATACAACGTGACCGAGCCGGTAATGTATCGGGTCCGTTCCAAAATCCCCGTAAGTTTCGGCGGGATCGATTTTTCGCCGGTACTCGTGATCCTCATTATCTATTTCCTGCAGATTTTTGTTGTAAACAGCTTAGTCAGATTCGCCCAATCATTGCTGTAATCAACAATTAAGGAGGAGACGCATGGTCAATCTCACCCCCCTCGATATCCAACAGCAAAATTTTAAAACCAAGTTCAGGGGTTTCGATATTCAGGAAGTTGAGTTGTTTCTTGATCAGATCGCCGACGCTTTCGAAGCGCTGCTGAAGCAAAACGAACACCTAAAAGAGGATACCAACCGGCTGCATTTGGAAATTAAGGGCTTCAAGAACCGCGAAGACGCCTTCAAACGTGCACTGCTCAATTCTCAACGGGTTATCGAGCAGATGAAGGAAAATGCACAGAAATCGGCTGAACTTATCGTTGCCGAGGCAGAAGTAAAGGCGGAGAAAATACTCAACAAGGCCCACAATCGGTTGGCCCAGCTGCATGAGGATATCAGTGAGTTGAAACGCCAGCGGGTGCAGATTGAGGTCCAAATCGGATCGATCATCGAATCCCATAGTAAGTTGCTGGAAATAAGCAATGAAGGGATGAAAGCGATGGACGATGAGGATGCCAAGGTCAAACTGCTGCAGCAGAAAAAGGCATGAAGTAATTCGGAACGACTTCGTCATCAACCGGCATCGGAAGCAGAACCAGAATTAATCAATTTTTTTGTTGCGGAGTAATAAATGGCCAAAATCGACGCGTTTTTCAAGTTGATGCATGAACAAGGCGCATCGGACCTGCACCTTGCCGCCGGGCAACCACCGGCTCTACGTATTCGGGGTGACATCGAGAGAATCAAGTACAAAGTTCTGGACAACGATGACTTGCGCGGCATGTTGTATGAAATTACGCCCGAAGAAAAGATCAAGGTGTTCGAGGAGTCCGGAGATGTCGATTTCGGTTATGAAATCCCCGGATTGGCCCGGTATCGGGCGAACTTTTTTATGCAAAAAAACGGCGTCGGTGCAGTTTTCAGGGAAATCCCCAGCAGCATCATGACCGCCGAGCAGCTCGGCCTGCCCCCGGTGATCTCAAAACTCGCATCTCTGCCCAGAGGTCTGGTGCTGGTGACAGGACCCACAGGCAGCGGTAAATCGACGACGCTCGCCTCGATTCTCGATGTGTCCAACCGGGACCGCAAAGACCACATCATCACCGTTGAAGATCCCATCGAATTTGTTCACCAGAGCCAGGGATGCATTGTCAATCACCGTGAAGTCGGCATTCACACACGCTCTTTCGCAGCCGCCCTGCGCGGTGCTCTCCGCGAAGACCCCGACATCATACTCGTCGGCGAAATGCGTGACCTTGAGACCATTTCTCTGGCGATTGAAGCGGCTTCCACCGGGCATCTGGTTTTTGCAACCCTGCATACCACCAGCGCGGTAAAAACCGTGGACCGAATCATCGAAGTTTTTCCTGCCGATCAACAGGCGCAAGTCCGCTCAACCCTTGCTGATGGTATCCGCGCTATTATTGCTCAGGTTCTTTTCAAACGGATCGACAGGAAAAGCCGCTGTGTGGCCCTGGAAATACTGATTGCCAATTCGGCGGTCAGGAATCTGATCCGGGAGGGCAAGACCCACCAGATTCCGTCCATGATTCAAACCGGCAAGAAATACGGCATGCTGCTTCTCGATGACGCCATAATGGATCTGTACAATAAAGGCTGGATCAGTGCCGACGAGGCCTATATCAAAGCCAATGAAAAGGCGAAGTTCAGACCGCTATTAACGGGACCACCCACGGATTTTACAGAAGTCTAATCCGGTCAGGGCCTTTCATACTCAAGGGGATTTATAAATGAAAAAACAGGAAATCGATCATATCCTCACCCGTATGCTTGATTCCCATAAAAACGTTTCAGACCTGAACCTGACAGTCGGCAAACCCCTGCAGGTTGAAAGCGACGGCGAACTGGTCCAGGTCGAGATGCGACCGCCCTTCAAGGAAATGACCCCCTTTCAGACTGAAATTTTCGCCCTGAACCTCATGAATCAGAATCGGCGATTGTCCCGGACATTTCTCAACGCGGGCTCCTGCGACCTGTCATATACCCTGCCCGGCAAGGCCCGCTTCCGCGTGAATGTTTTTTCCCAGAGCGGTTACTGCTCCCTTGTCCTGCGGAAGCTGGAATCCAAGATACCGACAATAGAAGAGTTGCAACTTCCCGAAGCGATGCACAAGATCGCCAAGGAAAAAAACGGCATCGTGTTCGTCACTGGCGCCACCGGTTCGGGTAAAACCACCTCACTGGCCGCTATCCTCAACGTTATAAACGAGGATCGGTCGGTACATGTGGTCACGCTCGAAGACCCGGTTGAATACCAACACCCTCACAAGAATTCCACCTTCAACCAGCGCGAACTCGGTGTGGACTTCGATACCTACGCCAACGGACTCAGAGCCGCCCTGCGCCAGGCACCTAAAGTGATCTTGGTGGGTGAAATGCGCGACCGCGAAACCGTTGAAATCGGATTGAGCGCGGCCGAGACCGGACACTTGGTGCTGACGACCCTTCATACCATCGATGCCGGGTCGACCATCAACCGTATTGTGGGTATGTTCAACACCGAAGAAGAGCACCAGATCCGTATCCGGCTGGCAGACACCCTGCGCTGGGTCGTTTGCCAGCGGCTGCTGCCCAAAATCGGCGGCGGTCGTGTGGCGACCTTCGAAATCCTCGGCACCAGCCTGCGGGTGAAGGATGCCATCATGAACGGCGAGTCAGAGGGCAAGTCGTTTTATGATATGATGCAGGCGGGTGCGGCTTTCGGTATGACGACCTTCGATGATCACATCGTCAGATTGTATGAGCTGGGCCTGACCACCGAGGAAACAGCGCTGGCCTATGCATCACGTCGGGGTATTGTCGGCCGGGGCATAGACTCATTGAAAAGCGCAAGAGGCGAAGCGACGTCGGACATCGACACGCTGGAAATCGATCGCAACTACGGGACGAATTGATGCCCGGTCACACGACTGCATTTCTTCTGATAGCCTGCGGTTGTGTTGATCTGAATATGGGCCTGCAGACCCCGTAAAAAACACGGAGGGAGCCGAGACTTTCACCATGGAAATCGTATGTGAGAGCTGTCAGAGCCGTTTCAAGATTCCGGATGAAAAACTCCCGGCGGGAAAGACTGCCGCTTTAGCCTGCCCGAAATGTAAAAAGCGAATCACGGTCACCCCACCCGTTCAAACCTTCGGCGGCGCAAATAACAGTCCTGAGGAAAAAAATTACAATGCTTCCGATAAACCGTTCGATTTTATCGAGGAAGAGGGTAACACGGCTTTGGTATGTGAATCCGATTCCGTTATGCTCAAGAAAATCGTCGCGACATTAAATCTGCTGGAATACCATGTGACGGTATCAGACAGCGGGCGGGACGCGCTTAAAAAGATGCGCTATCACCAATATGACCTAGTGGTGATCAACGAGGCCTTCCATTGTGCCGATCCCGATTCGAATATGGTGCTGCTGTACCTGGAACGGTTGAACATGAGCATACGCCGCGACATGTATGTGGCCATGATCAGCAGTCAATATCGTACCATGGACCAGATGATGGCCTTCAGGCATAGTGTTAACATGATCATCAATGCTAAAAATATCGACGACATCGGCAAGATCATCCAGCGCGGCCTCACCGATCACGAATTCTTCTACCGTATTTACAAAGAATCACTGAAAGAAGCGGGAAAGGTCTGACGGGGCGGCGCAGCACGTCGTTGATCCGTCATCTATAGCGATTTTCAAAATATCGTTCCGCTTGAGTCAAGATGTAGTATCGATGATGGACAATCCGTAGATTTTATAATTTGGAATGCGGAATTTGGATACAAGGAATTATGCCTGTTTTACTAAAGGAAAGAGCGAAGCAATACCTCCAATCCAAAATCCAAAATTTAAAATCAGAGATAAGCTGTGGATAACGGAATTTTATTCTGACAACCACTATAGAAGAGTCACACATTCCCCCTGGTGAATACAGATGCCGGCACAACCAACCTTACACTTGTCACGACTACCGAAAGGAAATGGTACTTCTCGGCCTCAGAAACCGTCTGAATTCACCGGAACTCTCCGAAGAAGAGAAGCAAAGCATTCTCGTGGAGATCCGACGTCTCGAGGAAGAGATCGGTATGGCCTAGTCCCCTGCTTCATAAATTGTCAGCGTATTCCCGTACAAAGTTTTCACCACAAAGACACGGAGATCACGAAGCAAAATATTTTTTCGTTTGCCGGGAGACGGCGGCAAACGAAATCCTGTTGCCCTGTCGGGTAAACGGCCTCCATGTCATCGTCGGCACGGCGGATAGCGAATCGACCGGTATCATCGACCGAACGGCTGTAATCTTTTTGCCCATCACCGCCTGCCCCGTGTAATGCGTAGCCTATTACTCTGGGGTCTCCCGATGGGCAAAAAAGAAAAACCCTCTGTGCCTTCGGTGCCTCTGTGGTGAAAAAAAATTGCAACCTTCAATCTGCGAAACTATATTTGCCAACGCACAGACCAAAGCGTCATCGTCTTTATCAAAACGTGTGCTTAGGAATCAGCCGGCTTTCGATCGCAATTCCGCATCCATCTCTGCCGCAATAATTCGCAGCCCGTCCAATGTCAGCAGTGGCTCCACGGCATCGATCGTTTTAGACACATCTTTCATCAGATCTGCCAGCCCGCCGGTGGCGACAACCGTCGGCGCCGACCCCATCTCTAATTTCATCCGCTCGACCATGCCGTCTACCAGGCCGGCATAACCGTAAATAATTCCCGACTGAATGCTGGCGGCCGTGTCCGTCCCGATGATCTTTGCGGGTGGCATGAAGATTTCGACCCGCGGCAGTTTTGAGGCCTTCATGAACAGCGCTTCGGCGGCGATCATGATACCCGGGCTGATGGCGCCACCAAGGTATTCGCCCTTCGTGGAAATGCTGTCAAAGGTCGTGGCGGTTCCGAAATCGATAACCACAAGGCTGCATTTGTATTTTGCAAACGCTGCCACGGCATTGACGATCCGGTCGGCGCCCACATCGGACGGATTTCGATAACGGTTGGGCATACCGGTATAGGAAGCCGGATTCACCCAAAAGGGAGGGTATCCGAGGTATTTGCGGCAAAACGAGTCGAGTATGGTGACCATGGGTGGAACGACGCTGGAGATGATGGTTCTGTCGATCTGGTCCGGTCGGATGTTGTTCTGCGCAAAAAGGTTACTGATAATGATATTGATTTCGTCTTCGGTCGTGTTCCGTTCGGTTCTCAGCCGCCAGTCCCGTAAGAGATTCTGGCCGTCGTAGACACCCATTACCATATTGGTGTTGCCAATATCTATCACAAGCAGCATCTCATCAATTCCTTTTCATCTCCAGGGAGACCCCATCCGCTATGAGAAACAGTCGGTTGCGGGGTCACTCCGATTCAAGCGTTCAAGACGGCATCAACAATCTTAACGGCGGCGCGGGTGGCTTCGACATCGTGTACGCGAACCATGTGGGCGCCATTTAGAACCGCCGCACAGACCGCCGCCAGGGTGCCTGTGCCCACAACGGGCATATCAGGCCGAATAGCATCGCCGTCAGAATCCTTAAGGAGGGTGCGGATAAAGGCCTTGCGGGAAGGACCGATCAAAACCGGTAAATCAAGCGCCTGCAGCTTCGAGAGATTTTGGATGATTTGCAGGTTGTGCGTCATTGTTTTACCGAAACCGATACCGGGATCGATGATCAACCGATCCCGGTCAATCCCTCCCTTAACGGCCGCCGCTGCAGCGCTGGAAAGAAAGTCACCGACCTCGGACACCACGTCGGTATAAACCGGCTCAACCTGCATGGTTTTGGGTGTGCCAAGCATGTGCATGAGAATCACCGGGGCGCCGCTTTCGGCCGCCAGTGCACACATATCGGGATCGACCCGCAGGGCGCTGATATCATTTATGATCGAGGCCCCTGCCGCCAATGCTTGGCGGGCAACGACCGCTTTGGTGGTATCAATGGATATTGGAATCGAAATGCGCTCGACCAGAGCTTCGATCACCGGAATGACGCGGCGTGATTCTTCCTCGATCGAAACGGGATCGGCATATGGCCGGGTCGACTCACCGCCGATATCGATGATGTCGGCGCCCTCTTCTGCCATATGCTCCGCCTGAACGACCGCTGCCTCTCGGCTAAAAAAATGCCCGCCGTCTGAAAAAGAATCCGGCGTCACGTTGAGAACTCCCATAATGCACGTGCGCCGGCCGAGTTCGAGGGCGCATGCGCCCCCGTTTATCGAATAAAGTTTCCTGATGGGCATATACAGAACATACCAACCGTTCGCATCATTGGTTCACTTCGCGCCGCCCCGCATCGTCAAGGCACGGCGCTCATTTTCAGGTAGGCGGCTGGTCGGAGGATGGGTTTTCGGTTTTGGTCTCCTCGGTGGAATCTTCCTGTTCGGCTGCACTTGCATCCGTTTCCGCGGTGGTGGATTCCTCTTTCGGCGCATCATTTTCCGGGTCATCGTCGATGCTTTTCGATGTCAGTTTGATTCCGGGTCTGAAGGAACTGATCAACTCATCCAATTCTTTGCCGAGCACAGTTTCCTGCTCAAGAAGAACATCGGCAAGTTTGTGGAGAATATCCAGATTGTCTTTCAGAACCTCTTGGGCCCGCTTGTAAGCCAATTCGATCAGCAGGTGAATCTGTTCGTCGATCTTCTGGGCCGTGGTTTCCGAATAATCTCGATGCTGGGCGATTTCCCGTCCAAGGAAGACATGCTCTTCACCCTTGGCATAAGAAAGGGGGCCCAGGTCGCTCATTCCCCAGTTTCGGACCATCTGTTCTGCCAGTATGGTGGCCTGCTTGATGTCGTTGGCAGCGCCGGTACTGATGCGATTGAATACGATCTCCTCGGCTACTCTTCCGCCGAAGGCAACTGCCAGTTCGTTTTGCAGCTGGTCCTTATACTTGAAATCGCGCTCTTCCGGCAGAAACCATGTCACACCGGCCGCATGCCCCCTGGGAATAATGGTAATTTTGTTCACCGCATCCGTGTCCGGTAAAAAGCGGGCGACAAGTGCATGGCCGCCCTCATGGTAGGCGGTGGTGCGGCGGTCTTCCTCTTTAATGACTTTCGACTTTCGCTCCAGCCCCATGTAGACCTTGTCTTTCGAATCTTCGAAATCAAGCATGTCAATTTTTTCTTTGTCGCGCTTTGCCGCCAGTAAGGCCGCCTCGTTAACAAGATTTTCCAGGTCGGCCCCCGAGAACCCCGGCGTTCCCTTTGCGAGTATCAGAGCGTTGACGTCGTCGGCAATCGGCGTTTTGCGCATGTGCACTTTCAGTATCTTTTCTCGTCCCTTGATGTCTGGCATCGATACAACCACCTGGCGGTCGAACCGGCCGGGTCTCAACAGGGCAGGATCGAGGACATCCGGTCGGTTGGTGGCTGAAATCAGGATCACCCCCTCGTTGGACTCGAAACCGTCCATTTCCACCAGAAGTTGGTTGAGGGTTTGCTCCCTTTCATCATGCCCACCGCCCAAGCCGGCACCGCGGTGGCGACCCACGGCATCGATTTCATCGATAAATATGATACAGGGCGCGTTTTTCTTCCCTTGAACAAAAAGGTCGCGGACGCGGGACGCCCCGACACCGACAAACATTTCAACAAAATCGGACCCGCTGATGCTGAAGAAGGGCACACCGGCCTCACCGGCTATCGCCCTGGCCAGCAGGGTTTTACCGGTTCCCGGGGGACCCATTAAAAGTACCCCTTTGGGAATGCGACCGCCGAGGCGGGTGAATTTTTTGGGGTCCTTCAGAAATTCGACAATTTCAAAAAGTTCTTCTTTTGCCTCGTCAATACCGGCAACATCCTCAAATGTGACTTTGGCTGCGCCGTCCGTCATCAGCCGTGCACGACTCTTTCCAAAGGAAAGCGCCTTTCCGCCACCGCTTTGCATCTGGCGCATGAAAAAAATCCAGACACCGATAAGAATCAGCATGGGAAACCACGACACGAGCACGGACATATACCACGGGTTTTCCGCTGGTGGTTTGGCCTGAATCGCTACGCGCTTAGACCGCAGTATGTTGATTAGATCGGGATCCTGTGGCGCGTATACCTTGAAACGGTTGCGGTTGGTGTCGGTGACGTAAAGTTCCTGACCTTGAATAACGACCTCAGCAACCCGCTCCTCGTCGACCATGGCCAGAAGTTGGGTGTAGCTGATAGTTGATTCCGCCATCTGCTGCTGATTGAATAGGTTATAGAGCATAATCATCATCAGCGTGATGACCAGCCACAGCGCCAGATTTTTATAAAAAGGATTCAAGTGCCACTACCTCCTGCTGGATAATTGTACTCACATCGCGGCCTCTGGACAAAACTCTTCAACGTGAATATCGGCGTTTTCAAATTGACCTACCGTCATCGTCCATTGAGCTGAATTTGTCAACCGCTTATCTGTCCTTAGTTCTCCGATACAAGGTTTACATGCACTTTTCCGCAGGTAAACATATGGGTTGGCTGACGCCACAGTGGATGCACAAGAGCATAGGCCACCGCCGACACAATTGCGATCCGGGTTAAAGCTAATCACTATCGCCGGGTTAACAAGCCAATTCCGCCCGCAAGACCCATTGGGTGTCCGGTGTCAGTTTGCAGCCATCTGCGATCCGATGCCCCACAAGCCAGGCGATATGCTCCCCGCTTATAAGAACCGGGCATTCCCACCGACGTTCCTGCGGCACCTTGTGGTCGATGAAGAATTTTTTGACTTTCTGGGACCCATTAAGCCCGATGGGGGTAAACCGGTCACCCGGTTGCACGTTTCGCAAAATGAGCGGAAAAGTCAGACTATCTATATCAAAGAAGACGACCCCCTGTCCAGTATTGTGAACTGCGCCCACCTCCGCAACGTCCATAACCGCAAAGGTAATCCGCCAACCGATCTCTTCGATAAGAATGACTATGGGCAAATGCTGCGGCGATTGAGGTCTTTGGACGCGGTAGCGGAAATGAGGGGCGCTTTTTTCGCTGAATACACCCGGCCGGGCGGTCTTGCGGCGGTCGTCCGCAAATATGCATATGCTGTCGTCGATTCGACGGACGATCAGCCCTTCCGGCAATGCAACCACCGGTCGTTGGCTGCTGGACGCGATCAAGCCGAGGATCGCCTCCACGTGGGCGAAAGATATCCGTCGCAAATCGCCTTTGACTTCGGATATGGCTTTTCGGATCACCCGACGACGCGCCGCCGTGGATAAACGCATCAATGAAACTGCGGACAAACGGCACTGGCCTTTTCCGCCGGCGATCAGGACCTGTGCGTAGTCGGTGGCTGTCACTTCCGCCATCCAGTTGCTCTCGTCCCGCAAGATATCGGACAACCGGTTGAGTGCCGGTATGATCCGGGGATTGTACGAGCGCTGCAGGTGAGGTATCAGTTCGTTGCGGATACGGTTGCGCAAGAAGCGATTGTCCTGATTGCTGCGGTCTGAAATGCTCGGCAGATCAACGGCTTCGAGGTAATGTTCAATATCGTTGCGCGATAGCCGGATCAGCGGTCGTATGATTGTTTCCTCTCTGACCGGCGGAATGCCGGAAAAGCCGACCGGGCCAGATCCCCTGAGAAGAAACATCAATACCAGTTCAGCATTGTCATCGGCATGATGCCCAAGGGCAATTTTGTCGTATCCGTATTGTTCAATAACAGATTTGTAAAACGCATATCGCATCCGCCGGCCGGCCGCCTCAATTGACAACTTGTGCCGGCGACGATAACCAAAGACATCCACTTTGCTTATGTGGCATGCCAATCCCAGCCTGTCACAAATGGATGCGACGAAAGCCGCCTCTTCATCCGCCTCCTTGCGCAAGCTGTGATTCAGGTGCGCAACAGCCAGCTTGAGGGATAACTCCGGAACCAGCTCATTCAACATGTGCAGCAAGGCGACTGAATCGGGACCACCTGAAACTCCAATCAGTACGGTCTCACCGGGACGTATCATTCCGAATTCTGCGATCGTCGTTCTAACCGAACCGAGAACTCGCCGGCGGATTCCTTTATGTGTGAATCTATTTGCTGATGATGACATGCTGCTGGCATTCCTGTAAACGCACTTCAGTATCGTTTGCCACGAAACCGATCCGATCTCTCTTACGGGCTTGTAAGAAAGAACGCAAATGATGTCAACACTTGTCGGCGGCAACCGCCACCGACGCTCTGGTTCATAAAGGTGGTGACCGCTTGCGTTTTTTCCCTTGAAAAAATCTGGGATTGCTTTATCTTAAGCCCCGGTTGTGCTAGGCGGGGAGTTAGCGGTGCCCTGTACCCGAAATCCGCTTAAGCGGGGCTGAATCCCCACTCCAGGGTTTTGATCCGAACGGGTGTTGGTCGTCCGACCGGCCGCCGCGCAACAGGCGGTCACGAACCTCGTCAGGTCCGGAAGGAAGCAGCGATAAGTGATGCAGCCTGTGTCGTGGATCGATCCCGGTCATTTTGATGGCCTTCCTTTTCCGGAGGAAATTCAAAAGTGGGTGCACAACCTTTTTACCTCATCCTACCGGCCTCAATTGCGTAATTGGAACCAGAAATAAATCTGCGAAATCACTTCCAAACCCATATCCGACAGGCCTTGACAACCTAGCTTACAGTCTTATTTTCTGTACTAAGTTTGACCGGCCTGAAAAATTCGATATAAGTATCTAATATTAAAGGAGATTTAACCGGCCAATGCGTGGTAAAAAGAAAATAAAAACCGACGACGGAGATGAGATCCATGAGAATGAGGAAACCGGTGCCGTCGAACCATCGGGATCAATAGAAGATGATCTCAAAACGGCCACTCAAAACGAAGCGAACGATTCCATCGACGCCAACGAGCCGGACCCGATCAAATCACTCGAGGACAAGCTTGAAACCATGACCAAAGAGGTCCAGGAGAATTATGACCGGCTGTTACGGGTTTCGGCCGAGTTCGAGAACTATAAAAAGAGGTCTGTCAGAGAAATGGCCGACGTGCATAAATTCGCCAATCAATCTCTGGTCAGGGATTTGCTGCCAATTATCGACAATCTTGAAATGGCCATTAAGTCAGCGGCCGAGTCGACCAATAACACCGATGGATGCCTGCTGGATGGCGTCGAGCTGACTCACAAAGAAATTCTAAGAGTTTTCGAAAAGAACAACATCGAACAGATAGCGGCTATCGGGAAGCCCTTTGACCCCAACTTTCACGAAGCGGTCATGCGGGAGGAGTCAGACGAATATCCCGAAAACACGGTGGTCAATGAGCTGCAAAAAGGCTACCTCATGCACGACAGGCTCATCCGACCGGCTATGGTCGTCGTGGCAATGCCGAAAAGCAATGATTAAAGTGGATCCGGAGATCCGAATACGTGAAGCATCACGAATTTTTTGAATATTGAATAAAGGTAAGGAGGAAATGAAATGGGTAAAATTATCGGTATCGATCTCGGAACCACCAACTCATGCGTGGCGGTCATGGAGGGAGGCGATGCCAAAGTCATCACCAACCCTGAAGGGGGACGTACGACCCCTTCGATTGTCGGTATTTCCGAAAGTGGAGAACGACTTGTCGGTCAGATTGCGAAGCGTCAGGCGATCACGAATCCGGAAAACACGGTATTCGGCGTTAAACGGTTGATCGGTCGCAAGTTCGAATCAAAAGAAGTGCAGCAGGACCTCAAAATCCTGCCTTACAAAATCGAGCGGGCTTCCAACGGAGACGTTCGTCTCAACATCCGGGACAAGAGATATAGTCCGGCGGAAATATCGTCTTATATATTAGGGTATATAAGACAATACGCCGAAGATTTTCTCGGTGAAAAAGTCAATGACGTCGTGATAACTGTTCCGGCATACTTCAATGACAGTCAACGCCAGGCCACGAAGGATGCCGGGCGTATCGCCGGCCTGAACGTCCTGCGGATCATCAATGAACCGACCGCCGCATCGCTGGCGTACGGGCTCGACAAAAAGGCCGAGGAAAAAATTGCCGTTTTCGATCTTGGAGGCGGTACATTCGACGTCTCCATCCTTGAAATCGGTGAGGGTGTTTTTGAAGTCAAAGCCACCAACGGGGACACGCACCTGGGCGGAGAAGATTTCGATCTACGCCTGATCAACTACCTGGCGGATGAATTCAAAAAAGACCAGGGCATTGACCTCAGAAACGACAAAATGGCGCTGCAGCGACTGAAGGAAGCCGCTGAAAAAGCCAAGATGGAACTGTCAACCTCTATGGAGACAGACGTCAATCTGCCGTTTATCACGGCCGACGCCAGCGGTCCCAAGCACATGAACGTCAAGATCAACCGCTCCAAACTCGAGTCCCTGGTCAGCGACCTGCTGGACAATCTTGAACAACCGTGCCGGATGGCATTGAAGGATGCCGGCCTTTCCCCATCGGATATTAACGAGGTCATCCTGGTGGGCGGAATGACCCGTATGCCTGCCGTTCAGGAGCGGGTTAAAGGGATCTTCGGGCAGGATCCGCATAAGGGCGTCAATCCTGACGAAGTCGTGGCTCTGGGTGCTGCCATTCAGGGGGGCGTACTGAAAGGCGATGTAAAGGATGTCCTTTTGCTGGATGTGACCCCGCTTTCATTGGGTATCGAGACTCTTGGTGGCGTCATGACGAAACTGATCGAAAAGAATACGACCATCCCAACAAAAAAGAGCCAGATCTTCTCCACCGCCGCAGATAGTCAACCAGCCGTGTCGATTCACGTTCTGCAGGGCGAGCGCGAAATGTCCACCGACAACAAAACGCTCGGGCGCTTCGAGTTGGTCGGTATTCCACCGGCGCCGCGGGGCGTGCCCCAGATCGAGGTGGCCTTCGACATCGACGCCAATGGCATCGTTAATGTTTCGGCCAAAGACCTGGCGACCAATAAAGAACAGTCGATCCAGATCACCGCATCATCCGGCCTCAGCGAAGAAGAGATTCAACAAGCAGTCAAAGACGCGGAATTGAATGCTGAGGAAGACCGCAAGAAGAAAGACTTGGTCGAAGCACGCAACACGGCCGACACTTTAATATACACCAGCGAAAAATCGATCAAAGACCTCGGCGACAAGGTCGACGACGAGACAAAGAAAAAAGTCGAAGACGCTGCTGCCGCCCTGCGCAAGGCCATGGAAGGCGACGACGCCGAGGAAATCAAGCGGCTCGGCGAAGAACTGACCCAGGTGTCCCACAAGCTGGCCGAAGCTATGTACCAGCAAGCCTCGCAGAAAGGTGATCAACAGGCCGGCGATGGTGGTGCTGGCGGTGCTGGCGCTGCTGCAGAGCCGGAAGAGGATGTCGTTGATGCTGATTTCGAAGAAGTCAAAGAAGACAAAAAGTAGACCTTAAAAAGAACGCTTTCGAATAAGAACCGCGGTGCTTTTTCACCGCGGTTTTTTTAGGCTTTCTTTTTGCTGAAATACAAATTGACCAACGCCGGCCAAATCGAAATTGTCGCGGCTGGCTTTCGGGTAACCGTTGAGAATGCAAAAGGAAAGCGGTGTTTCTGCTGTCATGGCGATATCCTGATTTATGCTGTCCCCGGTTCACCGGGCCCGGACGAATCCTGTAAAACGGCCTGAGACCGACCGGTAATCCGGGCCAGACGCTGCGGAAAATCTGTCATGATGCCGGCAGCACCGGCGGCGATGAATCGCTGTATGTCTCTCTCCGCGTTCACCGGCCAGAGATTTACGGCGACGCCCTTTTCAGCCAGCTTACCGATGATGCGATGATCCACCAGCGTATAGCGGGCGTTGTACGTCTTGAACTCCAGATGTCCCCAGTCCAAAGGTTTGATCATGGAACGACCGATCAATGCCTGGACTTCTATGTCGGGTCTCAGATCTTTAATTTTCCTCAACCAGTCGTGATTGAATGAAGACAGGACCAGATGTTTGCTGTCGAGTTTCAGCCGTTCTACAAGTGTCAGAACCCGTTCGACAACCGGAAAACTCTCCATTGGGGACGCCAATTGTTTCAGTTCGACATTGATCCGCCAACTCGCCTCCCGGGTGAAAACCAAGGCGTCCTCCAAAGTGGGAATTCTCGTGTACCGATACGCCGCTTGTTCCTCTTTCGATACACGACCAGCACGTATCTGGTCGAACGGGTCGGTTTCGAGAAACCAGGTTCCGCAATCCAGCTTCTGCAGCTCGGCCAGCGAAAAGCCGGTTACGTTCCATGGTGCCCGATCGGGAAAAACAGTTCGTACGTCGGTGGTACGGGTCAGCGCGTCATCATGAAAAAGGATGAGCGCCTCGTCAGCGCTAACGGCCAGGTCGGTCTCCCACATGTCGGCACCTGAATCCAGTGCCTTTCGCGCAGCTTCCAGCGTGTTTTCAGGTGCCAGGCTTCGCGCCCCGCGGTGGGCGATATTGAGAACCATGGTATTTATCCCTCTAAGGAACTATGGACGACAGGTGTCGCGGACGTTCGGATTGCCTATCGGGAATAAATATGTCAGGGGGTGGGGTGTGTCAACATGAAAGCTGCGAGGACGAGCTGGCACCCTCGCCTAAATTCTCCCAAGAAGAGTGACCGCGGGGAGGCCGCACGGGCAGGTCCCAGATGACTTGCTGCAATTATAGGGGATGTGTTATGCAAGGAATTAGGGGAATTAGGGGACGTCTATGGGAATTAGGGGAC
>CAVRBA010000022.1:0-90059 GCA_963719015.1 uncultured delta proteobacterium | reverse complement strand
TTAACGGATATATTTACGCGATATTTCAGATAGTTAACGCGATTGGCCGGGCTTAAATCCCCCTGTCCCCCTTTGTGAAAGGGGGGACTGGTAAAGGCTTATTGGTTTCAACACAACTCTTGCGAAAAGATAAGGATGCCGACAGGCTCCCAGGGGGGATTTTCAACTGCCGCACATCCTTACAATCGGAAAATACTTATGACAATTGCTATAAGTGATTTTGAAAAACTGAGATTCACACTCAAAATTCTCCTGACAGGAGAGACAACATGCTATATATGCCGAAAATTTTTGGCTGGTGGTTGTCAATATTGATAGCCTCTATAATGGTGGTTTCGGCTGCCTGCAGCGGCAACTATGGTAAACTTCAATATAACAATGAGGTCGGCCAAGCTTTCCAAAAGTTTGAAATGATTGATGGTTATAGATATTACACCAGCGGAAGACAAAGCTTGCCCACGGCGATTGTGGGTATCGATCCAGCGTTCGAGTTCAGTTCAAAGTTCTGGACCGCCATCGAACCCAATGAGTTTCAAACCATGGTCAATCGCCTGTCAACTCCCGTGACTGGCATTCTCAGTGGCGCCTATTTAATCGCACCGGACGGTCGCAGGGCTGGCGTGTGGTATTCCCGGGTGAACACGGTATCGGTCAAGTATGAAGACAATCAAATCATCATTTCGTTTCCGGATCCTTCGGTGCGGCGATCCGGATAAATTCGGGGCTGAATTTACCCTGTATTGCCTAACCGGTTCGCCACCGCCGTCACGGTTACCGCCTTTCGACTGGCAGCTTGCCCCTGCTGTTGCCAAGGCTTACTTTAATATTAATCTTGTTCTTCCAGGACCGGAGCTATCACCTTGTTAGAACCCATCTCAAAAATGGTCTAAGCGCCCATGGCTGTGTTACGCGCCGGCTTAAAACGCTCATATACGGCATGACTACGCCGCTTTTTCGCCGTTTCGTTCCTTGCCATGAACCCTAATCCTTATTTTTGAGATAGGTTCTCGCTCGTGTCCATCCATTAATGAGAAAAATGCCTTAGCGGAGGAATAAAATGCGATACGCATCAAAAACTGTGGTGGTGGATAGCGGCATTCATTACCGTTTCGGTGGTGTTTATGGCCGCCTGCAGCGCCAATTACGGCAAACTGCAAAACAACAATGAGGTTGGTCTGGCTTTTCAAAATTTCGAGATGCTCGACAATTATGACTATTACTTCAGCGGACGGCCGAACAAGCCCTCGGCGATCATCGGCATCGATCCGGCGTTTGAATTCGAATCACGTTTCTGGACCGTCATCGAACCCGATCAGTTCCAAACGATGGTCGGGCGCCTGTCGCCACCTGAGTACGGGTTTCTTAACGGGGCCGTCATGTTGACGCCCGACGGCCGTAAGGCCGGCGTGTGGTATTCCTGGGTGAAAATTGCGTCCTTTAAGTTCGACGGCGATCGGATCATTGTCAACTCTCCCGAGCCTTTCGCCGATGCTCGACGGTCGCGGTTTCGGCAAGGACGCCGCACTGATTGACATCGCTCACCCGAAAATTTAACCCTTCGGCCGAACGGTGGCTTGCATGACCCCGCCTGACCGAATCAAGGTGACCGGCGTTATTCAGGACGCGCGGTAGATGGGCGCTCGCTTCGCCTTGAAGGACCTTGGCCGTGAAAGCCGCCATTGGTTGAAATGTCCGGCTATCGTGGTTGTCAAAAAAACGTTCCGTTATGCGACCGTTTTTCTCTACAACAACTTATACCGCCCTTTCGTATTGCGGAATTTATTTTTGAAAAGCGATAAACCGACTTCCGCCCGGCGACTCCGATAGCGTTGATTTCACGCTGGAAAACGGGTATTTATTCGCTTGACTATTGGGCGGCAATCCTTCAGTATTTCGTGTTTCAGATTGCCGCCTTTAAAGGTCCGAACGGACGGTGTGTTCAGTGTGGCAACGGCCGTCCCCGTCGATCTCAGGAGCCAGAATGGAATTCGAACCGGTCATCGGGCTGGAAGTGCACGCCCAGCTGAAAACCAAAACAAAAATCTTCTGCAGCTGCTCCACCGCCTTCGGATCACCCCCCAACACGCACACCTGTCCGGTCTGCCTCGGCATGCCGGGGGTACTGCCGGTGCTCAACCGCAAGGTGGTCGAGTATACCCTGCGGATGGCCCTGGCGACGCACTGCGAAATCAATACCGAAAGTCGTTTCGCGCGTAAGAATTACTTCTATCCCGACCTGCCCAAAGGATATCAGATTTCCCAGTATGAGCTGCCCATCGCCAAAAACGGCTGGATTGACATCCCGGCCAACGGAAAACCAAAACGGATCGGCATCAACCGGATTCACATGGAAGAGGATGCCGGCAAGCTGGTGCATGACCCCGCTGCAGCCGGTCAGCCAGGTCGATTTCAACCGCACCGGTGTGCCGCTGATCGAGATCGTCAGTGAACCAGACCTCGGTGCACCGGAAGAAGCCGGGGCCTATCTGCGCAAGCTGCGCGCCGTGGTGCGCTACCTCGGGATTTGTGACGGCAACCTCGAAGAGGGAAGCTTCCGCTGTGATGCCAACGTGTCGATCCGGCCGGCCGGCAGCCGGACCCTGGGAACCCGCACCGAGCTGAAAAACCTCAATTCCTTCCGGCACGTCGAAAAAGCCCTCCAATATGAAATCGTGCGCCAGAAGGAAACGATCCTGGAAGGCAACCCGGTGATCCAGGAAACGCGGCTATGGGATCCGGAACGCAGCCGCTCGACCTCAATGCGCGGCAAGGAAGAAGCGCATGACTACCGCTATTTCCCCGATCCGGACCTGCTGCCGCTGGTGGTCGACACGGATTGGATCGAAAGCGTGCGCAAGGATCTGCCCGAGCTGCCGGAAGCCCGGAAATTGCGGTTCATCCAGGATTACGGCCTACCGGCCTACGATGCCGACCTCTTGACGACCGACCGCGAACTGGCTCAGTATTTCGAGGACTGCATCCAATCTTTCGATAACCCCAAACAGGTCAGCAATTGGATCATGGGACCCCTTCTGGGCCTGCTAAATGCCGCAGGTAAAACCATCGATGCCTCTCCGGTCTCTCCGGCAGATTTGGCCCGCTTGCTCAAACTCATCGATGACGGGGTCATCAGTAATAAAATTGCCAAAACCGTTTTTGAAGAGATGGCCCGCAGTGGTCAGGATCCGGATCAAATCGTGAAGGATCAGGGCCTGGTGCAGGTCACCGATGCGTCCCAAATCGAGACGCTTGTCGATAAAATACTGGCCACGCACCCCGACGAGGTGCAGGCCTATCCGGAACGGCAAAACCAAACTGCTCGGCTTTTTCGTGGGGCAGGTGATGCGCGAGACCCGGGGGAAGGCCAATCCGCAAGTGGTTAATGAGGTGTTGAGGCAAAAACTTGGCTATTAATCCAGTCCGGAAAATTTCGGAACTTTTTTCGTGCCCAAAATCCCCCTCGATCCCCCTTTAAAAAAGGGGGAAGACGTCATTGCTGACAGCTGTCGCCATAAATATGATCCGACGGGAAGGTGTGGTAACAATTCCAAATCCCCCCTGGTCCGCCCTTTATAAAAGTGGGGAAAGCGTAACGCCGGCATCCTTTCTTGTCGCAAGGGTGATATTCAAACTACCATAAGTGTTTAAACGTTCCCCCTTTGACAAAGGGGGACAGGGGGATTTTAAAAAAAGTTCCAATTAGATCAAACTTCTTACATTCGCTAGGGTGTGCAAAAATCGAATGCTGCGATACGAAAGCCATTTAAAAAAAAGCGCACGTAAATTGCGCAAAAACATGACAGACAGCGAGTGTGTGCTATGGTCCCGGTTGCGGGGCAAACAGCTATACGGGGTACAAGTTTATCGTCAAAAACCGATCGGCGAGTATATTGTAGATTTCTATATAGCAAAGGCCAAGCTGGTGATTGAGGTTGACGGATCTCAGCACTCGTTAAATGAAAATGCTGAAAAGGACCGGGAGCGGGATGCGTATATGAACAGTGTTGGAATTCAGGTGTTGCGCTTCAATAGTATTGAGGTATTGAAAGAAACGGATGCGGTTGTAATCGTCATCGCCCGTGCCGTTCGAGAGCGTTTGAAACTCGAGCTCTGACCCCAAAATGTCCGAATTCAGCTCCAGTATATGATAATATCGGGACACTAAAAAGTCCCCCTTTGAAAAAGGGGGATTTAGGGGGATTTTAATCATCCCAAAGGGAAAAAGTCATTTAACAAAAACTATCATGCACCATTCTATTCAATTATAGCCATTTGGAGGCATTCGTTGAAAAAGAGATTTTTTATTCGCACCATCATCATCGCAACTCTTTCGATCGTCATCGCAGCAACTTCTGTTGTAACGGCCGCCGCCGAACCGCAGCGGGTGGCCCTGTTGCCGTTTAAGATCAATGCCGAAAAGGATCTGACGTTCCTGCAAAACGGCATCTTCGACATGCTCTCCAGCCGCCTGGCCGACCCGGGCAAAGTGCTGGTCCTGAGCCGGGCTGAAATCGACACGGCGCTCGCGGGCGCGATCGGGCCGCAGGATGAGGCCGCCGCCCGCAACCTGGGCCAAAAGTTGGCGACCGCATATGTTCTCTTCGGCAGTTTGACCAAGTTCGGCGACAGCTTCAGCATCGACGCCAAGATGGTGGATGTGACCGGCGCCAAGCCACCGGTCACCGTGTTCGGTCAAAGCCCCGACGCCGGGGGGATCATCCCGTCGATCGACACGTTTGCGGCCGACATCAACGCACGGGTTTTCGGCCGTGGAACGCCGGGAACCGCCGTTGCTGTCGCGCCGGCTCCCACCGCCCCGCCGGCGAGCCCAACCGACGAGAGCCGCGCCCACCCCGAAAAACTCTTGCAGCGCGGCGAAAACCAGGTTTCGCCTTTCATTAATCGCCAGGATCTTGTCCTGCGGTCGCCCAACATGTGGAAAAGCCCCAATTTCAAGCTACCTGATCAACGGCATGGCCGTCGGTGACGTGGACGATGACGGCCGCAGCGAAATCGTTGTGGTCAGCCCCGATGAGATTTACATCTACCGTCTTCAAGACGGCCGCTTGGCGGAAATCGCCCGACAAGATACTCGGTTCACAGCGCTATAACATCGGCGTGGATGTGGCCGACATCAACGGCAACGGCCGGGCCGAGATCTTCGTCACGGCCCTGAACATTCGCAAGAATGTCGTGCGCTCCTATGTTCGCGAATTCGACGGCAAGACCTTCGTGGAAATCGCCAATGACCTGCCCTGGTATTTCCGGGCCAGCGATCTGCCGGTGCGCGGCCGAGTGATGCTGGGACAGCAGTCGCGCCTGAACGAGCCCTACCGCGGCGGGATCTTCGAAATGGGGTGGGACGGCGGCGCCTACGTACCCCAGAACCCGGTCAGCACACCCGGGCGCACGCGCATCAACCTCCTGGGCGTGACCCTGGGCGACGTACAGAACAATGGCGAAGAGACCCTGGTGGCCATCAATCAGGGCAACCGCATCGTTATCGTCTCGCCGGCCGGCGAGTCTCTCTGGACCAGCGGCGACAAGTACGGCGGCAGCACCCTCTATGTCGAAGGCGAAAAGACCGACAAGGGGCAGGAAGGAAACCCCATCTACCTGCCGATGCGGATCCTGGTACGCAAAGGCGCCGCAACCGAAGAGGGTGCCAAGAGCCAGGTGATCGCGGTCAAGAACCACGAACTCATGGGCATGCGCTGGGACCGGCGCGAATTTACCGACGCCAACATAGAGGCCTTCACCTGGGACGGGGTCGGGCTGGCACCGGCGTGGTCGACCCGCAAGATGTCCGGCTTCATCCGCGACGTTCAGGTCGCTGATTTCGACGGCGACGGCCGTGAAGAGCTTGTGTTCGCCCTGGTGACCAAATCGGGGGCGGTCATGCTCACCACCCCCAAATCGACCCTGATCGCCTATGAGCTCGAGGCCGTGGCCGCCGGCCCGGCAGTTTCGGGGCAGTGATTCTTACGTCCTTTTCGATCGTTTTAATAGAGAATGAAGAATTCACTTCAATTGCGCGTTTTATAGAATCCCCCTGTTGCGGGTTACGGGTTGCGGGTTGCGGGCTGATGGCATGACCGATTGAACGCAGGTTAGCAGACGATGTTCAACATGCTCAGAAGAATTTATGCTTGTTTTTTATCAGATATGAATCTCTACGATCGGAAAAAGATTGGCTGGCTATTGAAGAGACGCTCTATTTGAACCGCATACCGGGACTGGTTGAGAGGGCATATATGAAGGCGGCCGAAGAGCCCATCGAGGAGGGAACGCCGCCGGAGGAACTCAGACGGGTGAGCTGGCGGGTGATTCTAACCAGAAAAGCCGTCAAGGATGCCGGCCTGAAACCTCAGGCAGAATCCCTGTTAAATCTTCTGCGGGAAAATCCTTTTACCTCACCGCCACCCTTCGAAAAATTCGCCGGAGACCTGAAGGGCTTCTATTCCCGCCGCATCAATATTCACCATCATATCGTCTATTTCCGTAAATAAAGATCTCCACCTCGTTCACATCCTTGGAATGCAGACCCTAACATGAGTAGACGCCCCTACGCCAATTACCAGTCCGGCGGCGTAGCCGTCGCCAACACACAAAAAACCCGGAGCCGAAGCTCCGGGTTTTTTGTGTTTACACATATAAATTCGGCAACGCCGAATTTAAATTAGAAGTTGATCTGCCACTTGGCACCGAAGTAGAACAGGTTGCCGAGGTCTAAATCCGAGTCCTGGTGCCGTCCGCATTCCTAACGAACTTAAGATCGCCGAAATCGCGGTAGCCGACTTCCGGAACCAGGAAGACGCCCGGGGCCATCTGATAGACAGCCTGCAGATAGTATTCAAAATACGTGTGTTTATCAAAACTGCCGGGAACATCGTCAAAATCGGTGTAGGTCCAACCGATACCGGCTTCGAGGGTCAGTTGCTCTGTGGGGCTGAAACCGATAGCCGCCATGGCCATCATGGTATCGATGTTGTTGATGCTGCCATCTAGTCGAAATAGTATCAACGTCATCAAGTTGCCCTACTACAGCGGCCGGCAGACCTGAAAAATTGCCGAGAGCACTGGCGACACTTCCGAGCCAACCAGCGGCGGCGCCATTGCGGTAGTAGCTGAACTGCGGTTTGATGAACATCGGTCCGAAGTTCAGGTCGCCGCCGATACCGAGCACATAGGAGTTGATCGTCTCGCTGGTGTCCGGATCGGTAGATCGGGTTATTGAAATAGAACTTCTGGTTCTGGAACCCACCGAACACGTGACCGCTCATTCCGTCGGCGAAATTCATCTGATAGGACGCCTCAAATTTGGGCCAATACGACTCTCCCGAGCTTGACAGGGCCGTCGTCACGCCCGTTGCGGGATCGACTACCGAGGCAGCGACAGTAGGCGTAGTCTGTCGATTATTGCGGCAACCTTTGAGCATCCCGGGTCCTGCTTGTCCCTCGAGGGCGATCTGGCCTTTGCGGGAGCCGTAGGCGTTACCGACCTGGAGCAGGCCCCAGTCACCGTCGAAGACCTGGCCGGAGAGGAAGAAGGTGATCGGGGTGTAGTCCTGGCCGACCTTGAGCCCCCAGCCCTCGGTGAACTTCCACACGCCGTAGAGCCGGCGGGCGAACGTTGCGACGCCGATGCCCGAACTCGAAGCGGGCGTCGATCATGTCGCCCTTGACGGTGGCGCCGATACGGGAGTTGCCCTGCAGGGCCCACTGGGTGCTTTTGAAGTTCGCTCGACCAAATTGATCATCCCCGCTCGGATTGTCGACCGGGTCTTCGAAGATTTTGCCATAATCGCGGCTGGTGTAAAAGGTCGCCATACGGGCGTTGCCGTACAGGTTCCACTCGTTGGCCATGGCGGTGACGGCGAAAACGGCTGTCAGCGCAACGGCAAGAAAAATAATGGTATACTTTTTCATCTGTAGTTCCTCCTTAAAAAGTGTCAAAACAAACGAACAACAATCCTCAAAACCAATGAAACATCCTCAATAATGATCATCCTCATAATCATCATCGTTAAAACGCTGATCCACCACCTCCTTTCTATCCGTTTAGCGGGTTTCAGGTGCCGGCAGCCTTTAAAGTGCCGCCGCGGACAAAGGCGCCGTCGCAGATCTCGTGTTACATGTTCGGCGAGCGGCGCCGGGACAACTATAAAAGAAAAAAGGACGCCAGCCCTTGCGGCACCGTGCCCGCACGGCCGCAAGAGGACAGCATCCTGCCGGGGCCCAAGGCCCCTTTCATGATCAATTTACCAATGATGTCCACGAATATCTGCAAGAGACGATTCGTCATATGTCTACAGTCCGGTTTGGGTTCGATCGGCTCAACTTAAATAGCCTCAATCAAAAAACCACAGCCCGTTACCGTCGGTATTCAGCGTTCAAAATGCGCTGCAAGGACTCTGCGCATGGGAGCATCATTTATCAGGCCGAAAAACGGAAGTCAAGCGAATTAAATGGTCTATCGTTTATCTTCCAGAACTTTTCTACCCGGCCCAAAAAAACAAACCGCAAGAAAGCGTAGCGGAAATTTTTCTAAAAATCAACCCTATTTTACGCAACCGGCCTATTTATACCGATTTAGGAGCCGGAAATTACTTCTCTCCACGCTAAAATTCGACCCCAAAAATAGGGTAATTTTCTCGCATTTCTCCGTCGATGCCCGGGGCCATCGCCGTAAGTTGGAAAGCGCCAATCAACAAAACCTATCTGGCTTTAACAAGCTGAAATTATTTGTATTTTAAAAATTTAGCGGGTGGTTTCAATGGCGGGGTCCTGCACAAAGCGCAAGCGGTTTTCCGCCTATCAGCGGGCACGGTTTGAAGGGGTCAGGGCTCGTATGCAAATAACAGGGGGATGACGGCATTTACGTGCGAATTTCACAGGGCCGCCACGACGGATATCTCGCTTCAGGGCCCCTTTTTTCTTAATATCTGTCTGTTATAGCTGAATCAGAGCGGAGGGAATGATCAGCAGCGAAAAGCGAGTCCCGCCGCGGCGGGATCTGAATGCATTCGGCAGCCTTGGGGAAGAACAGCGCCAACCCCGGATCTCAGGATAAGGCCAAAGATGGTGAACTTGGCTAAACAGTCTTATATTATTATAAATTCTGCTCTTTTCTTAGGTTGCCCTGTGCATGAGTTAGCGCGCTAAAGTCGTTGATCATTCCCTGCGCTCCCAGTTAATATAAACTCCCCGAGGGCCCAATCATTAAGGGTTACGGCAAGCATCTCCTAGCATCCCGGAGTTATATCGCTTTTCAAAAAATTCAAATTGAATCAAATTCACAATATATAGGCCACGCCGAAGAATATATTTGACTTAACCCGGATAAATCATTTAAAATATTGGGGAGAGGATCAGAGAGGAAAACCGGTTTTTCCAGTGAATCGCCATGAGGAGGGAGGAAGGATGAGAAAGGGCTTAACACTATTTGGGGCTATCGGGCTTTTGTGCGTGCTGACCTTGGCGGCATCCCCGCTTTACGCCGGCGGCATCATCAACAAGAACAATCAGAGCGCGGATTACATGCGCACGCTTAACCGCAGCGCGGCCACCGATTATCCCGACATTGCCGTCTACAACCCCGCCGGCATCATGAAGATGGAAAACGGCGCCTACGGCAAGATCGACGCGTTGTACTTTAGCAAGGATTATTCCAACGATGTCCCGCGGTTTCGGCAAACTCAACTCGGACAAGCCCTCAATCATCCCGGGTGCTTTCGCCCTCTACAAAAGAGACCGCTGGGCCGGATTTTTCGCCTTCACCATTCCGGCGGCGGCGGAGAACTCGATTATAAGGACGGCAACGCCCGAACCGTGGGCCTGGCCCAGGGAGTGGCTGCCAATGCAAACGGCTTGTTGGGTGCCGCTGGCGTTCCGGCCACGTTTTTTTACGACCAGATCGATGCCATGGAGCTTGAGGTCAAGCAGAGCTCGGTGCTCGGTTTCACCTTCGGCGGCTCCTTCGCCCTCAACGACATGTTCTCCTTTGCCGCCGGGGTGCGCTACGCCACCGGTACACGCGAATTCGACGGTATGGCCACCATCAGTGCCACCAACCCCGCGCCGTCACCCCCGTTTCCTCCAGGGGCAAACGCCCCTCTTTCACCGAGCCTCAGGCTCGAAGAGGACGCCAGCGGCTGGGCCGGCATTCTGGGCGTCAATTTCGCCTACGATAAATTCAACGGGGCCGTCACCTTCATTTCAAACACCAAGATGGATTACAAGATGAATGTCCGGCGCGACACCCTCGGCATTGCACCGGCGTTGGGGTTTGCGGACGGCTCGCGGCGGCGGATCGACATCCCGGGCCAACTCGGCTTCGGCGCATCCTATCAATTCCTGCCGCAGCTGAAAGTGGATGTCAACTACGTCCTCTACCTCGAATCGAGCGCCAGCATCGACACCTACACGGACGAGGGAAACAGCTGGGATCTGGGCCTGACGGCCGAATACATCTTCTCGCCCAAGTGGAAGGCCAGCCTCGGGTATCTGTACACCGACATCAAGGTGGACGACGAACAGCAGATCAACGAACCGGAAGAGCCGAAACTGGGCGCCAACACCGTTGGCGCCGGTGTCGTATTCAGCCCGACCCCGGCCTGGGACATCACCTTCGGCGGTGCTTACGTCATGTACAAATCCGTGACCGACAGCATGGGCATCGAATACGACAAAAAGGTGTGGAACCTGGCGGCCGGTGTGACGTGGAAGTTCCTCTACTAGGATAAATTTTTCGGCGAAACTTACGCCGCAAAATTTATGTGACTACATATAAAAACCCCCTGGAGAACAAATCTCCAGGGGGTTTTTATATAATACGGTTGAAGGCCTTCTCCAACTCCCGGCTCGTCCACTGCACCCACGTCGGGCGCCCATGGGGGCAGTGGGAAGGATTCTCGCAGGCATCGAGCTGCTGCAGCAGTTTGCGGATCTGTCGGTCATCGAGCGCCTGACGGGCCCGGATCGACCCGTGACAGGCCATGAGTTTTAAACAGGTGTCAATGGACTGCTCCAGACCGCTGTTAAATCCGTCGGCCGCCAATGTCTCCACGATCTCCCGGATCAGCGGTTCGATCTCCCGACCGGTCAGCATGGTGGGAACCGCCCGCACGACAAACGTGTTGGTACCGAAGGGCTCGATCTCGAGCCCGAGAGTATTGAACTCGGCCAGCAGTTCTTCCAGAATACCGGCCTCCCGGAACCCCAATTCGACCGTCTCCGGCACCAGCAGCCGCTGGGCCTCCTTTTTCAGAGCCGCGGCAGCGTTTTCTGGAGCTGTTCGTAAAGCACCCGTTCGTGGGCGGCATGCTGATCGAGAAGAAGCAATCCCGCAGCCGGTTTCGCAGGCGATATACGTATTGCTCAGCTGCCCGATGATCCGCAGGTCACCGAAATTCTTCGCCGACCAGAAAATCGGCCTGCTCACCGCGGGTACCGGGCTCATATTTCCAGCCTTTGTCGGACGTATCCGGGTGTCGTGCGGCCGATTTTCTCTTCCGCCCAAACGGCTGCAAACCACCGTCATTCAATGGATCGAATTGACGGCCATGTAAGCCCTTAATCCGCCTTTGGCCTTTCCAGCTTTCCCTTGAGCTTTCAGCTTTGTCCTCCGCGTTTTCAGCTTTCAGCTTTGAGCTTTGAGCTTCATATCCCGATCCCCGGCTTTCGGAAATCCGCTTTTCTTCTTTGAAACGTTCGGCCGGCGCGACATCCGCGCCGCCCCATCTCGGCCGGTCCTCACGATCGAGGGTTTCTGCTACCGCAGCCTGCACCAGATCGTGAATCAGGCGCTGCTGTGAGAAACGAACCTCGCGCTTGGTCGGATGCACGTTGACGTCCAACTGGTCGCTGGGAAGGCTGACAAAAAGGGCCGCCATCGGAAACCGGCCTTTAACCAACCGCTGCCGGTAGCCGGCAAACAGGGCGTGTTGAATGACCCGGTCGCGCACAAAACGACCGTTGACATAAATATAAACCCCGCGCGATGTGCTGCGGAACACCTGCGGCGAGGATACCCACCCGTCGACCCTGACCCTATCGGCCTTGCGGTCAACCGGATAAAGATCGGCGCGCACATCCACCCCCAATACATCGGCCATCCGGTCAAACCGATCCGACAGCCGGCGGCCAGCTCTTCAGCGTTTTACCGTTGTGGATCAACCGGAAATAGACTTCCGGTCGTCCCATGGCAATGCTGTACGCAATATCGGCGATGTGCCCCATCTCGGTGGTGACCGTTTTCATAAATTTGCGCCGCGCCGGGGTGTTGAAAAACAGATTTTCGACCGTTACCATCGTGCCCGGCGGCGCGCCGGTGTCCGCGACCTTCAGAATCTTTCCTCCCGCCACGCGAATCTCGGTCCCGGCGGCGGCATCCGACTCGCGGGTGACAAGGGTGAAACGAGACACCGACGCGATGCTGGGCAGGGCCTCGCCTCTGAACCCGAGGCTTTGAATCGCAAAGAGATCCGCATCCGTAAAGATCTTGCTCGTGGCATACCGTTCCAGGGCCAGCAGGGCATCGTCGCGGTTCATGCCGCTGCCGTTGTCGGAAACCCGGATGAGGCGGCGGCCCCCCTTTTCCACCTCCACAACGATCTTGGTGCTTCCCGCATCCAGGGCGTTTTCCACCAATTCCTTGACCACAGAAGCCGGCCGCTCAACCACTTCTCCGGCAGCGATCTTGTTGGAAATGATTTCAGGAAGGATTCTTATTTTGGACATGAGAAGTTAGGTTTTTAGTGTTTGGGTGTTTGGTGTTTTGGTGTTTAGTTTTTTGTGTTTGGTGTTTGGGTTGTGGGTTTGGTGTTTGGTGTTTCCGATGGAATTTAGGTAGGCATTGAGTGACGGAGCGAGTTCATCGAGGATGGCTCTAACTACTATCTATTTTGGAATCGTCGAAAAGATTTCTATTATAAGCTCTGCGCAACCAATAGCGTGTCTCGTGCAAAGATCCTCTTGCGATTCTTACAAAACGTCTATTATCAGCCGGCGTGCCTCTTCCCGCGCCCTCTGCTATATTGGCACCGATACTGTCTGCAGATCCAACGAGTTGCTTGCCGACCGTATCTTTTTCGAAGTGGTTCCATATTTTTTACCACATCCCAAATCTCATCGGCCAATCTTTCTGCCAGCTGGAACACCCGTAAATCTTCAAACCGTACGAATCCCATCAGCCCCCTCTTTCCAGACACCAAACACAAAAAACTAAACACCAAACACTAAATCTTTTCATTTTTAACAAAGCGTTGCAAAAACTCCGTCTCGAGGGGTGACAGGTCGAATTTTCGGCTGGCTTCTTCGAGTAATTTCTCCAGGGAGAGCGTAGCGCCGTGTTTGCGTTCTTCAGTGATCCACTTTACGGCCCTTCTGATATCTTCACTGTCCGGCTGTATTGTCGTCATATTTCTTTTTCCTTTCTACATTTGAATTTGCGTCTGCCGTAACGGCAGATGCAAATCCAAATCTATAGTTTGGGCTTTTTTTTGTGAAACGCCGTCGCCTGCTCAAAACCATAGGCGACCTGGAGCAATCGCTCCTCGTCAAAGTGTTTGCCCAGAATCTGCAGCCCGATGGGCAGACCGTCAGAAGAGAAACCACAGGGCAAGGAAATTCCCGGAATACCGGCCAGGTTCGCGGACAAGGTGAAGATGTCCGAAAGATACATGGTCAGCGGGTCGTTTACTTTCTCTCCGATTTTGAATGCCGGCGTCGGTGCCACCGGCGTCAAGATCACATCGCACTGCTCAAAAGCCTTCTTAAAATCTTCCATGATCAACGTCCGCACCTGGCTGGCCTTACCGAAATAGGCATCGTAGTATCCGGCCGACAGGCAGTAGGTGCCGATAATGATGCGCCGCTGTACTTCGGGGCCGAAACCTTTCGAGCGCGTACGGCGATACATGTCGATAAGGTCCGATGGTTCTTTGTCCCGGTAGCCGTATTTGACGCCGTCGTAACGGGCCAGATTGGAGCTCGCCTCTGACGGTGCAATCACGTAGTAGACGGCCACGACGTAGCGGGTATTGGGCAGGGAAACGGGCACCCGTTCAGCGCCCAGGGCCTCGATGGTCCGGGTGGCCTCTTCTACGGCTGCGGAGACTTCGGGGTCGAGGCCTTCCATGCCGTAGTATTCCTGAGGTAGTCCCGACCTTCAAACCCTTCAGGCTTTGACCGAGGGAAGCGGCATAATCCGGAACGTCTCGCGGCACCGACGTGGAGTCGTCCGGATCGTAACCGGCAATGGTATTTAACAACAATGCGCTGTCGGTGACATCCTTGGCCAACGGGCCGATCTGATCCAACGAGGACGCAAAAGCCACCAATCCGAAGCGCGACACCCTGCCGTAGGTGGGCTTCAAACCGACCACCCCGCAATGAGACGCCGGCTGCCGGATGGAACCGCCGGTATCGGATCCGAGCGCCGCCAAGCACATATCGGCGGCAACAGCCGCTGCCGATCCGCCGCTGGAACCGCCCGGTATGCGGTTCAGCCCCCATGGGTTGCGGGTCAGCTTGAACCCCGAGTTCTCGGTGGAAGACCCCATGGCAAACTCGTCCATGTTCAGCTTGCCGACGAAAACAGCGCCGGCTTGTCTCAGCTTGCGGATGACAAAAGCATCGTAAGGCGGCACAAAATTTTCCAAGATCCGGGAAGCACAGGTTGTTCGAACGCCCCGGGTGCAGATAAGATCCTTTAATCGCGATCGGGAATGCCGGTGAGGGGCCGACTGTCCCCGGTGGCAATCAGCGTATCCGCATGCCGGGCCTGCTCCAGGGCCTGATCGGCATCCATCGTCAGATAGGCGCCCGACCCTGTCGTCGACCGCATCGATTCGCGCCAGCACGGCCCGGGTGAGTTCCTCGGCGGAAACTTCTTTTTTCATTAACAGACCATGGGCCTCGTGAATGGTTAATTCGTAAAGATTCATCAATTCATCCTTTTGTCGGTAACGTAAACGTCTTCAGAGTCAAACGCCTCACCCGTAACTCGCAACCGCAACCCGTACCCCGTTGAATCCCTGCCTAAGAAACCAGTATCGTAAATTCGGTCGTGTATTCCTGTAGAAAATTTCACCACGGAGACACAGTGAACACAGAGCTGAATTTTTTTTGTTTGCCGGGAGACTGCGGCAAACAAAAACCTTCGGCCCTGCCGGGCAAACGATATCCATGTGCGTCGTCGGAAGTGCGTATACCGGTTTGCCCGGTATCTGCGACCGAAGGCTGTGCCCTTTTTGCCCATCGCCGCCTGCCCCGTGTAATGCGTAGCCTATTACTCTGGGGTCTCCCGATGGGTAAAAAGAAAAACCCTCTGTGCCCTCAGTGCCTCCGTGGTGAATAAAAATCTCAGCCGCGATTCGCCAACCCGGCAAGCGCATCGTATTCGATACCCGCAACCCGCAACCCGCAACCCGCACCCGCAACCCGCAACCCGCAACCCGTTACCCCCCCACAACCTTTGGCACGATAAAACTTCCGTCATCTTTTTCAGGTGCGTTGGCCAGGGCTGTCTCCGTGTCGAGGTGATCTTTAAGAATGTCTTCTCTGAAAGCGTTGGTGAGAGCGATCGCATGCGAGGTCGGCCGGACGCCTGCGGTATCGACACTTTTCAACTGATCGACGTACGTCAGAATCGTCCCGATTTGATCGACAAATTTCTCTATCGCCGCATCGTCGAGATCAAGACGGGCAAGGTGGGCCACATGGAGGAGTTCCTCCTTGGTAATTTTCATATTTTCTCCCCTAACGGCACTGTCATCCTGTTTCACTTCCGGTCCACCACCATGGGGCGGAAGCCATCTTTTTTAAGCCGTCCGATCATATCGATCGTCGCCTCGCGGCTCTTGTATTGGCCGACACGGATGCGGAACCAAATCCCCTTGTCAGGCACGATGGCAATGGTTTTGTATGCGGGATACCCTTTGTCGTTGAGTTTTTTCACCAATGCATCCGCATCGTTCCAGCGCCTTCACGGATGCCACTTGAATGGTCATCTCTTTCGCATTTGCCGTCTTTTCGCCGACTGGCTTGACTGATTTTGCTGCCGGAACGACTGTTTTTACTTCCGGTTTTTTGGCCGAGGATTTTACCACTGGCGCCTTTTGTGCCTTCGGCGCAGATTTGGGCACAGACTCTTTTTTTTCAACTGGGGCCGTTTTGGCGTTTACCGATGTATTTTTCTTCTGCTGTTTTACCGGAGATTTATTTAAAACCGCGCGCGGTTTTACCGCTGCAACCGAAACCGGTTCACTCTTCTTCAGTTCCTCGTAAAAACCGAGCGTTGTCTTTGTCTTCTCTTCGTCGGCCACAACTTCCACCGGGGCCACCCGCTTTTTCATGTCGGCTGCCCGGAGTTCTTCAATCTCTCGGGAGAGCTTCTTGATGTCGAACTTCAGCGGGGCCGTCCCCCGTCCGACGAGTATACCGAGGATGAACATCCACGCCGATATAAAAATAATCGTAAGGTATCGTCCCCACGCGATCCGGCGGAATTTATCCTTCAAACTAATTTTTTTTTCGTCTTTTTTACGACGGTTAGCCATTTTAAAAACGCCGATTTATTTGGTAATCTCAAGAGAAGTGTCATTCGCGTACACGGGGAAGCTTTCACATCAATCGAATGGTACTAGTTGACTAAATGTCTTATTCATAAATGAGAGTTTTTTTCGCTGGGCAAGGCCGCACAAAGGTTTAGGGTGAGGCGTACTTTTTGTACGCCGCAACCGGAAACCTGCGGAGAACGCCGCCCAGTGGAAAAAAGGCCATTTATGGATAGACATTTACATTTTTTCCGGTGCACCGACCCCCAACAACTCAATCCATTGCGGATAACCTTGCGGACCGCCTCCACAAGATACAACCGTCCCGCGGCTCAACAGCGGGTCGTCCGAAAGCACCCGGTGCTTGTTGTAATACGCGTGGAAGGCGGCGGCCAGGCCCATAAGAAAATAAGTGATCCGGTGCGGTTCAAGATACTCCGCGCTGGCAGCGACGGTTTCCGGGTAACGCGCCAGGGTTTTGATCAGTTGAATGTCCTCGGGTTCCTGCAGCAGCGCCACGGCGTCATCATCCCAACGGATGTCTTCGATGCCCTGTTCGGCGGCCTTACGGACGATACTCGAGATCCGGGCGTGCACGTACTGGACGTAATAGACCGGGTTTTCGTTGGTCTGCTGTTTGGCGATCTCGAGGTCGAAATCAAGCGGACTGTCGTAGTGCCGCGTCAGAAAAATAAAGCGGGCGGCATCTCTTCCGACCTCGTCGATAACTTCTCGCAGGGTGACGAACTCTCCGGCCCGGGTGGACATGGCCACCGGTTCTCCCCCCCGCAAGAAGGTTCACCAACTGGACCAGAATGACGTGAAATTGGCTGCGATCATGGCCGCAGGCTTCGATGGCCGCCGTCATACGCGGAATGTACCCGTGATGATCCGCGCCCCAGACATCGATGACCCGTTCAATGCCGCGGGCATACTTGTCCTGGTGGTAAGCGATGTCCGAGGCAAAATAGGTGGTCTGCCCGTTCCCGCGAACAACGACACGGTCTTTCTCGTCCCCGTAGGCGCTCGTTTTGAACCAGAGGGCACCGTCGTGTTCGTATATGTTGCCGTTGGCGCGGAAGCCTGTGATGATTTGATCGACCTTGCCGGAATCATACAGGCTCTGCTCGCTGAACCATTCGTCGAACGAGACCCCAAAGACGTCGAGATCGTTCCGGATGCCGGCCAGAATGCCGTCTGCAGCGATCCGGGCACAGGTCATGACGGCATCGCTTTCCTCCTTGTGGAGGAGCCCGTCGCCGTGTTGATCTCTGATACGCACGGCGATATCGCGAATGTAGTCCCCCTGGTAAAATTCTTCCGGGAAATCTACGGTCTCTCCAAACAGTTCCCGGTAGCGCAGGAAGACAGATCGCCCAAGGGTCTGAATCTGACGACCGGAATCGTTGATGTAATATTCTCGCTGCACCGCATACCCGCAAAATGACAGAATGTTGGCCACGCTGTCGCCGACGGCAGCCCCGCGGCCATGACCGACGTGCAGCGGTCCGGTGGGATTGGAGCTGACAAACTCAACCTGAATTTTTTCGCCCGGCCCGAGATCCGAAGCGCCGTAGTGTCGATCGGAATTCGTGGATTTCCTGCAGCACCGGATGCCAAGCGCCGGGCTTAAGATAAAAATTGATGAATCCCGGTCCGGCAATGTCGACTTTATTCAAACAACCGATTCGCGTCGTTCAAATGATCGACAATCGCCGCGGCAATCTTGCGGGGCGCCATTTTCTGCACGGCCGCCATGAGCATGGCAACGTTGGTTGAAAAATCACCGTGGATTTCCAATTTGGGCACATCGACATTCACCTCGGGAAAGTCGGCCGAAGGCAGTATCCCTTTGTCATGGGCAAGCAGGGTGCAGCTTTTTCGATTAACTGTCTGATGTTGTCTTTCATGGATGAAAACGCCGATTCTGTTCGATTAAATGATAAAGGCTTTATTGATAGTTAATTTTGCGCCAAGTCAAGAATACCATTCCTTCGTCACGGGCGGACATGGTCAAAGGTTATCGTCGTCTGGTAATCGTTCGCTCTCTGGCAGTTGTTCACGAACCTTGATGTCACCCTGCCGTATAGCTGGGTGTTTATCGATGATTATATGGTGTAAATTCGTTACCCTTCATTATAAAGTAACTACTGTCATTGATCTTTTGATTGAACCCAAGTCGGATGAATGTTCATCGAAGGTGGAACGGGTGGTCGAAGCCGGGTGGCTACGTGAAAACTTGATTAAATTGGAAACCCTTACGGCAGTCACGTGCGCCAAGATGGCGACGAAGTTCAACGTGGTTTTTATCATCATAAATTAGCGTAAAAAATAAAAGCCATTCGAAACGCGTCGCTTTCGGTTTGCAAAGGGAGGTCATTTATGCGGAAAAGATTCATCTGGGTTGCGGTATGTTCGGCGCTGCTGTGGTGTGCATCGTCGGTTTGGGCCCACTTCGGGATGGTGATTCCCTCCGATTCGATGGTCATGCAGGAAGACCGCCGCAGCGTTACCCTGCAACTCTCGTTTTCCCACCCCTTTGAGATGATCGGCATGGAACTGGTCAAACCGAAGACCTTCGGCGTTGTGGCCAATCGGCAAGAAAGAGGATCTCGGCAGTGCGCTGAAACCGATCAAGGTCATGGATCACTCGGCCTGGCAGGCGGATTATGCGATCAAGCGCCCGGGTGTCTACATGTTTTACATGGAACCGCAGCCCTACTGGGAACCGGCCGAGGATCTCTTTATCATCCACTACACCAAAACGGTGGTCACGGCCTTCGGCGACGATGAAGGCTGGGACGACGAAATCGGCCTGAAAACCGAGATCGTGCCCCTGTCGAAACCCTACGGCCTCTATGCCGGCAACGTCTTCCAGGGTATCGTCAAGCTCGACGGCAAAGCCGTGCCCTATGCCGAAGTCGAAATCGAATACTACAACCAGGAGAAAAAGGCCACGGCCCCCACCGATTACATGATCACCCAGACCATCAAGGCCGATCAGAACGGCGTGTTTACCTACGCGGCGCCCAGAGCCGGCTGGTGGGGATTTGCAGCCCTGAACGAGGCTGACTTTACAATTAAAAAGGACGGGCAGGACAAGGGGGTCGAGATCGGCGCCGTGCTTTGGGTGCACTTTGAAGCGTGGCAACAGGAATAAAATCGCCGGCAGGCAAGGGCGACGGCTGAGTTTTATACCAGCGCCATTCAAAAAAAGGTGAGAGTGTGAAGGGCGTTTTTCTTGACTCCGATTCAAACAGTGTGAAAAGTTGGAGCGAACAGTTAGCCGGCTATTGCACCAAATAGAGCGGAACGTATCGACGTTGTTCCTCATTTAATCCATTCCTGAAAATAATCTCATGAAATTTTCGGGTCGATCCGGTTTGATGCGAAACGGGAATCCATGCATATTTCCGAAGGGGTATTGTCCGGGCCGGTGCTGATTTCAGGCGGTGTTCTCGCCGCAGCCGGAACGGCTATCGGGCTCAAGAAAATCGATTACGATCAGCATCGCCCGGGTCGGCATTCTGGCGGCCAGCCTTTTTTGTGGCATCCCTGGTACACGTTCCCCTTTTCGGGCCGGTCAGTATCCATCTGATCATGAACGGCTTGGTCGGGTTGTTGCTGGGATGGGCCGCATTTCCGGCGATTTTGGTCGCTCTTCTGTTGCAGGCCGTTTTTTTTCAGTTCGGTGGGATTACCACGCTGGGGGTCAACACCATTATCATGGCCCTGCCGGCCGTCATCGGCTATTACCTTTTTTCCCCGTTATTGCAAAAAGACCAAAGAGCGCTTCTCGCTGGCCGGATTCGGCTGTGGTTTTTGCGCGGTGCTCATGAGCGGTTTGCTTGTCGGCCTCGCACTGCTGTTCACGGAAGAAGATTTTCTGAAGATGGCCATACTGGTGGTTACGGCCCATATACCGGTCATGATCATCGAAGGCATCGTTACGGCATTCAGTGTGGCTTTTCTAAAAAAGGTTCAGCCGGAAATGCTGCCATAATTTTATCTGTTTGAATTTGATTTAGAAATTGAGCCCTCGGGGAGTGTTTATTAACTGGGAGCGGAGGGAATGATCAGCAATATCGGAAAAAAGCCCCGACCCTGAGATAATTACAAGAGCAGGCAGAGAGCATCATGATCTTTAAACATTTGAAGCAGCTCCAGGGGAAAAAAGTCGGACTGATCTCACTCTTCATGGCCGTGATTTCGCTGCTCGCCTGCAGCCAGGCAATGGCTCACAATGTGACCGTCTTCGCATGGGTCGACGGGGACACGGTACACGTCGAGAGCAAATTCAGCGGCGGGCGAAAGCCGGTGGAAGCACCCGTGGAAGTCTACGACACCCGGGGCAAACTCCTTCTTAAGGGGGTGACCGACGACAACGGCCAATTCTCCTTCAAAGTGCCGAAAAAAACCGAAATGAAAGTCGTCCTGCTGGCCGGCATGGGTCACAAGGGCGAGTGGACGATTTTGCTTTCGGATCTTGAAGGTATCGGCATCGAGGCTGCGTCCCAGACAACGGTACCCGATCCAAAACCGGTCGCCACGCCGGCTCCGGATCAAGAGGTGAAGGTATCACCCGACGTGAGTAGCATGACAGTGCCCGCCGGATACGTGTCTGCCGTCGAAATCGAGAAAATCGTCGCGGAGACATTGGACAAAAAGATGCAGCCAATCATGAAGATGTTGGTCGAATCCCGTCAGAGTGGGCCAACGGTCTCCGATATTCTCGGCGGCATCGGCTACATCTTCGGGCTGATCGGGGTCGCCGCCTATTTCAGCGCCAAGCGTCGAAAGCCTTAACCCGAAGGCTCAAATTTTTTGGAATTCCTTATAATCGGGTGCTCTGAATCCGATCAATAACGACCGGGCAATGGGTACCCCATCATTAAAGAGGCCTTGCGGCTGACTGATCCCGTTTGCTGTTGCAAAGACCGATTGTTGCAGATCGTTTCGAGCGCCACTGGGGTAAGTTTAAATGGGGCGAATTTTAACGCTGCATCGGCAGGTGCAATGGTTTTTCGACAGCCGATGGCCCATTGGCTCGATACCCAATGTTCAACGAAGACTTCGCCAGCGGTGATTCGATCATCCACCGCATCGATCCCCGCTTCAAGGTGGTCGCTGCGGCTGTATTTTCGACAGTGGTGGCGCTATCGTATCGGTTCCCGACCCTTCTCGCGGCCCTGTTTGCGGCTGTCTTCTTGACGCTGGCCGCGCATCTGGATCTGAAAGCCGTTGCCCGCCGGCTCCTGGTGGTCATCGGGTTCCTCATCCTGCTGTGGATCCTATTGCCATTGACTTTCAAAGGGGACGTGCTCACACATATCGGACCCCTAACCGTGACCCGGTCAGGGGTCCTTCTGGCCGCGCAAATCTCGCTCAAGTCAGTGGCGATTCTATTGGCCTGTATCGCTCTCATCACGACCATGACCTTCGCCGCATTGGGGCATGCATTGGACCGAATGCACCTGTCGGGCAAATTCGTCCACCTCTTGCTGATGACTTACCGATATATATTTGTTATCGAGCAAGAATATCAGCGCATGGTCCGAGCCGCAAAAATCCGCGGTTTTCGTCCGGGAACGAACCTGCACACATACAGGACGTTTGCTTACTTCGTGGCCATGCTCTTTGTCCGTGCCGCATCCCGAGCCGACCGGGTGTATCGCGCCATGCGTTGCCGCGGTTTCGACGGTCGCCTGTATTGCCTGGCCGAATTCCCGCCCCGTCCCTCCAACTGGGTTTTTGCGAGTATCATGACGGTCGCTGTTACAGCACTGGGGTTGATAGAGTGGGTGATAATCTCTTGAAACGTTTGTTTTTCTTTTTGATACGATTTTATAATGGATCATAATATCCTTCCAGGATGGGGCCATCGAAGAAAACCGCTCGGCGGCACCAAGAGACGAACGATCAATGAATGACCATCCGATCATTAAGCTCGAAGGCATCACTTTCTCATATCCCACCGCAACACCTGTGCTCAAAGACCTCGACTTTTCCCTCTACGAAGAAGATCGCATCGGATTAATTGCTCCCAACGGCAGTGGTAAAACCACCTTTTTTCACATCATCATGGGATTGCTCAAACCGGCGGCCGGCCTTGTCGAAATTTTCGGGACACCGGTAACCGAGGAGAAAGATTTTGTTACTGTGCGGCGGAGAATCGGACTGCTTTTCCAGGATGCCGACGACCAGCTCTTCAGTCCAACCGTTTTGGAAGATGTCGCCTTCGGTCCTCTCAACCTCGGAAAAAGCAAGGAGGAAGCGATCGCGATATCGCGCAAAACCCTCTCGTTTCTCGGGCTGGAAGGCTTTGAGGACCGGATCACGATGCGGCTCTCCGGCGGTGAGAAACGTTTGGTGGCGATGGCCACCGTATTGGCCATGGAGCCCCAGGCCATGCTGCTCGACGAGCCGAGTGCCGGTCTTGACGAAGCCACTAAATTCCGGTTGATAGACATTCTAAAAAATCTGGACATCAGTTATGTCATTGTATCACATGAGTTTGATTTCCTTGCCGAGGTCACCGATACCCTCTATACGCTTCATGACGGCCAGATTCAAGTCGACACCGCCGCCCACCCCCATGAACACGTGCATGCGCACCCGTATGGCCGTCATCCTCACAAACACAAATGATGAAATATAGGGTCAAAGCCGGCCAAGCGACGCCAACAGCTTTAGCTTGACACCTGCGCCCGTTTTGCGTAAATGGACAGGATAAGTTCAGGTGCATATTGCTTTCATGCTTAATAGGGAATCCCGTTAAAGTCGGGAGCGGTCCCGCCGCTGTACCCCCTGCCCTTACAGAAAGACTTGTCCGTTTGCCGGTGCCATACCGATAGACAAAGCCACAAGACAGGTGGCTCCCACGCAGAGGGAATAACCGGCAGACCATCTTTCGAAAGGACCCATCAGCCTGATCGTGTCACTGTTCCGTTTGAACGGAATGGGAAGGCCGCTGAATGGGTGGGGAAGCCAGAAGACCTGCCTGTACGATTATCTTGCCGGTTCATTGCGGTCGAAAAGAACACCGGCATCAGAGGGTCAAGAAAACTGGGTGCAGCCCTTCAAGTCTACCGTGATTTGAAGGGTTTTGTTTTTTGATACAGAGGATCGGCGTGTCAGAGGACTATCGTATTTGTCAGAACACTGTCCCATTATCTATCTCTTAATATAATTTTCGGATTTTTGATTTTGGATTTTTGATTTCGGAACGGCGGTATTAATCCAAATTCCGCATTCCAAATTCTAACACATACTGAATAACGGAACTTATCTTCTTGCCGATTGCCGATTCCATAATAAAAAAACTTCAAGGCGCCTTCATCACCCAGGTAATCATGTTGGCGGGTTTGCTTTTCGCTGCGGTGATCACAGCCGCAACGATGGGTTATATTGCCATTCCAGCGTCCGACGTCCTCAAAGTCATTGCATCCGCCCTCACCGGCGATACGCAGATGCTGGCCGGCGTCGATGAGCTCTTCCCCGTCGTCGTGCTCGATGTGCGCCTGCCGCGCATCCTTGCGGCCACGCTGGTGGGCAGCGGACTGGCAATGTCTGGCGCTGTTTTTCAGGGAATCCTTCTTAATCCGCTGGCTGATCCCTACACTCTGGGGGTATCGGCCGGTGCCGCCTTCGGTGCATCGGTGGCCATATTGCTCAACCTTGGTTTTCTGGGGACCTACTCGATCCCCCTATTCGCTTTCTGCGGCGCCGTGGCGACGCTGTTTTTCGTGATTTACCTCTCGGCATCCGGAGAGGGGCTTTCTTCCAACAACTTGATATTGTCCGGTATCATCGTCGCCGCTATTCTGTCAGCCGGCATCAGCTTTCTGAAATACCTGGCCGACGAGCAGGTGGGCGTCATCATCTTCTGGCTTATGGGCAGCTTCGGGTCCAAAACCTGGATTGATGTCGGCCTTGCCTTTGCTTTTGTTGTGTTCGGCTTTATGGTCTGTGTCTTTTTCGCCCGGGACCTGAACCTGATGTCTTTGGGTACGCGCACCGCCGCCTCACTGGGCGTCGATACGCGCAAGGTGCCGCTCATTCTTTTGGTCACCGCTTCACTGGTGGCCGGTGTCTGCGTATCGATCAGCGGCATCATCGGTTTTGTCGGCCTACTGGTCCCCCACATGGTTCGGTTTATCACCGGTCCCGACAACCGGCGTCTGATTCCGGTATCGCTGCTGGTCGGCGCCATTCTACTTTTGACCGCCGACACCATCACCCGGGCGGTGCTGCCGGCGGAAATCCCGATCGGCGTGCTGACAGCCCTCATCGGCGGTCCCTTCTTCTGTTATATTTTTCGGAAGCGTCAGAAAGTGATGCGAAGCGATTGATCATGGCCTATGACGTCAGCAATGTCTCTTTTTTCTACGGAGATAAAAAGATCCTCGACGATGTATCACTTGTTCTGCCCCCGGGAAAATTCTATGGCATCGTGGGCCCAAATGGTTGCGGCAAAACTACCCTGCTGGACCTGTTGATGCGACACAAGGCGCCGGCCCGGGGCCAGATTCTACTTAACGGAAAAGAGTTGTCCCGTTTCCCCAAAAAGAGTCTGTCCCGGCAGACCGCGCTGGTTCCGCAGAATTTTTATATCAATTTTCCTTATACGACGGCAGAAATCGTCATGATGGGGCGCTATCCCCACATGCCGCGATTCGCGGCCCCGTCCGAAGAAGACCACCGGATTGTCAAGGCGGTTATGGAGAAAACCGACGTGGCTCAATTCGAGCACCGTTTCGTGACTGCGTTGAGCGGTGGCGAACGCCAACGGGTGGTTTTCGCCAGGGCTCTGGCCCAGGGCACACCGGTGTTGCTGCTGGATGAAGCGTCATCCAACCTGGACATCAATCACACGCTGCGTCTTCTGGGCCTGGCCGCAGAGGGCGTCAGCAAAAGTGGTAAGACCGTTATCGCGGTGCTCCAGGACATCAACCTGGCGGCACTCTACTGCGATCATCTCATATTCATGAAGAACGGCGGGATCGTGGAACAAGGAAATATCGAGGCGGTTTTAAAACCGGAAACAATCAACGCCGTTTTCAACGTGACGGCCAAAGTTTCCTTTGACCCGTTTTCGAATCGCAAACAGGTGGTCTTCCGGAAAGAGGCGCCATCGGAAATGCCGGGCATGTCTACCGGCCGTGGCAGGGATTAATAGACGCGTGAGTTTATTACCAAGAAATATTGGCCGGATCGTTATCTGTTCATTTCTAACTTTTGGGGCAGTATTTTTTTCAAGCAGCACTACTTCCCTGGCCGACCCGTCCCGTATCGACAACCGAACGATACAAGACCAGGCCGGCCGCGAAGTGACTGTCGCCCAGCCGTTCCGGCGGATTGTCTCCCTGTACGGCGCGCACACCGAAAACCTCTTTAAACTCGGTGCCGGTAGCCAGGTGATCGGGGTCTCCAGAAACGAGGCCTATCCGCCGGAAGCACTGCAGAAGCCGGTTTTTTCTTACCGTGACGATCCCGAGAGGTTTCTTGCCGCCCGTCCGGACCTGGTGCTGATCCGCCCCATGATCGACCGCGGATACCCCCAGCTGGTCGCTCGCCTCGAAGCCAGCGGCATAACGGTGGTCTCTCTGCAACCATCCTCTGTGGATCAGCTGCGTGTGTACTGGAAAATATTAGGCATCCTTACCGGACAACAGCAGCAAGCACTGGCGATGATCACCCACTTCGACAGCGCCGTGGCAGAATTCCAATCCGCTGTGAGTGCCATCCAGACCAAAAAAAAGGTCTACTTCGAGGCCATCCACGGCAAGATGAAAACCTTTGCGCCGGGTTCGATGGCCATCTTTGTATTGCATGCCGCCGGGGGTATCAATATCGCTGCCGATGCCGAACCGGTGCGGCAAACCAACATCGCCGCATACGGCAAGGAACGAATCCTGTCGCATGCCGACCGGATCGATGTCTACCTGGCTCAATTCGGGGAGATGAACCGGCCGACGATCGACATGATCAAGAGCGAGCCGGGGTTCAGTGCCATCAAGGCAGTTCGGAACAACGACATCTACCTGATCGATGAAAGGATCGTTTCGCGGCCGACACTGCGGCTGTTGGACGGAATTCAGGAAATCGGCCGCCGGCTATACCCGGAAGTATTCACACAGAATGCAATCAACAATAACGGTAGACAACCTTAACTTATTACCTAATTGAGGGCACAATGACACGTCAATCTGGCATACTATACGGCCTGGGTGTGGGGCCGGGAGACCCCGAGCTGATCACCCTTAAGGCCGCACGGATACTGAACAGCGCGGATGTCGTCTACGCCGCGGCTTCCACCAAAAACAGTTACAGCCTTGCCGTCTCCATTGCACGGCCCCACATTCCGGACCTGACGCCGGTGAAAATGCTGCAATTCCCCATGACCAGCGATCGGGACAAAAAGATAACGGCCTGGAAGAAAAACGCCGGAATTCTGATCGAGGAGCTGAAGCGGAGTAAAATAGTGGCCTTTATTACCCTCGGCGACGCCATGACCTATTCCACATACGGTTATGTCTTGCAGTACATTCAAGAGTTGGCTCCCAACGTTTCGGTCATCAGCGTCCCGGGGATCACTTCCTACCAGGCGGCATCCGCTTGCCTGAACAAACCCCTGGTGGAAAGCGAAGAGTCTCTCTTGATCCTGTCGGGCGTCAGTGGTGGCGACTGCCTCAGGAAGTATGCCGTTGCCCCCGACAATCTGGTTTTCATGAAAAGCTACCGCAACGTCAAAGACATTGTCAGCAGTTTGGAAGAATACGACCTGGTCGATGGCAGTGTGGCCATCCAGAACTGTGGCCTGCCGGAGCAGGAGATTGTCGACGACGTCCAGGGACTCAAAGACAGCCCGCCCAATTACTGGACATTGATTCTGGCCAAGCGGAAAAAAGGCGATGTCCCGCAAGAGACGTAAACCGCGCCTTCGTGCCGTCGTTATCTCCCTGCTGGTCTCGACCGCTGCGCTGATCGTCGGGTACTACGCAGTCGAAGGCATTGACTTCCATTCGTTGTTCAAACGGCTTTTCTGGCCGCTGCTGCGCCTGCTTTTCTTCATCGGGATCGGCCTGGTCATCGGGCAGATCATCGAGGCGACGGGATGGACACGCTACCTGGCAGCAGTTGCCATGCCGGCTTTCCGCTACGGCAATCTCGGCCGTCATTGCAGTGCGGTGTTCACCACGGCGTTTTTCTCCGGTGTGGCCGCCAATGCCATGCTGATGGAATTCTTCAAAGAAGGCGCCATCTCGCGCAAACAACTTTTTCTGTCTAACCTTCTCAATCAGTTTCCGGCCTATTTTCTGCACCTTCCGACCACTTTCTTCATCGTCATTCCTCTCACCGGACGCGCGGGGGCTCTTTACTTCCTGCTGACCTTCTTGGCCGCACTTATCCGGACGATCATATTATTGATATACGGTCATTTGAGGCTTGCGCAGCCGGCCGTCACCGAAACAGACCATAGTAAAAAAAACATTCCCGGCCCCCGCAGAAAAGCAACCGGCGTCTGGGAAGGTATTCGCCGCCGGTTGCCCGGTCGCCTGACCACCATCGCTCTATACGTGATCCCGATCTACATCGCGGTTTTCATGTTGAACGCCATGGGCTTATTCGAAACGATCCAGGCGGCACTGGCGCGCTTCACCTCTGTGACCTTTATACCTTTGGAATCCTTATCACTCGTGATTATCAGTTTTGCCGCAGAATTCACCTCGGGTTTTGCCGCCGCCGGTGCCTTGATGCAGGCCGGTATCCTCACAACCAAACAAACCGTTCTGGCCCTTCTCATCGGCAACATCATCGCCTTCCCCATCCGCGCCCTGCGCCACCAACTCCCCCACTACATGGGCATCTACGAACCCAAAACCGGCATACAACTTCTCTTGCTAGGGCAGGGTGTCCGCGTCGCCAGCCTCATCCTGATTGGCTTTGTCTACGCCATCATGTTTTAACCCGCACTTTCATGAATGGTTTTCAGCGAGACATAATGAAAATCGTGCGGGCGTTTTATTTCGATCTGCCGGCAGAAGATATTTGGATTTTAGATTCTGGATTTTGGATTTGCGGTATCGCTGCGCTCTTCGCTTTGAAAAACAGGCTGAATTCCTTCATTCCATATTCCGCATTCCAAATTCTAAAATTTACGCAGGGTCCATCATCGATATTCAATATCGTCTCAAAGGGGACGAAAGTCTGAATACCGTTACAAATGGCCACCGGGCACATCTTTCCTCTTGCCAGAAGTTTGCTGGGTTCTTATGGTGGGTGCTTTGAGACTTCGGGGTTTTTGAGTTAGATTCAATAGGCTTTGGTTTGCGGGGCCATGGATAACACATATACAAATAAAGTTGCGTGGGGGCTGATGACGTTCATGACTCTGGTGGCGGTTATCGCTCTTGGCATTCATGGACCGATACCACAATCTCAGAGCTACCATGCTTTTGCCGATAAAAGAACCATCTGGGGCATACCCCATTTTTTCGATGTGATCTCCAATATTCCTTTCGTGCTGGTCGGTTTATTGGGGCTGTACGAATCATTGGTGAGCAAAACGATCACTCTAGTGAATGAGAATCGTACAAGCTATATTGTTTTTTTCATCGGGGTGGCGCTGGTTGGGTGTGGGTTCCGGCTATTACCACCTGTCTCCAAGCAATGCAACACTGGTTTGGGACAGGATCCCTATGTCGATTGCCATCATGGCGTTGCTTTCTATTGTCATCGGTGAGTATATGTCAATACGGTTAGGCGCGATACTTTTGACTTCCCCTCGTTTCCATTGGGATTCTGTCCGTGCTGTATTGGTATTGGACGGAGTCCGCTGGGCAGTGGTGACTTGAGGCCCTACGTCCTGGTCCAGTTTTTGCCGATGATCATCATACCCATCATCCTCGTCTGTTTTAACTCTGTATTCACCAAGACGAGCGGTTATTGGTTATTACTATCTGCATATGTTATCGCCAAAATATGCGAGCATTTTGACAGAGAAATATTCGGCGTTCTAAGTGTGGTGAGCGGGCATACGCTAAAGCATTTGGCAGCCGCCGCGGGGATATACCTCTTGTTGGTATCATTTCGCCGTCGCCGAATCGTTTGAAATTTGAGCGGGGCTCTCAGGGAAAAAGATGTGCCGACATTGCCGAGCGCCACCTGAGAGGCGAGTCTCCGCTGGATATATATCCCGCTCACGTAATCAGGTATCCAATGTTCGACTGGCGACAGTTGAAACGCTGGGGGATCCCAGAGGAAAAGCTGCCCACCAACGGCATTGTTCGATTCAAACCGCCGTCATTGTGGGAGCTCTACCGCAGGTTAATGATTGCCACCACTTTGGCTGATTCTTTTCAATTGTGAAGTTTCTATTTGATGTCATGAAAATTATCCGTCCTCCGCAGCGATCCAATTCCGGCCATAGATTAACTGGAGTATTAGTTTTATTTCTCCTTGTAGTCTTCCTCTCGTTATTATTCCATTTTTCGGCCACTGCATATACAGAAAAAGAAGACGCAGTCTCCCTGACCGCCGAGGAGCAAGCCTGGATCAATGCCCATCCCATTATTCGCCTGGCGGTTAACCAGCACTTTGAACCAAGGGCCTACTTGGACGAGAATGGCGTGTTAAAAGGAATAAGTGTCGAATTCGCACGATTGTTCGAAAAAAAACTTGGATTGAAAATAGAACTTGTTGGATCAACATGGAAGACGGCACTGGATCGTGCATTCAAGTACGAAGTGGACGGCATCATGAATGTGGCTGAGCTTGAAGAACGCAAACTGGCGCATCCCTGGCCCAAAGAGTGCCGCCGTTATTCTAAAACTCAACCCTAACACACTGCGCTCCCGCATACGCAAACTGGGGATCAAGAAACCGTAGATCAATCCCTCCCATGCTGCCCCAAAAAAGATTACCGTGAACTTTGTCGGGCCATATAATGCTGGTCTAAAGCCTGACGCAGATATGTTTTGATCACGGCTTGACGACTGATGTTTAACTCCGTTGCGATGGCATCCAATTCTTTTAACATGTCAAGCGTAAAGTCAACGTTTACCCTTTTAACCGGAGGCCTCATTTCGCCTTTATTGGTAAAATATCTGGAAATGTCATTCCCGCTCATTGCCATTTCAGCAATCTCATCAGCAGTTGGATTCTTTTTTTTAGCTGTTTTGCGCATATAATTTTTCCTCCTGTTGTGTCGATTTCCACAGGGTTACCAGTGATAATACTCGCCACCCTTATCTTCTCTGACTTCATAAATGACGGTATATAATTTACCTTTTGTCCACCCAATCACACGAAATTGTTCAGGATCATCAGAACGACAGTCCACATAATGATAATGCGTCCAAATCTCTTTGACTTCCTCGAATCCGATTTTTCGTCTCGGGTCCCTTTTCAGTCTTTCACTCTTTGCTTTGTCGTATTTGAACCGCATGACATTTAGGTATAACAGTTATACCTTTATGTCAATCAACTTGTATCTAGATAGGATGATGTCTATCTTCGTCAAATCGAACGCTCTGGCGGAAAAACGCAAAGAGGTTTGGCAGACCATTCACTCTCTCGCTGCGCAGATTAAAATGGAGGAAGGCTGTGTGGATTTGAGATTTTACCAGAATGCCGAAGATGAAAACGTTTTTCTTTTATTAGAAACGTGGGAAGACCGCAAAGCATTGGATGACCACCTGAAGTCGATTCGATTCACGATATTGTGGGGAGTCAAAAGCCTTTTGAGCCGTCCGCCGGAAATCATGATGCATACGTTTTCCCAATCGTCGAAATTAGAGGCCGTGAATCCCGATATTTTAAGGCGCACCTAAAATATCGGGAAATGATATCAAATCAAAGAATTATGAAGGAGGAGACAATGAAGTCAATTGATACGAATCGCAGAAACTTTATGAAGAAGGCCGGCGGCTCGCTGATCGCAGCTGCTGCTGGTTCGAGCATCGCCTTTTCGGCGATCCGTGCGCATGCCGCCCAATCCGCTGTAACCCAAACCAAGGAAACCCAGGCTGCGATGACCCCTCAAATGGCGTTGCAAATGCTCAAAGAAGGCAACACCCGATTCGTCCAGGGGAACATGCTCAAACGCGACCTTATGCAACAGGTCAAGACGACCGCCGGCGGCCAGTTCCCTTTTGCGGTCTTTGTAAGCTGTATTGACTCGCGCGAGTCCATGCAATTGATATTCGACCAGGGCATCGGCGACATTTTTAATGCACGCGTGGCGGGAAATTGTGTCAACGACGATATCCTCGGCAGTCTGGAGTTTGCCTGTGCGGCAGCGGGCGCCAGGTTGATTGTCGTTATGGGCCACACGGAATGCGGCGCCATCCAAGGGGCCTGTGACGATATTGTCCTGGGCAACCTCACCCAAACGCTGGCCAACATCAAACCGGCCGTGGCCGCTGTGGCCGGTTATGATTCCGACCGAACCTCAAGTAACAGTAAATTTGTCCAAGCGGTGACTGCAAAAAACGTGGTCCTGACCGTTGAGCGCATCCGCGAGCGCAGCCCTATTTTGAGGGGCATGGTCGATAAGGGTCAAATCGGACTGGAGGGCGCTATTTACGACGTCCATACCGGCAAGGTGACATTCATGTAAACTAGGGATAGGGGTTGTCTTTGGAAGCGTAATTTGGCACGGTACAATGCAAGGAGGTCGTCGTTACCGCTTGTATTCATAATTTTCTTTTCCTGCCAGATGTGAAAACACCGCTGGCCCTCCAGGGTTCCAGAATTAATCGGAGTCTCTATCATGATCGAACAAGCCACCCCTTCACGCATTCACGTATTGGCCAAGCCAACCGGGTCAACCTGCAACCTGAACTGCGCCTATTGCTTTTATCTCAAGAAAGAAAATCTATACCCGGGCAGCCGCTTCCGCATGAGCGACGAGGTGCTGGAGAATTATATCTCCCAGCTTATCGGGTCCCATCGCACCGACGAGGTGACGGTGGCCTGGCAGGGTGGCGAGCCGACCCTCATGGGGGTCGATTTTTACCGACGGGCCATCGCGTTCCAGGAGAAGCACCGCCAGCCAGGCATGACTTTCGAGAACACCCTGCAGACCAACGGGACCCTGCTGAACGATGAATGGTGCGCGTTTTTCCGCGAAAACAATTTTCTGATCGGCATCAGCATCGACGGCCCCCGCAAACTGCACGATGAACACCGGGTGGACAGGGCAGGGAAACCGACCCATGACAGGGTGATGCGGGGTCTGCGGCTGTTGCAGAAGCATGGGGTCGAATATAACGTTCTGGTCACGGTCAACCGCACAAATGCAAACAACCCTCTTGAGATCTACCGCTATTTACGTGACGAGGCCGGTACCAGTTGGATGCAGTTCATTCCAGCCATCGAACGTCTTAACAGCGAAGGGGTGGTCTCCTCTACCAGGAAGGAACGACCGTCTCGGATCGCACGGTGACGCCGGAGCAGTGGGGCAACTTCCTGATAGCCATCTTCGACGAATGGGTGCGGCACGATGTGGGCACGGTGTTCGTTCAGACCTTTGAGGCGGCAGTGCGCAACTGGCTGGGCCCGGGGTCATCCGGCATGTGCGTCTTTGATCCCATCTGCGGTCACGGGCTCGCCCTCGAGCATAACGGCGATTTATACGCCTGCGACCATTTTGTGGAGCCCAGGTACTTGCTGGGCAACATCCTCCAAAGTCACATGATCGAACTGGTCGGCTCCGATCAGCAAAGAAAATTCGGCCGCGACAAGCTGGATACGCTGCCGCGTTTCTGCCGCGAATGCGACGGTGCGATTTGCCTGCCATGGGGAATGCCCCAAGAATCGTTTTCTCACCGCACCGGACGGTGAACCCGGGCTGAACTACCTGTGCGCGGGCTATAAATCGTTTTTTAATCATGCCGACAGGTCCCTGAAGATTCTGGCCGGACTCATTCGCCGGGGGCTCCCGGCCACGAAAATCATGGAGCTTCTGGCTCAGGAGGAGGCCCAACAGACCAACGTTTTCGACAAGATCGGCCGTAATGCGCCCTGTCCCTGCGGCAGTGGACTCAAGTTCAAGAAATGTCATGGCCGGAAGGGAAAGGCAAGCGACTCAATAGAACGTCACTAACCGACGCACCCCGCTCGATCGCAAGCGGGAGCCGGTAGCGTCGGAACAAACCACACCGTAAAAGCCTTGACCGGTGTGATTACAAATCGTTCATTTACACAACCAAGGAGATCGCATATGGCAGAACAAAAAAAACCGAACATCCTCATCATCTGGGGCGACGACGTCGGTATCACCAACCTCAGCTGTTACTCGCGACGGCCTGATGGGCTACCGCACGCCCAACATCGACCGCATCGCCAGCGAAGGGATGCGCTTTACGGATTACTACGGTCAGCAGAGCTGTACGGCCGGCCGGGCGGCCTTTATCACCGGGCAGAGCCCTTACCGCACCGGCTTGACCAAAGTCGGCATGCCGGGCGCCGATATCGGTCTGCAGGCCGAGGACGTCACCATCGCCGAGCTGCTCAAACCCATGGGTTACGCCACCGGCCAGTTCGGCAAGAACCATTTCGGCGACAAAAACAAGTACCTGCCCACCGCCCACGGTTTTGACGAGTTTTTCGGCAATCTCTATCACCTCAACGCCGAGGAAGAGCCGGAGAATGTGGACTATCCGCCGGAAGAGGATTTTCCTGAATTTCACAAGAATTTCAAGCCGCGGGGGGTGATGCACTCCTGGGCCACGGAAGAGGACGATCCCACCGAGCATCCGCGCTGGGGCCGCGTGGGCAAGCAAAAACTCGAAGATACCGGTCCGCTGACCAAAAAGCGCATGGAGACCTGCGACGTCGAGTTTGTCGAGGCCGCAAGCGACTTCATCAAACGCGCCCATGACGATGACAAGCCGTTTTTTGTCTGGCTCAACACCACCTGGATGCATTTCCGGGTGCACCCGCCCAAAGAGATCATCGGCCAGGCCGGGCGCTGGCAATCGGAATACCACGATGCCATGGTCGAGCATGACAAACATGTGGGCCATGATGCTGGACCTGCTGGACGAGCTGGGTATTGCCGATGACACCATCGTCATGTACAGCACCGACAACGGGGTCCACATGAACTCCTGGCCCGATGCCGGCATGACCCCCTTCCGCAACGAGAAAAACTCCAACTGGGAGGGCGCTTTCCGTGTGCCGGCCGTGGTGCGCTGGCCGGGCAAAATCCCGGCGGGCACGGTTTCCAACGAAATCGTCGCCCACCAGGACTGGCTGCCCACGCTGCTGGCCGCAGCCGGTGACCCCGACATCAAGGAGAAGCTTAAAAAGGGCCACAAAGTCGGCGACAAAACGTTCAAGGTGCATATCGACGGCTACAACTGTTTGCCGCACTTCACCGGCGAAGCGGAGAAAGGTCCCCGGCCGGGCTTTATCTATTTTTCCGATGACGGCGACCTGGTGGCCGTGCGCTACGACAACTGGAAACTCGTCTTTGCAGAGCAGCGCATGCCGGGCACCGTACAAATCTGGGCGGAACCGTTCGTCTTCCTGCGCTTTCCCAAGATATTCAACCTGCGCACGGACCCGTTTGAACGGGCCGACATCACCTCCAACACCTACTGGGACTGGGTGATCGACCGTGTCTACTTGACCTACGCCGGGCAGTCCATCGTGGCCAAATTTCTGGCCACGTTCAAGGAGTTCCCGCCGCGCATGAAGGCGGCCAGTTTTTCCATCGACCAGGTGATGGCCAAGATGGAGGAAGCCTTGAGCTCCAAACCCTAAACGCCTTGCCGACCCGGGTGAGATCCGACGGGTCTCATCCGGGTATTGAGGTATTCAGAAATCTCAAATTCCAAACACCAAATTCCAAGGAAATCCCAAATTTCAATATCCAATGACCCAAACAGGTTTGCAATTTTGGTCATTGTGATTTGTTTGTTATTTGTTATTTGCGATTTGGAATATTACACCGAAACTTAACAGTTTCCTCTTCGATCAAACTGGATGCTTGCTGCCAGAGGTAGTGCTGACCCCCGAAACCCGGTTACCCTTATGAACAAAGCAAATTCAAAGAGCATACAGGATGCCGTCCCCGGGTTCGGCGGCGAGGTGATGTAATGAATCGTCAGGATGTAAACGAAGCGAAATTGGCGCATATCGCCGATGACGTTCGGGCATTTTATGACGCGCACCCCTATCCGCCGCCGGTCAAAGACCTGGATGACTATCGCCGGCTCTGGGAGGATCAAAAGAGACGCCGGGCCGATTATCATCTGTATTGGCCGACCGAACCATACCGGGAGGATCAGAACATTCTTGTCGCGGGTTGCGGCACCGCCCAGGCGGCCAAGCATGCGCTGCGCCAACCTGCGGCCCGCGTAATCGGCATCGATGTCAGTTCGACGAGCATCCGGCATACCGAAGCTCTGAAACGCCGATACGATCTGACCAATCTTGAGTTACATCAGCTCCCCATCGAACGGGCGCACGAGCTCGATCCAGCGTTTCGACAAGATCATCTGCACAGGCGTGCTGCATCACCTCCCCGATCCGGATACAGGGCTGCGCGCCTTGCGTAGCGTCCTCAAACCGGACGGGGCCATGCACCTGATGGTCTATGCGACCTACGGCCGGACCGGTATCTATATGCTGCAGGAATACTGCCGCCGGCTGGGGATCGGGCGCTCCGACGAGGAAATTCGGGATCTTGCCAACACCCTCATGGCGCTGCCCCAAGGGCATCCATTGGCGCAACTGCTGGGCGCGGTGCCGGACTTTCGAACCAAGGCCGGCCTGGCCGACGCCCTGCTGCATCCGCAGGATCGGGCGTATACGGTGCCGCAGCTTTTCGATTTCATCGACCGGGCGGGCCTGACATTTGGGCGCTGGGTGCGGCAGGCGCCCTATCTGCCCCAATGCGGCGACCTGGCGCGAACCCCTCACGGTGCTCGCCTGACCCAGCTTTCCCCAGCAGGAGCAATATGCGGCCGTTGAGCTGTTCCGGGGAACGATGGTCCGCCACAATGTGATCATCTACCGCGGCGATCGTCCCGGCGACGCTCAGCCCATCCGGTTCGATGACGAGCACTGGCAAAACTACGTGCCGATTCGGCTGCCGCATACGCTGTGTATCGAAGAGAACCTCCCCGCCGGTGCAGCTGCGGTGCTCCTCAATCAGAGCCACACCTATTCGGATCTGGTTCTGCCCATAGACAATGAGGAGAGACGACTGTTCGAAGCCATCGACGGACAGCGCACCATTGCAGAAATCATGGATCTCGTACCCGACAAGGTGAATCAATCAGGGCGCAGCGGTGATACAGCGACATTTTTCGAGCGGCTCTGGTGGTACGATCAGGTGGTGTTCGATGCCTCCCGGCCATCCGCTTGAGATGTACCGGTTAAGATGAACCGGCAGCTAACTAGTGCCCATCCACGGTATTTATAAGGGCACTGGTTAGTTTCCGATTCATAAATGGGAATTTTTTTCGCTGGGCAAGTTGAGTCCAAATTCCTTGTCAATCAGGCAACGAAATCCCGCTGCTTTTTAGCGGGGGCCGCACAAAGGTTTGCGGCTGCGGATAATCCCGCCTATGGCGGGACTCAGCGGAAAAAAGGCCATTTATGGATGGACTCTAACTATGATTTATGGAGACTTAACATGTCTAAGAAACGGCCAGGGCCTCCCTATGCTTTTGCCTGCGCTCTTTGGAGGACCAGATGAAGGAACTCTTCGAAATAGCTGTTATCGCCTTCGAGGCAATTGCAGTGATCGTGCTGCTCGTCGGGGCGGCGCTATCCATGGGAAGTTTTCTCATGCGATTGTTCCGGACGAAAGAACGGCACGAAGCGTATCGGGATTTCCGGCAGGCCTTTGGACGCACGCTGCTGCTGGCACTAGACCTCCTGCTGGCCGCAGACATCATTCTCACCGTAACCCTCGACCTGACCTTTGAGAGCCTCGGCATGCTGGCGATGCTCGTTCTCATCCGTACTTTTCTGCACTTTATCCTCGAGTTGGAGGTCACCGGTCGCTGGCCCTGGCAAGGCTCACAGTAGAACACCGACGCATCGCGCGAGTGAACGTTGTGTTAAAAAAGTATCGCAGAATTTCGGAAAGACAGGAGAATCGAAAGTATGGACAACCCCATCCTCCTCCATTTTGTTACCGTTGTGATTTTTTGCCAGATGCTCGCCATCGGGGTCAACCACTCGCTGCGGGAGCTCACCTCCCTGTGGCGGCAACCAGAATTACTACTGCGCTCCCTACTTGCAGTCATCGTGCTGGTTCCTACGGTGGTCGGCTTGTTGCTGTGGCTGTTCGACTTACCACCCGCCGTTGCGACCGGCCTTGCCATATTGGCTGCCGCGCCGGGTGCCCCGCTGACGACCAAGCGTTCCCAGACGGCCGGCGGGGACCCGATTTACGCCGCCAGCCTGCAACTGACACTGGCTCTTCTGGCGGTCGTGATTACGCCACTCACTCTGGCAATTTTTTACGCCCTGTTTGAGCTCGCTACCGAGCGGGTGACGCCCATCGAGGTGGTCCGGCAAGTCGCCGAAGTCACGTTCCTGCCGGTGATCATCGGCCTACTATTACAGCGTTTTGCACCAAAGTTCGCCGAAGTTATCGGAAAACCTGTGCAAGTGCTTGCCAATGTCCTGTTCCTTTTGTTATTTATTGTGATTATTGTACTGCTGGCGCTCGCACCTGACTTGAGGGAGAAGCTGAATCTGGGAGCTCTGCCCATCGTGGCAATCATAGTCACTGTCGTTCTCTCTCTAACTATCGGTCACCTGCTGGGTGGCCCATCCAGGGCCGCAGAGATCTTCACTGGCCATTGCCAGCATCGCCCGCAATGCCGGGCTGGCCCTGTTCATTGCCGCCCTGTCAGAATACGGGCAATACTTTATCCCCACGCTCCTGACCTATTTGATTTTGGGAGCACTTGTTGCTGTTCCCTACTCTATCTGGAGTAAACGCCGAACAACGTAAAAGGAGATCACATGACTGAAGAATTATCACTGCAAGCCGCCGCGGAAGTGATGCGTGAGGCCATGCGGCAGACGATCAAGCGCCATTCCCTCTGGTATCTTATCCAGGGAGCAATGATGATACTGGCCGGTGCTTTTGCCCTTGCCTATCCCATATTCCCGTCTTCTGCTGCCCCGGCGCTTCTCGGGTGGCTGCTCATCATCAGCGGCGTTGTTCAAGGCATCGGTTTGATCGGCGCACGGAATGTCCCTCACTTCTGGCTGCAACTGATGTCGATTATTATTTCTTTAATCATCGGACTGATGTTTTTGCGCAATCCCGGACAGGGGCTTTTTACCCTGACAATGCTTCTTATTGTCTACTTTATGGCGGAAGGCATGTCCAAGGTGATCCTCGCGTTGACCATCCGGCCCTTCCCAAACTGGCATTGGGTTCTTGTCAGTGGCTTGATCGGGATTATTGCGGCAGTTCTCACATGGAGCAAACTTCCGGTTACGGCGATTTGGCTACTCTGTCCTCTGCTTGGTATCGTCCTCATCGGTGAAGGTGCCGCCCACGGTTATCTTGCCTGGCACGTTCGCAAGACATTAAGCAGTAAAACGGTTGAGGTCAAAACGGCATGAGCGTTTAAAATTTTATAGGCTATCAATGGGGACAATCGCCTAATTATGGGTGTCAGAATAACGTTCCGCTATCCACAGCTTTTCGTTCCTTTTTGGGTTGGAGATTTAATATTTTGGATTAGCAGCATCGCTTTCGCTCATTCTTACAACAAAACAGGCAAAATTCCTTCAATCCAAATTCCGGATACCAAATTCTAAAATGTGTGTATAGATCTTCATCGAAACGCAATTCTATCTCGAGCGGAACGATATTTGTAAAATAGCTATAATCTTTTCTCTCCAATCAAAATGAGTTTTCAGCTGCCAAAAATACTTTATTAGAATAGGAGTCGCTTGATTAATGAACCAGGATGTAACAAAAACAAGCTTGACGAACGAGCTCGCCAAGGAACGCAATCGAGAAGCATCCGACCGGACGCTCATGGCATGGATCCGTACATCTATTTCATTGTTTGGTTTCGGATTTGCCATCGCTAAATCCTACGAATATATTGAAGGGGACTATATGGAAGAGACAGGAAGAGTTCTCGATGCCCTCCACACCCCCGTTATTTTTGGAATCAGTTTCATCGTCCTCGGCATGGTAGGAATTTTTGCGGGGGTTATCCAGTATGGGCGCATTTTAAAACGGATCAACAGCGATCAGTTTACCTATATCGAACCCAGGCCGTTGCCGAAGATAATGGCGATTCTGCTATTGGTTATCGGTGTGTTTGGACTTGCTGCTATCCTGCTCTAACGGGTTATAGAAGTATTACCTGTCGTTATTATTTCTTCTGTGATGCAACATGGCATGAGAAGTAAGCGTAAACCAATAGAGCGAATCAGGAGGTCATGATGACCCGCTTCAAACGAAACATGTTATTGAGTACGCTTTTTCTGGTGCTTATTCTTGTCGCACTGGTGGCATTTTTCTACCGGCCGACCCGTTTGGCTCTGGAGCACGCTGAGGCTTTTCAATTCCGGCGAATGCTGGTGACGAAGCAGGGCGAGCAAAATGCCTACCGGTTCTTCTACATCACCAATCGTGGTTTGGAAAACAAAGAAGGACCGGTAGAGGAACGCTTCGGGAACCAAAGGGGCGAGGAACTGACGTTCGGTCTGTTTGATACCGCGATCGAACCCTCGCTGGGTATCGGAATGCTCATCGACCCGACCGATTGGTTCCAGAATGAGGAAATCCAGCTCCGGCGGGTGGAGTTATTGGAGCAGAGCGAATTTGTCACAACAGCTGCGCCAACAGGTTCAAGCCTCCTCCCTGCGATCGTTACTCATCAATGTCAACGGATTCAGGGAGCGGTTTCCTTCGGCGCTGCGTAAGACCGCGTTTCTGAGTCATGTTTTGGACATCGACTCGCCCGTTCTGGTTTTCGACTGGCCGGGCGACCAGGGGTCGACACCGCGCGGGTACCGGCGCGCGCAGAGGATTGCCGGAGAGTCCGGGGCTGAACTGGCCCAGACGTTGGAATTGATCATTCGGCAAGTACAGCCTGAAAGACTGTGGCTGGTCGCCAACAGTATGGGCGGTCAGGTGGTCGTCCATGCCTTCAGCATTCTATACCGCGAGGCCGATCTGTCCGATGCGGAGACCGAGATCGAAAACGTGGTGCTGACGGCCCCCGACGTCGACAAGGAGGAGTTCAGCAACCAGTTCAAACGAGAGATCGCTTCTCTTGCCAGGAATCTTACGGTATATGTATCCTCCAACGATCGCGCTTTGCTGATGAGCCGCCTGTTAAACCGGGGGAGACGGTTGGGGGAAAGCACGCTGGATCCCCGGAATCCGGATCAGATCGAAGAGGCCACCAGAATTTTTGAGTTGATCGAACCGAACAACACCCTCATCACCCTGGTGGATGTCACCCCGGTCAATCGCACCCGCAATTTCCATAATTTCAGCCTGGAAACCCCGCAGTTTTTCGACGATTTGTATCTGCGGCTCGTCAATGTCGACATGCCCCGCAGCCGACCGGAATATCGTGTAGAGACAGCTGCAGGCCGCGTATACTGGGTGCTGACCCGCGGACGGTAGCATCCCACAATCTGCATTTGTCAGTAAAAATTGGTTGACCACAGCCGGGTTGCTCACTTTCCTGCTTTATACCGGAGGAGTCCGTCTAAATGAAACATATTGCCATTGTCCTTGACCCGAAAAGATGGCCACTCACCTGCGTTCTGTACGGTTGCATCGTGGGTGCGATGATCTTGCCTATACAGGGGTGCAGCAACCCGCCTCTGAAGCCCTGGCACACCGAGAGGCTGACGGCGGAATTCACGGTCAACCAATTAGATGAGATCCGGACCTTCGATGACTACATGCAGCTGGAAGAGAGGCTGTTCGCGCAACTGGAAGAAAAAGTCTACGCCCGCACCGGAACCGGACCCGAATATGAACTCGTCCGCTACAGTTCCGGCAGCGCGGCTGATCCGCAACACCGCAAGCCCAACTGGAACCGTAGCTTCGAACTTCCTGCCGACGCGCCGGTCGGCGGCGTCCTGTTACTGCACGGCATGTCGGATTCGCCCTACAGCCTGCGGGCTCTGGGCGAGACGCTCAACCAGCACAATTACTGGGTCATCGGTTTGAGACTACCCGGCCACGGCACGGCACCATCGGGGCTAAAGTACATTAAATGGGAGGACATGGCCGCCGTAGTGCGGCTGAGCATGACGCATCTTGCCTCCAAAGTGGAACAGAAGCCGATCCACATCGTGGGCTATTCGACCGGGGCACCGCTGGCGCTGAACTACAGCCTTGACGCACTGGAAGGAAGTGCTTCTCCGCTGCCGGCCAGCCTGGTCCTGATTTCTCCTGCCATAGGGGTCCATCCGGCGGCGGGACTGGCCGGAATGAAGGACGGGTTATCCCGAATTCCCGGCCTGGGGGGCCTGGCCTGGTTATCGATTCAGCCCGAATTCGATCCGTACAAGTACAACTCATTTGCCACCAATGCCGGGGCCCAGGTTCACCGCGTGACCCGCTCCGTGGCCCGACGCATCTCCGCGCCTGCGCAAGGTCGGTCCGATTGAACTTTTTCCACCAACATTGGTTTTCAAATCGACCGTCGATGCAACGGTTTCATTAAATGCCGTGGTTGACAGTTTGCTCAAGCACCTCGGGCCGCAAGGACATGAACTCGTTTTGTTCGACATCAATCGATTCGCCGCCAAGGCCAAGCTGCTCATCGCCGACCCGGCGCCGCTGACCGACCGGTTGATGGCCGATGAGAACCTGCCGTTCACCCTGACACTGGTCACCAACGAGAATCCGGAAAGTTTCCAGGTTGTCGCCCGCCGAAAAGCCCCGTTATCAAAAGATGCGTCAGAGACCGAACCTTTGAACCTTGCCTGGCCGACCGGCGTGATCTCTTTGTCCCATGTGGCATTGCCGTTTCCACCGGATGACCCCCTTTACGGTCAGCGGCCTCCCGACAATGAAAAAGTACTCTTTTTAGGCCAGATGGCGATTCAGGGTGAACGCGGCTTGTTAAAAATTCCCTACGACTGGTTGCTGCGGTTGAGGCACAACCCCTTCTATGATTTTCTTGAGAGCCGGACGTTGCAGTGGATGGACACTGCCAATCAGAGGTAAGCTGTTACCGGCAACTTCGGTAAGCTATTGCCTTGCCTTATCAATGTTATATCTACCGGAATTTTTTTTACAGAGGGCAACGATGAAAGAACAGAATCCCCGACCGACTGGTTATAAAGAGTCACTTTGGTAAAATATTTATAATATTGATTTTATCAATATTTCTACTCGGAGCGGATACTCTTCGCCGCGATCAAATACCCAGCGGATCGGATGTAACGAACATACGCTGCGCCGGAAGGATCGTCAGAACGGGCGATCTCATGCGGGATGTCAGGGACCGATGCGGGGAACCGATGCGAGAAACCCGAATGGCAAATGAGCCGCATGAAGTCTGGATTTACCGATTCGAGCAGTCGAATTTTGTCCATTACTTTGCCTTTATTCATCAAAGGCTTCAAAGAATTTATCAGGTGTCCTGCCGGGGCAACAACCCGGACTGTGAATAACTCCCTTTTCTATATCCATTATTTCGAAACTCGACTGAGCCCCCGAATGGTTGCTCTACGCAACTCGTAGAGTATGCTATTTGTCATTACCCGTTATTCTGCCTATAGATGTTGGCCCAGCTCAATTTAGAATAGAAACAAAGACCATACAATAGGAGCCGACACCATCCAAATTTCAAGACCTGTAAGTTTCGAATCCGGTGGGAAAATACCGCTGCAGGATTTCTTCGAGCTTCCGGTGTGGTTTGTCGTGGGAGCCGTTGATTAAATCGTCAAAAAGGGGCCGGGATATCAAGACGAATGCGTCGACCAACATCGGGTCGAGATGGCAACCGCGCTTCTTTTTGAGGGTGTCGATGGCTGTTTCAAAGTCAATCGGTTCTTTGTAGGGCCGCTTTGACGTCAAGGCATCAAACACATCCGCGATGGCGAAAATCCGAGCGGTAACCGGTATGTTTTCTCCACTAATACCGGCAGGATATCCATCGCCGGCGTACTTCTCATGGTGATACCCTACAACCTGGGTGGCATCCTTTAACCAGACCGAGCGCTCGACGATGTCCACCCCGTGTTTGACATGACTTTTCATCACTTCAAATTCCTCATCCGTGAGTCGGTTCGGTTTCATCAGGATGCGATCACTGATCCCGATCTTCCCCACATCATGGAGAAAAGCGCCCTTGATCAGAGATCTGATGGACCGGCGATCCAACCCGATAGCCTCTGCGAGGCGGACCGCATAGATGGTGACACGGTAATTGTGGATATCGGTTTCTCTATCGCGTTTGGCAATCGCACTGCCAAGCACGCGCAGGGTTTCCAGGTTAGAATCCAGCAGGCCGTCCGTCACCCTGGACAGCTTGCCGATTAGGGAAAGGATGACCGGATACAAGAAGGCGGTAACGACAAAAACGATCAGGATCACCTCGACAACGGTTTTGACAATCCGGCTCTCGATTTCGTCCACCGTGTCCGGGTTGACAGCGACCATTCCTTCCGCATGGGCCACCACCTCACGGCGGCTGTTGGTCAGAGGAATAGCGACATGAACATACATCTCACCCTCGATCCGTTTGATGTCGAACCAGGTTTTTCCATTGTGTGCCCGCGCACGGTGGAATTTCTCCAGGTCCCTTTGGACCGCGGTGATGTGGACAAAACTGCCATCGGCCGCGGTGGCCAATTTTCGATCGACGGAATCGTAAATGCTCACACAGACCAAATGTCCGATGAATTGTTTGAGGTTTCCGGCAATGAAAAGGATGTCGAGTTCCTGTTGCAGCGCCTCGCGATCGGCAAGCCCCGGCGTGTCGAGCAGTTCGATGATCTGATCGTTGAAACGCATAGCGATCTGGTTGGCACGGTTGCTGACAATATGTCCCACCTTGCTGCGTTCGTTGAAAAAGACCACAACGGCAAGAATCGCAGCAATGACAGCCGAGGCCAAAGCCAACCGCAGAAGCAGTTGTTTTTGGAAGGACGTTTTGGTCGTGAGCCCGCTACTGTTTTTAAGATTAACCGCACGGCTGTTATGAAAAAATGAAAATGCCATTGTCTTTGGTTTTCGTATTTTGGAAATTATTTTTGAAACGCGGTGTAAAACAGCAAAATCAGCTCTAATTTGGAATGCTAAAATTGAACGGGCCGATCTGGTTTGATCGACCCGTTAACTTATCAGCTCAAGCGAAGCAGGAATAATTGCAGTCGAATCTTTTTTTGTATCAATTCAGGGCTGAGTTTGTCAATCAGAATGTAAGGTTGTCTATTTTTGAGGCCTTGCTAAAAATTGGCAGAAAACGCGCTTAGGCAGGACACAGAAATCGTTTCCGTCCATCAATACGACAAGCTAAACTCATATGTGTCGACCATTGCTTCCCAGGCAGACTGGTATCGGCCCATGGCCTTACGGAGCAACGGTATTCGGGTTTCTGCCGTTGCTTCGATTTTAATCATCAGCGGTGATCTATCTCCATTTTCCTTCAGCCGGTCAACACAATCAAACACGTCGAGGCAAAATGTTATTTTGCGGGCGATATCCGGTGCCGGAGACCGGTATTTGTAGGTTTGGCGGAGAAAACGAAGGTGGGTGACTTGCTCGGGGACAATATCGAGATAGTCGTTAAACAACGTGAACAATGCGCGACGAGAATTCTCTATCTCATCCAAATCACGTGATAATGACGTCGGCCAATCCTCCTTAAGGGCATTGCGAAGCAGGACGATTTCTCTGGGAAGCGAGGCCCGCGAATACTCATCCGGGTTTCTAAAAAACAGATGGTAGGATAGGTTGCATTTTTTATTGAAAATCCTTAAACCGATCTTTTTGTGAATATCGGTCATGTGCGCAATTTCGGTTTGCAGAATACTTTCGGCTTTAGCCTGCAGCAATGTCAACATTACGCGAAAATCTGACGGCTCCCGTTCAGCGAAAAGTTTCTGCAGGCACTCAATATCTCCTTGAAGGCAACTGGTCATCAAGTCTCGCACAAGCAGCGGTGCTTCTGCACCTTTTAAAAATTTGCGGATTTTGATTGCCTTGGCGGACTGATAGGCCAACACAACGATGAATAGTACAAAGATGAATATCGAGCCTTCCAGGCCGTGTCTTAATCTGGAAGAAAAGTCCAGCTTCATCAGTATAGGATAAAGCACCACCACCAGTAGCAACCCGACAAAGGCTGAAAATATAAGCGGCCCTGCCAGAATGCCTTTTTCATTGTCATGAATGACCGCTTGTTTGCACGGCGCGGACTTTAGCATAAACGAGGCTATCCCACCAATCCGGGTGGTTTTACTGCTGATAGCGCACCCGATACAATCACCATTTGAAACGGTCAAATCATCAAGAATACCGCAGGTATGAAGTGCTGGAAAAATGAGGGGTCTGATATACCGTATCCAGCCAACGTTAATCGGAAGGGTCACTTTCCGGACATGTCTGCCGGTTCCTGCAAAACCTGAAATTTACGTTTTGCTGATCCGCTATTGGCGATCATTCTGGGTTCGGACAAGCTGATCACCTCGCCATCTTTTTTGACGACGGTGTGATCATCCATTACCAGGAACTCAAGGCGCTCCATGACCTGATTGCGATATTGGTACTGGTAATCCATATGCTTTTTTCTCAGTCTGTAGTTAACAAAAAGCCAAATACCGCCAAATACAACGCCGGCGACCAGGAGCACGCCTCCGGCAATGAGAAGATACTGGACCATTTTTTCGCTGGCATTGACCACAAACATCAAAATAACGTCCATCTTATAAGCAATCAGAGCCCCGATCAGGAGCAGGAGCATAATAAATAAAAAAGGGAGTTTGCGCGTTGTATAAAGAAACGAATTGAATTTCAGCAGATAGGATTTGTTCTCCTGATTTCCGGCAACCAGGGTTTCATCTTTTTCATTGGCATTCGCGTCGCCAAAACAAAAATAATTGAACGCTAAAATCAAAAGTCCGAGTAAAAAGGTGAACGCCACCGGAACGGTAAATGCCAGGAAGAAATAAAGTTTCCATGGAAAGGGCTGTTCTGTTGGGGTTATGGTGCCGATATAGATGATGAGAAAAATCAGCAGCTCGATCCCGACAACGACGTAAAGGTAATTTAAAAAATAGCTTCGCAGCTGTATTTCGTCAAAGAGACTGGCAATGCCGACCAGTTTACCCTTTTTAAGTTTTTTCTTCATCTATTGACCTATGTTTCATTGAATGACATTTGACACGGTGCCGGTCGGCATGGTCGATACACTCATCACTATTGCGGCCGCTGTGTCTCTACATCCGCAGATGTCGTCACGTCGTTAAGAAGATACTCGGGCTTATCCGTTGCAATGTATTTGGTCCCTTTGTCGGATACTGTATTGCCCTTCCTGTCAATGACGGTGTCATCATTGAGAACGAGCAACCCAAGTTGTTCCATAATATCCTTTTTATACTGATACTGAAACTCCATATACTTTTTCCGCAAACGGTAACTGGCGATAATCCACACGAGGCTGAATATGAATGCACCGGCCAGAATGGCTCCGGCGGCGATCATCAAGTACCAAGCCGTTTTCTCTCCAAAACTGATGAGAAAATTGAAAATGGCTTCCATTTTGTAAACCACGAAGGCAACAGCAATAAGAAGCGCAATCTTTACAAAAAGTGGCAAGCGCCAGACGTGTTGCAGGTATATGCTCTGCTTCGGCACTAGAGATTCCTTAGCCCCTTCAGGGCCTGAACCGTGGCGCTCTTCTTCGATAGGATTCTTTCCAAAGACAAATTTATTGAAAGCAATAATGAAAACACCCAGCAGAAAAGTGAGTGCCAAAGGGATGGAAAATGCCATCAGGAAATAAAATTTAATCGGAAACGGGCCCCCCATATTCCCGAGAAAGGTGAGCCAGAGGATGAGAACTTCAATCCCAACCATGAAATAAACATAGGTAATGAAATATTTTTTTATTTGAGTCGCCTCAAACAAGCCGGCAATACCGACGAAATTGCTCTTTGGTTTTTTTTCCATATCCCTATCACGCAAAACGGGTTGCAAGACCCGGGTTTGACTCGCGGGAATTGTCGAAAACTATAAATTTTGGAATGATAATAACTCTGTACCGCTTAAATCACTCTAACATACTATATTTAGTAAGGCCTTTAGAAACTGTCAACCCGATTTAATGCCGAACATGGAGCAGCAGCGGGATTGTCAGGAGAACATCAAGCCGAATCCGGCGATATAATCGCCCGACATATTGGCATCGCCTTTTTCAAAATTCAGTCCAAAGCGGTGCCTTTTGGACCCAAGGCTGAATTAAAGTCTGCCGGGGTGCACCACTCCGGCAGTGTTTCGTATTGCAGATACTAACTGACTGTTATATAAATCAGAAATCGTCAATAGACCCACATATTTCGCGGATTCTACAGCCGACCATTATAAAAGCAGCCATCAACGCATTACTGCGCGCTTTGCCGTTTATACCGCTTTTCAAAAATAAATTCCAATATACAGAAGGGCGGTATAAGTGCTTTTAGAAAAAAACGTCCGAATAACGGAACGTTTTATTGACAACCACTAAAATTTGGGCGGATATTTTGTATTTTGGACATTAGCTGTTTGATAAAAAGGTTGACATTCACCCCATGGATGCATGTGTTCCATGAAATGTACGCGACAAAAGGCTAACAAAATATTCGGTTACCAGTCAGGTCTACGCTATGTTGTTTAACTCGCAGGGATTTTTGCTAATTTTTTTACCCCTCACGCTCTTACTCTATTTTGCCTTCGCTAAAAAAGAAACCCTTCGCATCTGGGTTCTGATCTCGGCATCCTTGTTTTTTTATGCTTACTGGGATCTTCGGTTTCTGCCCTTGCTCGTTATCTCTGTGACGTTCAATTGGTTTTGTTCTAAATGGCATGCACTGTTCCCGTATCGATCGATCTTAATCGCCGGTGTTGCGGTGAATCTATTGATCATCGGCTTTTTTAAGTATACGAATTTCCTTCTCGGCAACGTTGCCGCAACAGCTGGCGCCGAATTCGCGCCCTGGAATATTGTTTTACCCCTGGGCATCAGTTTCTTTACGTTTCAACAAATTTCCTACCTTGTCGATTTAAAGAGAGGTACGGCACCCATTTATCCTTTCCATAAATATGTTCTCTACGTCACCTTTTTCCCGCAGCTGATCGCCGGACCGATCGTTCGACACAATGAAATTATTAAACAGTATGCTTTCGATCCTTTCAGAGAAGGCGTCTATGAGCGCCTGTCGAAGGGATTCGGCCTGTTATTCATCGGCCTTTTCAAGAAAATGATCCTCGCCGATACCATGGCGGAAACCGCCAGTTTTCTGTTCAACGATGCCGCCGCCGGAAATACGCTGTCATTCTATGGTTCCTGGGTGGCTGCGGCAGCTTACACACTTCAAATATACTATGATTTTTCGGGATATTCCGATATGGCCATTGGATTGGGATTCATGTTCGGCCTGACCATACCTATAAACTTCAATGCGCCTTATCTGGCAATATCGATTAGGGATTTCTGGCGGCGCTGGCACATCACCCTTTCCCGATTTTTGAGAGATTACCTTTACATCCCGATGGGCGGTAATCGGTACGGCGCGGCGCGACAGGTATTGGCTTTGATGGTGACAATGCTGCTCGGTGGATTGTGGCACGGTGCCGGATGGACATTTGTCATCTGGGGTGGACTTCATGGCCTGGCTTTGGTTCTCAATCACCTTTGGGAAAAAACCGGTATGCCGATGCCCCGATCGATTGGCTGGGTTTTAACCGTCACTTTTGTCATGTTTGGCTGGGTCATTTTTCGCGCCGATAACCTGGAAACAGCCAGTGCCATAATGCGGTCAATGGTGGGTATCAATGGGTTTTCTTTTAATATACCCGCTATTAATCCACCGGGACAAATCCTATATTATGCCTTACCGGCGTTTATCGGACCGACCAGTCAACGCCTCGCTACACACTGGCTTCGCCCGCGGCCGATTTATGCCGTAATCGTTGCCTGTGCATTGTTTTACCTGGCTTTAAGAGCCGGCGATGGGAATTACAGTGAATTCATCTATTTCCAATTCTGATACCCTTTGGAAAAGGTTTTTCAGAATTTTGATCATCTCGCTCACCGGCCTATTTGCCGCGGGATACTTGTTTGTGTTGGTGGTCGATCCTTACGGTATTATTCCCATATCGTTCAGTAAAGATCGCGGCTTTGCCACCGATCCACGTTTTTTCCTGCCGAATCTGGCAAAAAGACCGCAGTTCGACAGCGCCATCATTGGAACATCGACGGTTCGTTTGCTGAACCCGAAAGATTTGAACCCGCTTTTAAATGGCCGCTTTGTCAACTTGGCCCTGAACGCGGCATTCTTATTTGAACAGGAAGCTATTTTGGATGTGTTTTTGAGACATCATTCTCAACCCAAATTTGTTATCTTTGGTGTGGATCATGTCAATTTTTTCAATGGCGATAATTATGCACAATTCATAGGTGGGGTACCGGAAAATTTTCCGGTATGGTTGTATGACGAAAGCTTTTTCAATGACCTATTGCCATATAACTGGCGCTCAATCCAACATGCCGTTAAACAGCTCAGAAGTATCACCGGAATGAATCCGTTCAAGTATCGATCCGATGGTTACGAAGATTTTACCAAGCGACACCCGTATGACATCGATCGCGTGCGAAATATCATTTACGGTTCGTCCACACCTCAGGCAAAGGTTCCCGTGCAGCCACCGGTTATAAAAACGCCGGAACTACTCAAAACTTTTCAGTTTCCGGCTGTCAGGCATTTGGATCGCATGCTGGGTCGGTTACCGGATGCGACACTGAAAATTGTCATTATCCCGCCGTTTCATCATTTTCACCAGGCAACGCCCGGATCTACGGATGACATTAAGTGGGAAGAATTCAAGCGCCATGTGGTTGACGCCACCTGCCGATATGAAAATTCAATCCTGATTGACTATATGATCAAATCGCCAATCACGACCGCTGATGAAAATTTCCTTGATCAGATCCACTATACGGTGCCGGTCGCCAAAAAAATCGCGCGCTCAATCGCCAGGGAGGTGGTTTCACAGACCATTAGTCCAAATTATCTCCGGTACTGCACCTGTATCAAGGATGAACCCGCCCAGACCGCTGTACTGGATGACTGTGGTTTTAGGGGACAATAGGAGCTGTATTTTGATTGGAGATCTCAATTTAGGGATCGTTTGCCCCATGGCGAACGAAAAAGACACAATTCGAGCCTTCATAACGGATGTCCTCAAACAGTGTAAAAACTTTAAGCGGGTAAAATTTTTTGCCATCCTCGACAATGCAAGTACAGACGGCACGGTCGGTATTGTTAAGGAAATCGAACATCAAACGAAAGAATTGCGGTTGGTATGGGCGCCGGAAAATCGTTGTGTTGTCGATGCGTATATCCGTGGGTATCGTGAGGCCCTGCGTTCTGGCTGTAATTGGATCCTTGAAATTGACGCGGGATTCAGCCATCAGCCGTCTGAAATCCCGCAGTTTTTCGAAACCATGCAACAGGGCTATGATTGCGTCTTCGGAAGTCGATTCTGCAAGGGGGGGAAATTTACGGGCCGCAATTTGAAAAGATACCTTATCAGCCGCGGCGGTACATACTTGGCCAACATGATCATCGGTACAAATTTGCGCGATATGACCAGTGGATTCGAATTATTTTCACGTCCCGCTTTACAGATGGTCCTCGATAAAGGTATTCGGTCTCGCGGCCACTTTTTCCAGACTGAAATTAAAGCCTTTTGTCACAAACTGAACATCATCGAAGTGCCAATCACGTATTCCAATCCCAGTGTCAGCGTCAACGGCTCTGTTCTATTTGATTCATTTTCTAATTTGGGGCGGCTATTTATTATGCGCTTGAAAGGACAATTATAGTTGGTACAACCTGCAAACCCAAATGCCAGTGTCGTCGTAACATCAATCAACTCGCCAAACGAAATTTTAAAAGCCATTTCCGATGGGTGCAGGAAAAACGGTTTTAATTTCATATTAATTGGAGACACAAAAAGTCCCCAAAACTTTTCGCTTGAGGGGTGCGATTACTATAGTATCGACAAGCAGTTACAGACAAAGTTTATTTTTCCAGAAAAATGCCCAACCAAACACTACGCCCGTAAAAACTTAGGCTATCTTCTGGCGATATCTAAAGGGAGTCATTTAATATTTGAAACCGACGACGACAACTTTCCGCTAGAGAATTTCTGGCAAATACCCACTCCCCAAATACACACAAAATGCATTGAAAATTCCGGCTGGGTCAATATTTATGAATATTTCTCAGATGCCAAACTCTGGCCAAGAGGATTTCCGCTGCAATCGATTCAAAATATCGCTCCTGAGTTTGATTCTCTCGGCATGAAAAAAATTTTTAGCCCCATACAACAAGCCATGGTCAATGGAAATCCGGATGTCGACGCGATCTGCCGTTTTATCCAGCCCGTAGATCAGATTTTCAAAAATAATAGAGTGGCCATTGGTAAAAAGACCTGGTGCCCGTTTAACAGTCAGGCGACCAAATGGACAAGCGACGCATTTGCATTGATGTATCTTCCCGCCTACTGCAGTTTTCGGATGACGGACATATGGCGGAGTTTTATTGCCCAAAGAATTGCCTGGGAAAACGGTTGGCACATTCTTTTCCATGAACCGATGATGAACCAGGTCAGAAATGCGCACAATCTCTTAAGGGATTTTGAGGATGAGATTGCAGGATATTTGAATAACGCCCAAATTTGCGATCAACTTGAAAAATTGAATTTAAAAGCAGGGATCGAGAATATCCCGTTTAATCTGAACCTGTGTTATGAAAAACTAATTTCAATGAAACTCGTCGGAGAAAAAGAACTCTTTCTTCTGAACATTTGGTTAAACGACCTTAAAAACGCCCATTCAAACTAATCTCAAGTAGGCCGATTGTGGCCTTTCATCTTCCTTACCCCAAATACGTCAATGCTCAATAGTCAACATACACAAACTATAAACAAAATGTATAAACGATTCTTAGTCTTATTATTTTCGTTTATTCTACTTTTTGTATATTGGATATACATCAAGCACGTAACGAACTATTTCTTCCTTTTTGATGACTATGCCCTATTACATCTTGCTCAAAAGAACGATTTCCTTGAACTTGGAAAAAGCCAGATAGGTTTTTACAGGCCGCTAACTTTTGTCCTCTTCAAATTCCAGTTTAGTATATTTAATTGGACTAACCCTGAGCATTATGCTTTGGTATCCCTCTTTTTCCATACAATGAATGCCCTCTTGGTTTCCTTATTATGCAATCGAATACTTGGTAAAAATGTATTTATTGCTTTTACGGCTTTCAATATTTTCCTGCTTTCACCCTGGTCCAGTGAAACATATTTTTGGTTCAGCTCCCAGTTTGATATTTTTGCAACTTTTTTCTTACTGATTTCAATGTTACTCGCGCAAAAATCGATCAATCCAACCGAAGGCTTTAATCTCAAAACAGTTTATTTTATTGTAATATCAGCAATCTCTTCTCTCGGCGCGATGTTTTGTAAAGAATCTGCGATTACGATCCCCTTTCTGTTCGTTTCCATTTCGCTTGTCAGATTCAGCCCTAAAGAAATACTTAATTCTAAGGTTTTCTTTATTACTTTTTTTCTTCTGGTTGGTTCCGCAATAACCTATATGATCATAAGGTCTACTATGTTAGATGCCTTTGGCGGTGCCTATGGCAGTTTCTTCTCTATGCTGGCAGAGGCTAATCCAATTAAGGCTGTCAGAGCCTATCTGGGCCCACCGCTAAACTTCTCTTCAGCCACCATCACAAAAATCGGGGCCATTTTTTATGTCGCTGTTTTGAGCGGCTTAATTCTGTGCGCACTCAGGTATAAATTCAGACAATCGATCATGCTTCTACTTTCACTAATAATAGCCATTGCACCGGTATCAATTTTTCGAACGCATGCGAACGCCATACCTGGCGGGAGGTTTTTATATTTACCAGGTATTTTTTTAGCGCTGTTATTGTGCATTGGCCTTAACCGCCTGCTTTTCAAAGTTAAGGAAGAGAATCATTTTTTTTCAGTGTTCAGATATTCGCTTGGGTTGTTTTGGGTGTATTTGCTGATCAGTGTAAACTTTCAGAATAATTGGTGGATGATGGCGACATCAATCAGCCGCAACTGCATTGAGCAATTCAGCCAATACATAGATAAAGGAAAGTTTTTTTATATTAGCAATTTGCCCTCACGCTTCAAGGATGGCCCCTATCTATTAAAATCTTATGCTTTCCCTTATTATTATCAGAATGAAGATATGAACATCAGATCCCATGCTGAAATACTGGCCTTTGAAAATGGAAAAATCGAGACCATCGACGGCGAAATAGACACTTTCGCACCATTTGAAGCTTCAGATAAAAGGATAACCGTCACATTCAACTATTGAAACCTGGAAGACCTTTAAAAATATATTGCTCCTTATTTTCTTGATAATTCGGAATATATTGCTGAAAAGCGGTATAAATCAGCTCCGGCTGTGGAGACTGTCGTGAAAGCAGCGTTATCAAATTCTGATGGCCAATGGAAAAGGTTTTTCAGAACACTGATCATAACGGTAAGCAGCCTTTTTGCTGCCGGATACCTGTTTATATTGGTTGTCGATCCCTACGGAATGCTGCCCCTGCAGTTTGATTTCGATCGCAGCCCTGCTGGCGGAGACAGACGGTATTGGCTTCCGAATATGGCTAAAAATTCGCGATTCGACAGCGCCATCATCGGATCATCCACGATTCGCCTGCTGAATCCAGATGATTTGAATCTATTTTTAAATGGCCGCTTCGTTAACTTGGGGATAGAAGGGGCTTCTCTATTCGAACAGGCGGCCATCTTTGATGTGTTTTTAAGAAATCATCCTCAGCCGAAGACGATCATTTTTGGGGTGGATCTGGCCTATTTTGATCCGGAACACTTTGGTGTCGTGACAAAAGCCGAACATTTCCCGGAATGGATGTATGATGAGAATCCGTTTAACGACCTTCTGCCCTATAACTGGCGAACAATACAAATTACCATGAGGCAGTTCAAATACATCACAGGGATAAGGCCAAAAAAGTTTCGATCCGATGGCTACCACGACTTTACTATGGGTCGTCCCTATGACATCGATCGTGTTCGCCAAGACATTTACGGATCGACGATACCAAAGGAGAAGATTCCTGTGGAGCCCCCGGTCTTAAGAACACCAGAGCAAAACCAACGCCTTCGAATTTCCGGCTGTAAGTCATCTGGAAAGAATGCTCGGCCGATTGCCGCAAAGTACGCTGAAAATTGTCGTTATCCCACCGTTTCATTACTATTATCAGGCCACGCCGGGGTCCATGAATGCCATCAAGTGGGATGTGTTCAAGCGTCATGTCGCAGACGCCACATGTGCGTCATGAAAATGCATTGCTTTTTGACTTCATGATCGAATCGCCGATCACCACACGGGATGAAAATTACGTGGATCGGACCCACTACACCGTAGCGGTGGCCCAGGAAATTGCCCGTTTGATGGCCAAAGGGGCTTTTTCACAAGTCGATGGGCCTCAATTCAATCGGTACTGCAACGATTTAAACGGCACCGTCAATTAACTCGATCGATTTATAGTGGTTGTCAAAATAAAGTACCGCTCATTTCAGGCAAAAAATGCGTATGAAATAAGCGGATTAAAATTTGCCCGCTAATGTCAGCGCCAGAAAGGGAGACGGATCGTATTTATCCGATCCGAGCTTGTCACCGTTGGTGTTTTCAATGGACAATTTACCCGCAAAAAGCGCTCCGCCAGCCAAATCAACGGAAAACCTTGTCCCCAGTTTCCGCTGCACCCGCAGGAATGCGACCAGAAATTTATTATCACCGATGCCATTCGGCACAGCACTTTGATCGTCCAACCTGAAACGGTAGAATCGATACGAACCGCCGACACCCAGCACCCAGTTTTCCGAAGGAGAATATACCAATTCTAGGCCGGCCGGTCCCGCCGGCCCTGCCCTGAACGGGTTGGTGATTCGGAACTGTTCATTGATTTTCCAATCGATGACGATAAATGGGAAAATAGTGGTTTTCTCCAGTCGATTGAAAAGCCCGAATCCAAGCCCTAAATACAGATTTCGGCTGAAGGGGTGAGCCAGAGACAGCACACCGCCATAGTTCAAGCTCTCGCCGAATTCGGCCCCCGACTCCCCGGAAAATTCAATTGCCGGTGTGAATCCGAAATTCCAGTTATCCGAAAAGGTGTAGAATATCGGCAAGCTGATACCAGGGCGATGAATCGAGCGCCAGGGGGTCGCCCCGACCACATTGGAAAGATCATTGAAATTCCATTTTTCGAACTCGTAACTCAACCCCAGACCCATGCGCAGTTTTTGACCAACTGGCCGCATTATTTCAAAGTTAAAGTATTGGCGACTGACATCAAAACTACCGCCTTTGTCAAGATCGGTTTCAAACTGATAGATGGGCGTATAGGAAAATGAAAAATTAAAACCGGCATTTCGCCCTTCTCCCTGATTCTGCCCCCAGACCGGCTCAATGAGCAACAACATCGTAAATCCGATCATCATCAAAGCCGTCAGAAGTGTAAATCGTCTCATGATTGTTTTCTCCTCAAAGCGAACATGTCAGATCTTCAATGTCGATAGTACTGTACCTGCGCCTGGAACCGATAACAACCATAAATACTCGGATGAGTATCAACGGTCCCGTTTTAGATTAGTTGAAAAAGGCACCTTCAGCCTGCTTTGAAAAGCCCGAATTCCAGAAATCATATTCCACAATTGAGGCATAGCGATGTGCACCTTTCCAACCGCCTGACAAATCGAAATCCTAAATGAAAACAGCAAATTTGGAGTATCTGATGCGGGTTTTGGAATTCATCCTTTATCGCTCCTCTCACAGGGGGAACGGTTAAGCAGCCGCCGTATTTCATTTTTGGTTATACTTTTTAATATCATGGTAACAGATAGTTACACATAAATTATGGTTGACAATATATATTATGTGGTCGAAAATGGAGATAGGATGATATGATCCAACGACGAGGTATTGAATATTCAAAACAGTTGGATCCTAACCCTTGTCAAATGTAACCTTCACTCAATTATTCTAAAAAATTAAATTATATTGTATGCTTAGTAGTACCCTGGCATTCCAAATGAATACTCAGCCCCGAGCAACGTTGGGGTCCATTTACACGCTTTTTTCCATCGGGAAGAATGACAGGAATGGGGTCGATCGGTCACTACTCGAATAGGCGTCAATACCTTGGATTCAAGATCCTTACCCCTTTCGCTTGCACTCTTGCTGTCACTCATGGCCTGCTCGTCTTTCATAACCGTGCCGTCTTCTCTTTTAGAGGAACGTGCGCTGGAGCAACAGATGGAAGTCTTTTTAAAAAAGGCGCTGCCCAGCGCCGGTGGGGTTAGATGATCCGTCAGGCCCCGGCAGGCTGCCGACCACTTTCGGCGGTGCAATTACGGTGACGCAAAGAGAGGCGTTCTTCCTTCTACTATCGTTTTTCCGGTGCCGTCCACCGATCAGGTGACGGCGCCTTCATCCGCGGCAACGGTTCGAGCTGCCGGCACCTGAAACCCGCTAAACGGTATAGAAAGGAGGTGGTGGATCAGCGTTTTAACGATGATGATTATGAGGATGATCATTATTGGGGATGTTGCATTGGTTTGAGGATTGTTGTTCGTTTATTTTGATACTTTTTAAGGAGGAATGACAGATGAAAAAGTATACCATTATTTTTCTTGCCGTTGCGCTGACAGCCGTTTTCGCCGTCACCGCCATGGCCAACGAGTGGAACCTGTACGGCAACGCCCGTATGGCGACCTTCTACACCTCCCGCGATTTTGGCGACGCGTTTACAGACATCACCAATCCGAGCGGGGATGATCAATTCGGTCGATCGAGCTTTAAAGACACCCAATGGGACCTGCAGGGCAACTCCCGTATCGGCGCCACCATCAAGGGCGACATGATCGACGCCCGCTTCGAATACGGCACCGGTGTCAACCTGCGCCGGCTCTACGGCGTGTGGAAGTTCACCGAGGGCTGGGGGCTCTTGATCGGCCAGGAATACACCCCGATCACCTTCTTCCTCTCCGGCCAGGTCTTCGACGTTGATGCCGGTCTGCTCCAGGTCGGCATGGCCTACGGCGCCCGCTTCGGCCAAATCACCCTCCAAGGCAAATTAGGGCCTGGTGACTTAAAGATTGGCGCCGTCACCCAGAATACGCCCAATCTTCTTTTCCAGGCGACCGACCCCGCTACCGGCACGCTTGTAACATTACAGACCGCGGTAGAATCGTATATCCCCAAGTTGGAGGCGTCCTACCAGATGATGTTCGCCGACAATATGAGCGGGCACGTCTTCGGTGGGTACCAAACAGTAAAGTACTATATCGACAACTTTGACGGCACCGACTCCTCCGAGACCATCAACTCCTTCACGGTCGGTCTGGGAGTTGACCTGAACTTTGGCCCGATGTTTGTCAAATCGCAGGGCAGCTACTACCGCAACGGCGCGGTCGCCGGCTGGCTTGGCGCTGGTAGCGGCAGCCTCGCGGCTTATTCAGGTCTACCGTCAAGCGTTACAAGTGGTTTTGCTACTGAATTACCGTCAGTCGTCAATGCCAGCGTCAATGACGTCAATACTTACATGGCCATGCTGGCCCTGGGTTTCAGTCCCACGGAGCAGCTGACCCTCGAAGCCGGTATCGGCTGGCTGTACACCAATTTTGACGCTCCCTCCGGCGCCAGCGAGCTTGATAAAAACACCCGCCTGGAGTACTACCTCCAGGCCGTGTACCAGATGGCCCCGGGTGTCTTCCTGATTCCCGAAATCGGCTACCGCGATTTCGGCGATATCGAATACACGGGCTTTGCTGCCGATCCCAAAGAGGACCTCGGCAGCCTGTTCTACTTCGGTGCCAAGTGGCAGATCAATTTTTAAATCTGCTAATGCCGTTTTAATGTCGCATTTTAAAAACCCCGGGAGTAGAAATTCCCGGGGTTTTTATATAGGGGTACGGCAAAGCGCACCCGCCTTCCGGTGGACGTTTCTTATGCCGACCGTATTGACCGGTCGGCTTCTAAATCGCTACTTTATATTCAGACTATCATTTAAAAAATGGCGGCTTCAGAAGTCGTACAGCTTGCCAGTATCGTAATTTATACCGCTTTTTAAAAATAAATTCCGAAATACGGAAGGGTGGTATCAGTGGTTGTAGAAAAAACGTTCGAATAACGGAACGTTTTTTCTACAACCACAATAGCTAGTGCCCATCCACGGTTTTAAAAAAGGCACAGGTTGGTTTCCGATTCAGAAATGAGCAATTTTCTGCAAGTTCAAGGAAATCAAGGAATTGCGCGGAGGCATACGCGTGTAAGCCGCACAAGCGATTTCGCAGGTTGACGCCGAAATTGCGGGAAAGGGCCATTTATGGACGGAAACTAGCTAAGGATCATGGACAGGATTAATAAGGCCGGAATCGAAAGAATCCGGTTTCACGATTTGAGACACACCACTGCAAGCCTCTTAATCGAGCAAGGGGAAAACATCACGTACATTCAAACCGCAACTGGGGCATTCAAGTCCAAGCGTGACCTTGAACGTATATGCCCACCTCATAAAACCTAGCGATCAGAGTGCTGCAAGACGGTTGGAAACGACCATTTTTAGAAGTGGTAGCAAAACGTTAGCAACCAACAAAAAAGAGGCCACGGCATCAACCGTAACCCCTTGAATTTTCTGGTAGGCACGACTGGATTTGAACCAGCGACTTCTACCGTGTCAGGGTAGCGCTCTCCCCCTGAGCTACGTGCCTATATCTTGCGGTTTGTGTTACCACCGGCTGTAACGGCTGTCAAGCAGAATCAAAAAGCGAATTCTCTTCTGTTTTAGCGGTTTTATTGCGGCTGAACCGAGCCCGGAGTGTATGGGACGAGCTGTACCCGCAAAAGGTCTTCTGAAACATCGTAAATGTTAATACCAAAGGTTTCAAAGGCCTGGACCATCATGGCATCGGCTAACTCCCGTGTTTTACCCCGGTACGCGATTCTCAGGGTGGCATCGTCGGCCTTCAGCTCTTTCACCTGCACGTCTTCGACACCCGATAATGACGTCAGCATCCGTCTAAATTGAACGAAATTGGCCAGGTTGCGGCTTCCGGTCAGCTGGATTTCGACCTTCCCGGCCGCCAACCCTTTCTTTTGCCAAGCGGCGGCCATCTGGGCAACCAAATCCGCGCCCGCCATTTCTCCGGCGGTGCGCAGAGCCTCACGGCTGCCGTCAATGACATTCGCATTGGCCGTTTCGGCCGTCTTGTCAACAGCCGTTATCTCCTCACCGGTGGCAGTAAGATACGCACGGACAATGATCCCGCCCTTGAACGACCGAAGATCGGAACCCGTCACATTGGGTGCATTGTCGGCCACGGCCCGGCCAAGGACAACCGCGTCGGCGCGAAGAGCCTTACCCATTTCGATCGCTTCTGCAACGGTTACCTGGGGTGCGTCGGGGACAGACTGTCGGGCCATGAGTTGGACCTGGGGGCCATGCTCAATGATTCGGAATCCCTTCTCCCGCATCGTTTCGGCCATGGCCGCTTCCGCAAGCGTTTTCGCAAAGGGCATATTTCGTCCCCACCAGTATTGGGGAAAGGGGTTTTCGAGGTTCTGTTCGACAATGAAGAAAAGTACCGCTGGCATCCTCTCCTGGGTTAGAAGAACACCGGAACGGATCAGCTCGTTTTTGACCTTGCTTCCGGAAACAGTGGCCTGAACAACGACGCGATACTCTTTTTCCAGACTCGATTCGGTAAGAACTTTGTAATCCTGGATGAATCGGCCGGGATAATCGAAAACGGTCTGGTTAAGTTTCTCATAATTCGACACGAGAGCATCCACTGATAGCACATCCGCCACGGCAAGCCCGACTGCAGAAACCAGGCTGTTGGTAATCGCCCCTTTTCTGGCCGCGGTGATGTTCTCAGCGGTTATGGTTTCAGTGCCGATCACGACGTAGGTCTGGGATGGCGCCTGGGCCGCGGCTTGGAATGCGACGAATAAAATGACCAGTACAAAAATACCGAACGTTGTTTTCGGAAATGGGTTTTTTCGAGCGAACATCATGGGTCCCTTATTCCGGTTTAAAGTGGATGTTTTATGAGTCTATTTTACCATATTTAGATTTTTCGAACCAGCGCATAGTCGGCAATATCGAAAAGAAGCTCCTTTTCCGGCCCCGATTCGAAAACTTTGAGAGATTGTTTGGCTTTACGAATAAATTCGTCTGCTTGATCACGGGTATAGTCGATACCTCCGTGATTGGCGAGGAGGTCGACCAGTCTGTGAAACTTCTCCCGGGAGAATTCCTTATCTTGAAAGATGCTCAACATCCGCCTGCGATCTTCAGCACCTGCTGTTTGAAGGGCGTGGATGACCGGCAGGGTCAATTTGCCTTCCCGCATGTCGGCGCCGACATGCTTTCCCAGCGCGGCGCTGTCAGCGGTGTAATCGAGCAGATCATCAGCCATCTGAAATGCAAAACCTAAATTTACTCCGTAATTATGCAACGCCTCCTCTTTTTCAAGTGACACATTGGCCAAAATTGCGCTGGATCGGCAGGCTCCCGCAAACAGAACAGCGGTTTTACGCCGGATAACTTCCAGGTACTCCGCTTCCGTCACGTCCACTGCGCCCTTCCGGGCAAGTTGATGGATCTCTCCCTGGGACATGTTTTCGGTAATCTCCGCGATGACCCGAATAATCCGAGGAGAGCCGGTCTCGGCCGCCAGCGTCAACGACCGCGCCAGCAGAAAATCCCCCACGAGAATAGCTGTAGCACTATCCCAGACCACATGGGCCACCGGCTTGCCTCTGCGGAACCTGGACCCATCGACAACGTCATCATGCAGCAGCGTTGCGGCATGCAGGAATTCGAAAATGGTTGAAAACTTACAGGTGTTGGCACCCTCGTAACCGCATAGTCTGGCACTGATGACCATCAGCAGCGGACGCAGCCGTTTGCCTCCGCTGAACATAATGTGTCGGGCAATTTCCGACACCAGCTCGAGATGCGGGCGAAGGTTCCCGGCCAGCTCGGACTCAATTTCAGCCAAATCCTCATTGACCCGCTGTAATATGCTGTGTTTAAGATCGCTGCTCATGCCACCACTCCCACCAGATCGTACTCTAGCGTATCGGTAATCCTCACCCTCGCAAATGAGCCCGTTTGCAAATTATCGGCATGAATGTAAGTCATTCCGTCAACTTCCGGCGCCTGAAACTCGGTGCGTCCCGTGTACAATCCACTCTCGGGGTGTTGCTCGACCAGAACCGTAAGTGTCCGGTCACGGTATCTGCGGTTCAGCTTCGTGGATATCTCCTGCTGGCGCATCATCAGGTGGCGGTATCGTTCTCTGGCTTTTGCGGCCGGTACGTGGTCCGGCAGAGAGTGGGATGGCAGGTCTTCGGCGTCAGAATAAACGAAGCACCCCAAATGCTCGAACTGCGCCGATTCGACAAAATCCATCAATTCTTTGAATTCCTTATCCGTTTCGCCCGGAAATCCGATGATGACAGTGGTGCGCAGCGCCACATCCGAGATTTTCCGCCGAATATGGTCAACCATGTCGTGCAGCTCTTCTGGGCCGTATCGGCGGCCCATCCGTTTGAGTACCGAACGGCTGGCGTGTTGGATCGGCACATCGACATACGAACAAATGCTTGCGTGCTGTGCCACCGCCGCAATTATCTTCTCGTTAAGGCTTTCGGGGTGTCCGTAAAGGAAACGAATCCAGAACCGCCGGTTGTCTGTCGACAATGACGGCCGACCAACAGGCTCTTCGGCCAGTGCGGCAAGGGATTCCAGCAAGCGGGCGAAATTGACCGGTGTCGTGGCGTCTTTTCCATAAGCGGTCGTTTCCTGGGAAACAAGAACCAGTTCTCTGACATTGGATTGAATCAGCTGCCGGGCTTCGGCCAGGATATCCGCCAGTGGCCGGCTTTTTTGCCGCCCGCGCAATTTCGGAATGATGCAATACGTGCAGTGTCGGTCACACCCTTCGGCCGTTTTGAGATAGGCCATGTGGGGGCTGTTCCTTACACGCTGCGCCGCCCCGGGTGTCGATACTGAAATTGCGTCCGGATCCGGCAGGATGCACTTGGTGGTGTCCAGATAGCCGTCGACAGCTTCGACAATCTGCCCGAAGGCACCGGTCCCCAGGAAAACGTCGACTTCGGGGATGGCCTCGGAAATATCTTCACGATATCTTTCCGGCAAGCAGCCGGTAACGACCAGTCGGCGGCACACACCCTGTTGTTTGTGCTTTGCCAGATCCAGGATTGTACCGATCGATTCATCGGCAGCCGATTCGATAAAACTGCACGTGTTGACGACGATGACCTCCGCTTCAGCAGGATCGTCGGTGATCACCGCTCCAGTTTTTTTCAAGCGTCCGAGCATAATCTCGCTGTCGATCTGATTCCTGGCACAGCCAAGACTGGCAAGATGGATTTTCATATCGGATTCTTTTCATTGCCCAGGTGCATGCGCACCGATCCGGGTGAAGGATCGAAAAAGGCTGCCCCGCGGTCACTGGGCAGCCTCTGGCATTACAGCAGATGGCTTGGTTCTGTTTCGGTGGGTTACACCGCGGAAGGTTTCATCCGATCCAACCGATTAATCCGGGACTGAAAGTGTTTGGCAGACGATCTTACTCCAAAATTACACGAACGGTATCTCAATAATAAGGATCAGGGTTCAGGGCAAGGCATGCAACGACGAAAAAGCGAAGCCTGCAGGTCGTATGTATTCAGTGTCAGGGGTAGGGCCCCCCTGACACTGACCGATTCGTTTCATAACGCCGCCATGGGCACTTCTGTGTCCCTCTACTAAAGTCGCCTCGCCACTTGTCGCGAGATGGACACTAGACTAATTTTGAGATGTGTTCATATTAACTCTTGAACTTTTTCACTTCCTCTGTGATTAAGGGAACGATCTCGAAAAGGTCTCCCACAACACCATAGTCGGCCTTCGAAAATATTGGGGCCTCAGCATCCTTGTTGACGGCAACGATTACTTTGGAAGACGACATGCCCGCCAAGTGCTGAATGGCTCCAGATATGCCGAGTGCGACATACAGGTTCGGGGAAACCACCTTGCCGGTCTGGCCCACCTGATCAGCATGAGGGCGCCAGCCCTCATCGACGGCCGACCGCGAAGCCCCCACGGCTCCGCCTAAAGCCTCGGCCAGAGTTTCGACCAAACTGTAATCGGAGCCCCCCATACCTCTGCCCCCGGATACGACGACATCGGCTTCAGTCAGTTCTAATTTTCCGGTTTCCAAGGATTTTTCGACAAACTGCAGTTGGCTATCTCCCGGGTTGACCTCAATTTTTTCCACAACACCGGCCTTGGCCGACTCTTCGATGCTCATGGCATTCGGCCGGGTGGCAACGATTTGCGGCTTACCGCTGAGTGCGACTTCGGCTTGAACTTTGCCACCGTATAATGGCCGGGTGGCAATGATGTCACTGCCATCCACACGCACCGCCACGCAGTCCATTGCCAAACCGGCATCCAGGCGTGCCGCCAATCGTGCCGCCAGGTCCTTACCCTGGCTCGATGCGCCCAGGATGATCACTTGAGGATCGACCGTCGCGCTGATATCCGTAACCACTTTGGTGTAGATGTCGGTCAGATACTCCGCTAGGCTCGTATGATCCGCGACAATGATTTTATCGGCCCCGTACTTGCCCAATTCAGCGGCAAGCCCATCGACTCCGGCGCCAACGAGGAGCGCGGTCAATTCGGTCCCCAGGCTGTCCGCCAGCCTCCGGCCTTCACTCATTACCTCATAGGTGGTTTTTCTGAATTTTCCATCTCTCTGCTCAGTAATGGCTAAAACGCTCATATTCGTCTCCAGATAAAATTTTTTCTAAAAATTTTATTAATGGGGTTAGTGGTCAGTGTCCAATCAGAAATGGCAGATTTCGGTTCAAGTCAAGGACGCCGGACGGGGCGCCCGGAGGATGCCGTTCATGGCTGGGCACTGCTATATAACTTTCGCTTCTTCGGCCAACAACCTAACCAGCGTCGCCGCTTTTTCGGCGGCGGTTTCACCCTCGACAATCCTTCCGCCTTTTCTTTCCGCCGGTTTCTGCAAGGAGATAATCTTTGTTTTCGGTTCACCGAGATCGGCTTCACCCAGTCCGATATCTGCAAGGCTCTTTGTGGCCAGCGGTTTCTTTTTGGCCTTCATGATGCCCGGCAAAGAAGCGTATCGCGGCTCGTTCAGCCCTCGCTGAGTGGTCAACAGCGCCGGTAGAGATGCTTCCAATACGACGATCCCCCCTTCAACGGTCCGCCGGCAGCGAATTTTTCCGTCGACGATCTCCTGATTATTGACAAGAGAGATGTTAGGTATTCCCAGCAGTTCGGCCACGGCAGTACCGACCAGGAAATTGTCGTCATCAACGGCCCGCTGGCCGGCGATGATCAGGTCGTATGGCATGCTTTTCAACGCCGCTACGAGGATTCTCGCAATCCCAAGGCCATCGCACTTTAAAGCTACCGGATCATTGATCAGTACGCCCTCATCCGCTCCCATGGCCAATGCGGTTCGCACCGCTTCGGTGGCTTTATCAGTTCCAACGGTGAGGATCGTGACCTTGCCGCCCTGGGCTTCTTTAATGCGCAGCGCCTCCTCCACGGCAAACTCGTCATAGGGGTTGATAACCCATTTCAGATCCGCCGTTTTGATTGAGATTCCATCATCGGCAACACTAATCAACGACTCGGTTGCGGGGACCTGTTTTAATAAGACCACAATTTCCACTGCTTTTTCCTTTCTGCATGAAATCGGTTTGAATCAAATATGCCGCATCCGATTCTCCGGGAGTTCCGGTCTACCATCGGAATGCTTTTACGGCATAAGCTCTTTAAATAAATGAATTAAAAAGGTGAAGACTACCGGACCATACGATTAATGTCAAGTCTCGGATACCTTGCCGCCCGGTTACTTTTCCTCCCTAAAACCCTTTGAGTAATGATCGGTGAACGTCCCGTCCGTCTGCATGACAACGATCAAGCATTCCACGCTGTCGATTCGGTTGATCAGGTCCAGCCCCTTCCCCGGCCCCATGACCATCAGCGCTGTTGCCAGTCCGTCGGCGAGAGTGCAGTTATCTGCCAGTACAGTTGCGCTGACGACACCGTTATCAACGGGGTAACCGTTGCGAGGATCAATCACATGGGTATAGCGCTTGCCACCCAGTTCAATAAAATTACGGTAATCGCCACTGGTGGCCATCGCCCGCCCACTCAGGCTGACAGCCCGGTAAACCTGGTTGACGGCGGCCTCCGGCCGGGGCGTGTTGATACCGACACGCCAAGGATTGCGATCCCTGCGGTGACCGTCAGCGTATACCTCGCCCCCGATTTCGACCAGAAAGTTATCGGCGCCACTGTTCCTCAGAAGCGCCGCAATCTGATCGACAGCGTATCCTTTGGCAATCGACGCCAAATCCAGACGGACAGAGGCATTGGTCTTCGCAAGACAACAATCGTCAATGATCTGCACGGATGAAAATCCCACGCCCTGCAACCCCTGCCGGATCTCCTCTGCCGTCGGGGGCTTGCTCCGGGTTCCTGCAGTGCCGAATCCCCAAAGGTCGATCAATGGTTTTAGGGTTCCGTCCCAAGCGCCATCGGAGAGAATGAAAATTCTTTGGGCCGTCTGCATGACTTGCATGAAGTCGGATGAAATTCTGAACTTTTCGCCAACCGAGACCCGGTGATTGAATCGGCTGATTTCGCTGTCTGCGAGATACGTGGACATGCTGCGGTTGATCTCCTCAAGACGCGCGTCTATCTTTTCCTGCAAACCAGCATCCTGCTGAAAAAAACCGCTGACCACTTTAACGGTATAGGTCGTACCCATGGTGCGCCCGCTGAAGACAGATTCTTTCGGGCCGCACCCCAGAAAAAATGGTGCGAAGATAACAAAAATGATGATGAGGTGGAACCTTTTGCCATCCATTTTATTTGTGTTCGGCATTGTCCGGCTCAAATTTGTCGTATTCAGATAAGTGGCGTGAAAAATGGATGGCTCATAGTTAATGCGTAGCACAACTCAAACAAGGATCCAATAGCCGTATGCAGCGCCCTATCAGCCGGCTTCCTTTTGGGGTAATTTGACCGCCCTGGCTGTGACGCTGGGCCAGATCGGTAATGAGCAAATTAATGAAAGCGTTATTAAACTGGGTGGCAACCAGCAATCTGACTTTCTCCACACACCCGTTCTTTAATCGGTATAATGGCCTGCCGAAGGGTCTGCAAAGATTTCTCGGGCTGTTCCAATGCCTCCGTTATTGTCCGCAAGCGGTTGATCAGGACGTGGAGAAAGAAAAGGCCTGTATCCGGATCGGAACGGATACCGTTGAGCATGTCTTCTTGATTCACCGGTATAAGTTTCACCGCTGTATCTGCTTTTGCCGAGGCCGTACGCTGGCCGCCGGTAATCAGGGCCATTTCTCCGAAACAATCACCCGGTCCGAGCAGAGCCATGCGGTAGTCATCTTCGTTTTGTCCGGCTTGAAAAATTTCAACCATTCCCCGGATGATGAGGTACATATTGTGGCCAGCATCACCGTGTTCAAAAATAATTTGGTTCGGTGGGAAGAAAACAGGTTTTTGAGATTCAAAATGAAGTGCCGTTCCGAAATCTTGCGAGGACACCTGCCGGAAATCGTCATCATTCGATTGAGAAAAATCCGGACGCCTCTTTTTCGCGTGAAAAGTGTGATCGTCAAGCAGTGAAGGATTTTTATGGCGGTCATAACTCTCGGATAAAACCTTTTTTCGCAACTCATCATCGTGATCGATCAACGATCGGATCGTTTCGGTCATCCTGTCGATTCGCCGGCTGAGAGCGCGGAGAACGCGCAAGACAACATCTGGATTGTAAGCGATTCTTTTCAGAAAAATACTGCGTGATAACGGCAGCAATCGCGTGCGGGTTAACGCGGTGACAGTGGCCGAACGGGGTTTGCTGTCGATCAGGGCAACTTCGCCGAAAAAATCGCCTTTCTCCAGCAGGGTCAGAATAATCTTGCGGCCTTGCCGAATTTTAGAGACCTCAACGGCACCTGATTGAATGATATACATCTCATCGCCGGGATCACCCTGGCGGAAGATTATCCGACCCTTAGCAATGGTCCTTCCGAAAAGATCGGTTGCAATAGCCATCTGAAGGGTCCTTTGCCCGAAAATTTCACCTGATGGAAGCTTTCCATGGACATGCCACTTCGCGGTGGTGCTGTCGTCCATCTCCCATGAGCTGCAAACAATGCGGGTCATGGAAGCCGCTGTTATTCCCACAGGATGAGGGATTCGGATCGCAATGGCGGCCGAAGACACCCAGCAAGTTCTAACGGCTGCGGATTAGTCAATCAATTCGACGGCCTTTTGAAGAAATCCATCTGCGGTTTCTACCTGGTTTGCATCTAAACCCGTAAGCCCCAGAGATATCTTCAGCTGAAGCCCATCGACATCGTAACGTTTGTTTTGTAAAAAGCTTTTTAAGCGAATACAGATCTCGCGGGCTTCCTCTTCGGGTGTTTGTGGAAAATACAATCCAAAGAGTTGACGATGGCAGCGCCCCAGGACATCAAAGGTCCGAACATTTTGGATCAGGGTCTCGCTGACTGACTGCAGTACGCTCTCTTGTTGCCATAGGTCGAGTTCCCCGTCAGTGCTTTCAAATTCAACCGTCATTAGGCAAAGGGAGAGGCTGTTCTGGTAGCATCGCGCGCGATGAATCTCGCGATCAAGGAGCTTAATAAAGCTTTCCCTGTTACACAAACCGGTGGCATCATCGAGAACCTTAACTTCGGCGAGGCAAGTGGTAAGTCTTTCGACCCGACCACAAAGAATCGTCAAAAGATTGTACATAAATTTCCGAGAGGTGGGCGGATACAGCCACTGCAAACGCTTAATCATCGCCCAATTGATCGGCAAGAGTTCTACCGGTTCGCAAGCAACAACCGTAGCAGATCGCGGTGCGGCTCGGAGAAGACCCATTTCTCCGAGCACATCTCCGGCTTTCATCCGATTAATCAAACGCTCACTGGTCGCTCCCAAACAAGCCGTGTTGTCGCTGACGGAGTCGAGCACGTCCATCTGCCCCGAGATGAGCGTATACATTGAATTGCTGGGATCGCCTTTACGAAAAAGAACTTCACCGGCTTCGATTTTTTTTAACGACCCGGCCAAAATGAGGTAGTGTACTTCGGTCCGGGACAGGCCCTTAAAAAGAGGGATTCCTTTTGCAGGTTCCTGGCCGAGTTTTAATCGCACCAAATCCCACAAGGTTACCAGTTGCACGTGCTGCATAAGAGAGGGCAGCAGAATCAAATCCCCAACCAGGGCCGAGAGCATTGTGATTGCCATCATGATGCCGAATACGGCTGTCGGTTTGAAGCTGGAGAACATAAGAATCGAAAAACCAAGACAGATGGTCAGCGTCGTGAATACGATCGGCCTGCCCACCTGTTTCAATGTTTCACTCAACGCCCGGTTGCTGTCGAGATCCTTTCTGAATTCGCGGTTGTATCGGAACAGATAATGAATGGTATCATCGACTGCCAATCCAATGGCAATGCTGGCAATAAGACTGGTCACCATCGACAGCTCTATGCCGAGCCATCCCATAATCCCGAAGTTGACCACAATTGGGAACACGTTCGGTATGATGGCGATCAATCCGACCTTGAACGAAAGAAATAAAGCGAACATGATGGCTAAAAACCAGAACCATCGTAAGTGATAAACTTTTGATTTGACCGGTCGTCAATTGATGGCTGCTGGCTGAAATGACGATCCCGAAGCCGGTTACATCCACGACGAGATCTTTGGCCAGGTTCTGTCCTGCGAATTCAAAAATTTTGGCACGGGTTTGCAGAAATTCCCGGGAGCTCGAAAGATGGGTCAAAAGAACGATGTTTGTCTGAGACATGTTTGGACTCATGAAACTGGTAAACACATCCTCTCCGAGCATGGTGGTGAAATTGTTTATCACCATTCGTGCTTCGAAGCCTTCCGGTGGTAGTGCGTAGAAATTCGGATCGAATTCATTGAGAGCATAATTGACTAGCTTCATGTAATCAGCGAATGACAGGGTTTTATCAACGCCGGGCAATGTTTCCAGAAATTTTTGGAGACGTTCGATTTCGGCGACATGCTGAGGATTTTCGAAGTAGTAATCATCCCTACTCTCCACGGTGACATTGATGGGGAAACTCCCGGACAAATCCTGATAGATGTCATGAAAATTGCGTTTGACCGACGTGTCCTCCTTGAAATACCCGATCGGATTTGTCTCTACCCGGATTCGTAGCACCCCGAATCCGCAAAACACAACAATTCCGGCGAGGATCGGAAGAACGATTTTCTGTTTGTTCAGGTTGATATCGATGATTTTTTCGATGAATCGCTGGTAAATCTTAGACGTTCCGTCCCCTTCTTGGGGTTTATGACTAGATGTTGGCAAATACGTCAGCGCTGCCGGTAAAAAAACAAGGGTGATGGCCAACAGGCTGAGCATACCGAAGCAGGAAAACAGTGCGAACTCACGAATGACGGGAATGCGGTTGATCAGAAGAGATCCTAATCCGAAAATAGTGGTTAAGACGGCAAGGAAGGTCGGGAAGTAAATATTCGAAAAAGTTGATACAGACGCAGATATCGGAGAGTCGGTTTGCTGAAGGCATGCAATGTATTCCGTGACGATGTGAAGGCAGTAAGCCGTGCCCACGGCAATAAGAAATACGGGCACGATCATGGTGAGCATCGACAGGGGAACGCCGATCAGGGACATGAGTCCGAAGGTCCAGATCAGCGACAAGGTCACGCAAACGAGAGGAATTAATACAAAACGAATCTTACGGAAGAGGAATAGAAGAATAACCGCAATCAGTATAAAAGTGATCGGAGGTAGTCTGAAAAAGTCGTTAGCGGTAAATTGCATGAGCGCTTGCGACACCAAAGGCATACCCACCTGGTAGAAAGATAAGCCCTCCGGAGCGGCGGCGAGCACTTGGTCGACACGCCTGATGACCTGTTCTTGATCGACCTCACTATTGAGAACCAGAGTCAACGCCGTTGTTTTGCGTCCGCTCGCTAAAAGATACCTCTTGAATAATTGCGCATGAGAAATAACCGTGAAAAACTTATCCAGGCTCCAGCTTCCGGAGAGATCGACCGCCTGTTTGATTCCCGGCAGGCTGATCACCCGCCGGACACCATCGACTTTCGAAAGCGTATCGGCAATTTCACTGATCTTGCCAAAGGTAATCGGATCAAAAACATCTTCGGCGTTAACGACAATTCTGATAATCTCGTCTGAACCGAACAACGCCTTGAAAGCGTCATACCGGACGGTTTCCGGAAGGTTTTCTATTTCGAGGTCATATATGGATGTTTTGAAAGAAAGACGGGGTATTTGCGTGGCAAAAATGATAGAGATTGCCAGGGTTATAAATACAACGGCCGCTGGTCGGCGAACGATTTTTTGTAAATAATCTATATAGGAAAAATGCCTGAATATTCTTTGCAGCATTGCCTTCTCATAGATATTCGACTTAAAGCGACGCCTATATTAAAGAATCTAATAGAGCGAATGTGCATTTCCCTCAGAGAAATGACTATTCAGAAAACGTTGGCCTGTCAATTAAAAACCTCGGATCACGATATCTGCAAGCGTTGGTTCTCCCATCGAATCCGGGGTGGCATTCGCCTGAGTGTTTTGATTTCCTCCTCTTCTCACCTTCTTCCAGGATGACAGTCCTTTGTAGATACTAACAAATTCTCGGCAACTGCTCGCCAACCAGCATATCGACGATCCGGGTACCGCCAATAGGGGTTTCCATAAAAACGCGGCCGGGATTTTCCGCCACCACCTCACCGATGATGGCTGCATGATGTCCGTACTCATTCTGACGAATGATATCAAGCATCCGGTCGGCATCCTGTGGTGCAACAAAAGCCAACAGTTTGCCTTCGTTGGCCAAATAGAGGGGGTCAAAACCCAAAAGCTCGCAGATGCCGGCCACCTCCTTTTTAAGCGGGATTCGCTTTTCAATTATTTGGATGCCGACTTCCGATTTATGAGCAATCTCGTTCAAAGCCGTTCCGACTCCGCCCCGGGTGGGGTCCCGTAGCACGTGAACCGACCCTTTCAGTGCCAGCATATCGGCAACCATATGGTTTAGTGGCGCACTGTCACTTGTCAGTGTCGCGTCGAAGGTAAGCCCCTCCCGTTGAATCAGGATCGTGGCGCCATGATCAGCAACGGTACCGCTCACAATAATGCGATCACCGACCCGGGCTTTGGTACTGCCAACGTCCACACCCTCCGAAATCAGCCCAATCCCGGATGTGTTGATGAAAATCTTGTCGACGGCCCCCTTGGGAACGACCTTGGTGTCACCGGTGACGACGGTCACTCCGGCTTTCCGCGCAGCTGCACCCATTCCGGTCACAATTTTCTTCAGATCGGTCATGGGGAAAGCCTCTTCGATAATCATCCCGACACTTAAATAGAGCGGAGAACCGCCGCACATGGCAATATCGTTAACCGTCCCGTTGATGGCTAAATCGCCAATATGACCACCAGGGAAAAAAATCGGGTCGACGGTATAACTATCGGTTGTAAAGGCCAGCCGGCTGCCGTTAAGTTCAAATATGGCCCCATCGTGAAGATCGGCCAGGATCGGGTTGTCAAAAACCGGTAACAGAATGTCCGTCACCAAGCTGTGAGAAATTTTGCCCCCGCTGCCGTGATCGAGCAACACCTTGTCAAATTTCATTGCTGCCTATTCCTGTTAAAACAAGAGTTATTTTTGGTAATATTGATATGATCTATGTAAATATCGTTTTCCCACATTTCGACATAGAAATCACCAAGTATATTTTGCCTGAAAGTAAACCGGCTTTAAGGCCCTATATTTTGTTCGAGGGCAAGGCGCGGCGTATTTCATAAGCGGGGCGTACGCGTGAGTACGTGAGCATTTAGAAATGTGCCGCAACACAGCCATCGGATAAAAGATGAGGTCTCATATCGATTTTAACCCAAATTGAGCGATTTTTAAATTCGCCGCGGATACAAGGAAAATGTCGTTCCGCTATAGTCTACTATGCGGGACGGCATTTGACGCCGTAGATGTGGTGAAATTGGAAATCCCGTAGGGTTTTATATTTTCGAAAGTCAAATTGGCACAATTCCTTATATAGTGGTTGTCAAAAAACGTTCCGTTATTCGAACGTTTTTTTCTACAACCACTTATACCGCCCTTCCGTATTTCGGAATTTATTATTGAAAAGTGTTGTAATTATTTTTAATTTTGTCATTTCGAAAATATGAAACGCTCAACTTGGGTTTAACTGTGATAGCGGTAGTACGCTGCACACGTCCCCTCACTCGACACCATGCACGGCCCTACCGGGTCAATAGGTGTACACACGGTTTTATACAGAGCGCACTCAGGCGGAATCTTTGAGCCGGTGAGAACTTCACCGCAGGCACAACCTGCCGGTTCTCTACTGGTTTCGGGAAGCTCCAAAGAAAAAGCCCTTTCAGCATCGTGGGCGGCAAACGACGGATGTATTTTCAGGCCGCTGCCTGGGATTACCCCGATTCCCCGCCATGCCGTATCGGTTATTTCAAATACCTGGCCGAGAATTCTCTGGGCCATAACGTTTCCCGATGCCGTCACCGCCCGCCCGTAAGCATTTCCCAAAGCCGGTGCGTCATTTTCCACTTGCTCGACAAGCATGGCAATGGCCCGCAGCAAATCTACCGGCTCAAACCCGGCCACCACACAGGGAATCCGATAGGTGTCGAAAAAATCCCGGTATCCATTCAAACCGATGATCACCGACACGTGTCCCGGCAATATAAACCCGTCGATCGTAACCCCCTCCAAAGACATCAGCGCGGTCAGTGCCGGTGGCACCAGTTTGTGAGCAGAGTAAACGAAAAAATTATCGAGACCCGTCTGTTTAGCGAAAAGAATGGCTGCGGCAATGGTCGGTGCCGTGGTCTCGAAGCCGACGCCTAAGAAAACAACCTTCTTGTCCCTGTTCTTTTGGGCGACCTCTATGGCATCCATCGTTGAGTAGACGATCCGAATGTCTCGCCCCTCGGCGCGCTCCTTTTGGAGTGAAGACACCGTGCCGGGTACCCGCATAAGGTCTCCGAAGGTTGTGAGGATGACATCCTGGGTTCTGGCCAGTTCGATGAAGGCATCTACCTCGGCTTGATCCGTGACACAGACAGGGCAACCGGGACCTGAAAGCAGTGAAATTGTCGTCGGCAAGATCGAGCGAACGCCGCTGCGAAAAATCGATACTGTATGCGTTCCGCAGACCTCCATCAGGCGGATAGGCTTGGTGTTGATCCGATGAATCTTATCAGCCAGCGGTCGGGTCAGTTCGGCATCTCTGTATTCGTCAATGTATTTGAGAGCCATTATTTGTGTTCCTTACAGCTTTTGATAATTTCTGTTTTCGTTTATAGTGATTGTAGAAAAAAACGTTCCGTTATGCGAACGATTTTTTCTACAACCACTTATACCATCCTTCCGTATTGCGGAATTTATTCTTGAAAAGCGGTATAAAATGATTTGCCGGTGGTTGCATCGATTGGTGCCGGCGCACGTTCTTGCGCTGCGGCAACCACTGCCTGACCGAGAGAGATTCCCCCGTCGTTGGTCGGAATCTTTGTGTGGGTGTAGACCTCAAATCCCCGGTCTTCAAGTAAGCGCATCAATCCGCGCAATATTATAACGTTTTGAAACACGCCGCCACTGAGTACCACCCGCGTCAGCCCCTTCTCCTGGCGGAGGTGATCACAAACATCACCGAAAACTTTTATAAGGGTCATGTGGAAACGCCCGCTGATGATCGGCAGTGGGGTTTGCCTCAACAAATCGTCCACAATGCTGCGGATGATCGGTACCGGGGAAATTTGGAGGGGATATCCGCTTTCCCAGTGGACGTCATAGGCATCATCGGCTGATGTCTCGGCGATCATCTCCAATTCCATGGCAGCCTGGCCTTCGAAGGCCACCTCTTCCCGAAGGCCGGCAATCGCAGCGACACCATCAAACAAACGGCCCAAGCTAGAGGTAAGCGGCGCGTTGATGCGCTTTCTGATCATCTCCAGGATAGTCGATAAACGGATAGGTTCAACACTGTCCAAAAAGGGCAAGGATAGATTTCCGATATCATCACCGAAGGCAGAATAGAGGTAGCTCAATCCCATACGCCAGGGCTGCTTGATGGCAAACGCACTCCCCGGCATCGGCATATAGGCGAGGTGCGCTGCACGCTCGAATGTTCGTTCATCGGCAAGGAGCACCTCCCCGCCCCAGATGTGGCCATCGGTGCCATACCCTGTACCGTCAAAAGACAGACCGATCACCGTTCCGGAAACGCAATTTTCGGCCATGGCACTGACAACATGGGCGTGGTGGTGTTGAACCGCGATCTTCTGAATACCCCGCTGTTCCAGCGCCCAGCGGCTGCTTAGGTAATCGGGATGCATATCATAAGCGATGATCTCAGGCTCTATTGCCAGAATTCGTCGCATGTGCCCGATTGTCTTTTCGAAGTATTCACTGGTGGCCATATTTTCCAGGTCACCGATATGCTGGCTCAGGAAGGCCATCTTCCCTTTGGTCAAGCAGACGGTGCTCTTCATCTCAGCGCCGACCCCCAGAACGACAGGGGTCGCTTGCCTTAAAATAATCGGTACCGGAACATAGCCCCTCGACCGGCGCAAATATCGGGTCGTTCCGGCGACTTGGCGAACGATGGAGTCGTCACTGCGCAGGTAGATATCACGATTGTGCATCAGAAAGTAATCCGCAATACCGGCGAGTCTGTGAAAAGCGTCCTCGTTGTCGATGGCAATTGGCTCTTCGCTCAGATTCCCGCTGGTCATTACCAAGGCGCGAACTCCCTGTTCCATCAACAGATAGTGCAAAGGTGTGTATGGCAACATAACCCCAAAGGTGCGTTGGCCTGCCGCCACATTGGCGGCAATGGTATTCGGCTCTTTTTTTTCCAACAGCACGATGGGGCGTTGAATAGCGGTCAACAACCGCTTTTCGTCATCGGTGATATAGGCATAACTCCGGATGGCTGAAAGATCAGGAGACATGAGGGCAAAGGGTTTTTCCTCACGGTGTTTTCGAGAGCGCAAAGTTGCCACAGCCTCATTGTTCTCGGCATCGACCGCTAAATGGAAACCGCCCAGTCCTTTAACGGCTACAATACAGCCCTTCTTCAGCAACGTTGCGGCTTTTTTTATTGGATCATTGTGGTCGATTCGTTGGCGTTGATTGTCGTAAATCGTTACTCTCGGTCCACATTCGGCACAAGCGTTGGGCTGAGCGTGGAACCGACGGTTTGCAGGGTCTTCGTATTCCGCACGGCACTGGGGACACAATGCGAAATGTTTCATCGACGTCTTGGGCCGGTCGTAGGGAATGTCGTCAATGATCGTATAGCGGGGACCGCAGTTGGTGCAGTTGATGAATGGATAATGATAGCGACGATCGTTAGGGTCGAAAAGTTCCTTGCGGCAGTCTTCGCAAATCGAAACATCCGGCGATATGAGGGTGGACATCGCCTCATCGCCCATGCTCTTGATGATTCTAAATGCCGAAAAGCCGGTCACGGCAACCGCCTGCCGGGAAACTTCGACGATATGCGCCAAAGGTGGCGGCTTGGCGGTAAGATCTACCGCAAATGAATTGAGCTGATCGGCAGAGCCTTCGACCAGGATCACGACACCCGAGGAGGTGTTTGCGACCTCTCCGGTAAGGCCGTGACAATTGGCGAGGTTGAACACAAACGGACGGAATCCAACGCCTTGCACGATACCGTTAACCACAATCCTGGCGGCGACATGTTCCATATCCATGGTGGGTTATTCGAATCCTCGGGGCAGTTTCGTAGCTTTTGGAGTGGAAGGGATGATCAGCGACTGCAGCGCGCAAACTCATGCTTAAGGATGTGTAAAGAGAGAACAGGATACCATTATTTAATCAGTTGGTTTTATTCTATACAAAACGCAAATTCATTCGCTTGATATCATTTCGAATCGGGATGTTTTTTCCCTTCGGCAAGGGCAGCGGCTTCTTTTAGAATCGCCAGGGATTCCATCGCTGCCGTCTCGTCGATTTTGTGCAGTGCGAAACCGGCATGAACAATAACCCAGTCGCCCACTTTGGGATTTTCGAGCAGCAACAGGCTGCAGGACCTTCTGACACCGTCAACATCAATGGTACCCATACCTTCGTTGATGCTGATGATTTTAGATGGGATAGCGAGGCACATCTTCCGAATTTCCTTCCGTGTAGGGAACCCCCAGGCGATCCAGTTCGGATAGAACCATAGTGATGACATCTTCCATTCGTGACTGCGTTGTCGATGTCAACTCGATACTGAGGGTTTCGATATCTTTCGGTTCGACGCCGATTATTACGGTTTCGGGAACCTTGTCCAAAGCCTGACACAAAGTCAACGCTTCAAGAAAGTCTACCTGATGGAGAGAGTTTTTGGCCCGTATCCGTTCGGGTATCTGTTCACCCTCGAGTCGGTAGATGTCCCCGGGATTGCCTTTGTTGCGAATAACATCCACAACGATCAGATTGTCCGGTTGCGATATCACGCCCAGAAGATTGACACCCAGTACGCCGCCGTCAACCAAGGAGACATTTTCGGGAAACGCGTATCTCTTCTGAATTTCCTGTACGACACGGACACCGAACCCCTCGTCGGAATAAAGGATGCATCCGACGCCAAGTACCATTATTTGATTGGATTGATTGCTCATTTTTTTCACTGCGCCCCGCCGCTCTGCCATTCTAGCACACCGGATTGTCGAAAAAGCAGGAACTTAACTTGGCAAAGGGAGCATTTCCGGCTTGGCGAATCGGCAAGAGCACAACGCGCGAGAGCCTTTCTTGCCGCTCGGCTTGGGGGGCGCTGGTGGAAGAGATGCCCGTCAGCCTTTTAGGGGCCAGGCTGACGGGCATCAATGACAGTTAGAGAACTTTTATTTTATAAACCTCGTTCGAATCGGGATCGATAACGTGCACACCGCAGGCAATGCACGGGTCGAAAGAGTGCACCGTCCTGAGGACCTCGAGCGGTTTTTTCGGATCAGCTATCGGGGTTCCGATGAGAGCTTCCTCCACAGGACCCAGTTTGCCTTTGGCATCTCTGGGACCAAGATTCCAAGTGGATGGGACCACATACTGATAGTTCTTTATCTTCCCGCCCTCGATTTCCATCCAGTGCCCCAGCGATCCTCTGGGAACATCATTCAATCCGTAACCCATTCCTTTATCCGGCATGGTCCAGGCCTGGTAGGTCTTGGTATCACCATTCTTGACATTTTCCACCAACTCCATGACCCAACCTTGCATGGCATCACCAATGGCGATGGTTTCAATCCCTCTTGCCGCAGTTCTGCCGAGTGTCGAAAACAATGCCGTCGCCGGAATCCCGAGATCCTTGAGGACCTTGTCGACGACCGGCTTGATATCCTTGTGTCCCTTGGCATAGGCCACCAAAACGCGCGTCAGCGGGCCGACCTCACACGGATCGCCGTCGTAACGCGGGGCCTTGAACCAGGTGTACTGGCCTTTTTCGGGACGGTACTCGGGATCCTTTTGAATCGGTTTTGTCTCTCCCTGAAAGGGGTGTTTGGCGCCGCCCTTTTCATACCAGCCGCGGGTGACGTCTTCGGTGACATTGTCCTGCAGCGGCATGCTGACACCGGCCAGATCTTTCTTTTTGATGTATCCGCGGGGCATGTAAAGACTTTCGGGCTCAGCGTCACTCAGCGGAAATTCGCCCCAGGCCAGGAAGTTGGTCGTCCCGCCGATGCCGCCCCAATCCTTGTAAAAGGAGGCAACCGCGAGCAGGTCGGGAATATAGACGTTCTTGATGAATTCCTGGGTTTCTTTGGTGATGTAAAGGAACTCGGCAATACGATCTGGCCTCAAGTCTCTCACGGAGGTGACACCGCCCACAACCAGAGATTGCAAATGGGGATTTTTAGCGCCGAAAATGGCATGCAGTCTGGCGGTTCTGGCCTGCAGCCGCAGGGCTTCGATGTAGTGGGCCGCGGCCATCAAATTGGCTTCCGGCGGCAGTTTGTAAGCTGGATGGCCCCAGTAGGCGTTCGAAAAGGGACCCAACTGACCACTGTCGACAAAGGTCTGCAGTCGCTGTTGCACCTGTTTGAAATAAGCGCTTCCACCGACCTGGGCATTGCTGACATTGTCTGCGAGCTGGGCGGTTTTGGCCGGATCGGCTTTCAAGGCACTGACGATGTCCACCCAATCGAGTGCGTGCAGATGGTAGAAGTGAACGAGATGGTCATGCTGGAATTGCGCGCCCATCAAGAGATTTCTGATAAGACGTGCGTTCTCGGGGATCTTGACGCCAACGGCCATTTCGGCTGCCCTCACCGAGGACAGTGCATGGGTGTACGTTCAGACCCCGCAGGAGCGCTGTACAAAATGATGGGCATCGCGAGGATCGCGTCCCTTTAAAATCATTTCAATGCCACGGAACATCTGACCGGAGCTCCAGGCATTGACAACCTTTCCACCGGAAACCTCGACCTCGATGCGAAGGTGGCCTTCGATTCTGGTAATTGGATCTATTGTTACTCTCTGAGCCATATTGGTCCTCCCTTTACCTCAAAAAGGAAATGTTAGTCGATTAAACCATAACCTACAGTTCTTCATAAAACGGCGTGAACTTATCCCAGAATTTGGGCTCACTGCAGCCGAGACAGGGAGCACCGGCCTCAATCGGCCAGCTGGTACCGTCATTGAATTTGGCTACCGGACAATTGTTATAGGTTTCCGGACCTCTGCATCCCACTTTGTAGAGGCAGTAACCCATCGCCGCTTCTTCGGAACCAAACTCCTCGACAAATTCTTCGTTTTCGAAGTGGGACCGTCTGGGGCACTGATCATGGATGGTCTTTCCATAGGCAAACAGCGGCCTTCCCTGATCATCGATGGCCGGTAATTTACCTAAGAAGGAGATAATTCACGATGGTGCCCACCGTGTTGACCGGATTGGGAGGGCATCCGGCAAGGTTGATCGTCTTGATCCCGACGGCTTCACTCACGCTTATGTATCCGCCGGGATTGGGGGCTGCCGCCGGAATGCCGCCATAAGTGGCGCAGGCACCGATCGCTATCACGGCAGCGGCTTTCGGGCAGACTTCCTTGGCAATTTCCAGGAAGGTGCGGCCGCCGATTTTTCCGTAACCACCGTCGTATTTGGTCGGGATCGCCCCCTCGACCACGCAGATAAAATTCCCATTGTGCTTTTTCATTGACATCTGAAGCTGGTCTTCGGCCTGCTGGCCGGCTGCCGCCATGACGGTTTCATGATATTCGAGCGACAGAATTTCCAGAACCAGGTCATCAATGTAAGGATACTGTGATCTCAGTAATGATTCCGAGCATCCGGTACATTCTCCGAAATGCAGCCAGATGACCGGGGGCCTCTGTTTCGGAGCGGCAAACACCTCGGCCACCTTAGGGACGAATGAGGACGACAGCCCCATGGTCGCCGTGAGGAAGGTGCAGTACTTCATAAAGTCCCGCCTGCTTACACCCCTCTCCGCCAGCCTCTCATAAAACTGTTTTTCCTTTTCCATCGGCACCTCCTTGATGCGATCATAAATGCGGTAGGTTTACTCCCGTAAGATACGGGCTTTCCCGAACCACAACAAAAACAAAAAAACCACTGGCTGCGCGCATTAAGTCCGACAGCGGCGCGCGGCAAACAGTGGCTCTTGTCCTCTCCCCATCGGTCGTTCCCTCCGGCGAAAAACACAGCTGCAGTGAACCGAGTGGAATTTTCCGGGTCAGTGCATTGTCAGCTCAGACGTTTATTTCAATCGATTCTCGATGTCAAGGCAAAACTCGGCGCGAATGATACCATTGGCGTCGTTACGGGCATGAACCGCCGGCAGGGTGTGAGTGGTTTGTGGATCTGGCCCAAGCCAGAGTGTTTCAGCCAGCAAACTCAAACGGAGCGCTGAATGGCGGCGAAGGATATCTTCCGAATAGGGAACAATTGAGACGGTTGCTGTAGAAACATGGAAGAATTTCACCACACTATCGCTGCCGATACGGGAATCTCGCGGATGTGGTAAGGCGACACCGCGGATGTGGTCAAAGACTCGACAGATCTGCGCGTAGTTTCTTTGAAACTCAAAACAGGATTAAGAATCATCATCCACATCGCCGAATTCATCGTCGGCAACTTTGATGGAACCGACACCCTTTAAATCACTGCCCGAATCGAAATCCCCGTCGTAATTATCTTCCTCCGAAAGCAAATCGTCAATATTCTCGGCCTCTTCTTCGGCGGCTAATTCAAGGGCTTCCTGTTCTCGCTCCAATTTCAGTAAATCGATATCATCGAACAGCAGTTCGACGGTATCTTTTTCTGTCGCACCTAAAAATTCCGTAACAACATCTGCGATTTTTTCGGCATACAACCCCGGTGGATACATATTTTTGGTTCTAAGGGCTGTCATGAGCATGTCTTTACCTTCTGTCATGGCCGCTTCAATCGCCTTGATATCGTATTGCTCTTCACAAAGTGGTGACAGAATATCTTTGTCCAGCTCTGCATATTCCCGCAAAATTAGGATGTCTTTTTCCGTGTCCTTGATAAATTCATATTTTTGTTTCATACGATGGTTCCTCTCGATAGCGGTATTTAGGTTGCATTTAAACAGGTAAGAAAAACACATCAAAAGGAATCTGTCAATGACCAAACGGCCGCACGGCCTATCGATGACACGACCTTCGCAGCAACCGAAGCGGTAAATAACCGACAAGGTGCCGACAACTGTCGTCGACCATAATAACAAAAAATATTGACCCCTTCTCAATGAGGTGATAAAAAATCCTCGTCGCAAACACGGAGGGATGGCTGAGTGGTCGAAAGCGGCGGTCTTGAAAACCGTTGAGGGTAACACCTCCGTGGGTTCGAATCCTACTCCCTCCGCCAACAAAATTGCAATGCATCTATTTGGAACGTCCACAGCCCGCTGTGTGGACCCGGCAGTCTTCAAAACGTCGATTATTTGTAACTCAGACTGATTATTGAGCCCATCCCGCTTATCAGATGTTACACACGGAGAGATGGCCGAGCCGGCTGAAGGCGCTCGCCTGCTAAGCGAGTAATCGGGGAAACCTGGTTCGAGGGTTCGAATCCCTCTCTCTCCGCCAGGTCACTTTAGAGAGCCGGTTTCATTAAACTGAAATCGGCTCTCTTCTTTTTTATTCTCACTATTATCGCCCACGACTGTCTCTTTAACACCGTTTTCCTGCTGGGAAATGTTTACCGCAGGTTTCAGGCGCCAACCAATTTTTTCATTACGATCCCTATCCGAGAACCGCTTCCGCAACAGTGATTGACGATTCGGTATACATGGCTGTATATTTGATGCAGTATGCCAGAAAAAATGTTATGCATCAATGGTGGGCAGACAGAGTTCGCATCAACTTTTCGCCGTACGGCAAACTATTTCATAAGATCGACAGCCAATTGGGAGACGCATCGATGAATAAAGATAATCTAAACAAGTGGGTGCTACTGCTGCTTGTCTTTTTGATCTCTTCGGTGTTCCTCCTGATGATCCGCCAGTTTTTAATGGCGATTTTACTATCCGGAATTTTCGCGGCACTATCACATCCAATTTACAGTCGATTCGTAAAATGGTTCGGCGGCCGCCGCGCCCCCGCCTCTATTGCGACAATTTTACTTATTCTCTCGGTCTTTCTGGTTCCTCTTGGCATTCTGCTCGGCATTACCGCCACTCAGGCCATAAAAGTTGCCGAAATAGCCAAGCCATGGGTCAAACAACATCTGTCCGAACCCGGTGCTTTGAGCACGACGATACAGGCACTGCCTTTCTACGATACCATCGCGCCGTATCGCAACCAAATCGTGACCAAACTCGGAGAACTCGTCAGTGCCACAAGTGGCTTCATCGTGGACAGATTGTCCTCGGTGACTTTCGGTACCGTGCAATTCTTTTTCATGGCCTTTGTCATGCTCTACTGCATGTTCTTTTTTCTAATGGACGGGCGCAAACTGCTCCACAAGATTCTCTATTACCTCCCTCTGGAGAGCAAAGATGAAGAGAGTATGTTGGAAAAATTCACCTCAGTCACCCAGGCCACCCTGAAGGGCACTCTCGTCATCGGTGCCCTTCAGGGTGGCCTGGCCGGGGCCGCTTTTGCCGTTGTCGGTATTCCCAGCGCCGTTTTCTGGGGCGCCATCATGGCCGTACTGTCGATCATCCCTGGTATCGGGTCGGCCCTGGTCTGGGGCCCGGCCGCAATCATTCTGCTCACTACCGGTCACCTTGCCAAAGGTTTGGGCCTCGGGATCTTTTGCGGTGTCGTTGTGGGTAGTTTGGACAACATGCTGCGCCCGGTCCTGGTCGGGAAAAGCACGCAGTTGCACGAATTGATGATTTTTTTTGGCACTCTGGGTGGAATTTTGATGTTCGGTGTCGCCGGAATAATCATCGGCCCGATTGTGGCCGCCCTGTTCGTGACGGTGTGGGATATTTACGGCATCGCCTTCAAGGATGTCCTGCCGGAGGTGGCAACCGCATCACCGGACTCGGAAAATACAGAAGAACGATAGATACCGCTGGATTTACAATTGAACCCCGAAAATGTTATAAATAAAACGAATTTGATTTCGCACACCCGCGCTGAAGCGGGGATGCCGGGCCCAAGATTTCCTATCCTTGGCGAATAATAGCTCCCCGAAATAAACCCCTTTTTGAAGGGCTATAAGGTGACATGACGGCAAGATAAAGTAAATCCAACCAAGTGATGGTGATTGACATGCCGAACCACATGAAAACAATCATTTTGCTGGCCGCCGCGGCGGGGCTGGCCGCAACAGTAAGTTATGCCGAAAGGATCTATCACTGGACCGACACGTCCGGGGTTGCCCATCTCACCCAGCACCCGCCTCCCGCAGAAGGTCGGCTAAATGATGTCATGGACTATACGAGCAGCGACCAGACGCCGGCAAAGACAGAGCGAAATGAGCGCAGAAAAGGTAATTACGAGAACGAAGAGCCGATGCAGCCGGGCACCGAAACCTATCAAAGCGAAAAGATGGAGCAAGCGGTAGCCGAAGATAATTATTGTTACCTGCAGGCACCGGACATCGATGTGTACGTCCGGGTCTGGGCACCGGACACTATGGTGATCAGGGACCCAAATTATGGAGCGGCCTCATATCGAAAAACCAGCAGCAGAAAATCGCCTCTCCGAACGGCCGGGTTATCTATGATTATCAGAAAGAATACAAAGGACCTTTTGGGGGCGGCTCATCGGCAAACTGCAGCGGTGGCGGCGTTATTCAGCTTTTAAGATAAACCGCCTGATTTTATAGTGGTTGTAGAAAAAAACGTTCCGTTATGCGAACGTTTTTTTCTACAACCACTGATACCACCCTTCCGTATTTCGGAATTTATTTTAGAAAAGCGGTATAATCTGGACCCCGTCCGGCGGAAACATACTAAATGGATATCAGCCATATTCTTACCATCACTGGTCATAAAGTCGACTGACCGCGGGTGTAGAGTGGCTTGGTGGGAGAAGGGGACGGCTATCTGGCAGTTTTGATTTCCTCGACAATACTTCTAAACTTTTTTTTCTTCTCACCCAAAAGAGCGAACAGCTTCACACCACAGCGTCTGAATTCCACCGGGATTTGATAAATTTCTTCATCCTCGATTTTTATGTCATATACGCGTTTGCATTTTATGCCCGCTAAATATGATCCATTGCCTTGTTTGGGAAAAATGCAGATGATGCTGTTCTTACCGATTTCAATATCGGCCGGGATATATTCAAAGGATAATCCCCCGTCACTGATGTCGGTTATCCAGCCAATGGCATTGTTGTCGTTGTCATAAATCTCATAGAGGTATTCCCACAGTGGGTAGCGAGTCGATTTTCGTCGCTCCATATCCTATCCGCCTATTGAATGCCATTGTTGAAAGATTTGGTCACCCCTTTTACACACAATATAATGTATGTCAAGACTTTTTTTACACAATATACAGGATTATTGTGCCTTTTTGAAATCAGCCTAAGAATGATTCGTCCGTGCCCTGCTGTGAAATTAAAAGTTTTATCGGAGGACAATCGCCAAAATCTGCCCACGTGTTGCCCAAGTCCTGAATTACGCTTGACAAACTCGATTCAACCGACTAATCATTCCAGTTTAAATCCATTATATGGCAAGTAGTGGGTGGTAAAAAATTACCACAAAAAATAACACAGGATGAAAGGAGATTAGAGCACATGTCGAACTTAATGCCACCACATGGCGGAAAAGGGTTAACCAAGTGCCTGCTTGAGGGTGCTGAGCTGGAAGCGGAAAAGAAAAAAGCTGCGGGGCTTAAAAAAGTTGCCATTTCACCGCGTGTAAAAGGCGATCTCATCATGATCGGCATCGGCGGGTTCAGCCCCCTGACTGGTTTCATGACCAAAGCCGATTGGAAAAGCGTCTGTGATAACTACCTTACGGCTGACGGCACCTTCTGGCCGGTTCCCGTGACGCTGGACGTCACTAAAGAAGATGCGGATGCCATAAACGTTGGCGACGAGGTTGCGCTGTACGACCCGGAAGGCAACGAGATTATGGCGACCATGAAGGTTACCGAAAAATACGAGCTGACCGCAGAGGACAAGAAATACGAGTGCGAAAAGGTCTATATGGGGGAAGGCACCCCGACGGCGGAAGAATTCTGGAAGATTGCTGAAGAAGATCATCCTGGCGTACAAATGGTCATGCAGCAGAAAGATTTTAACCTGGCCGGGCCTGTCAAGGTGCTCAGCGAAGGTGAGTACCCCACCGAATATGCCGGCGTTTACCACCGCCCGGAAGAATCCCGTAAGATATTTGATGACCGCGGTTGGACTGAAGTGGCCGCACTGCAGTTGAGAAATCCCATGCATCGCTCCCACGAATATCTGTGCAAGATCGCCGTTGAAGTCTGCGACGGCGTCTACATTCACTCTCTGGTCGGAAATCTCAAACCCGGCGACATTCCTGCAGATGTCCGCGTGAAATGCATCGATGCATTGGTGAAGAATTACTTTGTGGAAGATAACGTCGTTCAGGGCGGCTATCCACTGGATATGCGCTATGCCGGCCCGCGGGAAGGCCTGCTGCATGCCGTTTTCCGCCAGAATTACGGCTGCTCAAAAATGATTATCGGCCGCGACCACGCCGGTGTCGGTGATTTCTACGGCATGTTCGAAGCCCAGACCATCTTCGATAAAATCCCGTACCCAGAAGAGCCTGGCAAGGCCCTGGCCTGCCAGCCACTGAAAATCGACTGGACCTTCTACTGCTACAAGTGTGACGGCATGGCTTCCCTGCGGACCTGCAACCACGGCAAGGAAGACCGGGTCCTGCTCTCGGGCACCATGCTGCGCAAACTCCTCTCCGAAGGTGGCCAGCTGCCGGATCATTTCGGACGCGATGAGGTCGTGGCCATTCTGCGTGATTACTACCAAGGCCTGACCGAAAAGGTAGAAATCAAGACCCACAAAGCCGCAACGGGTGATTGATCACCGTCGTTTATAGAAAGCCTGAAAAACAATGAAGGGGTGACTCTCGAAGGAGTTGCCCCTTTTGATTTGGTGTTTAGTTTTTTGTGTTTGTGTGTTTGGTGTTTGGTGTATTCACTACACCCGAATTTTAAACAATACACTAAAACAAAAAACGAATCCCCTCCTGTTAAAATAAAAAAGGGGCCGGATTATCACCGCGCCCCTTTTTAGATTCTATATCTATTCGACTGTTATATGCTATTTTCGGTTCGTATACTCCGCGTAAGTCATGGCCGTCGTCCGGTAAACCAAGTGGGCCAGCTTCGAAAATGGTGTGTAAGCAAACAGACTCCAGATGAACATCAGGTGCAAGAAGTAAATGAAATAAGAAACACCGGATAAGCCCATCAGTCGGGCGATTTCTGTTCCCAGACCGGTGGCCCCCAGAGAAAAGGCCAGAACTACCAAATACCAGTCCCAATAAGACGAGCCCTGGTCTTTATTGGCCAACCGGGTCCGCCATAGCAATATCGATCCGACGACCAGGGCAACACCGGCGATATTTCCGAGCCATTTGACCGGGTTGAGCTGACTGTAAGGGCCCTCGATATGCAGGACCCACTCGGCAAAGAAAAAACAGTTGGTTACAATAAACAAACCGATGAAACTGAACAGCACCATCATGTGGGCCGTGGCGCGACTTTTGTTCTCCCCGCACTCGTTAAATTTGCGGTGGGTCAAAATGGTCGTGATCGTGCGCACCAGAGCCGCAAGGACGCCGCCCATATCGAGAGGTTTGTCTTCGGCTTTTCCATTTTTTATTGCCTGCTGATGCATATCATTGAGAAATCTCTTCAGACCCAATGCGAATACACCGATGGCTCCGAAAAAAGTGGGAATCATGATGATATCAACCAGGTAGTTGTTGATGAAGTGGGACTGCCAAATCTCTCCGGAATGGGGCGAAAAATTGAGCCAGTTGATTCCTATAGAGTTGAAAATCAGGCCCACCACGATAAAAATAACCGCAGGAACAGCAAACAGAAAGGGTAGCATTTTGGGGTTGGCTACCGCTTTGGCCAGGGCTTTAGGGGTGGCATACTCACCGACTGCGTAAGCGCGAACGGCTCCCAGTACATCTCCCGGTTTGGCTCCACGGGGGCAAAGGGTCGTGCAGTCACCGCAATTGTGGCAAAGCCAGACGTCGTAATCAGCAACCAGCCTGTCCTTAAGCCCCCAGGACGCAGCAATCATCTCCTTGCGGGGAAAGGGCTTGTTGTCCGGAGAAATCTTGCAAGCCACCGAGCATGTCGCACACTGATAGCACTTTTTCAAATCACCGCCACCCAGTTTGCCGACTTCTCTGATAAATCCAACATCGGGTTCAAGCGTAATGGTATCCGCCATTGGTAACCTCCTGCATCAAAGACGGTCGGCAGCCGATAGCGACCACCGCCCGTCTCTCTCCTTTTATGTTAGAATCCCTTGAACGGGTTCGGTCCGAGCTCTTCGATAGAGGCCACAAAATCATTTACCATCTGTGGGATCTTATCGTACTCATCGATAGCCAGTTCGAACTGAACGACACGTTCGTTTTCCAGGGCCAGACTGGCCAAAGCTTCACCGATTTTTTTGATGCGGATATCGGCCAATTCGCTTCCTTTAATAAAATGGCACTGGTAATCATCGCCATGTTTGCACCCGAGGAGAAAAACCCCGTCCATACCCTGGGAAAGGGCATCCTTGATCCAGATGACGTTCATCGATCCAAGACATCGAATGGGGATGAAGCGGACATCGGCCGAGTATGACAGGCGGTTCAGTCCGGCGATATCCAAGGCCGGGTAAGCATCGTTTTCGCAGACCAGCCCCAGGACCCTGAAGGGTGGCTCTTCATAATCGTCTTCCGAAGGAACCCCGATGGTCTTGACCATGGAACCGATGCTGTCGATGTTGTAATCGGCGAAACCGATGATCCGTTCCGGGCAGGCACCCATGCATGTCCCACAGCGACGGCAGCGAGCCGGATTCGGTTTCGGCGTCCCTTTGGCATCGTCGTCCAGGGCACCGAACGGACACTCCTCGGTACAGCGCTTGCATTGCGTGCAGCGTTGAAAGAAAAAGTCCGGGAAAGTCATGTCACCGGAACGGGGATGTACCGAAACCCCGCGATTGACCGATTCGATGCATTGGATCGCCTTCAGCGCCGCACCGGCGGCATCTTCCAGAGAATCTTCCACCGTCAGAGACCGACGAATGGCACCGGCGGCGTATATGCCGGTGCGTTGGGTCTCGTACGGAAAGCAAATGTAGTTTGAATCGACGTAACCGTCGAAAAGGTCGATATCACGGAAGGCCGGTCCCTGACGGTAGGCCAGGTTGACCACCGGATCGTCTTTGGTGGCTGGGACCATACCGGCGGCCAGGACAACCATGTCGGCCTTGACTTGCACTTTATCACCCAGCAGGGTGTCTTCAGCCTCCACCACAAGCCCTTCGCCATTATTGGAGACACCCTTCACAGTGCCCTTGGTCATAAAGATCCCGGGATCCTGCTGGACAGCCTTATAGAAGTTCTCTGTCAACCCCTGGGTGCGCATGTGCTGATAGAAGATGTATGCTTTGCCGCTATCCGGGAAGTCTTCACGCACATACTTGGCCTGCTTGAGGGCCACCAGGCTGGTGACTGCTCCGGCGTATGGGAAGTCCTTGTCGTCTTCTTTGCCGGGGCTCTGGATGAACACCACCGACTGTGCCTCTTTACCGTCGGAGGGTCGGGTGATCTTACCGGTCTTGGCAATTGCTTCAAACTCCGTATTGGTCACGACATCCGGAAGATCAACCCCCAGATGGGCGTATGCCTCGCCCTCGACCTTAGCCGGATTCCACCCGGCCGCCAGTATAACAGCACCAAACTTTTCTCCGTTGGGATCGAGGGTCAGAATGTCATTTTTGCCTTTGTTATACTCCATATAGCGTTCGTGGAGTTGCTCGGCGTTGAGTTCCTTGCCGCTGTCATCTAACCGCATCTCCTCGGGCAGAGGGTAGGGAACATCGAACTCGATCTTCTCTGCGGGTTTTTTGAATGTCGCCGTTAAATTCCCGGGTTCACCAGCCAGTCTTGCCAACATGGTTCCGGTTTTGACGGTAATCTTTTCATGCTCCTGCACCGCTTTTATCGTCTCAGCAATAATTGGCGCACTGAGCGTTTCGTAAGGGGTCCCCAGCGGCAGCTGTTTACGCCAAGTCTTGGCATGCCCGCCCAGCTCGTCAGATTTTTCGACAACGGTGACTTCGTAACCCGTGTTGGCGGCATCCAAGGCAGCGGATAACCCTGTGATGCCCCCGCCGATGACCAGGATTTTCCGGCTGAAAGATTCCAACTTGTATGGTTCGGGCAAACTGACCTTTTTAACGCGGGTCATACCCATTTTAAGGTAATCATCCGCCAGCATTTGAACGCGGTCGAAATGAACACCGTCATCCTTCTGGTCCTCGGTCAGGGCTGGAAATTCAGATCGCGGATGGGACCAGACCACCTGTTCTCTCAGGTTCACGCGATCAA
>CAVRBA010000021.1:0-296481 GCA_963719015.1 uncultured delta proteobacterium | reverse complement strand
AAAAGGCGAGGATACCCGACTCTCCCTCTCTGCCTTTTACTCGTATACGTCTTTGTGCTTGTTAATAATGTGCTTGATGATCGCAAAACCAGTCCTCTTCCAGTTATATCCGCAATACGTACAATGCTAAACGGTGGAAATATAAGGAAGTGGTAAGTCTCAAAAACCTTGCCACTTCCTTTCGATTTACTTCTTCATTGATTTCTGGAAAATAGTGTCAGCTTGTTTTGCTTTTTCATCTGCGATTCTCGCCTTTTCATCTGCGATTCTCTCTCTTTCCTTTGCCCTCTTTTCAGCTTCCTCAGCGCGGGCCACTGCTTCATTCGCCTTTAACATGGCCTCATCGGCTGTTGCCTTGGCAGCCTGCGCATCCTGAGCCGCCTGATCAGCTTTCGCGGCAATCGCCTTTTCCCGGGCCTGCGCCTCCTCGAGGTCACCTTTTGTTGCGCAACCCCCTACAACAATAGCGAGAGCAAGCATCATTGAGATCACCAAAAGACTCTTCTTCATAATGTAGTCACCTCCTTTCTCTTCAGTTTACCTTACCATAATAGAGACTGTATAATTCCGCGTTACTTCACAACAAATACCCACGTTAGTTATTGACCTGATGTAAAAAGCATGTACCTCCTTTGAGGTTAAAGTACAACCATTTCTTGATTTCGCAACGCAGGGTCGCCTCCGGTGCTGGAGGGCGATAATTCAACAAGTTATGCTGCTTAATCGTGTAAGAAAAGGCGCAATTGGCTGAATCATTTTTATGGTTCAACCAAGATACCGTCTATTTCCAAATCAATTTTCAAGCGTTTTGCCGCGTCTTTGGCCTCGCTCATATTATTGAAAGGGCCGGCGAGAACACGGTGGTGATCGCCCTTTGACAACACCCTTGCGGGAATTTGTGGACCCTGATGGTTAATAATTGCGGCAAGCCTCAGAGCGTCAACCTTGTCATGCAAAGTAGCAGCCAGAACATACCACGCGTTCGTTTTGAGTTCCGGTATTTCCGGTTTGCCATACAACTTGTCCGGGTGCTTGAGTTTTATGGTTTCCGCAACATCCTTATCACTTCCATAACGGATCTCGAATATGGGTACAGGGATCCCGCGGGACTCGGCCACTGCTTCCTTAACCTTTTTCCAGTCAAGCGCGTGTCCTGACTTCTTTTCAATATTTCTCAATTTTGCATATGCTTTCTTCAACTCAGTGGTGCCTGATTCTTCAAAGGGCGTATGAACTTCTATGTAAACTATTCCATCACGTTGACCAACGAGATATGGCTGGTTAACAATGTTTACAGGTGTTTTCACCGGGGTGTTTTCGAAAAGTCTCTTTATGTCTTCCGGAAAGAGTCTTATGCAGCCAGCGGTTGCCCTGAGGCCGATACTGGCCGGTTTATTAGTACCATGGACCAGATAACCTGACTTACTTAAATAGAGAGCGTATTCTCCCAATGGATTTAAAGGCCCCGGTGGTACTTTAGCCGGCAGAGGATCTCCCTTTTTCCTATGGTCTTCCGCAATCGAGGCGGGCACATACCAGGTCGGCCGGAACTTCTTGCGATTTACATACATTTGGCCCATGGGAGTGGGCCGCTCTGTGGTACCGACACCGACCGGGTAGGTCGACACGGCCAATAGTTTACCATTTCCTTTATAATAAAAGAGCCTCATAGCGGCTAAATTAATCACGATACCTTTTCTATGGGTGTCTGGCAGGATAAAGCTCAGAGGCAACAGGATACGCTCTCCGGCCTCAGGCACCCATATATCTATCCCCGGATTAGCTGCACTGACTGTATTGATTCCCAAGCTGAAGTGTCTCGCAATATCAGGCAGCGTATCCTCCTTTTCAAGTCTGATGATCGACAAACGGCCAATGACGTCATCTTCTTTTGCAACAAAAAAGTCATTTCGTTCGATCTTTTCCTCCAGGTGGCTTGGAAGAGGCAGAGATTTAACCAGAAATTCTCTCATATCAGCACAACCTTGCAAAGATAAGATGAACATCAATAGAATTGTAAGATGAAGCCTATTAGATAAGGGGGACAGGTCAATAATCCGGCATAGGATCATATAAGCTACCTTGTTTAATGGAGAAACATCGAAAACCATATTTCAGCAAAACTGGATCGTGTTTACGAGCAAGGATTAATTCCATCGCAAAATCAATAACACGCTACTCGATAATACATACCAAGTATCGCCGGTATATTCAAATTAGTGAATGTTATTTTGCGAGATTTCAGATTTCATATGCACGCACGCCACATTTGTATAATAATTTCCGGGGAAGAAAGGGGTCGCATCTTAATTATCAACTATTGATAATGAGTTTTTCATTAAAGTAGCTTTGCAGGAGCTTTTGCGATTTTCTGCAAAAACCGTTATCTTCGTAATCAGACGAACAGGTGTTGCTCAGATGGCAAGGCCATTAAGAAATCAGTATCCGGGTGCTTTTTACCCTGTGGTGCATCGCGGAAATGCGGGATCGGATCTATTCAAAACCGAAAGCGATCGGGGTTTTTAGAATATTTGAGGCAGGCGTGCAGCGCTAAGCGATCAAAGTGCATACCTATTGCCTGATGACCAATCACTATCACCTTTTGATCGAAACCCCGCATCCGAACCTGAGCCAGGCAATAGACCAGGCAATAGAATGGATCAATGTTAGATATGCTGTGTATTTTAATCGTAAACGAAGGCGCTCTGGGCATTTGTTTCAGGAGCGGTTTAAAGCGGTTCTTGAGCATCGAATAATAGTAAGGGAAAGCGGGAAACTTCATGCTTCGCCTCATTGCTTATTGCCTCAGCCAACAAACCGTTCTTTGGTTTTACCAAAATTGTGACATACGTGCCTACTGGTGAAACCTGGAAGGACTGAAGATATTTTAGGTGTGGTTACGCAAGATGAACTTTTAGGGAATTGTTGACTATGTTAAAATTCAGTGAATATTATACCCAACCTAAACTTGGGATATCCTGCCAGAACACCAACTATCAGTCATTTGAAAATAGTTGCGCCTATCCCAATTAAACTGAGCTTGTCAAAACTTGTGTGACCTTGCCATTAGTCCAACTATCGGAAATCGCATCATTTGTGACGATACGGTGTGGCTATCCCAAGCGAATCGGCCAGATAAAAACTCAAGGAATATAGCGAGACTGTCGAAAAAGTCCAAAAAGAGCGATTTTGGCAATTTCGCATATAATGAAATCAATAGCTTAAAAACATCAACATCGCCGATTTAGGGTTTTTCGACAGTCTCAGCAGATTCATTGATTTTGGGTTTTGACGACATCAATAGTGCGTTATCAAATAATAAGGCAGGGTCGTTGACCCCGCCTATTGCCACTTTTTTACTGCTTTTATATTTGTTGAGTTTATCTATACCAAAACATTATTTAGTTCTTTTTTCGCTTTTTCCAATCTGACGGAGGAGCGAATCGCCACACATCATTATCAACTCGTAGGTCGGGGACCCCTTCAGTCAATGTCCCCTGAGGAGCTCCCTGTGGCGGACCATCTTGAAAATCGAAGGTTTCACGATCTCCACCAAATGTATGTATTCCCCGGTATTTCGGATTTTGGCTTCTCGTAACAATAATGTCGAAGTCATACTTGATCGAATCCGGGGATGAAGCTAACCATGGTGGAGCTGCAGAACCCACAGGATCGAGAGCCATCCAATCATATCCATCCGAACTAATTTGAACGTCCATGGGATTACCCGCAAGATTGAAACCTCCGAAACAAACGATCGTATTTGTTAAAACACCGCATTTGTGCCCAGAACGAGGCAGCCACGCCTCTTGCTTAACTAATTCCCAATTAGCTCCGTAACGGGATCGCCAGACATCACCGAATGGCGGCAACAAAAAACCGTTTTCGCCACCGAGTAAATATATCCACCCATTCTTAACAACGGCAGCAGCACCACCTCGTCCATCCCATGGTACGATATCGGTTACCTTAATCCAGTTCCGGCCATCTCGGGACTTGTGGACATCGGTAAAAAACTCTCGTCCTGTACCCCCAATAGCCTCATCATCTCCCTGGGCACCACCAAACACATAGATCCAGCCTCTATGGACCACCGCGCTCAAACCGGAACGTGGGGCCCAAGCTGCATTGTCCGTCATGAGTTCCCAATTGATTCCGTCTCGGCTTCGATAGACATCGTTGTAAAACTTTGAAACGGGGATCTTTTGTTCAGGCGTACAACCTTGAAACGGGCACTCAAGATCGAAACTCTGGCCTCCCATAATATACATATAAGGACCCTTGGTCACAGATTCGAAGAACGCACGTCTGGGCCAAGGTGCTTCTCCGAGAGACTTCCAGTTAACACCTCGATCCTCACTTACCCATACGTCGCGCTGTATAATGCTGGCGAATGGAGGTGCTGGTGGAGGCAGGGGTGTGCGCCCACCCATCACGTAGAACAGTCCTTTCAGCTCGACCGACTCCAGACCAGCACGAGGGGCCCATGGCGCAGAAGGATTGATTTCGGTCCATTCATAGTTCTCAAAATTGAAAGTGGATAAATAGGATAGGAATACTCGAAAGAACCTAAAAAATTCGTTTGAGTCGTCATCGGATGCTGCCAATGGAGTTATGGATAATCCTAAGCAAAAGAATATTAGTACAGTCGATATAATGAATACTCTGGTTAATTTCGTTTTCTTATTCATAGCAAATACTCCTTTCATTTTTTAGTTACATTTCGTTATCAAAAAAATAAGACATTGGGGCATCAAACATTAGTTAGAAGTGGATAGGATTAACGCTTTAAACTTATTGTCAAAAACTTCAGTCTATGTGTTTCTAAACTTCCAATTAATGTAACACTGTTTGTACGTTATCCGGATGGGTCAACTATGTGTCCACTTTTTCGGGGCAACATCATCCTGCCAAGCGCTCTGGTTTCGACGAATGAAGTGATATTTCTTAATCCTCATCGAAATATATCCTCGGAAATAATAAATACGATTAGTGAAAAAGCGAAATCAGTTCAATTCATCCACTGCCTTAATCACAATTCAAGGGTTAATTCTCATACCCTAATGATCGACCCGCTTTCTAAGTTCCTTTCCGCACTTAAAAAATGGCAGTTTCTTGACAGGAACTTTCACAATTTCACCTGTCCAAGGATTTCTGCCATCGTATTTCTTATACTTTTTCACAAAAAAGGAACAAAGACCCCGGACTTCGATCCTACCCCCGCTTGAAAGAGCATCAGAGATTTTTCCAAAAAATAAATTCACGATAGTCGATGCATCGTTCTTTGAAATTCCGAACTCTGTTTTTAAGTTTTCAATCAATTGGATTTTGGTCAAAAAGCACCTCCCATATTTTTTTAGCATGTCTGAAATTACAAAATATTCTGATATTATTGATTATTTAATATAAAATGTCAGGAATATGATCCGAAGAGGTTCTTACTGGAGGGAGTTGTCCTCAAGCGGTTTAGATTTCTCAATAGGAAATTTATATTTCTAATTTCGGAGAAGAAACATCAAAAAAGTTGATAATGTATTGCATATGATGTACAATGTTTATATGAAAAAGGACATCGTTTATTCAGTTCGGATGGCAAGTTTGGTACGCAACACGCTTCAATTTGCAGCGAGAAAAGAGCGACGGACAGTCGCATCTCTGCTGGACAAAATCATTTTAAACTATCTTGAAGAGCAGCATTATCTATTACCGCATGAAATCGGTGATGAAAGGCGCGCGCATCAAAGGAACAAAATTACCCTGCCTGCCATGACCATCATGGAAAATGGCAACAACAGTCATTCCTTTCCCTGTGTGATAACAGATATTGCCATGGGCGGTGTAAATGTTACCTATCCCAAAGGATCAAGAATTAAAGAGGCGTTGCTGACGGGGAAGGATCAGTTCAGGTTATTGTTTAAACTTCCCGAGAATGGAGTGGAGATCAACTTTGAGTGTGATGCCCGCCGATTTGTGGAGGTAGACAAAGAAATTCACATCGGCGCGATAATTAATAATCCAAATTCTAATGACTTAAACAAACTGAGAATGTACTTAAATTAGAATCACAGTGATGTAGCGGTTTCTCATCGATCAATGAAATTTTCTCCTTATCTTTTCAAATTTTTTTCTGAAAATCCCCTTTTTAAGAAAATTGCGCCAATCATCGAATTGTATCATCTTGCCAGTACGTGGAGTTTTGGTTCCTGAGAATTTTCAAGTAATATTATTCGGCTAACGCAATGATTTGAGTGCTGACTCGGTTTGCGCTTAATATCAGGTACCACAACCTGAGCCGGACTTGTGGATAGGAATTGCAACCAAACGTTATTTCAGACCCAATTGAATGCAGATTAATCGACCTAATCACAAGTTTTAATGGAAATGGCCCACCAGCACAGACTATACTAAACCCGTTTTTCTATTGGATGCATAGTGTTACGTTTTCCTTTTTTGTAATATTGCATGAATAACCCTACAAGGGTAACCGACTGAAAATAAACTTCTTTCTAATAAGGGGTGCAGGTCGCACAGCAGGATTGTGTGACAATACCTTCAATTTATCTTTAGACGAAGAGTTTTTAGACTTAAAACAATAGTTATAATAGTTAGTTATAATGTTATATGTTTATTTGGAATGTTATTTGCAAAACTCTCTTGAGCATATATTTCAAAGAGATTGTTACGGTGTTTTGGATCCCCAGGTGTTTGTCTACAATTGGCACATCGGAAACGGTTGTCTAGAAACTTACCAGATTTTGATATTTGAAAATTCTGGGTAAATACGCTTCATTCATGCGCACGCTCGGCGATATGCGCTCATAGTTTTAAATGTAGGAACGAAGTCGATCGCATCGCTTCTGAATGATGAAGCATACGGGTAACGCAATACCGTTTGGCTGCGTGTTGTTATTCCATAATTTGAACGAGGAGTTTGGCGTATGATGTTGGTAATAAAAGGATTTGGACGACATTATGTGTTGGGTCTGCTGACGATGATGTGCTCCCTGACGCTTGTTATGGTTGGATGCGGTGGCGGGGGTGCCGGAGCTGGTGGACCCGTACACCCCAACGGGGTTTTTGTGGACAGTCCGGTTGAAGGTCTGGACTATGAAACAGGTTCTGAGTTCGGACTGACGGGTCTTAGTGGCAGATATGATTATCGTGAAGGCGAAACGATTACCTTTTCTATCGGCGATGTGATCTTGGGGCAAGCGGCGGGAAAAGAAATGCTGACCCCCATTGATCTGGTGCCAGGAGCCGTTGACGAGACTGATTCAACCGTGACCAATATTTGCCGTTTGCTGCAATCCCTTGATCAGGATGGAAACTTACAAAACGGTATTCAGATCACGGCGCAAATCCGTGCCGAGGTGGATGGCCGGGCGATTGACTTTAGTTTGAGTATCAGCCAATTTGAAAACGACCCGGCCATTGTGGGCTTGTTTGACACCTTGAATGCGCTGAACCTTTTTACAGCCGATACGCCTCGCCAACTCATTTCTGCGGCCGTGGCCCAAAATCATTTGCGCGCGACCCTAAATAACCCAGATATAGACGGCGACGGCTATACCGAAAGCCAGGGCGATTGCGACGACCATAACGCTGCCATTAATCCCGGCGCTATCGATAGTTGCGGCGACGGTATCGACCAGGACTGCAGCGGCAGCGATCAGGTGTGCGATCCGGCAGACCCAGATATAGACGGCGATGGTTATACCGAGGGCCAGGGCGATTGCAACGACCATAACGCTGCCATTAATCCCGGTGCTATCGATAGTTGCGGCGACGGTATCGATCAGGACTGCAGCGGAGAAGATCTGACTTGCTTTCCGGGCAACGGCGCATACGAAACTCAACTGCTGGAGCTGATCAGCGCTTATCGAACTTCGAATGCGCAGTCCCCTCTCAGCTTCGATGCCGTTTTAAATTCGCTGGCCGCAGAGCATAGTGAATACATGCATGCCAACAACAGTATGAACCATGATGGATTTTATGACCGTGCCGCCAGTTCCGGATTTAGCTATTGTGTGGAGAATGTAGGCTGGAATTATCCTACTCCCGAAGCCCAGTTTGAAGGCTGGAGAAATTCTCCCGGGCACAACCAGAATATGCTGAACACCCGCATCGGCTATGCCGGTATTTCAAAGGTGGGCAGTTTTGTAACCTTTTTCGCATGTGGAAATTAGTGCCAGCAGAAGGCCATGGCTTTTTTGGTGCACGTGTAAAAGCAAAGCGAGTAGATCTTGCCGCGGGCTGCGGGTGAGGCTCGACTCGATTCTTCAAATTGGAAGAGCGGCGGTCTTTGCTATTCAGAGCGTCAAGGCCACCTTCGTCAACGGCGGCTTTGGATCGGTAAAACGTATCTCTGGACAGCCCCATAATACGACAGGCCTGGGGCACATTGCCCAGTTCTTCTGCCAAGTTTAAAATCCTACCTTGTGTTTGATGATGGATTTACTACCATGCAGCATGAGGGCTACCTCATGTGGTTTTGATTGGTTTTGGTTTGGCACCTACCATCAAAACCGGTAACCCTCACTTTTCCAAGTGCAGTGTCAGATTAGGTCTGAACTAATTCACCTAATGCGTCGCAATAGTCCTCCATGTTGGTGATGCTCTCGATGATAAGTCTTCTGTGTTCGTCACGCCCATCCTTGAAAATCGTTCGCCATTGATCGACATAATCTTGCGCTTTATCGCTGATACGCAATTGTTTGGCATAAAATCTATTCGTTATTTCAGTCTGGTCTTGAAAAAGTATTATGGCGTCGAAAAAATTATTTAGAGCCTGTTTTTGCAAACCGAGTAAATCTTTTGCCATTGATGTCACTTCCATAGGTCATTCTCTCCTTATTCATTTAATTTGTTGCGATCGAACTGTGTGATTAAACCACATTTCCCAATAAGAAACGCTCCACAGCTTCTTCGATACAGTGGGGAAGTGCTTCCATGAAGAGTAAGCAATCGGGACACAACTGCAGTCCGGTTTCTGTTCGATGGATCGATTTGATAGAGGGTCGATTCTCACAAAAATCGCAAAGACAATCGGAGTTGGCGCTATTAATACAGTATGAGAGATGACTCTTGGCTGTGTATTGAACGCCAATTCCATAATATGGCGCCTTATCGTCCGTCGCCTGACGGCACCATTTCACTCTGGCCCGGAAACCTTTGTACTGATCTGGCATGTCACTCCCTCGCAGATGACCCTGGATTTTAATGTAAAGATCACATCCTGGTTGAATTGGCGAGTCCGATTTAAAAATGCATCCCATCCCAACAGCTATTGAGCATTATGGCATTATCATATCTCTCAGAGTCATATCCTGCATACAAAATTGGAATATGACCGATGTGGCGTGGTTATTTTCGTCTTGTCTCGGACTCCATTATTATACCTCGCTTTACTTACCCACCTCAATTGATACAAGGGCCACTAAGATAGGGTAGTGTCCGGCGATTTAAGACACTTAAGTCAGATGGAACTCTGCTGATACACTTCTTCGAAATCCCCATCATGGATTTAAAGATGGCTTCAATAAACAGCAACTTTTATGGAATATGTATATATTTACAGTCTAAGGTTTTTCAATAGGGGGAAACATTCATTTTAGTGGGAATATTTCCTTAATGAAGGGCATATTTCCTACAGAGAATGAATCTGATTTGTTAAACTGAAGGCGTTTATGGTCTTAAGTGGATTCGTTCATATAGACTTGGAAGGGGTTGACAGTTGTGATTGATTTATGCGGTACCAGAAATGTTGCTTTACCTTGCCAATTTGTTGAATTTTATTTCCGAGGATTTTAGAAAGATATGAATTGGCTATCACAGGATTTAGAAAACCTCAAAAAGCGCCAATACGTTGGAGAGTCATCTGATTATGCCGGCGCGGCTCCGAATCCCCCTGCCAACCAGAAAAACAAAGCGAAAAGGACGGTCTGAACGATCCAGCCGATGAAACAGACACCGACTGCTCGCCAAGTACTTTTATAATCAAGCGCCTGCCTGACAGCAATGACCATCGCCACCAGCATCCAGATACTAACGATGAAATTGAGAATGGCCCCCAACATAGGGATAATTGCCAAAACTCGCAGAACTCCCGGAGAACTCGAGAATCCGATGGTGCGCAACAACTCGCCATAATCTGCTTTTGTTTGTGGCTCGGGTAACAACCTGGTTCCAATAAAATAAGTCAGAAACGCCCAGATAAACCATCCCAACAGGGCCACTATAGTCCCGAAAAAAAGGCCCTTTATCCCTGTAACGCTGATAGTTCCGATTCCCGCAGCAACACTGGAGAGAATGACCACTCCCATGGCTTGCCCCATGGCTCCCTTGTCCGCTTCGATCTCTTCATATAGAGCTACATCCAGTTTTGCTGCCCGTATCATGCGATCTGTAAATGATGCCAAGACTGCCCTCCTTTTATTATACAGATTAAAATTTCAAGATTTCATTTTAGGTCTTTTTTCATGTTAAAATGTCCTTGTCAAAACGAAAGTCCTTTACTTGTAACAGAAAAATTTACTCCCGATAAGGGAAATAGGTGACTCTAATGCAATAACAAGGTCAACTCCGTGGCCTTGGGTTTACCATTTTGTGTTGTGATAAAAATCGAATATACAAACAATTATCATATTAGATATTTACAGTTTTGTTGAAGAATATCGAAATTATCTGAAGTGTCAATACTTGTACAGCTTGCCAAAGGTTGAACTATTACAAAATATAAATTTTATACAGATAGGGTTTGATAACCACCGACAAATCTTCGATTTGTTAGCCTTGAGGTCATAACAGGTATCCGCACGATATTCACTCTGGTGTTGAATTAAGTTGGATCATTGCTTCGAATATGGGCAGCCTTTGTCGGGTAAACTTGCCAATCCATTTATCGTAGAATTTCAAGTATCTTTTTTGATCGGGAAAGATCAGATATTACGCGATCTGCAACAAGACGAAAGTCTGCATCATTTCGCCGTACGGCAAGCGCAAAAGGCTCAAAGGAAAACACGGTCGGACTTAATCACAAATTCCATTGGGTCATCAGCTTTTGAAGCGATACCAATCAATACGATCTGGTCAGAAGAAAAGGCGTCGATTTTCTTCTGCCGTAGTGCATCGATGCTTTCTTTTGTTGAATTGAATAAGACGATTTCCGCATCCGTTGATGTTTCTATGAATTAGTTTTTTCAATTCGGCAGCGGTCGTTGTACCTTTAACGACGCCTAATTTTCGTTCCATCAAGACCGGATTCAAAAGCCTTATTATCCTTTAAGGTCATCAGTGAAGCGCCGGTGACAAATGTCAGCTGAGTGAAGTCAACAATTTCACTGCGGGATAGCGTTTTAGTGGTTGAGCCGCATAATATGTCGATTTTGTTATCGTCCAGGGCTTTAAATCGCCCTTCAGCTGTTACGGGAACATATTCAACCTTTACATCCGCACCAATTTTGTTTTCAACTTCAGTGACAATCTCCTTACAAATATCGATAGAATAACCAGCCGGAGCGCCGTCTTTGTCTAAAAATGACATGGGTGGTTGAGATTCACGATAGCCGATTCTGATTTTACCGGATTTTTTTATCTGTTGAAGGGTTCCTTTGAGTTGCTGTGCGGATAGCGGGCTCGCCAAAAAAACGACCAATAAGATGATTGCCAGTTTACCTCTCATAGTGGTTTTCTCCTGAATTATAGTGAACAGCTTGAGGTGATAAGCGCTTGCGTTGCTGAGGAAAAACCATAGAGGAATTCCCATTGAGAGTCAATGTGGAATGCCCCCCTTGATTGCACGAAAACTGAGTGAGTGCTATGGGCTGAAATCCTTTATTCTAAGTTTATACCTCTTTTCAAAATAAATTCCCAAAAACAGAAGGATGGTATAAGTGGTTGTCGAAAAAGCTTTCGAATATCGGATCTTTTTTTTGACAACCACAATAGCTGATCGATGATTAAGTAAAAAGTAATCATATAGAATGTTCCGCTACTCCAGGCGCTCAGTTTCCAAACATGGCCCCGGTCGGGCCCAGGTGACAGGAGTAGCATCCGAACCCGGTGCGGGTGACGAGGCTGAAGGGTTTGAGGCCTAAAGCATCTGCCATCATGGGCACGAGACGATTCAGCTTCAACCGGGTTGTTTCCGGATGTTTTTCGAGCTCGGGTCCCAGAAGCAATTCCCCGCTGAGCCTGGGAAGATGGGCGGTGGGCATTTTGAAATTTCCGGTTTTCGGTCCTTGGCCATGGCACAGGCTGCAGTCAACCTTAGAAAAGCGCTCAGGTCGCCAAGCGCTGAAAAGGACGGCCGCATTCGGCAGGATCACATTGCTCATGTGGGCTTTGCGCTGCGTCTGGCTCATTTCGGACCAGGTCAGCCGCTTCCCATCGGGGCCCATGGGCCCCACCCTTTTCGGATAGCAACTCCAACAGACCAGAGCGGCTAACACCGTTACGAGGATGAATTTGATATATTTACCGTTGTCCATAAAGACACCTCTTCTGATTAACGGCAGCCCTATTTCAGGCGCTACTAAAAACTTTTCACAGATAACCCATTTCTCTCCCGCTGGAGTATAGCACCAGCAGAGCAACAGCCTAATGAAGAAAATTTTTGGGCCATGAAGTTAGCTGACCTTAACAGCAAGCATTGAAACCGAGCCGCCATCGATTCCCTGCACCGGAAAGCTTACTTCTTCCGTTTCCTTGCAAAGACCAAGTACATAAATAAAAGGTAGATAATGATCCGGTGTCGGGACAGATAAAAGGGCATCATCGCCGAAACTTTGGTAGTCAATAAGCGATTTATATTCACCTTTCATCAACATCTCCCGCACGTATTTTTCAAATCGCATCGCCCAATCCAAAGGATCTATATCTCTGTCTTGCCACTTATAAGCAGCCAGGTTATGAACAATATTGCCACTGCCGACAATTAATATACCTTCTTCTCGCAACGTCATGAGCCGATTTCCCATTTCAAAGTGGAACATCGGTGGCTGAGTCTCATCGATACTAAGCTGGACCACAGGAATATCTGCATTGGGATACACATGTTTAAGCACTGACCAAGTTCCGTGATCGATTCCCCAGCTTTCATCGAACATTACAGAAGTTGGATTTAGCAGTTCTTTAACCCGCTGGGCAAGTTCAGGATTTCCAGGAGCAGGGTATTCTACTTGGTACAGTTCTTTGGGAAAACCGCTGAAATCATGAATTGTTGGTGGAAAAAGGCTTGAGGTCACCATCGTGAAAGGGATGTAATAATGCGCAGACACAGAAAGTATGGCCTCGGGGCGTGGAATTGATTTAGCAATAGATGCCCATCCCTCGGTATAATTATTATTGGACAATGCGTTCATTGGGTTACCATGTCCAATGAAAATTACAGGCATCAAATTCTTCAATAAATTGCCCCCCAAATATTGGCACTCCATTTGCTAATCGCCGTATGGCGATGAGCAACTTGATTTTTTAAATTCAGCGCTTGAGTTTCAGGTTGAATAATCTTTTTTTTTAAAAAAGATTAGATGTTGCCTTTTTACCATATCTCATTGAAAATGCAAGGTATTTAAACTTCATTTCCTTTTGTATGCCTTTGGTTGTCAATACAAAGAAAATATAGAAAATGTCGGATTTGGTGCCTATTTGGGATGCACACCGTATTTACGATGAGTTTTCCACCACTTTATACCGCTTTTCAAAGATATATTCCGAAATACGGAAGGATGGTATAAGTGAGTTGTAGAAAAAAACGTTCGAATAATGGAACGTTTTTTTGACAACCACTATATAATGAAAATCTGTTCTTTCCTCAGGTTGCCTCATACATGAGTTTGCGCGCTGAAGTCGCTGATCATTCCCGCCGCTCCGGGTAAATGAAAACTCTCCGAGGACTCAACTAATTAGCACGCAGAATATCCTTTCTATCATCATTGTTGAAATTCGTGACGATGGATGAGCCTTGATTGTTGTCCGATAAAAAATCCCTGTCTTTTCCATAGATATCTTCCCTGAAGTTCAACTCGCCGCCCTTATCCACCCAGGCAGTAAAGTAGACCAAATGTACGGGAATTGCCTTTTTCAATACGATGATTTTCCTTTGTCCGGTTTCAATAATCGTTGCAAGTTTTTCTCGATCCCAATTTTGCTCGCTTAATAGATATTCTGCCAAGGTCAGAGGATCTTGAACGCGCACGCATCCGGACGAAAAGGTTCTTTTTTGCTTAGCGAAAAGATTTTTTCCGGGCGTATCGTGTATGTACACGCCTTTCTGATTAGGAAACATGAACTTTACTTTACCTAAGGCATTAATTTCGGAAGGGTCCTGGCGCAGACGGTAGGGAAAACGATCATATGATACCTCGCCCCAATCAATATAAACCGGATCAAGTTCCGACGCCTCCCGTTGCCAGCCGTCAAAGACCCTTATTCCTTGCCTTGCCAAATACTCCGGATCTTCCTGGATTCTGGGCAAAATGTCCTTTAGGAAGATCTTACGGGGGATATTCCAGTAAGGGTTCAACTCCAAATAGGTTATTCGGTCCGACATGACCGGTGTCTGACGACGCTTCTTTCCTACGATGGCGCGCATTTTTTGAACGACCGTATCATTTTCGACGATACTTAATTCAAAACCGGGAATGTTGACCATCAAATAACGCGAGCCGGAATCGTAAGAAATCGATCGCCAACGTTCCAAATTGATTTGTATTTGGTTAATCCGGTCTTCTACCGATATATTAAGGGCCGCTTGCGTATTCTTCCCGACGATACCGTCCGCGATTAATCCATGCCGGCGCTGAAACCGCTGCACTGCCGTTTCGAGATCCTGATCGAGTATGTTGATAGACGCCGAGGATTCAGCTGGCAGATCACCTGTGATTTTCAGATAGGTGCGCAATGTATCCACGCGCGGTCCCTTACCACCCGCCTGTATTGTTGGACCCAGCGCGATCTTTGGCCAACCTCCGGCACGTTTGATATCGATGTACTTTCTCAAAGTTCTTTCCAGGAAATCATAGCCATTCTGCCTGAGGGTTTGATCTTCGTTGACCGTTTCCACCCCCCCATCATTCAGGGTTACAGCCCGTTGTGTAGAAATCTCTGGCGGCAGCGAAAAAACCCGGACAGCTTTCTCATCGATGGGAAACTCCGGTGTTATCCGAGCGTGCGGAAAAGAAGAATTCCATATATCGTCAAATCCCAGGATTTCTATATAAGATTTAGGAAACAGCCGCATCCATGGCCCACTATCGACCCGGGAAACGCCTTCCTCCAATCCTGATGTTGCCGGAGTTATGTGCAAAAATAAAACCAACACGCTCATGATGCCGATGAGGGGTATGTTTACCATTTTGAAGATAACCTCTGAGATAACTCGCCTTTCTTGTGTCACGATTCGAAAAGAGCGCAGGGGGTAATTCGTAAGTCGCCGGGTATTGTTCGCCCGAATATTTCATGAAATCTTTTCACCGAGCGGCCAAAAAGAAGCAATATTGGGGCATTGGTCAAATTCATGGACCGTATAAACGTGGGACACTTTGTATCTCCCCAAGATCTAATGAAAGAGCTGAAAAGATTTCACCCTTCGGATCAGCCGGAGGCTCCTATGGTCACGCTATGGCGTGGTTATCAGAGGATCGCAGTAGACTGACTACAGCATCACCTCGAAATGCCTTGACCATAAAAGCCTCCGATTGATGAAATTTCCGGGGTAAGACAATCATGGTTTCTGCTCAATCAAAAATTAGACCAACTTTAAACAATCGTGCGATATTTTTGTATTTGATTAAATTACAGATATTTATTTCGATTGAGTCGCGTCGGCATCTTGTTGGAACCCTTCAAATTGGGAGTTTTTTTTCCTAATCCCTATGAAAATAAATAAGAACCCGGTCGGGTGGTCGAAGCCGTTAGGGGCATTAGCCAGAAAATTCTTTCCATGGTCTGGCATAGATAGATTGAACTCCGGCAATATACATGACGGGACGATCGTATCATCCGTCCAAACAACACCAAATTAGCCTGTTGACATACCGCGCAGAGTGATGTTACCGCATGGGGAATAATTTATACAGAATAGGAGGTAAACAGACCACTGATCCCGGCCAAGACCTTGGTCTGCATGGTCTGCCAACCGTCATCAAGGCCCTGGAAACGGTTTAGGTAGGGGTGAACGGGGCACAACCATGGCAAGCCCGAACGATCAAGGGGTCGTCAGCATCGATGGTAAAAAAGGGGGGACCACGATGGGGACATCCACGGAGAGGAGACGGATAAACAAGGAAGAATTCAGACAACAAAGGCGCATTGAGAAACCGCAACGATTGGTTTTAGAGGCCATACAGGAAATCAAAAACCTCGAAACGGTCCAATTGAAGCGGTGGCAGAAACCGCCTAAAAACGGTTGAGTTGCGGCCATCGGCTGTACATACACGCAAAATACATAGATACAGTCCGGGCAACTGATTTTCACAGTGGCGCCCTATCCGCAACACTGCTGATCTGCGGTTATTTAACCAGAACTCTCAAAATTTGACCCATTGGGCAGAACGTTCCGCAACCTGCCGAACCCATCCATATAATACGCCTTTACTCGCCCACCCTGTACTTTCCCAAGTATGATCATACGTGGACAGATAAGAGCTAAAAAAGCCGGTCATTCCGGTGAAACAGGAAGACCGGCTCTACCATCAGGTTGAAATGGACGTTACTTGCTCTCTTTTATTTTCTCTGTCAACTCGGGGATGAAATCTAAAATATCCTCGATGATACCGACATCGGCCACCTGGAAGATCGGTGCTTTGGGATTTTTATTGACGGCCACAATGAAGGGTGACCCCTTTATGCCTCCCAGGTGCTGGAAGGATCCGCTGATACCCAGGGCAAGATAGACTTTGGGCTTGACCGTCTGTCCTGACGTTCCGACCTGGCGGGGTTTTTCGAGCCACTTGGCATCCACGATCGGCCGCGAACAGGAAACCACGGCACCCATCGATTTGGCCAGCTCCTCGGCCAGCTCGATATTATCCTGATCCTCGATCCCTCTACCCACGGATACAAGGACATCGGATTTGGTGATGTCGACATCGCCTTTCTCGGCTTCGACAACCTGGAGATAACGGCGTCTTACCGTCAGGTCCCCAACATCTGCGGACTTGTCCACCACGCTGCCACCGGCCTGAGTATTTTCCACCGGCGGAAACGATCCGGGCCGACAGGTCACCACGGCGCCGTTGGCCAGGTCGCATCGTGTGTGGGTGCTGACCATGCCGCTATACTCCTGCCGGATCACCTTAAGAACGCTGCCCTCCAGTCCGGTAAAATCGACGGCATCGGCAGTATAGGCGCTGTCGAGTCTGATCGACAGACCGGGTCCCAGATCCATCCCGAAGGTATCGTGGGGCAGGAGAACGATGGCGCCCGCCGGCAGGATGTTGACCAATGCTTTGCAGATAATTTCGGCATTCGGGTAAGCCATCGCATCATGGTTGATTTTCCATATTTCGGGGTAAGCGGATGTCAGCGCGTTGCAAACACTCTCCAAATCGTCACCGACACCGGTGACAATCGCTGTTGCCGGCGCATCCGGATAGATTTTGGCGGCCGCGGCAAGTAATTCCAGCGCCGTGTCTTCAGCAACCCCGTTCCTGTGTACGATATAGGCAAAAACCTGTCCGGCCATTACTTCAGCCCTCCTTTGGATTTAAGAAGTTCCATCAGCTTGTCAATTTTTTCTTCCATACTACCTTCCAGGATCTCGGCCCCCTCGCCAAGTTCGGGGACAAAATAATCGACGCGCTTGACCCTGGCCCCGCCGGACCCCGTGGCCTCGGCGGCAAGACCGAGATCGGCCGCACCATGCACGGGTATGTCGACGGAAGCCACTTTACGAATGCCCCGGATCCCGACATAGCGCGGTTCGTTAATGCCGGTTTGAATCGAGAGCACGCAGGGAAGATCGATCTCGTTGATCTCCTGGTTGCCGCCCTCGATCTCACGGCCGACCTTGATTTTTTCACCGCCCTCTACTTCTAACGAATTGACCAGCGACGCATACGGCCAATCCAGCATGGCCGCCAGCATCCCCCCGACCTGCCCGGCACCATCATCGGCCTGGGCGCCTGTGAGAACCAGGTCATACTGTCCTTTTGCCACTGCAGCCTTGAGAATGGTTGCAATACCGCGGCCATCGGAATTCTCGAAGGCGGCATCGGACAGCAGAATACCATTGTCCGCACCCATGGCCATCTCTCTTCTGAGTACCTCTTCTGATTCCTCGTCACCGACCGTAATGACCGTAACACTGCCGCCCACTTTGTCGCGGATCTGGATCGCCTCCTCGACGGCATAGTTGTCCCACTCGTTGACCGAATAGACGAGGTCGTCTCGCTCGATGTCCGAGCCATCCTTGTTCACCTCGATCTCGTTTTCGGCCGTGTCGGGAACTCTTTTCACACAAACCAAGATCTCCATTTCTACCTCCCAAATGTATCAATCGTGTCAACAGAGGTCTGACCTGTACCGGTGTCAAACCGAACCGATGTTACGCTTTTACACTATCTAGCTGCCGGTCAGCCAGTTCGCACAAATCAATGGCTTCCATCTTGCCTTCCAGGCCGGCGACTTTGATGGCGTCTTCCATATTTACCAAACAGAAGGGGCAGGCGGTAACGATAACATCCGCGCCGGCCTCTTCGGCCATCCGAACCCTGATCACCCCCATCCGCTGTTCTTCCTCTTCCGGTTCATAAAAGAGCATCAGGCCGCCGCCACCGCAGCAAAAAGAGCGGTCGCGGCTTCGCTCCATGTCAACCCGCCGCAAACCGGGTATGGCATCCAGCACCGCGCGCGGCTCTTCGTACAGGTTATTGTGCCGGCCGAGATAACAAGGATCATGGTAAGTGTAAGTTTTGTCACTGTTTTCGAGGGGCTTGAACGTGATTGCTCCGGATCGGACCCTCTCGTACAGCAACTCACTGATGTGATCAGTCGGTGGCATATCCCGGTAATCTTTTTTCAGGGCATTATAGGCGTGCGGGTCGGAAGTAACCACTCTGGAAACGCCGGAGTCAAGGATCTTTTCGGTGTTATGGGCCATCAAGTCCTGGAAAAGCATTTCCTCGCCGAATCTGCGCGCCTCGTGGCCGCTGTCTTTTTCGTCCTTACCCAGAATGCCGAAATCGATGTCCGCAGCCTGCAGTAATCGGGCCGTGGCTCTGGCAATATCCTGCATGCGGTCATCGAAGGAGCTGATGCTATCGACAAAATAGAGGGCGTCGGCAGACGACTTTTTACCGAGAACCTTCACGGGGCAAACCTCTTTGAATCCTTCCACAGCCGCCCAATCGGCACGCTTCCTTTCCATCTTGGCCCAGGGATTACCCCTTTTTTCGAGCGCCTGCAGCGGTTTCTGCAGCGACTGCGGCACGATACCCTCATCGACCATCGCGCGACGAACGTCGACGATCTTGTCGATGTATTCGATCATGACCGGGCACTCTTCCTCGCAAGCGCCGCAGGTCGTGCAGGACCAGATCTCATCTTCTTCCAGAACATTACCGATCAACACCGAATCGGATTCCGTCACTTTCGATGAACCCAGAAGCGGGTATTTGTGGTAGCCGTGATCGCGGCATTTGATCGAAATGAATCGCGGCGACAACGGTCGTCCGGCAGCGTTGGCCGGACAATTGTCGGAACACCGCCCGCAGTCGACGCAAGAGTAAAAATCGAGAACGTGCTTCCAGGTAAAATCCTCGTAGACTTTCACACCGAATGATTCCAGATCGTCCAGCTTCTCGTCGCTCACGCCCCAGCGCACCGGTTTGACCGTCCCTTTGTCGAGCTTCATGAAATATACGTTGAAAAGAGAGGTGATGACATGAAAGTGTTTGCCCAGGGGTAGAAAGCAGAGAAAAAAGAAGAAAATCAGCTCGTGAAGAAGGAACGCCCCCTGATTCAATTGCTGAAGGGTTGATTGAGGCAGAGTCTGAAAAAGATTTGTGGCCACCCAGTGTCCGGTGCCTGGAAGAATGGTTTCGGTAGGAAGACCCTCTTGAATCTGCGCGGCTGAAAGGCTGCCGTCGAAGACCATGTCGCACGTAACCAGTCCCGTGATGAGGCAAAGCACCAGGATGGCCTCCCAGGTGTGCCCTTTGCCGTAGCGTGGTGGAACATCGTAACGGGCCGGTTTGAATACGCCTCGGCGGATGATCAGCACCAGGGCCGCCAGCAGCACAATGGTCGTTGCCAGATCTTTCAAAACCCCGTAGACATGCCCCAATCCGCCACCCAGACCCGGCATGACGAATCCGTCAATGACGCCCATCATTACGAGGGTCAATGAACGAACCGAAAGGATCAGAAATCCGGAAAACAGCAAGATATGCATAATTCCGGGTAAAAAGTAGCGCGGATGTTTGTACTGCCCCAGCCAGTACTTGAAAACGCTGCGGATGCGTTCACCCGCGCGGCCGAAACGAGGATCCGGAGTGGTGCTCCTCAAGGGGCTGATCCTTCGGATCATAATATAGCTAAAGATACCGATACCGATCAGGGGGATCAGAATAAAAATGGCCTTCCCGGGCAGACCGAAGTAGAGGGCATTAGCGGGTGAGATCAGAACCGATTCCATTGTTTGTTCGAGACTCCTTCTGGTTATTACTGTCAGGTTGGGTACACAATGAATGAATGCTCATTCATTATTTTTAGCGGCCGTCGCGTCTTCTGTCAAGATAAAAACGGCTGAGGTAGACTCCCCGGACGGACATATGGCCTCAGCCCCTCGAGGGCATAACGGCTCAACGCTCTTACGGTTATCACTGTCATCCCCTCCGAAAGTAAAGCAATATAAAGCGTGTGATCAGCGTGTTGCCCTCCGGGGATATTCACTTTAACCTGTTGTAATTTATTTGTTCTCGTTATATGGGGAGTGGTGTTGCGTGTATGTTTATAAAACTGCGGCATAAGGGAGAATTCATAGCATGCTCGGGCCTGTTTAACAACCACAAAGGAGGTATCCGTGACGACAGAATCCACATACCAGGGTAAACCCTGGCTGGCCAATTACGAAAAGGGAGTGCCTGAATTCGTTGACTTCGAGGAAATCTGCCTACCGGATTTTCTCGAAAGGTCGGCACATCAGTTCCCGGATCATCCGGCATTGAACTTTCAGGGTTACCGCGTGACTTTTCGGCAGTTGAAAGACATGGTTGACCGTTTTGTCACCGCTCTTTCTGCCATGGGAATTGCCCGGGGTGATCGCGTCGCGATTCTCCTTCCTAATCTTATTCCCTGTGTTGCGGCCTACTATGCGGTGCTGAAGGTCGGCGGTATTGTCGTTATGAACAATCCACTCTATTCCGATCGCGAACTCCTGCACCAGTTCAACGATTCGGGTGCCAAACTGCTTGTCACCCTCGATCTGCTTGGCAACCGCATGATCGATCTGCGCCCCAAAACACAAATCAAACAGATCATCATCACCTCCATCGGCGACTACCTCCCCTTCCCAAAGAACCTGCTCTTTCCCCTGGTGGCCAAAAAGAAAAAGCTGGCAGCGGATGTCAAATCGGCCGATGACGTGTATCGCTGGAAAACGATCCTGGCGCAACACACCCCCGATTCTCCGGTGATTGAACTTGGCTTTGAAGACGTGGCCATGTACCAGTACACTGGCGGCACCACCGGCGTATCGAAGGGCGTGATGCTGACCCACGCCAACTTGAGCAAAAATGTTCAACAGGTTCGCACCTGGTTTCCGACATTCGAGGAGGGCCAAGAAATCATGCTCGGCGCCCTGCCCTTTTTTCACGTCTTCGGTCTGACCACGGCCATGAATTTTGCCATATCCATGGGTTGGGAAGACATTCTCGTTCCCAAACCGCAACCCGAACCGCTGCTTGAAACCATCGGAAAATTCAAGCCCACTTTCGCACCCCTCGTTCCAACCATGTACATCGGTATACTCAATCATCCTAAAATCGACCGCACACCAATGAACTCTATAAAAGGTTGTTTTTCGGGCAGCGCCCCGCTGCCGGTTGAAGTCATCCGTGATTTCGAGAACCGCACCGGCGCCGTTATCGTGGAGGGCTACGGCCTGACTGAAAGCTCACCGGTGACCCACATCAATCCGTTCGCCGGCGGCAAACGCAAGGTCGGCAGTATCGGCTTACCGATCCCGGACACCGAATGCCGCATCGTCGATCTGACCGACAACAAAACTGAACTGCCGGTTGGAGAATCCGGCGAGCTGGTGTTAAAAGGCCCCCAGGTGATGAAAGGCTACTGGAACAATCCGGATGCCACGGCGGAGACGTTGACTGACGGTTGGCTGCACACCGGTGACATCGCGATGATGGACGAAGAGGGATATTACTTTATCGTCGACCGCAAGAAAGACATGATCATTTCCGGCGGCTTCAACGTCTACCCGCGGGATATCGAGGAAGTCTTCTTCGAACACCCCAAAATTCAGGAAGCAACCGCCATCGGCATTCCCCACCCCACCCGCGGCGAATCGGCCAAGGTGTTCGTGGTCCTAAAGGAAGGCCAGACAGCCACCCAGGAAGAACTGCTCGCATTCTGCCAGGAAAAACTGGCCAAGTTCAAATGGCCGACAGAAATCGAATTCCGTGACGAGCTTCCTAAAACAAACGTGGGCAAAGTGTTGAAAAAGGAGCTAAGGCAGCAGGAGCAAAAGAAGCAAGGTGGTTGAACGAATTGATTTTGTGCCTCACATTCATTGTTTCATCGGTTAGGAGCCCTTAGACATGCTCCTGTCCGGTGTATGCGAGATTCATGGGGCTCTCTTAAGCTCCGGTTAAACGCCCTTGATGCCTCAAGTAATTGAGGGGAGGGGCCTTAAAATGCTGCACCAGAGCGGAGGGAATGATCAGCAGCGAAAGCGGGCACTGCCTGAATGAATTAGGCAGCCTTGGGAAAGAACAGCGGAAACCCTGGCTGTCAGATGGGGATCACAAGTGGTGAGTTGGAGTTAAAATTTTCATATTATGATGAAAATCTGTTCTTTCCTTAGGGTGCCTTATGCATGAGTTTGCGCGCTGGAGTCGCTGATCATTCCCTCCGCTCCCGGTAGATGAAAACTCCCCGTGGGCTATAGTAATTTCCGTCTACCGGCCTTCTTACCCCTTCAACCGCCGAAGGCCGCCTCGGGGATATCAACGACTGCCCCGTTTGTTTCGAGAATGGCCTTCATCTTTCCGTTCGTTACCGGCAGGATGGTGTGGATAAAAAATTCAGCGCTTTTTATCTGCCCTTCATAGAAAGCGGCGTCTTTCTTTTTGGCGCCTTTTTCCAACGCCGCAGCTGCTACCGTGGCACGCCAAAGGTGCAACCACGATAGAACGACATCGCCGCAGACATCCAGAAACGGATGGGCATAGGCAAACGCGTAAAGGACCTTGGGTGACATGGCGGTCTGTCCCAAATGCAATGCCACCTCCCCCAAACGGTTCACCGCCTTCTCCACCCTTTCGGCATGCCCCTTGAGAACGTCGATCCCTTTGGCCTTGGCAAGGGTTTTCTGAATTTCGCCCAGCAGATCCATGATCGGCTTGCCTTGGTTCAAACCCAGTTTGCGGCCGAGTAGATCCATGGCCTGGATTCCATTGGTCCCCTCATAAATCATGGTAATGCGGCAGTCACGCAACAACTGCTCCATCGGGTATTCCCTGATGTATCCGTAACCGCCGTAGACCTGAAGTCCCTGACTGCACATTTCAAATGCCCGGTCGGTTACGTATCCCTTTGCGATGGGTATGAGCAGATCGATCATCCCCTGCAACCGGGCCCTTTCTTGGCTGCTGTCCGCAATATCCATGCGGTCGCTCAACATCCCTACCAGGTACAGCAGGCTGCGCATGCCCTCCACGTAGCTCTTTATCGTCAAAAGCTGTCGGCGGACGTCCGGGTGCTGGATAATCGGTACCGGCGCCGCCGTATTGTCCTGCATTTTAAGCAGATGTCTTCCCTGTACCCGCTGCCGGGCATAATTCAACGCGTAAAGATACGCCGAACTGGCGCAACAGAAACCTTGCAGGCCAACCAGCAGACGGGCCTCGTTCATCATCAAAAACATGGCCCGCATCCCCTTGTTCTCATCACCCAGAAGCACGCCCCGGCATTGGCCCTTGCCACCGAGTGCCATGGAGCAGGTCGCATTGCCGTGGATTCCCATTTTTTCCTCCACACCGGTACAGACAATGTCATTGGGCTCTCCCAGGGTGCCGTCGTCGTTGACCCATATTTTGGGCACGATGAAAAGGGAAATGCCGCTTGTACCTAACGGAGCGCCTTCGATCCGCGCCAATACCGGATGGATGATATTCTCGACCAGATCGTGATCACCGCCGGATATGAAAATTTTGTTACCGGTGATGGAATAGGTGCCATCATCGTTCTTTGTGGCCGTTGCAGTCAACGCACCGACATCCGAACCGGCCTCCGGCTCTGTCAGGAGCATGGTGCCGCACCATTGGCCGGTGTATAGCTTCTTCAAATAAAGCTTTTTCTGTTCAGGGGTGCCGAAGGTTTCGATCAATTTCCCGGCGCCATGGGTCAGGCCCGGGTACATCATAAAGGCCAGGTTCGCGCCGACGAAAAATTCGCTGGCGGCTTGGGCAACGGTCCGCGGCATTCCCTGGCCGCCCCACTCGAGGCTTTCGGTCATCGCCACCCATTCCCCTTCCTTATATACGTCATAAAGTTTCTTGAATTCCTCGGGAACAGTTACGGCACCATTTTCAAAGCATACGCCCTGCCGATCGCCGATAACCTGAGTCGGTAACATTTCCTTTATGGCCAGATTGCGGGCTTCAGATACGATCAGATCAATCGTCTTGCGGTTGAAGTCCTGATACTTTTCATTATTGCTCAACTCTTCGACGTTTAACATCTCGTGAAGTACAAAATCGATATCCCGCCGATCTGCTATTTGCTGTGCCATAGCCAGAATCTCCTTGTGTGTTGGGGTTCTCCCGGAGCAACTACATCCTGCCGGCGTCTTCAAAGGCCTGGACCTGCCTTTGGCTGCCGATGCCGTTCAAGAAAAGGTCTACCAGTGGATCCGCCATCGATACCAGATCGTATTTGCCACCGGAGTGGAGCCAGGTATTGATGACTTCATCGACGGCGCCGACGATAAACCGCTTGACCAGTCCCAAATATAAATCTTTGCGGATGCACCCTTCCGCCTGTCCGGTTTCGACGATCTCGGCAATGATATCCAGGTACATTTTCGACATTTCTTTTATCTGGGTTTCGGCCCGGCGGCTGATCCGGTGGGTTTCGGCCTGATAGACGATGGCCATGTTTCGGTCGTGCTGAAACTCACCCAGATGCAGACGGACCAGTGTTCTCAACTTCTCGATGGAATTGCCGCCCCGGCTGACTTCTTCCCTGAAGCGCTCGAAAACCTGCTTGGTTTTGTAGCTGAAAAACTGGACCAGGATGTCGTCTTTGTTTTTAAAGTACAGGTAGATGGTCCCGTCGGCCACGCCGGCCTCCTTGGCAATTTTGGAAACGGTCGACTGGGTGTATCCGTAACGGGCAAATACCTTGATGGCGGCATCGAGAATAAGATGGTATTTGTTGTTTTTGTTATTCGAGTTGATCGTCCACCTCCCGCATGAGGTACCTTTCAAATGAATGAATGTTCATTCAGTTTATACGCCGCCCCGACGCTTGTCAAGACCAAACGCGGCTGACACACCATTTTATCTATTTTTAATATTTTCAAACTATTTTAAACGGTTACAATTTAAACCGACGGCATGAAGGAAATAAAATTTTGGCAAAACCCGCACACTGTGTTGAGTGAGCATTCATTAGGGAGGGGGTGAGATCGATTATGAATGGGCCGCCCGGCTGAAGCGGCGGCTCCGCACCTTAACCGGGCCGATACAACCGAATCCGTATATATGCGGAGAAGACAAAGCCGGAACAGTCATTGATGGGCGCGAAAATATTACGGCAGGATCGCCCCGGGGGTGCAGAGATAGCTGCTGAAAATCAACGGCCTGAGCTTATTGCGCAGCACGCCGTACGAGAAGCAGTGCCGGGCAATGTCATAATTCTGGGCCACCATCGCTGACCGCCGTCTCGAATCCTTGAGGATGTCCCTGGTTTTGGCCACGGCTTCCTCGGTCACGTAGCCGTCGATCTCGATCACATCGAAACCTTTGGGCTTGATGTCCAGTGTATAAATGGAATACGTGTTCACGACGATCGGCTTCTGAAAATACAGCGCCTCAAGAAAGGCATTGCCGAACCCTTCGAAATCGGATGGGTAGGTGACCAGGTCGGCGTGGGGGTATATATCTTCGAGAGTGTATATCTTGCGGCCGTTTTCGGTTGAACCCCGCTTTTCGTTGATGATGTCGGCCACGAAAAGCGTATCGACATTCATCATCTTGGAATACTCGCGAACCCGCTGCTCGTAATCGTAGCCCTCATCACCGGAAGCATGCGAAATGACCAGCTTGGCTTTCAGGCCCAGCCGGCAGACCAGTTCGATGGCGTGTTCGATACCCTTGCGTTTGACCACGCGGGTCGGCTGCAGCACCAGAAGTTCATCATCGGCAATGCCGAGGCTCTTTCTCACGTCGGCCGCGTAGTCGTCCGGCGGCGGCGGCGGATTGTCGAAGTCCATCACATTGGGGACAATGGTCGCAGAAATGCCGGTCCTCAGGCTGAGCTGATTGCCGGCCGAGGAGTTGATGACCACGTGATGGATGGACGGCAGGTGGGGCGGAAAGGCCATGTTCAAGTAGTCCCAGGCCGCATTGACCATGAAGTGCTTTCGCTCCCAGTAGAAATCGTGATGGTGGGCGATGACCGGTATCCCGGTTTCCGAAATCAGCTGGGTGAGGGCCACGCCGAGGGGAAGGTTGAGCGGAATGGTCAGCGCGTTTTGCGGCACCAGCAGGTCAATTTTATATTTATCGATAAATGTGTAGAGATGGTCTTTCAAATATTCGACCAGACGGCCGATCTCATCTGTTATGCCGCGCGGCCGCACCCGGACCCCAAAACAGTTCTGATAAACGTTGCGGATCTCCGGATGGGCAAAGTGGGCCTCAGCGACCCGGTAGGATCGCTCGGGAGGGGCGTCGAGTTCGCCGGCAAAGTAGTAGTCGGCGAAGCCTTCCTGCTCGAAAATCCGGGCCCATTTTTGGGTCTCGAGGCTGACGCCGTCCGTTCCGGCCAGCCGTGTCGAGACAAAACCGACCCGGTGCGTTCGACCGCAGTATCTGCATGTTTCCATTGGTCTACCCCTCGCGGTTTGGGTCATTTTCGTTGCACATAGAAAAATTCAAACACCCTCAGTCAAGAACAAATAACCGCTAAATAATAGGGCTAGTGCCTACTGCACGAAGCGGTCTTTTATAACCATTATTTCGGGTTACGAACCGGTCCTTGAATTTTTACTTTTACACAATAATCATCGTCTTAGATATGGGTTTCACCTCTGCAGCTGTCAAACTCCGGAAGTCTTCCAGCGATGCTGGGCGTCTGCAGGTGATGATTATTAAAATTCTAAAAAAAAGCACCCCAAGTCAAGAGCAAATGACCGCAGCCGTGACAAAGCGCAGGGGAGGCTCGCGCCTGTTTGCAAGATTTCCAATTCGTAATACATACGCTTATCGCCGTATTCGCGGATGATCGTTCCGGCTTGAAAATATTTGCAACAATGCGAACATTGCTTAAATTGTCAGGGACGATATTAAAAATTAATTTGCAGCTGCTGTCATTTATATGTTCCGATTAGAATGTGTTTGCGACAGTAAAAAATCCTCCCTGACCCTCCTTTTTTAAAGGAGGGAACGCTTACACACCGGCATCCTTTCTTGTCGCAAGAACTGTGTTGGCGAACCACTTCAGGCCTTTACGCAGTTCCCCCTTTGACAAAGGGGGACAGGGGGATTTAAAAAAGCACCCATCGGAATAAAATTCTCAAATTCGTAATAATATAGAACGGTTAGACCATACAAAATGCCACCTTCCAAAAAAAAATCAACAAGTGACCGTCGACCGCAGCGGTTCTGGCGCATCGTGTTTCTTGGCGCTGTGCGCGCTGGGGATTTTGCTGAGTGCCGATCTGCTGAACCTGCACGTCCGGGTGCACACCGACCCCAATTACCACTCGCTTTGCGCCATGAGCGAGCAGGTCAACTGTGAAACCGTGGCGCTCAGCAGCTACGCCGTTTTTGCCGGCTTGCCGTGGGCCCTCTGGGGCTTGATCGGCTACCTTTTCATGACAGGGCTCTGTATCCGGGGACTCCGCGGCCGGGGACAGCCTGCCAGCTGGCCCTTCGGCATCCTGTTCTGGCTGAGCGCTTTTTCTGTTCTCCTCAGCATTGTCTTGTTCGGAATTTCGCACTTCCTTATCCGCTCCTTCTGTGTGGTGTGCGCAGCGACCTATGTTACAAACCTATTGTTGGTCAGCATTGCCTTTGTCGAATTACGCCGGGCCGGATCGGGGCCTCTTTTTGCCATTGGCACCGAACTTCGCAGCCTGACGAGCAGAAAAATTCCCGCGCTTGTTTATGTGACGACCTTTGTCGGGGTTCTGGCGATACTCTGGTTGGCCTTGCCGACGTATTGGACCGTTGGGGTGTCAACCGGGCCGGGAGGGCTGCTGGTGGGGACAACGCCCGAGGAATTTCACTGGATCGGCGCGCGAGCACCGGTGCTCGATATCACCGATTTCAGTGATTACCAGTGCCCGCATTGCCGTCGCGGCCACAACGAGATCCGCGCCCTGATCGGCAAGTATCCGGACAAGGTTCGGCTGGTTCATCGCCATTATCCGCTCAAACGCCACCGTTTTGCATTCGACTATTCGAAAATGGCCTATTGTGCCGGCCGGCAGGAGAGGTTCTGGGAAGCCAACGATTATTTATTCGAACACGGCCGGCGCAGAGAAGCGGTCACACCGAAAGAACTGGCCGACGCCGTTAACATCGATACCGCAAATCTGGCGGTTTGCGTGGAAAGCAACCCGGCAAAGCAGGCGGTCTTGAAGGATCTCGCGGCCGGCAAAGCGTTGAATATCAGGGGAACCCCCGCCTATGTCATCGGCAGCCGGGTCTATCCGGGCCGCATCCCGAAGGAGGTGATTGCATCCGCGTTATCGATAACCACGGATGCCGCGCGTTAGAGAGAAAGAATCAGCTCCGAAAGAGTGAGTGTAATTTAAGAGAAGATGATGCAGAACGATTCAAGGCTAATTAGTGCCCATCCGCTATCTTTTAAAGACACTTCTGAATGTCCTATTCATAAATGAGAATTTTTTTCGCTGGGCAAGGCCGCACAAGGGTTTTCGGCGAGGCGTACTTTATGTACGCCGCAGCCGCTAAGCCCGCGGAGAACGCACGATCCAGCGGGAAAAAGGCCATTTATGGATGGACAGTGAGGCGCCTCCCGCAGAACGGAAGGCCTCAGGTAGCCCGCCGCAGGCGGGCTTGAAACGCCTCTTAGGTTCTGGTTTCTTATATCCCTTTGTCCCGCGCCGAGCATCGGCGAGGTGGACGGAAAAAAGCGCGCGGACCTGTTTGAGTCCGCCGCAGGCGGACGAGTTTCCGCGGGCTCCGGCCGCATCGACGACGCGCAGGATCAAGCGGGACACGGGCGGTTTCTTTTGGTTCGTTTTCTTTCACGTGAAAGAAAATGAACCAACAGTCAAAAAACAACGCGCCGCAACGGTGCAACCTTTCCGGGTCCTCCACCAGAGGTGGAGGGCTTAGATCGATACTAAAAACTGCTATTTTCCAAGCGTTTACCTGTTTTACAAATCACTAATTTGGTACCGGTTCGAATCAATTTGTACCAACTAAATTTTAGAAGATCCAAAAGTAGAGACTCCCTGCAGCAGGCTGCAGGGAGTCTCTAAGGTTTGCACTAACGTTATGGTTTAATCGATCTTAGCGACGATAGTAACGACTCAACCAATCGTAAATTCGCTTCCGCCACTTCTTTTAGCGTTTTTCACGGTCGTCATCGTCGTCTTCATATTTGTCCTTTCGTCGTCATCTTCGTCATTTCTGTCTTCGTTATTCATCGTCGTCTTCGTCTTTGTATTTATCGTCGTCTTCGACTTCACCTTCGTCGTCGCCGCTGGGAGTTGTGTCGATTACCGGCGGCGGATTCGGTCTCGACCGCTCTGATGGTGCAGTCTGCAATCGCGCAGCCGTCACCATTGAATCCGTCGTTGCCGTCATCGTCATTCCGTCGTCGCGGTTGTTCGCACCACCAGGTGCCGCAGCAGTGATCCTGGCAATTGGTGAGGCAGTCTGCCGACCGCAGGTCATCGCACGTCGGACGGTGTTGCCGTCATCGCACGTCGTTCGCCCGTGATCATCGGGTCCCAGTCGCCGCAAACGAGGACCAGCTCGGTGGCAACCGCGAACTTCTATAATGGTGCAGTCTGCCGCTGCCACCGACAGTCCACCGTCATCGCATTCTTCGCCGTGGATCCACATTACCATCGCCGCAGACGGCTGCCGCGATGTCCGGTGGTGCACCGGCAACGTCGGTCATACATTGGTGCAGTCCGTGTCATCGCAGTCAACCGCACGCGTCCACCGTCAGTTGTCGCATACCTTCGCCGCGATCCGAGCAGGTTACCATCGCCACAGTCGGAACGGCTCGAATGGTGCAAGTCTGCCGTCAGACAGGACCGTCGTCATTGTCGTTGTTGCCGTCATCACACTCTTCGCCGGTGTCCACGGTACCATCACCGCAGAAAGGCTCAATGGTGCAGTCAGCCAGCACAGCGCGTCATTGATTGTCGTTGTTGCCGTCATCGCACGTCTTCGCCGGTGTCGACGAGTACCATCACCGCAAGTAGGATCAATGGTGCAGTCTGCAGCAGCCGTCGCCGACTACGTCGTTGTCCGTCATCACACGCTTCGCCGGGATCCTGGTAGCCGTCACCAGCAGGTCAGGTGCAGTCTGACGTAGCGATCGCGTCTACTGGCCGTCTGATCGCGTTTGCCATCTCGGATATTTTCGCCGTCAGAGACGTCTTACATCGCAGCACTAAACTTACCGGGTACATCGATTACAAATGGTAGCCAGAGGACCTCGAGGGATGCGATGCCATCAGAGTTATTGCGGAACTGCCATTTGGTGGCGTACCAGAACCACATGTCGATAGGTCAGTAGGCTTGACCATTCGTGTGATCATATAGATTCGCTGCCAGCCGTCCAGTGTAACATGCTTCACTATACGTAGTTGCAATCCATCTCCGTATGAGAGTCATGGCACGGTGTGGTGCGTCTGTTGGACATGTACTTGTGGCGAACTCTTGGTCACTGCCGTCGTGGCAAAATGCATCTGCACTACAGTCGCAATCATAGCCGGGATAGCGCAGTACACATGTGCTGTAAAACGCCGATCATCAAGCGCCAGACAACACATTAAAAAGAATTGAACATTTTCCGCATTTGACTCTCCTTTTTTAATGTGTATTAAAATTTAATCCTGAGTATCAGAATCGAAACTGAAACATCGCGTGGCTGATTTATATATTGCACTGTCTATACAAAATTAATGCCAAATGGCTGAACCCCACTTTGGCGGATTCCCCACCATGATCAAAACCATCTGTAAGGGATCAATTTATCGATTTGGATTTACGGGAATGGCTAAAGTCTCGACGGGGCCGGGATTTGTTTTACGCTGTGATAATGGTGGGTTGTGTTCGCCCAATATCTAAATTCAGGAGCAAAAATCAGGCCATCGCGGCCGACATTTACATTGCCGGTAAACGCGCAAATTTGGTCGTTCGAGGATCACCGCCCTTGAGAGATCATTGCGCGGGATTTGTTGGCTGGCGTGGTTGGGTGGTGCAGGATTTTTCATATTCCTTATTTTTCGAAATATTGGCATGTTACCGATCGGTTCAAAATGCAATTATTCCCAAGTGAAGGAAAAGCCCGACACTGATCCAGCGCGGCATCGGTTGGTCCAAAAAAAAGATGGCGTATGGGCCATCCTTTCTCAATGCCTTTGCCGTAACCGCAGTTGCGATCTGTTCGCCTGGCGTCCGCGTATCTTTCGATTCGCAGCGCTGCCACTGGATCACGGCACCGTCATGTTGTTAAATATTTTACGGGGATTGTGATGTGGTGGTATCGATGATATGGGGTCCGGTGGATCGTCCGAATAGTGAGACGTGAAAATTCATGGCGAACTTAACCGATTCAAATCTATGTTCAACCCGCAAGGCGGGCGCTATAGCAAATGAAACATATTCTTATATAATTGATAAAGTCCTCAGTATGGCCATCGCAAGTGAGCTAAAAAAAATGACCGCCATTCACGTCGCCTGCACGAACCAGCCTGGCAGGAACTGCTGGCAGACAGCGTGACCACGGCCGCGGCGCTGTCCCGGCATCTCGACATCGATCGCCGGGAGGCGGACGCCGTGATCCGGCGCTATCCGATGCGCATCAATCCATACTATCTCTCCCTGATCGGCAAGCAAGGGCGGACCGCTCTGGCTTCAGGCAGTGCCGGATATCCGCGAAATTCAGGAAGACCCTTTCAGCGAGGATCCGCAGCAGGAAACTGGCCACTCGCCGGTGCCCCACCTTGTTCATCGTTATCCGGACCGTGCGCTGTTCATCGTTTCCAATCGCTGCGCGCTGCACTGCCGGCATTGCTTTCGTAAAAGAATGGTCGGGCAGCCCGGCATCGTCACCCCGGAAACACGCGACCAGGGGCTGGACTACATCCGCAGCACACCCGCTTTAAGAGAAGTCATTTTATCCGGCGGCGATCCGCTTTTGCTGGAAGACCGCCAACTGGACGAACTCCTGCGAAGCCTCCGTGCTATCCGGCACGTCGAGATCATCCGGATTCACTCGCGGGTGCCGTGCACGCTGCCGCAACGCATCACACCGGCGCTTGCCGCCCTTCTGAAACGATATCACCCGCTCTATCTCAACACCCAGTTCAACCATCCGGACGAAATCACCCCGCAGGCAACAGCAGCCTGCGCCCTTCTGACAGACGCCGGGATTCCGTTGGGTTGCCAGACCGTCCTATTGAAAGGCGTCAACGACTCTGTTGAAACCATGCAGAACCTGTTGCGGGCCCTTTTGAAAATCAGAGTCAAACCCTACTACCTGCACCACGCCGATCCCGTTAAGGGCACGGCTCACCTGCGCACGACCGTCGACTGCGGCCTGGCCATCATGCAGACGTTGAAATCACGGATTTCCGGCCTGGCCATACCCCGGTACGTTATCGATCTGCCCGGCGGTGGCGGCAAGATTCCGGTCCCGCCAACGGGTGTCCCAGGGTCTGAGTAGAAGTGGTTTCAAAACCCCTTCTGACACCCAATTGCGGTGTTGTGGTCCTCCTCGGTCAGTGTCAGGGCCCCCCCCTGAAACTGACTACATACGCCCATGTATGCTGCGTTTTTTCGTCGGCCCACGCCTTGCACTTGGGCGTGATCTGAGGTTTTGAAACCACTTATAGACAGATAGATGAAGAGCCGGGGACTTTTTTACGTAAATACCTACCAAAAGCGGAAGGAATGATCAGCAGCGCAAGCGGGCACTGTCTGAATGCATTAGGCAGCATTGGGAAAGAACAGCGGTATCGCTTGGCGTCGGTTCGTAACCGCAGTTGCTGATCTAAATCCAACACTTCTATTTCATTATGGAATTCTGTTCTTTCCTTAGGCTGCCTTATGCTTGAGTTTGCGCGCTGAAGTCGCTGATCATTCCTTCCGCTCCAAAGTTAATGAAAATTCCCCGAGGGTTCAAATAGATTGGATTAGGTGTTCCTGACGAGCTGAAAGATAAAATAAAAGTGGTTTAGACCGAAACCCGCATCATGGGCTGAGGCGGCCGGATGTCGACCGGATTTTAATCGCATTGGCGTGGGCGGTCAGACCCTCTGTTTCGGCCAAACGGACGATGTCAGCGGCTTCCTTTTTAAATGCAGACTCTGAATAGTGGATGATGCTGGTCTTTTTGACAAAGTGATCAACCGATAAGGCCGAAGAGAACCGGGCGGTCCCGGCGGTGGGCAACACGTGGTTGGGGCCGGCAACATAATCGCCGACCGGTTCCGGCGTGAAAGACCCGAGAAAGACGGCGCCGGCATTTCGGATCCGTCCCAGATATTCAAACGGCTCCTCTATCTGTAATTCCAGGTGCTCCGGCGCGATCCGGTTGGCCAGATCGATCGCCACATCGAGATCGTCGACCACCAGGATCGCCCCATAACTGGCAAGGGATGCCTGGGCAATTTCTCTCCGCTCCAGGGCCTCAAGCTGGGTGCCGAGCGCCTGCGACACCCCGGCAGCCATCTCCCGGCTATCGGTGATCAGAACCGCCGAGGCCAATACGTCGTGTTCGGCCTGGGAAAGAAGATCGGCGGCCACGTACCGGGGGTCGGCAGAAGCGTCGGCGACAACGAGGATCTCGCTGGGTCCGGCCACCATGTCGATCCCCACGGTCCCGGCAACGATCTTTTTGGCCAGGGTGACGTAGAGGTTTCCCGGACCGACGATCACGTCCACACTTTTCACCGTCTCCGTACCGTAAGTGAGGGCAGCAATGGCCCAGGCACTGCCGATTTTGTACACCTCATTCACACCCGCTTTGCGGGCCGCCACAAGGAGGTGCGGATTGACGCGGCCATCGCGGGTCGGCGGCGTGACCATAACGATCCGCTCGACACCGGCAATTTTCGCCGGGATGACTCCCATCAGAACAGATGATACCAGCGGAGTGGTGCCGCCCTTGCCGCCGGGCACATAGACACCCGAGGCCTGAACCGGATTCACCATCTGGCCGACCATGGTCCCGGGCCGATCGGTTTGAATCCACGATTTAGGCGATTGCAGCCGGTGAAATGATGCGATCTGGTCGACAGCCCGATTCATCGCCCGCCGGAAGGATGCGTCCACCTGCCTGGCCGCATCTTTATACTCCGCCTCTGAAACGACCATTTGATCGATCGTCATTTTCGGCGCGTCAAACTGATTGGCGTATTTGATCAGGGCCCGGTCACCGTTCTTCTGGACATCCTCCAGGATACGGGTCACTGTGAGAATATCTTTTTTCTTGAAGTTCATGCCGCGATTGACAATTGTGCCAAGTTTTTTCTCCGCGGACATTGATGGATAATCGTATATTTTCATTCAGGTGCCTTTCTTGGCTTGCTGAATAAATCTTCGCATCCGTTTCTAGTCATTCGAATCACTTTTGTCAACAGTTCGTGCCGGGTTGAAGCTGTCACAACATTCAATTTTATCCGGTTATTCAGCGATGGATTCTCCCACAAGGAAACGGGTTGACTGTGGCCGATAGAGCCCTTGGGGGATAATGAACATTATCCCAAAATCGGGTTGACATCCGCAATCTGTTTGGTGCAAATAGGGAGCACAATTCAATTCAGATCAATTGGAGGAAATCATGACGTCAAAAAGGATTTACAATTTCAATGCCGGCCCGGCCGCGCTGCCCCTGGAAGTGCTCGAAGAAATACAGACCAATTTCCTCGACTACGACGGATCGGGAATGTCGATTACTGAAATCAGCCATCGCTCCAAATGGTTCGACGACATCATCAACGATGCGGTCGCAAGAACCAAACGCCTCCTGAACATCGGGGACGACTTTCGGGTACTCTTCCTGCAAGGCGGCGCCAGTTTGCAGTTCTACATGATTCCATTGAACTTTCTGAAGGATGGGCAATCCGCCGACTATGTTGACACGGGTACCTGGTCCACCAAGGCCATCAAAGAAGCCCAGTTGATGAAAAAAACCGTGCGGGTTGCCGCATCATCGGCTGACAAGAATTACACCTACATCCCGAAGGACACATCTTTCGATCCGAATGCGGCATACGTTCACATTACGTCTAACAACACCATCAAGGGAACCCAGTGGCAGCAGTACCCGGCGACGGGTGGGGTTCCGCTGGTGGCCGACATGTCTTCCGATATCATGAGCCGTCCATTTGACGTCGCCCCCTTCGGTCTCATCTACGCCGGCGCACAGAAGAACATCGGTCCGTCGGGGGTGTGCATGGTCATTGTCCGGGAAGACATGTTGAAAAACATTCCGGACAATCTGCCCACCATGCTAAATTACAATACCTATGCCGCGAAAAATTCAATGTACAACACACCGCCCTGTTTTGGCGTGTACACCGTCCAGCTGGTCCTTAAATGGCTTGAGGAGACCATTGGCGGGCTTGAAAAGATGGCAGCTATCAACGCTGAAAAGGCCGGGAAGCTTTACGCATTTCTGGACGCCAGCGATTTCTATCGCGCAACGGCGGAACCGGACAGCCGTTCGCTGATGAACGTCACTTTCCGCCTGGCTGCGGAAGAACTTGAAAAGCGGTTTGTCGAAGAAGCTCTGGCGCAAGACCTTGGCGGCCTCAAAGGCCACCGGTCTGTGGGCGGATGCCGGGCATCGATCTACAATGCCACCCCCATGGCAGCGGTGGAGACCCTGATAGACTTCATGAAAAACTTCGAAGCAAAAAACGGATAAATCTTGCACCGTTGCAGTGGTTTGGCATCCAGGGTTTTACTTGACATTACCGGGGATTCCCCATAATGACAATGGAGAAGATGAGTCATCGTTATTTCACTGGATGCCCCTGTACAAACCGCATAGGGCGACCGTAACATTGTTGAGGCAAAGGAGGTTCTTCATGGACAAGATACTTCGCATCGACATGGGCGCGGAGGGCGGTCCCAAGTTCAAGACTGACCCCCCGGGAGATTACGCCGGAATGGGTGGACGGGCACTGACATCGGCCATTATTTCGAAAGAAGTGCCGCCCCTCTGTCATCCGTTGGGCGCTGACAACAAACTGGTTATTGCTCCGGGGATGCTCAGCGGAACCACGGCGGCGATGTCCGGACGCATGTCGGTTGGCTGCAAGAGTCCGCTCACCGGAGGTATAAAGGAAGCCAATGCCGGTGGACAGGGTGCCCAAGTGCTGGCCCGCCTCGGATATGCCGCCATCGTACTGGAAGGAAAGCCGACTGATGAAACGCTTTACAAGGTGTTCATCAACAAGGACGGGGTAAAGATAAGCCCGGATGAGAGCCTGAAAATGCTGGGCAACTATGACCTGGTGGATAAGATGAAGGCAGAGTTCGGGGATAAGATTACGACCATCTCCATCGGGCAGGCCGGTGAGATGAAAATGGCGTCCGCCTCGATCGCCTTCTCCGACATGGAGTTGCGCCCCACCCGCCATGCCGGACGCGGCGGAGTCGGTGCTGTTATGGGTTCGAAGGGTGTAAAGACGATCGTGCTCGACGATACCGGTATGACCATGCGGGCGCCCAAGGATCCGGATAAATTCAAGGAAGCCAATAAAAGTTGGGTAGCCGGTTTGAAAAAACATCCCGTCACGGGCGAAGGCCTGCCAGCCTACGGTACGAACGTTTTGACCAACGTCATCAACGAGGCCGGTGCCTATCCCACGAAAAATTTTATGTGGGGACGCTTTGACGGCTGTTCCAAAATCAGCGGTGAAACCCAGGCCGAAACCGAAATCGCCCGCGGGGGCAAAGGCTCCGCCACCCACGGCTGCCATCGGGGCTGCGTCATCCGCTGTTCGGGTACCTACTACGACAAAGACGGTCACTATCTGACGAAGCAGCCGGAGTACGAAACCGTCTGGGCCCACGGCGGAAACTGCGGCATCGACGATCTGGACGCCATTGCCATGATGGACCGACTGGACGACGACTTTGGTGTCGACACCATCGAAATGGGCGCCACCATCGCCGTGGCCATGGAAGCCGGTGTGGCCAAGTTCGGCGATGCGGACGCCGCCATCAATCTGATCAAAGAAGTCGGTCAGGGAACACCACTGGGCCGCATCCTCGGCAGCGGCGCCGAAGTCACCGGCAAGGTATTCGGCGTCGAAAGGGTCCCGACGGTCAAAGGTCAGGCCATGCCGGCGTATGACCCGCGGGGTATTCAGGGCATCGGTGTCACCTACGCCACCAGCACCCATGGGAGCCGACCACACCGCCGGGTACGCCGTTGCCACCAACATACTGGGCGTAGGGGGCAGCGTCGATCCTTTGACACCCGAAGGGCAGGTGGAACTGTCCCGCAACCTGCAGATCGCCACGGCGGCAGTCGATTCCACCGGCATGTGTCTTTTCATCGCCTTTGCGGTGTTGGATCAGCCGGAAACGTTTCAGTCCTTGATCGACATGCTCAATGCCTTCTACGGTCTTGAGCTGACCGGGGACGACGTGACCGCACTGGGCAAGAGTGTTCTCTCCAACGAAAGAGACTTCAATACCCGCGCCGGATTTACGTCCAAGCACGACCGGCTGCCGGAGTACTTCTTGAACAGAAAAACTGCCACCGCACGATGTCACCTTCGCGGTCAAAGACGAGGAACTGGACCAGGTGTTTAACTGGTAGTTCTGCCGAATCGATACATAAACCAGTAAAAATGGGGAACGCCGCATTCGGGTTCCCCATTTTGGTTTTTACTCGCCGGTATCATCCGGACGATTTATATCAGCGAATATTCAGTGCACAAGCAGCCCAGCCCGTTCTCAATCCGGTGCGGAAACTGGTAATCGCGATAAACAGATAAGGAGTGCTTCTGATCATGGAGAATGGCAATCACGTAAAAAACCTCTATTTGGAAATGGACCAGGATATGATTGCCGGTTGTTTCACCGCCTTGTTTTCCAAAGGGGTTGCCATCAGGGCCTCCCTGGCATGCAACCTTAAAGAGTTGCTTTGCGAACAGGTCGGCGTGGCACCGGAATATCTGGATAATAGAATCCAGACCGTTTTTCTCGATGGGCAGCCCGTTGACGACGTCGATAAAGCCATCGTGGAAAACGGTGCCACCATTGCCCTGTCGGCCGCCATGCCCGGCCTCGTTGGCGCCGTGTTGCGCAAAGGGGGTACGCTTGCCGGTCTACGCAAAGGCATCACCTATTGTTGCGGGACAATCGGCCAGGCGACATGTTACGGCAGCGTCACGGTGAAACTGTTCAATATGACCACCCGGGAAGTCGGGCCGCTACTCTTGAAATACGGAATTATGATCCAAGGCGATGAACTTCTGGACATCATCGGGGGCTGGGCTGAAGCGTTGCGCCGGGGCTGCAGGGAAATTCGGCTCGACGACCGCTCGATCAGCATCGAGGCGACTGTTGACATCGACCGACGCGAACGACACGTTTCTTTTGCAGGTCGGCGGCTAAGGAATCACTGCAGATTGATTATTCGATATTTAACCGCCGCCCACCGGTGGGAAAACCCCCAGTCGGCTGCCTTCCTTGAGCACCGTTTTCCGGTCGGCGTGGGTACCGTCAACAAAGATGAGTTTGACCAGGTCTTCCGGAACGCGCAGCTGGCGTAATCAGCGCCTCTACCGTCGTTCCTTCGGTGACCTCCAGCATGCCGCCGGCCTCTTTCGCACCCGGGGGTAGATAGCGGGCCAGGGATGGCGTACAGGTTGATTTCGACTTTCATCGCGTCATCACTCTCGTTGATTTCAATCACCAGATTAATGTTCAATGTCGGTTTAAAAGGTATACCTAATCATTAAAGCCAATTCAACTGTGTAACTCAAGGCGTTCTCACTTTAAGGAAACAGACCCATGGAAAAAGGAACGAACGGACACCTCAAGAAATATGGTGCGGGAAAAATCATTTCGCATGACCGATCCGGCCGAGCGCCAGGTTCGGGTTCTGGAAGAAGCGCCGGCCCGCCAAATCGCCGACCGCTATGACTGTGACCTGGGTGACATATACGCCGCCGCGCTCGAACAGGGCGTCTGGCCCTATCGCTACCTGCGCAACCGGGACATTCTCTCGGCATCCGAACAGTTGCAGTTGGCAAAATCCAGTGCGGCCGTCATCGGCTCGGGTGGGTTGGGCGGCACGGTCATACTGCTGTTGGCCCGGATCGGCATCGGGTCTTTGACAGTCGTTGACGGTGATGTTTTCGATGAAACCAATTTGAATCGGCAGGCCCTTTCGGAAATATCGAACCTCGGCTCACCCAAAGTTGAGGAAGCCGGCAAGAAGGTGGCGGATATCAACCCGGCCGTTAAAATGACCATCCATCGAACCGTTATCGAGGCGTCCAATATCGAATCGATATTATCCGGGGTTCAGGTGGTGGTCGACGCGCTGGACAATATCCCGGATCGATTGATGCTCTGCAAAACCAGCTCAAAAACTCAACCTTCCCCTGGTCCATGGCGCCCTGGCCGGGTTCGACGGTCAGGTAATGACCGTCTTTCCCGGTGATCAGGGGTTGGAGCGGATATACGGAAATGTTGAAAGTCCGAAAGACGCCCCCGATCGACCGGAGGCGGTATTGGGTGTGCCGGCACTCACCCCCTCCATCGTGGCCACCCTGCAGGCCATGGAAGTGATCAAGATCCTGCTCAACCGCGGGCAGACCCTCCGCAACCGGATGCTGCACATCGATCTCGAGGGTGGTCGGTTCGAAAGCTTTAGAGTTCTGATGCGATGACCGTGTATCACAGTTTTCACCGCTTGACTCACCCTCCTCATTTTTCTATACAGTTCGTTTCAGGTGTTATCCAGCCAGAGATAATACTCATCGGTAATTCCCCGTCTTTGGGGGGAGACGACCGAAGTTTGGCATTTCCAGGAGTTAACATATACCAGAGTCGATGATTATAGAGTTCAATAACCGTATGGATGCCGGAAGGCTATTGTTCAGGCTGAACAGTGAAATAATTATCAACATTCAGGAGGTTTAAATGAAAAATCGCGTAACCATCTTTGTGTACTTCTGACCGCTGCTGCCGTAAACATGGCGCAGGCGCAAACCTATCGGATTTCAGTCAGTCAATTCGTGGAACATCCGGCATTGAATGCCGTCTTGAGTGGATTTCAGGAATATATGGTGGAAAAAAAGATCGACGTCCAGTACAACGTACACAATGCCCAGGCCAATATGGCCACGGCCAATCAGATCGGTCACCAGATTATGGGCGAAAAACCGGATATGATTCTGGCCATCGCCACTCCCACCGCCCAGGCCTGCGCCCAGGCCCTGAAGAAGTCGCCCCACATGCTCAAAACCCCGATGCTGTTCACGGCGGTCACCGATCCGGTCAGCGCCGGCCTGGTCAAAGACCTGCAGCAACCCGGCGCCAATATAACCGGGGTTTCCGATATGCTGCCCGTCGGTCGTCACCTGATGATGGTCAAGGAATTTCTGCCCCAGATCAAGCGACTGGGTTTTCTTTACAACGCCGGCGAGGTAAACTCCAAAATTTTGGTGCCGCTGTTTCAGGCCGAGGGGAAAAAACTAAACATCGAGATCGTCGAAGCCACCGTGTCCAAATCCAGCGATGTTTACCAGGCCGTCAAGAGCCTAGTGGGAAAGGTCGATGCGGTCTTTATCCCCACAGACAATACGGTGGTCTCGGCGCTGGAATCGGCCATCAAAGTCTGCGAGCAAAATAAGCTGCCACTGTTCAATGCCGATGTGGATTCGGTGAAGCGGGGATCCATTGCCGCCATGGGCTTCGACTATTATCAGCATGGGTATCAGACCGGCGCCCTGGCCGAGCGCATCCTGCAGGGTGCCGACCCGGCCGCCACTCCGGTTGAGTTTCAGGAAAAGCTGCAGCTGCACATCAATGCTGGCAGCCGCCCAAAAAATGGGGGTCGCCATTCCCGCTGCGCTTCGGACCAAAGCCGACATGATCTATGAATGCCAAATTGTGCGAAGACAAGCGGTATTGCTCGCCGGACCTGTAGAATGACCTGGTATGCCTTTATCGGCGCTCTGGAACAGGGACTGGTCTATGGAATCATGGTCCTGGGCGTCTATTTGACGTTTCCGGGTCCTCGATTTTCCGGACCTGACCGTGGACGGCAGTTTGCCGCTGGGCGCAGCCGTGTCCGCCGTGGCCATCACCCACGGTGTGAACCCGTTTGTGTCCCTGGCTCTGGCCGGCATGGCCGGATTTGCCGCCGGTGCGGTCACGGCCCTGCTCAACACCAAGCTGAAAATTCTGCACCTGCTGGCCTCGATCCTGACCATGATCGCGCTCTATTCAATCAATATCCGTATCATGGACGGCCCCAACATTTCCCTGCTGGGGGTTGCCACGGTGCTGGATCCCATGATGTCGCTGGGGTTCGCCGGTTATGTTGTCGCGCCCGCTTATATACGGCGTTTTCGCCGTGTGCATCACCGCCGGCATCATCTGGTTTCTGCATACCGAGTTCGGACAGGCCATGCTGGCCACCGGTGATAATCCCCAAATGATTACCAGCCTGGGCGTCAATACACATCATGTCATCTTTATCGGCGTGGGCTTGTCCAATGCTCTGGTGGCCATAAGCGGTGCGCTGGTGGCGCAGAACCAGGGGGCTGTCCGATGTCAACATGGGCATCGGCACCATTATTGCCGGTTTGGCCTCGGTGATTCTCGGTGAAACCGTTTTCGGTAAAACAGGTGTGGTGCGGGCCTGTGTGGCTGTGCTTCTGGGTTCGGTACTGTATCGCCTGGCCATTGCCCTGGCCCTGGGAGTGAAACTGGGGCGATTTGCCTTCACCCCCAGCGACCTGAACCTGATAACCGCCATGCTGGTGGTGGTGGCACTGATGGCGCCCAACATCAAACGCAAATTTGGCGGTACAAAACCCGTATGATCCGACTGGAGCGCTTTCACCAAATACTTTCACAGGGGCAGCATCAACCAGGTACTGGCCTTGGACCAAATCGATCTGCAGGTCGCAGAAGGCGATTTTATCACCATCATCGGCTCCAATGGCGCCGGCAAATCCACCCTGCTCAACGGCCTGGCCGGGACCTATCCGGCTGATGGCGGGCAGCTTCTGCTGAACGGCGAAGATATCGCCCATTGGCCCGAGTACCGGCGCGCCAGGTTTATCAGCCGGGTGTTTCAGGACCCCTTGATGGGTACCTGTGCGACGCTGACCATCGAGCAGAATTTGGCCCTGGCCCTGCGCCGGGGGGCACGGCGCGGCCTGGCCATCGGGGTCAAAAGGGCGGACCGACATGTCTTTCGCGAAAAGCTCCAACGCCTGGGTTTGGGGCTTGAAAACCGCCTCGGGGATCGGGTCGGGTTGCTTTCCGGCGGCCAGCGTCAGGCGCTCACCATGTTGATGGCGACCCTGGTGCCGCCTCAAGTGTTGCTGCTGGATGAGCACACCGCAGCCCTGGATCCCAAAACCGCCCGGCAGATATTGGATCTGACCCGCAGCATCATTGCCGAACAACATCTGACGACCCTGATGGTCACCCACAACATGCGCCAGGCCCTGCAGATGGGCAATCGTCTGATCATGCTGCACCGGGGTAAAATTATCCTCGATATTGAAGGAGAGGAGAAAAACGCTCTCAGCCAGGAAGACCTGGTGGCGCGTTTTTATGACATTCAAAAAGAGGACGTGGTCACAGACCGTATGCTATTGGGATAACGGGCCAATTTAAAAGGACGATCCCGGTGCGGGCATCACCAGACAGGGCCCGAACGGGTTTTGCTGCGTCTGTGGGAATGACGTCGATTCAATCAGAACGGGTATCTGAAGTTGAATAACCGTGCCGCATAGGAGAGCTTGGCAAACATTTGTGCCAGCCCGGCTCCGAGAGTAAAAACGGCATCGACACCAAGATTTTCATCTGGCGGTCTCGTCGAAGAACAGATTGAGACTCGATTCGATGCCATCCTCCGGTAACCAGTAACACACCATGACGGGGACTTTCGGCAGGGGATACAGCACAACGGATATGTCCGACCGGAACTGCTTATCCACCTGACGGCCGTTGAATATATGGACCATGTCGTCAAACAGGTCGGTATAGGTATCCGCCACGTGTCTTCAACACCTCTTCGCAGCGTTTCTGGAAAAGCGGGTAGCGCTCTTTGCCTTCTTTTAACTCACGAAACGAGACCCAGTTCCCTGATACCGGAAACCCTTTTCCAGTGAGAACGTAGATCAGGTAGGGCCCGACGACCCAGGGATTGATGTGAATATCCGCTGAAGAAATTTCCCTGGGAGTCTATACTGAAATCTTTGCCAAGGACTTTGAGGGTCAATTTGCCGTCAGAATAGCGCCCCGCCTACCCTTTCGGCCGCAGCCGCCAAATCGACGGCAGCGATCTCTTTTCTCAGCGCCGAGAAGAACGTCGTCCTGATTCTGTTCGCCCGACGCCTGATTTTGATGCGGCTCTGAGAATCGCTCAATTGCTTCGCGATCAAGTTTCGGGCATTCTTCGATTCTTCTTTGCCCTCTCAAGACGGCTCCTGCGAACGCGAGACACGTCTTCTCGCCGCAGTCGCGGCAATTCGACTTGTCGAGCAATTGAAAAATTTCCATGGCGTTTTTCGGGCGGGGCATAGGCGCCTTCCTTAGTCTCTATTGCCGAGCGTTCCAGTCGGCCACGGCAACAGCTATTCGCAGAGTTCGAAAAGTGCCGCTGCCCCCATACCGCCGCCGATGCACATCGACTCGATGCCGTATTTGACGCCGCGGGTCTGCATATTGGCCAGAAGGGTCGCGCACAACTTGGCACCGGTGCAGCCCAAGGGGTGACCCAAAGCAATGGCACCGCCGTTGACATTGACTTTCCCCATGTCGATGCCGAGCTCACGAACACAGTAAAGGGCCTGTGACGCAAAGGCTTCATTGATCTCAAACAACCCGATATCGTCGATCTTCAATCCGGCCATGTCGAGCAGCTTGGGAATGGCGTATCGCGGTCCAACACCCATTTCTTCGGGCTTGCACCCCACCGTGGTGTAATATCTTAGCTTGGCAATCGGCCGAATTCCGAATTCATTGATTTTCTCTTCACTCATGATGACCGTTGCTGCCGCACCGTCGGTTGTCTGGGACGAATTTCCCGCCGTCACCGATCCTCCAGCCGCAAAGACAGGCTGCAACGCCGCCAGACCTTCACGGGTGGTGTTTTCCCTGATGCCGTCGTCGAATGTCTGCAAATGTGTTTCCTTTTTAAACGTGCCGTCTTCCTGCTGAACAAATTTTGTGGCCGGCGTTGGAATCAGTTCGCTATAAAGGTTGTTGTTCTTGGCATTGGCGGCTTTCATCTGGGACTGGTAAGCAAAGTCGTCCTGATCCTCACGCGATACCTTGTAGTTTCGGGCGACATTTTCGGCCGTGATGCCCATGGACACATACAAACCGGCGTGTTTGCGGGTGTAATCGGGATGCGGTCGGGGCATGAAGCCCCCCATGGGAATATACGTCATCGATTCGACACCTCCGCCGATGGCGACGTCCACCCATCCCGCCATTACCTTCAGGGCTGCTCCGGTGATTGCTTCCAGAGCCTGACGCACAAAACCGGTTGACTGTGGCGCCGGTCACCTCGACCGGAAAACCGGCAATCTGGCTCACAAGCCGTCCGATGTTCAACCCCTGTTCGGCTTCTGGGAAACAGCAGCCGATCATGACATCTTCCACGTCTTTTTTTTCGATATGGGGTGTACGCTCAACCGCAGCGGACATGATAAAAGCGAGCAAATCCTCCGGTCTTGTGTCACTGAACGCACCTTTGCTGCGCTTGCATCCCGGTGTCCGGATGGACGTGACGATATATGCATCTCTCATGGTTCGATCCTCCCTGGAATCCATTCCTTCATTCGGGAATGGGTAATATTTTACATCCAACAATCGGTCGCCCATATCGGCTTTAGTTACGGAGCGGTTTGCCCGTCTTTAGCATATGGTCGATCCGAGCAACGGTTTTGTCCTCTCGCAGGAGGTCCATAAACGCTCTACGTTCCAATGTCAGCACCACCTCTTCATCCACTGCACTGTTGGCCCGAACCTCACCGCCGCTGATGACATAGGCAATCTGTTGGGCCAGATGGGCGTCATAAGCGCTGATAAAGCCGGCATGGCGCATGTTGTAGATTTCGGCCGCAATCATCCCCTGGGCCGATTCACCGACAACCTTAATCTTTCGTTTGACGGGTGGCGCATAGCCGTCGGCCAACATTTTAACAACTTCCTTCTTGGCCTCACCGATAAGGTAATCCCGGTTGAAAACGATCCGGTCCCGAGCCCCAAGGAAACCGTTAGCCTGAGCATCGGCGGCGGAAGTTGACACCTTCGCCATGGCAATGTTCATAAATACCGGTATGAAAAATCGGGCCAGATCCATGTCCGTAACCGTCTGGGGGATGGTCTGAACGTATTTGCGCCAGAGGTTGAGGCACCCACCACCGGCCGGCAGCAGGCCGACGCCGACCTCAACCAGCCCCATATACAGTTCGGTGTGACTGACGATCCTGTCGACGGCCAGACAGACCTCGCACCCGCCTCCCAACGTCATTCCGAACGGTGCGGCTACCACCGGAAACGGTGCGTACTTGGCTTTCTGGAGTACCGATTGCAACCCGGCAACTATCGCCTCGATGTCTGCAAAACGCTTCTCCTTGACGGCGCCAAGGATACCTTTGAGATCGGCTCCGGCCGAAAAGGCACCGGGCATCCCTCCGGCCTGGTTACCGATGATCAGCCCGGCCCCATTGGCATCGACATAATCGATCGTTTCGTCCAGAAATTCCAAAATTTCTGAATTCAAGGCGTTCATCTTGGTGTGAAACTCCAGGCAGGCCACGCCGTCATCCAGATCGATCAGGGTGGCCGATGGACGTACTCTTGATCACTTTCTGGGCACCCTTGACGGCTTTGAGAGAAATAATGTTCGGACTGACCACGACATCCTGATAACCGCCACTGGGGAAATCATAAAACATGACCTTGCCCCCGTCGGTCTTGTAAAATGAGTTGTGGCCGGCGGAAATCATCGAACGGATCGTTTCGGGAACCTCGAATCCGTCGCGATCCATTTTCTCGACCGACTGCGTCAATCCGATCGCATCCCAGGTTTCAAAAATACCCAGATCGAAATTAAATCCCCACTTCATGGCGTTGTCTATATCGACAATGGTATCGGATATCTCTGGAATCCTGTTGGCGGCATAGATGAGGTTGTGTGCCAGAGCCTTCCAGGCAAACCGCGCCAGTTTGTCGTCACCGTAAATTACGGCCCGCATCTTCTCGGGCAGGGTCCCCGCCTGTTTGGCTGCTCCTATGCAGGGGTATTCCGGCGGTTCATACTCACTGTAGGATAGGTGTTTTCGGATCGATGACTTTACGAATTTTTTGCCACTCGGGCGTCAGTTCGGTTTTGTAAAAACCGCTCTGTGTTTTTTTACCCAACAGGTTTTTTTTGATCATGTCCTGCACAAAATCAGGCAGCACAAAACTGTCCCGGCTTTCGTCATCCGGCACCATCTCGTAAGTGTTGCTGGCCACGTGTGCCAAAACATCCAGCCCCACGAGATCGGCCGTTTTGAACATGGCCGTTTTGGGCCGTCCCATGACCGGACCGAAAACCATGTCGACTTCCGGAATGGTGAGTCCCTCGCTGTGCATCAACTGCATGGCCTTGATAATTCCCTGGACACCCGACACGATTGCCGATAAAATTGGGGGTATCCTTGGCCCAAACGATACCCTTTCCCAACACGCGTTCACCGAATTCGGCGATAAACGACAACACATCAGGCCGTGTCTCTTCACCGGGTATGATTTCAAGTAACCGCATGTAGCGGACCGGATTGAAAAAATGCGTGCCGAGAAAATGTGCCCTGAACTCCGGGCTCAAACCCTTGGACATGGCATTGAGAAGAATCCCGGAAGTATTGGTGGAAACGATCGTGTCCGCTTTGCGCACCGCATCGATTCTGCGCAGCAGGTCTTGCTTGACCTTGAGATTTTCCACCACGACTTCAATGATCCAATCACATTCAGCGATCTTGTCGAAATCGTCCGTAAAGTTGCCGATGGCGATGCGATCGGCATCTTTGGGGTGCATGAGAAGTGCCGGACTGGCTGCGATCATTTTATCGAAACCGGTCTTGACGATGCGATTGCGCACCTTCGGGTCGGGGTCTCGGCTTTTTTCCACGTCCGGCGGCACAATATCCAACATCAACGTGCGCACACCGGCACTGGCAAGCAAGGCGGCAATGCCGCCGCCCATAACGCCGGACCCGAGCACCGCTGCTGATCTTATTTTTCTCATGACGATTCCCTCCCTGCGTTATAAATAAAAATGAATGAATATTCATTCAACTAACAAATCTGATCTTTGCCTGTCAAGTAAAAATCCTGACGAGCGATCACACAATTCAACGCATTAAAATTATTTTATATTAATCGATTCAAATAAGTAGGCTGGCACACCGAATTGGCTGAGCAGCGGAGGAAATAGGGCGACATTGTTAATGAATTATAATTCAAAATGAGACGACGACCGAGCCGACCATATCTGTATTGAGATGATTTTCGAGACCATACGTTATCGAGGTGAAACGAAAGGTATCAATCAATTCCTGAATGCAACATTTTCGAAGTGTGCATGCTCATCGGTAAGAACGTCTTCTTCGCTATACAAATCGGCGCGGATACGGCTGAAACGGTTCTCCATAACGATGAAAGCGTCAACGACATCCGGGTCGAAATGGGCTCCGCGTAATCCCAAGATGATGTCCCGCGCCTCCTCATGCAGGAAAGCCTCCTTGTAAAACCGCTTGGAGGTCAGTGCGTCATAAACATCAGCCAGGGCGACGATGCGTGCCGAAAGCGGGATGGCCTCTTCGCACAACCCGTGGGGATATCCACTGCCGTCCCATTTTTCGTGATGGTGGTAAGCAATCTCCCGGCCCAGCGTCAGAAATGACTTGCCTTCAATGCGCGAATCGATGGCATCCAAGGCAGTCCCCGCCCAGAACCGTGTGAGTTTTGATAATTTCAAATTCCGCTGCGGTCAGTTCTCCGGGCTTCAGCAAAATCGCATCGGGTATCCCCACCTTACCGATGTCGTGCAAAATTGATGACTGATAGATGTCCTGCCGTATACTCCTTGGTTATGTAATCCCGATATTTCGGTAGTCGTGACATCTGTTCGGCAATGAGGCGTGAGTATTCCCGTATCCGTTCAAGGTGGGTTCCCGTGCCTTCGTCTCTGTATTCAGCCAGTTTTGCGAGCCCCAGAATGGTGGCCGCACGGGCTTCGTGCAGTTGGATTTCCAACCGTTGTTTTTCTCTTTCGGCTCTTAGCTGCTTCGTTACATCCCGGATAACGCCTCGAAATCCTATTGGATGACCGTTACTTTCGTGGCGCAGGTAAACCGAGAGCGCGAGAATTTTCCGCCGGCTATCATGTGATCGCACTTCGAATTCATCAATCTGGTCCGGTAGGCCGGTCTCGAGAACATGCTTGAAAACCCGATCGGATTCAATGGCCATGTCTGCGTCGGTGCAAGTCCCCTATTTTCTTTCCCTTGAGCTCCGCATGCCCGTCATCCGAGCATTTTTTGAGTCGCATCATTATAAAAGGACAGACGGCCGTCTAAATCAAGTTCGTAGTATCCCTCCTCGATGCTTTCAAGAATCGTACGATATTTCTCCTCGCTGATTTTCAACGCTTCTTCAGCTTTTTTACGATTGTTGATCGTGAACTGAACATGGGAACCGAAGAAAAGAAAAAGGCAAAAAACGATGAGGCGTGGCCATATTTCATTGATGTCCGGGCCCAGTAACTGTTTTAAAAAGCTGACCTCGTGGGTGGTGAAGATGTTGAGCAGGGATTCGAGAACCCAATACGACGCGGCAAGTCCCATACCGATCAAGACCATGGAATCGGCAACGCTAACTCGGTACTTGATAAGATTTTTCATGTTGGCCTCGATCATTCCGAATGGCTCGGAGCAGGCGATATCATGTTCCATATACACTTTGTAGTACCTGAAAACATTATTATTTTATCATTTCCATATCGAAATGTCACGATCTATAAAACACCGTAAGCCGTCGAGCTCATGGGCTGCATTGCCTATTTGCATGACACACCTCAAATAGAATGATCTGAATTAGGCTTCTGCCTAGCGAGGGTACTCATGGGTATCGCTTTCCGTGAGTTATACCGCTTTTCAAAAATAAATTCCGAAATACGAAAGGGTGGTATAAGTGGTTGTAGAAACAAACGTTCGCTTAACGGAACGTTTGTTTGACAACCACTATACGAAGGTCCATTTCATCCGCCTGACCGATACGAACCAGGGGAGCACGTCATCGAAAATGCCTTGAAAGGCGTCCAACTTGACCCCAAAAGGCCAAGAATGGTACAATAATGTCTCAATCGATGGGGATTATACTGACCATTAAATTGCATACCGGTCGGCAATACCAGGGGGCGTGGGAATGAATATAAGGATAAAAAGGTATATTATTAGTGGGGTATTGCTGTTTATTGGATATTTTCTGGCCAGCCAGCACATCGTCATCAACGACAGGGATTTCAGGCTGCTTGAGAAGTCCGAATTAACTTACGAATACACCTTCTACAATCTCACCGACAAGGATCCTGATGACGTACTTCGGATCGATACGCTGCGCGAAGATGGAATCGGCGAAATTCTGGTTGAGTTTGGCCTTCTGAGCGAAGAAGAAAAATACCGTTTGGAAACTTACTACAGCAGCCTGTAAGAATGAGGCCAACGCAGCACCGGTGTAACCCAACAGCTGCCGCCGCACGCGTTGAAGCAAAGTGTCAGGCAGTTCATTTTTAACTGCTGTTGAGCATGTCGGCAAATACCATCAGCATTCCACTCAACTTCGGGGCCATGTCCTTGAAACGGATCCCCAAAGCAACCGTTTGCTGTCCTTCATAAGATACGTCTCTGCTCCAGACAACACTTCCCGATACATTCAATGTCATTGCTTCGCCCGGGATGCATACCTGGATGCCGGCTTTAGACAGCGCGATTTGAGTTCCCGAAATATTTGCATACTTTGCATCCACCACAACGCACAAACCACCGACGGATATATCCCTTGAGAAGCCCTTCAGTACCAGCGGTGTGATCATCGGCACCGTCAGGATATACTTCCAGGTTGATTTTTATTGGAAGGGGATGTCGTCCTGCTTTTCGGTTACCACGCGCCGGTGACGTCTCAGCTTTTTTTCGACTTTTTTCAATCAGGCTGATCAAGGCGCGTTCAATACCCGGATACTTTCCACATACCTCCACTAAACGGCTTTTTGAGATTTTCATCAATTCGACACCGGAGACGGTCTGCGTGTAGGATTGCGATATTTTTTCGCTCACCGAAGGGCAGCACATCCCCGAGAATATCGTTCTCACTCAGGTAGGCGGTGAATTTTTTTTGAGTCTTCTCGCCCCGCTTCAAAGGACGGTAAATCGTATCGCATAGGGATCCGGAGGCGACAATGTATATCGCATTCTCAATGTCACCGATTTTTTTTAGCATGGATCCCGCAGGCAACCGCACGCGTGCGATACGATTGGTCAACGCGATGAATTCGGCATAAGACAAACTGAGAAAAAAATCTTTTACGTCGGTTGCATAGGTATTGGTGCGTTGCAGATGAGAATAGAATTCACGGGCCTGCTCATGGGAAGGATGGGCAATACGCCACTGCATGATCTTTGCGAGGATAGCAGAGACAATCTGGTGATTTTTAACATACAAATCTGCGGCCTTGCCAAAAACAATCGCTGCCGCGCGTCGAGATTTTTTTTGTACCAGCAGATCGGCAAATGCCGCATGCAAGGCCGGATTTTCGGGAAAAACCAGTAACATACTCCGAAACTCAGAGACAGAATCTATAGTGATGGTGCCATCGATAATGTGCCTGGCGATGCTTCTGTGTCTGTTCAATTGATCCTGCAACGGTTCCGCCTCGATTGATTTGACCATATTTAACAATTCATACAAAATTTTACCCGATTTAACGGATAAAATCCACTATTTTTAATGAGTTAGGCAGAGGGAATATTAGTCACAACCGTTGGTAAACGTACAAATGGAAAGCCTTCGGCCATCAGAAGTCAGGGAAATAGCACCGTCCGTATCTGTGCGCAGCAGGCGGGTTTGTCGCTCGCCGATAACGATCGATGACCTCCGGGTGAGGAAATTTATACCGGTTCTGCCACCCGGCAGACACGATGCCGACCAAAGGCTGAACTGCGCGGACAAAACCGGGAGTGCTTGATGAAACGCTACCGTGATGGGGGATAACAAGCACCGTGCTTTTCACTCTTTCGCCGGCATACGCAACGAGTTCTTCTTCGGCTTTAGCGGTGATATCGCCGGGAAACAAGAAGGAAATCTTGCCGTGAGTGGCTTTGATTACAATAGAATTATTATTGACGTTGCGCCAGCGATCCATGTGTTTGCGATTTTGAAAATCAGTCGGAGGATAGAGGATTTCGAATTTTACACCATTTCTGTCAATAATGCGGTCAACCTGCTCGTATGCGGAAAGAACGATTCCTTTCTCGTTTAAGATGCGCAAGAAATTTCGAAAACCTGAAGTATTGCTGGCATCCCCATTGGTCAGGACAGTCTGAACATTGAAGTTTTCTGCAATAAACAGCAACCCGTTGAGGTGATCGCTGTTGGGGTGAGTCAGGACGATCGTCTCAACGGTTCTAATTTTTTTACGCCACAAGAATGGGGCGATAACCCGGGCACCGACGTCGAAGACCGCGTTGTCCGAATAACCGCCGCCGTCGATCAACATGCAAGTCCCCCCGGGTAATTCCAGCAATACGGCACTCCCCTGCCCCACGTCGAAAACGGTGGTGCGTAGATCCTGCCGCCAGAATCTTTGATAAGTCCAGTAGCACACATCCGCCGAAAGTGCTGCCAGAAGAACCGCCAGAACGATCCAAAGCCGCCTGATGTCGTGACCGTTATCCGTTATCTCTGATAGACGCTCTTGGTTGCCCTCTGGCACTGAAAGAGCGGCCGACTGATAAGCCAGGCCGATCTTTACTACCACCCAGGCAATAAGTCCGTAACAGACAATTTCGATCAGAGAAGGTGTTACGGTCCGGATAGCGGCAAAAGAGAGGGCGGACAGCATATCCACGAGGCTGAGAGACCACTCGACGATGCCGGCTGCCATCTGTAAAACCGTTTCGGCGGCTTGCTGACTGATCGGAAGAATTGCGACCGCTAATAGACAAGATGGTACAACACCAAAACCGATCAGCGGAACGAAAATACCGTTTGCCAGAATTCCAATCAGCGATACCTGGTTGAAATAATACATGGCCAAGGGTACAGTCCCGATGGTTGCCCATAATGAAACCAGAAACAATGCGAGGGTATTGTTTCCAACCCTCCGCGCAATACTGACGGGACCCAACCCTTTATTTAATCGTGAACACCCCATACCGGCAATGATGGCCAATACAGCGGCAAAGGAGAACTGAAAGGATATGGAAAAAAGCACGGGCGGATGAATCACGAGGAGCGCCAGTGCTGCAACACAGAGGCTGTTCAACAGATCCTGATCTCTTTCAATCAGGAAGGTCAGCATAAATACCCCCACCATCACCAAGGCCCTTTGGGTGGAGGGTGACATCCCGGAGAGCAAAGCATACATCAACACAGGGGGAAGAGCAGCGGCGGCGGCCCATTTACGGCTGCTAGCCGTCCATAAGAACCAGGGAAGCCATGCTAAGCTCCGGCTGAGAAGGATAAAAACAGTCGAAGCGACGATGCCGATGTGTAGGCCGGATATTGCCAACAAATGCCCTATGCCCACTCGGTGAAACGTTTCGGTTCTCTGCGCTGTCAAGCGGCTCCGGTCGCCAAGTATCAATGCCGCCAGTACGGCCCGATGATCACCCGGTGGCAATCCATCGATCAGGCCATAGACACGATGCCGTACCCTTTCAATCAGGCCATATATAGCACTCCGCGGTTCTCCGGCCAGCACTGTTAACGATTTCTGCTGACAGTACGCCGTTACCCAAACTTTCTCAAACGCCAGGTATCGCTCATAATCGAACCCGCCTGGATTGTAAAAATTCCTTACCGACCGAAGGCGGCTTTCGAACACGATACGGTCACCCCGACGGATATCCATACCGTCTGCTATTGCTGTCACACGGATCCGACCGGTGACAGGCAACCGGCGGTCTTTACTTTCAATATATTCACCGGCAAGAAAGAAAGCGTAGCGATTTCCGCGAACTTTCGGCTGGGATGTGATTGTTCCGGTAATCCGCCACTTTTGAGAACCAGCAAAGTGAACAACATGATGAGATGGAAAACGAGGAGCGATCCAGGGTTGAATCGACAGGTAGCCGAGCAGGAAAAAAGCCAGTATGGGAAGCAGCCGTGTATATTTTCGTCGCAACAAAAAGTATACAATGAAAGCGGCAATCCCTGCCAGGCCGATGATACTTACGGTTACCATGCCCGCAAAACGGGTACCGACGGAGATGCCGGCCATAAGTGAAAGAACTATCGGGGCAATCGGCCGTGTGTATGTCTTGTCATACATCCGTTCGGCCTTGTGCTGTAAGAAATTGGCAAGGTGCGGCGCCGGCACAATTCTCCCCTGCGATACCAAAGGGTTTCAGGCGATCCCGATCAACCGGATACCCGTTTTATGCCGGCGCCGAGGTGAGCGAATTTTTTCTCAATAGCCTGATAGCCGCGATCCAAATGGTAGACGCGGTTGACCTCAGTGACGCCTTTAGCCACCAGGCCTGCCAGGATCAATGACGCACTGGCCCTCAAATCGGTGGCCATCACCGGTGCGGCCGACAATTGGGGAACCCCCCGCACAACTGCCGTATTCCCCGTGCACTGAATATCGGCACCCATGCGGTGCAATTCACTGACATGGATGAAACGGTTTTCGAAAATGGTCTCGGCGATGACACTCAATCCTTTGGCGACCGACATCAGAACCATGAATTGAGCCTGCATATCGGTGGGAAAACCAGGATAGGGCTGAGTTTTGACATCTACACTCATGACCTCGTCACTGCCGGTAACCGTTACGCGCTTGTCCTCGGTTCGTATTTTTGCGCCCGTCAACCTGAGTTTATAAATACAAGCCTCCAGGTGTTCCGGCTCGCAATTTAGCAGCGTTATTTCTCCTGCTGTCAATGCCGCGGCAATCATGAAAGTGCCGGCCTCTATCCGATCGGGTATGATTGTACAGGCGGTCGGACTCAACTCGTCGGTACCATGAATTCTCAAAACCGACGTCCCGGCACCCTCCACGTTGGCCCCCATCCGGTTCAATACTTCGGCCAGAGCCACGATCTCCGGTTCGCGGGCCGCATTTCTCAGAACCGTCACCCCTTTCGCCAATGCAGCAGCCATCATCAGATTTTCCGTGCCTGTAACCGACGGAACGTCCAAATAGATGTCGGCGCCTTTCAACCGATCTGCCTTTACTTCCACATATCCATGTTTGAGATCGACGGTCGCCCCCAAAAGTGCCAGCCCCTTGAGATGCAGATTAATGGGACGGGCACCAATAGCGCATCCTCCCGGCAGGGAAACACGAGCACGCTTCAATCGCGCAACCAGCGGTCCCAAAACCAGAATCGAGGCCCTCATCTTCCGGACGAGTTCGTATGGGGCTTCAGGGTTGTTAAGACCGGCAGCGTTGATTCGTACGGTGTCTTCTGTGCTCTCAACCGCGGCCCCAAGATGCCGCAAAAGCTGACTGGTGCTCTCAATGTCTTTCAAACCCGGTACGTTACTGAATTCATTCCATCCGTCGGTCAGCAGAGCGGAGACAAGTATCGGCAACGCGGCGTTTTTGGCACCGCTGATGTTTACATCTCCCCGCAGGGTATGACCGCCTTCTACTAGTATTTTATCCATATGCGCGAAATTCCAGACCTCTTCAGTTCAGTGCAAAAATGAAAAAAGCGCTAACCCGCTAACGTCTACCAGAGGGGCAAGCGCTTTCAATTTTTAAGCAGCCGCTACAGATAAAATCAGTGATGATGACTGCCATTATCTTTTTGGGTGTCCAAGACAGCCTTAATGACACAATATGTCATCCCGAGGCCAATGATGGTGAGGGCGTACCAGAGCCCACCGTGAAATACCATGTGCCCCAGATCCCATATCCATTCGAAACTAAACGGAAACATCTCTTACCTCCTGTTCACGGTTCAGGCCTGCGCCGGCTGAAGATCTCCTGCAGGACGCCTCCGGGCTATCCGGTTCGGTATCCGGTCCCGTTTCTTCCGCTTCGGCTGCCGGCGGCGGTTCAATGGGGTTCAACTCCGCTTCCTGCGGAAAAATTGGCAGGTAGCGATACGACAGGGAAATCAGAATGATCCCGTAGGCCACCGGAAGTATGGTGGTCGCCACTTCCTGCCAACTGGGGTAATAAAGCACCCATTGTAAAAACGGTAATACCGGAACAGCCAACACCTGCAGCACCATAACCCAGCGATTGAGGCTCACGCCGATGACCGCCAGGATCACCGCCAGCCAGAGGATTTTATTATTTTCCCGCGTTTTTCGGCTGACCAGAAGCAGCGCCGGCACCCAGCCGCAGAGAACCAGCTCGACAAAAAGGATCCAGTAGCCGTAGAGGGCATTGTTGGTGTAAAAGTAGCTCAGGACAAACCCTTTTTCCGGAACGGTGACGCTGGCCCAGTAGATGGTGTCAAGCGTCTTGGCCACCGCATAGGTGAGCATCATCCAACCCGATATCTTGGCCAGCAGCCAGATCACGTTATCTTTCACCAGTTTCTTGCGGGTAATTTTCTCGGTAATTTTTGTAATCATGATCGTAAAACACGGCCCGTATGCCGCCGCCGACCAGGTAAACAGAAAAAAACTAAACGGCCAAATGAGGATATGCTCCCGAAATCCGAATGGCCGTCCGAATAGAACCCCGGCCACCCCGCCAAGTGATCCCTGATGGAAGAAAGAAAGAAATGCACCGGTGGCGGCAAAAATCGCCATGATTTCGTGCATATTGTGGCTCAATTTGTGAAAAAATGGTACCCGGTCGAGTTGGCGGTTTTCGAGCATCAAGGGAAGGTACTCAATCGTCAGTACGAAGAAATAGGCGGTGAGGCAGAATGCCACCTCCGTCAACATGGAATGAACGTTGGCATGCCAGAAAATAAACCAGCCTCGCAAGGGTTGCCCGATATCAATAGCCAGAATCAAAAGGGCCGAGCTGTAGCACACGAAACCAATTAACACCGCGTAATTGATGATGTTCTTGAGTTCATCCTTACCCACGAGATACTTGAGGAAACCGGAGAAAAAAGCACCGCCTCCCAAGGCGATCACCGCCAGGTCTGCCCAGATCCACAACGCAAATCCATATGCATTGTTCATGTTGGTCTGGTTGAGCCCCTTCATCCAGCAAAGCAACATGGCATATACGCCCCAAAGCAAAATCAGGGCAACCGGCGTAAGACCGGCCAGAAATTGCCACAATGGACAGCGTTTAGCTCCTTTGGGTATCAATGCAGCGTCCATAATTTCCTAGCTCCTCAGTATCTATTGGATGTTCTGGTTGATACCTGCCGTATTTCCCGACCCGCAGCAGGTATTCAGCGCCTGAGCGAACGATTGTCGAGTCAATCTGGCCTATCAGGCCTTGCGCGGCTCATCTTGATAGTTATCGCCCAAGCGGCGCACCCATTCGCGACTGGAGTGGTAATAAACCTTGGTATTGGTTCCCAAACGTTCCAGTAACCGGAAAACGTTCTTGGCCCGCGGTTTACCACCGTGACTGGTATCCGGCTGTGCCAGCTTGGTCACCGCGTGCTTCGGGTTGTTGAGATCACCGAAAGTGATCGCTCCTGCCGGACAAGCCTGGGTGCAGGCCGTTTGATATTCTTCCTCATCGACATGGTCCCGGCCCTCGTAATACGCGCGGTCCTTGGCCCGTTGGTAGCGGTGGAAACAGAAGCTGCATTTTTCGACAACCCCGCGCATGCGCACAGAAACATCCGGGCTCAGCGATTTTTCCATTCCATCGGGCCAGACAGGGTCCCACCAGTTGAATAACCGGACGTGATACGGACAGGCCGCCATGCAATAGCGGCAACCGAAACAGCGGGTGTAGATCTGACTGACAATTCCGGTGTTGCTGTCATAATCGGTGGCTGTTGCCGGACAAACGGACACGCAGGGAGAATGACCGTGTTGCCCTTCGCAGTGCTGGCATGGCCGCGGAAGATAACATATTTCTGTTTGCGGAAATGGCTTACGGTTGTCCAACTTGTAAACTCGGAGCCAAGAAACACTGAGCAGTTTGTCCGTTTCATCTTCACGGAAGGGCACGTTGTTTTCGGCCATGCAGGCCACCATGCAGGAACCACATCCGGTGCACTTGTCGAGATCAATGACCATTCCGAATCTATGGGCTTTTTCCTGTTTCATCTGTACCTCATCGCCGGTTTATATTGAGGGGTCAAACCGCCGGCAACACGCCGCTGCCCCTGCTGGTCTTCCTGTTATGCCCTGGTAAGTTTGGCCCGGATTCCCCAAGCAGCATCGAATCCGGTTGCGGGGTCTTCAACTGGAGCCATCAAGGCGTTGATATTGACGCCCTTTCCGGCCAGATTCTTTTCGAAGGCGGTATGCCCCAATCCCCGCGGTAAGCCCACCAGACCCGGCATCATACCATTGTAGTAATGGATCCGGACCTTTGCCTCTCCAGTGGGTGTCGACAGTACAGCAAGGCTGTTGTCTTTGAGCCCGATGGCTTTGGCCGTGGCGGGATTGATTTCCACCAGGACATCGTTGCCCTTTAAAATTGTATCCTCTACGGATTTGATCACGAATTGAGGGTCGCCGATATAACCGTTCCACAGGCGCATCGTGTCGAATGGTATCAGTACCAGTGAGAACTTGGCTTCATCACCGGCCGGTTTGACTGGCGCGAAGTGCGGCATGGCATCGATAGCTGGATTGACGAATTCAAACCGGGAAGATTCGGTTTCAAAGGCCGTGCTCCAAGCCGGCGGGTTGAACTCTGAATCGACCCAATATCCTTGTTCAAGAAGAACATCCCACTTGTCACCCATGGTTTCTTCGAGACATTCCTGATAATTCGCCCAGGGAAAGGCCGAGGCGACGGAGCCTCCTACGGCCTGTGCCAGCTGTATGACCACATCGCCGGTGTGCATGGTGTTGAATAGCGGTTCGACGACCGGTCTTGTCAGGTTGATCAGCGGCCGATTGAACCCTGCAACAACCGGTCGGTCCTCGTAACGTTCCAGGTATGAGGGACTCGGTAAAACAAAATCCGCGAGAGTTGCCGTTTCCCCCATGTAAGCGGAAAAACTGACGACCAGGGGAATCTTCTTAATGGCTTCCGTAAATGCAGCGCTGTTTGGTAACGAATAGGCCGGATTGGCATCGGCGACAAACAACACCTGGATGGGAGAATCCACGCCGGAATTGACGTGTTCCGATAAGCGGTGGAGCAAATAACGGGCATGTGGGTATTTGCTGGTGCCAGCCAGGTCGATCCGTTTCTGTTGCATTCCGGTGGCGGCAATGTCGTCCATCTCGGGTTCTGGCCAATTGATATATTCCGACTCGGGAATCGCCCATATACCGCCTTCTCTGCCGATGTTTCCAACCAAGGCATTGAGGGCGTGAACGGCTATAAATTCCTGCACACTGCCAGGCACGAGTCCTTTACCTCGACCGCAAATAGCCAACGGTCTCTTCGCCCGCGCAAAATCCCTGGCCAATTTTGCTGTGATATCACCTTCCACCCCGGTAATCTCAGCCACCTTTGCCGGGCTGTATCCGTCCAGGACCTGTTGCTTCCAGGTTTCGAATCCCTTCGTATTTTCGTTGATAAATTCAGCGTGCATAAGTGACTCTTTGATTATGACATGGGCCATGCCTAACGCCAGAACACCCTCGGTACCGGGATTGACGGCGAGCCAATTGTCAGCTTTGGCCGCTGTGTTCGACAAACGAGGTTCAATCTGAATCAGCCTTCCGCCGGCATCCCGCCAGCGGCTGTGCGCTTGAAACATATGGACCGGTGTCCCCCAACCTTCTAAAAGTCCGCTGCCGAAACTGACAACCATATCACTGTTATCGACGTCGAATCCGGCCGTGGCCCGCACGCCCTGCATAAGGTTCAAGGTGAGTTCATAGTTGTCATGGATGGAAGGCATTCGAAAAAATTGAGGTGATCCATAAACTGTCAGAAGTCGGTTCAGCAACTGCGACACGGTACCGCGGTCCGAATCAGCAATGGCGGCGACACTGTGAGCGTGCCCCCCGGTCCGTAGTTCTTTTAGTTTGGCGGCGATTTCCGCGATGGCGTCTTCCCAGGAGATCTCGACAAACCTGCCGTTCACTTTTATCAAAGGCGATTTGACACGCCGCGGACCATAAAGCAACTGCGTCCCGGCCAGCCCGAGTGTGCAGAGGTTGCCGTCATTGATCGGATGGCCCGGTTGGCCTTCGATTTTCACGGTCCGCTCTCCCACCGTTCGGACGCTAATACCGCATCCCCCCGGACAAAGCGTACAGGCCGAATTGACGTAAGAGACGTCTCCCCTTTCGGGAACCGGTGTCCATGGCCACATCTGGGACCAGATAGCGATGTCATCGGTCAGTTTCCAAGGCAACGGTGAAAGTGTGGTTCCTGCTGCGCCGCCAATCAAAAACGACAAGAAACTTCTTCTGTCAATCTTCATCTATCAATCCCCTTATACCTGCACATACAACCAAAAGTTTAAAGGAGGCGATTCCTGTAGAAAAAACCGAATTTTTTATTTATGACAAACGAAACACCCACCCCGATGCGTTTGCACGCTTCCCTGATTGACGTTTTCTTTTTTGTGGCATTCGGCGCAATCATTCATTTTCATCCGGTCCCAGGAATTACGCGAGATTCCGCCAATGTTATGCCCCCAGATATCACGACTATAGCGGGAGATCCTGTTTTCCTCATAAGGCCTCAGGCTTTCGGATTCGCCAATGTGACCATGGCAGGTAACGCAGTCCATACCGCCTTTTTTAACGTGGGCAACGTGGGAAAAAAAGACGCAGGGTGGCTGCCGCGAATAGATCATCCACGGCACTTCACGGCCTTTTTGCACATACTCGGTAACGAAGTATTCCTCGGCCTCGCTGTCACCCTGCACTTCTTCATGGCAGTCGATGCATTGCGCAAGTTTCGGAACACCGGCATAAGTGCCGTCCTCACGGAAAAAGTGACAGCTTTCACAGCCCTCATCAACCAGCTCGTTGTGCAGTGCATGGTTGAATTCCACCGGTTGCTCTTTTTGGGAATAGAGCAGTTTGGGAAAAACCACCCATCCGACAACCAGACTGGCTGCTAGGCCAACAATAAAAAACAGGATGATCGAAGCATTCGAATCATCCTGTTTGATCTCCCCGTTTCCCGAAGACGCCGTTTCCGATACCTGGTCGGCTTCACTCTCCGATTCCGTCCTCTCACGATCGTCTACTGCACTCATGTAAACTCCGTCTGTGAAAGATTGATGGGTTTAAGGTCTGACGGAAGCCATCCCGTTTCTATCACTAATGCCAGCGCGACGGCGGCAAACGGACGTTTGCGCCCCTTTTTGCCATGCCGCAGACCCCAATTTGTGAAACTTTGGATACCGTAACAAAGCCACCCTATTGCCTAGGAAAAAATTTTTGCCTGTGTACCTTGAGAGCCGGTCTTTGTCAAGGGAAAATCATTGCCCCATGGCACCATAACTATGCAATCCTGGCAGCAGGTTGACACCGAAATAGGTGAACAGCACCGCAGCAAAACCGAGCACCGAAAGGTAGGCGATTCGTCGCCCGTGCCAGCCGCGCATCATTTTGGCATGCAGGAGCGTGGCATAGATGAACCATGTAATCAGAGACCAGGTTTCTTTTGGGTCCCAGCCCCAGTACCGTCCCCAGGCAGAATTTGCCCAGACAGCCCCCGTGATGATACCGACCGAAAGGAAAAGGAACCCGAACATGATCATCTGGTGTGTCAGGTCATCGAGAACTTGCGGTTTCGGAAATCGCTCGATCATCGCGTTTTTGCCGGACGACTCGTTTTGTCGAATGAGATACATGATGCTGAGTCCGAAAGCGATAGCAAAGGCGGCATAGCCGATGAAGCAGGCAATCACGTGGGCGATCAGCCAGTTGCTTTTTAACGCGGGCAGTAACGGTTGGATCCGATCACTGATGTTGGGCGACAATGACGCATAGGCGATTGCCAGACTTGCCAAAGGCATCACGAAGGCGCCGATGACCCGGTTACCATAGCGGCGTTCGATTACAAGGTAAAGCAAGGTAATCGTCCAGGCAAAAAAGACCAACGATTCATAGAGGTTCGACAGGGGAGCGTGCCCAATGCCCATCTGGTACGATTCCATCCAGCGCATGACGATACCGGCGGTGTTGCCGATGAGACCCAGCAGAGCCACCCAGGTGGCCAGTATTCCAGGCGTCTGTCTTTTGAACACCAGAGCCACGAGGTAAAGGAACGCAGAAATACCGTATACAAATGTGGTTATGGAAAGTGTCAAGGAACTATTCATTTTAAATCCTCTTTCAGTTTCCGGCCAAAGGTGAGGGGTCCGCCATCAGTCTCTTCTTTTAGATTCGGTCAGTTTGTCGGCGATGACTTCTACCTTCCGGCGCATTCCGAGTTTGTTTTTGTTGGCCTTACCGTTTACCGTGACGCGACTTTTCTTCCCTTTTGCTGTCACCTCGATGAAGAGTCGTTGATGAGACATAAAAAAGGTGATAATACACCCGATGATCATCATTAGGAACCCTGTATAGACGATGATCACTCCTGGATCTTTAGTGACCTGCAAACCGGTGTAATAGCGCTTAGCATTCTCCTCCGGATTGGCGGCAATCTCTTCGATGGTAATCAGGACCGCATCGCTCCGTTGCGGATTGACCATGGCACTCATTCGGTCGAAACTAGGAAATCGCAAAGGCAAGATCACCTCTACAGAAACACCGTTTTTCTGAGTCAGTGCTCCAATCAGAGTCGGGCCCAATTCTCTCCCCCTGAAATCATATTCATCTTTCAATTCCTCGAGTTCTAATTCGCCGAGATCCTCGGGAATTTTTACCCGTTCGCCGAGACGCACCTTTTTGTTATAGACCATACCGGTCTCTTTGCTCGTGAATGCCAGGCCGATTTCTTCCGGTACTGTGGCCACCGAAATTTCGGCTGGTAATTCACCATAGCTGGACTGAAACAGATTAATGCCGCTATACCGCAACGGATGATTGACCAAAATGTCCTTCTGAAGAATAGCCGTTCCGTTTTCGATTATGGCAAGGCTGCTGCGAAATTCTTTCGGCATTCCGTTAGGGTAAAAACTAACGTCAAAATCATCGCACCGAATTTTAAAATCCAGCTTCACCAGTTTGTCAGAATTACGAAGCCGAATCGTATCGATCGTCTCGCCTTCGGGAATATTGACGAACCCTTCAAAACCGAAAATGGAACCGATCAATCCACCGATCAGTAGTAGAATGACACTGGTATGGACGATGTATACGCCGAGCCGGGTCCAGCGCCATTTTTCGGCAAAAAATACGAACCCACTCTCGGCATCTTCCTGGCGGTAATAGGTGAATTTTCTGGAAACCAGGTTCTTTACAAGCGGTCTGAGTTCTTCAACGGTGCGCGGGTCATCGCGTTGAACTTTACGCTTATCATTGCGGTATCGGGTGAGGTTGAACGTCGGGTTTTTGGAAAAGATAATCTTCCACGTCGCTTTGAGGCGATCCACTGAACAGACAACGACGTTGAGCGTCAGCAACAGCAATAGCATCTGGAACCACCAAGAGTGGTACATATCGAAGATGTCCAAGACATCAAATAAGCGATAAAGAAAATCTCCGAACGCCTGCCGGTAGGCCTGAGGGCTTTCGTTCTGCGGAATAACCGTTCCAATGACCGATGTCGCCGCTAACGTCAGCAACAGCACAACTGTAAGCTTTACCGAAGCGAAAAATTTCCAGACAACGTTGTGTCTCAGGGGATCGTGATCGATCTCCTTTTCTTTCATTTTATTGTCCTCTCTGGGATTTGCAGAACGGTATGGTTCTGATGCCCAGCACTTTATGGTGTCAGGTTAAAGTGATTGTCCAAAAAACGTTCCGTTATGTGAACGTTTTTTCTTACAACCTCTTATACCATCTTTCCGTATTGCGGAATTTTTTTTGAAAAGCGGTATAAGTGCTAAGACGGATGAAAATGCCGTATTTATCCGGGTGGGTTTGAATGGGGCATTTTTCTCGTCTCGGGTGGCTGAATCCATGGGGCCGTTGATTAATCCAAAGAATCACGTCCCTTGAAGGTAATCTGCCTAGCGATTATCAGCACTGTGCCTACAAAACACCCGTACACGGCGTCCTGTCGCAGGCTACATTTCATACAAGATTGCGTGAGTCATTGCAACGGGAAAGGACACAGAGGCGCTCGATGATTCTTACTAAAACTTTTTCTATTAATATCTGCAAGTTAAATAGAAGTAGGCGGCAGGATAAGTGATCCATTGGAAAAAGAGCGGTATTTCAGCAAAGCGAAGGATTTTTGTTGGACCGTAAGCCTTAAAAAAAGGAAGTCTTCAACTGCCTGTAAGAAGTGAGAGCGGCAGTTGAAGACTTTCACATAGTATAATATTGAATTCGACCGGGTTTTGATTGTCCAAATCGTTGGAACAATCGAGATCTTTCCGCCGGCGTCGGTTTCTCCGAATCTATTTATCTGCAGTTGAATCAGAAACCGCAGAGGCTCACCTCTGGAAATAGTGGCATGTCCGCACGTGATTGCCAACCGGACGAAAAATCGATCTGCAAGACTCAATTACTGTTTTTTGGCCTTTCTCATCTGAGCGGTAAAGCGTCTTCCAATCGAATCGGCAATCATTGTCACTCGAAGATATTAGGCTTTGGTGTAAATACCCCGTGACATCGATTTTATGACACCCTTTTTGGTCAGCTTATAAAGCGCGTTGCTAAGTTGCCTCGGATCCAAGTTGGTTTTTTCTTTCAACTGGGCGATGGAAATCCCCTTTTTACTTTTATTGATGACACTGGAAACCGCACTGAGAACCGTCGCGCCCTTATCCACTTTAACCTTTTTTACCTTTTTTACCTTTTTAGCTGCCGGCTTCTTAACGGCTTTGGCCTTTGCTTTCTTTGCCGGGACGGCCTTTTTAACCTTTTTGGTTTTCTTGGGGGCAGCCTTGGTTTTCTTCGCCGGAGCTGTCTTTGCCAATTGATTGGAAAGACTTTCTACCTTTTTCGAAAGCGTGGCGAGGTTCTTTGCGATGGCTTGCAATTGATTTTTTACTTTGATCATCTCAACATTCCTCCCTGTTCTATTGAAGATTTCTGCAAAACCGTTGTTTTGCTTCATAGTAGTATATATATACTTTAGTAAAAGTCAACAATTAAAACTTAATTTCGATAATTAATTCAACAAAATAAGAATAAATCGACAGTAATTCGAACCGAAACATTCATTACAGAAAATAGTGGAAGTCAATCCGCAACTATTTTCTATTCTGCAGTCGTAGGTGAATTTGATACATATCCCCATATGCGTTTAATTCTCAGAGGGAGGTCGTCCGGTTGATTGCTACAGCCTGTACAAAGAGCGTCAATCGTGGTATGCGGAGTCTCGATGTCTGAATTCGGACTGCTCACGATGGGATATCATCTGATTGGAGAATAATCCTCGGTTCTTTTCGTGTTAAGGCCCACTGAGAATAATTGCGTCCCGTATTTCAGCCCGCATGCTTCAGAATTCTATTTCAGAAGATTGGAGTATGGATGAATGCGACGCATGCCACATACGAGTTAGGCTCCGATTCGATACCGGTCACCCGCAAAATGACTTCTTAGAAGAAAGATGCCCAATAAAACCAAGCGTATCAGCTACGAACAAGAACTCAACCCTTCCCAGCTTGAAGCGGTAATGTTCAATGATGGGCCGCTCTTAGTTATCGCCGGTGCCGGAAGCGGTAAGACCAGAACTTTGACCTACCGGGTGGCACGCCTGGTGGAGGAAGGGGTGCCATCACCGGCGATCCTTCTTCTGACTTTCACCCGCAAGGCATCGCAGGAAATGCTATCCCGCGCGTGCCAATTGCTCGACAACCGGTGCGGAAAAGTCTCCGGCGGTACATTTCACTCTTTTGCCAACGCGGTATTGAGGCGATATGCGGCTGTGATCGGATTCGATTCGGGATTTTCCATTATGGACCGCTCCGACGCTGAGAGCCTCATCGGTATGGTGAAAAAAGAGCTCGGCTTGGCCAGTAAGCAACACAGTTTTCCACGTAACCAAACGGTCGCCAATATCATCAGCCGGGCCGTGAATAAGGCCCTGACGATCGGTGATGTCGTGTTCAATGACTACCCTCACTTCTCACCGCGGCTGGACGGTTTGACGTCACTGTTCGATGAATATACCGTCCGCAAGCATGCAGCATAATTTCCTCGACTACGACGACCTGTTGGTCTATCTTTATCGGTTTCTGAGGGATCATGAGGATACCCGCCACCGGATTTCGTCGGCCTATCGATATATCATGGTCGATGAATACCAGGACACCAATCATCTGCAGGCCGAAATCCTTTATCTGCTGACGGACAGGAACCGTAACGTGATGGCTGTCGGAGACGATTCTCAGAGTATTTATTCATTCAGGGGTGCCAATTTCAAAAACATCATCGATTTCCCGCAAATCTTTTCCGGTACCACCATTATCGGCCTGGAAGAGAATTATCGCAGTGTCCAGCCGATCTTGTCCCTGACCAACTCACTCATCGAACGTGCGGCTGAAAAATATGAAAAAAGGTTGTTTACCCGCAAAACTGGTGGTTCACGCCCGTGCTGGTGGAGGCCGGAAGACGAAAACCGACAATCGAGATTTGTTCGTCTCCAAAATCAGAGAGACCCTTGCTGAGGGCGTGTCGCTGAATCAGGTTGCCGTTCTGTTCCGGGCCGGCTTCCATTCCTTCGACCTGGAGATCGAACTGTCACGCGAAGGGATGCCTTACGTCAAGGTTGGCGGGTTCAAATTCATGGAATCGGCCCATATTAAGGACCTGCTGGCCCACATGCGCGTCGTCAGTAATCCGTACGACAGGATAAGCTGGTATCGACTGTTAATGCTTCAGGAAAATATCGGCCCGAAAACGGCCGGTGACATTTATAAGGAAATCGAACGCGCAAATAGTCGGATACGCCGGAATCTTTACCGCTGCAGCAGGACGCAAGAGACTGAAGGGGCTTAAAAAACTGGTGGAGCTCTACGCCGCCATCGATGCCGTTCCCATGACCGTGGCAGAGATGGGGGAAACCGTACTTGGCCTACTACCATCCGATTTTGAAAAGCAAGTACGACGATCATCCCAAACGGATGAAAGATCTGGAGCAACTGTCTGACGATTATGGCACGCTACGAAGAGCTTGAGTTATTCCTGATTGATATGGCGCTCGAACCACCGACCGCAAGCGTCGAAGGCGCCCTGTCAAACGAAGACAGCACTGAGAGCCGATTAGTACTGTCCACGATCCACTCGGCCAAGGGATTGGAGTGGCACACCGTTTTTATCATCTGGGCCGTGGACGGACGGTTTCCCATCGGTTCATGCTCTCGACAACCCCGAAGATCTCGAAGAAGAATTGCGCCTGATGTATGTCGCGGCCACACGGGCTAAAGAAAACCTGTTCATTACTTATCCCAGTCAGGTGTACGATAGAAGCTCCGGGCTTTTCTTCGGCCGACCGTCCCGTTTCGTCGACAGACTGCCGGAAGGACTCATCGACAAGGTGACCTTTCATCCTGGTAGATGGTGGCAACGCCTGTATTGTTTGCGATTTCGAGTGTCCACCCAAGGGCGGCAGGCAAGGCACCATGCGGGATGATCGGCAGTAACCGCTTCGAGGCCGAGGCTACTCAGAGAAATGCTCGACGGTGTAAACCTTGACCGAAAGGTCGCCATTTTTCCAGCAATTCCTCTCCAAACCAGCTTTCTGACAAAGATGTTCGAGGAATGATCGCTTGCGCGGTAATTGCTGCCAGACTTGCGGCAGAAATGTGGCCGAATGCCAGTTCTTGGCAATTATGACCCCGTGAACACCCGGGTTCAATTTTTCTAGAAGATCGTCGGCACCATGGTATTGAAGTGACTGGGGTATGGACAGCACGCTGATCTCAATATTGACGGCAGGCAGCTCGGAAGCTTCAAGCGGCGGGAACCGAGGATCTTTGAAGGCCGCATTGATTGCATTCTCCTCTGATTCCGTCGATGAGTGAACGCGTCGCCTCGATGTTCCCGATACATCCGCTCAAGCTCCCGGCTTTTTGCAGGGTCACGAAACAACCGCATGGGGTGAGCATGGCGCCCGAAACGTCAATCGGTCGGACCACTTCACCCTCCTGAACCAGTTCGATGGTAATAACGCTACGTGCAAATTTGTAACAGGAATTGTCTCTCTGTCTCGGATAGTTGGATCATGCGCAGCATGCCGATTTTCAGCTTGGAAACAAAGGCGGCATTACCGGAGAAATGCCCACCAGATATAAATGCCCAAGCCAAGCACGGCCAGAATTGCCGAGAGGTAGGCAGTCCAGTTCACCGTTCGCTTGGCCATGCCATGGGTGTCGACGTCACCCAACTTTGATTTGCATCGGGGCATTGGAATGTCCGCAGGGACACATATGCGTAACATTCCGGGCACCTTTTGGTCGCATGAATGAACCCCTTGTCTTTCGTGGTCGGAACTCATCGCCAATCGAACTCCTTCAAAGCCATGTGTATGATTCAAGGTCTAACATTATGATCTATTTTACACGATTTCGACGGAGATAAAAACAGATTTGTTTCCAGGGTTACCGGCTGCCGCCCCGCAGGACGCAAGGCGATTTGGTTTATCGACGCTGTCTTCAAATTAACGGAATCTACCCGAGGGCTCAATTTAAAAAGGAATTTTCAATTGTAATGTCACTGGCTTTACGTACGTCCGCCATCCAATCCCCGACTACCCGGATCTGTTTCTGTTGGAGAAGCCCCTGCTTCGCGTTGGCTTTCTCCGTTTCGAACTCGCTCTCCGCAGGCTCTTTTCTACCGCCGAATTCAATGACGTATACATCGTTATTGACCTCAAACACTTCGTCCGGCCATCGGTTCTGTTCCGACAACATAAAAGCCGCACTCATTAGTTTCTGGTCGTATCCGATCTTCGGCAACGGGGCGTTGCGTTTGAAAAATCCGGTTGAATCCACCGGCAAGACCCAGTTTGGCTGTCTCGTCGGCCATCGATTGGCCATTCTTAAGGGTTGCGAGAAACGCTTGGGCCTCTTCACGCGCCTTTTCATTCTGCATTTCTTTGATCAGGTCCGCCCGTACTTTCGTGGCAACATCTGCGAAATCCGGATGGCGTGCTTCCTTTTTATCTGTAACCTGCAGGATGTAGTACCCGTCACTGAAGTCCTGGATCGCGCTGATATCTCCCACTGCAAGGTTGAATGCCGCCGTTGCGAATTTCACCCGGTCCTTGATGTCTTTATCCGGACCCTTTCGAGTGAAATAACCGGTTTCATGTATCGAAAATTTATTATCCGCGGCATTCCGGACAAGGTCTTCGCCTTCGAAAGAATTGTCATAGATCAGCTCCGCCATTTCATAGGCCAGTGTTTTGGCGCGTTCATCGGTCAGCTTCCGGCGGATATCATCGCGGGCCGCATCGATCGTAACCGTGGTTTCCTCGTTAACTTTTTCAACCTTGATGATGTGCCAACCGAAACGGGTTCGCACCGGGTCGCTGATATCTCCGGCTTTCATCGAAAAGGCCTGATCTGCGAATGGCTTAACCATGGCTTCTTTGCGAAAAGAACCCAAATGACCGCCATTTGGGGCTGTGGGTCCTTCGGAATGTTTTTTGGCAAGTTCTGCGAAATCTTTACCGCTCCTGGCCTGTTTGAGTATTTCTTCCGCTTTTTGCCGAGTTTTGGTGACAGTCTGTTCGTCGGCTTCCGGGTCGACCTTTATCAGAATATGCCGCGCCTCCACCGTCTTGGGTGTTTGATATTCATCCGGGTTGCTGTCGTAATATACCTGAATGTCATCCTCGGAGATTTCCACCTGCTTCTCGAACGACTCTGGACGGAATGCGAAGGTAACGCGCTTTCAATTCCACCTCGGTTTTGTAGTTATCCTTGTGAGCGTCGAAATAGGATCGGACCTCATCTTCTGTCGGATCGATCCCCTGGTAACTGTTTGCATTGAAACTTCACGAAACGGATGTCGATTTCAGCGTTGTTCCACTTGTACCAGTCCAGGGCTTCGGCATCGGAAACTTTCACGCTCGAGATGACAAAGTTCCTGAGTTTGTCGATCAGCAAGGCCGATTGTTGTTCGTCTTCAAAGGCTTCCTGCGTCAGCCGGACACGACTCAAAACATATTCGTAGCGCTTCGGATCGAAGACCCCGGCTGTTTGAAAAGCCTCGATACGGCCGATCGAATCGACCAGTTCTTCATTGCTGACGCTGAAATTGAGCTTTGCTGCCTCAGCCAACATCAATTTCTGGTCTATCAACTGGTTGAGGGCCTGTTCCTTGAGGCGCAACCCCTTGATGGTCTCTTCGTTAAGCGACCCGCCAAAGTTGTTGCGTACCTGATCGAGCAAGTTATTATACTGCCGAGTGAACGCCTCGAACCGAATCGGCTCCCCGTTTACTGTCGCCACTTCGGCATCTCGTCTGTCCTGGTAAATCCCGTAGCCGAAGGGTATAAAGGCGAGAATGACCGCTCCCAGGATAAACTTGATCATCCAACTGCCGGCATGTTTACGCATTAAATTGAGCATGATCTTCCTTTCTTTTACCCCCAAATCGAAAATGATACCTCTGTCGCCGCGTGATGCGGTCGTCAGTTTCGTTGTCGTTGGTACCGGTCGTCATTTGTTTTTCGCAGTTATTTTATTTGCCTGTTCGGGATCGCCGATCAAGGGGTGAGCACATCACACCTATCTGTGACAGATTTTACACGACAATTCCAGCAGGAGGATTGATCCGATCGAGCTTTGTACCCACTGATTCCGAACAGTAAGAGCAAAGGTATTCGTACTTATCGCCTTCAGGGAGGACCAATAGCAGCTTCTTTCGCACCGGTACCGCCCGACGGCAGGTCGCACAGTATAATTCAGTGGCATCGAACGACTCGAACATAGCGTTGCGATTGCTCCGGTGACTCTTGGTCCCGGTGCGGGACACTCTGAATTTTGTCTTCATCGGTCAGTATTTCCGCGTCTTCGATAGGTATTCAGGTATTCGAACGACCTCAAATTTGTCTGTAATACAAACATGTTTGGCTTGCCGATAAAAAGGTCTTATAATATTTTCCTATCGGTATTTTGTCAACAGGTTCCAGGAAAGAACTGGTCGGTACAGACGCCATACCTACCACATACCTGATAGCACCGTTTGGAGTGCCGGTAAATAAATGTTGACACCCCATTGCGTCCTTGGTAATTTACTCGTCCATGTTTTCGGGGCTGTAGCTCAGCTGGGAGAGCGCATGACTGGCAGTCATGAGGTCGTCGGTTCGATCCCGATCAGCTCCACCAGTTAACCAAATCAAACGGCTGACCCTTCGGTTAGCCGTTTTTTTTCCACTATCTACTTTGACCCGCCGGGAATCGGCATCGGACCTTGACATATTCAGCGATCTTGACCTAAAAGGAGACGTTTGCAGTGGGGATAACCTGCACCACCGTCACCAAGGGCTTGAACAAAATCGGCTGATTAGACTCCGGCAGTAAATACAATGCGATTGAAAATGATCATATTCTGTCGAATCAGACGCCTGACTGCTTTAATAGGCATTTGTGTATTTCTGCCGGTTATCGCTTGCGGTGAGGACACGATGAACCAACCGCCTTTTGCAGCGACGGATCCTCATACAGGCGATCAGTATCTGCAGGAGCAGAACTTGGTCCATTTATATTTTGCCGATACGGTTGCTAATTACCTTCAGGCAGAGGAGCGGATACTCGTATCTGTCACAAATACTGTCGAAAAAGGACGGTTGATCATAAAGGCACTCATTAAAGGACCCAGATCCGACCTCACCCGGACCATCCCCACCGGAACTCAGCTTAATGCTTTCTACCTCGGCCAGGGAGGGCGATCATACGTCGATCTATCTGAAAACATTATTAATAATGGTCCAGGAGGATGTAAAACAGAGCTATTGACCGTGTATTCCATCGTGAACTCCTTGATATTGAATATGCCGGAAATCGATTCGGTACAGATTCTGGTCAACGGAAGGGAAACACCGACGCTAGCGGGCCACATCGACAGCCGGTACCTATATACTGCCGACATGTTATTGATCAGATGAATAACCATATAAAAATAAACCAGATTCGAAACATCGGCATCATCGCTCACATCGACGCCGGAAAAACGACCGTAACGGAACGGATCCTGTATTACACCGGCCGGTCGCATAAAATCGGTGAGGTTCATGATGGTGAAGCGGTTATGGATTGGATGCCGGACGAACAGGAACGCGGCATAACCATCACGTCGGCGGTTACCACCTGTAACTGGAAAGATTCCGAGATACACGTGATCGACACACCGGGGCACGTCGATTTCACGATTGAGGTCGAACGATCATTGCGGGTGCTCGATGGTGCCATCGGTGTCTTCTGCGCTGTGGGGGGCGTAGAGCCTCAGTCCGAAACCGTATGGCGCCAAGCCGACAAGTACAAAGTCCCCAAGATCGCTTTTGTCAACAAGCTCGACCGCGTGGGAGCCGATTTTTTCGGAACCGTCGATGCGATGAAGAAAAAACTCCACGCCAATCCGCTTATCCTACAACTACCCGTGGGAGTAGAAGACAACTTTTCGGGTATAATCGATCTGATCGAAATGCAACGAATCGTCTGGGACGACGAGACCCTGGGCGCCAGTTACCAAGTTCTCGACATACCCGACGACCTGCTCGACCTCAGTCGGACATACCGTGAACGCCTCCTTGAAACCGTGGCGGAGCAGGACGATGACATCATGGAGGCCTATCTATCGGATGCGCCCATTGCTGTGGAATCCTTGCTGAGCGCCATACGGCGTGCAACCTGCCGCCTGAACTTTGTGCCGGTTCTGTGCGGCTCAGCCCTTAAAAACAAGGGCATACAGCCCTTACTGGATGCCATCGTTCAATTTCTGCCCAGCCCTGTGGATGTCCCGCCAATCAACGGTGTCCATCCGGATACCGGAGAATCGCTCAATTGCAAGACCAATGACAAGGCACCCTTAGCCGCGTTGATCTTCAAGGTTTCAATGCAGGAAGGACGCAAATTATCGTTTGTCCGTGTTTACAGTGGCCGATTGAAGGCTGGCAGCGATGTCTACAATCCAACCCTCAAGAAATCCGAGAAGCTGTCCCGGATATTACGGATGCACGCCAATAAACGCGAGCGCCTGGATGTTGCCGGAGCAGGAAATATCGTCGGGGTTGTCGGCCTTAAACTCTCATCGACCGGGGAAACCCTGTGTACGCCAGCCCATCCGGTCCTGTTGGAACGAATCGAAACTTACGAACCGGTCATTTCGGTGGCGGTGGAACCGAAAACCCACTCCGATCAGGAAAAGCTCGACCAGGTTCTGGAAAAGTTCCTGGCTGAGGACCCGACCCTGCGGGTGCGGCAGGATGAGGATACCGGTCAGATGATATTGTCCGGTATGGGCGAACTCCACCTGGAAATCATCATCAGCCGCATGCAGCGTGAGTTCAACACTCAGGTTAACGTCGGCAAACCTCAGGTGGTGTATCGCGAAACAATCGAATCGGTTGGCGAAGGCGCTGCGGTATTTGACAAAGACATTGCCGGCCAGCGACAATTCGGAGATGTAACCCTGCGCATCCGGCCATTGCCAAGAGGCGAAGGCGTGAGGTTTACTTCGAAAATCACCGCTGACATCATACCGGAAATCTTCATTCCGACCATCGAAATTGGCGTCAGGGAATCTCTTGAAAGTGGAACGCTTATGGGTTATCCGGTGGTCGACGTCGAAGCGCAGTTGGTTGGTGGATCCTACAAGGAATCTCTAGGTACAGAACTGGCCTATAAGGTCAGTGCATCGATTGCATGCAAAACCGCCCTCAACAAGGGAAATCCTTACCTGCTCGACCCGATCATGAAAGTAGAGATCTTCGTTCCCGAGGCGTTTATGGGTGATGTTATCGGTGACCTTAACGCCCGTAACGGAAAAATCGAGGCCATAGAGTCCCAATCGGGCCTGCAAATCATCAAAGCTGTCGTGCCATTATTTCAAATGTTCGGCTATTCCACGATTCTGCGGTCAGCAACCCAAGGACGCGGGACATTCACCATGCAATTTTCGCACTTCGATCGCCCTTAGAAAGCACGACTGGCGCTCAACCGAATTGTTTTGTGCCCTCCAAGGGGTGTTGGCGGAACGATTCGGTGTCCAATTCCTAAATCAGGTTTTTGTCGGCTGGCCGGGCCTATTTAACCCGCGCCGCGAAAACCGACGAAGAACACCACCCAGTGGAAAAAGGGCGATTTGGGGACGCTAGTTGCGATTCTGCTGTTTGAGTGCGGCTTGGATATCCTTGATTTCTTTCAGACGCGCTTCTATTTCCTGCCGTTTTTCTGAATCTTGTGCTTTTTCAAGAGCTTGGGTAAACTTAATCCGGGCATTGCCAAAATCTCTCTTCAGGAAATAATAGAGCCCTAAACTGTAATATGCTTCGGCAAGTTTACCCTGCTCCCCATATGACTTTCCAAGAAAATAATAGACTTGTTTGGTTACGACGCCTTGCTTTTTCAAGGTTTCGAAAGCCGTCTGCGCCTCCGCCGGCCGACCGAGTTCCATCTGGGTGCGCCCCAGAAAGAAAAGGGCCTCCGGTTCTCCTGGCTGCAGACTGAGCGCGCCCTGCAGGGTACTCAAAGCATCCTGATATTTTCTGTCCGTAAAATATACCCGACCCAGAGCCGATAAAATGGACGCATTGAAGGCCTCGACGGCCAACGCTTTCTTAAGTGCGACAATGGCCTCTTCGCGCTTACCCGCCCTTGCAAGTACCAACCCGTAACCATAGTTGGCCATGGCGTCTCCGGGATTGCTACGGACGGCCGTTTCATATTTTTTCAAGGCAATGCTCTCATCTGTGTACAGGGCGATAATTCGCGCTCGGACCAGGGCGAAGTCTTCTGAATTGAGACGGGATATCTTTTTTTCTTTGTCGGCGTTTCCGGCAAGATATGTATCAATATAAGCCAATCGATCTTCCACCGCCGGATGGGTCATCAAATAGCTGGGTACCTGACCGGCGCCATACCATTGCTTGGAACGGATTTTATTCAGAATCTCGGTCAACCCCTCGCCGGTATAGCCTGCCTCCTGCAGGTAAACCAGCCCGACCTGGTCGGCCTGGATTTCGTCTTCCCGACTGAAGGCCAGAACTGCAGACTGACCAGCCGCCATGGAGCCCATGGTTATGGCGCTGGCTGCCTGACCGCCCCCCGCAGCGCCGATGAGCAACCCCGCAGCGACACCCGCCAGCATGGCCATGTTGATCATCTTGGAGCGTTCGATTTTCTGGGAGATATGCCGGCAGTAAACATGCGATATTTCATGAGATAGGATACCGGCCAATTCATCCTCGTTGTCCATCGCCGCAATCAGCCCCGTATATATGAAAATGTGCCCGGCTGCAGTGGCAAACGCATTGTAAACGTCCTCTTTGACGACATAAAACTGGTAGGAAAAGGGCTGGGGTGGAAAATTGGCAAGGATCTTTTCCCCTATCTTGTTGATATAGTTAACAACTACTGGATCATCGACGATTTCGAACTGCGCCGTTATATATCTCATGAACTCGCGGGCCATTTCTTCTTCTTCCTTGATCGTTATCCCCATCGCTGCATAGGGACAAAGAAGATTAGCCAGAAAGGCAATGGCAACAAGGCCGACGACAGTCTTTTTTAGGGTGTTCATAACACCTCGATTCGGCAATGAGCGACCGGCCGGTGGGAGCGAACGGTGAGCTCTTGCGCATGTTTTAGATGATGATGCCACATTTTTAATACCTTTTCAAACGGACTCTATTATGTTAGGTTCCCCGCCATGGCGAAGATCCTTTGTATAGCAAACCAGAAAGGCGGAGTCGGCAAAACGACAACAGCGGTCAACCTGTCGGCCGCCTTGGCGGTATCGGAAAAAGAGGTCCTGTTGATTGATTGTGATCCGCAGGGTAACGCAACATCGGGGATCGGCCTGGACAAGCATCGCCTCAACAAGACGCTCTACCATGGTATGCTCGGGAATGAAGCGGCCCGCAACTTGATCCTGAACAGTGATATCGAAACGCTGAAAGTTATTCCCGCAAATGTGGAACTCATCGGTTTTGAGGTCGAGATGATGGCCAACCCCGAGAGAGAGTCCGCATTGAAAAATTTGATTTCAGAAATCTCTGGCACTTTTGAATATATAATCCTCGACTGCCCGCCATCTTTAAGCCTGCTGACGGTGAATGCATTAACGGCGGCCGACGCCCTTGTCATACCGCTTCAATGTGAATTTTATGCCCTGGAAGGGTTGGGGCAACTGCTACATACCGTCAAGCGGATCAAGCAGCATTTGAACCCACACCTGAGGATTAGCGGCATACTTTTGACCATGTTCGACCGCAGAACGAACCTGTCTTTCCAGGTCGCCGAAGATGCAGAGAAATACTTCAAAAATCTGATTTTCAAAACCATCATACCCCGTAATATCCGTTTAAGTGAAGCCCCCAGTTTCGGCAAACCGATCTTGCTTTACGATGCCACCTCCACAGGGGCCCAAAGCTATATCGAACTGGCCAAAGAAATAATCGACGCGGAAGCGCCCGCTCCAGCACGACTTTAACCGGTTCGATTATTACGGCCAACACTGAACCGCACGCAATGACCAGAAAAATGACAATCAAACATTCGGAATCCGCCAACAAAAAACGCAAAAAACTGGCCCTTGGTCGCGGTTTGGATGCCTTGATTCCCGAATACGAGTCAGCGGTCGATACAGGCAAGGAATATTTCCTTTGTGATGTCGACCTGATCCAGCCCAACCGCTACCAACCGCGACAGAATTTCAACGATGAGGACCTCGAAGACCTCAGCAAATCCATCAAGGCTCAGGGTATTATTCAGCCACTGCTGGTGCGCCAGTTCGAGCACGGCTATGAGTTGGTCGCCGGAGAACGCCGGCTGAGAGCCGCAGCTAAAGCCGGTTTGACTCAGGTACCGGTTGTCATCAGAAACGTCTCCGACACCGAAATGTTGGAGATGTCAATCGTCGAGAACATCCAGCGTGAAAATCTCAATCCGTTGGAGGAGGCCGAAGCCTATCACCGCCTGATCGATGAGTTCAAATTAACCCAGGACCAGGCGGCCGAGAGAGTCGGTAAAAGTCGATCCGCTGTAGCCAATTTCCTGCGGCTTAGAAATCTGCCGTCACAGATCAAAGAAAGCATTGTTTCATGCTCATTGAGCATGGGGCATGCCCGGGCCATTGTCGGTATCGAAAAGAAAGCCCTGCAGGTCGATATCTGGCGGAAGGTCGTGTCCAAGGGGCTTTCCGTTCGCGAGACCGAAAACCTGGTAAAAAAGACAAAGACCGGCAAACCGACACATCGGCAGGCAGTATACAGAACCGCATCAAACTACCTGTCGGACGTCGAGGATGAGTTGACCCGTCACTATGGTACCAAAGTCATGATCAAGCGTCGCGGCAAAATCGGCAAGGTTGAAATCGAATTTTACGGCAACGATGATCTGGACCGGTTGCTGCACCTGTTGAAGAGGTGATGAATGCATCGATCCATTTGAGATCCGAGACGCAACCAGCCGTCTTATAGGAACCGCTGACGTGCCCGCAGCATTACCCCCCTGATAGTTTCTCAACGCTCACGACACGACTAAGGGGCCGATCCGGTCATCCGTATAATCACAACTATCTGGTATTAAATCGTTTCAATGGCGCTTCATATTATCATTGATGGCTATAACCTGATACGGAACTCAGCCGACCTGAAAGACCTGGACCGCCAGGATATCCAGCTGGGACGCGAAGCGTTGGTCGACATGTTGGCCGCCTATAAAAAAATCAAACCGCATAAAATCACTGTCGTGTTCGATGGTGCCGGTATGCTCGATCACTCCCGGCACAGGGACCAAATTAAGGGTATCCTGATCAAATTCTCACGAGCCGGTGAGTCAGCGGACAGCGTAATTATTCGTATGGCGGAAAATGAAAAAGAACGTGCCTTGATCGTCAGTTCCGATCAGGAGATAATCCGAGCCGCCTTAGCCTGTCGTTCGGCAACGATTACCTCTCCTGGTTTTGCGGAACGAATGTTACTTGCGAACTTCAATGGCGGTCAATCGGAAGAGAACGAGCGCGCTTACGGCCGCCGGTCTATTTCAACCAAGAAAAAGGGCCCGCGGCGCCGACTACCCAGGCGCCAGCGTCGGAACAGAGGAAAAATGGGCAAGCTTTGATTTTCCCAGGCAAAAACGATTTCTCAGAATCGTCTATCCGGTTATACCGCTTTTCAAAAATAAATTCAGAAATTCGAAAGAGTGGTATCAATGGTTGTCGCTCGTAGATCACAGAGTTTTTCTCAAAAAGTAGAACCCTATTTGAGTATATCGTAATTGAATCGGAACCCCCTCAACCGATGAAAATACTGATTGCAAAAACCGCCGGTTTCTGTATGGGAGTTCGCCGGGCTGTGGAAATGGTCATGGATACACCCGGCGACCACCAAGGCCCGATTTATACTTTTGGCCCTCTTATCCACAATGCCCAAGTTCTCAACTTGCTGGCGTCCAAAGGGATTTCGATCTTAGAAGAAATCCCCGAGCAGGGTACCGGCACCGTTCTGATCCGGGCCCATGGCGCACCGCCGAAGACAAAGCGCCAGTTGAAGAAAGCCGGTTTCACAGTTATAGATGCAACCTGCCCAAGGGTGATCAAGGTACAGAGTATCATCGTCCGACATGCGAAAAAAGGCTATGCGTCTATTATCATCGGCGATAGGGATCACCCTGAAGTCGTCGGCCTGCTGGGTTATGCCGCACAAAACGGCCACGTGATCGGTAGTCTCGATGAACTGGCATCCCTTCCACCATTCGAAAAGGCCATTGTCGTCGCTCAAACCACTCAGAACACAGAGTTTTACGGCACTGTAAAAGAATTCATCCGTGACAGACACCCGGCCTATAAGGTCTTTGATACCATATGCGATTCTACCGAACGCCGCCAGACCGAAGTCAAGCGTCTGGCGGCCGAAGTGGACGCAGTCATCGTGGTCGGCGGGCGCAACAGCGGTAATACCCAGCGCTTGGCCGAAATAGCCGTGGCTTCGGGGAAACCGACCTACCACGTGGAAACCGAAAAAGATCTGAATACACTGGAAATCAGAGAACTTACCGCCCTGCAACTTGTCGGGATCACAGCCGGCGCATCGACGCCCAACTGGATCATCAAACGCGTCTACAAAGCTCTGGAATCGCTACAGTTCCGGAGGGCTATCGGATGGCGTCGCGGGCTCTTCATTCTGCAACGCACTCTTCTGCTGACAAACTTGTATGTCTCCATCGGGGCCGGCTGCTTGTGCTTCGCCTGTACCCGGCTACTCGGCATCCGGCCGGCGCTGCCCTTTGTCATCATCGCTATGCTATATGTCCAGTCAATGCACATTTTAAACCATCTGACGGGCAGCCGATCCGATCAGTACAACGACCCCGAACGGGCGTCTTTCTACATCCGCCACCGGATCTTTCTTTCGCTGCTTGCCGCCGTTGCCGGAGGCACCGGTCTGCTGATGGCCTACACCAAGGGAGGGGTGTCTTTCGGCGTCCTGCTTCTCATGAGTCTGCTCGGGCTAACCTACAATCTAAGGATCATTCCGACAGGGTTGACCGGCGGGCGTTATCACCGATTACGAGACATTCCCGGTTCAAAAACGCTGCTGATTGCTGCGGCCTGGGGTGTTGTCACATCGTTACTCCCCTCTTTGAACGGCGCCAATGTACCGGTGATGAGTGTTGCCCCGGTTTTTCTTTGGGCGACCGGCCTGGTGTTTGTTCGAACCGCATTTTTTGATACATTGGACATGCAGGGAGATCGCATTGTCGGCAAGGAAACCATTCCGATTCTTCTGGGAGAGAAGCATTCACTGCGGCTTTTGAAATCGATACTGTTGGGACTTCTGATTGCGCTACCGGTCGCGTCTCTGGCAGGGCTGCTGCCCGGTCTGGCCTATGCCTTATCTCTCTGCCCGGTATTTATCGCCGGCGTTGTCCTGGGTTATGAGCGCAGCATGATGATCCCAGGCATCAAACTCGAATTTCTGATGGAGTCGCAGTTTGTCTTCGCTGGTATCATTGCACTGCTCTGGACTTCATCCCTATAGAAAAGAAGAATATACCGGGGCTGGCGTACTAATTTCCAAAACAAATCAACCCGATTAGAGTCAATGGTCGATTTTAGGCTCGCTGCCGTTCAGCAGTCTTCGAATGTTATCTTTGTGGCGAATGAAAATCCCCACAGCAATCAACAGGGCGCAAACGCAATAAATCGGTGACTCAAGATTCCACCAGACAGCAGGAGCAAAAACGGCCGCAGCAGAAAGAGAACCTGCCGAAACCCGACGCGACAACCACACAACAACCAAAAACGCAGCTAAAGCCAATGCAGTGGCAAGGGGTGAAATAACGATGAAACAACCAAGGGCCGTCGCAACCCCTTTACCTCCGCCTTTCATCTTAAGATAGAGGGGAAAGAGATGCCCGCCGAATGCGGCGATAGCCGTGACGGAAACAAAAACCTGGTGCAGGATTGGATCGAGGCCAACAACCTGAGCGGCGAAGTGGACCGGCACGGCACCCTTCATCAGGTCACCGAAAAGAGTCAATAGTCCGAGAGGCTTACCGGCCAAGCGACTGACGTTTGTGGCGCCGATGTTACCACTGCCATGTTGGCGGATGTCAATCGAAGTGAACCACCGGGTCAGTACCAACCCCCAGGGTATCGAACCAAGAAGATAGGCCAGAATAGGAAGGCCGAACAGAACGGATGGTAGGGGTCGAAGCATTGATCAAATCACCGCTATCGGCATCGAAGTTTAAAAAGGATCACTAAACAGGTGTCAATACATCCAGCAAACCGCTCCGCTACTGTGGTTGTCAAAAAAACGTCCATCATTCGAACGTTTTTTGACAGTCACTTATACCACCCTTCCGTATGTCGGAAGTTAATTTTGAAAAGTAGTACAATATATCCGCGCCCAACGGCCCCAACGCTAACAGATGCACTCACCCAAGGATCACTTTCAGGCGTATCAGATGGAACCGATAAATTGGCCGATAGAAGACGTTTTGGATCTTCACACTTTTCATCCGCGTGAAGTACCGGACCTGCTCGATGATTACTTCTCCGAGTGCCTTGCCGTCGGGATAATGTCAGTCAGGTTGATCCACGGCAAAGGCAGCGGAATACTAAAAAAGAAAGTGCACAGCCTGTTGAAGAAGAGCCCCATGGTTGAAAGCTTCATAGATGCGCCTCCCGAAGCCGGAGGATGGGGCGCAACTTTGGTGGAATTGAAAAGAAAACCCGCTAACTGACTATAAAGGCAACTGTTTCAACTCTGATCGATCCGCCTTTGGTATTCAAAACCTTCCTCATGACCAAACTCCAAGTCATCAGCGTTTTCTGTCGATGATATAATTGGCAATGGCGCGCAGAGGATCCGAGCGGTTATCGAATGACTCCAGAGCTACCAATGCTTTTTCAATGAGCTGGCGGGCAAAAGCTTTAGACACCTCCAGGCCCATTAATGAGGGATAGGTGCTTTTCTGGCGCAACGCATCCGTACCAACTCCTTTGCCCAAGTGGACCGGATCGCCTTCCACATTTAGGACATCGTCCTTTACCTGAAAGGCAAGACCGATGCAGCCGGCGTAAGTTTCGAGCTGGTCGATCTGCTCTGATGTACCGTTTCCCAGAAGGGCACCGGAATATACCGCGGCTTCAATCAAGGCACCTGTTTTTAATGCATGCAATCGTTCGAGCTCAGGTCGGGATAGTGTGTTGTTTTCGGCTGCAATATCACGCATCTGGCCTTCGACCATTCCCCAGCATCCGGCCGCACGAGATATGCACTGGATAACCTTTAACCATGTTACAGCATGGTGATTGTCGCTATCGATGGACTCGGCCCTGGAAAGAACTTGAAATGCCATCGTCAACAGGGCGTCACCTGCAAGTATGGCCGTAACCTCATCAAATTGCACATGGCAGGTCGGTTTTCCCCGGCGCAGGACATCGTTATCCATTGCCGGCAAATCGTCATGAATCAAGGAATACGTGTGTATCATTTCAAGGGCGCAGGCCGCCGGTAGAGCATTTTCTGCCAGGCCACCGACAGCTTCGGCGCCGGCCAAGCACAGAACCGGTCTAAGGCGCTTCCCCCCGGCCATCAACGAGTATCGCATGGCATCGATTAGCCGTCCTGACTCGGGTGCCGCTTGAAAACATTTTTCGAGGTAAGAATTGATCTGCTCGCGTTTTGAATTCAGATATGAGGGTAACTCAAACATAGACATTATCCAATGTTCTTCTCTTTCAAATGCTGGACGACCAGATTATCGTCGTTGTCAAAAAAACGTTCCGTTATTCGAACGTTTGTTCTACAACCACTTATACCATCCTTCTGTTTTTCGGAATTTATTTTTGAAAAGCGGTATAACCAACTCATGATCACTTTTTTTTTTCGTTTATTGCCCTTCAACCTCAAAGCTGACCAGATTGTTGAAAATAATGAAAGCCGCGCCATAGAGACCCAGCGATATAAAAGGTTCATGGCCGCTTGAAACAAGTAAATTGGAAATAAAGTATGAGTGGACGAAGATGGATGGTACAAGACCGGAAATGGCAGCAGGACATTAAAATAGAAAATGCAAAGCGCCCTATAAAGAAGAATCCCATAATTGAGATCTACAAGGATGCCCCCCGAAGCCGGGGGATGGGGGCGCAACTTTGGTGGCATTCCCGCTAACCGTCTATAAACAACCCTTCTCGGCAAATTCAGACAATACCAACCAGGCTTTGGCATCAAATTTAAGAGCGGAATCCACGCACATTCTGGCAACCTCGCTGGGAGAGGCCAAGATCACCTCGATCTGCTCGGCGCCCTCGTTGGCAGCGGCAGAAGGTAACCCCTCACATTCCACAAACACCATGGTAACCGACTCGTCGGTCAGGCCGGCCGAAGAATAGACGGGCGGGCTTATCCTCAGAATCCGCGTCACAGAGAGCCCGGTTTCTTCGTATAGTTCCCGCCGCGTTGCCGCCTCAACCGTTTCACCGTCATCGATCAGGCCGGCAGGAAATCCGTACTCGATCCCCGCAAGAGGGACGCGGAATTCCCGGGTCATGACAATCTTGCCGCGACCGATGTGAAACGGTACGATGACAACAGCATCCGGTATGGCGTATTGGCCGGTCATGCATTTGGGGTGTTTCTGCCGTGTGGCAACCTGCCATTGTCTCTCAGTTCCATAAGAATCGACATAGTGAATATCAAACAGATTCAGCCACTTGAGATCCGTCAGCTTCTCGCCGCCTTTGATCCGCATATTTCATCCGTCTCCGAAATCACGGTTTTTCATTCGAAACGATGGTATTCTTCCAATGCAGTTTTACATGAAGCTATCTCAATATTAGGATTTTTGCCCAAGGTCAAGGCAGATCCGAGATTCAACCCGCAGACATACTGAAGTATGTCGAGGACTTGAAGCGAAGAGCCAACGCAGAGATTGGGCTAAAAATTTTTGGGGATGACTTCATATTACATTTAGTGCGCTGATTTCAATATACACGAAGGATGGTAATGGTGCCGGTCAAATCGGCAATGAAAAAAGCGAAAGTATGTTAATCGCCAATTGCCGCGCATACTGTTTTGAGCGGTCCCAATCGGCCCCTAAATGTCATTAAGGCTGATAAGTCAACACGGCGACACTACTGTCACCACTATTGGCAACAGCCAGGTCGAGGTCACCATCGCCATCCCAATCGGCGGCGACTAACGCGATGGCGCCCGGTTGACCCGAAATTCTCTGAACCACGGCAAAACCACCCGCGCCGTCATTCTCGAGAATATCGATCCTGTTGGCCCCAAAGTAGGCGTTGGCAACAGCCAGATCAACGTCGCCATCACCCTCCCAGTCGCCTTCGACCAAAGCTTGGGCGCCAGACTGGTCTGTCAGGGTCTGTGCGACGGTAAAACGGCCACTGCCGTCATTCTCGACCACGTCGACCGTGCTGTTGAAAGAATTTGCAAAGGCCAGGTCAACATCCCCATCGCCATCCCAATCGCCATCGACCACTGCCAAGGTTCCGAGCCGGGCTAAAATCCTTTGTGTTACGGAAAAAGAGCCGCCACCGGCGTTACCCAGCACGTCAACCCAGTCGCCGATGAAATTGGCCACAATGATATCAAGATCACCGTCACCATCCCAGTCTCCGGTCGCAAACGTAGCGGGCCCGATCTGATCCCAGATGAGCCTCTGCACGCCAAAGCTGCCCGTCCCGTCGTTGGTCAATGTGACCACCCAATCGCCATCGAGATTTGCCACGACCAGATCGAGGTCACCATCGCCATCCCAATCACCGGCGGTCAATCCATAGGGGCCCCAGAGACCCGAGAAGGTAAAGCTTTGGCTGAAATTACCGGCACCGTCATTTTTCAGCACGTCAAGCCTGTGGACTGAATGGTTGGCAACAGCCAGATCGATGTCACCATCACCGTCCCAATCGCCGGCAACCAGCGCTCTGGCACCCGGTTGGTTCAGTATTTGCCCTGCGGAACTAAATTGACCCGCACCATCATTTTCAAGCACAGCAACACGATTTGCACTCGGGTTGGCGACAGCCATGTCAATGTCACCATCGTTATCCCAGTCTCCGGCGGCCAGGGCGATAGCGCCGGACTGGCCGGTAATATTTTGTGTTGCAACAAACTGGCCCGGTCCGCTCAGCGTCTCCGTTCTAAACCGGTAAACATATGGGAGGCCCAAAGATCGCCCTTCATTCGAGGTCAAAGACCCGGTCAAGATGACATCAATCTCTTCGCCGGTTTTAAATCGAAGGAAAGAATCGAAGCCGAGCGTTGTCGTGCCACCACCGGTGAAAGAGCCAGTCAATTTGCCACTCTGGGACCCAAACACAACGAAAGAGTCGCCTGTGCCAGCGATCATCACCTGGTCAAAGCTCGAGGCGATGGCTGCATCCGGCCGCACGGCGCTATCGTTGGCTGTGGGATCGACACTCAAAATTTGCGGCGCCCCTTCGATGAATCCACCCGCACCGCTTCCCTCTGAACCGCCTGAAGACCCACCGCAAGATAGTAAACTCGATATCAAAACCAGAACCAAAAACCTTACCAAAACGTTTTTTGCCATACCAACCTCGACGGGTGACCACCGTTGAATTCTGCGGTTCGATATCGGTAAAACCGTATCGCCGATGGTCAAATGGATGATTGATTTACGGTTATCCCTTTCCCTGAGCCGTCACACCGGAAAACAGCCCTACCACCTGAACAGCACTCCCCCGGTGGCCACGATGGCCTGCTGATCATAGAAATCAATATTGGCATCGATATCCACGAATGCCCCGCTGACATAAAAGTTGATGGGATTGCTGCTGAAAATACGCCAGCCCCAGGGATTTTTGTAGTAAATTGAAGCTTGCAATCCGATGTGGTCATCAGTCTGGGATATATTGTAGATTGGATTTCTTTCGTCATAATCTTCAAACCCGAAAAACGCGTTGGCAGTCACCGTAAAGGGATCTCCAGAGTACACATAATTCAATTGGAAAGTATACGCATAACCGGCCATAGCGGCACCATTCAAATCGCTTCTCGTATATCTGAATGCCGGCGTCCACATATGTTTCGGAGTAATGTCAAAGCGATAAAGAATCTCACCGACATGGCGATTACCGTTTCTATCCAGAAGATGGCGCTGCGCGCTATTCAAACCTAAAAATTCACCGCTTCTTTCTTTGCCGAGATCAATTTTGCGATACGTGTATTGCAGTTGCAACTGGCTGTCGAAGAGTCTGTCCCAAACCAGTCTTACGCCATTGGTCCGACGGTTTGTCTCGATGCGGTCCCGGTATCCGGCCACGTATGGATCCTGCCAGACTGTTGTCGAGATAATGTTGAACAGATATCCGCCTTGAATAATTCCGAGCTTCCCTATTTCCTGTTTGATACCGGCCTGCTGACTGTAGTCAAATCGGATCAGATCTGTCAGCTCCGTACCAATGAAAAACTGCGTGCGGGTGCTTGCAAACGTGTATTTCAGTGAAAATGGGATCAAAGCAAGCGGCGAGGATTTGGACCCCGGGCTGTCAAACAAAGAACCAGCCCTTTTCTCCGACAAATCTCCCCCTAAAAAACTGGCAACCATGTTGCTTTTAACACTGACATAACCGGCCCCGGGCCGGATAAATCCGCTAAAACCGGAATCCTGGGGTATCGGTTCTAAGGCTTGGGCGGCAGCGGCCCCGAGAATCAAAACCGTCAAAAGCGCCATACAGGCCAAACAGTTCTGTCTTATTATCCCCACGCTACACCCTCCGCAGAAACCGGTATTGATTTTGAGTTTTTTTGCCAACTTGTGGAATATCGACAACATTCGACCCTGTTGGTCAGTTCATCCGCTGCAGATATACACTTCAGATACTAACGGCCGACCCAACTCACCGTTAATTTCTTTTAAAACATGAAAATTCAGACCAATAAGCATACATTCTAATGCGATGGTAGCAAGCAAACAAAATGTAACATTCCTTTTAATTCTTTTCCTGGGATAGAGAGTGCTCCCGAAAGGCGGTTTCCCTGAGCCGTATTCTTCGGCCCCACCTCTCAGGACGCTTCAGGAGGTGCAATCGGGTAGAGAGCCTACCAAAGGAAAGAATCATTAGGCAAGGACAATTTGTAACTCGTTTGGACAATGTCAAAAGTCCTGACGATGCCTTCTGTTCTTCTTTGGCGTGTCAAAGAAAAGCCCAAAACAATCCGGGTAATTATAAACTACTTGTTGGAGAAGTTATTCACGAGGGGTTGAGCAAAGCAGACCGTTGTGCGGTTACAAAATTAAGGAATGTATGCGGGTGTTATCATCCTGAAAGCACGACCCTTTCTGGACCAGCAGGGGGGCTATTCCGTATGAGGATAAAGGGGTGTGAGCCGCTTTTCATTTTTGTAAGCGTTCCACATTTCCAACATTGTAGACGGTTTGAAGCCGCGCCGGCGGTTACGCGCTCCTATTTCAAATAAGTGTGCAAATTGTTTGAATAAGGTGAGGTAAGCTTGCAGAATGGGCGTTTTTCGATCCCAGATATGGGTTGCCTCACCACCGGCGCCATTGATTTCGACGATTTTAAAACCGCACCCTTGCTGGAGCTCCCGAAAGTCAGAAAAACGGACATCGAACCGACCAAAGTAAAATTCCGGTATGTCATATGAAACGCGGTCGAAGGCCGCCCTCATTTGTTCAGTGATATATTGATTCCCGTTGCGAAATATAGTGCCGCGGCTGTGACTGCCGGTAAAAGCCAAGCGAAAATTTTGGTCTTTGGGTATAACATTGTCTAACTGTATCTCGTGGCGCTTGAGGTAAACATGTTTGATCAAACCTGCACGCCGATCATTCTCAATCAATTTCCTCAAGGTCGTCTTGCCATCTCCCGTTACAAAAGGAAAATACTTCAATGTAAGCGAAAAGATAAAACCGCTCTTTTCACCCGGTTTACGAACATATAGAACCCCGGCTTCACCTTCATGTGGCACGAGTTCTTGGATCATTATTCGGCCGCCCAAAGGAAAACCTTTCAAATAGGATAAAAGCTCATCGGTATTGCGCACGATCTGCACGCCAACACCCCGGCAGCCGATATCCGGCTTGACCACTAACGGATAGGAGAGGTGCCTATCTCGCATCAAAGCCTCGGCATCTTTACAGTCCGCTTCGGCGTGGCCGCCACTGCCGCCACGCGTCAGTGCTGTAAACCGGGCCACCATACGGCGGCTTTGGCCACCGACTTCCGATAGAACGGCCTCCTTCGACTCGCCAACCAGCCCACCTACCGGAAACAGAGGGTTGGCGATGGTTGGCAGCGTGGTCGATCCATACCGAATGGACAGCAGGAGCCAGCAAAACGATATAGGAATATAGAACAGTTTGGGCGGCCAAAATTCATAGAACGATAGCGCCGGCCCTGACGGATCGAAAGGCGGCATTCCCTGATGCATGGGTTTGCCGGGGTAGGTGGGCGAAATGGCGTTTTTGAGGCTTTGATCCAGTATCATCGTTCCGGAAAAGTGCTTCGGTTTAGGGCATCATCGCCTTTCATCTTCGCAAGAACAGTTGCATCATAAGCATGCCGCATCAACATGATAGCGTCAATCACAAGTTGCTGGTGGCCCCTAAAAGCTACTATGACATTAACAGGCGACAACGCTACGCATATTTGGAGATTGATCCAGCTTAAGGCGATAATTCTGTCTGGCGAACCTTGACGATTAAACGTTTTAGCGCTGCGTCAACAGCCGATTTGGAATTCCAGGGAATAAAATGATCTCTATGTTTCAACATCACCTTATCGAGCGATGCATGATTCAACTTTCGTTGTAAGTAATTTAGGTTGGCTGGGGGTACCAACGGATCCATATCCCCATGCACAACACCGACAGGTATGCTGATTTGGTGCAACCTGTCGGCCTGTGCCAACAGATCACGCTTTAAGCCTAACAGCTCTCGATTGGCGTTATCGATTACTCTGGGCAGCAGCCGGGAAATCGGTTTGAGCGTGCCGAGGTGCTGGAACCAAGTGGCTTCCTCCAAATCAGGGTCAAAGGCACCCGCCAAGAGTAGCAAGCCGCCGACGGCGTCGGGAAAGTCTAATGCGGTTTGAATTGCCACGGATGCACCCGATGAATGTCCTACGAGAATGGCTTTCCGACCGTTGATCGTCTTTAAAAATGGCACCACCGCTTGCGCTTGGCGCTTGAGTGAAACAACGGCATGCTTGGGGTTGCTGAACCCGTAGCCAAGACGATCCAAAGCGATATGCAGGCGTCCAGCCGGAACGTTGAGAAGGTAATCTGCCCATCCTTTTGCGTTTCCGGGTGTGCCATGTACAAAGATGATCCGTCGCCCATCCAGAGTGCCTGTTTGCAGATAACTAACGGTATCTGTCATTGACAACGGTACCCTGAGTGATTGGCGCTCAATGCCGGCAATTTGGCCTTCGTTGGCGACCGTTTTTACTGGCGCATTGCGTCCGTTCAAACTGGAAACCAACACCCTCAGGGCGTGCCGCGGTGGTAGAAAACGTAACCGAGGGCGCGAATCTGTTTCAGGTCTTTTTGTCATCACGGTCTATAAATCAAATTAAAAAGTAACACAGTTAGGGCTAACAGCCTGGTTTGTCAACTTATTCTTTTCATAAACTGCTAACGAACCATTCCATAATCCATATGTCAATAATATAGAAATCTCTCCTGTAAAAATACACGAAGCGAATTAAGCCGTTGAGAGGCAGTGGCGCTTATGCACCCGGTCTTTGTCATTCCTCTTTCTGGGCAGTGACGAGAAGACAAGCGCTGGAGGCTCAAAGATTTTCGCGATGGCGGTGGGAATGACCTCATGTTCGTGGTGCGGTTTGTGCAGGGACAGGCGGCCCGATATATACGCTGCTCCAATACGCACACGAGTCAGAGTGTGAAAAGTTTGTCTATGATGCCGACGGTCTATTACCGGATTGGCTTTCCGGAGAGAGCGACCCCAAACACCCCGCAACGAAAAGTTCGGTGTATCATACAGGCTGCAGCGCCGATTGGAAAACCCCTATTCAAACAAGCAGTAACAAACGGGAAGCAGAAAACAGAAAAGGGTCTGCTGCTTTTAGCGCAAACCCTTGAAGTTCCTGGTGCCGAGGGACAGAATCGAACTGCCGACACGGGGATTTTCAGTCCCCTGCTCTACCGACTGAGCTACCTCGGCGAAGGCGATTTTAAGAGTGCTCTCTTCTATTGAAAGTGCTGTGTTTTGTCAAGGTTTTTTTCCCCATATCACCGTAAAGGTATTGCAGCAAGGCCGCCGCTGCCACGGTGGCGGTTTCCGTCCGCAGGGTCCGCGGACCGAGACCGACGGTAACAAATCCATTGGCCATGGCCTTGTCGACCTCCGCAGGGGAAAATCCTCCCTCGGGACCGAGAATCGCAATGATCTTGTTGATCTTAGTACTCCTGGGTGTCATCTCACTAAATCCGAGTGGCCGGGCTTCATTCTCCCAGAACAAGATGCGCAGATCGCAAGACTTTGCACGCAACAAAACATCGTCAATGGAGTCGGCCGGTTCGATGTCCATGGCACGTCCTCTGCGGCACTGTTTCAAAGCTTCGTGGGTAATTTTATACCACCGTTCGAGACGCGCGCGAAGGCGCCGGCTGTCGGGTCGGGATACCGACCGTTCCGAGCAGAACGGAATCCATGCAGCCGCACCCAACTCGGTCATTTGCCGGACGAGATCGTCCATCTTTTTGTCTTTTAAAAAGGCCTGAGCGATGATTATTTTCACACCAGGACCGTCGGGTGTGCGGCTGCAGCTGAGGACGTCAACAGTGACACTTTCCGGTTTGATCGAATCGATTTGAGCCGTGGACGAATTTCCCCGACCATCAAGTGAGACCGATTCGGTCACCGCGATGAAGTCGCAAGACATTTTTTATGTGGCGAACATCAGAGCCTTTGATAACGACCGTTTCGCCGGCCGCTACCGGTTTGTCGAAATAAAAATAGCGCATGATCGATCTTATCCTCTCTGCCGAGTGTTTGCAAACGCCTATCCCCGATTATTTCACAAGTTTATCGGCTCATTTGCATAGGCGCACACTCCGTTAAGATCAGCCCTGCAAACATATTGACTTGGCAGGTGCTATATGATAATATACTAAAATTAATGGAAAATGTACTAAATTCATGCCCAACCCAATCATAGAGGACAACCATGCAGAACCGCGATATCGATCCACCGGCCGGTACGAAAAGCAATCAATTGGAAGACGACAGTATCATCAAGTTCGCCGAAGAAATCCTGTCGGATCCGGATGACAATATCTTTGAACTTGACGATGATGAAAATCTGAACGTCGAAAACGACGATATCATCGATCTCACAGACGTTGCCGAAACAAAACTTCAAAGCGATGACGACATCCTCGACCTGACGGAAGATATAGAGATCGCTCCGGGTAGTGAAGATGAACTACTGGAACTGGAGGATATAACCGAGGATTCCACGGACATCGAGGAGACACTCTCTGGCCTTGTTGACGGCAATGACGATTTGACACTCCTGGATGATGCCGTACTTGATCTCGATGACGTAGTGGAAGAGATAAGCGCTGTCGAACAGGACATCTTCGCGCAGGAAGATGCCGTCGACGACGAGGGATCGATAAATTCAGCTGAATTTATGAGCGAAGCAGATACGGTCGAACTCACGGAAACCGACCGAAATGCCCTGGAATCGGAATTCGGTTACGAGGCGCCCGCAGATAACCTGACAGATCCGGATACGCTGCATTCGCTGACATCAGACGATATCGAAGAGGAAATCCTGCTCGATTTTAGTGATGACACCACCGAGGACGCTATTGAAGAGGTCGACCTTGCAGCCGACCTGGATGAACAATCGAGCGAGGCCCCTATGGTCGACGGACCTCATGAAAAACTGGAATTGACTGAAACCGATCGCCGAATACTTGAAGAGGAATTGAGTCTCGATACCGACGGGAACATCGATGCCGCTTTAATTGACGATGAGATTGCGGATGACACCAACGATACCACCGAAGCCGTTGAAGACGAAATCGACCCGTCCTTGGCGAATACCCCTGACCCCGCCGAAAGTTACCGTACTGAAGACGCTGAGCCTCCAGCTGTTGAAGAGGTCGCTCTTAACGTTGCGGATATATTAGCGCTTGAAAACGACGTAACCGAAACTGAGGATATCGAATTAGACCAGAATCCGGTTGAATTAGAGCCGGAAATACCCGTGAAAGCGGACCGAAGCCAGGCCGTGGAAAAAGATCATGATCGAATTGCCGTCATCAGCGACAATGCAACGGATGATAGCGAACCCGCTACGGATGAGGCTTTGGAAACCGATGATTCGATTGATGACTTCATCTTTGATCTCGATGAAACGGCTGCACAACCGGATGCCGAGGCGAACAACATCGAACTTCCGCCGCTGACAGCTGAGGAGGAACTCTCTGTCGAGGCCTTGCTCGCTGAAGTTGAATCCCCCGAAGATTCGGAACAGCCACATAAATCTGAAACAGGGGATGAGCATCCGGAGATCGATGCCGATCCCGACGAAAAACTGGTAGACATCATGCCATCCGATGAAAAACAGACGGCCGCTGACCTTGATATGGACTTTGATCAGGTCGATGCGACCGGCGGCAACGATTTGCACAAAACTGCAGATCCGATATTGATCCGCGTCAAAGAACCGCCCACAGCGAACCACCCGGATGAAGACGCCCTGCTCAACAGTGTCTTCGAGCCGGAGCCGGAGGTCGATAATCTCTCATCAGAACAGCTCGAAGCCGCTGTCGAACGGGCGGTCAACAAAATCTTTTCAGAAAGGATCGAATCGATTCTTTTCGATGCCATTGACCGGGCTGTGACCAAAGAAATCAGCCGGCTGAAAACGCTCATCCTTGGCGACAGCGACCAAAGCGACTAATTCTCGGCCGGCATTTTAAATCTGTCATTGATTGCAATGCCGGGATTTCGAAAACCTGGCCTCCCACCGCACCACCAGAAGACGATGACTGGATTATGTCGTCCGTCCGCTTGAAAATCCCGTTTACCTATCCCTAATCTTCTTGTTCCTGGCCGCGTGTCCGGCGTCCTTGCAAACATTTCCTCTACAATCCGGACACCGGAGGCCAAACACCATATACGGCTTTGCAATCGGCACTCCCCGCTCGCTTTATAACCACAGCCCGAGAGACAGGCTCCAATAACCTGATCCTGATGGCCATGACACCTGTGGGTTCGGGAGATTTGAGGTTGAAAAATTACCTGTCTTCTATTAAGGATGGGCCTGCTTTACGTGTTTGATGCTACCGCTGAACGGCAATACCGCCAAGCGCCGTCGATTTGGAAGGAGTAACAGTGTATGAGTTCGGACCAATTGAGTAAAAGCTATGAACCGCAGGAAGTTGAAAGCCGTTGGTACCATTACTGGGAGCAGGAACAACTGTTTGCTGCACAGGAAGATACATCTCGCCAAAGCTATTCGATCGTAATTCCGCCACCGAACGTCACCGGTGTTCTTCATATGGGACACGCTTTAAACAATACGCTGCAGGACATCCTCTGTCGCTATCGACGGCTCCGTGGAGACAATGTCCTTTGGATGCCCGGAACCGACCACGCTGGCATTGCCACCCAGAATGTAGTGGAAAGAAGTCTGGCAGCTGACGGGCTGGACCGTCACCATCTCGGTCGTGAAAAATTCATCGAAGCTGTTTGGCAATGGCGACAGAAATACGGCAGCGCAATCATCAATCAACTCAAGCGTCTCGGGGCATCGTGTGACTGGCAGCGTGAACGTTTCACCATGGATGATGGTCTCTCCCTGGCCGTCCGCACGGTTTTTGTACAACTTTACGAAGAGGGATTAATCTACCGCGGCAACTACATCATCAACTGGTGCCCACGCTGCTTCACCGCCCTGGCGGACCTTGAGGTTGAACACGAGGAAACGGACGGTCATCTCTACCACATCCGTTATCCTTACACGGACGGATCCGGAGACATCATCGTGGCCACCACTCGACCCGAAACCATGCTGGGCGATACCGCAGTGGCGGTCCATCCGGATGACGACCGGTACCTGGATACCGGGGCTAACACGGTAACTTTACCTTTGATGAATCGCATCATTCCGATTCTCAGGGACGCTTATGTGGATAGGTCTTTCGGCACCGGGGCGTTGAAAGTGACCCCGGCTCACGATGCGAATGATTACGAGATCGGTCTGCGACACAAACTACCGCTTATAAAAGTCATCGACGACAACGGCCGTATGACATCAGAGGCCGGCCGGTTCGAAAGCCTTGAACGTTTCGAGTGCCGGATGGCGGTTGTCGCAGCGTTGAAAGAAGAAGGGTATCTTGTCCGGATCGAGGACCACAGCCACAGTGTCGGCCAGTGCTATCGCTGCAAGGAGGTTGTGGAACCGAACCTCTCGCGCCAATGGTTCGTTAAAACCAAACCATTGGCCGAAAAGGCCATCGCGGCAGTAAAAAACGGCCAAACCCGCATTATTCCAGAGGTCTGGACTCAGACCTACTTTGACTGGATGGAAAACATCCGCGACTGGTGCATATCGCGACAGATCTGGTGGGGACACCAGATTCCGGCCTGGACATGTGAAGGTTGCCGAGAAATGATTGTGGCCGTGGAGACGCCGGTCCAATGCCCTGCTTGTGGCAGCAACGCACTGGTTCAGGACACCGACGTTCTCGATACATGGTTCAGCTCCGCCCTGTGGCCGTTTTCGACGATGGGATGGCCGGAGCGGACACCGCTTTTGAGAGTTTTCTATCCGACTTCGACTCTGGTGACCGGTTTCGATATCCTCTTCTTCTGGGTGGCCCGAATGATGATGATGGGAATCCATTTCATGGGGGACGTGCCATTTCGTGACGTTTATGTTCATGCCCTTGTGAGGGACGAAGAAGGCAAGAAAATGAGCAAATCCAAGGGAAATGTCATCGACCCACTCAATGTCATCAACACGCATGGTACCGATGCATTCCGTTTTACCTTGGCCGCCTTTGCCGCGCAGGGACGCGATATAAAAATGTCCGAAAAACGTATCGAAGGTTACCGCCACTTCATCAACAAACTCTGGAACGCCGGCCGACTGTGTCTGATGCATCTCACTGATGAACAGCCCTCGGCTGCTAAGGCCGGTACGAATAATTTTTTACCGGATCGCTGGATTTTGTCCCGGTTGCATGCCTTGACATGTTCCGTTACTGACGCCTTGGACGGCTATCGCTTCAACGAAGCTGCCGGCGCGCTTTACAATTTTGTCTGGCACGAATTTTGTGACTGGTATTTGGAATCGATCAAACCGGTCCTCTATGACAAATCCGGACCGAAACAGAAAGCGGCCACGCTATCGGTGCTCAAGCGTGTGCTGCGCGACACGCTGGTGCTTCTGCATCCGTTTATACCTTTCGTCACCGAAGAAATCTGGAACAAACTGCCGGATAGCGACGGATCGATCATGACCGCTGCCTATCCTCTGGAGGACAGGCACCATTCATCTCTATCCCGCGATTCGAAAGCTGAATCGGAGATGAAGTTACTGACCGATATTATCACTGGTGTTCGCAACATTCGCGGTGAAATGGATCTGCCGCTATCCCTGGAGTTGAAGGTTGAATTCCAGGCTGAAAATGCCGCCGTCAGGGCCACAGTCGACAGGCAGCGAGAGTTGATAATCAATCTTGCCCGGGTCAAAGAACTGATCACGCGCGAACCCGGCCGCAGACCCCCTGCCGCCGCAACGGTGATCATCGAAAGCGGCGTCATTTTCGTTCCACTCGAAGGTCTCATCGATCTGGCCAAAGAAGTGGATCGACTTCAGAAACGGATTAACAAAGTCAATGCTGATCTGGCACCCGTCATCAAAAAGTTAAATAACGAAGATTTTTTAAATAAAGCGCCCGAAAAGGTTGTCGCCAGCGTGAAGGAGAAGCAGGCACAATTACATCAGACACTGGAAAAACTCCAGACCACCCTGACCAAAGTAAAAGACCTGTCGAATGCTAATTGAGCGTTGACGCTTACGTCCTGAGCGGCGGTCGGTGTTGTAATGCCGTATGCCGCATCAATGGTGCAACCGGACGACCAGCACAAGGCGTCATCACCGGCAAAGATCGCGAGGAAAGTAAGCCTGATGAATGCTATCGAGAAATTGATCGATCAGGCCCTGGAAGAAGACATCGGACCGGCGGATATCACCACTGAAAGTTTGGTCCCTGTTGATTCGATGGGGTCCGGCGAAATCGTGGCCAAAGAATCGGCGGTCCTGGCAGGCCTCGATATCTCCCGAAAAGTATTCGAACGACTCGATTCCGAGATTTCCTGGAGGCCCCGCTACCGGGACGGCGAAGCGGTTGCCAGCGGTACCACGGTGGTAGAACTGTTCGGGAGGCTAGGGGCGTTGTTGTCTGCGGAACGGGTCGCGCTCAACTTCCTGCAGCACCTGTCCGGCATCGCAACATTGACCCGGTCATACAAGGACAAACTCGGCAATAGTGTCGTCCGTCTGGTAGACACGCGGAAAACCACACCGGGATGGCGCGTACTCGAAAAGTACGCTGTTCGGGTTGGGGGCGCAGATAACCATCGTATGGGCCTTTATGACGGGGTGCTGATCAAGGACAACCACATCGCTGCCTGCGGCGGGATCAAAACAGCCGTGGCGCGCGTCCGCCAGCGGATCTCTCATCTTATGAAAATCGAGGTCGAAGTCGCCACTCTGAACGAGGTGCGGGAGGCCCTTGCGGTTGGCGTCGACATTATAATGCTCGACAATATGGCGCCTTCAAAAATCCGGGAAGCTGTCGGGTTGATCAACAAACAGGCAGTGGTAGAGGTTTCAGGAGGGGTCACCGATATCACCCTGGAAGAGTTGGCCCGAACCGGTATCGACATCATTTCAGTGGGTGCCCTCACCCATTCGGCCCGCAGTGTCGATATGAGCATGCGCATTTCAGCAACCGGTAAATGACGCTTACACTTCCGGATAGACAATGATTCCGATCCGTGACACCATACAGGCTCGCCATTCTCCGGTCGTTAACAACTCTCTTATCGGCATTAATATTGTCGTATTTCTGGTGCAGCTGGCCCAAGGACCGGAAATGGACCGATTTGTTTTCCTGTACGGTCTCGTACCGGCCCGTTACACGGTTTCAGAAGTCGCGGCCTATTTTTCCGCCGGTCAGCAGATTTTCTCACTTCTCTCCTTTATGTTCCTGCACGGCGGGTTCTGGCATATCCTCGGCAACATGTGGTCTTTATATATTTTCGGTGACAATGTCGAAGACCGTCTCGGACACCTGCGATACCTGATTTTCTACCTACTTTGCGGTCTGGTGTCAGGGATTTCTCATCTGGTTGTCAATTGGCATTCAACCATACCGACCATCGGCGCCAGTGGTGCCATTGCCGGCGTCATGGGGGCTTATTTCATATTATTTCCATCAGCGAAAATACTGACCCTGATACCGATCATCATTATTCCCTGGATTGTTGAAATCCCCGCTTTTTTCTTTCTCGGCTTCTGGTTTTTACTTCAGTTCATCAACGCCGCCGGCACCCATGGCGTGATGAGTGGAATCGCATGGTGGGCGCACATCGGTGGGTTTGTTTTCGGTATCCTCTTCTTGAAAATATTTCAACGTTTACCGCATTCGGGATTTGCCGAAAAGATCGGCCCGGCAACCGAAAAGAAAACGACGCATCGCCTGCAGGTGATTCACCCCAGCGGCAGCATAGATGATCCGCATCTCTATGGTACAGTGACCATATCACCGCATGAAGCCCTATCCGGGACACGGAAAATGGTCAGTTTACCATGGGGTTTTTATACGCGAATGTTAAAAGTATCCGTGCCGTCTGGCATCAAGGAAGGAAGCACGTTACGTCTCAGGGGTATGGGCCGACACGTTGAAGGTAAGCAGCGGGGAGATTTGTACTTGAAAGTCCAGATAAGCTAGGGTTTCAGCAGGGCGGCATCTTCCACCTGGAGTGCAGTGACCTGGTTGCGGCCTTTTTGTTTGGAATGATACATGGCTTTGTCGGCGCGCTGAATGAAAGTAGAAAGCTCCTCATTCTCGTTGTACTGGGTTGCACCGACGCTGATGGTAATCGAGATTTCTTTACCTTTTTCAGGTCGAAATACTTCCTCCTGAACCACATTGCGGATCCTCTCTGCAACCAGTATCGCCTCTTCGCAGCTTGTTTCCGGCAGTATTACCGTGAACTCTTCTCCGCCGTATCGATAGGCTGTGTCCAGTTTACGCAAACAGGATTTAATCATCCGGCTGATCTGCACCAGGACTTTGTCCCCTTCAAGGTGGCCGAAGGTGTCATTGTAGTTTTTGAACCAGTCGATATCCAGCAGAAGCAGAGAAAGAGAATGTTTATAGCGGTTGTAGCGATCAACCTCAACTTCGAGCTGGCTGTAGAATGACCTTGAATTATGAAGCTTCGTCAAGCCGTCAGTGATGGCTAGCCGCTGGAGTTTTTCCATCATCCGCACGCGTTCCTGGGTAAGGTCACGTTCTTTTAGAACACGCTTCAGGCGCAGCAATAACTCTTCGAGCCGCACCGGCTTGATGACAAAGTCGCTGGCCCCCATGTTGATCGCTTCTTCGTATGAATAGTCACCGCTGTAACCGGTCATGACAATGACATCGGAGTTGAAATCTCTTTTGATGAGCTTGGTCAGCTCAAGCCCCCCCATGCCTGGCAGCATGATGTCGGTGATGACGACATGGATGTCGTTTCTGTTTTTTTCTAAGGCCCCCAGTGCCTCTTCCGCACTCGATGCCATTGTGGAATTGTATCCGGCCATCCGGATGAACTCGTTCATCGATTCGCGGACACCGACCTCGTCGTCGACGATCAATATGTTTGTATTTTTTTTAGTCTGTTCCATTTACCGTTCTTGGCTGAATCGGCAGGAGTGGTCCCGAATACCGGGGTTGACAGATTAAAAATCAATCTGATAAGTTACGGATTTTTAAAAGTGAGGCGGTAGTATAGCTTTTAAAAAATAGCGTGTCAACTCAGATTTGACTATCTAACCGCCGCAAGCAATTGCACTGATATCGGTGTAATGTCACCTTACCGGCTAAACCATCGTTTCCAACTGGAACATTCACCCGATGCATGATAACCTGCAGCCCGATGGTGTGCTGCCACCCCATTGGGCCGGCGGGATTGACCACCGCGAGGAACCGTTAGGCACCAGTCTGTGAAGATGATGAAAAACATTAGAAATTTCAGTATCATTGCCCATATCGATCATGGAAAGTCGACCCTCTGTGACCGCATGATCCAAGCAGCCAATATCATTGAGGAAAGGGATTTCCACGACCAGATTCTCGATACGATGGACATCGAACGAGAGCGGGGAATAACGATCAAGAGCCAGACGGTTTGCCTCCCCTACCAGGCCCAGGACGGCACGATATATCAGCTCAACCTTATCGACACTCCCGGGCATGTCGACTTCACCTACGAAGTGTCCCGGGCGTTGGCATCCTGTGAAGGGGCATTGCTTCTGGTCGACGCCAGTCAGGGCGTCGAGGCCCAAACCCTGGCCAATCTCTACCTCGCTATGGAACATGATCTGGAAATTATCCCGGTAATCAATAAGATAGACCTGCCCTCAGCCGATATCGAGCGGGTCAAAGATCAAATCAGTGAAGATCTCGGTCTCGATCCGGAAGAGGCCCTCCTCGTCTCGGCTAAAGAAGGAACCGGGGTTGCGGATGTACTTGAAGCCATCGTCCATCGGTTGCCACCGCCGCAAGGCGATCGGCAAGCCCCGCTGAAAGCGCTTATATTCGATTCGCATTATGATTCCTATCGCGGAACGGTGGTTCATTTTCGTTTATTTCAGGGGCAAATCAGCCCGGGAGAAACCGTCCGCTTTATGTCCAATAACGCCACCTACCGGGTGGAAGAAGTGGGCATCTTTCAGATCGTCAATGTTCCCCAAAAAGTTCTCTCCGCCGGCCAGGTCGGCTACATCACTGCCGGTATAAAAACCGTCAGTGACACGCGTTGCGGTGATACGATCACATCGAAATCCCGCCCATGCGACAACCCGATGCCCGGATTCAAGGAAACCAAGCCGGTGGTTTTCTCTTCCATCTACCCCGTGGCCTCGGACGGTTATGAAGACCTTGCCATCGCCCTCGAAAAACTGAAGCTCAACGACGCCTCCCTGGTTTACGAAAAAGACACATCGGTAGCGCTCGGATTCGGGTTCCGTTGTGGTTTCCTTGGTTTGCTGCATCTCGAAGTGGTGCAGGAGAGGCTCGAACGCGAGTATGACCTGTCTCTGATCTTGACCGCCCCATCCGTCCGCTACAAACTCATCATGAACGACAGTGCCGAAATGGTGATCGACAATCCGGCTCTTTATCCGGACCCGACCCTCATCGATATCACCAAGGAACCGTTCATCCGGGCGACAATAATGGTCCCGGATCGTTACATGGGGGCGGTTATGAAGCTCTGCCTGGACCGGCGCGGAATTAGCGATAATTATCAATACCTGACGAACAACCGGTTGGAGATGATTTTCCAACTGCCACTGGCAGAAGCGATTTATGACTTTTACGACAAACTCAAGTCGGTCACCCAGGGCTACGGATCTTTTGATTATGAACTGATCGATTACCGGGAGACGGATCTGGTCAAACTCGATATCCTGATCAACGGCGATCGCGTGGATGCCCTTTCCCAATTGGTTCATCGAGATCGAGCCGTAGAGCGCGCCAGGCTGGCGTGCGATAAACTGCAGCAGGAAATCCCTCGCCAGATGTTTAAAATCGCCATCCAAGGTGCCATCGGCGGCAATATCATCGCCCGCAAAACTATTTCGCCTCTCAGAAAAGACGTCACAGCCAAATGCTACGGTGGTGACATCACCCGTAAAAGAAAACTCCTAGAAAAGCAGAAACGCGGCAAGAAGAGGATGAAAATGGTTGGTCAGGTCATGATCCCACAGTCGGCATTTCTTTCCGTTCTAAAAACAGACAGTGATTAGCGCAAAAATTTTGTGATGTTTTCGCGCAACACGTAACACTCATCGTTCAGAACAGAGCCGTGACCGTGATCAGTTCGATAAATTCCAGCGGGTGCAACGGATGTGGATATGCCGATGACAATAAATAGTCGCTTAAGTTGTTATCTCTAACGTGGTGCTGAAAACATGATTCAAGCGGCCGCCTGACCGCCCCCCAACGGTGGCGAGGGACCGAGATGATCATGCTTTTCATCCGGCGGTCCATGAATGGCAGCAAACTGTGCCAAGCCCTCTTTGCCCATAAACTTATTCAACAAACGCGCGTCTGTTCTTCTCAGGTCAACGACTAATAAACCGTCCACAACGTCTGAAAATGACCTGTCGACATTGAAACAAATCAGATTACCATTCAATTTCAAATACTGGCGCAGCAAAATAGGAACCCCTTTACCGTCCTTTTCAATTTCCGAAATAAGTAAAGATATGTCATCAATGTCCTGAATCGATGACTTCAGCAAACGTCGCGAAACACCCAAAGCCCCCCAGCTGCGATAAGGGCGGCGCGGAGAAACGAGCCGTGACAGGGTACTGTCAAAGCGATTGTTTTTAAGGAACCTAACAATAAGGTTACGGGATACGGTATGATAATCGTTGCTGATACTCACCGGCCCGAAAAGAGTATTGTAACGCGGGTTGTGGGCCACAAAAGCACCGATCCCTCTCCAGAGAAGCATGAGGCTGTTATATTTTTTCTGATATTCCTGCCGGATGAAAGAACGCCCGATCTCAATAGCATTGGTGAATTTTTTCAGCAGCTCCGGTTTGAACCGAAACAGTTGATTGGTATAAAGTCCTTTTGGTCCGTATCGCTCAAGGATCACATCGGTTAAACCCAATCGGTAAGCACCGACGAGCTCCCTTTTCTCGTGGTTCCACAGGAACAAGTGCAAATAATGCTCGTCGAAACGGTCCAAATCGATGGACCTGCCCGTGCCTTCGTGAACGTCTCGGAAGGTCACTTCTCGAAGGCGCCCGATCTCCTTGAGAATGTTTGGAATTTGCTCTGCTCGGGCAATATAGACGGTGTACTTGCCAATCGATTTCAGTTGCTGACATGCGGACAATTTCGACAATTCATCCAGTAAATCATCGGTTTTACGTGGTGCGATAATGGGTGCCGGTGACTCGGATTCTGATTTCTCGGTAACCAGCAACGGGTAGTGTTTGGAGTTGCCACTATCGCGATTTTTCAAAAAGTAGGTTCGCAACCGTAAATAATCGATGAGCGCATGGTCGTTCGGATACTTTTTCAGTGCCTGCCAGGGGATAGCCCTGCCCACCTGCGGCTTGATGCATCGTTTGGATTTGTTCACCAGCTCGCGAGGCAGCAAAGCTGTTCTCAAACGCGGATGCAGCAACCCAAGCAGCTGGAAAGGCACGCTGTTCTGACCAGGGAAAAAAACCGGTAGAACCCCAGCCCGGGAATGGCGAATGATACCGGCCACATGGCGGCTCCATGCTGGATCCACCACTTTTCTCGTTTTTAGCCTAAAACTTGCGACCTCTCCGGCCGGAAAAACAGCCAATACACCGCCTGACTTCACCCATCCGAGGGCTTCTTTTAAGCTTTTCAAATTTCCGTTTACCGATCCGGGAGTATCAAAGGGATCGACCGGTATGATGTGGTCACTAATTCCATCTATTTTTTTTAGGAGAAAATTGCCCAGTATCCTTAGATCGGTGCGCACCTGCATAATCAGCGCGCCGAGGATCACCCCTTCGATGCCTCCGAATGGATGATTGGCGACAACAACGAGAGGGCCTTTGGCTGGAATTTTGCTTATATCGCCGGCACGAGTTGCGTATGAGACCTTCATCGACTCCAGGGCAACCTGGAAGACGTCATTTGTTCCTTTACATGACTTCAGATTTTCATAATAGTTAGCGTAGCATTGATTCAGACGGTCGAGTGAAAGGAGGTTTTCAATCGGCGATTGCACCACTGAAAAAGTCCGACGAAAGAAAGGATTCCTGATGGTTACTTTCAAATCGATCAATTTTGGTGCATCATGTTTCATATATCCGCACGTATCATGAGTGAAATGGGCTGCTTTCATGGTTCATCATCCTCCACAATAGCACTTTTACCTTTCTTCGTTGTTCAGATCACCATGGTTTTTGTCCACCGTTGGCGGTTCGAGGGACCATGCAGAAGCTTTGTGAATCATGCAATAAATACCTTATAAAATGGATAAAGCTTTGTAAGAATTCGGCTAAAGTTCAAAGAATGGATCTACGTTAACCCGAAGTAAGTGTCGCGCATAACGATTGAGATTTTACTGATGATTAAAGCATGGCAGCCGGCTGTTCTGCTCTGTAGCATATTCCTGTTGGTCACTCAACCGGTCGCAGCGTCCGATCCGTTTGCCGCCGTCGACCCCATCCGCTATTGGATTTCGACCGCATCTGTGTCGTTGAACAACCCATTTATGCAGGTGGTTTCAACGGTGCCGGATACGGATGATTCCGAAAATTCATACAGAACGAAACGGCAATCCTTTGCCCCCCGCGCGTTTCTAGGTAAACAGACTGAACCGCTGGGGGGTAAGGAACTGCTTTGGACGCTGGTGTTGATCGCGCTGGTAACACTGATCAGTGAAGACCTGGCCTGTATAAGCGCCGGCCTGATGGCCGCCAGGGGAACCATCGGCCTGCTTCCAGCTGTTGTTGCCTCGTTTATGGGAATTCTGATCGGCGATATCCTCCTCTATCTAGCCGGTCGGTATATCGGTCAACCGGCCCTTGGCCTGGCGCCGCTGAAATGGCTGATTAAAGAAGAAGACGCCGCCAAAGCCGCCCGCTGGTTTTCTGCCAAGGGACCAACAATCATCATCACATCCCGCTTTTTACCCGGAAGCCGGCTGCCCACCTATTTCAGCGCGGGAATGTTGGGAACCGGGTTCTGGCGCTTCACCATTTATTTTAGTGTCGCTGCTGCGCTGTGGACCCCCCTTCTTGTGGGGCTATCGTCTCTGGTAGGCAACCGCATGTTTGTCTATTACGACACTTTTAAAAGTTATGGCATAATGATCGTGGTGGCAACCATTCTGCTGATCTGGTTGAGCGTCAAACTGATTGTGCCACTTTTTTCCAATCGCGGTCGCCGGCAGTTGTTGTCGTTCTACCGACGGCTGATCCGCTGAGAAAGATTACGAGTACCCAAATTTTATAGGCCGACAACTCACTTTAGGATTCGAAAATTGCCCTCCCGATGCATGCGGGAAAAAGTGCCCGACAGCGGCAGCTGTCGTCTGACCAAACTGACGACACCGCTAAGTGACATTTGACGAATCGGTGTTGATCGCTTACTCTTGACTAAAATTGACCTCCGGCAAAACTGGAGGAATGGCTTGTGACCCGCTCAATGCGGTCTTTAAATACCATTATTGCGAGCAACCAGCCGGTCAATGAATGTTGTTTTTTAACCTGGATGAAAGAATCAGAAAAATGAGTACATACGCTCCCCAACGCAAACAGGTATGGCAGACAACCCGCTGGTTGTCGGAAAATGGATTTTTCGGCAGCACCTTGGGCAGCGGGGGAAACGTTTCAATGTTCGACCGAAAGGCCGAGATGGTGATCATTACCCCGTCCGGAAAACCTTATCGCCAAATGTCGGCCGAGGATATCTGCGTCGTTGATCCGGATATGCGGCAACTGGCCGGAACGTTGCCGCCATCCACTGAAACCGCCATGCACATTGGGATCTACCGAAATCGACCGGACGTGAATGCTGTGGTGCACACCCACCAGCCGTATGCCAGTGTGTTTGCGCTCATTAACAAACCGATCCCGGCCCTGTTTGACGAAGTTACAGTAGAGCTGGGGGCCCGGATCGAAATCATCCCCTATGCCTTTTCGGGCAGTGCTGAACTGGTGGCCAATGTCCAGAGACAAACGAAAAACGGCGCCAACTGTTATATCCTCCAAAATCACGGTGCCTTGAATATAGGCCGGGACCTCACCCAAGCCATGCGCAATGCTGAAATGCTGGAGAAAGTCTGCCAAGTCTACTACCGCGCCTTGTGCACCGGAGAGCGCATCAGTCGACTTCCCGAAGCTGCTCTTCAACACTGGATGAAGCTCAACATCAAAAACTCTTGATGCCACCCGAAAAAGGATCATGATATTCATCCGCATCGGGGATAGGAATTATCCGAAGGTTATCGGCTTACTCTGGTATGCGAACGGGGAAGGGAATACCCCGATCTTGGCAAGGGGATCAGCGCAGACCAACTCCTAAAAAGACCTATCCCATCGTACGCGGATCGGAAGAATCCAAGGTTATGACTGGCGAACGCGTGTCCGAGGGACATCGTGGGAACTAAGATTAGGCGCGGATTCAACCTGACACCACCGGGTTGATGATCGATCCAACCTTATCAATTCGGCATTCCACAACACTGCCCGCCTGCAACAGCACCGGTGGGTCTCTAAATATGCCGACACCGCTCGGTGTCCCCGTGGAAATGATATCTCCCGGAAGCAAGGTGATATCCTCGCTGATAAAAGCGATTAAATCCGCCACAGGGAATATCATGTCCGCCGTGCTCCCTTCTTGCATGACCTGTCCATCCACCAGCGTCGTCAGTCGCAGGTTCTGCAAGTCTCCGATTTCATCCAGCGTCACGATGGCCGGCCCCAGAGGTGCAAAAGTATCAAAGGACTTACCGCGAAACCATTGTGCATCGGAAAACTGGACCTGTCGACCGGAGACATCGTTCATGACCGTCACACCGGCGATGTATTCGGTGGCGTGTTTTTGAGCGATCCGCTTCCCTTCCCTACCGATAACCACCGCCAGCTCGACTTCCCAATCGATTTGATTGCAGCTGCGCGGCAGAAGAATCGGGTCATAGGGACCGCTAATAGCAGACGGAGCTTTGGCGAAAAGCAACGGTTTCTCTGGAATATCGAAGCCGCCTTCTTTGGCATGCTCAAGGTAATTCTTACCTAGGCAGATGATCTTTCCCGACCGATAAATGGGGCTGCCTAACCGAACCGTCATTTGCTCGCCGGTCGCCGTTACTTGGTGTACCTTTTCTGGCCATCCTTCGCGGAAAAATGTTTCACCGATATCCGGCACAGTTGGGAAAATCGATCTGAGGTCAATAATTCGATCATCGCGCAATATCCCCGGCCGCTCTGCCCCCGACGGACCATATCGAATCAATCTCATCCTTCAACCATTCCTTCAATATTTTGTTTGCACTTAACTTTATTGATTTTCAACTTTCATTACTCTCATTGGATGTGTCAAGGTGTGGACAGCTGCACACTCCCATCGCGAGGATCGTAACCATTGCCCCTCGGCAGTAAGGCAAGGGTTTGGCCAGCGATCTCTTTTTCCTCGTTGGTGGGAATAACCAGTATTTTTACTTTGCTGCGGATGTGCTGGATCTCCCGTGCGTGATGTTGGTCGGAAATATTTTTATTCGGGTCCAGAACGATCCCCAAACGATCCAATCCACGGCAGACCATCTCTCGAACAAAGGCGGCATTTTCACCAATACCGGCTGTAAATACGATGGTATCGACCCCTCCCAAGGCAAAGGCATAGGCACCGATATACTTTTTAATCCGATAGGTAAAAACCTCGACGGCGATATCAGCCTGCCGGTTTCCCCCCTTTTGGGCTTCGAGTATGTCACGCAAATCGCTGCTGCCGGTCTCTGCCAGACCCAAAAGGCCGCTTTCTTTATTTAACAGATCGCTGACCTGTCGTAGTTCGAGCTGTTTTTGTGACATAAGGTAGAAGACGATGGCCGGGTCGATATCTCCACAGCGCGTTCCCATAACCAGGCCCTCGAGCGGAGTAAAACCCATACTGGTGTCAATGCTGCGTCCGCCATCGACAGCTGTGATACTGCAGCCATTGCCGAGGTGGCAAGAGATGGTTTTAAGTTCTTCTATCGGCCGGTTCAAAAATTCTGCCGCGGTCCGGCAGACGTATTGATGACTGGTGCCATGGAAACCGTAGCGGCGAATCTTGTCTTCCCTATAAAACTTAAACGGCAGTCCGTAAAGATAAGCGTGTTCCGGGATGGTGGCGTGAAAAGCGGTGTCGAAAACGGCCACTTGGGGTACACCGGCAAAAATGTCCTCGCATGCTTCGATGCCATACAAATTTGGCGGATTGTGTAACGGCGCGAGGTCAAAGCAGTCCTTGACGATCTGTTTCACGTTTGAATCGATAACAACCGGGCGGTTAATCCATTCACCGCCATGGACGACTCTGTGTCCGATACCGGTAATTTCCGTCTGGAATCGACTCTCTTTTTGGTCAATGTCCTTAAGCAACTCAGCAATGAGGCCAACAGCCTGACGGGTGTCGGTCACCTGCACATTTTGAGAGATCCGTGATCCACCCCCCTTCCGATAGGATAGTCTGGTTTCCTTCAGACCGATGCGCTCAACAATTCCGTCTGTCACGACCAGAAGATCGCTCTTTCTGAAAAGCGTAAATTTTACAGAAGAACTGCCGGCGTTGATGACAAGGACATGCATCGGTTACTCCTACGTGTGATTGAAGAATCGACGATCACAGTTCTAGCGCGGATCTCTCAGTTTCCGAGCATAAGTTCGTCGGACCAGCCATTATACCCATATTGATCGACCCAGTGCGATCAGAGCAAGCACCATGAGCAGAATGATGACAAGGCGGCGAAAGACATCGGCTTTGCTGCGGCTGAAAAAATGCTTCCCGAGCCCTAAACCCAAAAGCAGAGGGAGCAGGGATGAAGCACATATTATTCCGGTTGTTGGAGTGACCAGTCCCTGGACCGTGCATAACATGAAGGCAAAGGTATCGGTCCCCAAGAAAAGGGCGATCATTGACGCCCTTGAAACGGCGGCCTCGGTCGGTGTCGAAAGATAGAAGAGGATCACCGGCGGACCGCCGATGGTGGCAGAGCCGTTGAGAAGGCCGGACACGAGACCGGTCATTACGGTTTTGACTCGTCCGGGAACCGTCTTAAAGGAAGCCCGGTTCCACAGAAACAGAGCCAGGACGAATACCACTATTGCGATAGCCACTCGCATGGGTCTGGTTGCGACATTGGCCTACAGATAGACCCCTAAGGGTACCGGGAAGCACGCCGATTGACAACCAGGAGATCGATTTCCAATGGATCTGCCTGCAGATCCGAGGAAGTAGCCACATGCTCGCGATGACTTCCAGTACCAGAATCACCGGCACGATTTCGGTCGGGGGCATCACCAAGGAAAGGCTGATGACGGCAATCATCGAAAACCCGAAGCCGCTGTAGCCTCGAATGATTCCGGCGACCAGAATCACAAGGCCTGAATAAATCAATGCGGGAATGCTCATCCCGATGATCTTCAGTATCCGAGCAGTTTCGGCAGCCACAGAGAAATCGCCGGCACGTAGGCGATCAAGAACACCGCCGAAATTTCCACGATCGAGAAAGGGTATCGCCTTCAGCGATATATCTTCGATACTGGTATTGGCGATACCCGAGGCAATGAAAAGATTTTCTCCCAGCGGTGGGGTTTCAAATCCGATCTCGCAGCAGCATACCAGGATAATGCCGAAGTGGATCGGATCCACACCGAGCTTTACCATCACTGGCAGCAGCACTGGCGTTAGAATCATGATGGTGGCCAGGGTCTCCATGAACATGCCCACGAAAATCAGAAAAATGATGACCAGCGCCAGAATGATATAGACGTTGGATGTCATCGCCAGCAGCGCGTTGGCGACGATCTCCGGAATCCGGTACTGAACCAGAAGTCGACCAAAAGCGCGGGCCGTAAACATGATTAAAAGTACGCGGCCCGTAAGCCAGGTACAGGCCTCCAGCGATTTAGCGCACCCATTCCACTTCAGCTCCCTGTGGATGAAGACGCCCACGAACAAAGTGTAGAAGATCGCCACCACCGCCGCTTCGGTGGGGGTGAAAAAACCCGTGTAGATTCCGCCCAGAATCACCACCGGTGCCATCAACGACCAGAACCCTTCTTTGATTGCCTTGCCCAGCGTGTTATCGACCATTTGTGGCCGGTGCCGGTATAGCCCTTCTTACGGCAGAGGTAATAGTTGACGATCATCAGGCTGCCGGCAATCAGGATCCCCGGAACGAATCCGGCAATGAACAACTTGGCGATGGACTGGTTGCCTGAAACCCCGTAAATCACCATGGGGATGCTCGGCGGGATCACAACACCGAGGCCGCCGGAGGAGGCCGTGATGGCCGCCGCATACCCCTTGTCGTAGTTTCTGCGGATCATGGCCGGAATCATCAACATACCTACCGCGGCCGTGGTGGCCGGACCCGATCCGGAAATCGCACCGAAAAACAGACAGGCAAGCACCGTGGCGCTGGCAAGGCCACCGGTGGCCGGACCGGCAAGCGCCTCGGCCACATTCACCAAACGCCTTGAAATCCCGGAATACTCCATCAGGGCCCCGGCCAGGATAAACGCCGGCAGCGCCATGATCGGAAAAGAATCCACCGAGGTATAGGCTACCTGCACCAGGTAGACCAGATCGTTGCCCAGAAAATACAGCGCCGACATCGAAGCCACGCCCAAGGCAAGGGTGATCGGTGCCCCCAGCAGAAGCATCAACCCGAACGAACCAAACAACAAGGTGACAACATTCATCGTTTTCAGCCTCTTGCTTTCATTTCACAGATTAACGCGTCCCGGCGCCTTCACCGGCAGCCGCCATTTCCTGGTCCACTTCGATCTTATCCGGATCCCGAATATCGACGCCCTTGACGATTTTCAAATAGTTGACCTGAATGATGCGAATGGTCATTAGGGAAAAACTCAACGGGAAGATCATATACACATAGGCCATGGACCAGCCCAGGGTTGGAGAAATATACGGATACTGTATCATGGAATGGATCAAGAAGATGCTTTTGTAAATGATGACGATATTGAACAAGATCCAGATCAGATCGGCAAACGCCTCGATGTAGTTCGCTGTCTTCTTGGAAAACCACTTGAACTGAAAGGTCACCCGGTTATGGGCCGCCAGCCGGGCGGCATAGCTCGCCCCGAAGAAAACAAACCAGACAAAAGAAAATCGGGCCAGCTCCTCTCCCCAGGAAATGTTCACACTGAACACTTCCCGACTAATGATTTGGATAAACAGCAGGATGATAAAAAAACTGAGCAGAAACTGGCAGATATAACTCTCAAAATTGTCGAGCACTTTATTGATGATCTGTTTCACTTTCATGCGCACACCTGTAATGAAAAATGTGAAGATCGGAAAATGTCCCCGCACTGTAAAGGCTACGCCCGCACAGCGCAGGGTCATTCCGGCAGATCTCCCGGCTCGGCCCCTTTGATCACCTTTCCGGTAAAACAGTATGCCGAGGGAGCCGACAGTCAGGAAATCGGTGTGACTACATACGGCCGACGGCCTTCAGCGCCGCATCGACTTTCTCCTTGCCACCGACGCTCTTGTAGAATTTGGGCCAGACCTCTTTGGTGGCCTTATCGATCCATTCCTTCTCGCCGTCGGCCGGGTCCATAATTTCCAGGCCCTGGCCCTTCAGCTCTTTTTCGATCGAGTCCTCAAAGAGAATGAGAAACTGTCGGCAAAACTCCTGAGCTTCCTTACCGGCGCGCTGAAGGATCTTCTGTACTTCGGGGCTTTGACGCTGATAAAGTTGCTCGCTGATCACCAGCGGCTCCAGTAAAAACACGTAGCGGATCTTGGTGATATACTTCTGGACCTCGTAGAACTTCATCACATACTGGGTAATCAGCGGCGTGTCCTGGCCGTCGAGAACCTTCTGCTGAAGGGCGGTGAAAACTTCATCCCAGGCCATGGGCGTGGGGCTCACCCCCCAAGACTTGTATGAATCGATCATGATGGCGTTCTTGGGCACACGGATGGTCAGACCCTTCAAGTCCGCCGGTTTGGTGACGGGCCGTTTGGAGTTGCTCAGCCGCCTGAATCCACTGTAGGACCAACCCAGTATCCGGACACCGGCCGCTTTGATGGTGTTCTGCACCAGCTCCTCACCGATGGGGCCCTGGGTGAGCTTGACCGCCTCATCCACGCTTAGTATCAGATACGGCAGGGTGAATAGACCGACGGAGGGGGAAAACGGGGTGATGTTGTTGATGGCTGCCACCGAAAAATCCAGGGTCCCCAGGCGACAGTTCTGCACTGTCTCCTGCTCCGACCCGAGCTGGCCGTTGGGAAACAAGGCAAACGTGATCTCGCCGCCCGTATAGGCCTCCACCAACTTGGCAAATCGCTCGCCCATCGCCCACTGGGTCCCGCCGGACGCATCCCCAAGGGCCATCTTCCATTCGGTCTTCGCCTGAGCCGAAACCGATAAGGATAAAACCAGCCCGATCGCCAATACGCTTATCAAACATCTCAAACCGATTCTGCTTCTCATAATGCACCTCCTTCTTACCCGTTGTTGGTTGATACTATGGTGAAAAAATAAGGCCTTTTCTTCCGACCTAAAAAATGCACCACCCCCTTTTGCTCTTCTCCAATTGTGAGTGAATTGTTCCGTGCGATTTTGGGTCTCGACTTGGCTCCCTCTGCAGGACCGCCCAGCCGGTGAAACCGCTGTTCGAATCAATCTGGCGGCGAATTATCTTGCTGCTGAAGAGCCGGCAGCTTCGACAAGACCGTTTCAGGGCATTTCATCCCATAACCCGTGTTGAGTAGAATCACCCTGCCTTCGGATTGAATCCATTCGCTAATGGCCAGTTAGATGGTTTCTCTTTTTATTTGAGACGCTGCCTTCTTTTTCGTCTTATCCCATACAGGCCGAAAACCCCTTGTCCAGCTACAGGACATTTTGTTTTAAAACAACAAGTGGCGGTTCGGCAACTTCAGCCCACTGGCAAACTTCCCGGTTGGGAAACCGCGGAAACGCGGATAGAGGCGGTTTGTTCGGTCAGCGAAAGTCAATTCGACGCGTCCCTGCCGAAACATGAATGCGCGACGTCTTTGATAACGGCCGCTATGGTTCGGCAATCTTCGATGGAAAAGGTTAAAGGAATCCGGATGTCGCATAAAAAATCCAAAATACTCTTGGTGCGGTTCAGCACGGGAAGGGCAGCGATATATCGCCAGCTTTCGAAAGAACTGGTATAGCCGACCGGTTCATCCCGTCCGAACCATTTGATTTCAACCCCCCGCCGTCCGCATTCTTCAACAAACAGTGCCACCCGGCTCTTCGGTACCCCCTCGACATTAAATTGAATCGAGCTGCCGACATACTTCTCTTTTTCATGTCGCTTCGGAACACGGATGCATTCAATGCCGTTCAATTCGGCCTCAATGGCCACATAGCGTTCATTCCACCGCTCGCATTGTTTATCAAGATTCCTCAATTGCGGTCGAACCAGGGCCGCCTGCAGGTTTGTCATACGGAGACTATAATTCGGAATGATCTTTTTATATCGCTCAAAAACTTCCAGGCCTGGTCGCGAAAGATGTCTATCGTATAGCATATCGGAGCCGGAATAAAGAATCGTCTTGGCGATCACGTCCTCGTCGTCCGTGACCAGCAGTCCGCCCTCACCGGAATTCTAATGTTTGTAGGTCTGGGTACTAAAACAACCGGCTTTGCCGAAGGTGCCGACGGGGCGATCTCCCCAGCGGCATCCGACGGTGTGAGCGCAATCTTCGATCAGGCTAATACCGTAATGTTCGCAGATCGCGAACACCCGATCCATGTCCGCAATGTGCCCGCGCATGTTAGAAAGAAGAAAATATTTTGCCCGGCTTTGCTCGGCTTTTTGGGCCAGATCGTCAAGGTCGACCGTATAATCCGGTGTGATTTCGACCAATACGGTCTTTGCGCCGGTAGTTTCGGTGGCCCCGGGCACCGGTGTGAGGGTGAACGCATTGCACAGCACTCTGTCGCCCGCCCTGACCCCAACACTTTTTAATGCCACATAAATCGAACTGCCGCATGAATTGAAAGCCGCGCAGAATTTCGACTTCACATAGGCCGCATATTCTTTTTCCAGGAGCGCCACCTCGGATGCTTCCCCTGCAGCAGTATTGTAGCGGTGGAGCCTGCCGCTTTGCATCAGTTCGACGGCTCTTCTTATTCCTTCTTCCGGAATCGGTTCCTGCCTGGTGAATTCTTTTTTAAAAGTCGGGCGACCGGAATGTTCGGATGTCATTCTTCCATTTTCCCATCCAAGATCATTGCTTTGCTTTTAATTGTGTCGCCGTCGTTCGTATACCTCGAAACCGAACTTACCCTTCGCAAAGAATTTTTTCAATCGTAAATCGGCCGACCTGGCGTGACCTTCCATCCCTTGCACACGGGAAATCCGTGATGCCACGTGGTGATCTTCCGGTTGGTTTCATGTGTCCGATTCCGGTAAGTCAGAGTTTTGACAAATTTTCCGACATCCAGGCCACCGGAATAACGTGCCGCTTTGGGGGTGGGTAGGATGTGGTTCGTCCCCGATGTTTTATCAGCGTATGCAATCCGTCTCGATTAAGTGTCGCGAAACGACAGGTCCGTTTCTTTCTGCGGTAGGGGAACCACGAAAGCGGGCTTTCTGGACCTGCGCAGAACCCTCTTTGCGACGCTGCCCAAAAATGTATAGCTAGTAAAACCCTTCTCATGAGTACCCATCAAGATGATATCACAATCAAATGTCTCGGATTTGCGAAGGATTTCCTCAGCCGGGTATCCCTCGCAAACCTCAATCGATGCGATCCGCGCTAAGTGTTCCGGTTGTTTTTCGAGTTCCTTTTCACAAAACAGTTTTATCCGATTTTTAATCCGCTCGGCGGCATGGCCGATTCGGTCTTTGAAAATTTTCTCCCGATCTTTTTCGGGGAGATAGGCTCGAAGTGTAAGCTCGGCATCATGGCTCATTCTTTCAACCACATGCAAGATAACGATTTCGGCATCTATATTCTTTGCTAAGTAGACAGCATACCAAAATGCGTGGGCCGCATTTTTCGACAGGTCCGTGGCATAAAGAATTTTTTTGATCCCTGGCATCATTTCCTGATCCCTTTCATTCTTGTTTGAGACGCGGCCCAGCGCAGGTTGCTTTTCCCTTCACGATGGCATTTAGTCCATAAGAGGTAATTAATGACAGCATGAATACCGGACCGGAATACACCGCTCGATCGGATTTTCTCGTCATTCTTTCCAAGCCAGCCCGGCTTCGATCCGTTTGGTCGAGCCGAAGTAGAAACGCCGGATGAATTTTTCATAGGCCTCGAATGACCAATGGCTTTCGCGCCAGAGCGCCGTCACTTTTTCCGGCTCGCCATTGATGATAATCTCAATGAGTTGTTGATGTTCCGAGCAGTTGATCAGTTCCCACTCTTTAATGTAAGGGCGACGGGGGAAATCGTAAAGCCGCTGTTTGAGCGGCATAAGGATCTTTTTCAAAATCGTGTTCTCCGAGAGGCTCAGAAACACGTCATGAAAGGCGATGTTCAGCTGGTAATAGCTGGCCGTGTCTTCGCTGTGGATGGCCGCGACCATCTCGCGGTTGATCCGTGTCATTTCGTCGGTTTGCTCAGGGCCGAGCTTGTCGAACACGGATTCAATTAAGGCGCTTTCCAAGGCGCCGAGAACGCCAAGGATGTTCTTTATGTCTTGCACCGTTAGTTTATTGACCAGCACGCCGCGGCGAGGGAGTATGGTGACAAAACCCTGGCTCTCCATGCGGATGATTGCATCTCTCAATGGCGTTTTGCTGATACCGAGCTTTTCACTGATCTCGTTGAGATTGATAAATTCGCCCGGCACCAGCCTGCCGGTGTGCATTTCGTGGCGAAGATAGGCGTAAACCTGTTCTCGCAGTGGTCTGGTATCCACCAGTCCGTTATTGGTCTCAACAGTTTCCGATACCATTTTAGTCTTCTTTACCAAGAGTAATCAAAATGTGAAAGATCCCGCAGGACGCCTTGTGGAAAGACGTGCAATGCTGTCCCGACGCGTCATCACTCATCGTCGCCATCCGCGTATGGGTCGACGGGTTTTTTTATTCCGTATAGACGTCGGCGACTTTCAGGGCCTCGTCCATAATAGCAACGCCCTCATCGATTTCGTCCTTGGTGATGATCAGCGGCGGTGCCATGGCGATGACGTTGACCGGGTTGGCGGCCATGGCCATCATGCCGAGCTCACCCAGTTTCTTGGCGACTTCGAGCTTGGGGTTCATGCCCGGCCTGATCTTGGCGTCTACGGCCGTCAGCGGCTCTTTGGTCTTCTTGTTCTTGACCAATTCAAGCCCCACGAAAAGTCCCAGTCCGCGGACATCCCCCACACAGGGGTGCTTGTCTTTCAGCTCGAGCGACTTTTCCAGAAGATATTTTCCCAGGATTTTCGAATTCTCGATCAGGTTGTCCTCCTGGTAAATCGGTATCAGCGCCAGGGCGGTAGCGCATCCCAGGGCATGGCCGGCATAGGTGGCCCCGTGGCTGAAAAAATGCTCTTTAAAGTGGTCGCCGATGTGCTTGCGAACCACGGTGGCACCCAGGGGCAGATACCCGCAGGTCATCCCTTTGGCCAGTGTCATAATATCCGGTACCACGTTCCAGTGATCCATCGCAAACCACGCGCCCGTGCGACCAAACCCCGTCATCACCTCATCGGCGATCATCAGCACATCCCACCGGTCGCAAATCTCTCGCAGCATCGGAAAATACTCCGGTGGCGGCACGATGATACCGTTGGCACCCGTGACCGGCTCGAAGATGATACCGCCCACCAGATCGCTGCCACCCTCCAGTTCAATCACCTCATCGATGTGTTTGACGCAGCGCAGCTCGCAGCTCGGGTAGGTGAGTCCGAACGAACACCGGTAGCAGTATGGCTGAGGCACCTTGACCGTCTCGGCACCGCCCTGAACCTGGGCCCAGTTGCGGGAATCGCCCGCCGACAGGCTCATCGAGGTCGCCGTGCCACCGTGGTAGGTCCGGTAGCGCGTAACAATCTTGCGCCGACCCGTGTACTGATGGCAAATCTTAACGGCCGCCTCGTTGGCCTCCGTGCCGCCCAGAGAAATGAACGAGCGATCCAGGTCCCCGGGGGTCATCTCCGCCAGCATCTTGGCCAAGAGGGCTCGGGGCTTGTTCGATAGGCTCGGCGCAAAGCTCGTCAGCGTCCTTGCCTGATCGCAGATCGCCTCAACCACACGCGCGTCCTGGTGGCCGATGCTGTGGCTGACGAAGCAGGAACTGAAGTCGAGCCGTTCACGGCCGTCCTCAGTGGTAAAGCGCACACCTTTGGCTGATACAACTCGGGGCGGTGCTTGGGCCGGCTGATAAGACCAGGAGTGGAAATTGTTTTCCACTTCATAGCGGTCCAGGTCTTCCTTGGTTGAGGGAATATTTTTCAGATCGATCATTTTTCTGTCTCCAACCATCTATAATACATCATGGTTAATAAAAACCAAGAGAGGCGACTTTCTGCATCTCTCCCGGTGTCGATCCTCATGGATTGATTTTGAATGTAGCCAAGGGGTTTTGCCAAGATATCTGGCAGGTATGGTCAAACCAATCTTTGCAGAAGTCTCTGCAGACATACCCACCAGATACGATGGCATTTTTGACGTTACCGTTTCCCTTAGGCATTTTCTGGGGACGCATGTCGGCCTTGTCGATTCCTGCAACAGGAACCGGGTTTTTCATGGCATCGCGACGGAACGGTTCGCCCAATTCCTGGTTCGTCATAACCTCGATGAACGTGGTTTTGCCTTCTTCCATCTGTGCCTTTATGGCCGCATTCAGATATCTTGTTCAGATCATCCATGGTGGTTGCCTGAACACCCTCGACGCCGCAGGCCTTTGCAACGGCAGCAAAGGAGACATCCCGATTCAGTTCAGTTCCGACGAAGTTGTCATCGAACCAAAGGGTGGTGTTCCGTTTCTCAGCCCCCCACTGATAGTTGCGGAAGATGATCATGGTGATGCCAGGCCATCCTTCGCGTCCGCAGGCCGTCATTTCGTTCATCGAGATACCAAAGGCACCGTCACCGGCAAAACCAACCACCGGAACGTTGGGCTGCGCGATTTTTGCGCCGACGATTGCCGGGAAACCATAGCCACAAGGTCCGAACATACCTGGAGCCAGATATTTACGGCCTTCTTCGAAGGTCGGATAGGCATTACCAATGGCGCAGTTGTTTCCGATATCGGAGGAGATAATCGCTTCTTTAGGCAGGGCCGCCATGATTGCGCGCCAAGCCATGCGTGCCGTCATTTTTTCCGGCTCACGTTTGCGGGCACGTTCGTTCCAGGTGGTACCCGGATCGTCTTCTTCGTGATCCATGGTCGCCAGTTCCTTGGCCCATTCGGCTTTGGTTTTTTCGATGGTTGCTTTGCGCTCTTCACGGCCTGCGTCACCGGCAGTGGCAGAGAGTTGGGCCAAAATGGCGTTGGCAACTTTCTTTGCGTCACCGACGATGCCCACTGTGACAGGTTTGGTGAGGCCGATGCGGTCGGGATTGATATCAACCTGAATAATGGACGCGTCGGTCGGCCAGTAGTCGATGCCGTAGCCCGGCAGGGTAGAGAAAGGGTTCAAGCGGGTACCGAGGGCCAGTACAACGTCAGCTTTGGAAATCAGCTTCATTGCGGCTTTTGAGCCATTGTAACCCAGCGGACCGGCGAACAGCGGGTGGCTGCCCGGGAAAGCGTCATTGTGCTGGTAGTTGCAGCAGACCGGGGCATCCAAACGTTCGGCCAGCGCCACGGTGTCCTTGATCGCGCTGCCAATCACAACACCACCGCCGTTTAGAATCACAGGGAACTTGGCGTTGGACAAAAGCTCTGCGGCGCGGGCGATGGCTTCCTCGCCACCAGCCGGAAGTTCGAAATCAACAATGGCGGGCAGTTCGATCTCGATCACCTGGGTCCAGAAGTCACGCGGGACATTGATCTGGGCCGGTGCCGAGGCACGTTTGGCCTGCATGATCACCCGGTTGAGGACCTCGGCCATACGGGACGGATGAAGCACTTCCTCCTGATAAGCAACCATATCCTTAAACAGGTCCATCTGCGGCACTTCCTGGAAACCGCCCTGTCCCATGGTCATGTTTGCCGCCTGGGCTGTTAACAGCAGCAAGGGGGTGTGGTTCCAGTAAGCAGTCTTTACCGGTGTCACGAAGTTGGTGATGCCGGGGCCGTTCTGGCCAACCATCATGCACATTTTGCCGGAGGCGCGGGTGAAGCCGTCCGCCATCATACCGGCGTTGCCTTCATGCCCACAATCCCAGAAGGTGATGCCGGCTTTGGGAAACAAGTCAGAGATCGGCATCATCGCCGAACCAATAATACCAAACGCGTCTGCGATGCCATGCATCTGGAGAACTTTTACAAAGGCCTCTTCGGTCGTCATTTTTGTTTTACCCATTTTTTCCCTCCTACAAATCATCGATTGAATGTTAGATGAAACGAATTTAAGAATAAACACGACTCTTCATCTGATACATCAGATATCAGAAACAGTGTCAAGATATATTTTCGGGATTCACTTTTCCGGTGTTAGTCGGTCTTTGCAAGCCTTTGAGCTTCTTGAGCGGTAATTTACAGACTCAACTGGAGGAACAGTTGTAGAGGTGATAGCATAAAAAGAATGCGTTGTTAAAAAAAATTATCGTTAACACAAGTCGTATCCGTTGATACCCAGATCAACTCGATGGGAACGCCCTTTCAGTTAAGGCCCTTTTGCAGCAACCACAAACGCTTGAGACGGACACCGCTCAGCGCCAGGCCAGATGCGAGGCGATATGCGCTTCGGAATCCGCGTAAAATCGCCGAATAAACTTTTCGTAGTCTTTGAACGACCAGTGGCTATCGCGCCAGAGTCTGGAGGCTTTTTCAGGTTTTCCGTCTTTGATATACTCGATAAGTTTTTGATGCTCACCGCAATTGATAAGCTCCCACTCCTTGATGTAGGTTCTTCGGGGGAAATCGTAGAGGCGTTGCTTGAGGGGCGTCACGATTCGCTGAAGATCGGCGTTTTCGTTCAGGTCCAGGAAAACGTCGTGGAAATCGATGTTCAAGTGGTAATAGCTGTCGAAACCCTCCCGCTCGACGGTGGCGATCATTTTGCGGTTCAGATCTTCCAGGCGCTTGATCTGTTTCGGACCGATTCAATCAATATACTGCGCAACCGAACTTGGTTTACAACTGGCGGCATCGTTTTTACGGGATCATCAAATAGCTAATCAACATAAGTTTCACTAAAGTAATATATCAGAAGTGTCCCGCTAAGCGTCACTTAATATCGTTTAACTTACTGTAAATATATATTTATACTAACGTAAATAAATGACTATCGGACCTATGTAATAGAATTTATTCAGTTATTAACGGTACAATGCGGGGTAAGATTGAGTGTTGACAGGCTTTCTGGACACTGATACACCAGATATCAAGGATCAGTTCAATGTGCGCCAAGCATCCTTTCACCCGGGCGGTATATCTGCCACCGAGGAGGCGTTGCCTTGGCGACACATCTCATTTCAACTTTACATCATTAAAGGTGTGCGCAATGAAATTTCAGTCATTCAATGCGGTCAGGCGAACCGTTTTCGGCGTCGGTGCCTTACAGGCGATTGGTGAAGAAATCAAACGCCATCAGGGCAGCAGAGTGCTGGTGGTAACCGATCCCGGCATCAAGGCCGCCGGACTGGTGGACAAGATGGTGGCCGTCTTAGAAAAAACGGAGCTGGCCTACCACGTCTTTGCCGAGGTGGAACCCGATCCGCGCGTCGAAGTGGTTGCCGAAAGCGTCGCTGCAGCCAAATCATTCAACCCCGATATCGTGGTTGGCTTCGGCGGTGGCAGCGCCCTGGACATCTCCAAAGTGACCTCGATCATGTTGACCAACAGCGGTGTCGTTGAAGACTACTTCGGAATGGAGCAGGTCCCCACCCCGGGACTGCCCCTGGTTCTGGTTCCCACCACAGCCGGCACAGGCAGTGAAATGACCTCCATCTGCGTACTCTCCGATACCAAGAACGATGTCAAAAAAGGAATCGTCAGCGAGCACATGTTTGCCCGGGTGGCCCTCCTGGATCCCGAATTGACCCTTGGCCTGCCCCAGCATGTGACCGCCATGACCGGCATGGACGCCTTCGTGCACGCCTTGGAATCCTACACCGGCGTGCGCGCATCTTTCCTGACCGACACCCTCAACCTCCAGGCGATCCGAATGATCGCCGGGAATCTGCGTCGCGCTTACGCCAACGGCAGCGATATCGAAGCGCGCACACAGATGTTGCAGGCCAGCTGTGTGGCCGGGATGGCGTTCTCGAACACCCAAAACGGACTCGATCACGCCCTTGCCCTGGCGATCGGTGGTCGCTTCCACTTGCCCCACGGACTCCTGACCGCTTTTATCTGCCCATGGGTGATGGCGTTCAACCTGATGGCCTGCCCGGAAAAATTCATTAACATCGCCCAGGCCTTTGATGAAAACACCGCCGGCCTCAATAAAATTGAAGCCGCCGGCCTGGCCGTTAAGGCCGTCAAGAGTATGCTCGATGATTTCGGCATCTCCTACCGCCTGAGCAGTTACGACGTTCCCCGGGAGACGATTCCCGACCTGGCCAAGGCGACCATCGGCGCTACCCGTTTGATCAGCAACAATCCTAGAAGTGTTTCCGAAAAAGATGTCATCGCCCTTTTGGAGGCCAATTACTAGCCGCCAGCCAGATTTCTTTCCTACAAGAACGGCCGCTCGGGAATGCCCGGGCGGCCGTTCTATTTAATCTTGCCGCGTTCAGGTTCGTGCCGCGAACCGCTGCCGCGATCAGCGCGGCGCCTTGTCCAGTACGACCGACACGATAGCATCGATCAGCACAATGGGCCTCCTGCGTACAGGGTGGCGGCAAAGGTATTGTCCGGTCGCCTGCCGACACCGCAGAGACCATTCATTATACGCCCCATCCTTCAGTCGGGGCCGGTTTAACGGAATCCATTCCATTATCCGACGCCCATTGTTTGAATAGATTGATGCCATCAACAGCAAACTATCCGTGGCTAAGGTTCACATTTAAGGCATACTGCAAGATGACATAGAAACCGTAAACCGACAAAAGCCACCACCCCTGCCAGCGTTTAAACCGGCCGTCTTTGTTCATGGAGATAAAGACCCGGAAGGACCACAAGATGATCAGCATGGCCGGGAAGTGGAAATAGAAAAAGTTCTGCGGAATGGCCAGGGGCTTGGCCGTGGCTGCCGCACCGATGACAAACAGGCAGTTGAGCACATCGGCGCCCACGACATTGCCCACGGCGATCTCGGGGTGCCCTTTGCGCACCGCTGCAATGGCGGTCATTAACTCGGGCAGCGAAGTGCCGAAGGCGACCATGGTGGCGGCGATCACATCTTCGGGAACGCCCATGCGCGCGGCGATTTCGGAGGCGCTCGGCACCAGGATTCTTGCGCCGAGGATCACCAGGAAGAGGCCACTGACGATCATGGCCCAGCAGACCCAGACATCCCGGGGCTGGCCCTCACGCTCCTTCTCGCCCTCCAACGCCGATTCACCGCCGGTTCTGGCCCATCGGTAGGCGAGGTAGAGATAACAGGCCAGCAAGCAGAGAAAGAATAGGCCGATGGTGCGGCCGATCACCGGTTTGCCGGTAGCGGTTATCAGCAGAAAGACCGCAATCAGCACCAGAAGGGTAGCCGACCCCACTTGAACCCATCCGGTGCGGTTGAGAATAAAACGATTGACCGGGACCGCTGCGAGAATACAGGTCAGACCGAAGATCAGTCCGGTATCGGCGATGATCGAGCCCACGCCGTTGCCCAGTGCCAGGCCGGGGTTGCCCATCCAGGCCGCCATCACCGAGACAACGGCCTCGGGCGTGGTCGTTCCCAGCGAGATGATGGTCGCCCCGATGACAATCCGCGGCATCCCCGTGCGCTCCGCCAGGTCCACCACGCCGTCGATCATCCAGTCCGCCCCTTTGGACAAGAGAAAAATACAGACCACGATAATGCCCAGCAATACATACATGGGCAGCCCCGCGATCAACTCGTGCAGCAGGGCTTCGTTTCCAATCCATTCAAAAATCGAGTGCTCCATTTGGGCTCCTTAGCCACGCAATACCCGTGAACGCGATCCATCGGCTGATCCAGGCACTCCCGTCGCCCGATCCAATGGGTCTGCCATATGATGCCCCAAAAAAATTTCAGCGCAGCGTGTCGGTCCGGATGCGCCCAGCACCATTAAATGCTGCGACGCGCTACGATCGCAGCCGTCGGGCGGTTGATCGCCAACGCTTCATTGGCGGGAAGGGCCAGAACTTTGATGTCGCGCATGTCGATCCGTTTGTATTTGATGGAAAAACGGCCTGAACTCAATACCCGTATCTTCACGATGAAATCTTTTATAAATGTTGATCCGGTTACGTTCAACAGGTAACGTTCGCAGACATCCTACCGACCTGGTAAAGATCGGCGCACAACGTCAAAAGGCTGCCCCCCAAGGGACAGCCTTTGCTGACAAGGTCGGCAACCGCTTAACGGCTCAGCAAGGCCGGCAACCAGGTGGCGATGGCCGGGAACAGGACAATGAGGGTCATGCCGACGAGTTGCAGAACCATGAACTGCATCATACCGATGTAGATATCTTTGAGCTCCCAGTTGGGCACCACCCCTTTTAGGAAGTAAGCCGATAGGGCCACCGGGGGCGACAGCCATGCGGTCTGCAGGGTGACCGCCACCAGGGTGCAGAACCAGAGCAGGTTGTAGTCCATCTGGCGCACCAGGGGCATCAAAACGGGGATGATGATTAACACGATAGGCACCCATTCCAGCGGCCAGCCGAGGACGAAAATCAGGGCCAGGATCAAGAACAGCATTACCATGGGGTGCAGGTGCAGGCCCATGAGGACATTGGTCAGCATGGTGGCGGACCCCAGACGCGAGAAGACCGATCCGAAGAAGTTGGATGCCGCCACCAGAAGCAGAATCATGGCCGAGATCTCCACGGTCCGCATGACACTGCTCTTAAGGCCGACCCACGTCAGGCGGCGATAAACCGAGGTCAGGACTAAAGAACCGAAGGCCCCCGCCGCGGCCCCCTCGGTGGGCGTCGCCATACCGGCCATGATGCTGCCGAGGGTGGCCAGGATCAAGGTCAGCACCGGAATCACGCCGAGACATAACTCCTTGAGCACCCAGGCAAAGGAATCGGCCCGCAATTCCAGCGGCAGCGGCGGGCCCAGTTCGGGGTTGATCCAACAGCGGATCAGGGTATAGCCGATATAGATGCTCGCCAGGATCAAACCGGGGAAAATCGCTGCTGCAAACAAGTCGGTAACCGGAACGCCGACCACGGGCCCCATGACCACCAGCATGATGCTGGGCGGAATCAGGATGCCCAAAGTTCCACCGGCAGAGATGCATCCAGCGGACAACCGCACGTTGTATTTGCTTTCGCGCATGGTGGGTGCCGCCATCACGCCCAGCAGCGTGATAGAGGAGCCGACGATGCCGGTGGCCGCCGCGAATACGGTAGCGGTGGCGGTTACGGCCAGGTAAAGCGATCCGGGCAGCCGGGCCAGCATCAACTGAAAGGCCTTGAACAGCCGGTCCATTAGGCCCGAACTTTCAAGGATGTAGCCCATGAACAGAAAAAAAGGTACGGCCGACAATACCGTGTCCGTCATCACTGAATAAAATTGAAGGGTCATCAGGTTAAAGACGACCTTGCCAATACCAATATATCCGGTCACCAGACTGAGAAAAATCAGCGTAAAGGATATCGGGAAACCGATCAGTATGAAGAAGAACAGGCTCGCCAGGGCAAGTAAACCGAGAACTTCGGGACTCATTGGGTAGGCTCCTTGGGTTAAGTTTCGACGCCTTCGGTTTCCTCGTGGATATCCAAGCCGGTCTTAACGGCGTAAAGGCTCTTGATCAATTCGGAGACCCCCTGGATCAACAACAACAGGGTCGCAATCGGGATGCACAGTTTCAGCGGCCAGATATCCGGCATCCATGGGCTGGAAACGATGCGCTCCTGGAGCATGGTGGAGCGCAGGGCATATTTCCATCCGATCCACAAAAAGATGGCCAACCCCGGGAAATAGAGCAGGATATAACAGGTCGAGTCGACGATGCCCTGGGTCCGGATAGACCATTTTTCATAGAGCCAGTCGGTGCGGATATGCTGCTGGCGCTGCAAGGCGTAGGCGGAACCGATCATGAACAAGGCGCCGTAGAGCATGGTCGACAGGTCATTGGCCCAGATGGTGGGAGCGTTGAAAAAGTAGCGTGCGATCACTTCCCAGACCAGGCTGAAGATCATGGGAAAGATGAGCACGGCAGCGGCCCTGCCCGTCCAAATGCTGATCTGATCGATCACGCTAATCGCCTTGAGCAGGCCCTGTGGAGACTCCGCAGAGACACCGGTGCCATTCTGAGGGGAATCGTGCGAGATTGGAGTGTCCATTGGTTTCAAATCCTTAATATGGTGAGACTTTTAGCGAGAAAAACGTTGAACGGTGTGTCCCGCATAGCGCATACGCAAATATACGTACCGGGGCGTCGTTTGTATCCCCGGTACGTATTCACTGGATGGTGTCATTTATCGTAGCCTACCGAAACCGCCCCTTTGTCAAGAGCGTTCTGGCCCATTTTGTAATAAACCCCGTTGGCCTTGGCCTCGTAGGGAACGGTCAACTTGGCCCAGGCCTGCATGGCGGTCAGGACCTTTTTGAAGAATTCATCCTTGGCGGCGTATTTATCCAAGATCGTCTGGGTCGCCGCCATGTAAGCTTCAATATAATCGTCCGGAGTGTCCCGGACCGTGACGCCTTCCTTGGTCACCAGTTCTTTGAGGGCGGTGCTGTTCTGGCTGACGTTCCAGTTGTAGCTGTCGGCAATGCAGCTCATGATACCGGCATTGAAGATGGCTTGCAAGTCTGCGGGCAGTTTGTTCCACCAATCCAGGTTGATATAGATATCACCGATGGAAATGGCCTGATGCAGCCCCTGGAGGTAGTAGTTCTTCCACACGGAGGAAAGCCCCAGATTACGGTCGTCCGCTGGACTAATCCACTCGGCAGCGTCGATAACCCCTCGCTGGGCGGAAGGTACGATTTCACCACCGGGCATGGACACGGCCGGGATACCGATCAGCTTGAGCGATTCGGAGGGGATGCCGGGAGGTGAACGGAATTTGGTTTTGGTGAGGTCGGCCACGGAGTTGATGGGGCTTTTGAACCACCCAAAGGGTTCGGGCCCCATGGGCATGCAGATAAAGCCCTTGATATTGTAACCCAGTATCTTGGTAAAGTATTCCTGGTACAGTTCATTGCCGCCGCCGTCGTAAATCCAGGAAACCGTGCTCAGCTGGTCGAGACCCATCCCAAGACCCGCGGTGGGCGCAGAGAAAAGCAATCCAGCAGGATGTTTGCCGGACCAGTAATGGGTCCAGGCCATGCCGCCGTTGACAATGCCCTGGTCAACGGCATCCAGGATTTCAAAGGCACCGACCACGGCGCCGGCGGGCAGCACCTCGATAGTCAGCCGCTTCGCCGACATGGCCTCGATGCGTTTGGCCATGCGCTCAACGAGCATGTAATAGATACTGGCGCTGGGAACCGCGGTCTGGATCTTTAGGGTGTAGTTCTTTGCCATGGCGTTAGGGGCGATAAAAAGAATCGCACAAAATACCATTGCCAGAATGCCGATAAATAACTTCCTTCTATCCATTGCTGCCTCCTTAAATACATCATAATTATTAGAAACAATGCAGCCGATGCGACAGTAGACCGCTGAAATCAATGCGGAATCCCGTCAGACCTCTCCCTTACCTGTATTCATTTTCTACGCTCAGATGATTGGTGAAAAAAACTTATAGAGTTGACTGTATCGGAGTGATATAATATCGGAGTGATATAATATCTGATATATTTGACATCTGTACGCCTGTCAAGATCTTAATTAGCGCCCTTTCAGTCTTCCTTGACGCGACCTGATGCGGGTTAAACAACCCCCTGATCCAGCATGGCGTCGACGACTTTGACAAAACCGGCGATGTTGGCACCGACCACATAATTGCCCGGTTGGCCGCACTGTGCAGCCGCCTCCACGCAGGAATGGTGGATGCTCTTCATGATCATCTTTAAAATGATATCCTTCAAAATTCTACCTCATTTTCCGTAGGAATCATTGCTGCCTGCCATCTGATGTCTGATGTATCAGGCAACAAGTGGCAAAGTCAACCATTAATTTTTGCGCCCTCATCGACAATTATTCCAAGAAAATCACCCCCTGAGAATTCCGTCCGTCCACCTTAACCCGCATCGGTTTTTCCACCTGGGCATGAACGACATAGGTCGTCTCGGCAACAGTTGGAAGGGCCGTTAGACAATCCCAGTCCAAAAAGTCCTCTTTTCCCTGGCCGACCGTTATGTAATTTATGCCTAATGTAGTAATATTATGAAAAAAATGGGACCCTTGAGAGGGTTCGGCCTTCAGCTTGGGGAGAAAGGTCTCAACGATCGCGCCCACGCCACAAATGTCGGGCCATTTGACCGGTATACCCAGCCAACGGTCTGCTGATCCCCATCGACCGGGACCCACCAGAAGGTATTTGCACCCTTTTTTTACCAAACCGGCATTTAGCTGGCGTATTTCGGCGGCGATGGCAGGGGTTTGGGCCGGATCGAAAACATCCGGTTTGACGTATACGACATCGACCATATCGTCTCTGGCCGTGTTTCCCAAACTCTTAGAGGAAACGCAGAATGCCCCGCTGATTTCCTCTGGACGAATATCGACCTGCATCTGTTCTTCCGTTGCTGTCATCGGCCTGACTTGCAGAACGGCAAATTGCGGTCGCTGGTCGTTTTCATGGCTCAGTTCAACAGAAAACTCCATTTCCACCGCACAGCCCATTCCCTGTTCGCCCATGGACAAAATATTTTGCAGGATCTCCGCCAAGGGAAACAGGTCGTATTTAAGCATCCGGGAGAAAGTGAGAATGCGGTGGCCGGATCGTCCCAGCGAATCACGGATCCGGTGTTCGTCAGGAAAATATGTGCTCGACATCATCTTTACCGGCGACTCCTCCTGGGCGTCCATGACATGGCGTCTTATCAGGGTAACTTCTTCATCGATGCCCAACTCCTGGACAGACTGGTTCATCTTTAGGGCATAGAAATCCTGCTGGGAATTTTTCAAAATGTCGTCGACGCTGGTGCGCCCTGGGATCAGTTCGGGATATTTGGGTGAGAAGCGGAGAGTTTGTCGGCCCTCCATCACGATCTTGCCCAATCCAAGAGCGATGCGCACGATACCTTCCTCGGGTTTCATTTTCGCAAAGGGAAAGTAGTTGTAGGAATGAGCAACGCCGGAAATGGAAGGGTAGAAATAGCGCCCATAGGTTTCACCCACCAATCGCTGGATGATCACCGCCATCTTTTCTTCTTCGGTGCGGTGTCCCACTCGTTTGGAAAAGGACTTGGGGCCGTTGAAATAGGTCGATGCGTATACAAGTTTGATGGCGGCGATAAGCTGGCGCAGCCGTTCTTCCAAATCGGCGTGATCGTTGGGTAGCATGTAGGTTCGATAGAGGCCGGCATAGGCCCGAAACTGAGCATCTTCCAATAGACTGGAACTGCGCACCGCCAATGGATAACCGATTCTAAGCAGATAGGCGCGAAGGTGGTCGCGCAACCATCCGGGAAAGATGGCTTGCAAGAACAATTGGGCCACTTCTTCATCGGGCGTGTCGGTTTTAGATAAATATTCCAGATTATTGGCTTCGATAAAGGCGTCAAACCCTTCTGTAGTGATGACCAACGTCTGTGGAACGAATATTTGCACGGTTTTAAACTGCTCGTGAATTGGCGTATTTTCCTCAAGCAGGTTGGCGAAAAAAGCAAGCCCCCGAGCTTTGCCGCCGAGGGATCCGGTACCGATTTTAAAGAACTCGGTATCTAAATCAAAATCGACTGGATCCAGATTCACCAACACCCCTTTCAATCGGCGCCTGCGTTGTTCTCGGATATTGGAGTACAAATAGAGCTTCATCTCTGCCAGGTTGTAAGCGAAATCTTCGGCTTTAGCCGGGCGCATATGGGACGCGAGGACAATTTCAGTACGGGCAAACAGCCATCTTGAAAAGTCGTTACGGTTCCAATGGTAGAAAAAGGATTCATTCGGGATTTCCGGCAGGGCGCTTTCGAGGGCACGCAGATTGGAAACCCGTCGGATCACCTGCCCATCGGGCATGCGGAACACAAAATCTCCAAATCCGAGTTGCTCCTGAAAAAATGATCGCACTTCCCTATTCAGAGAGGGCGAATTTTTGTCTATAAAATCGGCTGGAACCTTCCCCGCTTTTGCTGCGTTAGAGGATTCCGAACTGGTGAGCAGGAGAGGGATGTCCCACCGGTCGGCCTTGATGTGGGCCAACAGGCCGAGGCCGGCCTCGTCGTCCATTTTGCCGCCCTTCGGAAAGCGGGTGTCCGAGATGACACCCAGGATATAGGGTTTGTAGTTTTCGTAGATGTCGAGGGCTTTTTCATAATTATCGGCAACAAGGATTTTCGGCCGCGCTCGCATGGTCAGGAGGCGATGCTCCTCGTTGAGGCCTTCTTCGATCAAAGCCTGGGTCTGGGTCACCAGTTCTTTGTAGAGCACAGGCAGAAAAGAGGAAAGATAGATGGGAGAGTCATCCACCAGGAGAATGACGCGGATACCGGCAAACCGCGTATCGTGTTCGGCGTTGAGGTGATCCTCTACACTCTTGATCAAGGCCACCAGAATTTGCGTATCTCCGGACCAGATGAAGGTACGGTCAATAGCCGCTCGTTGCTCATTCGTGGGGTCGCCGGTTTGCGGAGACAGAAAGCTGTGGCTCAACAGAATTACCGGTAGGTCGGGGCTTTTCTTTTTGATGTTCCGCCCGAGTTCGAAGATGTCCATGTCCGCCAAGCGCGGCATGGTGATGACCAATTGGAACTTTTTCTCGTCCAGGATGGTGAGGGCTTCGTTAGCCGAGGAAACCCATGTCAGGCGAGGCGGTTGGCTCAGGTTTAATCCCCGATACTCATGGGTAATCCGCTCGGACAAGCGGCAGTCCTCTTCCATGATCCAGGCATCATAGGGAGTTGATACCAGCAGAATTTCTCGAACTTTGGCAGACATCAGCTCATGGAAAAGCTTAAACCGGGAATCGTATATACTGGTTAGCAGGGTGGTTCCGGCGGCCATGTCCCCTCCAAAAGCCGATTGCCGCCTGAGTGCAACCGACAGTTTCTTACCTATATATTGATGAGAGTAATGCTTAAGGTGTTCGTGCGATAATTTGGTTGAAAAGACCATGATCCTTGGTCCATCGGAACATCATGGTTATTCAGACCATTGAAAAACAGTTATAGAATATGTGGTTCAACCGTCGAAAAATGACCGTTCCATCACAACGTATCCCGGAAATCTTTGTGTCCGTCTCGGTAGCGCTTCTCGGCGTACCAGTTAATCTGGCGGCAAATCCCCCGGATGATGCTGACCTCTTTGGCCGTAACCTGAATTCGGGTGAAAAAATGCCGAATTCTGCCCATCCAATAGTCAGGATTCTCGGGATTGATATAACAGATGCGGACAAGGACGTCCTTGAGCTGGGCATACATTCCATCGAGTTCATGACGGCTGGCCAACCGCGGGACGTGCTGCACAGGGCCATTCCGGCGTGAAGTAAAAAACTCGTAACAGATGATCATGACAGCCTGGGCCAGGTTGAGAGACGCAAACTCATCCGTCGGTATATTTACCAGCCATTGACAACGGCGGATGTCTTCGTTGGTCAGCCCGCGGTCTTCCGGCCCGAACAGCACCGCTACTTGGTTGTTACGGGCGATCGGCATCACCCTTTGCGCCAATGCAGCCGGGGATTCGATGACCGATCGCTGACGGCCGAGGCGCGCGGTGGTCCCCACCACAAAGTGAAAGGGTGCCAAGGCTTCCTCAAGCGTATCGAGCACCCGCATCTCTTCGACCACGCCGCGGGCCGCGTGGGTGGCCATTTTTAGAACCCGTGTCAAATCGCAGTTCTGAGGATCGACGACAATCAGCGTCTTTATCCCCATGTTACGCATGGCTCTTGCCGCGGCCCCAATGTTTTCCGAAAAACGGGGTCGGTGAAGGACAATGGCAATATTTGCCAGTTCCACACGTTCGCACATCAGGAGACTAATTCAAACCGGTTGAAAAAATAGCCGATCTCGAAGGCAGCCGTTTGCGGTGCATCCGAACCGTGAACCACATTCTTCTCGATGTCAGTGGCAAACTCCCGCCGGATGGTCCCCTCAGCGGCTTCTTTGTAGTTGGTGGCCCCCATCAATTCGCGATAACGGGCGATGACATTTTCGCCCTCCAGTACCATCACGACACAGGGCCCGGAAGACATAAACTCGGTGAGGCTGTCAAAAAACGGGCGCTCCTTGTGCACCGCATAGAACCCACGGGCCTGATCCCGGGTCATGTGTGTCATCTTCATCGCCGTTATTTTAATGGAATTTTGTTCAAGCCGTCGAATAACTTCTCCAATGAGACCGCGGGCGACCCCGTCGGGTTTTATTATTGAAAGTGATCTCTCCATTTTGGGTCATTCCTTTCGGTAAAGTGAGTTTCTTATCCGGGGCTGTCGCGCCGAAACCATGCCGACACGGACCTGGTAGCCATACCTCCGGCTCTGGACCGCATTAAGATCAGGCCCCCTTATCAAATGGTCCTTGCCAAGTCAACACGGTGTTCCGCCGGTTTCGGACGTTGCCCTGGCTGGCGATCAGCTTCTTCTTCCGAACACTGACCAAATTTTCTGCAGTTGACAAAAAAAAGACCAAATTTTATCATCTCAGTTGAAATTCTTACATTATTTTTTAATGCCTCTATTATCGTTCATGTAAGAGGGAGATGTATATGCCAATATACGAATTTTACTGCGATGCCTGCAACACGATTTACAACTTTTTTTCAAGAACCATCAACACGACGAAAACACCCAAATGTCCCAAGTGTAAAGTCCATACCCTCCAGCGACAGATGTCTGCCTTTGCCATCGCCGGAAGGGCCAAAGAGGATGACGGCATGGAGGATCTGCCTTTCGACGAAACCAAGATGGAACAGGCCATGAACATGCTGGCCGGAGAAGCGGAGAGGATCGACGAAGACAATCCACGCCAAGCGGCCGACCTTATGCGCAAACTGTCGGACATGACCGGCATGAAGCTCGGGGACGGGATGCAAGAGGCACTAAGCCGCATGGAGAGAGGTGAGGATCCGGATAAAATTGAGGCCGAAATGGGCGATCTTCTTGAGAATGAGGACCCTTTTACCTTGCCAGATAAAAAATCGATCGGTAAGACATCCGACAGACCATCACCATCCCGTGATGAAACCCTCTATGATCTGTGAAAAGTGATGTGTGAGATCACCGTGCATACGGGGGCCAAGAATTGATGCCGGATATCGTCAACAGAATCGAGGTCTGTCAGGGGGACATTACACGCATTGCGGTAGACGTGATCGTCAATGCGGCCAATAGTTCCCTTCTGGGTGGTGGCGGTGTCGACGGCGCCATTCATAGGGCAGCCGGACCCAAACTTTTGGAGGAGTGCCGCACGTTGGGCGGATGCCCGACAGGTGAAGCCCGGATCACCAGGGGTTACAATCTGCCGGCCCGTTACGTCATCCACACCGTCGGCCCGATCTTCCACAGCCTGGGCCCTGACCAGGCCAGGCGTCTTCTAATCAGATGCTATGAAAACAGCCTCAAACTGGCCTTGGACAAGAAGCTTTCCAGCATCGCCTTCCCGGCTATCAGCTGCGGCGTATATGGCTACCCAATCGAGCAGGCCTGCCGTGTCGCCGTCAATACTGTCAAACGGTTTTTGCAGCTAAACATCGAGATACAGAAAGTCATCTTCGCCCTTTTTTCCGATGACGATAAAAAGGTTTATGACGATACCCTAATGGCGTGGTTAAATAGTGATTGAACGCCCGTTATTTAAAGAAAAATCCGACCAATAGTTTGAATTATTACATAAATACGAGAACGGTGCGTCGCGCCTAAGCAGGCCATGTTACCAAACATGAACTTTTACCATCATCTCGTTAATAAAATTGCGTTGGTGCGAAAAAATGAACGATTTTACAGCGTGACGGCGCCCGTCCGCAATATCGATAAATCCTTTGGACCGATAAATACGGGGATAGAAATGATCTTTTTGCGATTGACAAATACCAGGAAGATCATTACTTTCGTCCCCTGTAAAATGAAGTCGATCAGGAGTTCATGGTTCGGGTATATTCGAAGGAGGATATTATGGTTGAGGTTACAGAAGCGGCAACACATCAGATTTCCGAGTATTTTAAGGGCAGAGAGGTGTCTCCGATACGGATTTTTCTTAACGAAGGTGGTTGAGGCGGGCCTTCGTTGGCCATGGCTCTGGATGAGCCGAAAGATACCGACCAGGTCTTTAGCATCGAAGGCTTTACTTACCTCATTGATAAAGAATTTATGCAAAAGGCCACACCGGTCAAGGTCGATTACCTTGATTATGGATTCAGGCTGACCAGCAGCATCGAATTTGAAAGCAAATGCGGCGGTTGCCACACCGATGGTAGCTGTGAAGTTTGATTTCAGATAATATCCCTGGGGCAACACTAATCAGTGTTGCCCCTTTTATTTTGGTGAAACCCAACCCGGTGATCCAAAATCTTCAGTCGCAATTGCCCCTGATGCTTGCCAGTCCGCAGCAGAGATTGCTGACTACCGTATGGTAAAACCAAATGTGCTCGCGACTAGATTTCCGAACGCCATTCACATGCGAGGCTTATCATGTGGCTTATCTTGACCGCCGTAATTGTATTAATCGGATTGGCTGTTTTTTACCGACTGAAATCATCACACCACAAAGAAAACCGCTCCGGCAGCAGCGAGGTTTATGTCTGTCCCAATTGCGGTAACCAGCACTGTAATTGCTACAAACGCCGCCAATAAAATATATGCATATCCATATTCGGCGAACACATAATACCATCGGGACAGGAGCGTCATGAATGATCCTGATGCATCCACACCGATCAGTCTGGATGCAGACGAACTCAAGGCCTGGGTCGAATCGCACAACGAAAGGGATTACCTGATCATCGATGTGCGCCAGCCTCAGGAATACCGCTACGGACATATTCCCGGGGCAATGTTTCTCCCGCTACTGGACTTGGAATCCAAGCTCTTTGATCTGCCAACCGACCGAGATTTTATTTTTTACTGCAGCAACGGGGGGCGCTCATTGGCCGCAGGCACCCTGGTCATCGACGCCGAAGTTACCAATCAAAGAGTTTATAACCTGTCCGGGGGCATATTGCACTGGTTCGGTCAGACGCTATCAGAATTTCCCAGGATCAAAGTCTTTGACGAATCAGGGGAAATCGATGCCCTATTGTACACGGCCATGAATCTTGAAAAAGGCGCCTGGCGTTTTTACCACACCTTGGCCAGTCGTTACGCTAGCGAACCCTGTTCAGAAACGTTCGAAACGCTAAGTCGGGCAGAAACCGCTCATGCGGCAACTGTTTACGCCATTTGGGCCTCCCGCTTAGAAAATCCCCCGGCATTTGAACGCTTGTTCGCTGATTTGACAGGTGAAATCCTTGAAAGCGGTGAACCGCTGCAAGAAGTCCTGACAGAGATCTCATCGCCGATTTCGGAAGACAACTGTATCAATCTGATCGAACTTTCCCTTCTCATCGAGTACCGGGCCTATGAACTGTATCGCACCGTTGCCGATCGCGCCGCGAATGACGATGCCCGTGACGCACTGTTGTCACTGGCCCAGGCGGAAAAGGCCCACATGCGCATTTTAACGCAAGCCATCGCTAACTGTGGCTGATAGATCCCGTGGTGGATTCGAAATGACATTACGTTTCTCTCATATTGTCGCCGAACAGCGTCGATACTTTTATAGCGGGCGGACAATGTCGATTGCGTTTCGCAGGGAACAGCTGCGCCGCCTCCGAAAGGCAGTGGTCGCTAACGAGAAGTCGATTCTGAAAGCGCTGAACCGCGACCTCAGTAAAGCCCCATATGAAGCCTACATGAGCGAGGTGGGGATCGTCTTGTCCGAACTGCGTTATGCCCTCAGACACCTGCGTTCTTGGAGCCGGCCGGTGCGCGTCAGGACACCACTGACAATCTTTCCGGCCGCCAGTTTCATTCATACAGAACCTTACGGCGTGACCCTTGTCATCAGCCCCTGGAATTACCCCTTCGCTTTGACTATCAATCCGCTGATCGGAGCGATAGCGGCCGGCAATTGCTGCATTGTGAAGGTCTCGGAATTTGCCCCTAACACCGCGGCCGTTTTGACGCATATGATCGCTGACATGTTCGCGACAGAATACATTACCGTTGTGTCAGGCGATGCCGAAGTCGGTCAAGCGTTGCTCGAAGAACCGTTTGACAAAATATTCTTCACCGGTAGTACGGCGGTCGGCCGCGCAGTGATGGCGGCAGCGGCAAAGAATTTGACGCCGGTCTCCCTGGAATTGGGCGGCAAGAGCCCCTGTATCGTCGACCGGGACGCCAGCCTGGTCGATGCCGCCCGCAAAATCGGCAGCGGTAAGTTTCTGAATGCTGGACAAACGTGTATCGCTCCGGACTACCTCTTGGTGCACCGCAGTGTTAAAGAGGACCTTGTAACCCTGCTGCAGGATACCATCCACCAATTTTATGGAAACAATCCGCAGCAAAGCAAAGACTTCAACCGAATCGTCAACCATCGTCACTTCGATCGACTCATTCGATTGATGGCTGACGGACAAATTATATTCGGTGGTGATCGGGACCGAAAAGCGCTCTACATCGGACCGACCATCATCGATGACGTCGGTTGGGATGATGTCATCATGCGGGAAGAAATATTCGGCCCATTATTACCGATCATGACATTTGACCACCTGGACGAAGCAATCGAGAAGCTCAAATCCCTCCCGAAACCGCTCGCGCTCTACTTTTTTTCGAGCAACCGCCGCAACCAGTTGGCCGTCCTGCATGGCATATCCTTCGGCGGCGGCTGCATCAACGACACCATGCTGCACTATGCATCACCATACTTACCATTCGGTGGCGTCGGTCAAAGTGGTATCGGCAGTTACCGGGGTAAGGCCAGCTTCGATGCATTTTCGCACCGAAAGAGTGTGGTGAGGAGGCCATCGCGATTCGATTTTCCGTTTCGTTATCCGCCTTACGGCAGCCTTTCGCTTATCAAGAAGCTTTTGCGATAGATTGTCAGGGTAACCAGCCTTGGCATGAAGGATAGGATATCAAAAGAAATCTAAACTGGTTCGTTTAGTCATCTTCGCAGGCAAACAAGGTATCGGCAGACGGCCGGAGAAATAACAAATATGGAAGAACAAGGCGCCGCGGACATTATTCGCTATCACGAGCAGACCAAACACCATTTCCATCGCTACGCCAGATCCCCGGGTTACCTGGACTGGAAAAATCAGCCGAACCCCTTCAGATTCTATGACGGCGCGACTGCTGTATCCCTTCCGCTTGCCGAAGAAGACCCGCCCCGTCGCCACTTGGAACTGTATCAGCGCAGAATTGAAAACAACGCAGTGTTCACCCGGCGCAGCGTCGCCGCCTTTCTGGAACTTTCTATGGGGATGTCGGCCTGGAAAGCTTATGGTCAAAACCGTTGGTCACTGCGCATGAATCCCTCAAGCGGCAACTTGCATCCCACGGAAGTTCATTTGATTCTGCCTGAAATGGAATCGGTCCCGGCCGGTCTTTATCATTACTTGCCGTATAATCATACACTGGAACTAAGGGCTGAACTCATTCCTGCACTTTGGCAAAGAACACGCGACCATTTCAACTGCGACGGTTTTATGGTGGGCCTGAGTAGTATCATCTGGCGTGAGGCGTGGAAATACGGCGAACGGGCGTTGCGATATTGCAACCACGATGTCGGACACGCACTGGCGTCTTTGAGTTTCTCCGCAGCCCTTCAAGGTTGGAAGGTCACCTATCTTAGTGGCTTCTCCGATGCAGACACCGAAGCGTTGTTGGGGTTCGACCGGACCGAATGGAAACCGTTGGAATCCGAGGAACCTGACCTGATGTGTTTCGTCCACCGACAAGATGTGACCCCCACGGTACGGGCAATTCCTGATGACATCGTCGCTGGTTACACCCAATTGCCGTTAGCCGGGACCCCGAATAACCTCAGCCCCGAAAGGGTCAACTGGCCGATCATATATCAGACACTCCGGAACTGCCGCAAACCGCGCACGACCGATGTAAGCTACGATTATGGCGCCAGGCCGTTCCTCGATGCCCCGTCAAGTTCCCTGAATGCACCCGGTATCATTCGACGCCGCCGCAGTGCAACCGCATTTGATCCGGAGGGTTCAATCGATCAAAAAGTATTTTATGCCATCCTGGACAAGACCTTGCCGCGCAACCACTGCCCACCCTTTGACCTTGGTCTCGGAAAGAGCTTGGTCCACCTTCTGCTGTTTGTCCACAATGTGCAATCCTTACCGAGCGGGCTCTATTTTCTCTGTCGCAACGAATCGGATCTTAATCTTCTCCGGAGCACATGTCGCACTGATTTTCTCTGGGAACCGGTAACACGCCTGCTGCCGCTCTACCGGCTCGAAAATGGCAACTTCCGTGAAGAAGCGAGCCGGGTGAGCTGCCACCAAGATATTGCGGGGCAATCGATCTTTTCGCTTGGCATGATCGCACGCTTCGCCGAATTTGTGAAATCGACACCCTACCGCTATCGCCACCTTTTCTGGGAATGCGGTATGATCGGTCAGGCGCTCTACTTAGAAGCCGAAGCACAGGGTGTCCGCGGCACCGGTATCGGCTGCTTTTTCGACGATGCGGTTCACTCGCTGCTTGGATTGACGGGAAATAGTTGGCAAAGCCTTTACCACTTTACCATCGGGTCATCGATCGAAGACCCGCGCCTGTCAACCCTACCGCCCTATCATCACCTGAAACGATCCGGCCATGAATACAAGAAATAACATAGCCACCCTGCGCCGTCGCTTGATCAAGTGGTACCAGCACAATCACCGCCATCTGCCTTGGCGAGAAACGGATGATCCCTATGCGATCTGGATATCCGAAGTTATGCTCCAGCAGACCACCGTCGTGACCGTTATCCCTTACTACCATCGTTTCATGAAACGGTTCCCGGGCGTCAAAGATCTCGCACAGGCGGATCTTCTGGCAATTTTGAAAATCTGGGAGGGTTTAGGGTACTACGCCCGCGCGCGTAATCTGCACCGAGCGGCCCAGATTGTGCAGCACCGCTATGGAGGACGTATCCCGTCGGAGATGGACGATTTCAAGGAACTGCCCGGGGTTGGTGACTACATCGGCGCCGCCGTCTTGAGTATCGCCTTTAACCAACCGTTTGCGGTTGTCGACGGAAACGTCAAACGCGTCCTGTCACGACTGCGTCTGATTGAGTCCCCGGTCAACCGATCCGCATCTCACAAGGTGTTCAAACTGGCGGCATCTGAAATCCTTGACCCCTTGCGACCAGGAACGTTCAACCAGGCACTGATGGAATTGGGGGCACTGCTTTGCAAACCCCGACAGCCGGAATGCTCAGAATGTCCGGTTCAGACGCACTGCCGGGCTTATGCTGATGGCACGGTCATGGCCTATCCGAAGCGTATCAAAAAAGCGCCCATTCCCCTGCATCGGGTTTCCGTTGGTGTGGTGTTCAAAAACGATCGGGTTCTCATCACGCGCCGCAAACCAGATGGACTTTTGGGCGGCTTATGGGAATTTCCCGGTGGCCGGATAGAGGAGGGTGAGACACCGCAGGAGGCCTGCATACGCGAAATCAGTGAAGATGTGGGTCTGAAAGTGCAGGTCGACTCATTTCTATCGCAAATTCGACATGCCTACACCCATTTCAAGATCGAAATGGAAGTCTTTTGCTGTCATGTAGAATCCGGCCGAGTAGAACTTAATGGGCCGACGGACTATCGCTGGGTGAAACTCGACGAATTATCCGATTATCCCCTTCCGAAAGCCAACCACAAGTTCATTCCTCTACTGAAAAACGAAGCCGGTTTTTAGATTTTCCAACCGACCTTGAAAAACATCCGATCCTGAATATTTTTACATCTGTCGAGTAGCAGATGACGTCGGCCGACATACCATTCGGCGACACTATCGATAACTTCACTATCAACGATCAAAAGGAGTTAACAATGAGCGTACTTGTTGCTAAAGAAGCACCGGATTTCACTGCCCCGGCCGTGATGCCAAACGGTATTATTGACGAAGAGTTTAAGCTGTCGAGCCTCAAAGGTAAATATGTCATCCTTTTCTTCTGGCCGCTCGACTTCACTTTTGTCTGTCCAACGGAAATCCTCGCCCACGACCACCGGATCGAACAATTCAACGACCGCAATGCAACCGTAATCGGCATATCGATCGATTCCCAATTCAGCCATTTCGCCTGGCGCAACACACCGGTCAACGAAGGCGGTATCGGACCGGTGAAATTCCCCATCGTGGCCGACATCACCCACAGTATCACCAGGGCTTACGGAATAGAGCACCCGGAAGGGGTCGCCATGCGGGCCTCCTTTTTGATAGACAAGGATGGCATTGTCCAGCACCAGGTGGTCAACAATCTGCCCTTGGGGCGCAATGTGGAAGAAATGTTGCGCATGGTGGATGCCCTACAATTCCACGAAGAGCATGGTGAAGTGTGCCCGGCCGGTTGGCAGAAGGGGGATACCGGAATGAAACCGACGGCCGAAGGGGTAGCGGATTACCTTTCCTCAAAGGCCGAAAAACTTTGATCTGTTGATCGACACGTCTACCTTCGATTCTTCAATTCATTCCGCCCGGTTCGATGTTCTATCCGGACAACGAACCGGGCATTTTTTTGCCGCCCGAATTCCCTATAAAATGGGTGACCACGTGCGCCAAACAGCCGCTGATCATCCGAGCACATTCTCGGTAAGTATCCAGAGATCCGCCATATGGATCCTTCACATCATATTGCGCGCTATCCGCATTGAGACCACAGAGCAATCGGAGATTCCCTGATCCACCACCGGCGGAGTTGCGGATAAAATCAACATGCTGCTGCGTCACGGCAAGAATCAGATCGGCCTTTTTCACAAGAGCAGCATCAAGGGCCCGCGAGCGGTGTGCTCTGATATCAACTCCGTACTCACCGGCCACACGCACCGCGAAGGGTTCGGCCGGCAGGCCTTCCGTAGCGTGCGTTCCGGCGGAATGTATGACGGGCGCCGGATTCCAATCCTTTGACCACATCGATTTCAACAAGCCTTCGGCCATTGGGCTGCGGCATATGTTTCCGGTGCAGACAATCAGGATGTCAAGCGTCCGGCCTGCTCTGCGTGATAGATGCGGCATCTTGAACCGACCCGTGCTTTGGAGTTCGTTGCAATATGTTACCGATTTTTCTAAAATTTTAGAGGCTTACTTATTCAGACGGTGTTTCGTCGATCGCCGCGGCAAAACAACCTCGATCCGGGCAGCTGTCCGCCGGGACACAATCGATTATCAAATAATACAGGAAAAGGCATCACTCTGTCGACGATTTGCTGTCACGGTATTCGCCGGCAAGCCTGGTATATATCTCCACCGTTTCCCGTATATTATTCAAAGTTTTATCGTCCAACTCTTTTTTGACCTCAGCGGGAACCCCGGCCACCAATTGGAACGGACCGACTTCCTGGCCTTCCCTGACCACTGCTCCCGAAGCAACGATTGAACCTTTTCTGATTACGGCCTTGTTGAGAACGGCGGCCTTGATACCGATCAAGCAATCATTTTCAATCGTGCAGCCATGGATAACGGCAGCATGACCGATGGAAACACCGCCGCCGATGTGAACCGGTTTGCCCGGGTCGGTGTGCACCGTACAGTTGTCCTGGATGTTGGTGTTTTCACCGATGGTAATGGTGTCCCTGTCGCCCCTGATAACGGTTCCAAACCAAATACTGGCATTGTTTCCAATTGAAACCTTTCCGATGACAACCGCCGTCGGCGCAATATACACGTTGTGTCCGATTCGGGGCCTGATTCCCCTTATATTCCAGTATCACAACCGTTCTCCTTATAATATGAATTACCCTATAAACGATAAGGGCTGTTGAAAACACCGTCATTGTCGTATAGTTGTTTAACCTGGCGGAAGAAAACCTCAATGACCAGAGTCTCCCGCGCAATGGCACGGCTGGTCCGTTCATAGATTCACTGACCTCTGGCAAAGCCGCAGGATTGGTTTGTGAGCCGTTTAAAGCGGTATTTTATAGTGGTTGTCAAAAAAACGTTCCGTTATTCGAACGTTTTTTTCCTACAACCACTTATACCGCCAATCCATATTTCGGAATTTATTTTTTAAAAGCGGTATAAACCTATTATTTCGGGCAAACCGCCGCTCAAATATAATAATCATCGTCTCAGGAAGTTGTTAACTCCTGACATTGTCAAACTTTGGGAATCTTCGCAGAAAAGCTGGGATTTTACAGATGATTATTATTATTGACCGAAATTTACAAGTTTGGGTGATAATGAGACCTTTCAAGGTACCGGCAACGGAAATCGAACGAAGGAGTCGCAACATTCAGCGCCTCTTACAGGCAAACAGCATCGACGGCCTGTTGATCATTCAACGGGTCGACCTCTTTTATTTCAGCGGTACGGCACAGAATGGTTTTCTTTTCATACCGGCCGACGGCGAACCATTGCTCTGTATCAAACGCTATCTGCCGAGAGCGCAACGGGAGTCGACCCTCCACAACATCGTCGCCATACAGTCGGTCAAGGAGCTTCCCGAACGTATCCTTGACCTCTACCATCGCCTTCCGCCCACGCTTGGCCTCGAATACGATGTGTTGCCGGTTAAGGAGTTCGAATTTTACCGCCACCTTTTCAATGGTTGCCGAACGGTTGATGGTTCTTCACTTGTTCTGGATGTGCGGAAAGTCAAATCTGACTGGGAAATTGCGCAAATGGAGCAAACGGCAGAAATGAGCGCCCGAACATTCGACTATATGCAGACGGCCCTTCGGCCGGGTCTGAGCGAAATGGAATTCGCTGGCATTTACGAAACTTATGCCCGAAAACTGGGGCACGGCGGTAAACTGCGCACGCGGAATTATCAATCCGAAGCCTACCCGTGGCATGTGCTTAGTGGTGAAAACGGCGGTAGGGTTGGGATGCTCGACGCGCCTTTTAGCGGCGAAGGAACCTCACCCGCATTCCCCTGCGGTGCAGGGCACCGCAAAATAAAGCCCCATGAACCGATTCTTGTGGATTTCGGGGCCATGCTCAACGGCTACCACATGGACGAAACCCGTATGTTCGTTATCGGGAAGATGCCCGAAAAGGCGCTGCAAGCCTGCAACGCAGCCATTGATATTCACGATATGGTACTTAAAAAAGTGAGACCGGGTGTTACAGCCGGAGAACTTTTCGATCACGCGGTGGCCGCCGCCGTTGCCACAGGCTTTGAAGACACTTTTCTCGGACCTCCGGATCAAAAGGTTGATTTTGCCGGTCACGGCATCGGCCTCGAACTTATCGAACCGCCCTATATCGCCAGGGATAAAAGAGATGTCCTGGAATCCGGCATGACATTCGCTTTGGAACCGAAATTCTGTTACAAAGGCGAATTTGCCGCCGGGATCGAAAGCGTTTTTCAGGTTACCGACTGCGGCTCGCGCCTGATCAGTAGAGTACCGGCCCGGGTGTTCATCTGCGGGCAGTGATCCGGTTCAAGCCGTAGCATATATTCTTAAATTCGGTGCAAGCCTACGATAATTTTCAGTTGATTTTAATCATCATATCCGTCAATGTGATCATTTTTCGTCGTTCATTAAGATGGTTGGAATTACCCCCGTGCGGGGAACCGGCATGGCCGTGCTGCGAATCGGCCGGTTTCATTGGCACATTGCAACTGTATTTTTTTCAACCGAATGACAATGTGCTCCGCCTGATTGACTGCGAAAATGATTTTTAGCGGGTTGATAAGAATATCCCTTTTGAGTCCGACGATACATTATCGAGAACCATGCCGGCTTACGGCGTCGTTACTGGCAGTATACGAGAAAGGACCGTAACAAGGATGAACGGTAGAAATATCAGTTTTGAACAAGGGCCAATACGCCCCCCCAATGAGGCGCGCAGCTTGTTGTTGAGGTTAACACGTAACTGCCCCTGGAACCAGTGTCTGTTCTGCCCGGTCTATAAACACAGAAAATTTTCGCTGCGAACAGTGGATGAGATCAAGCAGGACATACAGGCAGCGAAAGACATTGCTGACGATATTCAGCGTCTGTCACTTCAGTTGGGCCACGATGGGGAGGTGACCGATGAAGTGGTCAGCCACCTATTCAATCACTCCGGCTACAACGATACCTACCGGAGCATCGCAGCATGGCTCTATTATCGGACTGATGCATGTTTCTTGCAAGATGCCGACAATCTGATCATGAAAACCGATGACCTGGTGGCAGTGCTAGGGTTTCTCAGAGAAAAATTTCCGAAAATTTCACGTGTCACAACCTACTCGCGATCACGAACGGTGATCCGAAAGTCCGTTGAATCATTGAAGCGAATTAAAAATGCCGGCCTGGATCGTGTCCATATCGGATTGGAAACCGGATACGACCCATTGCTGAAATTGATGAAGAAAGGTGTCTCCGCCCAACAACAGATTGAGGCCGGACTGCGGGTAACAGAGGCCGGTATGGAATTGTCCGAATACGTCATGCCGGGCCTTGGTGGACAAGAAATGTGGCGGGAGCATGCCATGGAAACCGCTAAAGTCCTCAACCGAATCAACCCGCACTTTATTCGATTGCGCAGCTTGCGCGTACCCCGCAGGATTCCGCTCTACAAGAAAATTGAAGACAGCTCGTTTACGATGCAGACCGACGACATGCTGGCGGCAGAAATCAAACTTTTTGTGGAAACCCTCGACGGTGTTACCAGCACTCTCACCAGTGATCACATCATGAACCTGCTGGAGGAAGTCTACGGAAAACTTCCGGAAGACAAAGAAAAAATGATAGCGGTAATCCAAAATTACCAGGAGTTAGATGACACCGACCGTCTTATCTTCCGGACCGGTCGTCGGGGAGGAACATATAGATCTACCGACGATCTCAGAACCGATCCGGAAACCTACCAAAAAATCAGGGGCCTGATCGAGCAATTGCAAGAAAGCGAAGGGTCCCAGGGTGTCGAAAAGTTTATTAGCGAAATGGTGGACCGATACATTTAGCGAATTGAGGAATATCATTCGGAAAGGGGTAATTAGGTCGCAAAAGATGGAAACGATCAGAATTCTGGGGACGGGTTCGTGCGTTCCGCCAAATAGATTGACCAACGACGATCTGGTTGCTCTGGGTCTCGATACCACTGATGAATGGATAAGAAAAAGAACCGGCGTCCGCGAAAGACGCATTGCGGATCCGACCGTGGCCGCTTCGGATCTCGGTTATGATGCCTCGCGCCGGGCATTGGAAATGGCCGGTATATCCCCCCGAGATCTGGATCTCATCATCATGGCCACCATCACCCCGGATACCTGCTGCCCGTCTGCTGCAAACTGGTTACAGGCAAAATTGGACGCTCCCCGAGCGGTTACCTTCGATGTCACGGCGGCTTGCTCGGGGTTCATCTTCGGTCTCAACGTTGCCGAGCAGTATTTGAAGAACAAAACCTGTCGGTACATTCTGGTGGTGGCGTCCGAAATTATGACCCGCACGCTGAACTGGCAGGACCGTTCGACATGTATACTTTGGGGGGATGGTGCCGGAGCCGCACTGCTCACCCTGGGTGAGGTTGGTCCGGAAATCCTGTCGACCCATGTGCATACAGACGGCGCCAACGGCAAGGATCTATTGCTACCGGGCGGTGGCTCCAAAACAACGCCCATCAGCCACGAAAGTGTCGACAAAGGGCTTCACACCCTGAACATGATCGAGGCCAATCTGAGCTTTCGGGTGGCGGTAAGGTACTTTATGGATTCGATCAGGGAAGCCGCTGATCACAACCGGGTCGAGATCTCAGACATCGCCTGGATCATACCCCACCAGGCCAACATCCGGATGTTTCAGTACATCGCCAAGTCGATGAAGATCCCCTTTGAGAAATTCTACATGACTGTTCACAAATATGGCAACATCTCCTCGGCCTCTTGTGCCATTGCACTGGACGAAGCCATCCGCAACGGCAGCATCAAGCCGGGGGACCTGATCTGTATGCCGGTGTTTGGCGGCGGGCTGACCTGGGGAAGCGCCCTGATTCGCTGGCAATGAAAGCGCTGACCCGTTGTTATCACGAGCCGCACGGGTAAGGCCTTCATGGGTGCTGCGGTAGGCGTTCACCACAAACGCCCGATAAGGCCGTAAAGGGGGGTGGCCTGCCTCTCTGTTTAATCCCCGCCGAAGTTCCATGTACCACCGCCCGGATCGACAGACTCACCCCTGCTGAAAGACATCAGTCCTTACGGGGCCATTCGACGTCGCTGCGTTCCTCGACGGCATAACAGAAACGATCCCAATCGAACTCCCGCTTGCTAATGGGGCAGCGCAATTTGACTTTGCGGTCGGAAACACTGACGACCTCCCAATCGCCTTTGCGCGGGCCTTCCGCAATGTAAATCTTCTCGCCATCTGAGAAGGGGTAAGGTTTGAAGATGACGACTGTCTGATTTCCCATTTGCAATACTCCCTTTATAATGCCATCAGGAAAATTTACTGCTGATCGCCTTGCCGTAATCCTGGCATGCGCGCCGACCTTCATCGGTCGGAACAACACTTTCTTTCAGGTTCAGAGCGCCCAAGTCGATCATGTCCATATTATAGACATGCTGCATTGTATCGTAAAGCATCTGCGCGGACTCCCCGCTATGGGTGTAAGAGCCGAAAGCACCGCCGATTTTGCCGACCATATTGACCTTCTGGGCCAAAAATAGAAAGGTCTTCATACCGCCTGTCAAATCTCTGTGGTATGTGGGACAGCCGAAAACATAACCGTCGTATCCATCCAATGCCTTTTCATCCTTGATTTCCGCAATTTTGATCAACTCGACCTCCTGCCCACTGATCCGTATACCCTCGGCAATGTACTCGGCCATTTTTCCGGTGGTGCCGGTTCGGCTGACATAGCCGATGAGAACTTTCTTCATGCCTGACCTCCTTTTTATGATCGGCGGGTTAATATCATAGCGGTCGGTGCCTTCGGCACCAACCGCCGCGGAAAAGCCTTAACACCAATTTACCGCGGGCATCAATGCTTTTTTAGGTTCGCGTCGTACAAACATGTTTTTTCGGCTGAAATCGTCCATGGATAATAAGCGAGTTTGTTTGTTATATTTACGGGGCGTTTTTCCCTTATAGTGGCTGTTAAAAAACGATCTGTTATTCGAACGCTTTTTACAACCACTGATACCACCCTTCCGTATTTCGGCATTTATTTTTTAATAATCAGTATAACTAATTAATATTATAAATTTTTACTTAATTGTTTAATGGCATTTGCCCGCCCCCTGTCGGTCGGAAAGTTATTCTTATCTTGGCGACTATCCAGTTTGGCTGGTTCTTGCTGAAATGGCTGAGATGCATATTGGGATGTCGACAGTTCTCGGGAATGGTCAGCGAAATCAACTGCCGGGATGGGAAGGCCGTGTGCGAGTTGACAGTATCACTCCATCAGGATATAATCGTTGTCGATCCGTAAATGAGAATTTTTTACGCTGGGCGGCGTTCTCCGCAGGTTTGCGACCTTGCCCAGCATGAAAAATTCTCATTTATAAATTGGACACTCCATCATGCCATCTCCTTTTCACGGATGGACACGAATGAAGTGAAAATTTTTGGAGGTCAAAGGAACCTTGCACTCATCCGGTACGTTTGTTGAATCTCCCCGCCAAATTGGTTTGAACCGTCGCGATGTCATAAAGATTGGATTGCTGACGACGATCGCAGCTACCCTCAGTCCCGTTAAGGCCGTTGAGGCGATCGTCCAGGGCTTGCCCCCCACCAGGCGCCTATCCTTTTTCAATACCCACACCGGGGAAACACTGGCGGTTTGCTATTGTCGGCAGGGTGACTACTGTTCCGACGCGTTGAGCGAAATCAACCACATCATGCGTGATCATCGAACGGGAGAAACCAGGGACATCAGACCCCGGCTTCTCGATATCCTTTACAGCCTCGCCAAGCGGGTTGACCCTTGCGAACCGTACCACATTATTTCGGGTTATCGATCTCCGGTCACAAATGCCGTGCTGCGCAAAAAAAGCAAGGGCGTGGCCCGTCGCAGTTTTCATACCTTGGGTATGGCCATCGACATCCGTATCCCAGGCTTTGGAACAAAAGGACTGCACGCGGAAGCCCTAAAACTAAGCGCTGGTGGTGTCGGTTACTATCCAGAATCCGATTTTATCCATCTGGATTGTGGTCCGGTCAGGCACTGGTAGATTGCGTGCATCGAATAGACACAGAAAACGTGTAACTGACCACCTTCGCCTCAACCCGATGACTTTTCTAACGGGTCCTGTACCCAGTTGTCTGGTTTCCGCCGGCCCCATGCCCGGCGGCCTCTCCCTTAAGGCAACATCCAGACGTGAATCCCTTCGGTAAATGTCGTCGCGAAAGTTTACCCCTCCGTGCGAATCCACCCAGGCTGTCCAGTAGAGCAGGTGGACAGGCACGGGTTTGCTGAGTCGTACGATTATGTTTCCCTGCTCACTATTAATAGCTTCGCGGATATTGTTGCGTGTCCATTTCGGATCATCCTTCAAAAGATAGTCGGCTAAATCCAACGGTCTCTCCAATCGGATACAGCCTGAGCTGAAGGTACGTAAATTCCGTTTGAAAAGTTTTCGGCTCGGCGTGTCGTGCAAGTAGACGGCATATTTGTTGGGCAACATAAACTTGATCCGCCCAAGATCGTTTGACTGAACCCGGCTCTTTTCTGAGTTTGAATGCAAAGTTACGCTTTGTAACTTTGGACCAGTCGACAGCGTAGGGACTTATTTCAGGGGCGTTTTCTTTCCAGCTTTCGAATACCTTGATCCGTTTCTTGACCAGATACGCGGGGTCGCGTCGGACTTTTGGCAAAATGTCTTCGACGGCAATTTTGCGTGGTATATTCCAATACGGATTGATGACAAGATAGTTAAGGTTGGCGCTGAAGACCGGCGTACGCCGGTAATCCCGTCCCACAACCACCCGCATGCCCCATTTAACCTGATCGGCTTCCATCACCGCCAGATTGAAATCGGCAACATTCACGAGAATATGAGGATCGCCGAGATCATGGGGAATCCAGCGCCATCGCTCAAGGTTCAATTCGATCTGCCGAATTCTCACATCCACAGGGACGTTCAACGATGCTAACGTGGCCGCATCGATCATACCGCTCTCAGGCAACCCATGGCGGGCCTGAAATCGCTTTATACCCGCCTCCAGGAGATCGTCATACAGGTAGCCTTCGCCATCGGACTTGACTGCAGGCGCGAGGTCACCGGTTGACCTGAAACGCTCTTTCAACTTGGCGATGTGCACACCAAAAACACCCTTCTGCCACGACAGCTGCTTATCCAGAATCGGCCAACCGCCAAAGACCGCAATTTCCCTGTAGCGATTCAGCGCCAATTTCAATGCACGGTAACCATGGTGGGGTGGTCGCAAACTGTCGAGCGCAAACTCGATCTGGTCGGATTCCAACGCCGTTTGAAGGACCTCGGCCAGATTGGCTTCGGGGTGATAGACCGTCCATTGGGTGTGAATGGTTTCAGGGTTCACTCGTCCGGCCATTAAATGCGATCCCAGCAACAAAAAGGCATCTGTCAGGAGCAAGTCGAGGTCCACAAGGATTTCTGGTTCGCTTGGCGTCGCACAAAGACGATTCTCAGTTACGCTATCGATCAGCATCTCGAGTTTGTCTGCATGATAGTCGCCTTTCTGCAACCCGTCGAGGCCGGCAACACGAATGGCCCGCATCAAAGATTCCGCAATTGCCAACGAAGGCTGTGATACCCATGCCGGCCGGAATCCTCTGCGGGCGTAAAAGAGCGGAAGATCAGCAATCCCACAGATTAGCTCACCACGGCAAGTGAACCGTCCCTGCTTCTGCTCCCGCTCAATTCTTCGCCTTAGAATCTCCCGCAGTTCATTGACAGAGGGTTCGTCAACGATAGGCACGTCTGCCCAAACATCTGCCGCTAAACAAAACACACACATGATCACTATAACAGATCTAAGGCTCAGCATCTGTCTTGGTCATTTGTTTCCGGTTCTCACGATGGTTCCCTGTCCTCAGTTATTGCGCCAAGCAGGTCGATGCTCAGTGTTAAGCACACATCGGGGCACAGTTAATCTGTATCGCTATTGCTCAGCTCAGAAAAAAATTCTGCTGAGATGCCTGCTAAGGTTTCTGAGTTAAACTTAATCCTTTTAAGCCCAAATTAAAGATCACATGAAATTTTCGGGCTGAATCCACGGAAACTTTCCGCGCCTTGTTTACATTCCGATGAAGATATTTATGTTTTCATAAAAGATGCGAACTGTCATCAGTCAAGGAGGTCATCTATGGAACTAAAGAAGATTATGTGGCCGACGGATTTGTCCGGACAGGCCGAAAAAGCGCTTCCCTACATCAATTCGTTGATCGAGAAATACAACACGGAGATCCACGTTCTCTATGTCATCGAGGATATCGCCCACCACAAGCCCTGGTATGGAGATTTTGAGAATGAAACAATCAATAAGATAATCAAATGGGAAGAAAAAACCGCCAAGAAACGGCTGGACAGCCTTTGTTCCAGCCACCTTCATGGATGTCCCCTGTACATCAAACATGTTGCTGTCGGGGATCCTGCCCAGGAAATCCTGAAACTGGTTGCAAAAGAAAAGGTGGATGCAATCGTTCTAACCACCCGCGGTGCCAAGGGACACTATCGGTTCGGCAGTACGGCCGACAAAGTGGTCCGGAATGCCCCGATACCGGTCATCACTATCCCGGTCGACCATGGGCCGAACACTTGAACTTACGGATGACAAATACCTCAGGGCCGGGGTGTTATTCCCGCATATGCTGCACCAGAGCGGAGGGAATGATCAGCAGCGAAAGCGGGTCCTACCATGGCGGGATCGGTATGCACGCTGACGATTCTTATCTTCTTAACCGGCTTAAAATTTTCGCAAAACGCCGACGGTTCGGACCTCACAAAATCTGAATCATAAATCAAAAGTGATGCCCTGCGCCAACGGCATCTCGTCGGACCAGTTAATGGTACAGGTTTGCCGCCGCATGTAAGCCTTCCAAGCATCTGATCCGGCTTCACGGCCCCCGCCGGTATCCTTTTCACCACCGAAGGCCCCCCCGATTTCGGCGCCGGAGGTGCCGATGTTGACGTTGGCTATACCGCAGTCACTGCCGCGATGACTTAAAAAATATTCCGATTCCCTGATATTTTGCGTAAAAACGGCTGATGAAAGGCCTTGGGGAACATTGTTGTGATAGGCAATCGCTTCCGCCATAGTATTATATTTGACAAGGTATAGAAGGGGCGCAAATGTTTCCTCCTGCACGACGGGCATATCGGCCCGGACTTCACAGATGCAAGGGGTGACATAGGTTCCGGTATCATAGAGACCACCATTGAGCACGTCTCCGCCATAGAGCACACTGCCGCCCTGGTCCCTCACCAGTTGCAGTGCCGCCTGCATGGCTGCCGTTGACGCTTTGTCGATGAGCGGGCCCATGAGGATACCGTCCTCCAAAGGATCACCGATGGTAATTTGCCGATAGCTTTTAATCAAAGCGGATGTCAACCGATCATACACATCCGCATGGACGATCAGGCGTCGGGTCGTCGTACAACGCTGACCGGCTGTTCCTACCGCACCGAATACAATCGCCCTCACCGCAAGTTCGAGATCGGCGCTGGGTGTCACAATAATGGCATTGTTGCCCCCCAACTCGAGGATCGTTTTTCCAAGCCGGCCTGCCACCGCTTGAGCAATCTGCCGACCCATGTTGACGCTGCCGGTCGCTGAGATCAGCGGTACCCTTTGGTCGTGGATGAGGGCGTCACCGACCTCATCGCGGTTACCGATAACCAGATTGAGAATTCCAGCGGGCAGACCGTTTCGCTCAAGCACCGGCCATATGATTTTCATGGTCGCGATGGCGGTCAGAATCGCCTTGGAAGAAGGCTTCCATATGACGGTATCACCAGCAGCAAGGGCGATCAGTGCGTTCCAGGACCAGACGGCCACCGGAAAATTAAATGCGGTAATCACCCCTACCGGCCCAAGCGGATGCCATTGCTCGTACATCCGGTGATCGGGTCGCTCGCTGTGCATGGTCGCACCATAAAGAATTCGCGACTGTCCGACGGCAAAATCGGCCATGTCGATCATCTCCTGGACTTCCCCTTCACCTTCGGCCTTGATTTTTCCAGTTTCCAGGCTGATCAAAGCCCCCAGTTCTTCTTTTCTGGATCGCAGGGTATCTCCAATCTGACGGACGATATCTCCACGGCGGGGAGCCGGTAGGCTGCGCCAGGTTTCAAAGGCTTCCACGGATTGAGCAACGACAGTTTCATAATCTCTGCGGCTGGCCGAACGAACGCTGCCGATCTGCCGACCATTAATGGGCGATACGACTTTCAGAAGCGGCCCGCTGCAACTTAGCGGAATCCCTGTCCCGGCACCGGACTGTTCATTTTTAAAATCAAAGGCCTTCAAGATCGATTCCATCTGGTTATACTCCTCATCATTTAAATGGTAGGAATGACCGGTGCCGCGGACAATGGCACATTTGTCTCGGTTACACAAACGCCCCGGTTTTTCCTTAAGGATGTCATCTTTGCCGATGGCCGCAGCAATCAAGGCTTGCCCAGGCAGGCAGTCACAACCGATTGCATGGCAGCGGCCCGGTTGGAAAAGATCCATTTGATGCCGCGATTCAGTTCCCGGAACAGACAATTTTTTGAGTCAACAAAGCCGGTCCCCGTTGTCTGACCCAATTCCCGATGTTTTTTCACGACAGAATCGGTCATCATCACAAAATGGCCCAAAATCCCGCCGAGTTTTTTTGACGCAACCAGTTTGCTCATGGCGCCAATATTGACCTGCGCTATCGGCAGCAATGCCCGCTCGGGCACAAAGTCGGTAAAGTCGAACAGTTTCGGTGTCAGAGAGATCAAGTGAAAATCACGTTCGGGGAATGAGACTTCTGAAAATTCTTTCTAAACTCCGCCGCTGATACGCGGGGTCGGGATACGGTTCCGATTTTAATTCGACCATAAGGTGTACACGCCCGCCAAATGCCTGGACCACTTCTTCGAGGTGCGGTATCAGCGGGTGAGTGTACCGCAGGTCCCGGTAAGTTGACTTCTGGATGCGTATATCGCTGCCAAAGAGCCGTCGGGTGTCAGCGTCATGAATCACTACCGGCTGCAGATCTTGCGTCCAACGCACATCGAATTCGATCCCCCACACCCCAGCGGCAACGGCCGCCTCGAATGCGGAAACTGTATTTTCAAAAACTCCAGGGGTTTTCGTGATCACCACGATGGGAAATCAATTTGCAGTGTTTTAGCCGTTTATGATCGGGAACAGGTTGCGGAAGGCGCCGGTACATCACATCAGCGGCCTTGAGAAAAACGTTCTCGATCAAGTTGTGGAGATGCATGCGACAGGAATCTCAGCGTAAGGTATCACTTTGGACCCTCGGAAACAGAGGCAATTTTACAGTATTCTGACCGTCTATCCAACCACCAGAATAGAGGCTTCCGGCACGAGATGGAGCACTTTCTGAGAAATGCTTCCCAGGAAGTAGTCTTTAATACTTGCCATGCCGCGTCGACCAAGCACAACCAGATCATACCCTGTGCATGCTTCGTTGGCAATATCGCGGGCAATACCCTTGATTTTCGGCTCTGCCTTTATGGTGATATCCTCCGTTTTAAACCCGGCTTCCCGTAAAATACCGGCAGCCTTTGCCAATGCCGTCGAGACCAGATCTTTCTTTTTCTCCTCAAGGACACAAAAGGACTGCTGCTGTGACTTGAAGTAAGGGGTCAACTCCGGGCTCTGCATGTCACAAAGCGCGGCGGTGTCCTGCAGCACGGTAAAAAGGGTCACGCGATGTTCCGAAGGAAAGGTTCTGGCTACGTATTCCACAGCGCGCATCGCGTTTTCAGAATCGTCGAAAGCAACCAAGATTTTCTGTCCCATTGCCTAAAACCTCCTTTGATGTTCGTTTTGGGTTGATCCACATCCGGACGCCGCTCCTTCCGAAGTCCCGGCATACCCGCAATTTCGTCCGGATATCAATGGCATCGCGTCCCTCCTGTTTGACGTTTTACGTCAGGCAAGACGCAAAAATCAACCTAAATAATACCGCAAGATGACCGTCACAAAATTTAACCTCCATCCACAACGGCTTAAAACTCGCTCTATTGACCTGCCGGGAATGTTCTCTTATAATGCGACAGAAGGTCTTTCTTCTTGACACAAATGGCGCTTCTCGGAAGGCGGTACAGAATGCCTGACAAGTTCGATCTCTGTATTATCGGCAGCGGCCCGGCAGGTTTTGCCGGCGCGATGCGAGCACTCGATTTGGGAAAGCACGTATGTATCGTCGAAGGTGGTGAAATCGGCGGAACAGGCGTGATGTGGGGCGCCCTGTCGTCAAAAACCATGTGGGAGTTGGCAAAAGACTATGACGTCGCTGCCAAAGTCGATCGCGGGTACCGGAGCGCAAGTTTGAGCGTCGACTATACAGCGGTGCGCAACACCGTCATCCAGGCTGTTAAAGAAAAACAGTACCAGATGCTCTCTCAGTTGGAAACATATTCTTCCGAACGTTGGAAAGGCCAGGGATCGATCACCTACAAAAGGGGTTGGGCTGCTTTCAGTTCCCACCAAACCCTGGAAGTAAAATACGGGGACAACAACAGTGAAGAAGTCCAGGCCGATTACTTTCTGATTGCAACGGGTTCCAAACCAAGGGATTTTCCCCACATCAAGGCCGATCAACAACGGATTCTAAACTCTGATGGTATTCTCAACCTGCAAGAATTCCCTAAACGTTTGGTTATCATCGGGGCTGGCATCGTTGGATGTGAATATGCGACGATTTTTTCTAATTTCAACCAGACAAAAGTGTACCTGGTCGATCACCAGGAACGTATCATCCCGTTCGAAGATGAAGACATCAGCCTCTATGTCAGTCAGAATCTTCAAAAGAACGGCGTTGAGATTTACCACTCCGCCATTTTGAGGACCATCAACGAGAGGCCGGACCATATTGAAGTCATCCTTGACTTTGCTGACGGTCATTCGGAAGTTGTTGAGGCCGATGCAGCCCTTATTTCCATCGGACGTACCCCCAACTTGGAAGGTTTGAATCTCGACCATCTGGAAATCCTACCGGACGAGATGGGGTATCTCTCCTGCGACAACAACTGCCTCATCAAAAACAACATTTACGCCGCGGGCGATGTGACGCGCCACCCAGCCTTAGTGAACATTGCCGAAACCGAAGCCCGTTATGCCGTGAAACACATGTTCAACGTAACCAAGTGGCCCCTCAAGTACACCAATATGTCGACCGTCATGTTCTTCAAACCGGCAGTTGCCGCCGTGGGGCTCAATGAACAGGCCTGTCGGAAAAAAGGGTTACCTTACCGGGTGGCGGTTTATTCCAATGCGTTGCTGACCCGCGCTATCGCCATGCGGGCATTGGATGGTTTCGTCAAAATTATCGTCAGCGACGATAATCAAGAAATGATTCTGGGTATGCGTGCCGCCGGCCCCCAAGCGTCGACAACAATTATGTCCATCGCCTTATTGATGGATCAGGCCAAAGGCATTCATGACGTTCTAAAATCGGTGCATCCGCATCCGACGATGTCGGAAAATATCCAGGAATGCTTGCGGGTGCTCCTCGGCAAATCAGTTTACAAACCGCATGCCTTCCCCAAATTCATCCAGATCCGTCGATGGCACCCGGATCATGGGATGAGGGCGTGAGGCCCCTTTTTACCGGCCAATACGTCGATCGGGGTTGGAATCACTGCTGTCGAAGGAACCGGATGGGTCGAAGGAGCCGACCATTCGGGTGATCGGAACCGAGCATCCGACATTCATGTTCATTTATGCACGATCGCACACCGATCGATTGATTCAGACAGTTATCGGAATCTCATACTGCCGACCGACCCAGCGCCCACCCGTCGGACCTGCCGCCCTTGTCATTAACTACCTGTTTCGATTAACATAATTGGCCTGGCACAATACCAAAATTCGGCTCAATTGAACCTTGAGAAACGTCACTAATGAACAAAGATAAAGCAAAACTCGACAAAAACACTTATTTTATGCCGCTTTTCAAAAATAAATTCCGAAATACGGGAGGGTGGTATAAGTGGTTTAAGAAAAAAATGTCCGCACAACGGAACGTTTTATTACAACCACTATAACATCTCATTGCGAATGCAATTTTTCCTGCAATGGTGGTAGGCAAACAATGTCGGGGAATTAATAAATATACTGAATTATTCAGCGATTATTCATTATGTAACACCCTAAAAATAATAAAAAACTCTGCCGGAAACGCAATGGACACAAACCTGGACAGAATTCTTTGCGCAGTCGACTTTTCGAAATTTTCGAAATCGGTTATCGATTACGCAACCGGCCTTGCCCAGGGATTCGGTGCTCATGTCACCGTGTTTCATGCACTGAGTTTCCCACGCACCCCACTACAGGGGGATTCAGATTGCAGACCGGGTACGGCTGAGCCGGAACAGATCTCAAAAGTCTGCACCCGGATCGAGGAACTTATGGTCGATCGACCTGTTCCCTGGGACACTGTCGTCCGGTGCGGCAATGCCGTTGATGCCATCGTCGACTATACCGAGGCAAATGACATCGGGATCGTTCTGGTCGCCAGTTACGGTTTGTCGGGCTGGAAGCGCCTTCTTCTGGGGACTGTCGTTGAAACGCTGTCCCGCACACTGAGCCGTCCGCTTCTGGTGGTTCGACCCGCTCCAAAAAAAAGAAAGCAGGATCCGCACCCGCAACATCTGCGCTTGAAAAACATCCTGATTTGCTGTGACCTGAGTTCAACGACCTTGTCGCTATATCCATACGCAGAAAAATTTGTCCGACATTTCGATGCCAGCCTGCACATCGTTCATGCAATGGAAACCCCGGTGCAGGAAGATCTGGTCGATCCGACGACCGCACCCTACGCAGAAGTTCAGTCCAAATTACAGGCGCAGCTACATGAACGTTTGCGGCGCCGGATGCCTCCTGAATACCTTCAAAGTGCCTCTATCACCACGGCGGTTATTCCGGGGAATCCTACAGACAGTCTGCGAGACTACGCGACTGCGAACGCCATCGACCTTATTATAGTGGGGGTGCGGCCACGCGGTTCATTCCAGAAAATTTTGATCGGATCAACCACGGAATCGATGGTCAGACATGCCCCCTGCAATGTACTCACGATCCCCTGTGGGACGGATGATAACGGACAAAGCGGCTGAAAGGTCGTTTACAGGCACCGGCAGCCCACTCAGGCGACTGCAGCATGTTGCAATTTAGAACAAGCCCCATGGATAGAATAGGCACCCCGCCATGTCCAAAACAGCAATCGTGCGCGACCACAGGTTCCTTGAACACCGGACGGGGAGCGATCATCCGGAATCCCCCCAGCGAATAGAGGCGATTTACAACATGCTGGAACGGCCCGAGATGGTCGGCCGTTTTGCCACAATCGAACCCCGCCTGGCCGATAAGGCGGAAATCCTATTGGTCCACTCGCCCGCATACCTGAAAAAAGTCGCGGCCACGGCAACCCGCGCGTACACCGCCCTATCCCCTGACACCATCGCCTCCTCCGGTTCATACGAAGCCGCCCGCTTGGCAGTCGGCGGGTTGCTACAGGCTGTTACCAAAGTGGGCTCAGGTTGTTACGCCAATGCTTTCGCTCTGGTAAGACCTCCCGGACATCATGCGGAAGTCAATCGGGCCATGGGATATTGTCTGTTCAACAATGCTGCTGTGGCAGCAGCATATGCCCGCAAGGTCCTTGGTATGGCGCGTGTGCTGATCCTCGACTGGGATGTCCACCATGGCAACGGCACCCAGCACATTTTCGAGATGGACAACTCGGTTTTGTTTTTCTCCATCCATCAATACCCGCATTATCCCGGCACCGGTAGTTTCACCGAAACCGGGCTTGGCAGAGGCGAGGGGTTTACCGTCAACTTACCGCTTGCAAGAGGTTACGGTGACAGCGAGTATGCCTCTATTCTGCACGCATTGCTGCCCCCGATGGCGGCTGAGTTCAAACCGGATATAATAATAGTCTCCGCAGGCTTCGATCCCCACGAAAAAGACCCACTCGGCAACATGCGTCTCTCTCTGGCTGGATTTGCAGCACTGACCCGCTGCTTGATGGAAATTGCCGACGCCTGCTGTGACGGTCGTATCGTAATGGTTCTAGAGGGCGGCTATGATATCCGGACCATCGGCGACAATGTCAAGGCAGTTTTGGATGAACTTTCCGGTAAAACAAAATGTCGGGTTTCCGAATTGGCCGACAGTGCCAGTGCCAAGAAAGTTCACTATACCCTTAAACGCAGTGTAAACGTTCACCGCAGATATTGGAAATGCCTGTCCCACCCTTTGGATATCCGCTGCGCAAATAAAAGTTTCCAAATATAGGAGTATGACGGACGAGGGGAGAAAATGAATAAAATAAAAATCATGCAGGCATCAGTCCGAAAATGGAACCGAATAATTGCCGGGGAGGCATCTGATGGCGGTATCCTGGATTGCCCGCCTTGCAGAATATACTACATGCTGGTCTGTAGCGGCTGTCCTATCTCTCAGTACACCGGCAAGAAGTTCTGCAAAGGGAGCCCTTACGGGCGTTGGTACTGGCACCAGAACAACGAGCATGGTCATATCAGAAAAAAGGTTTACTGCCCGGAATGCCTCAAACTGGCAACCGACATGCGCGATTTCATGATCGAGATTGTGGACGATTTGAAAGCCAAAAGATAACGAACTTGAAATCAACGAAACATTGACGGCCGGGCCATTACCAACATCAGTGCTCTCTGGCTGTTAAAACGATATTGCCGTTTGAGCGGCTTGCTGAGGTCGATGATAGAGGAAAATTGTGAGCGAATTGCTGAACGGTGAATCCGCCGCATGGACAGCAGTAGCGGAGCTGGTTATCCTATGCTTGGCGAGCTATACTTTTTTCCGACGCCGGGGCAACACCTTATCCGAAGCTTGCGCATACGGACTGGTAACGACGCTGATGACGCTCTCCTTTTTGTTTCAGCTGTCGTTCATGGTGCGTCTACCGAACGCCGCCTTTGTCTTCGAAATCGCTCTGGCGATCCTCGCTTCGGGATATACTATAGTGCACCGCAAAGAACTGCTGCAGGGTTGGACTGCCGCGTGGGTTCTCTATAAACGGTCCCCCCTAGCATCCACCGCTATCGGCCTTCTTCTGATTTACCTGGCCCTCCAGGCCCTGGTTATACCCCCCACGGCCACTTACTGGCACCCCCTTGGTCAGGTGTTGATATACGCGCATCGTGGCACACTGTTCCCAAGTAGCATTGACGGCATAGCGGCCCCATTTACCCAAACGTTCTCGCCGGTCAACGCCTTGATCCTACCGCACCTGTTCCTCCGGTTTCAGACCGATTGGGGGGTGGGCCTGCTTGGTTTCATGGCATATCTTTCCATCGGTTTCAGCACCTACGCTCTCTCCCGCCGATATGCCTGGCCGCCAACAGCCGCTGCGGCTTCGATTATCGTCATCAGCATGCCGCGGCTGGTATATTTGTCTACATCTCCCGGTTATGAAATCATTCCTGCGGCCACGGCCCTGTTCTGTTTGCTGGCCGCCTTTCGAGCCGTAGAATCACCGAATCTTCCCGACCTCTATCTTCTATTACTGGGTGTTCTTTTCATGATATCCGGCACCTTCATGAATCTGGTGTTTCCGCTGGTATTGGTACCCCTGATATTTATTCTGCTCTTCCGGCGCCACGGGGCGACCACGTGGTGGAAAATTCTCTCCACCCGTCCCTATCTCATGCTAATGTTTATCATCCCGGCAGCGGTATTTTCCCAACTTTGGCTATTTATTATCGGTCAATTCGCCGACGGAAACATGCCGGCTCCACTGGCTTCGTCGTCTACCGCGTTCAATGACGATGGTATACAGGGTGCGCTGGCCAATGCATTGCGCTATCTTTTACAAAGTATCCATTTCACTCGCCCAGTGGACAGTCTTTTGAATTGGGCGACCGGTTTTTCACCCGCCGGAGCACTGCAAAAGATCTACGATAACCTGTTGATGCCGGTCTTTGGAAATCGCGGCGCCGTCGCGGCTCTCCGCATCGCTTGGGTACCGAATGAAAAATTATCCTGGTTTGGTCCGTTCGGTTTCCTTTTGGTTCTGCCAGCTGTGGCCTACGCCATCCGACGAGCACCCCGTCGGCTAAAGGCCGTGTCCGTCACGCTCATTGGATATCTATTTCTCGTATCCCTCATACCGGCCTGGCACCCCGATAACGTTCGCTATTTCGATGTCTTTTTCGTTTGCGGCGGTATATGCATCGCATTTTTCCTGCCTCCCTGGCGTCTGAGCAGAAGCCGGAGACGGTTTCTGATGGTCGTCAGTGTTAGTTTGTTACTGTATGCTGGGATTTGCAATGATAATAAACCGGCTTTCAATTATCTTTCCAAAAAGGCGGCTGACAGCATATGGCAGGCCTCCAGTTGGGGTCGGAATCGCTTCTGGGCCGCACGTGACACATACGGCGACGCCCGCCTATCAACCGTGCGAGAACTGGTAACCGCCGACGATCAATTTTGGTTGATATACACAGACTTTTCTCTCGTCTACCCCTATCTACTGGCTTTTCCGAATGCCCGCACCCTTCCGGTGATGGCCGTCAACCCGGACTTGAACACACAGCTTAGAGAACTTAACGTCGAACACATAATGTTCATCGATTGTCACCCACCCTCTTGGATCACAAACCGCTTTGGGAAAACGCTCTGGTCACATAATCCCGGTACACTGAGTCGACCGGGAACCCTTGTTCAGCTTAACTGAACATCGACAGCGGGAAAGCGCTCATGAAATATACGGAATAGAACCGCGTCGATCCCTTCCAGGATGATTCAGGTACATGCTGCCTGGTATTCCCCTTTGATTTTCCCGGCGAAATCTTCTATAATAACTGAATTATACAAGGATTTTTCAACTCCTGAAGGAGATGATAGAAATACTGTGAAAGCGACCCTTACAATTCTGGCTCTAATATTCGCAACCATCTTTTTCCAATTTGGCGTCGAGATTCAGGCCCAAGAAAAGCCTCCGCTTCGAATAACCGAGAAGCATTTGAAGGCAGCTGCCAGTAACAGCCTGTGGCGGCTGAAGCGCAGCATGGAAAAGGACGGTTACTACAGTGCGCGTGTCGCATTGAATGTGTGGCGCAGCAATGCCATCGATGCCGGAATATTCGACCAAGCCGAATACGATGACTATAAAAAACAAATCTATGAAAAATCGATTCGAAGCAACTTGCAGTGTTACGAACGATCGCTTCAGAATGAAAATTTGACCGACGCCAGGATATGCCTGTTTACGTGGAAAGCCCACACGCAGGAGTTAGGCGTTTTTGATCCTGACCATTATGAAGAAATGGAAAAAAAACTTAAGGCGGCCACTCCTCTCAAATAGACAAAAGAGATTGGGGGTGGACCCCACCGGAGTAGTGGCTGCGTAGCGGCAGGCATCCTGCACGCGGAGAATTGTACCTGCCAGGACGGTGGTCACAAGACGTTTCAGGAGCATTTTGCATGACATCAATGGCGGCATTCAATGTCGAACCTCTGATCGGCACCCAGGTTGGAACGTCGACAATCATTAAGGAGCTGGCCCGGGGCGGTATGGCTATCGTATTCATCGCATTCCAGAAAACCCTGAAACGACAGATTGCCGTAAAGGTTCTGCCAAAAAGCCTGATAACATCGAAATCCGCCGAACTTTTTCAGCAGGAGGCTGAAGCGGTTGCAATTCTTTCCCACCCCAACATCATACCTGTCTACGAGGTCGGCGAGACGGCAGATTTTCTCTTTATCACGATGCAGTTAGTCCAAGGCAATGCCCTGTCCCAATATTTGCAGGCGGCTAAAAAAAACCCCATCCCTTCCAAGCGCAGATTGTCCTTACCCACCACATTAGGAGTTATCAAGCAGGTTGTGGACGCGCTGGGCTATGCTCACCGCCAGAATATCGTTCACCGGGACATCAAGCCGGGTAACATCCTTATCGAAAAACATTCCCGACGGCCATTGCTGACTGATTTTGGAATTGTCAAAGTGTTGAACGCAGACTCTCAGGCCACCACCGTCGTCCACGGCACCCCTTTATATATGGCCCCGGAGCAGATCCTTGGCACGGAAGTGGACGGTCGGACCGACATATATGCTGCTGGAACCATGCTCTTTCAGATGCTGGCCACTGATCTTCCCTTGCCGACTTTTAAAAAGAAAATCGACCTCCTGAAACATAAAATCATGAGCAGGGATAACGTGTTCCTGAAAAAACCGTCTGAAATAAACCCGGCTGTCGGCCCGGAGATGGATCGCATCATCCAGAAAGCTACGGCTTTCGACCCGTCCCGGCGGTACGCGACCTGCCGGGAATTTCTCAACGATTTGGAAACGTACGGAAACAACGTGCCGCACAGCCAGGAGAGGGGTTCACCATGACAATCAAAAAGCTCCCGAAAGAGATTTCAAATAAAATCGGCAGAGCATTTGCCCTCTTGTTTAACCGATCGTTGATGTACAACATCGATCACCCGTTTACTACCCAGGCCCTGTCTGAATTACACAGGGCAACCACCCACGGCCTCACGTTGTTTTCACCCATTGTCCTGATTCTGCATCAGGAGCAATTCTTCATCGAGGAAGAACCTCTCGATCCCCGAATCAACACCGGTAAAATGCTCCACCATTTCAAGAAAGCTGACATCCGGTCCATCTCTTTTGAAAAAGGCCTCCAGGAGACCGAGTTGATCAACTTTGCCGGTGTATTCATCGAGGTCGCCCAACATATCAATGCCGAAGCCATGATGGCCGCGTGTGACCGCTTCGGTGTTACCAACATAAAGATCAACCATGTCTTTTACCAGAAAATCACCACTGATGACGAAGTCGTTGACCGCAGGGTGCTGCAAGAGTCCGCCGTTTCGCCTTCCGGGGCACCTGCACAAAAAGCCGACCAAGTGCTGGGTATGATGGTGGAAAGCGTGTTGATGGAAGAACTGGAGAAATCTCTGTCCGTACAACACATCATTGAGAATCCCGGTGGCACCTCTCAGAAGATAATCGCTGCCGATCAGGCGGCGGTCTCATCCGGGGAACCTGACGCTCCCGAATCCGGAATAGTCATCATGGCGCAACTTCAAAAGATACGCGAAGAGGTGAACCGATCTTTTGAAGATACCGAAAAACCAAGCCTCGGTGAACTGGCCGATGCGGTTTTCGCCATGAAAAAGGACCTTCTCAACGGTATCTCCGCCCGAAAAGCTGAAGGCGTCGTATTTGAAAACGAGCAACAGATCAGAGAAGAAACCGAAACGCTCACCGACACCGTTCTGGTTCAACTCATACGGGAAGAATACCAAGAGGGCAAAATATCTGTTCAACGCCTGGCCCAAATCCTCCGGCGACTGGTACCAGAACCGGGTGAACTCCAACGCCTGATGCCGAAAATAAAAACCGTCCTGCTCGAAGAAGGGATGAGCTTGCACGAATTTCTTCAGCTGACCCGCGAATTAAAACAGGAGCTGCAAAGCGAGGACTTGGTTAAAGCTCTTGAGAAAAGCGCTGATCAAATGGGTATAGATCCTGATATCCTGATCGAGGAGGTCAGCCGCGATCCCAAAAGTGCAGCTGAATTGATTTACCTGGCCTCAGAAATTCGGAGAGGAACAGGCGATGAGGATGTTATGTCCGATCTGCTGGTCGATTACATAGAGCGTGTCGGATCGGAGATCGCCATGGATGCCGCCCAGAAAGAGGGCGTTACGGGCGCTCAGCACCTGCAAGGGCTCATCTCCAGCATAGAGAAGACCTTGGTGGATCGTTTGAAAAACAAGGATATTAGCACCGAGGTGTTGCACAAGGTCGCGAACCGTCTTAACGACCGGATGGAGGAATGCCTTAATGCCTTGAAAAGCCAGTGGACCATTCGGCACAAAGCCTTCTCCGGAGATGGCCAGGAGGGTGCAACCTCGGTCATCGGCGTCTTCGAGGAAGGTGCCACAAGCGGTCCCGAGCTCCAAGCCATCATGGAAAAAGTTCGCTCTTCCATTGATGTCCAAGAAAAAGGCAACCAACGCTCGGAGGCGGGAAACGCTGACCCCGAAGCTGTGTCTGCTACCCAGAAAGATCAGAAGGAACCGCTAAAATCCAGTTTGCCCAAAGGCATTTTAATCCGAAACAGCATCCTTTATATTCTGGAGAAGGAAATCGCCCGCGCCATGCGTTATGATACGCCCTTTTCCGTTCTAATGCTGTCGATTTTCAAGATTACCCCGACAAAACCGCTGGCCGCCGAGGCAATCAATCGCGGGGAAATCATGCGGTTCGTGCTGGCTAACCTGGCGCGCATTTGCCGTACCACGGACATCATTGGGGTGCTTGACCGCAACAAATTTCTCATCTTGCTTCCCATGACCCCCGAGAAAGAATCCCGAGCGGCTATGCGTCGAATTCTTAAACAGATTCACGAGTTGGAATATCGGGTTGAAGAAACGGAAATCATTTTTAAGCTCGCCGGCGTTGTCTCTACCTTCGATAAAGATCGAACCCCCACCCTCGACGATCTTGTCAAAAGAGCGGAATCCGATATATTCGAGATGGTCAACCGCTTGAGAAACATCCAGAGTATTTACTAATCCAGTTGTTTGACACCAGTAGACATTGTATCAACGGCCGTTCGCACAGAAGGCTTTACGGACGGATACGATCTTTTGCTTGGTAAAACGCAGCGGCAGCCACGGTCTGAAGGTGGATGTCGACGGTGTCTTCTATCCGCCGGGCATAACCACCGGCCATGGTCGTTACCACTGGAAGTCCGGCGGCAAGGCAATTGTTGAAAACAATGTGGTCCCGCTTCGAGAGGGCCTTTTGGGTGAGTGAAAGGCGACCGAAACGATCGTCGTGATAGGGGTCGGCACCGGCGAGATAAATGGCCAATCCCGCATCGGCTGCAGCCAATGCGCTTTTCAATCCATCTTCAAGTGCATTCAGGTAGTCGCTGTCTCCAGTGCCGTCTTCCATTGCGATGTCAATGTCGCCCGTCTCCTTTCGAAAGGGAAAATTATTCCGGCCGTGAATAGAAAAAGTATAAACTGATGGGTCATTCGCAAAGATTGCGGCCGTGCCGTTCCCCTGATGTACATCGCAGTCGACGACCAGGACCCTCTTAATCCGTCTGGTTGCTATAACCGCTTTCGCAGCAATGGCGCAGTCATTGATTAGGCAATACCCTTCACCATGATCTCGAAAAGCGTGGTGAGTTCCACCCGAAAGGCAAACCGCCACGGAGTCGTCCAGGGCGGCAAAACTGCCTTCGAGTGTTGCGCCGGCAGACCGAAGAGTGCGTTCAACGAGAGCAGGCGACCAAGGAAATCCAATCCGACGCATTTCCTTGGCCGTCAGCGTGCCAGTGAGCAGTCTTTGAATATAAACCGGATCATGGACTAACAGTAATTCTTCTGGGGTCACCGAACGTGGGATGCGAAAGTCTTCCGCGGAAACAATCCCGGCAGCGGTCACCCTTTTCCTGAGACGGGTGTATTTCTCGAGGGGGAACCGGTGCTCGGCAGGCAACGGAATAGGAAAAATATCAGTGTAATAAATCTTCACGCTGGATATCCTGTAAGACTTCCAGGCCGTATTAACCGATATATCTCATCAAAATTTTTCAACCAATCAATGATAAACATAATATCGAGATGTTTGGTTATTTTAACGTAGTTGTCAAAATTTTATCTCCGTTTATTTACAACGGGATGACGATGATTTTAACAGTACCGATCGCGACATATCTGCTCGATCAATACTGGCCCGCGGAAGGTAAAACCGTCATGAGATCCACATCTCTTTACTCCAGTGTTTGACACGATGGCTCCGATCGACCTATAGTGAATGGTATGATAGCGATTTTCGCTTATAGTAGTTGTAGAAAAAACTGTCCGATGTTCGAACTTTTTTCTACAACTACTTATACCACCCTTCCGTATTTCGGAATTTGTTTTTCAAAAGTGGTATAAATCCACAACTGGATCGAAATTGGTCATGCTCAACGGCACAGAACCTTAACCTCCGGAGGTTCTTCCATGGCTCAAGAACCGACATATGAGCAGTTGGCGCAAAAACTAAAAGAGCTTGAAAAAGAGATGGAGAGATTCCGCTCCAGTCAATTCGTGCCGATGGAGGATGCGGATGTTCCCGCACGCAGTCAACCTGAAACAGCCGCGATGAAGAATGATGAGCGGTTTCGGGAAATAGCTGAGCATAGCCAAAAAGTTTTCTGGTTGTTCGATCTAAAGTCCCAAAAGGTCATTTACGTCAACTCCGCTTTTGAAAGACTCTGGGGCCAGCCGGTCGCCGCCTTATATGACCGCTATGACGTTTGGGCAAAGAGCATCCATCCTGAAGATATCGATTCGGCTCGAAATTCATTCACCCGAATTATTGAAACCGGTGGTGGTGACCCAAGGGAGTATCGGATCATCAGGCCTGACGGGAATGTTCGATGGATATCCGATAAGGGCTATGCCATACGTGACAAAGAAGGCAGAGTGGTGCGGATCACCGGTACTAGCCGAAGATATCACCGAACGTAAGGCCGCCGAGGAATTGCTGAAGAAAAATAATCAATACCTTTTCGCCCTCCATGAAACCACAATCGGCCTGATCCGTCGTCACGAACTAGATGATCTGTTGCAGGACATTATAGAGCGCGCCGCACGATTGGCCAATACCGAGCACGGCTATATCTACCTGTACGACAGTGACGAGGATAAGTTCGTCATCCGTTTCGGTGTCGGGGCGCTTAAAGAGGCCATCGACGTACGGGTGAAGCCCGGTGAAGGTTTGGCCGGCAAGGTCTGGAGTTCGGGGTATCCCATGGCGGTAACGAACTATTGTCGTTGGGAGGGGCGGATCACCAACTCTGTATTCGACGATCTCCAGGCGGTTGTCGGTATTCCGCTGAAATCAGCCGATCAGGTCGTCGGTGTCATCGGACTGGGCCGCAGTGAGGAAAACAAAGCCTTCGCCGAGGACGAAATTTCGGTTCTCAGCCGCTTTGCTGAACTGGCCTCCATCGCTTTTGATAATGCGCAACTTTACGCCAAACTGGGGCAGGAGCTGTTGGAACGGCGGCGGGTGGAAAAATCCTTACGAAAGTACGAGAGAATCGTATCCACCTCGAAAGATCTCATGGCTCTGATCGATCAAAATTTTGTCTATCAAGCCGTCAGTGATAGCTTACCTGAAAGCCCATTGCCGGACACGTCGCGGAAATCATCGGCTGTACAGTGTCCGATCTGATTGGGTCCGAACGATTCGACAGGGATATCCGCAAGAGGTTGGAGCAATGTCTGGCCGGTGAAGAAGTAACTTTCCGTACTTGGTTCGATTTCAAGGGTGTCGGCAATCGCTATATTGAAGCAACCTATTATCCGTTTGAGGATGAAAAACAACAAGTTACCGGCATCGTTGTCGATCTCCCGCGACATCACAGAATACAAACAACTGCATGAGCAACTGCTGCAATCCCAGAAAATGGAAGCCATCGGAACCCTGGCCGGTGGCATTGCCCATGATTTCAACAACCTGATGATGGGAATCCAGGGACGAACCTCAATGATGCTTCTCGACATAGATAAAAATCACCCCCACAATGAGCACCTCAAGGGGATTGAGGAGCATATCAAAAGTGCATCGAATCTGACGCGCCAACTTTTGGGTTTCGCTCGAGGCGGCAAATACGAGGTCAAACCGGTCGACTTGAATGCTATCATAAAAGAAAAAAACCGTATGTTCGGCCGCATGCAGAAAGAAATCAAAATTCAGGAAAAATTTGAATTCGACCTCTGGGCCGTCGAAGTCGACCAGAGTCAGTTCGAACAGGTCCTGCTGAATCTCTATATCAATGCCTGGCAAGCGATGCCCGCAAAGGGAACTCTCTGTGTTCAGACCGAAAATACCCTGCTGACGGCCAAGGTGGCCGATCCTCACGGTGTGAATCCGGGTCGCTATGTGAAACTATCCGTGACCGATACCGGCATCGGCATGGATTCCGGAACCAGGGCCAGAATCTTCGAACCGTTTTTTACAACCAAAGATATCGGCCGGGGAACGGGCTTGGGTCTGGCATCGGTATATGGCATCGTCCAAAACCACAGCGGATTCATCACCGTTGTAAGTGATAAAGGGCACGGCACAACCTTTCACATATTTCTGCCTGCTTCCGACGAAGAAGTCACTGTTTCTGATCAGTTGGCCGAGCCGCTGTCAACCGGAAACGGAACAATTTTACTAGTGGACGACGAAGCGATGATTATCACTGTCGGATCTCAAATGCTGCGCCGACTGGGCTATAACGTGTTGACCGCAACCAGCGGCAAGCAAGCGCTGGAAGTCTACAAGGATCACAGTACCCGGGTCGATCTGGTCATCTTAGATGTCATTATGCCCGACATCGGTGGTGGAGAGACCTTTGAGATGCTCAAAACCGTCAATCCGGCTGTCAAAGTTCTACTTGTCGAGCGGCTACAGCATCGACGGTAAGGCCAGTCTCATCCTTAAACGCGGTTGCAAGGGATTTCTACAGAAACCGTTTGACCTGCATACCCTGTCGAATAAGATAAAGAAATTACTTTAACCCGAGCATTTCACCCTCGATATTTACACCAATGCCGAGATTTTCGCGTCCTATGCTCCCGCCATCCAACGCTTCATCTATCGCGGAGGAGTGATCGTTTGGGGAATCGTACCGACCAATATCGAACCATTTGAAAAAGAATCTCTCGAATCCCTCACCAACCAGCTTGAATCCATCTGGACAGCATTGGTCAGAAAAGGCATCGACCGGGAGGGTATGTTGCCCAACAGTATGTTGTCTCCGGCGACCTGCTGTCTGATCAATCCCGACCGGGAAAAAACCGTTGAAAAGGCCTTTGATTCGGTCCGCAGGCTTTCCCGGAACCTCAGGGAACGCTACGGGTTTTCATGACATTGGAAGACCGGGATAAAGAACTCTTTTGGGGCCATGACCGGAAACACCCTTTCCCACCGCGAAAGCACCCCAACTATCAGGGCCCGGATCGCCTGATTGACGACAATGTTATCGCACTGTGAACCAGCCGTGTTGGTCTCCCCTTGACACTAATACTACAATGTAGCAGCTTGAGAGTAAGGGTTATGGAAAGAACAGGAACGTAAATACTCTACGCTCTGATCGAATGGGCAGAGGGGGTTCAAAATGACTCGCCGAAGATTAAACATATATCGGTATATTCTTATAATGGTTTTGGTCGTTACATGGGGCTACGCCGGGGTGGACACGAGCTTGGCTTTCGACGAAATCAACGCCACGTTTTTCGGGGTGGCCATTAAGGGATACGATCCGGTCGCCTATCACACGGAAGGCCATGCCGTGAAAGGCAAAAGCGACTTTGTCCACAACTGGAACGATACCAAATGGTATTTTGCCACCGCAGAGAATCGGGATCTTTTCGCTTCCAATCCGGAACGTTATGCGCCTCAATACGGCGGGTACTGAGCACGAAGTCTATCGACGACCGGCAAGGCTGCCGGTGTAAACCCACAAGCCTTCAAAATCATCGACGGTAAACTTTACCTGAATTATAGCGAGGCGTCTGCCGATGAATTTGAAGCCAACGCAGACGATAACATCAGGACGGCCGACGAAAACTGGATCAAGCTTGTCAAAGAAAATTGATCGCAACCAACGAATCCGCATGCAGAAGCGATTTTATCACTTGAGGCCGGCTTTTCGGAGGCCGGCTATGATTTTCTCGCGATCCCCCTGGCTGGTGAAGGCTCTTCCGTACGATGCGGTCTCAAAGAAAGGGTCGTATCGGCGCACGTCTGCTGCGGCCTGAGCGGCTTCATCAGCGCGGCCTAACTGGGCATAGGTGGCGGCGAGAACGACGTGATTCCCGATAAAATACGGTTGTTTTACAATCCCCTTCTCGAGCACTTCGATAGCCGTTTCATAACGGCCCTGCAAATAATAGGCGGTCCCGAGGAGGGACCAGGTGTTGCGCGGCGAACTGCCGTCAAGCCGCAGTGACATCTCCAATGCCGTTACAGCTTCATCCACCCGCCCTGACCACAACAAAACCCACCCGAGCGTGTGATAGCTTCTGGCATGATTGGGATTGAGCGCGATGGCCCGCTGCAGCGCTCCGATGGCCAATCCATACTGGTTTCGAAAGGCGTAAACGGCGCCGAGCAGCCCATGGGCCGATGCATCGAACTGATTCAGCTCAAGGGCCCGCCGCGCCAGTTCCTGAGCTTTCTGGAGAGACTGTTCGGGAAATTCGGTCCAGCCCTGCCCCACCTTCCTTTCGTGCACCCGACCCAATCCGACGTAACCGGCGGGGTAGTTCGGATCGATTTCTATTGCCTTCGAGTACATTTCTGCAGCCTTGTTGGTTGCCTCTCTCGTGCGGCGGAAAAATAAATCGTATCCTTTCAGGATGTAGTCATACGCTTCAAGATTTTCCGATTTTCTTATTCAACACCCGGCTGCGTTCGGCCGTTGAAATACTGAGAGCCAGGTTGGAAACGATCGCCTGAACAATGTCGTCCTGCAGCTTAAAAATATCTTTCAGGTCGCGTGTATAGCGTTCGGCCCAAATGTGATTGCCGCTGGCGGCATCGATCAATTGGGCGTTGATACGCACGCTATCATCAGTCTTCTGGACGCTGCCTTCGAGCACATACCGAACACCCAGTTCTTTTCCAACCTCACCGATGGTCACGCGCCCTTCCTTTATAGTTAAAGACGGTATTGCTGGCAATCACTAAAAGTTCGCCAAATCTCGACAAGTCGGTGATGATATCGTTGGTGATGCCGTCATTGAAATACTCCTGCGACGGATCCCCGCTCAGGTTTTTGAACGGCAGCACGGCAATGGATGCCTTGCGCGATAACGCCGTCATCAAGGCTTCGTTTGGCAATGCCTTCCCGCGGACCTTCTCCGGCCGGTGGGCCTCAACCCACATAAAGAATGCACCGGCCAGAAGGGTCAACATCAATATGACACCGCCAATTTTCAGGCTTTTCGGAAATCCTGAATCCCTACGGTCGATTCGGCACCCGTCGGTGGCGCTACCGGCTTGAATCCGGTAGACCGGCACTGGTCGGTCAATGTTTTTCACCTTGCGCCGCCCCAGATACGTGCACCCGAATTCCAGCTTGTTTTCAATCTGCTCGTAGGCACTGCCCGAAATGCAGATACCCCCCTTTTCCGCCAAGGACTCCAGCCGAGCGGCCACGTTCACACCGTTACCATAAATACGTTCCCCATCGACGATCACGTCTCCTAAGTTGATGCCGATTCGAAAAGACATCTGGCGGTCTTCAGGAAGCTGATCGTTAGATGACTGTAGTTCCGCCTGTATGTCCATGGCAGATTGAACCGCATTGACCACACTGTCGAATTCAGCCAGGAGGTTGTCCCCGGGAGAGTCGACCACCCGTCCGTGATGCTGCCGGATGAGCGCGGCCATCACCTGTTTGTGGGCGGTCAACGTGCGGACGGTCGCTGCTTCGTCTCGGCCCATCAGGCGGCTGTAGCCCGCCACGTCAGCACTAAAGATCGCTGAGAGTTTGCGTTTGATTTCATTTGTTGTCATATCATTTTATGACTGCTGACTGTTGATGCGTCCAGAATTGTTATGTTGAAGACATCCACAGCAATTGGGCGAAAGGCATTCCCGCTGCGCTCGATAATGGGGATACCTATTGGCAATAATGGCACCTGGCCGTTCAATCTGTCGCCGGCATGCAAAAAAGTCCAATATTTTCGAGTTGCGTCTCCGGTATGAAAAGTATAAGTGTTTATTTTAAAGGTACAAGTGCCAGTGACCAGCACATGCCCGGCATCTGAAATGCCCTACCCGATCACGCTTGGGCACTTTTCTCCTTCAATAAAACCTCAAGTATCCGGCGGCCTTTCGAACACCCACCTGCCGGTAGCAGGTACAACCTCATCGAGTGCAAGATGGATCCAGAAAATTTGCAGCAGGAACTTAAAAGGCTCAAAAAAGAAAATGCGGTTTACCAGGCGCAGAGCCGGATGCTGGAACATTTTGTCTCCGCCGCCCGTGCTTCAGCGGACAGGAGCATGCTCACCAACACGTTACAGAAAACCCTCGATGTGTCAATCGGTTTGACCGGTGCGGAAAAAGGGAGCCTGTTTCTGCTCGACAAGGATGGCACAGTTATCGATAGTATTTTGACCCGCGGGAAGGCATCATCGGAAGAGCGAAGTCGACTCATCGGTACCGTGCTGGATCAAGGGCTTGCGGGCTGGGTGCGGCACCAGTGCCAGTTGGCTTCCGGCGATTGCCGGGTTGCCTATATCCGTGACACCGAAAAGGACGACCGCTGGTTGACACTCCCTGACCAACCCTACAGAGTCCGCTCAGCCCTTGCGGTTCCGATCAGCAGAAAAAACCAGCTTCTGGGATTGCTGACGTTGTTGCATTCCCAGCCTGAGCACTTCAGTGCAGAATCGATAGATTTAATAATCATGACCGCAGAACAGATCGGCGTGATCCTCGAAAATGCGACACTGTACAAGGAATTGGATGACTCCTTTCACCGCATCGAACAGGCTAAATTGGAGATCGAGGCTTACTCCCACGCATTGGATAGCGAACTGGAAAAAGGCCGCAGGATTCAACGGGATTTTCTGCCCGAAAAGATCCCGCATCTCCCTGACTGGGAAATCGCAGTGTATCTGCATCCCGCCATTCAGGTCTCCGGCGATTTCTATGACGTCTTCCAGCTTCCGAATGGAAACTTGGGGCTGGTGGTTGCCGACGTATGCGACAAAGGCGTCGGGGCGGCTTTATTCATGGCACTGTTCCGCAGTCTCATTCGCGTGTACACCTTTGCGACCGCAAGGGGAAATACGTCAACAGCCCCAGAGACGGCTGGCCGTCGTCTCAATGTCTTAAATGCCGTTATTGAAACCAATTCATATATTGCCCGCCATCACGGAAAGATGGGCATGTTTGCCACCATGTTCGTCGGCATGCTGGACGTGCCTACCGGTAAGTTGGCATACATCAACGCCGGGCACGAGCCGCCGGTCTTGCTCAAGAATTCGGGCAAATTGCACCTGCTGCCGCCGACAGGGCCCGCGGTCGGTTTAATGCCGGATATGATCTTTAGTACCGATCAGGTTCAGATGGATGTGGACGATATGATCATCGTCTATACCGATGGGGTGACTGAGGCCAGTTCCCCGGAATCGGAGATCTTCGGGCGGAAGCGGCTCCATTTGATTCTCGAAAACAAATTTCCGTCAGCATCGAAAACCATCGAGTGCATCAAGGACGAAATATTCAATCACATCGGTAGGGCGCCGCAAAGCGACGATATCACGCTTTTGGGTGTGCGTCGGAAAGAAAAACCCTAAATATCGATGTCACGCTGGACTTCAGCCGTACATTTCATCTACGCGGTCTTGGTAGCGCTCCAGTATAAGTCTCTTCTTTAACTTGAATGTCGGTGTCAACATCCCGTCATCAATCGTAAATTCCGGTACGATGGTAAATTTTTTAATTGTTTCGAATGGCGCCAGAAATTTGTTCCGTTCGGCGATTTCAGTTTCAATCAGATTATTAATGACGGGGTGTTTGCCGAGTTCGGCTACTGAACCGGAGGCAAGGCCGTGCTGAACGGCATAGGCGCTGATCGACTCCGGATTCCAGTGATATCAGGGCCGTCAGATAGTGGCGCCGATCGCCGACCACACAGACCTGATTGATATATCTTGAAGTAGCGAGATGTCCCTCAATAGCCGCCGGGCCCACATTCTTGCCGCCTGACGTGACGAGGATCTCTTTCTTTCGGCCGGTGATACGCAGGAATCCTTCATCATCGATTTCACCTAAATCGCCTGTTTTCAACCAGCCGTCATCCGTTAGGACAGCCGCCGTCTCTTCCGGATTTTTGTAATAGCCTTTCATAACGTTGCGGCCACGAAACAAAATCTCACTGTCCGAAGCAACCTTTTGTTCGATACCCGGTCCGGGCGGCCCAACCCAACCGAAGCGATAATTGTCGTAGCGATTCAAATTGGAAAAACTCGTGTTCTCCGTCATGCCGATCCCCTCCACAATAAGTATTCCGGCGGCATGAAAAAACCGGCCAATTTCGGGATTCAACGGCGCAGCGCCGCTGATGCACCAGCGCACCCGTCCCCCTAAAGCGGCCTTTATCTTGCTGAATACCAGCCGGTTCGCCAGTTTATACTGGAGAGCAACAACCGGTGGGATCGGACGGTGGTCCAACTGCCGATCACTCACTCTGTATCCAACCGCCATTGCCCAGCGAAAGAGCTTCAGGGCCAACCCACCCTTGGCCTCGGCCGCGTTAATGATTTTGGCCTGGACTTTCTCATAGACCCTTGGAACACTGGGGAACCAGTGCGGCCGAGCGGCTTTTAAATCTTCAGCCAGGGTGTCCATGTTCCGGTTGAAAGTCAGGGTACACCCGGACAGAAGCGCAGTATAAACACAGGTGCGCGCAAAGACATGTGCCAGCGGAAGAAAAAGAAATACCTGGTCGTCCGGATACCAGCGCACGCTTTTCTCAACCGACTGGGCCGTAAAAGTGATATTGTCGTGAGTGAGCATGGCCCCTTTGGGTACGCCGGTGGTACCGGATGTGTAAACAATGGCAGCGACATCTTCGGCGGTAACCGCCGCCACCATTTCCGTAAATAACCTGTCGGGAACATCCTGCCCCCGATCGGTAAATTCTTCGAAATTCAAGGTCCAGTCATTCTCAGGATTTTCGCCATTGAACAGTACAATCCTTCGGACGGCGGAAATCTCTGCGCGAATTTCCAGCAGCTTGCCCAGTTGCACGTGATCTTCCGCAAAAACAAGCACGCTGTCCGAATGCTGAATGATGTAACTTAAGTCTTTGGCCGGCAGAGTTTGATAAATGCCCACGGTTACGGCCCCGATACTGGTGGCGGCCAGATCCGTGAGCACCCAGCGATAACAACTGTAACTGGCGATGGCAACCTTGTCTCCTTTTTGAACGCCAAGTGCAATGAGGCTTTTGGCGACCTGCTGGACCTGAGCGTAGAACTCATCCCAACTCACTGACCCGGGTTGGGCATCGCTTGTCAGCCGCCGGTAAGCCGGATATTCCCCCCGGCGGCCGACGGCTTCCCTCAGCATCGCGTGGAGGTTTTCAAAATCTTTGAATTCTTCCATCTCGCCCTCCCCTTTTTCGTTGGCTGGAATGACTCAAGGTTATTAATTTTGCATACCATGCCAACGGCAGGTTTACAATTGATGGAATAATGGGAAATTTTTTTCTCATATTCAGAAAACGACTCCCCTGTTATCACAAAAAACAAAAAGGCGACAACCATTCAACTATCTGAAATTATGTACTATAATATATTTTTCGTGTTTGCACAATTATTGCAAAAGACCTCTTTTAGTCTGTGGGATCGGTCTTTTAGCAACGATCCGTTCATTATTTAATCCAATTCTATGAGGAGGACGGTATGAAAAAACTGATTGTGTTCGGTATCATAATGGCCCTGTTAACCATGGGTTGCGGTCATATGGCAAAGGAGTCTGAATTTTACGACCACAATTCCATGTACAAAGACTTTGATCATATGAAATTCAGTATGTGGGGCCACAAAAACCCGTCGGTAGAAGTCGCTCAGGTCTCCACCAGTGAAGACTGGTGGGGGATCGGCATTCCATACGTGCCGGCGAAATAACGACAGCCATTCGGTGCCGGTAGTTGACGGATTGATAGTTAGATGCTATCGGGATAGTAAAGCGCAAGGATTCGCCGGGTTGTGAATATAGACGGTGGTGTAAAACGCCTAAACCTTCCTTTGGAATCCCTTGCGCTATACTTGGGTCAATTGACCGGCACCCGTCATATGTTTAACCTTTTCATGGCGGGCCACAATTGGAGAATATTTATAGTAGATCCGAAGCGAGATATCCTATCAATCCGCAAAAACATGCAACACCAGGACGTGGCGCATGGGGGAAGCCAAGAAACGGCGATGGCTGGTCATCAGCTTTTTTCTGGTGATCGGGCTTCTTTTCTGCGGTTTCATCTACACCGCGGTGACCGGCCCCAGGTATTGGCAAAACCGCCAGCGGCTGGAACGTACAGTCGTTCAGCAGGATATCTCGGCCTCGGACCAGAAGGATGAAACCAATATCACCCTAACCACAGGTCAAATGAAATCTGTGGGCAACATCAAGCTGATATACAAAGGGCTCGACGGTAAAAAGATCTACATTGATGTCATTATACCGCAATTTGACCCCGAAATGGCCCACCGGCACATAATCAACCAAACAGATGCAAAAAATACGCTGAAGTTGGGAGGGCAGGATTTCGTGTTGATCTCCGCCCGCGCTTCACGGCTGCACCTTAAAAAAGTCAAATAAAACCCTGCCACGATGCTTATTGCACCCAGAATCCGGAGCAACATCTGTATCAACGCCCACCCAATGGGCTGTGAAGCCCAGGTCCAGGCTCAAATCCGGTACGTCAATTCCCGGGGACCAATCGCCGGCCCGAAAAGGGTGCTGGTGGTAGGCGCATCCAATGGTTACGGGTTGGCTGCCAGGATTGTTTCGGCTTTTGGGTCAGCATCCGCCACGATCGGCCTCGGATTTGAAAAACCCGCCACAGCCAACAGGACGGCCACAGCCGGTTGGTACAATAATAGGGCTTTTCGGAAGGAAGCCGAAAAGGCCGGTCTGGCGGCGTGGAACCTGAATGGCGATGCCTTCTCACTGCAAACCAAGTCCGACGTCGTACAAATGGTTAAAGAAAAACTCAACCGGATCGACTTTCTAGTTTACAGTATCGCCGCACCGCGGCGAATCGATCCGGAAACCGGCCAAATCTATTCATCGGTCATCAAACCGATCGGGCAGTCATTCACTGCCAGAACGGTAGATTTTCTCACCGGAGAAATCGGGACAATAACCGCCGATGCGGCAACAGAGGAAGAGATTCGGCAAACTGTAAAAGTGATGGGTGGTGAAGACTGGTTTATGTGGGTGGATAAACTGCGCGCTGAAGATCTTTTGGCGCCCGGGTTCTTGACCGTGGCCTTCTCCTATATTGGTTCGGATTACACCCGTGCCCTTTATCGCGATGGGAGCATCGGCGCGGCAAAAAAAGACCTGGAAAAAAAGGCTGAAGAAATCAATCAAATACTGTCCCCGATCAACGGGAAGGCTTTAATCAGTGTCAACAAAGCTCTGATTACGAGAGCCAGTGCGGTGATACCCGCCGTTCCACTCTATATCGCACTACTCTACCGAGTTATGAAAGATAAAGATCTGCATGAAGGTTGCATCGAACAGATGGTTCGTCTTTATAGCGACCATCTCTTCTCCGGCAAACCATTGGCGCTGGACAAGAACGGTCGCATCCGTATTGATGATTACGAAATGCGCGAAGATGTTCAACGCACCGTGTCCGATCTATGGGAAAGGATCGACGGCGATGACATCCGTGAAATTGCGGATATAAAAGGTCTGAGGGCGGAGTTTCTGCGGCACCACGGATTCGGAATGCCGGGTGTGGATTACAGCCGTGAAATCGACCCTGGCGATCTGTAGGCCGGGGCTCATCCCCCTTTAGCACGATTGATCAACCAGACGGCCGACGGATAGTGTACTATTTGAATTTCTTCTCGAGAGGCCTGTGTGTAAAAGCTTTAGCGCTATTGCCGGAGTAATCCGCCACAATGTGCCCATTGCCGATCAAACGCCATTTATAAATTAAAAGCCCTTCCATACCCACCGGACCGCGGGCATGAATCTTGTTCGTGCTGATGCCGACCTCGGCTCCCAGTCCGTAACGGAAGCCGTCGCTGAAACGACTGCTGCAATTCATGAATACGTCGGCCGAGTCGACCAGATCCATGAAACGATGCCCCCGCCCTCGATCTGCCGTCACGATCACATCGGTATGGCCCGATCCGAATTGATTGATATGTTCAATGGCCGCATCCAGGCCGGATACGATTTTAACCGAAAGGGTAAAGTCCAGGTATTCGGTACGCCAATCTCGGTCAGTCGCCGGATCGACGTCGATCAACGTCAACGTCTCTTCACAACCGCGAATTTCAACACCCTTCTGTTCCATGGCGCCCTTAAGCTGTGGGAGGAAAGCGGCGGCGATCTCTCGATGCACCAGCAATGTCTCGGCTGCATTGCACACCGCGACATACTGGCATTTGCTGTCAACGCTGATTTTGAGAGCCATGTCAAGATCGGCGTTTTTGTCAATGTATACGTGGCAAATGCCATCAGCATGACCCAGGACGGGTATCTTGGTGTTATTCATGATGTGCTGCACAAACGCATTGCTCCCCCGCGGAATGATCAAATCGATGCTGTCGTTCAGCCGCAACAGGTCTGTAACATCGGCCCTGGTTTCCAGCAAAGTCAGCCATCCGGACGGGATCCCCACCTTCTCTCCAGCTGCAGCGATCAGCCCCGCCAGGACCCGATTGGTTTCAGCGGCTTCGCTGCCACCTTTTAAAATAGCGGCATTGCCGCTTTTCAGGCACAGGGAAGAAATCTGCACCAAAGCGTCGGGTCTGGACTCAAAGATTACACCGATCACGCCGATGGGGCAGCTGACCTTAAAAAGCTCCAGCCCGGAATCCAACTCCAAAGCATTCAAGGTCACCCCGACCGGATCTGGAAGTCCAATCAGGTGGGATAAACCATTACAGGCCTCCCTGACCTTATCCCTATCGAATTTCAAGCGTTTCAATAGAGGCGCTGCAAGGTATTCTTTCTCAGAACGATTCAAATCGGACTGATTGGCGGCTTCGATTTCAGCTGCATGTCGATCCAGCATCAGGCCGATTTCAACAAGCGCCTGGTTTTTTAGCGCACTCGAGGCGGCGGCCAGAGGTATGGATGCTTTCTTCGCCTGCCGGGCTGCCTGTTCGATGTCCACTCTATCCCCCTTTTCATGGTTGCCGGAACATGTGTCGTCCATCCGGTTATCGGTTCCGAACCGGTATTTCTTCTTGCCTAACCCGCATTTTTTGTTTGGGCTAAAATATCTTCGAATCACATGCTGTTTCGGTTGTACTAATCGCCCAGATGTGAAGGTCGTGAACCGCTGTAACGCCGGAAAGCCGCGACAGATAATCGGAAACCGCCTGAGTGTTGATTCCGGCCGGCACGGCCTGCAGAGCCAGGTTCATCGATTCCTTGAGTAGGCCCCACGTTCCCACAAGGATGATGGCGGCAATGACAAGACTGACCACCGGATCTATCCACAGCCAACAGCAGGCCGATAACATCGCTCAGATTGTGTCCGGCATCGGCCACCAGGGCCAGAGAACCGGCTGCGAGTCCGAAAGCGACTTCAACGACAACGAAACCAACATTCAGGATCGGTGAAATATCCGTGATAATGGCTCAGATCTGTCCGATTACTTTTTTTTCTTCGCTTTCTCTTTTTTCGGTTTTTTTTCAGCACCTTTCTTTGTCTTTTTAGCTGCCGATTTTGATTTCTTGCTAACGCCCTTCGCGGCGGCCTTCTTCGCCGCCTTGGCCTTGGCGCGTTCTGCGTTCAGCTCCTCCTGTGCGGCAATGGCCTTCAAACGGGAATTGGCCTTGCGGATATCGGCTGTTATTTTTTTAAAGACAGCGTCCCGTTGAACAGCAGTCGTGTCCAATCCTTTCTCGTTAAGAACAGCCTGCCGGGCGGCGAGTTTTTCCTGGGCTACTTTCTTTTGGTTCTCCACATAAATCTTCGCTTTGAGGTTCATTGAGTTCTCCTGACATATTTGATGATTTAGTTCCGCAAACAATGCCCGCAGGAACGACGGCAAAATTTACCCTACCGCATGAATTTACAACGCATTAACATAAAATAAACCTGGAGGATACCGTCCAACGATCCAAAATGTCAACCAAACGTAAAAATGCCCCGATTGGCAACCCTAACGCGTTTATAGTGGTTGTCAAAAAAACGTTCCGTTATACGAACGTTTTTTTCTACAACCACTTATACCACCCTTCCGTATTTCGAAATTTATTTTTGAAAAGCGGTATAAATCTCAATCCCGTCGTGCAGCATCCCTTGTTAGCCCTCCCGCCGGGGACGGCCTTGGTGCCATAAACCGCGCCGAAATTGATCTGTTGACAAAAGGAAAGAAATGTTTTCCATTCTATGATCGCCCTTCGTACTGGAAAGCAGGCCTTATCTACAAGGATTTCAGAAATGTCGTGGACAGCCACGACGAGGCAGAATTACCATGAATTCTCCCCGGTGGTTTCTACATCCTATCCTCATATTCCTGCTGTCGATCATTGCCCTCGGCATGTCACTTTTTCTATATATTTACTGGTACATGGAAGCCAGTATCGGCCTGCGAGCAGTTATCGAGCGTTTCAATCTCGACAGGGGGCAGGTACTCAGATCCGAAACCTGGATGGTAATCATGGTTCTGTCACTCCTGGTGGGCGTGATCCTGATGGGTATTTTCGGCATTTTTGTGTACAGCCAAAAAACCCTGCAGTTGTATCGGCTTCAAAACAACTTTATCAACAACTTCACCCATGAACTCAAAACCCCGGTGACATCACTGAAGCTGTTTTTACAGACTTTTTCCAAACACAACCTGCCGCGGGAAGATCAACTCAAATATATCCAATTAATGATCGCCGATGTAAGCCGCCTGGCCGATAACATCAACCGAATTTTAAACCTGGCAAGAATAGAAAGTAAAAGTTATGCAAACGAGTTTGTCGATACGAACATACTGAAGACTATCGATAACTTTTTCGATAATAACAGGCACTTGTTTCAACACAGCTGCATTCGAATTCATCCCCCCCCGCAAGAGCTCTCCACTTTCCGGATCAACCCGCCCTTATTTGAAATGCTGTTAATGAACTTGATGACAAACGCTCTGAAATACAACGAATCAGAAAAACCGGCGGTTGATATTCGGTTTGAAATAGAATCGCGAAAAATTTGTATCCGCTTTGAAGATAACGGCATCGGTATAGATAAAAAGGAACTTCGCAAGGTATTTAGAAAATTTTACCAAATCGGCCGAGCCGACAACATGAGTGCGAAAGGCAGCGGTCTCGGTCTTTCCCTGGTCCAGACAATCGCCCACATCCATAAATGGAAAGTGTCGGCCAGCAGCGGCGGCCGGGGTAAAGGGTCCGCGTTTATGCTGATTCTGCCCACGTAATTCCAGATGATATTCTAACAAACCCTCTGATCTCCGGCATGTGCCGCAGCCGCGACCCACTTTTCAGGGCAATAAAAAAATTATCATTGCTTTTCATTTTATTTGCGATCAATTGGGGATATAAGTTATTGTTGAGTTTATGAGGCCGAATAATCGTAACGTATTGGCAAACGCTCCATTTTTTAGAAACCCAGTAAGAAGGGGTCAATAGCCTCATGGTATCAAGAGAGAAAGAAATCATACTGGTCATCGAGGATGACGCCCACATTGCTGAAGGACTGGAGCTGAACCTGTCTTTGCAGGGATACGAGGTTGTCAGTGCCGTCGACGGACCATCCGGACTTCAAAAATGGAAGGAGATTCGACCGGACCTGATTGTGTTGGATATTATGCTCCCCGGCATTGATGGCTTATCCATTTTAAAAGCCATCCGCCTGGAGGATGAACGCCTTCCCGTGCTCATCCTGTCCGCGAAAGCCGCATCAGATGACATCGTCAGAGGTCTCTCTTGCGGCGTGGACGATTATCTGGCGAAACCGTTTAACCTGGAAGAATTTCTGCTGCGTGTTGAGCGCTTGATAAAGCGCGCCGGATGGAACATGCATGCGAACCCGCCGCAAACATCAACCGGGGCCATTTTCAAGTTCGGTGGCAATACGATCGATTTTGAAAAAAACATCGCCAATTGCCGGCAGGGCCAGATCACCCTGACAGAGCAGGAGGGCAAACTCCTCAAGCTTTTCATTGCCAATCGCGGTAAGCCCCTCTCCCGTGACGCCCTCCTTGAAATCGGCTGGGGGTATACCCGCAATATCACGAGCCGAACGGTTGACAATTTCATCGTCCGCTTGAGAAAGTATTTCGAGGAAAACCCCAAAGATCCTATACATTTTAAGAGCATACGATCAATCGGTTATATGTTCGACCCCGGCCCGCCACAATGATCGCTCTTCTGATATTTGATATCCCATAATTTGGTGACAAAAAGGTGATAATGTGCAACCAAAGGGCCGCATCAGATATTCCGAATTCCGACAACGGGCCGGGAAGTGGTCTCTGTATTCTGCCCCACCGCGCGTCATCGTAATGTAAAACTTTTGTAAAACACCCCTTCTATCTTGCGATCCCTGTGTAAGCATTTTAGTATATATGGGTCTATCTGTATTCACCCTCCGAATCGAAATCGAATCGGACAATAAGGTTTGGTCCTGTCAGACCCGACTTAAATTTGGCGGGCCGTGTCCTTTCCAACCGACAGGGACTCTGCACTACCCGCTTAACGATGCATCCAAACCGACTCATAGCGACCCGCTATTCGGGTCAGAGCAGGGAAGAGCCAAAAGGCAATGATGATGAATTTACCCGAATTGAGAATTGGCAATCACATTAGTGCGGTTCCGATCATCCAGGGCGGCATGGGTATCGGTATATCACTTTCAGGTTTGGCAGCTGCCGTCGCCAATGAAGGCGGGATCGGTGTTATCGCCGCAGCGGTGGCGGGGATTCACGAACCTGACTTCGCCACCAACAGTGCTGAAGCCAACATAAGGGCTCTGAAAAACGAAATCAGAAAGGCGCGCCGGGCATCCTCAGGCATTCTCGGTGTCAATATTATGGTTGCATTGTCAGACTTCGCCGATATGGTGCGAACCTCCATTTCGGAGGGAATCGACATCATTTTCTCAGGGGCCGGTCTACCCTTGGATCTTCCGGGCTATCTGACCTCAGAGTTGCCATACCAATCTGGTGCCGATTGTATCCTCGGCAAGGGCCGCAAAAATCCTGTGCAAAAAATGGCTGTCTCGCTATAATTACCTTCCCGACGGTTTCGTCGTGGAAGGTCCCAAGGCCGGCGGACATATCGGCTTTAAAGAGCATCAGATTGATGACCCGGCGTTTGCTCTTGAACAACTGGTTGCAGAGGTAATTGACGTATCGCAAAGAGTACGAAATGACGAAGGGAAAAATGATTCCGGTAATCGCCGCCGGCGGCATCTACAACGGCGAGGACATCTACAACTTCCTTGAATTAGGGGCTGCCGGCGTACAAATGGGCACACGATTTGTTGCCACCGATGAATGTGATGCGGATGACGCCTTTAAACAGACCTACATCGATGCCAAAAAAGAGGATATGGTAATCATCAAGAGCCCGGTGGGGACTGCCCGGCAGGGCGATTCACAACGCATTTATCGATGGGGTGAATCAAGGCAAGAAAAAACCGTTCAAGTGCCCTTTTCACTGCATTAAAACGTGCGAAGGCTCACAAAAGCCCCTATTGTATCGCCATGGCACTCGGAAATGCCCGCAAGGGGAAATTCAAAAACGGTTTTGCTTTTGCCGGAAAAAACGCCTATCGGGTCGAAGAGATCGTATCAGTAGGAGAAGCCTGATGAAATCCCTGATTAAAGAGTACACGCTGACAGCCATTTCAAAATTGTCGCTCGAGGGGACCGCCGAGACACTGACCGATTGTTTTCGGGCCGTGGCTGCAAGATAACGTTAACCCACCTTTTTATGGATCGCAAGCATTCATGACTTTATGTTCCCTCGATACACGGCTGCTGTCTCATGATCGTTCATGGCTTGGTAGCAATTCGCGATATATTCCTTGGCCTGCCGTGAGTGCTTGAATGGCAACATCTGAGTCAAGGCCTCATCAATTCGCGCCAGGTTCATGAGACTGACCCCCAGGCAAATATTGAGGTGCTCGTCTTGCGGGTAATGACGCACCCCCGCTTCAAGAACCGCAAGGGAGTCCTCGAAATGACCCCTCCTTCTGGAGGATTATGCCAAGCCCGAGATAAGCCCGCTGGTCTGGGTGATAGCCCAGCGCTCGCCGGTAAAGATTTTCAGCAATTGACGTCTTGTTCGGAATGGCTTCGATACCGGCATAATCACCGTGATCGAAGGTCATGGCGAGCCGCGAAAGAAACTCCGCATGCAGCAGATAGAACTCTTCCCTGTCTTCCAGCTCCAATGCCGCCACAGCTTCCGGTAACCCCTCGTAAAAGCTCTGTCGTAATTCTCTGCCGAAAGATAGAACCTGCTCCCGATCCAATTTTGGATCGGTTTCAAAATAGAGGATGTCCTCGACGCGTTCGAGCCATATGTCATCCGTAACGCCGGCAACCCGTTTATAGAAATCATACAAGGCCGTTCCGGGAAAAAGGTCGAGGATGTAGAAAACGACACTGAGGGGTTTGATACGTCTGATCAGATCGATGGACGCCTGTATTGTCTGCGGCGTCTCACCCGGACAGCCGTATATGAAGTAAGCCCTGGTACAGCATGCCGTAACGCGTCGTCAGGCGGAAAGCGTGTTCGATCTGGTCGTCAGTAAACTTTTTATTCAGCAGGCGTCGTATGGTCGCCGATCCGCTTTCAACGCCGTAGCTGATTTGAATGCAGCCGGCTCTGCGCATCCATGAAAGCATTTCCCGGTTGACCATATCCACCCGGGATATTGCCTGCCACGTAATCTGAAGATTTCGTTCGAGAATCAACCGACAAACCTCCTGAACTCTTTTGCGGTTGACGGTGAATGTGTCATCGGAAAAGAAAAAATGGCGCACACCTTTTCGGCTCAAGTATTCGATTTGATCCACAAAATAATCGGGCGAGTGGGAGCGAATTTTACGGTGCCAGAAATTCGGTGACCCGCAAAATGTACAGCCGCCAGGACAGCCGCGAGTCAGCGATATGTGCCGGTAGGTAAAGTGCTGCGCTGGGTTGGCCAGGCCGTCGAGTTCCTTTATCAGCTCGTTGCATTCATTGTGGACCACGCTTCCGTCCTGTCGCAGGGCAATCCCGCCGATAGCTGCCAGATGTTCGGAACGGCCTTCGGCCAGGCTCTGAACCAGTTTCAGAAAGCTGTGTTCACCTTCACCGATGACCACGTAATCAATCTGGGCGAAGTGCGTCAGCAAATGTTTCCACAGATAGGAGGCGCCGATACCGCCGAAAACAACACGAACACGTGGATCGACCTCTTTGGCGATAGAGGCAATATCGATCCCGCCCCATCGGTTGGCATGCAGAATCGAAAATCCGATAACATCCGGCCGCTTTTCCTCCAGGGTCTCGCGGATTCTGTGCGGTGTTCGGTGGATGTCAAACCAGTTTAGCACGTCGACATCATGGCCATGTTGCTTACAGAAAGCCGCCACATAAAAGATCCCCTGGGGCGGAACACTGATCTCGTCGACATGGACGCGGTCTTCGAGAAAATATGGATAAATGAGAAGAATTTTCATTTTCTTTACGGTAGATTGAACACGAGAAATTGACATTTGATATTGATCGCGTATCATATGACCATTTGATGAACCTGATTTAATATTGCATCTTGTTAAATTCAAATGTCAATTCTAACGACAGCCCCATCGATTCCGACATGAAGAAACCAACGCGTTACATCAAGGCCGTCCTCTTCGACTTCGACGGCACCCTCACCCGGCCGGATTCACTGGATCTGTCGATCATCAAAACGCAAGATCGGATGTCCGGCGGACAGTTTACTGTTGGAATACATCGATTCACTGCCATTTCCGGATCAAAGGGAAAAAGCCCTGCAGGCAGTGGATGCCTTCGAATTATCGGCTGCAGCTAAAGGCGAAGCCAAACACGGGTGCCGAGGATCTCGTCCGATTCCTTCAAAACCGAAGTATTCGGGTCGGAATAATTACGCGCAACAGCCGACAGTCCGTTTTACGGGCTCTGAAAAATTTTCGCAGGATTGACCTTCAATGATTTCGACCTCGTTATCACACGTGACGATCCGATCAACCCGAAACCGAGCGGGGACGGCATCCGGCTGGCCGCGCGGCATATGAATGTGGCTGCAGAGGAAGTGCTGATGGTCGGTGACTATCCGATGGACATCGAAGCGGGTATCCAGGCCGGTGCCATCACGGTCCTGCTTGCCAACCCCAATCGAATCGACCTCACAGACGATGACAGCGATTTCAGCATCGACAATCTCAGCCAGGTTAAGAATATTGTCCGCATGGGATTGGCTTTGCCCGGCGGCAAACTCCCTAATGATCTGCTGGCACAATTCCTGGCGGATTTCGAATTTGAAGACTCTACAGTATTGATAAAACCAGCCATTGGTGAAGACACGGCGGCGGTCGACGTCCGCGAGGAAGAGATACTGGTGCTAAAATCGGACCCGATCACTTTTGCTTCCGACGCTATTGCAAAATATGCCGTGATCGTCAACGCCAACGATGTGGTCACCGCCGGCGCAATCCCGCGTTGGTTCCTTACGACTTTGATGTTCCCGGTCGGCACCAGCGCTTTTATCATCCGCAAAGTAATGGAAGACCTGAACGAAGTATGTCGGTCTCAGAACATTACACTATGCGGTGGGCATACGGAGATCACAGAAGCAGTTACGCGACCGGTGGTCACCGGCATGATGGTCGGTACCGTTGAACGGCGGCGATTAATTGACAAGCGCAACATGAAAGCCGGTGATCAGATCTTGATGACAAAGGCCGTCGCCGTGGAAGGTACCGCCATCATTGCCAGGGATTTCGGAGACCGCCTTGCGAATATCGGCGTGCCCGCGGCCGATATCGAAAACTGTCGCGGGTTTCTTGACAAAATCAGCATATTGCCGGAAGCGGCCCTGGCTTTGAATGTTAGCGGTACCAGTGCGATGCACGATGTGACCGAAGGAGGTCTGGCAACTGCTCTGGCGGAACTCAGCATTGCCGGGAATCATCGGATCCGGGTCGATATGGAAAGGATCCCCATCTTCCCCGAAACGGCCAAATTCTGCGGCTTGCTAAAGCTCGATCCACTGGGGCTGATCGGTTCCGGCAGCCTGCTTATTTGCTGCCGGAATTATGCCGCTAAACAACTCGTGCAGAACATCCACAAGTCCGGTATCGCCGTATCGATTATCGGCGAGGTGCGCGAGGCCGGCAGCGGCATCGAAGCGCTGCGCCAGCATCAACCGGTGCCCTGGCCGCAATTTGCGGTGGATGAAATTACACGCCTATTCTAAATTATCTCTCGCCCGATAGGAATACCGAATTTATCCAAAGGTTCATTTACTTGCGCATGATTCCGTCTTTGAATATTCCAAAGGCAAGATCCAGAGTTTCTCTGAGAAAATCCTTCTCGGTGTTGATAATGCGTTTGCTGGTCGTCCACAAAACCACACCTGAAAATAACGACCAGAAGATATCGGAAAGCGCCATCGGGTGGAGTTCGACAAAAACGCCGGATTTGATTCCTTGGTCGAATATGCGGGACATGCCGCCGATGGACTTACGGGAGAGATCTTTGATTTCCTCCAGGAGTTCTGGTGATAAGTTTTTGAGCGTTTCGCTCGACTGGAGGTGAAACATATTGATAATCACGAGAGGATCGAACTCGTAAACATCGTACATGGCATCGATCATGGCATCCAGTTTTTTCTCCGGATCGAGTTCTTTGGAACTCTCAACGTGTTCAACCCGGATGTGCAGATAATGCAGTATTCTGAGAGAAAGCGATGCATACAATTCTTCTTTGTTCTTAAAATAGAGATATAACGTCCCGGGACTGAGTTCGGCTTCACCGGCTATATCGTCCATGGTTGCCTTGTTGAAGCCTTTTTCCGAAAACACTTTCTTAGCGGCAACAATAATCTGTTGTCGACGTCTTTCCCTTTCGCGCTCCTTACGTTCAAGGATTCCCATAATCTCCCCGCTGCGTGAATCGAATTTATTCGCAAAATGACCTATAGTTTATTTGCTTAATTTGGTCAACAACAAGGTTTGATAGGCGGGTCGGCGTGTGAGGGACTGAAACGCGACTTTTGAGTTGAAAATCAGTCCATCTGAGTTGAAAATTTTTGGCCATTTGAATGAAGATAGTCAGCGCCTTAAATATTGACGCAGTTTCCCCTCAATCGGAAATATGGTTTAATCTCGTGAAGATTTAAATTTTTTTATGATTTTTTTCAGGATGTTTTGCGTCCCTTGATTCGTTAATACAACGCGGATTCGATATTGAATTAACAATAATGTCAAAACTACAGGCAGCAGGGAGGTTTTTTTGACGTATATTTTGGATCATATGTGACTTTTTAGCTCTTTAACTGTGTTCAAAGGAAGCTTTTTAAAGAATAGGAAGGCGTTACTGTAGTGGCATAGAAAACAGAGGCGGTTTTCAGTGGAAACATATCGCTATAGTGCAGTTAAGGTACGAACAAATATTTAACTCCCGCTCTGAACTCAGTACCATCGTCGCCGTCTATTTTTTTGATCCATTGTACTTCTGCCACGCCGACCATGCGGATATCTCTACAATCATGAAGATTTTCATCAGCATCCAAGTCATATACGCGAATGATTTGATACGAGCCAACTTCCATGGCCTTCCTGGACACCAAGCCCATTCCTGCTTTACTGTAATCTATGATCCTTATACGACTTGACACAAACGATCCGGTCAGTCGGATACAATCCGCAGGCAATGCGCAGGGTGTTCGTTGGGTTAGGCGTACATACCATTTTTCTCGCATTACTTTTTCATATTGTTGTCCACATCTCAATGTCGGTATTGCGTTCAATGCCTCTGAATTGCTCATTTGGAGATCTCCTATTTGAAAACCAACATCCTCATTATGAACGTTATGGCCACATTGAAAAACTCGTCATATCAATAAGTTCGAAACTTACACGGGTTTTGTTTTGCTAAAACGACTGATAGTTTAGTCGCTGGCGATCTACTTAAAGCCCGAATAGGTTAAATTAGAATTTTGCTTTGAAGATTACAAGACGAGTTGATTGCGGGGATAGTATGGGGACAAAGCCAATATTACGCCATCTGGGCAAGGCAAGTTTTTAGATTGATAGCTTTGTGCTTAAGACCCAGATTGCGTCGGATGTTGTGCCGGTGAAAATCGATCGCGCTGGTCGCCACCTCCCGTCAGTTCGGCAATTACCTTTGTGGTCTTTCCTTGGCGTATGAGGGTGAGTACCTTACCCAGAGGTTTAGCTGCACATCATAAGGCGTTTGGGACTTAACATCTAAAACCCTTCCAAACCTTTCATTGCGGTTGTGTTTTTGGTGAATTATGATTCGATCAATGGGGCAAAGAAACCTTAGGTTTCCAAAATTCAATTGCAAATGTAACCCAACCATTCAGATTAATAAAAGACAGATATATTTGCATATTTAATTTGTTACAAATAATTTCATCTGAAAAAGCCAAAACAAGTTTTTTTTCATTTCAAATGGCGCATATCAGGGACATCCAAGATCTCGGCAATTTCGTGCAAGATTCAGGAATTACAACAACCTGTCCATCTCATGATGACCGGTTTCCGGCCTTGCGGCAATTCTTCATTCTTGACAAAACCGACTTCTAAAGATAAAGTTTGACTCTCGCCAATCACCCATACCCAGCCAACCCCGGCTTCATTGGCCGGGAATCCATAAACGTTGAAGAAGGGCACGGTTATGAAGCACCCCTCTGCGGAGGAAGCCCTGATTATTTTAGAAAGCGTCGCCGACGGCGTTTTCACGGTAGATGTGAACCGGGTGATCACTTACTTCAACAGGGCTGCCGAGCAGATTACCGGTGTCAAAGAATCCGAGGCCATCGGACGCTACTGTTGGGAGGTCTTCAAAGCCGATATCTGCGATCAACGTTGTCCTCTACAGCAAACTCTGGAAAGCGGGCATTCTCTTATCGACAACGAAGTCTTCATCACCAGTTGCGAGGACAAACGTGTCCCCGTCAGCATAACGACCGCCTTGCTGAAAGACGGGAGAAACCGGGTACTCGGCGCTGTAGAGACCTTTCGGGATATCAGTGAGGTGCGGCAACTGCGGCGTGAACTGGCCGACTCTTACAAATTCAGTGAGATCATTAGTAAAAACGACACAATGCTGCGTTTAATAGAAGTCCTTGAATCCGCCGCTCAAACGGACATACCGATCCTGATGGAAGGCGAAAAGGGCACCGAAAAGGCGCTTTTTGCAAAAACCGTCCACGCCATGGGTCTCCGGAAATATGGTCCACTGATTACCACCTGCTGCCGAACGCTGCCCGAAGCCTTGCTGGAAACCGAACTTTTCGGCTACACCGATGATAGTAATAAGAAAACAGGGCACGATAAACCAGGCCGGGTTGCCCTGGCCGCAGGCGGGACGCTGTTTCTCAATGACGTGGATGCCATGTCACCGAAACTTCAGGAACGCCTCGTCATGGTTTTGCGCGATAAAGTCTTCGAACCTCTGGGTAGCAAACGACCAGAACCTGCCGACGTTCGCATCGTGGCGGCCTCATGTGGCCGTCTATCCGATATGTTGACTCCGGAAAGATTCCGTAAGGATCTGCACGAACTCATCGGTTCTGTCACAATACGGATTCCGCCCTTGCGGGAACGCAAGGAAGACATTCCCCTGCTAATCGACTACCTGATCACGAAATACACGAATCTCAATGGTAAAACCATCACGGGTGTTTCACCGGAAGCATTGCCGCTTCTGATGGCCTATAACTACCCAGGCAATACCCGCGAACTCGAACATATTATCGAATACGCCCTGGTTATATGTCCGGAAGGGCAGATCCAGATCGCTCATTTGCCGGAAAATTTTTTCAAGAAACCGAACCACCGACCCCAAGCACAACCTTATGAACTCCCCCCGGCAGCAGACTCCCTGATGACTGTCGAACGTTCTTTCATTTATAAAACACTGGTGAAAAACGCCTGGAATCGCAAAGCCACGGCAGAGGAAATGGGTATCCACCCAACGACTCTCTGGCGCAAGATGAAGCGCCTCGATTTAAAAATGCCCGTCAATCCTCGCCGGGGTAAAAGAAATTGACCCCAAGACCGGACAGCATCGAATACAATGTTCCGACCGACCGGCAAGACTCGCAACACGCGCTAATTTTCAAATCGATGAAGATCTGCTGAACTACGAAGAAATATGGGCCGCCGCTGGCACCCCGAATGCCCTCTTTAAACTCACCCCGCAAGTGCTGCAATTGATGACCCGCGGCAAAGTCGTCTCGATCAAGTGACGCAGAGCTATCCCGTTTTAAAATTCATGCAATAGCAAAACCTCGATGGACATGCCAACGGCTTCCTAAGATGTTCATGTACAAGGCGTGCAAGTTTTCAAGGAAGGAGACGTACTTTTGTAGGTCGCAGTGAATTAAAACGAAGCACAACACAGCAGATGAGCGTCTTAGGAAGTCGTTAGAATTCTTTGTAGATTCTCGCCAGAGCGTGCCCCGGTGCCTCGATCACCAAATCGTTGAAATAACCGTAAGACGTCTGGCCGGCTGTGTACCCCGCACAAACGAGACGCCTTTCGACGCTGTCAATCAGCGCTTTGGCCTGTTCCGGTTCGGCCTTGTGCTCTCCCAGGTGGGTAAAGGAATGTAGAATTATCTGCTTGGTATCCCACTTGCGCGCCAACCACTTGGTATTTTTAACCAACTTCGTCTCCGCCGAACTGCCCGGTGCAGAATCGTCCGGCTCTACATGGATGAAAGCGACGATAGCGTTTTCGTTCATTGCTGCCGCAGCCGCAGGGGCATTTTCCAGGGTTTTGATTGTCGGCACCCAGTCAAAACGGGTGCAATACCAGAGTAGAATGCGCATGATCACTACCGCGTAATGAATCCGCGCCCAAAGGACGAGGCTTTCAGCCAGCACCCCGGGGGACTGTAAGGGGCTTACGGCTTTGATATTACAAATTCGAAGTACAAAATCCGAAACTCGAAACAATATCAAATGACCAAAATCCAAATGAGCCTGACCGGACAGCTCTTCCTACCGTTCCATAATAACCACCAAAGGGCAGGTTGTTTCTGTCATTGCCACATTCGGGCTTTGATATTGTTTTGGATGTCGATATTCGATTTTCGGATTTAGCAGCGATACCGCCCTATACGGCATAGCCACTGACACATGACCACGCCCATAGGACGTGGTTTCCTACTTCCAATTCAAGATTGTATCACCTCGTATGAACGCAAAACTGCCAGGGAAAGTATCTTTAAGAAGCGTCGGCAAACTTTTGAACAACCCCGCCGGGAATGGACGATGAATCTGGGCTGGCAACGCCTTCATCCGACAAACACGTTGAGGATGCCCTTGCGGGCATTCACTCGCTGTATGACCACCTGCACCAGGTCTTCGGGTTTAAGGGTTAGGCCGCTGGTAAATGGGATCTCACATTCAAGCATGTATTCCGGAATCAGGACTTGGTACCCCCGGCGCCGCTTGGCGAGAACGATGGCTTCTTCTTTGGCACCGATGCGTTGCTCCAAGGATTTCAATATCCAGTACCTGAGGCGGCGCTGCTGAAGGCGTGACACTTGGCTCATCGGCAGTTCCAATCGCTGAATGATGTTATCTATTTCCTCAGCTGAGTAAGGGGTTTCCAGACCAAATGCAGACCGTATCTGTCGTTGGGTAACGAGATCGCAGTACTTTCGTATGGGAGAAGTTGCTGTCACATAGGCGTCCAGTCCAAGACCGGAGTGGGTCTCCGGAGCGTGGCTTAAAACAAAACGGTTCAGCAACCTGCGTTGCATGATATTCTGGAACAGACTATCCGAATCCCCCTGGTAAAGCCGTTCTTTGGCCGCCGGTTGGGAGCGGTAAACTGCCGGTAAACCGTAGTCTTTGAGAAATCGGGCCATCAGCCAGTTAGCCATGATCATCAGCTCGGACACCAGCATCCGGCCGGGACTCTCACGGTTTATCCTGTTCACCGATACCTCTCCGGTGTCTCCAACCCAGACATGAATCTCCGGGAGCGTAATTTGAACGGCTCCGGAGTCCAGTCGATATTTCCGGAACTTGGCGGCCATGTCCTTCAGGATAATAAAATTCTGGTTCTCGTTAGCCAGAAGATTGACATCATAGTACGTGAGCTGCTGATCGACTTTAACCAGAGAAGGAACCACATCGAAGGCGGTGATATCCAGAGTCGGGCTGAGTTTCACCATTGTACTGATAGCCGGCCGCAGTTGGCCGGCCTTCAGGCTGCAGAGGTCTTCAGCGAGACAGGCCGGCAGCATCGGGATTCTTCGATCCGGCATATAGATCGAACTGCAGCGGTTCAGCGCTTCCCCGTCTAAAGGTGTCCCCTTTTCGACCCGGTGTGCCACATCAACGATGTGGATCCCGAGCAGGTATGATTCATCGTACCTTTCAAGGCTGAGGGCGTCATCATAGTCAAGAGTGGACTGACCGTCCACGGTCATCAATGACAATTTCGTAAAATCACGTCGGGGAGATGATGGCGGCATCTCGACCGAGAGCGACGCAGCCGATTCCACCATCTCATTTGCTGCCGCGCTAACCTCCCGGGGAAACTCGGTCGGAACATCGAGAACCATCAGGTCTGTGTTCTCATCTTCGCTCCAAACGCCGAGTTTCACCAGAGCTGGAAAAAGATCTATCGGTTCAGGGATGCCGGCTCCCGAAAGAATCTCCCTGCCCAGGTTATAATTGGGGCTGTCTTTGCCGAAAAGGTAAACCGACTTGAATACTTCAATCAGTTTCTGCTCATCTTCCGCGAAAACACCTGTCGGGCGGTGTTCGTTTTTCAGCAGCACACTTAACCAAGTAACCCCTTTGGCAATCAATCGGTTCCGACGCTCCGTCTCCTTCTTTTGAAAGACAATACGATCAACCTGTTCCGGCGTATAGGGAAAGAATCGATCCGAATTGAACTTGAAATACAGCCGATTACTAAAAAAAGCCCGGATAACTGCCGCTTCGTGATCTTGTGACGGACTGTTGGGAAAACAAAACGCTGTCATTGTTTCCAGGTCGATCCATTCCTGTTCACTGTTTAATACTTCCCATAGCTCCCTTATATCCACATTGTCGATGAGTTTTTCGCGCCGACAGGCGACGTGCCTCAATGCTTCAACCGTTTTTTCTCTTCCATGGCCCAGGTCGAGTCGTTCTTTGCATTGGTGGGATAACCGATTGGCAGACAAATTCACCTCTCGGTTGTTCTGGTTAAGAACGCGCAAGCGTCTGTCTCTGACCTCGAGAACGACGGCACACATAATCTTTTCGCGGTCGATGTATTCGACGATATGACCCATTTCCATAACAGGTGATATTAACAACCGATCTTTTGAAAGTCAATTAATGCCGTCCGCTCTAACCCCCTGTAAACGACTGGCAAAGCAACTGCGCACACCTCCGATTTTGAAACTGATGCCGTCACCGCAAAGGAACTTTTCCCAATAATTCCACGAGATTTTCGGGTCAAGCTGGCCGTATTTTTATGGTAAAAAGCTCAGCGGGTTACCCGCTTCTGGTCTCTGCCGCTTGCAGATGAATACGCCAGTCACTATATTGGAACGGAAAACACCACTATAACCGATCCCAAGGATAGCGCGCGCCAATGAAACCCATCGAACTGATCAAGCCATATTTTGCGGAAAATCGTTATCTGATCGTGGTTGGCTTGCTCAGTCTGATCGTTGTGGATGTGCTTCAACTATTTATCCCGCGGGTCATTAAATGGGCGGTTGACGACTTGACGACCATGCAGACCGAACCCTTCGGCCTGCTCTTCTATGCTCTTTACATGTCCGGCATCGCTCTTCTGATCGGGGTGTTCCGTTTTGTCTGGCGGCGCTGCTTGCTCGGAACGTCGCGACGGGTGGAAGAAGGGTTGCGCAACACACTTTTCACCCACCTTCAAAGCCTCTCCGCGTCCTATTTCGACCGGGCCAAAACCGGCGACCTTATGGCGCATGCCACCAACGACATCCAACAGGTGAGAATGGCAACCGGAATGGGCCTTGTGGCCCTGAACGATGCCGTTGTGCTGGGAACCGCGGCCATCGGATTCATGGCCTACATCAATATTCGGCTGACCCTGTTGGTGCTTATTCCGATGCCGTTGATTGTCTTCGGGGCACGGTTTTTCAGCAAAAGGATGCATCGACGATACCAGAAAGTGCAAAAGGCTTATGCCGAATTGACCGAGGCGGTCAGGGAACGCTTTGCCGGCATCCGGGTCGTAAAATCTTATGGTTGGGAAGACAATGAGTCTGCACGGGTGGAAGAGATTTCACGAAACTACATCAGAAAAAACCTCGATCTGGTCAAGATCACCGGTGCATTTATACCGATGATGATGTTTCTGACGAACCTGAGCATGGCCATCGTTATTTTTGTCGGTGGCCGTGAAACCATCACCCAAACCATAACACCGGGCGATTTTGTGGCTTTCATTAGCTATCTCGGCATCCTGACATGGCCGATGATGGCCCTTGGGTGGGTCACCAATCTGATTCAGCGCGGCAAGGCATCCCTCGAGCGCTTAGGCAGCGTTCTGGCCACGCAGTCAGAAATCTTCGATCAACCCGGCGCGAAAACATGCACCCGAACTCAGGGGGCCATCACATTTGAAAACGTTCGGTTCTCTTATACCCCGCAAGCGGCTTCCAAAGCGATAACGGTTCTCGAGGACATCGATCTTCAGATCCGGCCTGACAGTATTTTAGGCATCGTCGGTCCTCCTGGCAGCGGCAAAACCACTCTTCTAAATCTGATCCCGCGGCTTTACGATGTAACCACCGGACGCATTTTAGTCGATGGTAAAGATATCAGGGAATTGACCTTGTCGAGTCTCAGGTCCCAAATTGCATTCGTACCCCAGGAACCGTTTCTGTTTGCCGGAAGCATTCGCCAGAACATCACCCTGGGTAGGGAGCATTTCGGAGAAAACGACCTTGAATCAGCCGCTCGAATGGCCGCCGTCCATCAAACGATCGTTTCTTTCCCAAACGGCTACGACACCATCGTTGGAGAAAGGGGTGTCATTCTCTCCGGCGGCCAGAAGCAGCGGATTGCCCTGGCGCGGGCTTTCCTCGATCCTGCCCCGATACTCATTCTGGACGATCCTATCAGTCAGGTCGATCTCGAAACCGGTACCGCCGTCGTCTCCAACATCCGAACCATCGCCAGGGGCAAAAACGTACTTATTGCTTCCCATCGTCTATCTGCCGTTCGATTCGCCGATGCCATCATCACGCTGGACGGGGGGCGAATCCTCGAAATCGGTACGCATCATGAACTGATGGAAGCCAACCGCTACTATGCCAAAACCTACCGCCTCCAAGAGATCGAAGAAGATGCGTATGTCAACTGACAACAGATCCTTCGAGGAAAAAACCCTCGGCAAAACATACGATGCTCGACTCCTGCGACGCCTGTACGTCTTCAGTCGCCCGTTTACCAGGCCCATCATCTGGTCCGTGTTTCTGGTGATGGCAATTACGGTGCTCGATCTTTGCATTCCGTATGCAACCAAAATTGCGATTGACCGCTATATCACCCCCTCAGGTATGGATGGAATGCGAGTGACCGAAGCAGACATGCGGGACGCTTCGGCACGCGCGGTGGTCGAAGAACACCCGGATCTGTTCATCATCCAAGGTTCTCGGGCGCTGATTGCGGCAGACAAGCTCGGTCGGCTGACCAGCAGCGAAATTGCCGTGCTGCGCGCAAGGGATATCAAAGGGCTGGGACTCGTTGCAGTCCTCTTTCTTGCCATTATCGCTTTGAACTTCGTTTTCAATTTCTTTCAGAAGTGGATCATGGTGTACACCGGCCACATGATCATGCACGATTTGAGGATGCACCTCTTTCGGCACATTCAAAGCCTGTCGATGGAATTCTTCACGCGCAACCCAGTCGGAAGGCTGGTGACCCGAGTGACCAACGACGTGCAGAATATGGATGAACTGTTTACCTCAGTGATCGCTTTCGTTTTTAAAGATCTTTTTCTCCTGGTCGGCATCATGGCCGTTCTGATCGCCCTCGATTGGAAACTAGCCCTAGCCACTTTCACCGTCCTTCCGCTCGTGGGACTGGCCACCATAATTTTCTCTGCCAGAGCCCGGGATATCTTCCGGCTGTTGCGGGTTAAAATAGCAGAGATCAACACCCGTTTTTCCGAAACCATCGGCGGTATGAAGGTCATTCAGCTCTTTCACAACGAGGCGGATAATTACCGCGCGTTTAAAACCTTGAACCATGAAAACTACCTGGCCGGTATGCGACAAATCCGGGTGTTGGGGCTTTTTCTCCCGACGGTAGAGGTCCTGGGGGTGATGGCAACTGCAGTTGTCATATACGTCGGTGGCGGTGCCGTGCTGACGGAATCCCTGACCCTGGGCACCCTTGTCGCGTTTATCGCTTATATAAAAATGTTTTTCCGGCCCATCCGCGACCTGGCGGAAAAATACACCGTCCTTCAAGATGCAATGGCGTCTGCTGAACGCATCTTCCTAATCCTTGATAGCAAGAGCCGGCTGATAGCACCAAGGTCTTCAGCCGTCACCGCGCACCGCCTTGAATCCATCGAAACCATCTCACTCGATGACGTCTCTTTCAGCTACCTTCCCGGCGAACCCGTGCTTCGAGATATCAATTTGATCATCACGGCTGGCGAGGTGCTCGGAGTGGTCGGTCCCACCGGTTCCGGCAAAACAACCCTGATCAATTTAATCACCCGCTTTTACGATCCGAACAACGGGCGCGTGCTGATCAACGGCATTGACGCCCGTGAATATGAGCCGCAGGCCTACCGGTCGAAAATGGCCCTGGTCATGCAGGACCCTTTTTTATTTTCGGAGACGATTCGGGACAACGTCTTCCGCAGCGACGGTAAAATGACAACGGCAGAAATGGATACCATCCTTGAGGTGTCCAACTGCCGGATCTTGACTGACAAGCTGCCGTATGGCGCCGACACCGTTCTATCCGAAGGCGGCGCCTCCATTTCGAGTGGTGAACGCCAGCTCATCTCGATAGCCAGGGCGTTTGCCCGCGAACCGGAGCTGATCCTCTTCGACGAGGCCACCTCATATATCGACACCCAGACCGAGCTTAAAATACAGGAAGCTTTGGAAGTACTGATGAGGAATCGCACATCGATCATCGTCGCTCACAGGCTCTCGACAGTTCGTCACGCCGACCGGATCATCGTCCTCAACCGCGGCCGCATTGTCGAAACCGGCAGCCATGAAAAATTGATGGCAGTCAAAGGGTTCTATTACCGTCTGCGCCAGTTTCAGGATTGATACCATCCCCCCCAGCAGCGTAATACACCGTGGTAAGGCGCCTTAACAACCTGCCATACATATCACTTGCCAAATCAAAATCGACGTGTTATTGGTTCTTTCTTGTGGACGTATAGGATACTGAACACCCTGAAAAGTTTGGGAATTTCACTCAGGCCTAAAGAACCGGGACTCAATCCGGTTCATGTATTGTTAACCTAATACTAGAGGAGGAGGATAGATGGCTTACGATGCGGTAAACATGGCAGACTGGCAGATTTCCGAGGCGGCCGAGAAAAACATGCCGTCACCGGATCAATGGCGCGAGAAACTGGGCCTGCAGCCGGACGAAATGCTGCCGATGGGGAGACTGGCCAAACTCGATTTTCTCAAAATCATCGATCGTTTAAAAGACAAGCCAGATGGAAAGTACATCGAAGTGACGGCCATTACGCCGACACCCCTGGGCGAAGGAAAAAGTACCACCTCCTGCGGCCTGATGGAAGGCTTGGGCAAACGTGGTGTCAACGTCGGCGGTGCCTTGCGGCAACCTTCCGGCGGACCGACCATGAACGTCAAGGGTACCGCTGCCGGCGGCGGCAATTCACTGCTGATTCCCATGACCGAGTTCTCCCTGGGTCTGACCGGTGATATCAACGACATCATGAACGCCCACAACCTGGCCATGGTGGCGATGACCTCCCGGATGCAGCACGAGCGCAACTACAACGACGAGCAGCTCCAGCGCCTGACCAAAATGCGGCGACTCGACATCGACCCCACCCGGGTGGAGATGGGCTGGATCATCGATTTCTGCGCCCAGGCCCTCAGAAACATCATCATCGGCATCGGTGGTCGTTTCGACGGCTTCACCATGCAGTCCAAATTCGGCATCGCCGTCGGGTTCCGAATGTATGGCGATCCTGGCCGTTATCCGGGACCTGGCGGATCTTAAAGAACGGCTCAACAACATCACCGTGGCCTTCGACAAGAGCGGCAAACCGGTCACTACCGGTGACCTCGAAGTCGGCAACGCCATGACCGCCTTCATGCGCAACACCATCAACCCCACCCTGATGTGCACCGCCGAGTACAACCCCTGCATGGTCCACGCCGGTCCGTTCGCCAACATCGCCGTGGGGCAGTCCTCGATCATCGCCGACCGCGTCGGTCTGAAACTGTTTGACTACCACGTGACCGAGTCCGGCTTTGCGGCCGACATCGGCTTCGAGAAGTTCTGGAACGTCAAGTGCCGCTTCAGCGGCCTGAAGCCCCACGTGTCGGTTCTGACCACCACCATCCGCGCCCTCAAGATGCACGGCGGCGGACCCAAGGTAGTACCCGGCATCGCCATGGCCGAAGAATACCAGAAGGAAAACCTCGATTTGGTGGAAAAGGGCTGCGAGAACATGGTTCATCATGATCAACGTCATCCGCAAAGCCGGCATCAACCCGGTGGTCTGCATCAACCGCTTCTACACCGACACCGACGCCGAGTGTGCCGTCGTGCGCAAGGCCGCCGAAGCAGCCGGTGCCCGCTGCGCCGAGTCGAAGCACTGGGAAAAGGGCGGTGACGGCGCGCTCGAATTTGCCGATGCGGTCATCGACGCCTGCAACGAGGAGAACGACTTCAAGTTCCTCTATCCGCTGGAGATGAAACTGCGCGATCGTGTCGCCAAGCATCGCCAAGGAAGTCTACGGCGCCGACGGCGTGTCCTGGTCCCCGGAAGCCGAGGCCAAGGCCAAGATGCTGGAAAGCGATCCCAAGTACGCCGATTTCGCCACCATGATGGTCAAGACCCACCTGAGTCTCAGCCACGACCCGACCCTCAAGGGCGTGCCCAAGGGTTGGACCTTGCCGATCCGCGACGTGCTGATTTACTCCGGCGCCAAGTTCCTGTGCCCCTGTGCCGGCACCATCAGCTTGATGCCGGGTACCGGCTCCAACCCGGCTTTCCGACGGATAGACGTGGATGTCAAGACCGGTAAGGTTTCCGGCCTGTTCTAATTCGATACATTGTCCAGAGAAACAAAAAGCCCGGGGCATGTGCCCCGGGCTTTTTGTTTCTATAATATTATAGTGGTTGTTAAAAAAACGTTCCGTTATTCGAACGTTTTTTCTACAAGCACTTATACCATCCTTGTGTTTAGCAGAATTTATATTTGAAAAGCTGTATAACAGCCCGTTGTATCGGTTAACAGGGTTGCAACGTCCAATGTGCTTAAGACCAAAGAATTGTAAGCGTTTACAGGGTGCCGCGGATGCAAGGCGCCGGGCGCACAGACGTACTTTTTTGTACTTCAAGTGCCCGACAACAAAGCAGATGCGGTGCCCTGTGAATGCTTACGGCCCGTCTTCAGCGTTCGTCAAGAGGTATGTAATCCATTGCTGTATGGCCGGTGTAGATCTGGCGCGGGCGGCAAAGCTTCCAGGATGGATCGTCCATGCTCTCCTTCCACTGGGCGATCCAGCCGGGCAGGCGGCCGATGGCAAACATGACCGTAAACATACTTGTGGGAATACCCATGGCCCGGAGCACGATTCCGCTGTAAAAATCGACGTTCGGATAGAGGTTGTGGTCGATGAAGTATTCATCCTTCAGTGCAACGGCTTCCAGTTCCATGGCGATGTCCATCAATGGATCACTCAGGTTGAGTTTGTCGAGTATCCGGTGGCACATTTGTTTCATGATTTTGGCCCTTGGATCAAAAGTTTTATAGACCCTGTGTCCAAATCCCATGAGCCGGAAGGGGTCGTTTTTGTCCCTGGCCCTTTCGATGAATGGTTTGATGTCACCGCCGTTGTTTTTAATATTGGTCAGCATTTCGACCACTGCCTGGTTGGCACCGCCGTGCAGCGGTCCCCAGAGAGCGGCAATGCCGGCTGAAATGGCAGCGTAAAGGTTAACCCGCCCACTGCCCACGATACGCACTGCCGCAGTGGAGCAGTTCTGTTCATGATCGGCATGCAAAATCCAAAAGACATTCAGAGCTTCGACCAATTCGTCATCGAGCTGGTATGGTTTAACCGGCGTGTCGAACATCATGTTGAGAAAGTTGGCACAATACGTCAGGTCCGGACGGGGATAAACCATCTTATGCCCCCGGGAAATTTTATAAGATATGGCGGCCATGGTACGGACCTTGGAAAGCAGCCGCGTCATGGTAAGGTTGATCTCCTCCTCGGCGCTCTGCAATTCGGGGTAAAAACTCCTCAAGGCATTGACCATCGATGACAGGATCCCCATGGGGTGCGAAGCGCGCGGATATTTTTCATAAAAGACTCGCATGTCCTCGTGCACGAGTGAATTGTCGTTCAATAGCACCGAAAACCGGTTAAGTTGAATCCGGTTGGGGAGACGACCGTTGATCAGCAGGTAAGCGGTTTCAATGAAAGTGGAGTGCTCTGCCAACTGCTCCACCGGTATGCCTCGATATCGCAGGACTCCCTTTTCACCATCCATGAAGGTGATCTCACTATAACAACTGCCGGTGTTGGCATAGCCGTAGTCGAGGGCGATCAGACCGCTTTCTTTGCGCAGCGACGAAATGTCGATCGCTTTTTCACCTTCGGTCCCGACCACCACTGGTAGCTCATATGTTTTGCTTCCGTAGATAATTTTGACGGTTTCGCTCATCTCTCACCCTCGTTTCTTTTTATCCGGCATATCTCAGATATATTATTCAGCAGCCTGTACTTATTGCTTCATTCAGCAGAAATATCAAGGATCTTTTGTATACGTCACTCTTCTCTACGGTTCTCTCTATTATGATAGAAAACCGCCATACAGGTTATATCGATAGAGGTCGCCCGATCGAAAAATCCCATGTGTCGGTTTGCCAGATCAGATGAATCCGTATATTTACAGACGGCGTCGACTGTATTAAGGTTGGAAAAACCACTGATTAGGAGGTGAGCATGTCCTTCAAGGAAAACCTTTTAAAAAAAATCGAGATTGATAACCTGGCCACCAGAGTCATCGCATCTATGGGTCCGCCAGAGAGCGGACGCAAGGTGGACAAAGAGGCCATGCGTGGCCTGCTCGAAATGGCGGGTTATAGCCTTCGTAAAGAAAGGGATCTTGACCTGTACCTTGAAGATGAAACGACAACCGAGGGCAATATCCTGGTCCTTGACAACGACCTGACCATTTACGACACCACGGTCGAGGACGTGGTCATACGCAAAAGCCCCTACCTGAAGGATATGATCAGCATTCGCAACATCGTCAAGATTTTGAACGATAAGGACGTGGTTGTCAGTAAAAAAGAAGCATCGGTAAGGCATGTCCAGCAGGCCTGTATTGTTAAACTCGACCTGTCGTACGATTCAAGCGATATCGCCGATATTGCCATCGATGGCGTGGCCTCCCTCGAGAGTAACTACACTGACGGTGTGATTGAAGTTCTCGACATGTTCGCTGAACTGCTCGGCTATAAACCACCGCCAAAGATTTTTTCACTGCACCACTATCACGTCAGAGGGGCACTGGAAGAAAAGGAAACCGGCCAGTGGGCTTTCGGTCCCATGACGCTGTACAGCCTGGCAGGCAACACGCTGAAAGTCATCGATACACCCATCAACTCTACTGACAAAGAAAGAGTGCAGTATTATAAAAAGGTCGCTTCAGATGAAGAAAACTCTCCCTTCAGCGGAGAGGACGCATTTAACTTCCTGAAGAATGCCGTTCTGAGATTAGAACCCGTCCAATCCACTGGCAATTAACTTTCTCTCATCCAACCCATTTAATCCATAACGCCCTTCACCCCGCGCCAGCGGGCTATGCACAAGCCGAACCATGCCTCCGGGTCAAGCCTTTACGCATGGCGTCGCCGGGCAAGGCCACACGCATCGAGCCCTCACCGGTAAAAACGGTATTCGCCTGCCAGTTAGACAAAATCATCGCTGCCGAAGGTATCCTGCCAGCACCCGTTTTCATAGCTGATCTCCCTTTCTGCCATGGGTAAGCTTCTACAGTGGCAACAGGCCGTTCCATCGAATAATTATCACTTGATTTATCACCGTGTATAGAGTAATGAGACTATCTTGGCCGACCCCGAACCAACCTGATGCCCACCGCCTGTTAGACGGTGGGTTCGTTGTAATAAATGTGCCCTATTTGAGAATAAAATAGTGATAAAGGAGGCTGCAATTGAAACGTTATCTGGTAAAAGACCTGATGGTGCTGCGGGATGAATATGCAGTAATCAAAGATAATGCCACGATTTTCGAAGCGGTTAAGGCTCTCGAGACAGCCCAGCAGGAATTCGATCAAACGCGCTACCGGCATCGGGCCGTTCTGGTAGAGGACGAGAACGGGCACATCGTCGGAAAATTGGGACAGCACGACATCTTACGAGCCCTGGAGCCCGGCTACGAGGATATCAAGTCGAAAAGCTCGGCCGTCGCCCACCTGGGGTTCAGCAAGCGTTTTATCGAGTCGATGATCGAAAACTACCGGCTCTTTGATAAACCCTTGGAAAAAATCTGCGAAAAAGCGGGTCAGCAAAATGTGCGTAAATACACGCACGTGCCCTCTGAAGGCGAATATATCGAGGAGGAGGCGTCTCTCGACCTGGCGATTCACCTTTTGGTGCTCGGCCACCACCAGTCGTTGCTGGTGACCAGGGGAGAGGAAATCATCGGCATTCTCAGGTTGACCGACGTGTTCGCCGCCATATTCCATTCCATGGAAGAGTGCTTTGCCGACCAGAAATGACGATTGAGACGGGCTGATGTTATTGACTAAAAGGTCAAATGTAAGGAGGAAGTGAATGGCTACCGATGCTGCAGTGGGCGATCAACGTACGGCGATTAACTGGCGTAAAATCATCTTTTTGTCCGTCGGTATTTTACTCTTTTCCATAGTTTACCTGGCACCGGCCTGGCCCGACGCCATCGATCCCATGGGCGAGCATTTCCCGCTGAGTCGCGAGGCCAAGGGTGCGCTGGCAATATTTCTGCTGGCCGGCACCTGGTGGGTGTTCGAGGTGGTTCCCATCGGCGTGACGAGTCTGGCGATCGGCGTTCTACAAGCTTTGTTCCTGATCCGGCCGGCCAAGGTCGCGTTCAAGGATTTCATGGACCCCTCGGTTATGTTCATCTTTGCCTCGATTATGATCGGTCTGGTCTTTACCAAAGTCGGATTGACCAAGCGACTGGCGTACAAGATGCTGGTCATTGTCGGTGAAAAAACGAGCATGATCTACCTGGGTGCCTTTATTGTTACCTCCGCCCTCACCCACATCATGGCCCACACTGCCGTGGCCGCCACCATCTATCCGCTGTTGATTTCGATCTATGCCCTGTATGGCGAGGGGGACAAGCAAACCAAGTTCGGCAAGGGACTCTTCATCGGTATGGCCTACGTCGCCGGCGCCGGAAGCATCGTGACCCTGCTGGGAGCGGCCCGGGGCGCCGTAGCCTTGGGATTTTACACGGACATCATGAACCAGAATATCAGTTTTTTTCAGCTGTCGTACTACATGTTTCCCATTGGCTGGTTGATGACGTTTCTGTTGTGGGGTTTCTTCATGGTCTTTCTTCAAACCCGAAAAAGACCGCATTCCGGGGCTCAGAGAAAAAGCCAAGCAACTTAATTCGGAACTCGGCCCCATTACCCGTAAGGAAATCACCGCTGCATTGATCGTCTTCGGCTGCATTTTGGTCATGTCCTTGAGGTCCTTCATTCCGATCCTGAAACCGATCGATAAAACCGCCATCATCCTGATCTCGATCAATCATGTTCTTTATCACCGGCATCTTGGACCTTGGAGGATCTCGAAGATATTCCCTGGAACATCATCCTGCTATTTGCCGGTGCCATGAGCATCGGATTCTGCCTGTGGGAAACCGGGGCTGCCAAATGGATGGCCGTTAACTGGTTGACAATGTTCCAAGAGTCCAACTGGTTCGTATTTGTGATGAGCATCGCCTTCTTTGTTATGATGATGACAAATTTCATCATGAACGTGGCCGCGATTGCAATTTCGCTTCCGGTGGCGCTGGTCATCGCCCCTTATCTCGGTGTGGCCGCCGAAGTGATCCTGTTTGCTTCCCTAGTGGTCGCCGGTATGCCGTTTCTGCTGCTTGTGGGTGCAGCGCCCAATGCAATCGCCTACGATTCGAAACAATTTTCAACCGGTGAATTTTTTCTTTACGGTATCCCAGCGAGCATTTTGCTGATGATTGTCATCGGATTTGCCGTATATATTTTGTGGCCGTTGATGGGGATGCCCACAACCTTGACTGGTGGGTAGGCTCGGTCGAGAATCATTGGCACAGAAGGGACATATGAGGTTTTCATATCTCAACCACAAACAATCATAAAAGAAACCGCTCCTGAATCCGGCTTTCGGTTGGCTCCAGGAGCAGTTTGCGCATCAGCCAACTGCGCCCCCTATTTACCGCCTTACGATGGAGGAAGAATGAAACAACTCGAAAAACTGCGCGATCGAATCATTCAACGGGTTGACGTAAATTTGAGACGTTTCGATTTCGATGTTCCGGGTTTCCTCAAATACTATGTTCCGCTGAACAAGATGATCAAATATTACGCCCTCTATGGGATCACACCCCACCACTCCCTTGCACTATCAATTCAACTACTCGAACCTTGCCGGAAGCAACATTCTGGGGCGGTGCAAGGTCGATAACTCGATTCTATACAAGTGTGATATCCGCGGTGACGAGCTGAAATCTCGTGGCGATGTCTTACACTACGAAGGAACCGACATCCCGCTCGATTACGACGAAACGATTCTGATCAAGGACAGCTTTCTGATCAAAACCCTGGTTCACAATTGCTCGCACAATCCGGAAAACCCGGAGCTGTTTCTGATCAAGAATACGGCCTCAGCCGCCTATGTGAACATCCACGGTTCCTGGACCGAAGGCTGTTTTCTCAATCCTTTCAGCACGGTTGACCTGACAAGCCTTCACGGCTGCGCTGTCGGCACTTTCGCTTACCTTCAGGTCGGTGAACTCTGGCATGAACATATCGCCTCCGGCCAGATCTGGGTCAAAGCCGAGGATCAATTCGATTTCAAATACAATTTTCCCGAAAAGGTGCTGAAAAAATATATCGACTTCCATCCCGATCGCCGACCCACCGGAATATTCATCGATTTTCTCGAAAGCCGCAAAGAAGATTTTCAGGATGTCTTCAACGTGGTTCACTTTTCAAACCCGGTAGACTGTTCCGAAAAGTGCTTCTCTCAGCCCCTACGCTGTCGTCAAGCCCAAGACCCGCATCGCTGATAATGTTCTCATCGCCCAGCATGCCTATATCGAAAGCTCTGTCCTCGGCAAGGGGGCGAATGCCCAGGAACACTGCTACATTATCGACTCGAAGCTCAAGGGCAACAATGTGACCGCCCACGGGGCCAAACTGATCGACGTTGTGCTGGAAAATAATGTCTTTGTCGGGTTCAATTCATTCCTGCGGGGCACTTTCGAATTTCCATTGCGGGTTGGAGAAGGTGTTATCGTCATGCCGCACACCATTATCGATATGCAAGCGTCCCTAACGATTCCACCGGGCCATCTGGTCTGGGGGCTGATCAGAAAGCCGACAGGACCTGAAAGAGCACAGCATCGCTCTCGAAGACCTGGCCAAGGTGAAGGACAAACTCAACGTCGGCGCTATGGAATTCGTGGGTAACGGCAAGGCTTTTGTCGATACTTTTCAACGCCGTATCGATCATATCCTCGAAACCAACGGGGCTTATTACGACGGTAAAAAGAACAGGGGGCATGCCCAAAGAACCCAGCACATTGCCTACAACATCATTCAACCGCATCCGCTCGGCGTGAAGAAGGGGGTCTATCCGACCATCGACATTCGATCGTAAGTCAGCGGGAGAACGCAAAGGCCGCTGAACCCGATGGCGTTGAGATCGGTTCGAATATTATTTGAAAAATTTCAGCAAAGCATGCAGATTGGTCAACGGGTGCGGCGGGCAGCCGGGAATATATAAATCAACCGGCAGCAGGCTGTCCAGGCCTGGGGAAATTTCAGGGCTGCCCCTGAAAGGACCACCGCTGAGCGGGCAGCTGCCCACGGCAATGACAACTTTGGGGGACGGCACGGCTTCGTAAGTTTGAAGCAGTGCCGTTTTCATATTGACGGATATGGGGCCAGTGACGACGATACCGTCGGCATGGCGCGGTGAGGCCACAAAATTGATCCCGAACCGGGCCAGATCAAAGAATGGGGTGGCCAGAACGTTCAAATCCGCTTCACAGGCGTTGCATCCGGCGGCCGATACCTGGCGCAGTTGTAGAGAGCGTCCGAATAACTTTTTAAAGTGCTGCCGGGCATGATCAGCCAAGGAAGGCAGCGTGCCGTCGGTCATCAAATGCTCTTTTTCGGCAACCGAAAGTTCAAAATTCCGAGTAAAGGTGACGAACTGACCCTCGGAAAGACGCTCGCACGTGCCACAGAATACGCAGCGTCCCATATCGATCAGTTTGTTCTCGGCATCGATAGCATCCTGGGGACAAACCGCCGCGCATTTGGTGGCCAGTTCCCCCGGAGCGTCCTTTTGAATTTGCGGTAACCCGCGATAGCGGGCCGGTAGCTTGATTTCCTTTTTGGGATAGGCACTGGTTCGGTATCCCTGTTCAAACCTGTTTTTCAGTGTTTTGAGCATGGTCGTCCCACTTTTGCCTTTAATTGGGTTGATCGCCACCCAACGAAAAAAATTCTCATTTATGAATTGGACCCTCTATGATGCCGTCTACCTGTCGCGGATGAAGACTAAAAGCAATCTTAAAATTAGGATTTTGGTTCAAGATCAAGGCGGATCCGAGTTTCAACCCGCAGGCATACTGAAGTATGTCGAGGACTTGAAACGAGGTACCAACGCTGAGATTGAGCCAAAAAACTTTTTTGAGATGACTTCTAAATTAAAGATCGAATCCGCAATAGGACAAATTATAACTCTTATTATTGAGCGGAAAATCTGAAATTCCGGTATCCCGCAGGGACATGGCCAGTCCGTTCCAGTTATGAAAAGAAGGATCCTTGACCTTGTAACGCAGGATCCCGCCCGTTGTATCGGTCAACACGCAGTGCGACAGCTCGCCGCGCCACGCTTCGTTGATCGCTACCACAAAAGAAGCCGGTGCCAAAGCCGCATCGAAAGCTTCGACACACGCCGTGTCGATCGGTTCACTCAACCAGGACTGAATCATCTCGATCGATTGAGTCACCTCGTCAGCCCGGATCATGGCCCGGGCATACACGTCACCTGTGGATTTGGCCTTCTCGGGGATATACTGCTGCCCATAGTGTCCGGTGGGAAAACAGCGCCGGACATCGTAAGGAATGCCGCATGCCCTGCCGGCTGGCCCCACCAAACCCAGTTTTTCCGCTGTCGCCGTATTGACCGCCCCGCAGTCCTCAAACCGGGATCGGACACTGGAAGTGGCAAACAGCAGGTCGATCACATGTTCGACCTGAGGTTTAAGTTCGCTCAAGCGTGCAATCAGCGTGCTGCGATCCTCGTTGGTCATGGGAAAACGGACCCCTCCGGGCCGTACCAGCCCTTTGCCGAAGCGGTTGCCGCACATCCACAGCGTCATGTTTAGGAAATCTCCGCGCATCCGGCCGAAGTAATTGGCCGGCGGCAAAAAGGCGACATCTCCGCTGAGGGCTCCTAGATCGCCGACATGGTTGGCAATCCGTTCCAGCTCCAATGCAATCAACCGGATGATATCCGCCCCGGTATCGGGTTGGACTGCGGTCAATGCCTCAACCGCCTGGGCCATGCACAGGCTGTTTGCGATAGCGGTGTCACCGGCAATACCCTCGGCCAAAATGGGCAGTCGCTTGGCATCGGGCATCGAGCAATAGTTTTTCGACGCCGCGGTGCTGGTAACCCAATTGAATTTCCAGGTGCAGCACACGCTCCCCAATGCAATTGAACCGGAATTGGCCGGGCTCGATAACGCCGGCGTGTACCGGTCCCACCGCCACCTCATGGATTTCATCGCCTTCCACGGCATAGTAATCGTAACGGCCGGGGATGTCTTGGCTGTAGTCGTTTCCGAAGACATCCGGTCTGCCCAAGTCATTGGCGTGATAGCGCACCATCTTCAACCAGGGATGTCCCTCGGGCCGAATGCCGAACTGTTCTGCAATTTCGCGTTCAAACATATGGAACGGTTCGCACTGCAACGTCATGGCCGGATAGGTGTCCGGCGCATCGCATCCGGCAACCAGTAGTTGTTCGGTCCTGAGCACCGCCAGAAGTTTGACCGCAGCGCCGTCCTGGTAGGCAAAATAGTGGACAACTTTGCCCCCGCCTTTGACAACAGCCAGAGCCTGACTGCGAAAATCATCGAAATCCAGATGTGGGATGCGGTCTCTGTCAATCGCCTCCCCATTGCCGATCTGTAAAAAACCCGTCTCCATTGGTGTCACCTAACCCGAATCTATCAATATGTTGACTTCAGGCTGATTTCAGCCCCGCTGAAAATTATTTGCTTGTACGGCTTAATATCATGGACCGACAGCGTTCACTGCATTGATTATCGTTTGGTACAACGTGCCCGGCATCCAGAAAAAGAGCACGATAGAAGTAATGAGCAGTGCGAATTGAGGCCAAACCATATTGGGTGTTTCTTTCGTTTGAATTTCGACCCCGGTGCCGCTGAATGCGATCTTCATAACATGGTTGGCAAATCCGCCAAAAATCACACAGATACTAAGAATAAACAGTCCCGCCCCCCAATAGTGTCCTGTACGAAAGGCGCCGAGAATAATGAAAATTTCGCCCAGAAAAATCCCGAACGGCGGCATGCCGGCAATACCGACAAATCCGCCGAAAAAGGCCACAAAGGTTTTGGGCATCAGTTTGGCAAGGTTCCCAGTGCCTTCTATCAGACGACTGCCGTATCCCAGGAGGATATTTCCAGAAGAGAGGAACAGGGCTGATTTGATCAGGCTGTGATGGATCAGGCACAACACGGCGCCATAGGCCCCAATTCCACCGATGCCAGTGCCGAAGGCAATGATACCCATGTTTTCGATACTCGAATAGGCCAACAGTCGTTTGTACTCGGTCTGTCTGATGATAAACGTTGCCGCGGCCAGCATGGATGCCAGGCCGAAGACGATCAGGATGTTGCCGGAAAAATTTCCCAGTCCTGCGGCCTGCATAATTTTATTGGTTTTGAATATCCCCAGGTAAGCACAGTTAAGCAGCACTCCTGACAATAGGGCCGATGCCGGACTGGGGGCTTCACTATGCGCATCAGGCAGCCAGGTGTGCATCGGAGCCAGCCCCATTTTGGTACCGTAGCCCACCAGAATAAATACAAAACCGGTTTTGAGCCACAACGGGTCGAGGCGCTGGGCCACTTCAGTCAGCGAAGAGAAGGCCACCGGAACATCCACCCCGCCGACTTCCATGGAAAAGTCAATCAGAACCGAACCCAAGAGGGCCAGGGCAATCCCCACCGAGCAAATCAATACATACTTCCACGTGGCTTCAAGGGAAGCGGCCGATCGATGGGTGTAAATCAAGGGCGCACTGGCCAGTGTGGTGGCCTCGATGGCAATCCACATAACCATGATATGGTCAGAGAGGGTGACCATGGTCATGGTGGACAAAAAGAGCAGCATCGAGCCGGTGAAAATGTTTTCCGACCGGATATCGGCTTCCTTGAGATAGGCGATCGTATAGATGGAGATCAGGAAAAACAGCAGTGAAATGACCAGCAACGACAATAGCCCCTCTGGTGTCACGGCAAAATAATCTGGAAACACCGCTATCGGTCGACGGATCCACAGTGAAAGGGACAACAGCAGATGGATGGATCCGGTAATCACCAGCAGTAGCCGTCCGGTTGTCCGCGGGAGGAAAAAGGCGATGACACCGGTTAAAAACGGGGTCATAAATACAAGTTCAACCATGAGAATCGCACCTATTCCTTTAAGGTTCTGAGCAGTGCCGTGTCCACATCATCGAAGGCCTGTTTGATATTCTGGAGAATAACGGCCATTATCATGACTCCGGCCAGTACGTCCAGAAGGATGCCGAATTCGACGATATGGTGGGCACGAACAGAAAAGCTGGTACCCACCAGATAGATGCCGTTCTCCATCACGATATAACCAAGAACCATGGCAATCGCATTGCGCCGGGCCATGAGCAGGAACATGCCCGCTGCCAGCAGGGTTATGGCGGTCGGGAGTAACAGCGCGTTGCCGCTGGTCTGGGGTAGATTGAACTTCGGACTGACGAAAGTGGCGGCCACGATGAGGATCAATCCAACCAGAAGAGATGCGTGATAGCCGACAATGGGTTCGACCTCCCGACGGATAGCGACTTTTTTGATCGCCAAATAGATGCAGAGGGGGATGACGATACCCCGAATCAGAAGGGTAACCAGAGTAAACACGGTTCCGCCGGTGGTCAGGCCATGGCCGATAAACAGCGGCACAATCGATACGGCCACGCCCTGAAAGGCGATAATTTTGATTAATGCCGGCAACCGACTGGTACCGAATGAGAATAAAACCGACAACAGAACCAGGGCTAATATTGTATCGACGGAATCGATCATCGCATGAACTCCAGGGTAATGACGGTTGCAAAAAACGCCAGGGCAAAAGATGTCAGGACAAACTGGGGCACCTTGTCCATTCGGTAACGGGCCATGACAGACTCGGTGACGCCGACGGCTGCGTAAACCAATACCAGAATGCAAAAGAACAGGCCGATGTCGGCCACCGTGCTGCCGAGCGAAAACGGGCAGATCAGCAGGCTGACCAGTGTCGCGTAAAAGAATAGCTTTAAAAAGGACCCCAACTCGATCAAGGCAAAATCGGGTCCGCTGTGATCCAGCACCATGACTTCATGGATCATCGTCAATTCCAGGTGGGTTGCCGGGTCATCCACCGGCACCCGCGAATTTTCCGTCAGCAGGATAATAAAAAAGGCAATAATCACAAACAACAGCGGCGAGCCAGCCGTTTGCCAGAGCATAAGGGGCTGACCGCTCGAAAAATAGGCCGCCAGACTCAATTGTCCGGTGAGAATAGTAAACAGAATTAAAATCATGAACAGTGTGGCTTCACAGATAATCGGAAAATAGGCCTCACGGGCCGCTCCCATGCCTTCAAAAGGCGAGGCGGTGTCCATAGCGGCGGCAATCGTGAAAAACCGTCCCAGACCAAACAGGTAAAGCAGCAGGATGATATCTCCGTTGAAGGAAAATAACGGCGGTTGGCCGGCAATGGGTAAAAACATCAGTGCCGTGACAGCAGCAGACAAAGAGACCATCGGGCCCAGTTTGAAGATATAGGTGGTACTGGTGCTGTAGACCGATCCTTTTTTTAAAAGTTTGATCAGCGTAAAATAGTTAATGAGCAACGGTGGCCCTTTTTTACCGCCAAAAAACGCCTTGACCTTGAGGATAAGCGCTGAATACAGCGGTGCCAGAAATATCGCCAAGGCCAGAATGATTATGGATCTCATCACAATATCCCCATCCTTATTGCGTATCGAAAGGGCTGCGCCTCACCGGGCTAAACAAAAAACAGCAGGACCACAATCGCCAACAGAATATAACCGATATATAGGTGTATATCCCCGTGTTGCAGCCAGCGCAATTTGTCGAAAAGCGACAGAATCGGTCGCACAACGATGCGCCCCATGTGCAATTCGGCAATATCGTTGACGTGGCTACGATAATGGGTTTGTTGGGGAAAATTACCCTGTACCTTCTGATAGTCTTCGGTTAAGGGTGCAACCGGTCTGAAAAACTCGAGAATTGAAGCGGCAAAGGAAGATCCTGTGTACTGCATTTTAACCGTGGGCCGGGTGAATCCGCAGCCCCAGGTGCCGGATCGGGTGATGGTTTTGCCCCTGTATAAAGCTGTGCGTAGCGCCAAAATGATGAAAAAAACGGCGAAAATGAGAGCGGCGGCTCGGGTAATGTTTCCGGTCAGTTGCTCGAAGGGTGCCAGTGGAATCGCGCCGTAACCCAATTGCAGAGACGCAACGGCTTTGACCGCCATGGTCATAAACAGCGTCGGGAACACGCCGATGACGATGCAGGCAATCGCCAGCATCAGCATGGGGATCAGCATCATGGGCCCGTTTTCATCCACACTTTCCGCTACCTGGCTGCGTGGCTCGCCTTGAAAGACAACCCCCACCACCTTGGTGAAACAAGCCAGGGCCAACCCCCCAATCACCGCCAGGCTCACAATCGCCAGCAGGCTGAACGCAAAGTCCGTTCTACCCAGCGTAATGCCGCGGAAACCGCCGAGATAGATCAAAAACTCACTCACAAAACCGTTTAGCGGTGGGAGACCGGATATGGCCAGAGAACCGATCAGGAAAGTCGTCCCGGTAATCTTCATCTTTCTTGATCAGACCACCCAGAAGATCTATAGAGCGTGTGCCGGTTTTGCGCAACACCATGCCGGCCCCCATAAACAGGAGGGATTTGAAGATCGAATGGTTCAAGACATGCAACAGTCCGCCGGCAAATCCAAGCACGGCCATGACCGGTTGGTCGGCAGAGACCCCGATCATTCCAATTCCGATACCGATGAGGATGATCCCGATATTTTCAACACTATGGTAAGCCAGCAAGCGTTTGAGATCGTGCTGGCCGAGGGCATAGACTACACCCAATACTCCGGAAAGGATACCGGCAACCAGAACGATGTCGCCAAACAGTGCCGTGTGCCAGTCCAACACCGCGTAGATGCGGACGATCCCGTAAATGCCGGTCTTGATCATTACACCCGACATCACGGCGGAGATATGGCTGGAAGCTGCCGGGTGGGCATGGGGCAGCCAGACGTGAAAGGGAAAGACGCCGGCCTTGGAGCCGAAACCGATGAAAGCCAGAACGAACACGAGGATTTTGGCTGCGTCCGGCAAGTCGGCCGCCGCATCGAAACCGATGCTGCCGGTATGGGCATATATGACAGCGAACGCCGCAAATATGAACATAGCCCCCACTTGGGAAAACACAAAATAAAGATAGCCCGCCCGTCTGTTTTCTTCAATTTCGTAGTTGTAAACCACCAGGAAAAACGACGACAGGGACATGATTTCCCAGGACAGCATAAAACTGATCAGGTTGTTGGCGGTCACCACCAGCGCCATGGCGGCGACGAGCAGGCTGAAAAAGAAGTAATGGACAGCCGTTCGCAACGCCTTGGCAGGGTTATCCATGTAATGAAAACTGTAAAGGGCGGCGAGCAGTGAGACGGCGAAGATGGCGATAAGGAAAAAAGAAGACAGTGCGTCTATTTGAAACGTCAGAGAGAATGCATTCAGGTAACTGAAGGAAGCGGAATAGATTTGGGGGTGGAACAGCTTAATTATCGCATAGACCAGCCCCAACAGGCATCCAAAGCCTATGCCCAGAACACCGGCCGCTTTCATGAAGGCAAATTTACGCCCAAAAAAAAGAGGCACAAGGCCTCCGTAAAGGATCAACGCTACCGCAAAGAAAAAGTGATTCATAATGCCCCTTTTTGGTCCGGCAATACAACAACCCGAAAGCAGGTAAAGGCTGGAAACAGATCCTCGCGTCCGGTAGATTTGGAAGTTAGGTTTCAGCAGAGCCTGCCGCCGTAAAAGAGCCTATTTTATATAACTGAAAATGGTTTATATTTTAAAATCGGTTTTGAGTCAACATTGATTTTGGTGACACCGCAATGTTTGCCGGCACTATTGAATCTTGTGCCTTTTTCGCCGACCCATATCAGACACTCATTGAATTTCTGCGCAGCATGGCCGCCAGCAAACTTCTCGATTTATGATAGCATAAGGTCTTTAAATGAGGACAAGCCAATTGTGAGCCCTCTTCTTAAAGACACGATTGAAGTCATTGTCCAAACGCCAATGCCAGTGTTCCTTACATGAATGATTGTTTCAAATCAAAATGCCATGATGAAGATCCCGGTGATATCGAGGTCGAGTATTATTGTCGGGATGTCGGTATCGTGCGCACAGCGGTTGAATTAAGCCCTGGTGATGTCATGGATTTGAAAGAATCCGGTACCGCCGAGGCTAAACGAATCGTTGTCATACCTTTGACAGAGTAGCGATGTTTTCTCTTCCCTGTCGGTTGCCGGAGGAGGGGGCAAAAATCGCGCTACAAGCACGCTTTTTTAGGCCTTAAGCGTAGCAATTATCCAATAAATATGTGGGTGTCAATTCATCGTTCAGAACGAATACAGGGTAAGCGTTGTAATTCTTTCGCAGTAACTAATTGAACCCTCGGGGAGTTTTCATTAACCGGCAGTGGAGGGAATGATCAGCGACTCCAGCGCGCAAACTCATGCCCAATTACTGAAAGTAACCATTGTGGTATAACACGCATATAAATGCCACAATGTGCAATTCAATTCCTAATCATCGTGTATTTTACTTAATAGTTACAAATATTTTTCGATAGCTTTGCTAACGCATTCCACACCTCCGTATTCTTATAACTATCCAATATTTATTTATTTTCGAATCTATGATATGTCTTTGCATGATATTTGCAATTATCCCGGCTTGAGTATTGAGAGCCTTGCCTAATTCGATGAATGGACGCGATGAAGAATCAGTAATAATATCCATTAATTATTAAATAATATTTTATTTAGTTCAATTCGCTCAGCAAAGCCTATTACTTGGGGGGGTAAATAACGTGAAAGAAGTAAGGGATAAAGCCAAAATCCAGATTGAGATAACAAATGCTTGCAGATTTTCATGCACGAATTGCTATAAATTTGTCGGACACCACGCCCGACCTCATTTCATGGACTTGAAGATGGTTAAAAAAGCCATCGATTCCCTGGAAGGCTATCAAGGTAATATCGGAATCACGGGAGGTGAACCAACGCTACACCCGGATTTTACTGAAATTTGTGAATATTTGAGAAGAAAAGTCGCTCCGGATCAGAGGTACATTCAGACGACTGGGTATAAATGGCACGATTATAAATCAGTTATCAAGAAAACATTTTTTGCAAGCCATGTTAAGTATAACGATCACAAGGATGAAACCCAGAAGCATCACCCGATGCTTGTGGCGATAAAAGATGTTGTGGCGGATGTTTCGCTTAGAAACGAACTAATCGATAAATGTTGGGTGAGAGATAAATGGTCGGCATTGATCAACGTGAAGGGCTGTTTTTCTTGCGAGGTTGCCAGTGCTTTTGATGCATTGTACAACGGACCTGGCGGACTCCCCATCGAAAAGGGATGGTGGGCAAAAGGTCACGAACACTTTAGTGAAGAGATGGAAAGAAACTGCTGCCAGTGTGGCGCAGCTCTGCCGCAACCAGCCACAACAGTGCAAAACAACAAAGATCATGTCTCCATCAGTAATTTCAGGATGCTGGAAAGGTTACAGACACCCAAATTTAAGAAAGACCGCGTACTGCTGGTGGAAAATAAATATTCAACGCAGGATATCAAAAGGATCGCAGAAGCCTGGGAACCTTGGCAAAGTGAGGGGGAAGAATGTTCCACGAAAAACATCTTCCAGCAGATCGGCGCAATGATCAATAATTATTTTAACAACAATAAAAGTCTACGGTATATAAAAACAGCGTTGAAAAAGGTTGAAAGGAACGCTTGGCGTTTGTACTGGAATTTCGCTAAAAAGGCCGGTTAGCCAGCAAACTTGTTTTTTGAGAATTAAGGGCAAATTTATAGTCTTCGATATTATAGTATCGATTCATCAATCTTAAAATTCGATTGCTACCATGTTGTATCGCTATGGTTATATGATTAAATTTTCCTGAAATTGATTAAATCTATAAAAGTAGGCAACTTCTCAATTAATAGTCGTGGATGAACATTCCGTAACTTAATTTCAAACGTTCCGTTTATTGTGAAAATTACTTCAGTATCAGTTCGGATCAATCGATATCCATATCTTGCTATCTACCATAAGTCTAAATACTTCCCACAGACTTCAATTAGCCATATCTTGTTGGAAATGCCAATGGGGGCCGCTCTCAAATGGCTTGTTCCTTCATATTCATTAAAGAAATTGAACTCTCAAATCCCTGCAAAAACCTATTGACCAGCTTGCCCTTTGTGCCACATCGTAGCAATTGACAAACCTCTTCAATCCTGTATTGATGCCGTTGAAATGGTATAGCTAATTGTGTGGAGGTAATTATGCAAATAAGAAAATGGGTTCTTGCCTTTTTATTTCTTTTTATAATAACCCTACCTTGTAAGGCAGCGACCGATTATGTCGTACTCGCTGGAACGATCTTGGAATGCATTGTTATAATGGTGATTTCCAAGATCTGGCTGTGCTGCCGCCTTACAACACCCTCTGGGCCCAAGTCGTTAAAATCGGCGACCCTCCGCAGATAATCACCACTGGCATTACGGTAACCTATTCTTTCCCCGATAATACTTACTCTGTGGGCAAGTCAAATTTTTGGGACTATGATTTACAATTGTTTGGCGTAGACCTAGAACCAAATGTCGGACTGACAGGGAAAGGGTTGTTAGGATCTATGGATTTACACGTTGATCATTTCGTCGCCGAAGGTATCCCGCTTACGGAATATCGCGATGGAGACCTTAAAATCGCTATCCATATCAACTTGCCCAAGTAGTAGTAAAGGAAACATTATCCGGCACTGAACTGGCACGCTCGACTGTGGTCGCACCGGTATCGACAGAGATGCGGTGTGACTATTGTCACTATGATGGAGCACTCGAAAATATCGCAACCGGACGGGTCGAAACTCAACATTCTAACCTTACATGACATAGAGAATGTCATCGAATACCCTCCGGGACATAAAGGCGACCTAATCAACCGTCGACCGATCCTCTGTGCCGAATGCCATGCTTCGAATGCGCTGAACGCACCGGGTGTTTCGGGGTTGCCAAACCTTTCCAAGGCGATACACAAAAAGCATGCTGAAAAAGTTTCCCAAAACCTATCCGGTTGCTATAGTTGTCATCCCGGACCGCAAACAAAATGCTTACGTGGGGTTATGGCCGAAGACAAGGGTATGGATTGCATCGACTGCCATGGGACGATGATAAATGTATCCCAGAACCCCTCGCCTTGGCTAAACGAACCACGCTGCGACAGTGCTGCATGTCACGGTAGCGGCTACGCACAGGATCAAGCCTTTGTATCGTCATGTCCAAGGATCATGGCGGTATGTACTGCGAAGGTTGTCACGACAGCACTCACGCCATCGCCCCCAGCCGAGAACCAAATGATGCAATTAAATTTATCGAACTTCAAGGTCGTTCAGGTACTTTAGTAAATGCACAGTGTGTCACAGCAAACAGACCCGTGGCTGCAGGGCCTCACGGTATCGCAGCCAAGGTCGATTAATCCGGGTACCTACATTCCTCTTCTTCTAGAATAGAACCTATCTCAAAATAAAGATTTTGGTTCAAGATCAAGGCGGAGCCGAGTTTTAACCCGCAGGCATACTCAAGTATGTCGAGGACTTGAAACGAGGCCCCAACGCCGAGATTGGGCCAAAAGATTATTTTGAGATAGGTTCTAGTAATCATACCCGGTCCAGCATGGTACTTAGCGTTTTGGTTGCCACACTGGTATTGGTTTGGGCGGCTTTGCGGTTGTAGGCGTTTCTGAAGCGTGCGTCGTAGCTGCAAGTCAAATAGGCCGCCTCGAACAATGCCCAACTTAATTATCGATTGCCGTATTTGCCGTGCCCCTTGATTTTGCCATCAGAAAGACGCTGGGATGAGAGGATGACGACCATGTCAGTTCACCGCCAAGGTATACGCGAACGGATCCAATGGCTGCTTAACTTAGGCCGCGAACATGCACATGAATTTTGCACCATAGAAGTCTTTCTTGCCCGCCAGCCCTATCTGGCAAACACCCGACGCGGATCGCCGTCAACGAGTGCATGGTGGACGTATCCACTTTCCTTGGGCCAACCATACGGCACTGAATCCTTTTCCCGTTTCGTAATCTGGGAGGTATCTTTGACCTTGGCTGGCCTTATCTTGGCGAGGCACTCAATACGACTTTTCTAACCGCAGTGAGTAAAGGTCGTCGCGTGCTGTTGTTAATCACCTATCACTACTCGAAAGATACACCACGTCGCGGTTGCGCCGGTTTTAATTACAACCGCCATGCAGCCATCGAACATACCTATCGCATCAAGCGACAAGTCGAAGAAATCTTTGGAAAGGATCATCAGACCGTTTACCCGGTTGTGTGTGGCTTCGAGACTGACGAGGACGCATTGATCCTTCATGGTGAAAACGACAAATTGGACCTTTCTACTGTGACAGATACCCGGCTCGACGCATTAATGCCCCGTTTGATGGCGTTGTTTCCGGACATGCCCCATCAGGTGGTGCTGGACTTTATGCCACTGATTCTAGGCAACATCGCCCATATTGCTGATATGCGTGCTTCTGACCGCGAACTCGACATCGTTCATCGCGAATGGGCCATCTGTATCGGACGTGGCTTCGATTTTTTCCACGTCCCCAATGTTGCGCTCATCATCGGCCCGTACAGCCCCGATCTCAGTGATCCTGTCCGTCAAGCAGCGACAATCATCCGCAACAATATGAGTGATGACCGTATCCCTGACGACGGATTCCTCTTGCTGACCTCCTCCCCATACCAGGAGATCGGCGTCGACCGTGCCCGCGCGACGCTCAAGGCCCGTTTTTTGTCCCAATTTGCAGCTGATGTTATCTACAAGGCTTATCCGGATCTTCACCAAAAAATGGTCCCCTACACCGCTGTGTTAGACTGGTGTACGCGGAATCTTGAAGTCATTTGAACAAATCAAACAACTTATGCGCCCTCTATAAAGGTTTATTTACCGAGGGTGGAAGAGGGAGTGATGATTTATACCGCTTGTCAAAGATAAATTCCGAAATACGTAAGGGTGGTATCAGTGGTTGTATAAAAAAAAGCTCGAATATCGGAACGTTTTTTTGACAACCACTATAGGTGATCAGTATGATTTTTCCGGAATTTCAAGCGGAATTCCGTCACGAAATGTGCCAAACAACATTACCCTGACGACTTCAAAAAGTATATTTCTATAAGTGGTCGGATCTTATTTGTGAGTACGAAATCAGAAATCGACGCGGGACGCGTCATTAAGACTTGCCTGCCACTGCCAATGACAGCATCGCCGACACCGGTTTACCGTCCGGCACCGCCGCCGGTTCTTTGAACGTCACCTGATCCGGCGATATACCGCCTTCCGTTGTCAGTTCTTCAACAATAGCCTGTCCCCTGGCAGCGGCCAGTTCATTCAGTGTGGATTCCTCGAGGGATTCACTCTCCACCAACCGTGTGTATGCGGCCTTCGACAAAGCGCCCGGATCCTCACCTCTTGCCGATGGGCGATTTGCTACTGGCTCCCTCATCCGGTTGATTGGCTATGGATTTTTCCAACTTTTTAAGTTCCGACGCGCCAAAGCGCTCCCTGTACATGGAGGTCAAAGCCTTTTGGGTTTCGGGGCTACCGAAATCGACCGGATCTGGTTTTTCATCCGGCGCAAGCGTCGTTCCAAGCTGCGCGGTTAGCAGACGACGCACGCTTATATCGTTTAGGGCGGAGCCATCGGATTCGGCACTGTAGCGGCCCTGGATTTCGAGAGTCAGCTGCGGCCGCTGCTGCAACGCCTCCGCCAATTTCTTGATTTTTTCCTTTTCAGGTGGTGACAGCGTGTACTCTCCAGGCTCGAAAACAACAGTATCGAGGTCATCTGATCCGCCGGGAATCATGCCGCCAAGAACACGGAACGGTGCCGTCACAATCTTGGTGATCAGGTTGAATAGAGCCTGCCCGATCAGGTGCCCGTAACTGAATTCCGGATTGTTTAGGTCACCGCGCACCGGAAGGCCGATATCGATGACACCGTTCGTATCTTCCATCAGGGCAATGGCCAAATCCAGCGGCAAGTTGGGTGCATCGGGGCTGTCCACGTTCTGGCCCAGTTTGATACGATCCACGACAATCTTGTGATCGCCCAAGAGCTGTCCGTTATCGATTTTGTATTCCAGATCGAGGGAGAGCTTGCCCGAGTCGATTATTCGGCCGGCAAATTTTCCCGAGTACGGCGTCAGGCTGCTCATCTCGATGTTGTGAAAAATCATGCTGATGTCCGTGAAGCCCACCGGATCGAATGCATTGATTTCCCCCCCGATTTTAGCTTGGCCGTATTGATCAACCTTGCCTTCGAGGTCAACCTGGGCTCGGGCATTCCGGGAAGATGCCATTCCGGCGATCACCCCACTGAGCGCTTCGATTTTTGTACCGAACTGGGGTGTCAAAGTCAGGTCAGCAAAGTCAAGGCTCGCATTGTCGACCCGCACCTTTTTTACGCTCACAGGGAAGCTTCCGTTCTTAGCGTCCTTGGCGGCACCGCCCTTCTCCGGTATAGCGGCACCATTCCTGTCTTTCATCACGTTGGCCAGATTGACAGATCCATCCTCATGGATAATCAATTTTGCCACTGGCTGTGACAGCCTGAGTTCCCGGATGTCGACCCGATTCGGCTGGAGGTTTAGTTTGAGTTGGTCGGTGCTGAGTGCTTTCCATCCCAGTAACGTATCTTTTGAATCGGGCTCGGTGATTCTCAACTGCGACAGGTTGAAACCCCCATTGTAAGCAAGATCGGCACCGGCGGACTTATGGCCATAGGTCAGCTTCCCGCGGGATGAAAACGTGCCGGAATGCAGCACGATATTTGCCACGGCGTCGACGATGGGTTGGAAGGGTGTCAGGGCCACCGCGTCGACGTTGACTTCAGATTCCACCGCCGGGCCGGCGGGGTCGAAGGTCCCGCTGGCAGTCATGCCGCCGCCCTCCCGAATCTTGAGATCCAGGTTGAATCCCATGGGAGATCTACCATCGACATCGCTGAGGCTGATATTCAAGGGGTCGATGAGAAATATTTGCCCATCCGGTTTTAATGCACGATCGCTGATACTGGTTGTAAGGCCTGAGAACTCAACTGTTTTGGCAGAAAACTGCCACGGCTCGCCCTTTGCTGCAGCCTCTTCGGATTGGCGCTGGAGGGTGCGACTTTCCGGGGGGGCAATCAAGTGAAGCAGGTTGACTTCTCCGCTGGCATCACGTTCCAGGATAATGTGCCCCCCTTCGAAACCGACCCGCGATACCGTGAAAGCGCGCTGAAGAAGATCGAATGCGCCATCCTGGAGCACTAGCGTATCAACACGGATCAATGGCTCGGCCACCTCTTCCAGACCGGCATGGACATTATCGAGGCTGACAGCCATATTTTGTGCCCGCAGGTTGGTCTGGTCCGGGCCGGCTTCAGCTTCGATACTAAAATTTAGCTTGACGGTATCAATGCCGGCGGCCGATGCCGGCGCGACGCTCCCATCGCGGTACGCAAGAGCGATTCCATCAATCTCGACGTTACTAATCTTTACCTTCCACGGCCCATTTTTATCCACCGCGGTGGATCCTTTGTCTGTTTGGGGCAATTGGGGTGTCGGCTTCTCATTCGCGGGTGTCGATTTTATGATTCGCTGCAGGTCCAATGTCCCTTTTTCGTCGACCGCCATTCGAACCGCGCCGCCGCTCAACGCCACGCGCTCAATTTCCAACTGCCGGGCCGCCAAATCAAAACGGGCATCGTTCAGTTCGGTTGTTCCGATATTCAAGAATGAATTGGTGCCACCGTCTAACTTCAGCGCCAGATCGGAAAGACGGACGCTGAGGCGGCTGAGTGTCAGCTGAGGTTCTACCGGGCTGAAATCGATTTGATAATCGGTACTCACATGCAAATACCCTTCTGGCGGCGCGATGTTGATCGCGTCGCTGACAAATTCATACACGGTTGCGGCCTGAACGTTTTCAAATGCAAGGCTGCCCGTCGATCTGAACGGATTCAGAAATACCTCTCCCGTCCATTTTAATTTCGTTCCGTCGTCGGTGGCCGCGGTCAGCGTATAGGGTCCTTTCTTTTCGGGAAGAGTGGAAATATTATTTAGTTCGAGGTCTAACGGGCTGATTTTCACAGTGGCCGGGGTCGCTTGTCGATGGTCTGTAATATTTATTTCACCTTGCTTTATCGCGATAGTGTCTAGCAAAATGCGCAGCGGTTCCGAATCCGCTTCCGTTGGCGGTGTTTCAGATTTGGAAACCATCTGCGCAAGGTTGAGTGCACCATCCGGTGCGAAAACAAGGTTCACGATCGGTTTCACGAGCTCGAAATGACGGAAAGTCAACGCCCAGCGGAACAGGCTGCTCAATTCAAAATCGACAAACAACTCATCGAATCCCGCAATCGGACGCGTGTCTTTCTCGCTGAGAAGGACGTTATCAGCCGCGAATGTAAACAAAAAAGGGTTGATGCGGACCTCACCGATGCGCATGTCGCGTTGAAGGTGTTCCTGCACCAGTTGCGGCACGTATCGTTTGACCAAATAAGGGGCGAGGAAGAAGCCGGCAAGGCCGTAAAAAAGTGCCAAACTCGCAGCGATGATCACACCTCTTCCGAAGAAAATACGCCCGTATGATTTTGGGTGATGGGTATTCTCTGTTTTCTCACGCATGTGACGACCCTTTTTGCAGATATTAACAGTTTTAGATTGTCATTTATTGCCAACAAATATTAGGCGCAGCAGCAGTAAGTCAAGCCATCCGGTGCGATAGAACAAAGGAATCGTTAGAAAGAATGACTGCTGCCCGCGTCCGGCTGGATCTATAGCATAACGGCCATCAAGGTCACCATCGCCTTAGCGACCAGTTTCTCCGACTCTTGGTGCAGGGAGAACACTTCGGACTCTGAAACAATGATTTTTTTGCCAGGATGCACGACCCGTGATCGGCAAAAAAGAGTGTTCCCGACCGCCGGTTTAAAATAGTTAATCTTGAACTCGATGGTCAGAATCCGCTCGTTTTCCGACACCAGGGTGAAGGCAGCGTATCCGGCCGTGTGGTCAGCCATGGTCGCCATGACACCAGCATGTACGAAGCCATCCTGCTGCCGATGCATTTCTTTAACGGCCAGTCGCGTTTCAAAAACCCCACTGTCCACCCGATCCACCTCAAATCCACAATGGGCTGGAAAACCCTGCCGGTAATCTGAAGCCAGAAATGAAAATCGCTCATTCTCCATATTGACACCCCTCCGAATGGTCCTGTCGCTGTAATTGAAAGTGAAAATTTTAAACGGGAAGTATCGTTTTTTTATTGCATAAAGGCCGCTCGTCGTGCAAATTATTAATATGAATCGATTTTACTACAGCTATTACCAATCGCCTATCGGCCTGGTAGAAATTGTCGGAACCTCAACGGCGATAACGGAATTGAATTTCGTCGACGAGCGTCGCCAGAATGCCGTTACCCACCCGAATGTTCGTAAGATCAAGCAGCAAGTGGCCGAATATTTCGAGGGAAAGCGCCACAAATTCGATATCCGCCTGGCCCTGAGCGGAACCGAATTCCAGCAGCAAGTCTGGCAACGCTTGCAGACGGTTCCTTATGGCCGCACGGCATCCTATCAGGATATTGCAAGGGGTATCGGTCGACCTGCAGCCGTAAGGGCCGTGGGGGCCGCCAACGGCCGCAACCCGGTCGCCATCATCGTGCCCTGCCATCGCATCATCGGTAAAAACGGTCAACTGGTCGGTTATGGTAGCGGTCTGTGGCGCAAGGAATGGCTGCTCAAGCACGAAGGATACCTTTTGATCTAACCCTAAAATAGCATCAATTCTTTTCAGGGAATGACTCAACATTAACCCCGTCGGGGTGCTACTGGGTATGTGGTTTATTAAGTATATTCATATTCTGTCCATTCCATAAGCGATATAGTGATTGTCAGAAGAACGTTCCGTTGTTCGAACGTTTTTTTTCTGCAACCACTTATGCCACCCTTCCGTATTTCGGAATTTACTTTTGGAAAGCGGTATAAACGATCTGATAAGATTTCACACGCCGGGCTGACTTCAGCCGACATCAAGAAGGCCCCGTCCAGGAATTGCGGGCAAAATCCCTGCCGATATTAATTGAACGTTACGGCTCATTGCATTATCATTGTCTATGACCTGCCCGAAATGCCAAGCCGCTATTCAAGAACCATCCAATTTTTGTCCGAATTGCGGCGTTGATTTGCGTGATCGCAGATCCTATCGCGCGTGGCTCGCCCTTATTGCAGCCGGCACGCTGATTTTGACCGCCGTTGTGTTCCATTTCGCCCCATCCGATCCGGTTTCTGTTACCCGAAATTCTGCGGATCACACCCTAAGTGAGCCTTCTGCAACGTTATCCGGATCCGCTACCGTACCACAATCTGCCGTTCAAACCCCGACCAGGACCGACCAGGCCCGTATGTCACTGCCCACCGGTATAGCGACGATATATGACATCGCCGGGAACCGAATAAGAGAATTCCCGGCCGCAGTAATCGCCGAAGGATGGCTGGCCCTGCCAACGGACGTCTGTATGGGAGGATATTTCTGGCAATTCACCGTCCCGGAGGGGGATGTTTTCGAAATCGCCGGCGGTATCATCGGCGAGCAGGACGAAATGGGAATCTGGCAGTTGAAATACGGCCATGAGGTTTTTGGTCCGCGACTCTCAGCATGGATTCCCGGTAAGACCCTCCGGTGGACCTCTATTGTATCGGAAAATGCGGTCAACGAGGTTTTGGTGACCATCGTCTCGGATCAGCGCGACTTTATTGAAATCGCTGCACCATCGGTTCCGGATGAACCGGGTGTTTTTTCGCAGGATGGGCATGTGGTGGGATGGACCTTCAGCGGTGCGGCAAAAACCGGGTTCCTGTGGAATGGACTCGATGGAAAGGATCTTGTTTATGATATAAGTGTGTACGACTATTATCGGGCAACGTTCGAAAGCAGCCGTGAAGAGAAATTCATTCTGGCCCTGGCCCAAACGGACGCAGCTCCTCAATTGCAGTTATCCACTTTTGCCGATGCCTTTCTCCTGGATCCAAAGTACACGGTTCCGGCGCCCCCCCAGCACTTGCGTCGTGAATACATCATTGCTCAGATGCGCGGTTTAATCGCACACCTCATCGGAAACGAACAATACGCAGAGGTCGCCGATGCGTTTGACGGGCGCATATTGGCTGCAGCGGGAAACACGGCGCTGGTCATCGACGTCGTCGGCGCCACCTTGAACAGTTACGGTTTCGCTGCCGGCGTTGATCTCATCGAAGCTGTCCAGTCGGACCCTGTCGGTTATAGCGAGAGCGGGCCGGAAGAACTCGAGACTGCCCGCAGGCAGCTTTATGGTAAATGGTTAGCGGCGTCAATCAGAGACGGAGAAGTCCAAAAAGCCTGGCAGATTTACGACCGTGCCGAAACTGCTTTCCCACATGATCCGCAAATCCGCCTTTTGGGGGTTGAACTGGCGCTGGCATCAGGCGACTGGCCATCCGCTCAGCGATTGCTCGCCATGCAGGACTATCCCACTGAACTCTCCGACCGGGTCGCGCGTCTAAAAAGTCAAATTGCTGCGTCAAAAGGCGAAGAGGGAAAAATTATTGTCCAATTCAATCCCGGATCCCGCCAGATACCGGTAAAAGCGGACCTGGGCGGCCGAATCGAACAAAACTTTGTCATCGACACCGGGGCGACCATGGTCACCATCCCCCGGTCTACGGCAGAAAAGCTCGGACTGTCCGATGAATATTCATCCCCCCGTCGTCAGGTTCAAACGGCCGGCGGAATCGTCGATGCTTATGAGGTGGTGCTTCCTTCCGTACAACTGGGCAGCTCACAGATAGAAAACGTCAGGGCCCTTGTGATCGATCTGCCAAACCAACCGAATATCGGCCTTCTGGGCATGAATTACCTCAGCCATTTCCGGATGAATATCAATACCGAGATCGGCGTCTTGACCCTGGCCCCACGATAGATCGTGATCACCACAAAAAAAGGGCAATCCATCATCATGTGATGAATCACCCTTTTAATACGACGGGATCCCGCCGAATTAGACCACCATAACATTCACCGCTGCAGGTCCCTTTGGCCCCTGTTCGATTTCGAAGGTCACCTGGTCCCCCTCTTGCAGAGTTTTAAAACCGGATCCTGTAATGCCGGAAAAATGAACGAACACATCCGGCCCATCCTCCTGCTCAATGAATCCAAAGCCTTTTTTTTCGTTGAACCACTTCACTGTCCCACTTGCCATCGCGGTACCCCCCTCTTTTCTTAAGCTTGATAATTTGACATGTTGCGATGTTCCGATACTGCAGGTGCCACATTAACAAGTGGTTCATCCCTTCAGTGCAAAACCGACCCACCGCTACCCATATAAGGGTTACAGATAACTTAATATAATATCCCGAACAGCCTTGAAATCAAGTTTTTTCTCACGGATGCACTGTTTTAATCGATTGAAACCGGGGCCCCGGCTAACAGACGACATCTCGGACGGCTTGAGTTATGCCGTAGAACTTTATGCAACCGGCGTCTATCGAAAGGATAAGTCAAACGGTAAGGCCCCTCATCGCATCGGCACTTACGGGTTCATTCGCAACATGCCCCGAATTGATAACATCTACATATCAACCGTATGGGTTAACAAACACTTTCGGCTGAAAATGTCGAAAAAGGTTTATTCTGCAGGAAATTTTATCCCGACCTCTATCATATACTCTGCTTCGCATCCATCCTAAATACTTGATAAATATCATTCTTTTCCTGGATCAAAAGTCAGTTGTATCACGCACTCAATCTCATAGGATTGTAATCCCGCGATCAAAAAGTGACTTGCAAGATATGCATAACTGTGTTTTTAGAATACAAAATGAGGTTTCATTATGCGTAATAGTGACAACCGATACGTCATCCAATCTCTGGCACGGGGCATAAAAATGCTCGAACTGTTGGCCCAGGTGGGCGAACCTTTGACCATGAGCCAACTCGCCGAAAAAATGAAGCTGAATCGACCCACTACCTACCGATTTTTGTACACCCTCAAAAACCTCAAACTGGTTGAACGGAACCCCGAATCCAAAGCCTACCAAATTGCACCCAATATTTTGAAGCTGGGTTACGGCGTATTCCAGACGTCCGATTTGTGGCAATCGGCTCACCCTTACCTTGTTGGTGCAAAGCAAAAATATGGCGAGACCTTTAATGTCTCAATATTGGACAATGCCCAAGTCCTTTACATCGATCGTGTAAAAACCCAATCAATACTATCCATCAACCTGGAAATCGGATCAAAGCTGCCGGCCTACTGCACTTCCATGGGGCGGGTTTTGCTGGCCTACTTGACGGAATCAGAAGTACGGGCGCTTCTGAAGCAAATCAAATGGAAGAAATACACACCCCAAACCATTACATCCTATAAACAGTTGCAGAGCATCTTGGAGGAAGTACGGAAAAAGGGCGTTTCGATTAACCTCGGAGAACTGGCTCTGGAGCTTTGGTCGGCTGCCGCCCCGATCCGCAACCGGGATGGAAAGGTGGTGGCCGCTGTCAATATGGCGGTGAATGCCCTTAAGCATGAAGAACGCTATGTTGAGCAGGTTATGATTCCGGCAGTACGTGAGGTCGCCACCCAAATATCCAGCGCTATGGGCTATCTTGAGCCCTGATAGTTTTTTAACCATCCCCATCGGCTTTATACCAAAAGGGTCCGGTGGGACATGACTTGGCCCATTTAAGAGGGTCTAATAACGATTCACCCACAGAAAAAGGAGGTTAAAATGAAGCACAAGAAATGGATTGTTGGCTTACTGTTACTGGTATTAACCCTGGCTTTTATGCTGCCTACAGGACCGGCGGATGCGGCTAAACGACGTTATGTCTCTATCGCAGCCGGGTGGGTGACCGGTGCATACTTCCCCATGGCCGGGGCCATATCCCGGATTGCCTGGAAGCACTTGAAAGATGAGGGCATCAAAGTGACGGCGGAATCCTCCGGCGCATCGGTGGCCAACGCCAAACTGATCGGCCAGGGTGATACTGATTTTGCTATTCTGCAAAATGATATCGCTTCCTATGCGCACAATGGTAAAAAAGGCATGTTCGATGCCCCCATAAAGAACCTGTTAGGCGTCTGCACCCTCTTTCCCGAACACGTCCAGCTTGTGGCGCGCAAGGACAGCAACATCAAATCCCCGGCCGATCTCAAGGGTAAAAAGGTCGCCATCGGACCTGTGGGCTCCGGTACGGCCGAAAACGCCAAACAGATTCTGGAAGCATGGGGACTTTCGGTGAATGACCTGGCCAAGGGCGAGCAACTTACGGCTTCCCAATCGGCGGATTATATCAAAGACGGCCGTCTGGACGCCGCCTTCTTTACGGTAGCCGTCGGTGCCGCAGTCATCATGGACACTTCATTGATCGTGGATACGACGATCGTGCCGATAGAAGGGGCCAACGTTGACAAGCTGATCAAAAAATACCCCTTCTACGCCAAGCAAGTCGTGCCCGGCGGCTTGTACAAGGGCAATGACAAAGATGTCAACACCGTATCGGTCATGGCCATGCTATCGGCCCGAGCCGACTTGGAGAAGGAGATCGTATACGCCATCGTCAATGCCATGTACTCTGACCTGGAGCAGTTGCGCAAAGCACACGACAAGTTCAAGGGAATCAAGATGGAAAACGGTTTGGTGGGCATGAGTATTCCCCTGCACCCCGGGGCTAAACAGTTTTTCAAGGAAAAAGGGATCATTAAGTAATACCTGAATTGGAATGACGATTAGCAAGCTGTTAGCCCACAATCAGGGCAGTGGACCGGAGTAGTGCTTTCGGTGCCATTCCGGCCCACCCTTGCCCGGAAAATCGGACTCGGTAAGATTTCAGATTATTTCTTGTCGCAATCCTGATGCGGAGGAATGGATGTGCCTGAGGATCAAGTGGTTGATGTGGAAGATGGTAAGAAACTAGCCGAAGAGTCGGAATCCGGAGGGCGATTTTTATCAGGCAAGGCTGCGGTCATCGTCTCCGCTATAGCTATTGCCATGTCCCTTTTCCAGCTCTATACCGGATTTTTCGGTGAACTGCCAGGATCTAAACAGCTTTCCGTTCACCTCAGCTTCGCCATGGTGTTATGTTTTATTTTTTATCCGATCAGCCGGAAGGCGCAGCGGGATCGATTTCCCATTTACGATTTGATTCTTGCGGTAGTGGGCGGTGCTGCAGCGCTCTATCTTTTCCTAAATTATAATCATATCGTCACTTCGGTGGGTGCAGCCGAAACATATGACCTCGTCATCGGTGGTGTATTGATCGTACTGGTGCTGGAAGCCACCCGGCGGAGCATCTCGCCTATTTTACCGATCATCACCATTTTGTTCTTGCTGTACGCCTTTTTCGGGCCCTATCTACCAGGGGAGTTGGCTCATCGGGGTTTTCGGGTCCGACGCATCATCGATCATATTTTCATGACAGGCCAAGGGCTATGGGGGGTCCCGTTGCGCGTGTCGGCCACCTTCGTTTTTCTGTTTGTTCTGTTCGGGGCTTTCCTGGAGCGCATCGGAGCGGGCCAATACCTTATCGATCTCTCATTTGCCCTCATGGGTCGTTTCCGGGGGGGACCTGCAAAAGCCGCAGTCGTGGCTTCCTGTGCCATGGGATCCATATCTGGTTCCTCCATCGCCAATACGGTCACCACCGGGGCCATGACCATCCCGTTGATGAAAAAAGTGGGTTTCAAATCCGAAACGGCCGGCGCAGTGGAGGTGGCCGCATCCACTAACGGCCAATTGATGCCACCCATCATGGGGGCGGCGGCTTTCATCATGGCCGAAATCATCGGGGTACCCTATGTCTCAATTGTTAAAGCCGCTTTCATCCCAGCGTTGCTTTCCTATACCGCCATTTTTTCCATTGTACATCTCGAGGCCGTTAAGGAGAATATCCGGGGATTGACCAAAGAAGAAATGCCCCCCTTGCGGAAGACCATCATCTCGGGGCTACACTATCTGATCCCGCTGGTGCTCTTGATTTACCTGTTGTTGGTGATCATGTGGACACCCACCACGGCGGCGGCCTGGTCCATCGTCGCCTGTGTGCTGGTGGCCATCGGCAATAATTGGTACCGCAGCCAAGTGAAATTTCCCAAGGCAGAGGCCGAGGGGGCGGCCGTCATTGGATGCGGCCTACGGCGACTACATGGAACGCCCCGACGGGTTTTTCATGCGCCGCAATCAGCACGAAATCCTCGGCGCCCTGGAAGTCGGTGCCCGTAACATGGCGGGTATTGCGGTTGCGTGTGCCTGTTGCGGGATCATTATCGGTGTCGTGACCTTGACCGGCCTGGGTTTGAAGATGGCGACCCTCATTACCGAAGCAGCCGGCGGCAGTCTGCTGCTGACTTTGGTGTTTTCCGTCTTCGCCTCCATCATTCTGGGCATGGGGCTGCCCACCACGGCCACTTACATCATCATGGCGGCCATGACCGCGCCGGCCATCATGACCATCAGCGCCGATCAGGGCTTGGGATTGCCCATCGTGGCCGTGCACCTGTTCGTATTTTACTACGGGATCGTTGCCGACGACACCCCTCCGGTGGGCCTTTGTGCCTATGCCGCCGCCGGGATCTCGGGGGCCGATCCCGTTAAAACCGGTTTTAAAAGTTTCCGGCTCGATCTGGCGGCTTTTACCCTGCCGTTCATGTTTATCTACAACACAAAGCTTTTAATGATGGGTACCACCTGGCTCGAACTGCTGTACATCGTACCCATCTGCATCATCGGGATGTTTTGCTGGTCGGTGTTTATCCAGGGCCACTGGAAAACCAAGACATACATCTGGGAGCGATTCGTATTTTTGGGTTTGGCCTTTTTGCTGGTCAATCCCGGCCATATATCGGTTGGCGGTATACACATAAACCAACACCTGGTCAATCTATCGGCCATCGCCATTTTGGTTCTCATTTACTTCTGGCAGAAATCGAGATTACAGTCTGACAAATCTACGTCGTAGGGCAGGATGGAAAAAGTGAAGTCGAAAATAATAGGCATCGGCGTGCTTATTATCCTATCGGTGCTGTCGGTTCTCATCTTTATGCCGGTTTCCGCACTCACAGTGAGGTTGCCCCGTGAGGATCACCGATTGGTCGGGGCGGCCCGTGTATCACCCGGAGACACGTTGGACTTAAGCTATCGACACTCGGTTGAACGCACCCGGGTCGTGGGGCGATTTACCATCGGGCCGGACCAAACACTGCTTGCCACCGAAACTCGAATGACCTCAGTGGGTACCGGGCTGCCCAATTGCGAACCCGATCGAACACACCGGGAGGGAGAATGGATCATTGTAGATGAGGGCAATCAGGAAATCCCCGGCATCCGGTTTTACTATACAACCGTGAACCAGACCCGCCTGTCAGTTTCTGGACAGCCCCTTAACTTTGATACGATCCGAAATGGGAATTTACTGCTCATCGATGTGGAGAACCCTCGTTTGATTCAATGGAGCCGCTGGCTATTTGCCGGCAAAATGTGGTCCCTCCGCTAATCGCAACAAAGTGGTCTGCCCGCTTTATCGAAGGAATAGTGTTTGAGGACATAAAATAATGAAAACCATTACCGGAAATGTTTTCCCGCGACGGATGGACGCCCCGCTGCCGTCAGTGACGAGCGCCAAGGGCGTATGGATCGAAGACGACCAGGGGCAGCGTTATATCGATGCCAGTGGCGGTGCCATCGTCGTCAACCTGGGGCATGGGAGAGAGAGATCGCACAAGCAGTATATGATCAAATCATCTCGCACCACTACATCCACCCCACCATGTTCACAACCCCGGCGGTGGAGGCACTGAGCGAACGGCTGGCCCAGTTGGCTCCGGGCACCATTGAGCGTTTCTACTTCATGACCAGTGGATCGGAAGCAGTGGAAACCGCAGTCAAGCTCGCCCGACAGATCCGCCTGGCCAACAGTCGTCCGAAGCGCATAAAGGTGGTTTCTCGCTGGAAATCTTACCACGGGCTTACAATAGGGGCATTGTCGGTTACCGGGCGCACCATATTTCGTAAACCATTTACTCCTCTATGTTGGATTCTTTTAACGAACATACCCCACGCCCTATTGTTTGCGATGCTCTTAAGGCCTGACTTATCCCGACTGTGAACTCCGATGCGCAAAGGCCCTTGAAGAAATGATAATTAATTTGGGATCGGAAACTGTTTCAGCTTTCGTGGTTGAAACGGTCAGCGGCGGTACCCTGGCCGCATATCCGCCGCCAGAAGGCTATTGGCCAAACATAAGAAAAACATGTGACCGCCACAACGTACTGCTTATTTTAAAATATCGATATCTTGGATCCTCTGGCTTGTTGATGTCACTTATTACCCTTGGCACAATGACCTTGGGGGCCCCAGATTGGGGATGCGATGAACGAGTCGCCCACTCCATTTTCAAAAAATACATCGAAGCCGGCGGAAATACCCTGGACATCGCCGATATTTATGCCGGTGGACGATCTGAGGCGATCGTGGGAAACCTGATCCCCGAGTTGAACAGAGACGGACTCATCATTGCAAGCAAATGTTCACTCCCCTCGGGTCCGGCTGTCACACAATTTGGTGCCAATCGCAAGCAAATCATATCCGCTTGCGAAATTAGCCTAAAAAGGCTGAAAACCGATTATATCGATCTTTACCATATCCACGTTCCCGATCCAATACCATCGCTGGAGGAAACCCTTCGGGCTATGGACGACCTCGTGCGGCAGGGTAAGGTTCGTTATACGGGTTCAAGCATGTTTTTCGGTTGGCAACTCACTAAAGCACGCGGGATTTCAGCCATAAATCATCTATAAAAAATGGTGGCCGGGCAATACATTTATAGTTTGATTCACAGGGAACTGGAGAGAGAAACCATACCGGCTGCGATTGATGCGGGAATTGGGATTACCTGCTTCAGCCCGCTTGGCGGTGGTTTGCTGACCGGTAAATATCAGGGGCAAAAGAAACCTGAAGACGGCACCCGCGCATCCTTTCGAACCGAAGTGGATGGTCCCCGGTTCTGGCACAGCCGAGGGTATAAAACCGCTGAAACAGTGGTGGATGTTGCCAAGAAATCGGGAATACCTATGACCAAGCTCGCCATTGCATGGCCCCTGGGACAGAAATTTGCCACATCCGTGATCATTGGTGGCAAAATCTCGATCAATTAGATACAAACATGGAACCATCAGAATGGAATCTCCCGCTAGATGTGTGGGATGAATTAGAAAAAAGAACCCGTCCTGAGGTAGAATACATGACCTGGTTCAATAAATTCAATTATGACCGATTTTTCAATGCGAGCGAGTTTCATGATATAAACGTCGAACTGATATGAAAATGATAGCGCAGTGAGGACAGATAATCATATCAATCGATCTACCGACTTGCGGTTTTCTGCTATTAGGGAATTCAATTTCGGCCACAAAGCTAACAAGTCCCTGCACTATACTTCTACCACGGGGACAATTCATATTTACCATTATGCAGAATGAGGCAGGAGGGGCTTTAGAAATGGGATTGTTAGTTCTCTTTTTTTTGATTTCCATCGTGTTTTCATTTTTGTGCTCCATCTGGGAAGCCGTATTGTTGAGCATACCGCCTTCGTATGTTGCTACAAAGGATAAGGAGGGCGGGAAAGTCGGCCAGTTGTTAGTAAAATATAAAACAAACATCGACCAACCGCTGGCGGCTATATTAACACTTAACACGATTGCGCACACGGTGGGTGCCATTGGTGTCGGAGCCCAAGCAGCAAAACTGTGGACCAACTATTATGTATTCGGGATAAATATGTCAGCTGTGATGGTACCTGCCGCCATGACTCTGGCAATACTGATTCTTTCAGAAATCATTCCTAAGACGCTTGGCGCAAATTACTGGCGTGCACTGACAGGATTTACCGTATCTTCCCTTAGCATCGTTATTTACGCCTTATATCCACTTGTTTGGTTGAGCCAGTTAATTACCAATATGTTGAAGAAAGATAAAAAAAGAAGTGTACTCAGTCGCACCGAATTCGCCGCTATGGCTGAAATTGTTGCAGAAGAAGGTGTCATCAAGAAAGGCGAATACAAAATCATTAAAAATCTCCTGCGTTTTCACTCCATCCGAGCAAAGGACGTAATGACACCCCGCACGGTCGTTGTAGCGGCCGAACAGAATCAAACAGTCAATGAACTTTATGATAAAATAAAAGAGCGCCGATTCACTCGTATTCCCATTTTTGAAAAGAGCAAAGATCACACTGTTGGTTTTGTTATAAGCGATGACGTATTTTCTCAAATCATAAGCGGGCATTCCGATAAACCGCTGAAAGAAATAAAAAGGGATATACTGATCGTACCCCATGACAGCTCGCTGCCATTCGTTTTCAACGAATTATTAGAAAAAAGACAGCATATCGCAATGGTGGTAGATGAGTACGGGGGTATGTCCGGCATCCTTACGATGGAAGATGTCCTCGAAACACTGCTGGGATTGGAAATCGTGGATGAGTTTGACCGGACCGTAGATATGCAGAAAATGGCTCGGGATTTCTGGAAAAAGCGCGCCGGGAAAATGGGTCTGGCGTAAACCAGAGTATCAGGTCCCGATCATTGACCGATTCACCTGTCTTTGATGGACCAATCTAAAATGAAATGGATAAAATGGGCAACATTCTTTGCCACGTAATCCACCCGGCAGCGGACATCCAACTCGGGGTCCAGCCGGAATGCTGCTCCACCGGCTATCTGGCAAGTTGTTTCGGGTATACTCCGGCCCACAAATTCAAGATCATCATCCGTGTCGAGTTGCAGTACGGTCAACCCCAGGAAATCGGGAACATCTGTTTGGCAGCGTGCCACGATTACCTTTGGTTTTTGCATTAAGCCCATCCTGTCGACGCTAAACATATTAATACCGACCTTGGCGTATTGACCCTGGCCCCACGATAGATCACATTCGATGACCTCCGGCAATGCTGGAGGAATGTCCTGTGAACCGCTTAAAGCGGTATATTATAACCTTTGTTTCAAGCAACCCGTCGGTCATTGTGTGATAATAATCATCGCTGCACCATTTTTTACAATTACGAGAGAAGCCATCGTATCAGCTGTTGAACAATCCGAAGTGGAGGAACCAATGTATTGGGTTGAAAACAAATCAAGGAGCGTGTTAATTTAACAGGGTACCTTAATACCTTGCCGTTCAATCTAACCAATGTATATTTGCTCGCAAATATTGTGCGCTATAGTATTCATACGCAGATTTTTACACCTTTGGTACTCAATTTAAAAAGGAGAACGAACGATGCCTGAACTGGCTTATCTGAACGGTGAGATTCTGCCTATAGAAAAGGCCTGCGTATCGATCGAGGACCGGGGCTACCAATTCGGCGATGCCGTCTACGAATTTATCGCCAGCTACCACGGAAAACTCTTCTGCCTCGACGAACACCTGGACCGACTCGAACGCTCCATGCAGGGGCTTTCCATGCCGACGATACCGCGCGAAGATATTCGTGGGGCAGTGATGACGCCTATTTGAAAAAGCCGGCATTGCCCGGGCCGGCATATATATGCAAATCTCCCGCGGTGTATCGCCCCGAAACCATCCTTTCCCGGAGTCTGCCAAACCCCAATTCGTCATGACTATTCGCCCGGTGGAAGAAAAACCGCCGGAATTGCGACAAACCGGAGCAACAGCAATTACCGTGGAGGATTTGCGCTGGGGTCGCTGCGATCTGAAGACGGTGCAGTTGTTGCCGAATGTCCTGGCCAAGCAGATGGCTCAAGAAGCGGGGGCATTCGACGCTATTTTCGTTTCACAGGAAAGTGTGGTCAGGGAAGCCACCAGTTCCAACCTTTTTATTGTCGTCGACGGCCGGTTGGTAACCCACCCCCTGACGCCGCAAATATTGCCCGGCATCACCCGCACGGTGGTGATCGATCTCAGTCGTACCATCGACCTGGCGGTGGAAGAACGTTTCTTCAGCGTCGACGACCTGTTCAATGCCGAAGAAGCGTTCTTAACCGGCACCGTCACCGAAGTACTACCGATTGTCACCATCGACGGTAACCGCATCGGCAACGGTAGCGTCGGTCCGGTCACCTTGCGTCTTTACAGTGCGCTGCGGCAACGGGCCGGTGCCTGAAACCTGCGCCCTCAATAGACCGTCACATTCATGGTGGGTATAGTATTTTAAAATTCTACCCTTTAGGCCAAACGAAAGCTTCCATGTCCCCGATTCGCCGACCCGCCTCAAGGCCGGATGATGAAAATACGCGCGATCGGCGGTCGTCAACCGTCGCCTTGAAGTGCCTCAAGGACAAGAGAGCTCCTTTCTGGTGTAAAGCCCGGACTGAAAGGTACGACTGCCGCCCACCCACACAACCCGCTTGTTCCCTGAAGGTTGAATATGAACGTTGCTCCCTATTATGCGAAACATGATCCCAGAAGAAAAATATTGGCAGCGCTGGCAATAGCGGCTTTGGTTCTGGCAGCCACAGGCTGCGAAAATTACGGCAAACTACAGCGCGACCGCGAGGTAACCAGAGCTTTTGAGAGCCACACCTCTACCTCACGATTATACCTACTATTACTACGGGCGCGACAACATGCCCTACGCCGTCATGGGTATCGGTTCCGGGTACAAGCTCCAGTCGGAGCTATGGCAAGCTGTGGATCTTCGAACCGATCGTTTTAGAGAAATGATAAAGTGGATCTGGACGGATCACAACTACACGCCATTCGGAGCATATATTCTGGCGCCCGGAGGCAGCAGGGTCGGAATCTGGTATTCAAGCATTAATCACGCTGCCATTAACGTGAACGAGACTCAAAAAACCATTGGGGTCATACCGGACAAACCATTTTTGAGGGATGGTCCGGGCAAATGACCCGGCTATCTGTGCGGGGGGAATGGCCTGGTTGGACGCGACAATCATTCAGAAGTGCATTGTTGTTCTGTTGGCCGTTGTTGTGTTCGAAATCGGCCACCTAATTTTTCTCGTGCACCGAATCGATGTCCTCGATGCCGGGCATTTCGTTTTCCCGGTTGATGATGATCAGATAGGCATACGCAGCGATCAGGCACACAGCCAGCAACACCATTCCTAAAACTGTCAGCAGCGTTGTCATTTTAGCCCACCTCCTGCCTTTCCTCTATCAAGTTTAAAGCGCACCACACGAGCACCCATATATGCTTTGGTTTTATCCAGCGGCCTTAATACTTCCCAAATGCTTCGAGATTATGTAGAGAAGCGACTCGAATGGAAACGGCTTCTCTATGACATCGTGGATCCCGTAGTTAAATACGAGCGACATGGGATCAACATCACCAATAGCAGCCACCATTATCTTGATCGAATCGGGGCAGTAGCTATTCGCAATTTTCAGGAATTCAAACCCATCGATACCGGGGAGACTGAAATCGCTGATAATGATATCGAAAGAGCCTTCCTTCAACAAACCGATTCCGCCGGCACTGGAATAAGCGCTGTCGAGTGCGCATCCCTCACCTAATAGTGCTTTTTTCAGCGTATCGCGAATGTACGGATCGTTTTCGACCAAAAGCACTCTGAGTCCGTTAAGTTTATGAAGGTTAATCATCTTGGGTTCCTATCCGGTTAAGCCAATATTCCAAACAATCTCGCCATAGAACTTCTACAAAGATCATGCCAGATTATAAAAAAATAAATATTTATAATAATTATAGGTTGTTAAGCAGAACTAAACAGGAAGGTCGACTGCAGGCAGGATAACGAGTGGGTAAAATAACCCAATTTTTTGGGCAATAAGGCACAAACAATGAAGGCCGTGTACGGCTATTGCGGTTTTCGGCAAAAGAAGTGGAAGTTGAAGGCGTCACCGGGAATCTCCAGCACCCGAATCATTTTAAAACCAGCAGAGCCGAGCATTGACTCAGCCTTCTGTCGGCCCCACATCATTCCGAGTCCGGAGCCACCGTTCACCAGGCCAACCGGCATGCAGTGCATCAGGCTGACCGTATACAGGAACGGTCCCATCGCATGGGTCATGTTTTCCGAAAGTCGGCTGCTGGCGGCAATATCGATCATTGAAAATCTTCCGCCGGGTTTCAGGATCGAGTAAACACCATTCAGGGCCGCTTGAGGACGACTCTGATCGTGAATAGCGTCAAAAGCGGTAACATAGTCGAAGGATTCGTGAAGTTCACTATCAGCATGCAGGGTGGCGGCATCCAACTGCAAAAAGGTCGTGTTCTTCAAATTCATTCGAGCGGCATCAGCGGTCGCCTTTTTTATGATATCGCTCAACATATCGATACCGACAAACTCGCTGTTGGGGAATGCCTCTGCCATCAGCATCACGGCAATTCCCTCGGCACAGCCCAGGTCACAGACCCGGATACCGGTCCGCAATTTCTCAATCAACCGTCCCTCTTCAATGGATGGCAGAAATTGGCTGACCAAAACTTGCCGGTGTTTGGCATTGGCCAGTTGAGACATGAAAGCCTGGAATTTCGGATAGTTTTGGTACCCAATCCCTTCTCCGTTGGAAAAATTTTCGACAACAGCATCATAGGCACATGACGTCAGCAAAGGGATTTCTTGTGTATAAACGCCTAAATTCGCATTCCCGGAACGCCGGGTGATCAGATCGCCATGTTCACGCGGCAGGAAGAAAAGCGACTCTCCGCTCTCATCGAGGGATAATTCGATGATCTCTCCGCAGGCCATCACCCCCAACCATTCCCTCACGTACCTCTCGTCCAATCCAGATGTTTCGGCAATCCTCGAAGCCGGAGCCGGTGTGTCAATTTGATCCATCGCGTCCAATAGGCCGGTTCGGTAACCAATCGCCAAGGCGAGATTCAGCGCGCTGGAATTCAGCACAGCTGATATTTTAGTCGCAAATGCTTCGCGTTTTTGTCTCGATGACTTCTCCATATTGCACTCCCGTGAGATGCCGCATGATTGTATATGGTAGAGGGAAATGTCAAGCAGTTATCGGGGGGAAGTGACGCAGCATGGCCGATCGGGTGGTTAGCCGGGACGCCTCTTTTCGACGTCTAACCCTGACGGGGCATCTCCACTTATGCTTGCGTGATAGATTAGCGATTGAAATCAAAACCGGAAATGGTGTATACAACCAATGACTCGCACGTCAATAACCGGAATTTTATCCCCGCTTACAGCCAAGGAAGTATTCATCACCTCGAACCAAATGAAATATGACCTGTTAGCGTCACGAAACACTTACTTCTCCGCCGATATGCCGGTGTCCTGGTTCGCACGCAGGTACGCCACACCGGTGTTCTATGCCAAAGTAATAATGATCGTGGCCACAGCATCCCGCCTGGCCAAAAGAGGCATTTACAAAGATAATCAATGGATCAGAAGCAGCTATCATACTGTAAAGGCGCTCGAATCCGTGGGGGGAAATTTTAAGATCGAGAATGCGAATGTTTTTCGAGAGCTAAAAACCGCCTGCGTATTTGTCAGCAACCATATGAGTGTTTTAGAGACATTTGTCCTGCCCTGCCTGATTCAGCCCTCCCGCGACGTAACTTTCGTGGTCAAGAAAAGCCTGATCGACTACCCCTTTTTCAAGTGGGTCATGCGCAGCCGCCACCCGATTGTGGTGGGGCGTGAAAATCCCCGTGAAGACCTTAGGGCTGTTCTGGAACAAGGTCAAAGACGGTTGAAAAACAATATTTCCGTCATCATTTTTCCACAAACGACGCGCAGTGAAATATTCGATCCCAAAGCTTTCAACACATTGGGAGTCAAACTTGCCCTGCGGGGAAACGTTCCGGTCGTACCGGTCGCCCTGAAGACAGATGCCTGGGGGATTGGCCGCAAATACAAGGACTTCGGAAAGATAGAGCCAGCCAAACGGGTTCACTTCTGCTTTGGTGAGCCGATACACGTGAAGGGATCGGGGAAAAACGAGCACAAGGTGATCGTTGATTATATAACCGGTAAAATCAATGCTTGGCAGGCAGAACAAACGGCCTGGAGTGGAAAGGCTGGTAACCCCGGAGAATCCTGAGTCGAACGATCAAATCTCACTCTTTTACAAAAAGCTGCCGGCAGGAACCGGTGCCTGAAATATCCCTGCCGGCACAATTATTTTGCCCTGAATTTAATAGGATAGACTTCGTCTATCCCCCTGAATCGGGTATCGAGCCAGACCGATCAAGCCGTTTTGCGACTGAAGCTGAACAGGCTGAATTTGTTCTTTATCTTCTTGACACAGTTTTGGGCGTGTAATTTGAGCCACATATCTTCCAGGTATTTCCACGACAGATTGCTGACCGAAGAATACCCGTTCGGTAACTCCCAAAGTCCGGTCGCTGAATCACGCATAAGATCAGCAGACTGCTGGCATTTGGGACAGACTAAGGTGATATTTTTCATACTTGCCTTCCTTTGGTGGTATACCATGCTCCGACCGCTGTGCCGGCAATTTAGAGCATCTGGCAACTTGGGCCGCCAGCCCATCGGCACAGGCGCTCTCGCGGTGGCCCGAATCATAGAAGATATGCAAAAAGTGTGCAAAGTAATACAAATAATTATAATATATTGAATTATATATAAATTATTAGTTAAGGGCTCTATTGGAAAGCGTGAAGGGAATGGGAAATTATGAAGTATTTGTAATAAAAATTGGGTAAGAATTTACATAATTCGGTCCACAGGGGTGCCCCCGGTTCGCAAGGCGACAGCTTGTAGGATACAATCAGTCCCATTGGGACCATAACTAGTTTCCGTCCATAAATGGCCCTTTTCCGCAATTCCCCGCCTGCTTCGGGACAGGTCGGCGTCAATCGGCGGAATCGCTTGTGCGGCGTACGAGAGTATGCCTCCGCGCAATTACTCGATTTCCTTGAACTTGCAGAAAATTGCACATTTCTGGATCGGAAACTGATCAGTGATCTAAATAAGACCGTGGATGGACACTAACTAGTGCCCATCCGCGATCTTTTCAAGGCGCTTTTAAGTGTCCAATTCATAAATGTGGATTTTTTTCGCTGGGCAAGGCCGCACAAGGGTTTGCGGTGAGGCGTACTTTATGTACGCCGCAGCCGGAAACCCGCGGAGAACGCCGCCCAGCGGAAAAAAGACCATTTATGGATGGACACTAACTAAGGGTCAATGTTCTTTCTTTTCCTGACAGGGTGCATTTTTGTGAACGATCTTATCTTTTAGTTTGCACCACAAGCCGACAAAAGTGCGACACGATCTCGATCCATCGGACAGTTCCTTGGGCCAATCAGCATACTCGCATTTTAGGTCACAAAACTTCATCGCATAGGTTCCAATCGACAGGGTATTTTGAAAATATGAATGATATTGAGGATATAATCCTATCTCACAGCCTGCGGGGCATTGACTCCGTAAAACATGCTCTTCCGTCGGGATACTGCCAGCGCGCGGCTGAAATGATCATTGCCAACCCGGGTACCGTTCTGATCGGAACCGGTTTTCCTGTGGGTGAAAGTTTCGAAACCGATGGTCCAATAGGCGCTATAGGCCTTTATCGCGTTCTGAACCAACTCGGGTACGACCCGATGTTCGTCTGTGCCCCACCGATCTCCCGGATTCTCACGCGTACCTATACCACCTATGAAATACCTATTCTGGATTGGGAGGCCAGTCTCAGCATGGCCAATACCGCCTTGGACGAAACAGCACCCAGTGTCATCGTTGCGGTGGAACGGCCGGGCGTCAGCCGTGATGGGCGATACTATAACATGCGGGGGCAGGATATTTCTGACCGGGTTGCAAAATTCGATATTTTTTTTCGTCTCAGTACCTGCCCGACTTTGGCGTTTGGCGACGGTGGCAATGAAATTGGAATGGGCAATCTGATCGATGCACTGGCGCACCTGCCAATCATTCCTTCTGTAACCACCTGTGACGAGTTGGTCATTTCCACGGTTTCGAACTGGGGGGTTTACGGCGTCATTGCCGCCATGAGCCACATTCTCGGCCGTGACCTTTTCAGTTCTTTCGATCCCGAATCGATACTCGATTATTTGGTTGCCAACGGATCGGTCGATGGTTTGACGACCCGGCCGGAATATTCCGAGGACGGCTTCCCGATTGCGGTCGGTCTTTCCATCATCGACAAACTCCGCAACAATTTCACGGCTTGACGGATACTGGACGACATTGCCATACTGACAAACAGAAGGTATTTCCAACCTCCCCGAAAACCTTCCCCAAGCGCCCCTCACAAAGTATCGGCATCTTCAGGAACAATATTTCAGTAACTGCTCATAAACAAGGGGAGCCGGCACGAAAATCCGTACCGGCTCCCGTGAACATATGTGGTTGTCAAAAAAACGTTCCGTTATGCGAACGTTTTTATCTACAACCACTGATACCACCCTTCCGTATTGCGGAATTTATTTTTGAAAAGCGGTATAAGGATCTAATGCTTACACATAAGAAGTGTTTTACCCTTGCGCTCTTATGGGAGTCAGCACCATAGTAACGCGGCGATTTGCGGCGGCACTACTTGAAATAGGTTGGGATTCACCAAAACCGATTGAGGTCATACGTTCGGCAGCAACCCCCCGCTGAATTAAGGCGTTGCTGACGGCCTCGGCACGTCTTTCGGACAGGACCTGGTTATAATCTTCCGATCCGGAGCTATCGGTATGACCCTGAATTTCGACCATCGTTTGGGGGTAATCGGCAAGAACCTTGGCGACCCGGTCAATTTCGGCATAGGCACCGGGTTTAACTTTTGCCGAGTTGAAGTCAAAAAACATGTCGCTTTTAAATGTTGCTATCAAAACATCCTGTGAACGCTGAATCGAGGCTTGATCAGCCGCTGTGGCCGCTGCCATTGCCTGTCGCAGTGCCTCTTCCTGCCGGTCCATGTATGCGCCGACCTGGTTGCCCACAAGACCACCGGCAACGGCACCTGCCAATCCCCCGATAATGATGCCCTTGGTCCGGTCTTTTCTGCCCGTGGACGCACCGCCGACGGCAGCACCAATGGCAGCCCCTGTGGCCGCACCGATCGCTGTCCCTTTCTGCTGTTTGGTGTAAGTCCCCTGCGATGCACAGGCAAACATGAATACCGAAGACAAAACGACGCAAAGCGATTTTTTCATTCCTGAACTCCTTTACTGAATTGTTTGCAGCTTTCGTAAAGATCCAACCACTGTCCGCTGCTAAAGACAAACAGCCTTTTCACACGACTGTGTTCCATCCGACCTTGTTTTTCCATCATACACCATTCTGACCCTTACCTGCCGATATAGATGAAAGGGTCTCTATTTTAGTAAAAATATCGCTCAATATCAAATAAAATGAAAGAGCTGGCCGACAACCGGGTTTTTCAATGCGGCGGCGTACCCAATGCAAAAGAGGTGCACGGCCGAGCGCCTTTTTTGATTGGCCCTTTCGTGTCCCTAAGCGTTCGGTAGATGGAACAATCGCGTGTCCAATTAGACGATCCGGGTGACTGAAAGGTTTACTTGCCGATTGATTCCCGGAACAGGATGGGGTAAGGTGCCAGGTAACAATTCCGCGAACTCAATCACCCTAAGCCCAGGAGAGAAAAATGGACCGTTATGCGGAGCCGACGCGGCAGGTTTACGAAGGTTGGGACGAATTTTATAATCGGTCGAATGATGAAAAAACAGAATTGTTTCGGCAAAACGGCCGCATCTTCGATGTTATCTTTGCCCAACAGTTCGACCGGGAATTCCTGGATTACATGGTCGGTCTTGCCGACAAAATAAGGCTGTTGGCCAACACCAAAATGGGTCTTGGAAAACTCAAACGACTGCTGCGTCACAAACGGGCGATGCTCTACTTCGTACAGCCGTCCACTCGAACCTTTCTCTCGTTTCAAAATGCCTGTTACACACTGGGGCTGAGTGTGTCCGAAATCCGGAGCACATCGACCAGCTCTGAGGTCAAGGGCGAATCCCAGGAAGACACGATCCGCACCTTTGCCAGTTATGTCGATTTGATAATTGCCCGGCACGCTGAAGCCGGGTTCGCAGAGAAGACCGCCTGGGTCCTGAATCAAACCGCCCGCCCTGTTCCTGTTATCAACGGCGGATCAGGCCCCGACCAGCACCCCACCCAGGCCCTGCTCGACATCTACACCCTTGAACGCGAATTTCGCAACCTCGGTGGATTGGACGGCAAAAAGGTCGCCATGGTCGGTGACCTCAAACGCGGTCGAACGGTGCGTTCACTGAGCTACCTGATGAAAAACTACCGGGACGTCACGCTCTATTTTGTCGCCCCAGCGGTTTTCAAGATGCGTGAAGACATCAAGCAATTTTTGAATAAACACGGCATCCTTTTCTATGAAACGGAAGACTTTGAAAGCATCATGCCGGATGTGGATGCCATATACATGACCCGAATCCAGAACGAGTACGCCGAACACCCCCAGAATGAAGATGAAACCTACCCGGCGTTTCATTTCAAAACCAAGCATCTGCCGATGATTCAACCCCACTGCGCGATTCTGCATCCCCTGCCGCGAAGATACGAAATCGAAGTGGCCGTTGATCAGGACCCACGTGCCGCCTACTGGCGGCAGGAGCGCTGCGGGATGTGGATCCGCGCAGCACTGATCACTTACATCTTCAGGGTCGACCAGATCATTTTGGATGAGTTTTCATAAGAGGAGTCACTATGAGCGCCAATCTGCGGAAACGCCATTTCCTCAAGCTGCTCGATTTTTCACCCCAGGAAATTCAATTTCTGCTGGATCTTTCCGCCGACTTGAAAAAGGCGAAATCCGCCGGTATGGAGCAACCGCGGCTGAAAGGCAAAAACATCGCACTGATTTTCGAAAAATCCTCCACCCGCACTCGCTGTGCCTTCGAAGTGGCGGCCTTCGATCAGGGGGCACAGGTCACCTACCTGGGCCCGACCGGATCCCAAATGGGGATGAAGGAATCAATCAAAGACACAGCCCGCGTGCTAGGCCGCATGTATGATGGAATCGAATACCGGGGGTTTGCGCAGGAAAAAATCGAGGTACTGGCCCGTTACGCCGGCGTTCCGGTGTGGAACGGCTTGACAGATACATTTCATCCCACCCAGGTGCTGGCCGATTTTCTGACCATGATCGAAACCAGCGACAGACCGCTGGCGGAGATTTCATTTGCTTACCTGGGAGACGCCCGCAACAATATGGGCAACTCCCTGATGGTGGGCGCTGCCAAGATGGGTATGGACTTCCGGGCGGTGGCCCCTGTAGACGTCCAGCCTGATCAGACGCTGGTCGCCGAAGCGCGCAAAATTGCCGCGCAGACAGGTGCACAAATCAAGATCTCCGACAAGCTGGACAGTGTCAAAGGTTGCGATTTCATCTGTACCGATGTCTGGGTCTCCATGGGCGAGCCGCAAAACGTCTGGGATGAGCGCATCCATCTGCTGAAGCCTTACCAGGTCAACGCCGCGGTCTTGGAAAAAACCGGCAAACCCGATGTTAAATTCCTGCATTGTCTGCCAGCATTCCACAACCGCGAAACCGAAATGGGGGAGGAAATTTATCAGAAATTCGGCTTGAAGGCCATGGAAGTAACCGAGGACGTGTTCGAATCCGAGGCATCGGTGGTTTTCGACGAAGCCGAAAACCGGCTTCACACCATAAAGGCCGTTATGGTTGCGACGCTGGGAGACTGATTTCAAGCCTTTTCAGAAAAACATCTATCAAAGACGATCGGCCTTGAATGTGTTGCACTTGCCAATGTCGCCGGCTTGAAGACCCCGCCGGAACCAGCGCACTCGTTGCTCCGAGCTACCGTGGGTGAAAGAATCCGGCGTGACGTACCCTCGGGACTGGCGCTGCAGCCGGTCATCTCCGATGGCGCTGGCAGCGTTGAGTGCCTCCTCGACATCACCTTCTTCAAGGATTTGCCGCGACCGGTCAGCATGGTGCGCCCAGACACCGGAAAAGCAGTCGGCCTGCAGTTCCATCATAACCGAAAGTCGGTTACCCTGTGCCTCACTGACACGCCCCCGCAAGTCGTGCACCTTGCCGGCAATTCCCAACAGATTCTGAACGTGGTGGCCGATTTCATGGGCAACCACGTATGCTTGAGCAAAGTCGCCCGGCGCGTTGAACCTTTTTTGCAGGTCCTGGTAAAAGCTCAGATCAATGTATACTTTCTGGTCCCTGGGGCAATAGAAGGGGCCAACAGCTGCCTGGGCATACCCGCAGGCCGACTCAACCGCGCCCGAAAAGAGCACCAGGTTCGGCTCTTGATAGGTATCTCCCCTTTGCCGGAACAAGGCATGCCAGGTATCTTCGGTGTCCGCCAGAACGACCGAAATGAACGCCGCCAGATTGTCATCAGCCGGTGAGCGGGTGCCCGGCTCTGCGTGCGGGGTAGTGGTACCGCCCGGCTGAACATTCTGATTGATGACAACAGAGGGGTCAACCCCGAAATACAAGGCAACGAGTACCAACAATAACGTGCCGATGCCACCGCCGGCCGCACGGCGCGACACTCTGAATCCGCGGCGATCCTCCACATTACTGCTTCTGCGGCCACTTTTCCAGCGCATAGCAACCCTCTGGTTTTTTCTGTTATTGAACCCGAAGATAATCATCCCGGACACTACATTTAATGAAATGTCCGGGCATTGTGGCTACCGGTTCATGCGGCAAGGCTTCCAGCAGATTGTCTGAACCCCTTGACAATCCAGCCGGGTGCATCACGCCGAAACGGTTGTTACAACTTCTGGGCCCAGGCCGTATCACCCAGCTTGTTTTTAATACTGAGTGTCAACTCGGAGAGATATCGATCCGCGTCCGGTGCTTGCAGCGCCCGCTGATAGAAACGCCGGGCCCACTCCTTATCCTTTAGATAAGTCAGGGCGCATTCTGCCAGAAAGCTCAGATCGCGGGCCCCGGAGATCTTTTTCTCGGCCGATTGGATCACCTCTTTTACAACTCCCGGATCACCGGTTTGTCGATCGGCCGACCGGACCAAGATTTCATAGTCACCGGCGTTCTCACACAAAGTTTCGGCCTTGGCATACAGGGACCGGGCACGATCCATATCCCCGAGGCCGGATAGAACGGCACCGGCAGCAGAAGTGCAGCTGACCACATCGGCACAAGCCTCTGCGGCCTTTTCGAAGAGTTGGCCGGCCCATTGTTCATCCCCCATTTTTCCCAGTACGACCCGCGAGAGGCGCACGAAATCACTTGAATTGCGGCAGCGGGATTCCAGGCCGGAGTAGATTGTCTTGGCCCACTCTTTATCCTCGAGATTGGTCAATATGCCGTCAACCACATTGTTGGTTTTGACCTCTTCATCACATTTTTCCAACTGCGTAGTATAGATTTCTCGGACCCAATCGGAATCCTGCAGATCGGCAGAGATGGCATCGGCCAGCGTCAGATAATCAGGAAAATACTGACTCTGCTCAGCGGCTTTCTTGTACAGTTTCCGCGCGTAATGCTTGTCACCGGTCTGTCCGGCCATGTCCCTGGCCAGTGCAATAGTCGCACCTGCGGTTTGAGACTCGATTTCGCGACCGATAAATGCGGTGTAGAGATCTGCATTGGCTTCTCTTCTTTCCTGCTGGTCCTTAATGGCCTCAATCCAAGCCGGTTCATCAGCGTACTGCAGAATTGCTTCAGCGGTCTTCTTGAAATCGTCGTTACTCTTTACTTCCTGTTCAGCCTGCTTCAACACCTTCAAGGCTGCAGGCTTATCCTGAATATCTTCAGCCAGCGCCTTGGCCACATCAATTAGCTGTTTGGAATTCGGCTGCGCAGCCAAAGTCTTTTGATAAACCGCAGCGGCGGCCTCAGTGTTGCCTGTATCAGAAATAATCGCCTTGGCCAATTTGGAAAATTGGTCAAATGTCGTCGATAGGGGCTCGGCCTTTTTGTATATAGATAAAGCCAGTTCTTTGTCATTGAGTGATTGGACGATCGATTTGGCCAAGGTCATCAGCTCCTCGGCTTTTTCCATGCGATCAGAAGCTTTACTATAGATGGCCTTAGCATATTCCGGATCATTTAAATCTTCAACGGCGGCCCCCGCAAGTGCAATCAAATCTTTACCGGTCTCGAGTGAATCTTCACCTTTGCCAAAAATAGTGCGCGCCAGTTCGACGTCGTTGATGGTCTCGATAACCCCTTTTGCCAGTTGAGTAAAATCACCACCGTTTTTGCAGCTTTCAGCAGCCTTATCGAAAATCGACTTGGCCTGTTCCTGATCTCCGAATACATCCATGATACCTTTAGCGCACTCGACGTGATCGGCCACCGATTTACATTTTTCCATGGCCGCATCAAGAGGTTTTTTCGCTAGCTCTTCATCGGCTAAAATGTCCTGGATACTTTTACTCAACGCGAAAAAATCAGCGATGCGGTTGCATTTACCTTCAGCGGCGGCCATGAGCTCAGATGCAGTTTCGGCATCATCTATTTCCGATGCTACCTGCGCCAGGTTGATAAAGTCCTGGGTCGTGGCGCCAAAATCTTTGGCCTGAACCAGGTACTGCTTGGCCTTTTCATTATCCCCCAGCGACTCAGTGGCGCCCTTGGCGAATAATATCAATTCGTCCACGGTCTGGGCCCATTCGGCACCTTCGTCCAGCAATTCACCGGCCCACTGTGTGTCGGAAAGATCTTGAGCGATTTCCTTAGCAACATTTACGTAGTCTTCAGAGGTTTGACAACTTTCTGCTTTCTCTTCCAATTCTTCCTTGGTGCTCACTTCACCCTCCTTTGGCAATTGGATTAAGGATTTGTATAAAAAATGATCGTGACGCCCGCCAATCGATATAGATCCTGATGGTATCAATTTCGATATATGGAATTGCCATTCAGGCATTACCAACTGGCATTGCAAATTATCGTCGTGGTTTCTGCCGTATTGTCCTACATCGCCGGACTTGAAGTTGTCAATCGGGAAACTCTTCGCCGAGTGAAAAATCTCGACAGATATTATTGGGATTAGTACACAAATACTGAGGATCGCGCAACAGATTCAATGAAAGACCAGGGTACAGAATTAGTCTCATATAATTCATCGGAGAGTGACAATTGGGATAAAGGTAGGTTACCATTAAATTGGTCAGCGGTGTTCCTGAAAACACCCATCAAGGTCTCGACTTACTTCAGCATAAGTGTAGATGCAGTCTTTAAGCGCCTTGCTCCCTTACATAGGTTCAGAAATGAGCCGTTTTTAAGACATCATCGTCGATATAGGTTTGGTGAAATACAAGGTCGTATCGTCGGCAGATAATGGCGCACGACGTCTGGTAGCCCTATTACCAGCGCACTGCTGGAAAGAAGGTCCATCTGTTTTTTTAAACCGGAATCATCACAACCGGAACGTCGCTGCATTTAAGAACCCTTTCAGCCACACTTCCGAAATCAAAATGCCCCTCATTGCCCCGGTTGGCCAGAACGATCAAATCAATCTTTTCCGCCTTAATGAGTTTCAAGATTTCATTGGCTGGTTCGCCGACACTGATGTGACGAATGTAGAGCGGACAGGTATTTAAAAATTGCTCACACAGCTTGTCCAAACGAGATTCGGCGGTCTTTTTCTCCCAATCCCTCATTTTTTTGAATTCATCGGGATCATATTCCCCATAGTGAACACCGAATTCAGGATAGTCTTTCAGAACATAGAGGATATGGATTTCGGCCCCGTATTTTTCGGTCAGAGATGTTACATAAGGCAAGGCTCCTGCTGCATTCTCGGAAAAATCAGTCGGCCACAATATCTTGTTGATCTCCATGGATACTTCCTTCCTTCATTATTTACCAAACGGGCACTTGGGGAAAAGACATTCGGGGCAGTTCAGGCAAAGCCCACCGTGCCCCATCTGGGCAATCTGTTCCCTGGTCAGATTCTCGCCGGCCAAAACTCTCGGTAGAATCAAGTCCAGGATGGTGGTCTTGTGGTAGAGACCGCAAGCCGGGATTCCGATAACAGGGACGCCGCCCACATCGGCCAGCATCAGCATGGCGCCCGGCAAGACCGGTGCGCCATAACATTCGGCTCGGCCACCGGCCAAACGGATGCCTTCGCGGGTCACATCGTCCGGATCGACGGACATCCCGCCGGTGGTAAGAATCAAATCGGTCCCGGCAGCGAGCCATCGCCGAATCTCGCTCGAAATGGCCGCAGCGCTGTCCGGCGCGAATGAGACACCGATGACTTCCGAGCCGATACCACTGATCTTTTCCCTTAACACCGGCTCAAACTGGTCTTCGATCAGATGCGTGAATACCTCGTTGCCGGTGATCACCAAACCGATCTTGGCCCGAGGCAAAGATATGACCCGAAAAATACCGTTTCGGGCTTGAGCGATGGCAGCGGCCTGATGCACCATATCGGTTTTAAGGACCAGTGGAATGGCGCGGGTGCCGGCCACAATGTCGCTTTTTTTCACCAAGCTGTTTGTGTGACGTGATGCACACATCACCTCTCCCAGCAGGTTGAACCGGGTCAGCGTGTTTACGGCAACTTTCAGCAGGCCGTCACGATCGGCCAGAAGGTTAAGCTTTCCTTCGCGAGGTTCAGCCTCCCGTACCACGCCCTCCCCACACAAGGCGTCGGCTAATATAACGGCGGCATCATTCTCATGCATGTGACTGTCATCGGTGTCGAGAACGAAAAGATGCTGCTTGCCCAACCGTTGAAGGTGGCACAAATCCGTTTCCCGAACCACGTGTCCCTTTTTGAATGCCCGGCCCTTGAATTCGCCTTTGCGGACCTCGGTCACATCGTGGGCCAGAACCAGACCCACGGCATCTTTAAGATTCACGGTACGGAACATGGAATACACCTACACACTGATCCGGAAAATTCATTGATGTGGGCTTTCATTGCCCTGGCGAACCGGGTGTTCTTGCATTGCAAGTTTCATTATCCGCCGGCTCTCAAATGGGCCGTCGAATTGCGGTCATGGAAGTCTCCGGTAGGACCGAGAGGTGAAAAAATCGGAAAACCGCTCGACCACGTGGAGATCTCGCTGCGATACTGGCCGATAGTAACCCTCCCCCTGGCAGGCCGCACAAACGGGTCCCTGGTCTGCTGCATACGCCTCGCCGCACCGGTCACAAACGGCCGTAGCATCCTTTTTTATCCGTCGATAATACCGGGTCATGCAGACTTTCTCAGCCGACAACACGGCTCGGCCGGCTTCGAGAATCGTTGCATTAAGTACGTCCAACGGGAGATCCTTTTTGCTTACCAGACGCATGTACCAGTTGTAAAGATGCTTGAACGGCCGCGTCTTCACCAAGTCGAGCCAGACGCGGTAACCGTAACGTTTGTGCCGGTCGTAGAGGCTCAGGGCAAACTTGTCCCAGTCCAGGATCTTGAGCCAGCCGTTGCCGACCGTGCAGGGGGTGAAGAGCTGAATCGCATCCGGCAGGCAGTGCCGGGTCTCGACAATCGCGTCGGCCTCGACTCTCCTCGCCGATAAGTTCCCGGGCCCAGTCCACCATGAAAAGTCCCAACACCAGGCCCGGGGCTTTCCAGCCGTGGAATCTCTCGATAATCTGTAAACACTCCGCCAGTGGTCGACCACAGACGTTTGTGTCGCTCGGTCCACTTCCGTGGCTGATGACGATCTTGTTATGCATTGGAATCACCTTTAAGTTTTAACCCGGATTTTTCATCAATTGGAGGCTTTTGTGGCCAATCGCACACTTTCAAAAAAACGATCAGATGTGTGATCCCGCATAGCGGGAGGCACTTCGAGGTGATGCTGTCGCCCGTCTACCGCGATCCTCGATTAATCACGCCATGGCGTGACCATGGAAGCCTCCGGTTGACCCGCAGGGTGAAATCTTTTCAGTTCTTTCATTAGATCCCAAATTGAGCGATTTTTAAGTTTGCCGCAGATACAAGGAAAATGTCGTTCCGCTATAGTCTGCTATGCGGGACGCCATTTGACGCCGTAGATGCGGTAAAATTGGAAATCCCGTAGGGTTTTATATTTTTGAAAGTCAAATTGGCAGAATTCCTTATAATTATTTTTAATTTTGTCATTTCGAAAATATGAAACGCTCAATTTAGGTAGATCTTGGGGAAGTACAATGTGTCCCTCGATTATACGTTTCATGAGTTTGGCCAATGCCCCGATAGGGCTTCTTTTTAGCCGCCCGATGAAAAGATTTCATGAAAACTTTGAGTTAGGTGGCGGTTGCGACCTCTTTGATCGGCGCATAGCGGTGTAAAACGCCAAAAAGAACCAGCGACAAAACGCCCAGAACGAGAAACACCATAAAACCCTGGGCGTAACCGGCCGTGCCGCTAATCTTGATAAAAAGGCCCATCAGGGGCGGAATAACGAAACCACCGAAGGCGCCCAGTCCGCCGACGATACCGGCGGCGCCCCCGACGGCCTTGGGGCTGTATTTTGGCACCAGTTTGAAGACAGCAGCATTGGCGAACCCCATGCCCAGGGCCAGGATCATCTGCCCGGTGACTGCCAGGCTCATCGACCCGGAAGCCAGAACCATCATTGCAGCGCCAATGACCACAGCCACATAGGATCCCAGCACGATAACTTCTCCGCCCAGTCCGTCCGCGGCAAAACCGCCGAGGACCCGCAGCAGGCTGCAGGAGAGGGAGTAGAGTGCCGTCAACAACCCGGCCGTCACCAGGCTGGTGGAAAACAGTTCAGACCAGTATGTTGGCAGCCAGACGGTCAGAGCGATGAATCCCCCGAAACTGACAAAGTAAAAAAAAGTCAGGATCCAGGTGCGCCAGTCCGCTCCGGCCTTTTTGATCGAGTCCAGAGCGTTGCCGGAAGGAATGAGTTCTTCACCGCAAGCGAGCAGTAATGCATCCGGATCGATCTCAAGGCCCATCTCCCGGTATTGAAAGTATGGGGCATCCTGCATGTAAATGACGACCAGAACAACCAGAAGGACCAGCAGTGCCAGCCAAAAGATATAGGAGGTGGTGAAGCCGAGGGTGACAACCATCCAGGGGAGAACCATCGCAAAAAGACCCGGAGCCAGGTTACCCATACCGGCATAAATCGCCAACGAGCGGCCCTGTTTCTTCTGGGGAAACCAGTAAGAGACCGAGGGAATGCCGACCGAAAATACGGCAATTCCGCATCCGCACAGAATGCCAAAGAACAGGAAAAAGGGGTAATGAGCAGCGGTAGGAACCGGTGCGATGGTGAACATCAGGGTGATACCGGCAACGCCGGCTGCGGCCAGGGAGAGAAGAATAAGAATCGGTTTTTTCCCGCCCATGCGATCGACCATGGCGCCGAAGGGAATGCGCAGTAAGGAACCGGTCAGGGCCGGGCAAGCGGCCAGCAGCCCCATCATAAGCGGGCTCATTGCCATGGACTGTTTCAGTTTGGCGATGATCGGCCCGTAGGCCGATACGCCGGCAAATCCGGCAAAAAAGGCCAGCGTGATCCAGACCAGTGCCGCCGTTGGGCTCGACTTGGCATAGCAAACGTTATCATTTTCAGTCATGGGAATCCTCCTCTTCACTCCGCATCACCCGCCGGCGTACTGACATTTATCGCGTATTAATTTTACAAACCCTGAACCCGTCGGCGGAAAACAACCGGGCTTCTGAACATATAGAAAAACGGGGCGCTCCAGATGTGCACAAGACGACTGAAAGGCGAGAAACCGAGCAAGGCGAATGCACTGAGAATGTGAACCTTGTAGCTCAGGGGCACGTCGGCCATCAGCTGTGGTTCCGGTGTAAACGAAATGATGCCCCGTATCCAAGGCGCGATGGTATCCAGAAGGTAGTAGTGACCGAACATGACATTGAAGAGGCCCGCCCCGGTGACCAAGACAAGTCCTCCCAGAATGAGGTAATCGTTGACTGTCGTGGTTACCTGAATACGACGGAGCGTCAGGCGTCGCTTCAGTAAAAGGATCGAACCGGTAAAGGCAGCCACGCCGACCACCAGGCCCGACCAATAGGCAATAGCGGTGTGCGCCTGGCCGTCGATGCCGACAGCGTCGAACCATGCTTGCGGAACCAGTAGCCCACCGGCATGTCCCAAAAGTGTCAGCAGGATGCCCCAGTGAAAGATCGTAATGCCGAAAAAAGCGCTCTTTTTTTCCAGAAACTCACTCGATCTGGCATTCCAGTCAAATGGATCGACGATGTAGCGGTAAGCATGGCCGACCACGAACACTGCCAGGCTAAGATACGGAAAAACGAGGAAAGCCAGTGTATTTGACAGGTCCATTAGGTGCTCCTTGGTTGAGTGTATTGGGAATAATTTTACCTATCCCGCCGGCGGTTCGGCAACCTGCGTGTTCTTCCTGCACTCAGGGTCAGACGGGGTGACGGTTTGTATGTATTCTGCCAGCAGTTCTAACGGTACCCGATAGGGGCTATCCAGTTTCAACAGTTTTCCAGCAATACTGTCGGCCGCCCCAAGATGGTGCCAGAGCAAATCGGTACCCTCCGCCCGCGGGCATTGGGACAAAAACTCGAGCACCAGCGGCAGGTAGTCGGGTAGTTCAGCGGTTGTTCTCGTAAATCCGGCCCGGCAGTAAACCTGGTCCAGTTCCGCCAGGGTCCGGCCTCTGTCTTCGGAGTCCCCCTGGCTGTGATAAGTCAAATTCAGGCAGGTGGCCGGACTGATGTCGAAGATCTGGGTGAAGTGCTCCTGCAGGCTGATGGGTGGCATGGCTTCAATATCGCTAAGAAACGCAAGCAGCTTTCTCTTGGCCGCAGAACCGACCGTGTTCTCCACGGTTTGCTTCAGCGCCGCCAACGACCTGATAAATCCCTCATCCGGATACTGGATCATCACGGAGAGCAGCTTCAACAGGGTGAGTGACCGATCATTCTCGTGCTTCGTCATCATTCCGTATCCCTCCGAACGTGCGTACTCAAATGCCCCAAATCAGATGTTAAATACTCTCCGGGTAACCGCAGCCGCCCTGGTCGACGAACAGACGGTTTTCGTCTGTTAGGCCTTTGGTCGGAAGAACAAAGCGGTCCTCGAATCTGGCAAGGGCCAGCAATTCGTACATGGCGTGAACTTGCGCCGCCGTTAACCCGACGCTCTCCAGCACATTGTCATCCTGACCTTCTCCGACGCGATCCGACCGCATGTAAGTCCGCATGGCCGCGAGGCGTTTCAGTGCCAAGCGCACCGGTCGCCTCGTCGCCAGCAGTCAGCAGATTGGCCAGGTAGGTCATGGGAATACGCAGGGAATCGATGGCGCTCAACTGATCCGACTCTGCCACGTGCTCGCTGATCGGGCTCAGTGGCGGAATGTACCAGACCATCGGCAGTGTTCTGAATTCCGGGTGCAACGGCAGCGCCAGTTGCCACACCTTGGCCAGTTTGTAGACCGGTGAACGCCGGGCCGCTTCGAGGATGTTGGGGGAAATGCCCTGGGCTGCGGCGGATTGGCAGACCTCGGCATCGTGGGGGTCAAGCATGATCTCCAAATGGGCCGGGTAGACGTCCCTTTCTGAAACCGCGGCGGCCGCCGCGGAAATACGATCGGCATCGTAGAGGACGACACCGATATACCGGATGCGTCCCACACAAGTCTGGGCGCACAGGGTCGGCATTCCGGCTTCTGTCCGCGGGTAACAGAAGAGGCACTTTTCCGAACGGCCGGTATGCCAGTTGAAGTAAACCTTTTTGTAAGGACAGCCCGACACGCAATAGCGCCACCCCCGGCATCTCTCCTGGTCCACCAAAACGATGCCGTCTTCCTCGCGTTTGTAAAGTGCACCGGAGGGACAGGAAGCCACACAGGCCGGATTGAGGCAGTGCTCGCACAACCGTGGGAGATAGAGCATGAAGACATTTTTGAATTCCAGATAGATTTTGTGGTCCAACCTGTTGAAGTTAACATCGCCAGCCCCGGTTTCGCAGACACCGGCCAGATCGTCTTCCCAGTTCGGCCCCCACTTGATCCGCATGTTGTCACCGGTAATCTGGGATTTTGGCCGCGTCGACGGCTGATGCTTCTTGCGTGGGCCAGAGATGAGTTTGTCGTAGTCGTATGTCCAGGGTTCGTAATAGTCATCGATGGTCGGCATATCCGGGTTGTGAAAAATGTTGAGAAGCTTGTGGGGCCTGCCGCCGGCCTTGAGTGCCAATTTCCCGTTTTTCAACCGCCACCCGCCCTTGTAGATGTCCTGGTTCTCCCACTTGCGGGGATACCCGATACCGGGTTTGCTTTCCACGTTGTTGAACCACATGTATTCGGCACCCTTGCGGTTGGTCCACACGTTTTTACAGGGTATGCTGCAGGTGTGGCAACCGATACACTTGTCCAGGTTCAACACCATTGCCAGTTGGGATTTAATCTTCATACCAATCCACCTCCCCCGCTTTACGAACCACGATCACCTCGTCCCTTTGAGAGCCGACGGGACCGTAGTAGTTGAATCCGTAGCTCAGTTGAGCATAGCCGCCGATCATGTGGGTCGGCTTCACCATGATGCGCGTGACGCTGTTGTGGGTCCCGCCCCTCTGGCCGGACAGTTTCGAGCCCGGCGTATTGATCAACCTCTCCTGGGCGTGGTACATGAATGCTTTCCCGGGCGGTATGCGATGGCTGACCACCGACTTGGCCATAACGACGCCATTGACGTTGAAGCATTCTAACCACTCGTTGTCTTTGACCCCTAGTTTGGCGGCATCGTCGTTGTTGATCCAGATCGCCTCACCGCCTCTGAACAATGTCAACATAATCAGGGTGTCGGAATACGTGCTGTGGATCGACCATTTGGAATGCGGGGTCAGATAGTTGAGGATCAGCTCTTTGTTTTCCTCGCGATCGAGCCGGGTGGAACCCAGAGCAAGCATATCCAGCGGCGGCCGATAGAGCGGCAGGCCTTCCCCGAAGTCCCTCATCCAGGGATGGTCCTGGTAAAACTGGGCCCGTCCGGTAAGGGTCCGAAAGGGAACTTTTTCTTCGATGTTGATCACAAAGGGCGAATAGCGACGCTGCTCCGATTCGATACCGCTCCAGACTGGCGAAGTGATTATCTTTCTGGGCTGGGCCGACAGGTCGGCGAAATCGTATTTGTCGCCTTTTCTGTCCAAGCTCAGATGCTTCAGAGCCAGGCCGGTCCTCTTTTCAAGGGATTCCCACGACTTCACCGCCGTAGCACCGTTGGTTTCGGGTGCCAGATTGAGAATCACTTCAGCCACCTGTTTGCCTGTCTCAAGTTGCGGCATCCCCTGGCTGAGGCCGGGCTCGGTGACAACGCCCAACTTCTCCTTGAGTTCGGCATACTCTTCCGCAGCTTTCCAGAGCAAACCTTTGGAACCGACACCTGGATTTTCCACCAGTGGTCCCAGGGCGGTCATCATTTTGTACGTGTTGGAAAAATCACGTGAGACAACGGTCAAGGCCGGCATGGTTTTGCCGGGGATAGCTTCGATTTCGCCCTTGCGCCAGTCCTTCACGTCCGGCTGGGCGATCTCGCCGGGACTGTCGTGCAGCAGGGGAGTGGCAACCAGATCCTTTGCCGGGGCAAGGTGCACGGCCGCCAGCTCCGAAAACTTCTCGGCGATCGCCTTGAACTGATCCCAGTTGGTACGGGTTTCCCACGGTGGATCGATGGCGGGGTTGAATGGATGGATGAAAGGATGCATGTCGGTGGTACTCAAGTCGTGCATCTCGTACCAACTGGCAGCCGGCAGGGCCACATCCGCGTACATGGCGCTGGTTGACATGCGCAGCTCCAAGGTCACCAGCAGATCGAGTTTGCCCTCGGGCGCCGGATCCCGCCATTCGAGTTCCTCAGGCCGTTGGGGACTGTCGCTGTTCAGGACCGCGTTATCGACACCGAGCAGGTGTTTGAGGAAGTACTCGTGGCCTTTGCCGCTGGCGCCCAACAGGTTGGCCCGCCAAAGAAAGAACACGCGTGGAAAGTTGTCCGGATGATCCGGATCTTCCACGGCGAAACGCATCTTGCCCTTTTTCAACTGGTCAACCGCATAAGCGATGATCTCTTGATCGGTCGTCGCTCCCGCCTCGGTCGCCTCGCGACACAGGTCAATGGGGTTCCGGTCAAACTGGGGGTAGGAAGGCAGCCATCCCAAACGAGCGGCTATTACGTTGTAGTCGGCCGAATGGCGGCTTTTCCCCTGGTCAGCACCGGGAGTCAGAATCGAATGCACATCGAAATTGTCATACCGCCACTGGTCTGTGGCAAAGTAGTAGAACGATGTCCCGTTCTGCTGCCGGGGCGGCCGACGCCAGTCGAGCCCGAAGGCCACCTGGGACCAAGCCGCCTGGGGTCTAACCTTTTCCTGACCAACATAGTGGGCCCAGCCCCCGCCGTTGACACCCTGGCATCCGCACAGGGTCGTCAGGTTGATGATGGCCCGGTAAATCATGTCGCTATGGAACCAGTGATTGGTCCCGGCCCCGAGGAAAATCAATGACTTGCCTCTGGTTTGCTCGGCATTGCGGGCAAACTCCCGCGCCACGCGAATCGCATCCTCTCGGGGAACGCCGGTTATTGCTTCCTGCCATGCCGGCGTGTAAGGTTTCGGATCGTTGTAGTCGGTCGGATAATCATCGGCTCCCGACTCTAACCCCGGCAGGATTACACCGAGGTTCGCGGCCATCAAATCAAAAACAGTGGTCACCGCAAGTACTCCATCGGCTGTCTGCAGCTTTTTTACGGGCACACTGCCGGTCCGGGTTGCCTTGCCTTTAACTTCGAACAGGGGCAGATCGACCGGAAGCCATCCGTCGTTGCTATCTGAAAAACTGAGGACCGGGTCCACATCGCTTCCATTCTCAGCGTCCTGCAGATGAAGATTCCACAACCCCTCTTCACTCCAGCGAAAACCGATACTGCCGTTAGGGATGACGAAATCCTGCCGGGTTGTATCAAAAATGGCTGTCTTCCACTCGGCATTGGGAATGTCTTTTCCCAGGTCGGTCGCCCTCAGGAAACGACCGGCTGTATAAGTTTCACCATGTGGTTTTAAGACCACGGCGAAGGGAAGATCCGTGTAGCGCTTGGCATAGGCATCAAAGTACGGTGACCTGCGGTCGACGTAGAATTCCTTCAGTATGACGTGGGTCATGGCCATGGCCAGAGCGGCATCGGTCCCCGCTGTGGCCGGAAGCCAGGTGTCGGCAAATTTCACATATTCGGCATAGTCGGGCGCAACCGCCGCCACCTTGGCGCCCCGGTAGCGGGCCTCGGTAAAAAAGTGGGCATCCGGTGAGCGGGTCATGGGCAGGTTCGACCCCCAGACAATCATGTAAGTCGATTCGTACCAGTCGGCGCTTTCGGGTACATCCGTCTGCTCGCCCCAGATCTGAGGAGAAGCCGGCGGCAGATCGCAGTACCAATCGTAAAAGCTGATCAGCGAGCCGCCGATCAAAGAGAGAAACCGAGCTCCGGATGCGTAACAGACCATCGACATGGCCGGGATGGGAGTGAATCCGAAGATCCGGTCCGGTCCATACTTTTGGATGGTATGAACAAGGGATGCGGATATCAATGTGGCCGCCTCATCCCAGGAGACCCTCACGAACCCGCCCTTGCCTCTTTCTCGCTGGTACGATTTTCTCTTCTCCTGGTCGGTGACGATAGCGCGCCACGCCGAGACCGGATCACTGCCTGAAGCAAGGGCCGATCGCCACATGCGCAGCAGCGACGAGCGGATGAGGGGATATTTCAACCGCACGGGGCTGTATGTGTACCAGGAAAAGGTCGCACCGCGGGGACAGCCACGGGGTTCATGGTTCGGGAACCCGGCACCGCAGGTCGGATAGTCGGTGCGCTGGGTCTCCCAGACGATAATCCCGTTTTTAACATACACGTCCCACGAACAGGACCCGGTGCAATTGACCCCGTGGGTGGAGCGAACCTTTTTGTCATACTGCCACCTCTTGCGGTAGAATTCTTCCCATTCCCGCTGTCCGCAACGGGTTTCCGTCCAACTGTCAGCGGTTTTTTCTTCTCTGCAAGCGTACGTATCGCCACGCGGTCGGAAAAATCTGAGGGAATTCAGAAAGCTTTTATCGGACATGGCCTACCTCCCGTTTGAGCGGTCCAATGCGAAAAAAGAGTGAGCCGTGAAGGTGAGAAATGCAGGTTTTGCTGCCCACGGAACATCGCTTAACTATTGTCCATCCGCGACAAGTGGATGGCATTGTAGAGTGTCCAATTCATAAATGAGAATTTTTTTCGCTGGGCAAGGCCGCACAAGGGTTTGCGGCGAGGCGTACAGTACGTACGCCGCAGCCGGAAACCCGCGGATAATCCCGCCATAGGCGGGACCTCGCGGAAAAAAGGCCATTTATGGATGGACACTAGCTATTGCTTCAGATATTTCTCTTGCAATCTATCCAGCATGGCATGATATTCTTCATGACGTCCCGGTCCGATTTCTTCTTTTTCAAGACGTTCGAAGTCGATTTCCAAACGAGCAAGTGTCTCATCAGAAAACTGCGCGGCAGCGATAGGGAACAACACATTGTCTTCTTTTTCGATATGCCGGCGCAGAAGATCGACATACGCAACCGCCGATTCCTTCAAGGCGCCTGCGGCGCGATTGTCACCAGATCGGATATTTTCTAAGAGCCGCCTGCATGCCACTAATATTGAAGCGACCCAGATCATGCTCGGACAGCATTACCCCGATGGGACCGCCTTCTCGGCTGACGCCAATTTTCTCCAGGGCCGGGAAGAGCAATTTTTCTTCCTTCCCGTGGTGGCATTGATCGACAAAAACCTTGAAAAATCCGATCAATTGTTCGATATCCTGCACAGATTCGGTCGCCACCCTCCCTTCGCCTTTGGAGGCCATCTCTTCGAGAATACGCAAAGCCGTCAGAACGGCCTGATGCTCTTTTTTCAATTCATCGATTGGCCCCATTACCGATCTCCTTTTTCAGCATCTTCACTATCCAAACCAAAGAACGTTCGAATAAATATAGGCCGTTTGACAATTTATACCGCTTTTCAAAAATACATTCCGAAATACTTTAGGGTGCTATAAATGGTTGTAGAAAAAAACGTTCGCATAACGGAACGTTTTTTGACAACCACCATATATCAACGAAATGTTGCAAGCTTGATGCCAAAATTTTAATAGGTTATTTCAATAGGTTAATTCGACTTGTTGTGTTATTAATAACTATGTTATGTTGCTAATTATGTAACGTTGTTGTAAATTAAGTGACAATGAATCCATTTGAAACCCTCATATCGATGGCGATCGATTCGACCGCCGCGCTGACTGCCGGCGATCGTTACCGCCGGTTGCTGGAAGCTCTTCGCAACGTCATCCCTTACGATGCGGCCGCTCTACTACGCCTGGATGAAGACGCCATGGTACCCGTGGCAACACGCGGTCTTTCACCCGACACCATGGGACGTCGGTTCCTGCTGCGTGCCCACCCCCGCCTGGACATCATCTGTAAATCGGACGGCCCGGTTCACTTTCCGGAAGGTACTCAATTACCGGACCCGTTCGACGGTCTCGTATCCGGCCGATCCGCCCCTACCGGCCGCATCCACACCTGCCTGGGGTGTCCTCTCAGGGTGGACGGTACATTAATCGGTGCACTGACAGCCGACGCCTTTCATCCGCAGGCATTTACAGATCTGGATCAGGAATTTCTCGTTGCGGTAAGTGCTCTGGCCGGCGCACAAATGCGGACCGCCGATCTTCTGGCGACGCTGGAGCATTCCGCCGAGCGTCAGGGCATAATTGCCAGTGATCTCATGCGTGACATCCAAATGCGGCAGGGCATGCCGCTTATCGGGACAAGTCCGGTCATGGTGCGCTTGCGCAAGGAAATCGATCTTGTCGCCCGATCGGATTTCACCGTCCTGGTTTTGGGTGAAACAGGGGTGGGGAAAGAACTGGTCGTCCGTGCCATACATGAGGCCTCGACGCGCCGGAATAGCCCCTTGTTCTATCTGAATTGCGCCGCCTTACCTGAAACTCTGGCTGATAGTGAGCTTTTCGGACACGTGCGGGGTGCTTTTACCGGTGCCAACCGCGACAGGGCCGGCAAGTTCGAGGTGGCCGATGGCGCGACGCTCTTCCTGGACGAAATCGGCGAACTCCCTTTGGCTGTTCAGCCCAAACTGCTGCGTGCCATCCAGGAAAACGAAATCCAGCGGGTGGGAAGCAACGATACGCTGAAAGTTGATGTGCGCCTGCTGGCAGCCACCAACCGCAAATTGGAGGAAGAAGTAAAGTCAGAGCGCTTCCGGGTTGACCTTTACCATCGCCTCAATGTCTACCCCATTACTGTGTCACCGCTGCGGCAAAGGCACGGTGACATTCCCTTACTGGTCGGTTATTTTTGTGAGCTGACGCAACGGCGTCTGGGACTGAGCCCTTTCAGGGTCAGTTCCGAGACCCTGGAAGCCTTTGAAAAATACCACTGGCCCGGTAATGTCAGAGAGTTGGAAAATGTTCTGTCACGCGCTATTCTCAAAGCAGCAGCCGAAAACCCGCAGGGGACGCCCTTTGTGGTGGACACCCGGCATATCGATACCGATATTTCCACACCGACAATCCACCACCACCAAGCAGAAACGAAGGCGCCCCTGATGGACGAAACGGTGACACTGCGACAAGCCGTAGAAAACTTCCAACGAAATCTCATCCGGCACGCTGTGGCCAAAAATCAAGGCAACTGGGCCGCCGCCGCCCGGCAGCTTGGCATGCACCGCAGCAACCTCCACAATCTGGCCCAACGGCTGGGTCTCCGTCGGTAGTCAAGACGACCCCTACCCCGACCTTTTTCGCGCGTCGCGCAGACAAGGCATTCTGGAATTTAATTTTATTCTATTTCAGCGATCGCGGCTGATCTGATGAGGCGAATTCTAGGACGAAATATGGTAGGTTTAAGTATTTATTGCCAGCCGGTCTGTTAGCATCGTCTTGCTTTTTCCCCAAAAAGCACACGCAACGCATCGCTCAGTTCCTCTATCCGGAATGGCTTTTTAACAACGCCTTTAAACCCGTGGGCTTCACAGTTGGACATTATCGGGTCATTGGAATAACCGCTGGAAACAATGGCAACGGCCTCTGGATCATAGACCAGAAGGTTTTGCACAGCCTCTTTGCCTCCCATACCACCGGGTATCGTCAGGTCCATAATAACGATATCAAAAGGTTGGCCGGATTCCTTGGCTTGGCGGTACATATCAAGCGCCGCGCTTCCGTCCTCGGCCAGTGCCGCCTCAAAACCCATTACCTTCAAGAATCTGGCGGCTACATCGCGGATTAATATCTCGTCGTCCATAACCAGAACCCGGCCCTTGCCTTTGAATATCTTATTTTCGCTCTTCACTGCCTTTGGGACCGTCTTTGCCGATGCGGGTAAAAGGATTTGAAACGTCGTTCCAACCCCTAATTCCGATTCCACCGTGATACGGCCGTCATGTTTGTCGATAATAGAAAACGCCACCGTAAGCCCTAAGCCACTGCCTTTTTGTTTCGTCGTAAAGTAAGGATCGAAGATTCTAGCAAAGTGGGCCGTAGGTATGCCGACCCCTTGATCGGTTATCGCTATTTTAACATACGCGCCGGACGTCAAGCTCTCGGCGTTGTCGATGTCTAAAACCACATTCTCGGCGTTTATTTTGATCAGGCCGCCCTGTGGGGTTGCCTGTACGGCGTTTATAACCAGATTGTTTACGACCTGGCTGATCTGCCCGGCATCCGCCTCAACCGGTTTCAGATCGGGTTGATACATGTATGAGCATTTCAGATTGGCAGCCTCGCAAGGAAAATCCCACCGCCTCTTTCAACAAATCAGGTAAATGGAGGCTGGACTTAACCGGTTCCCCTCCTTTTGAAAAGGTGAGCAGTTGTTGTGTGAGATCCTTGGCTCGCAAAGCGGCACTCTCCATTCTTTTGATACTGTCATAAATGTTGGACGTCGGACCGATATCGAGCTTAACCAAAGAAAGATTGCCAATAATTCCCGTTAAAAAGTTATTGAAATCGTGCGCAATTCCTCCCGCCAGGACACCCAGCGACTCGAGTTTTTGAATTTTTTGACGTTCCTGCTGTAATTGACGTTTCTCGGTGACATCATAAAGCGCACCCTGAACGTGGGATGGATTGCCGGACGCATCACAAACATTCTGGATATATTCGTGAACCCAGCGAACCGTGCCGTCTTTTCTCAGGATGCGATACTCCGTCTCACAACGGTATGCAGGCACCGTATTGATCTTTGCGGTACGCTCGATCTTTGACGTCAAGTCATCCGGGTGAATCAGATGGTCCCAGCGGATCGATCCGTTTACCAGCTCGTCTTCGCTGTAGCCCGTGATTTCTTCGATCGCACCGTGCATGAAAATGGGGGTGAAGTCCAGATGGCCCCTGAAAACGATACCATGAAAGTTCTGGACGAAGGAACGATACCGGGCTTCACTTTCTTTGATCAGTTCTTCGGCCGCGTGCTTTTCGGTAATATCGCTGACGATTCCCTGATAATGCGTAATCGTTCCATTTTTATCTCTCCGCAAAAACGTCTTGTCTTCAACCCATATCACCCCGCCATCTTTCTTGATGACACGGTACGGCTTATGGGTGAATTCTTCGCGATCCTTCTCGGAACTGTATCCCTTAACTTCCCTTTCAACGCGGTCCAGATCATCCGGGTGGACAACCGCCCGGTAGGAAATTTTTCCGGACATAAAATCGGCGGCGCTGTACCCGAAAACCGCCGCCACATTCTCGGTAACAAACTGAACCGGCCATCCCAACCTGTTTTGCCACAAAAAGGCCACCGCGTAACTTCTTTCTATTATGCGATAGGCGTTCTTCAACGATTCTTCCGCTTTCTCCCGCGCCGTGATGTCTCTAATCATGGCGCAGACGAGCTTGCGGCCTTTGTGGCTGTATAATCCGGTCGCAATCTCCACCGGGAATACCGTGCCGTCTGCTCTTTTGTGGAGACGGTAGGCCAGGCTGCTGTTATGTCCACCCACCAAATCCTTGGCGACGGTATTTATGTGTCGTTCTGATTTATCCGGTTCGGCGGAAAGAGATAGGGCCGATAAACCGCAAATTTCCCCGTATCGATACCCGTATAAATTTAAAGCCGCGGGATTGGCATCGATGATTTTCTTATTTTCAACTTCGGTGATGATGATCGCATCCGGTTCGACGTTGAAAAGGTCACGGTAGTTTGCCTCACTCTCCAGTAATTTGGCCTCTGTCTGTTTATGTTCAGCGATTTCCTTCCTTAAGTCTTCGTTGACCTCAGCGAGTTCTGCCGTACGCAGCGCAACTCTTCGTTCGAGCCCGTCGTGGGCGCGTTGCAGCTGATCTTCAACTTTCTTGCGCCGGGTGATGTCTCTCGAAATGCCGATCAAAACGTCACGTCCGCGCCACCGTCCCTTTGTCACTTTGGTCTCGACCGGAATTATCGCCCCTCCCTTGGCAAGTAGAGGTACCGGACATTCCGTTAGTTTGCCGTCAATCATTTCTTTTATGATCGCTGCGGCTTCGTCACGCTGTTCCTGCGGATGCAATTCCAGGGCATGCATCGATGAAAGCGCGTCAGCCGTATACCCCAAACGGTTTTCCACCGTCGGGTTGACGCTCAAAATGTTGCCACCTGAATCGAGTATGAAGACGAAATCCTCTATCGAGTCGAATAGGGCCTGCAAGTCCTGTTGACTTTCAAGCAGCCGGCTTTCGGCCGCCAAACGGCTGAAAACCCCGCCGATCTGGGTTGCAATCGATTCAAGGGCATGGCGGGCTTGATTCGGAATTTCGTCGTGGCTGTGAGACGCAAGGTTAAGCGCTCCGATAACTTTCAGTTTGTCCATTACCGGAATGACGGCAAGGGCTTTTAATCCTTCGTCCGTGCATTCTGATTCGCTGTGGCATGATATTTCGGGGAAAAGTCCGTAGATGGGTTTCGCGGACATGAGCAATTTAACTTGGGGGGCGTTGGGGGGATAATGGGCGGCCTCTTCAACAAAGCCAGCCGGTAACCCTCTATGGACGATCAATTCCAGGCTCCCGGTCGTTTTGTCGAAAAGATAGATACCGCCGCAATCGATCCCCTCGATTCGACACGTCGCATCCAGGATCAACTGTAAGGCCTCTTTTTGATCGCTGGTCGCACTGAGGGCTATACCGAGATCACGCTGGAGCCGTAGTAATTTTTCTGTTTGTCCATGTTTTATGACCATTTCAGCCAAGCGGCCTCCTCACAGTAAATTAAGGGATCAGGGGGCTTTCTTGAAAATACTATCAAAGTACGGAGAAAGTGATCAGCAGCACTAGCGCGCACTGCCTGAAGGCATCAGGCAGCATTGGGAAGGAACAGCGGGAACGCTTGCCGCCGAATCGAGGCCGCAGATGCTGATCTAAATCCAACATTTCCAAAGGGTGTATACATCCAAAATTTAAGTCATTTTTCCATCTCCGCCTACATTTGTCCGAGTTCCCTTTCGATATTCTGCACAGAGTCCTTTAGGGTCGCCTTCAACCTTTCAGTCGTACTTCGATTGTAAGCGCGATCATATGCCAGGGCCACAGCGCTTACCATCCAAATCAATGTTTCTGAACGCGGCTTAGAACGCCCTTTAGCGTTAAAGGCAAGGCCCAAGAAAGACACCGCCCTATCGTTTTGGCATAAGGGAACCAGCAGGCAAGACGTAATATTCGCCTGACTGAGAAGGCTTTCCTTTATACCGAACTCCCCTAAATTGTCCAGGCTGGCAACCGTGGGCAAGTAGTTCTGCATAATCTTTGCCAGGGTGGCGTTTTTAAACTCTATTACTTTATCAGTCGAAAACAGGTTGCCGGTGTCGATGACCACCTCATCAATCTTGACGCTACCCGGTTGGTCGCTTAAGCCGGTCAAGTGCACGGCAAACTTGACCTCGATCATTTGGTTTATTATATTTACAATCTCTTTTAACAACACCTTTTCGTTTGTCTGAAAATATAGGGTTTTGAATAAATCAACGCAGCTCACCGCCGATCTATCATCGGAAATTACATCCGGTTTCGTGGTGTCGATTGATTCACGATTCTTCTGGATTTGTTTGTCGTCCTCAAAAGACTTCAGGATGTCATCCAACTCCCCGACAAAGGTATCCTCTACATCTTCAGGCAAGGACTCTTCAGGGTCATCTTCAGGCGTCGTCACCGTCGCGTTATCGTCAGATGCGACTGCCGGTCTCACCGTGCTTTCTTCCTGAGAGGCAGTTTCGGCCATTGTTAGCGTCGGCGTTTCTGGTTCGGCGTCGGCTTCGTCCTTTCTGTTCAACCCTTCCATAACGACTGCCATCGTGCTTTTTTCGATACGTTTGGTCTTTTTTTCGGCCGGTAATTCTTTTAAAAAAAGTTGTACGTCATCCCAGGCGACGATGTCATATGCCGCCTCTTCACCCATTAGCTCGCCAACCTCAGCGTCGATCAGATCACCATCTGCAATGTAAAGAAAACCCTTTTTCTTCGATGCAGAGTGCACTTCGAGCGCGCAGGTTTTCTGCTCCATTTCGATCATCTGTAAAAAGCTACTCACTGAAATTCCTCTAATTGAACCGTCAGGAGGATTTTCAAGTTCTTTGATCACGGTCTCGGACATAACGTCGATATCCACGGGTTTTTCCATAACCCGCAACCGGCCGAGTGTTTCAAGTTTTTTCTGCACCCGGGCCGTGCAAAATGCACTGACAACAATCGCAGGAATAGCCGGAAAGTTATTGTTCATGTATACCAACAATTCGATTCCATCCATCTCCGGCATTTTCAAATCTGTGATCACCAAATCGATGCTTTTGGATTCGAGAATTTTGACCGCTTCCTTACCGTTTTTGGCGGTGAAAACCTTAAATCGATCGCTGTACGGTTTAAACAAGCCGGCCATCACCACCAGCAAAGTCTCTTCATCTTCGACGACTAGAATATTTTTCACGTCAGCACGTCTCCTTTAAATTATATAGTCTGCCGGCTGGATGCCGTATGTTGTCGGATTAAGGGATCTTAACGTTTTTCTGACGTATTCTCCCGTAACGGGGTCCTTATCGGCCAAGTCCACCAGGTGGCCCCGTTTGATGCCATTCTCTGTGTCTCTTTCAAGCAGGACCACACGGGGTAGCTTCCCACCGGATTCGAACGGGTAATCTGTCACCAAGCCGATTTCGCCGTTGTCGAACTGCAGCAGTGTCCCCGGGGGATACGTACCCATCATCATGGCAAACACTTTCAAAAGGATCGGGTCAAAATCCGTCCCAGCCCCTTCTATCATGTGGCTGAGTGCCTGATCGGGGCTAAATGTCGCCGGTCTGTATACACGAGGGGATGTGAGGGCATCGTAGACATCGGTAATGTGAAGGATCCTGCCGAAAAGGCTGACCTCTTTTATGAAGTGGACCTTTGGATATCCGGACAGGTCATGCCGTATATGATGCTCGAATGGGGCGAGCAGAATTTCTGATTTTAGATCGTGTGACGCTTGAAGCTTCAATATCTGCCGGACGCTTGACAGGGGGTGTTTTTGTATTTCTTTCCACTCCATGTCATTCAATGCGCCCGGTTTATTCACAATTTCACGCGGCACCTCGACTTTACCCAAATCGTGAAAAAGTCCACAAATACCGAGCCGTTCTAGTGACGTCCGCGACAGTCCGATACGGTTCCCCAAACATAAAGAGAGTACGGCAACATTAACCGAATGCGTATAAGTATAGTCATCATAATCCTTGATAGTGCCAAGACCCATTAGAATGTCTTCGTCTTGGAGGGCAACATCGACCATGCTCTGGATCATCCGTTTGGCTTTGCGAACGCCGGCAAAGCCTTGGGTGGAAATTTTTTGCGATACCTGCTTCACCGCCGCGATGGCATTAAAATAGGTATCCCGCGCCTTCTCTTTTATGTTTGGATCGCTCTCATTGGGCTTCAAGTCTTCGCTATTAACCAAACTGACCCAAAGGATACCCTTATCGGTCAATTGTTGCTTCAGCCAATCAGGGGGAAGCTCATGTTGGGCTGAAAGGATGAGCAACCGCATGAAAGTAATGATCTCGTCGTAAGTGGCCTCTCTAAATGCAAGGTGAAAAAGCAGTCCATGTAAGGACCGCTGCTTGAAAAAAACAAGCAGCGCGTGAATAATGCGAACAAGGTCTTTCCTGTATTGCAGCCTTTCTCCGCGGATATAGAATCTTCCCTCCGATATGAGAACTGTAAGGTCGTCTTCTAATTCTGTCTTGGATATAATTTGCCTGAATTTACCAAGAACATCCTTCACCACTGCGTTATTGTCTTCGTGAATTCTAATTGCCTGTATCAGCCGATACAGACTGAGCACAAACATTTCCTCCCACGGAAATGTTTTTTGGCTTTTTTCAAGATAATTCATTTTCTATTCTGCAGAAAATTATCCGTCAAAAATACGGGTTTAAAGTACTTTGAGGGCAACCTTTCGAATGCCGGGAAAGCCGCTCCGCGAGGCCATTACCAAAACCTGTTTGGCCTTGTCTGTCTTGAGCTCCATCAAAGCAATGGCGGCACCCTTTCTATGAGCCGAGACAAGGAACTTGGAAAACAACCCCCCTTTTAGAAGGGCATCCCGCAGAAACGGGATCAAATCGGCTTTACCGCATTTGCCAAGCGCTCTGTAGCAGGCCGACTGATGATCGCGCTCCTTACTCCTAAATTTTCTTTTTTTCAGGTAATTTAAAAGAAGCATTTCAGTCTTTTCACAACGGCGCGATCCAAGATAATCCAGGCACGTTTGCCGAATGTCGCCGCTCTCATCATCCAGCAGGGCGATGAGTTTTTCAGGTATCCAAAGATTCCGCCGAGCAAGGACTTTTATAACTTCCATCCGAACACGCTCCGCCGGGTGATCGAGGAGCTTGATAAGGATTCGAATGGACTCTTTGCCTTTTGTTCGGCCGAGTAACGGAACCAATCGATACACAAGATCTTCACCAGCGTTGTTCAACAATTGTTCCAATGGCCCCACGTTTCTTGCAGCCAACGCGACAATCACGTCTGCGATTAATTTTCCAACCGCGGGACTCTGCTTTTCAGTAAGCAGGGGGCCTAAAGCAACCGTCGCCTTGGGGGGCAACAGGGTCAACGTTCGTTTTGCTCTTTTCAGTTCGGATTGATTGAGTTTAGGCCAGGGATCTTTTAGGACTGCCAGAAAATCCTCGCCGGATACATTTACAAAAAATTCCTTTATTCCAGGATGAATTGATGGCGATGATTCTTTGGAAAGAATACGGACTTGGTGCAACCGTTTGAGTATTTGGTAGCCACTGGTAAAATCCTTATTGGCCAGTGCCTTTTGCAGTCCTTCCTTCAGGTACGTCAGCACGACATCGAAAAACTCCTGTCCCTCCTGCTCCTTAAGGATATCGGCCATCATGTTCAGGATCTCTCCTGATGCATCACGCAGCTCACCTTTCTGAACCATTTCTTTAAGGACTTTTATTTCGGTCGGTTTCAATTCCAGTAAGTCCATGTCCACCAGGCGCGACTGCTTGGCCCTATCGACCAGTTCGCGGGATGCGTCACCGCTTTTCAGTGTCTCCAAGGACTTGAAAAGCGAAGCGCTATTCTGCTGAGTGGCCCCGCCCGGTGCATGTTTTTCTCCTTTTTCAAGCGAACCCGCGCTCTCCGAATCCGTTTCGATCATACTGTCAGCGGCTTCGTAATCGATATGCGGTAACTGCGCTTCCCATAGAGCGGTAACGATATCACCCTCGGCCTCTGCCGGAATGACTTTGTATTTGTGCAGGATTTTGACGAAAATTTTCGTTTCATGCAAATCTATTCCGGCCTGGAAGGTCAACTTGAGCATACCATCCCGAAACAGGGCGAAGGCGATGTCTCCATCTTTAGCGGTTCCCTCGTACACCACTTCGTCATCGACGATAAGCCGCTTCTCTCTGACTCTGATGCAGAGCTCGTTATGTTTGCCGAAGTATGTATCGAAACTATTTTTCAACCGCATGACTGCCGACTGAAATTTAGTATGCTCTTCAGAGTACAGGGACAATATTCTGCGCGCGAACTGCAGGGTTTCGATGACCGATTTGGCTTCTGCGATCGATTCTGTGGGATGATTGCTTGCCGGCTTTTCAGAAGTCATCCGGTTATATCTTCGTGGTGTGTTCAAGGAGAATCTACATCTTCATTCACGGCAGTTGAACAGATCCTGTTGCGGCCGCTATTTTTAGCACTGTACATGGCGACATCAGCGTTTCGAATAATCGCGGACCGATCGGTGCCATCTTCGGGGTAAGAGGCGATACCGATGCTCGCGGTAACCCTCCCCTCGGGTTGTGATTCGCAACCGTCGAACGGATAATTTTCAATCTTGATCCGCAATTTTTCAGCGACGATCTCGGCCCCCTTTTTGGGTGTGTCTGGTAGGATGACGACAAACTCCTCGCCACCATAGCGGGCCACGATATCCGATTCCCTGACATAATCACGCATGATACCGGCGAGCTGACTGAGGAGGCGATCACCCATTTGATGGCCGTTGTTGTCATTATAGCATTTGAAATGATCCAAATCAAAAAAAAGCAACGAAAATAACCTATTAGTGCGTTGGCAGCGTTTGATTTCCGCCTTGAGGTAATCCTGAAAGTACTGATGGTTGTACAGTCCGGTCAGCGAATCGCGGCACGCCATCTGGTTCAGAATCTTGTTGGCGCTTAGGATTTCGGCATTTTTTTTCTGCAATGAATTGAGCAAGCTGCGGTTTTCTTCAATTAAACAGACTTTCTCTATGGCCCGCTTCGCCCCCGCGGATATGATACTAAGGTCCTCGAACGGCTTCAGGAGGTAGTCGTAAGCCCCATTGCGAAGGGCCTCCAGGGCGGTCTCGAGGGACGCAAAACTGGTTATGATAATCACCTGCGTATCCGGACAGCGTTCCTTGACTTCTTTTAAAAGTTCCAAGCCGTTCATTCCCGGCATTTTTATATCGGAAATGACGAGTGCAAACGCTTTCTGTCCTAAAAATTCCAAGCCCTGTTCGCCACTGGCCGCCGCTGTTACGGTATAGCCGTCTTTCTCGAGTACCTGGGTGAGAACGCTGCGTACCGACATCTCATCATCGACAACCAGGATTTCTTTTTTATCCATCCAATTTCCTCCATCCTCTGTATTGCTTTGATATGGTCGTTTCGAAAAACACAAATGCTTTAACAGTCATCGGCAATTTATTTCAAAAGTTGAGAACCCTCGGGTCATCATCCGGTAATTCGGTGGCTGGTCTCAAGTTTTTGGCAAATATTCCGATAAAAATTACGCACGAATTCCACAATGAGATGACGGGCTGACCAAGATGTTCCCAGGTCGACTTTGGCCTAACCCGAAAATTTTAGGGAAAGAAATAAGAACGAGGAGATGATGCGAAAGATTATAAACGTGCTGGCATTTATTATTTTTCTATTGCCGCTGGCTGCGGTGTCCGCAGGGGCAGATGTAATGGTCGTCGCCATAAACGTCAACACCGCCCCTGTCATTGACGGCAGAATGTCGGATGACGCCTGGTCTCAGGCCCGCGAAGTCATCGTGCACGACCCGATTGCCGAGCACAACATTGCCTTGAAGGCCGTGTACACCGAAAAGAATATCTATTTCCTGGTGCGCTATCCCGACCCCGATGAGTCCCGACTGCACAAACCTTGGCACTGGAGTTCAGAAACGAGTCAATACGAAATGGGGCCGGAAAGAGAGGATGTCTTTGTATTCAAATGGCTCATGAGTCCTGAAGCGGCTGATTTGAGCATTTATTCTAATGATTCGTGGCAGGCAGACGTCTGGTACTGGAAAGCCAACCGCACCGATCCCGCCGGTTTTGCCGACGACAAAATACAGACACTCTTGACCAGTCCTTTTCAACGGACCTTTCCGGTGATCTCGCGCTCAGGAGTAAAGAGGTATCTGCTACGGAAGGGAGATATGGGCCACTCTGCTTACAAGTCGGTAATGCATCTTGATTACATCGGCGATCTTTTCCCGCAATACGAAGTCATGGCGCCAACGGGCAGTCGTGCCGATATCCGGGCCAAGGGTGAATGGTCCAACGGAGAATGGTGTATCGAGTTCGGCCGTCCCCTTAGCACCACTCACAACGACGATATTCAATTCGATATTAATGGCAGGTACCTCTTCGGTGTTTCCCGTTTCGAAATCGCCGGACGCAAGCCCGATCCGGGCATCAGCCAACCGCTGTATGGTTGCGGTGACGTTTCCGCAAAGATGACCCTCGTTTTCAACCGCGAATAGCGGAGAACCAGAATGTCATTTCACAAAGCACGTATATTTGGTTTAGGACTACTCGTCGCCGTCCTCATAGCCATCGGGATGATCCCCACCGCCATCGTCATCGATTTATCTGACCACGATCAACGTTTTTATCACAGTATGGAAGCCTCCCGGCTGGTCAGTCAACTTGGAGATTATTTCTGGCGCGCCACACTTAGTTTTGATCGTTTCATGACGCACCCGAAGGGTAACGACCCGTCTATTGACAAGCATATTTCCCTGGCCCTGGACCACGCAAACGCCCTTGGAACACTCCTTGGAAAGACGATCGAACCCGATAATGTCACCGAAACCGCCGACTGTCCTCCGTTTGATCGACAACCTCAAGACCTATAGACAGGCCGTCAAATACTATATGCAAGAGGTTGTCTACGACCCCGCTTCCGACAATGTCGCACAGTTCGAAAGTGTTGCGACAACGGCACAAAAAGAAACGATTGATATATTATTCCGAATCAACCGAAGCCGTCAGAACCGATATTCAACAGAGCTCATCAAGAAACTAAAGACGACATTAAATTTGGCCAGTTGGTGTCAATGTCCGGGCTATCGATCGGCATCCTTATAGCCATCTTAATTTCGGTGATTTTGTCGAAGACTCTCGCAAAGCCTTTAAAGGCTCTATTGAAGGGTACCCAAAGGGTGGCTGACGGAGATTTGAATCATCTTATCACCTGCACGGACGACGATGAAATCGGAAAAGTGACCCAGGCCTTCAATGAAATGACCCGAAAACTGGCTTTCAACATGGCGCAACAGAAACATTTGCTCCACAAAGCCAACTGCGCGGCTGAATCTGAAGAAAAAAAAGTAAAATCACTTGCCCGGCTCAACACTGTGCTGAGGGAGGAAATTAGACGGCGGAAAGTGGTTGAGGTCGAATTGAAGAGAGCCAAGGACCTGGCTTTGTCCGGCAGCCAGGCCAAAAGCAATTTCATGGCTGGTATGAGCCATGAGTTACGGACGCCGTTAAACCACATTATCGGTTTCACCGAAATGACCGCCGACGGACGTTTTGGTTCCTTAAATGAAAAACAGCGGAAATACCTGGACTATGTCCTTCAGAGCGGTGAGCATCTGCTATCGCTCGTAAACGACATTCTCGATCTCGCCAAAGTCGAGGCAGGCAAAGATGAATTGAAACTGTCGCCTGTCAATTTGGAAAAACTGATGAAAAACAGCCTGACGTTGGTCAAAGAAAAAGCCATAAAACACAGAATCAAGCTTTCACTGAAGATCGCCAATATCCCCGATACGATCACCGTCGATGAACGCAAGTTGAAGCAGATTCTCTTCAATCTCATGTCAAACGCCGTCAAGTTCACCGAGGACAACGGCCGGGTGGATTTGTCCGCTAAAAGCTCCAAAGACGGTAGCCACATTGAGATTTCGGTGGTTGACTCGGGCATCGGTATTAATCATGAGCATCTGACTCGAATATTCGCCCCTTTCGAACAGATCGACGGATCATGCGCCCGTTCCTATGAAGGCACCGGATTGGGGCTGTCCTTATCGAAAAAGTTGGTGGAGTTGCACGGCGGGAGAATCTGGGCCCAAAGTGACGGTGAAGGCCAAGGCAGCCGATTCAGCTTCAGTATTCCTGTGTTCGCCAACTGATATCTAGTTTCGTGTCCCAAAAATATATTATTAAAATAGCGGTGGATGGATACTAACGAAATTTCGGATGGAAATTGAATAATTCACATAAATATAATATAATTGATAGACTTTGTATTACATTCATCACATTTTATCTTCAGTTTAAAACTGACAAAACGCATCTCCATGGGCGATACCCGAGATAAAATTATTAACTATTTAACGCGTATATTTCCTACCGGTGATGAGATCGGCGAGGCTTTCGATCAAAAGCGCAAACTGATCATGCTGTACATCATCACCATGGTTGCTATCGCCACCCTGGTTCCTTTGGGAATTCTCGCCTATTTTCAGCACAACACGGCGCTCGGCCTCTTCGATCACCTTGTGGCGCTAATATTGATAATCAACCTATTTTACATCGTTAAAACGGGAAAGCTCCAAATCCCGATCATCATCGGTATTTCGATCTCCGGGGCACTGTTTGTTTATCTGTTCATGACCGGCGGCGTCAACAATACCGGCCACCTCTGGTATTACACGTTTCCCCTTTTTGCGGCCTTCCTGCTGGGATTCAAGGGCGGGGCGATTGCCACCGGCATATTATTCGCCATTGCGATCGCTTTTATCGTTATCAGCCCCCAGAATCCCCAATTATTCACAACTTACGAAAAAGAGTTCGTTATTCGATTTTTTCCTTCATTCCTGGTCGTCTTCGCTTATGCCTATACTTTCGAGAAATTACGAGAGGGTGCCAACAGCAAATTGATATCGAAGAATACCGAGCTCGAGCAGGTGGTCGCATCTCTCAAAGAAAAAGAAAATGCCCTGGCGAAAGCCCATGAGACCCTCGAGGGAAAGGTGCGGGAACGCACCGCGGATCTTGCCAGAATCAACACCGAACTTCAATCATCCCACAAGCGGTTTACAACCGTTCTCGACAGCATCTCGGCCAATATTTATGTCGCCAATATGGAGACCGATGAAATATTGTTCATGAACAAGCATATGCAGGAGGAATTCGGTAATAATTTTATCGGACAAAAGTGTTTTGCGGTCCTCAAAAAGCTAGACAAACGCTGCAGTTATTGCCCGAATCCAATCCTGGTCGATGCGAAGGGAAATCCGACAAACGGCTTCATCTGGGAAAATTTCAATGAAATAACCCAGAAATGGTATCTGAACAATGATCGCGCCATCAATTGGGTGGACGACAGGCTGGCGCGTTTGCAAGTTGCCGTTGATGTGACAGAGAGAAAAAAAGCGGAACAAGCAGTGCGAGAAGCCAATGAAGAGCTCGAGAAACGGGTTGTCGAGAGGACAACCGAACTGGAAAGAAAAAACGCGTTGTTGACTACCGAAATAGAAGAACACGAGAAAACCGAACACGAATTGCTCCAGAGCCAGGAGAGATTTCGCCAGGCGGTCGACAACTCACCCAATCCCATCTTTACCGTAGATGCAGAAGGACGGATCAGATCCTGGAACAAATCCTGTGAGACGGCTTTTAGGTATCCACAGGATGTTATAAACCGGCCGTTCACTTTCTTGTTTGGAGACGGCGAAAATCAGGCGCTGGCTGATAGCATGCACAGCGCTGTCTTTCAGGGCGAAAAACTCGCAGATGTCGAGCTCTGCTACAAATGTGAGGATGGCGAACGCCGTTTCATGGCCTCGCGCGTATACCCGGTTTTCGATCCAAATGGTGCGATCGATTACTGCGTATTTGCCAACACGGACATCACCGAGCGTAAATATGCGGAGATTGAAATCAGCACAGCCATGGAAAAAGCCGAGGCCGCCAATCGCGCCAAAAGTGATTTCCTGGCCAATATGAGCCATGAGCTCCGCACCCCGTTGAATCACATTATCGGATTTACCGAATTGGTTATCGACAGTCGCTTCGGAGATTTAAATACGAAACAGAAGAAATACTTGGCCAATGTACTACAGAGTGGCCAACATCTTTTGTCGCTGGTAAACGATATCCTCGATATTTCCAAGGTCGAATCCGGCAAACTCGAGATGCATCCAGTTCCTATAGACTTGAAGCAATTGTTGCAAAACTGCTTGATCATGGTCAAAGAGAAGGCCCTCAAGCACGGCATCCAAGTATCCCTGGATACCGACGGCATTCCCCAGACAATTACGGCCGACGAACGCAAACTAAAGCAGATTCTCTACAATTTGCTGGCCAATGCCGTCAAATTCACCCCTGACGGCGGCAGCGTGAATTGCATCGCATGCTCTTCAGGAACGAACGGAAGTATCGAGGTTTCGGTCACCGACACCGGCATCGGTATTAATCCGAATGACCTGAAACGCATATTCAATCCTTTTGAACAGGGTGATGGATCGATGAGCCGGAAATTTGAAGGCACTGGACTGGGCTTGTCCTTGACCAAACAGCTGGTCGAGCTGCACGGCGGCACAATCTGGGCCGAAAGCGACGGCACGGGAAAGGGCGCCGCTTTTCGGTTTACGATCCCTATACATGCAAACTAGAAGTGGTTTCAAAACCTTAGATCACGGCCAAGTGTAAGGCGTGGGCCGACGAAAAAACGCAGCATACATGGACGTATGTCTTCAGTGTCAGGGGCAAGGCCCCCTGACACTGACCAAGGAGGACCACAACACCGCAGTTGGGTGTTAGATGGGGTTTTGAGACCACTTCTAATGTTTTTATCAATAATACCGATAACATTTTTATTAGCAGCCGATGAAATTTATCTTCGAGTTAGGGTTAATAATCATTTGAAGGGACTTTCCTGATAATATCCATAAGGAAATCTCTTTTGCGATTTCGAGACGCTTAATAGCAAAGATTTCGTATTCACTATGTCCAAGATACTGATAATCGACGACGATGAAATGATGTGCGAGCGTTTCTGCATCCTCATCGACAGCCTCGGTCACGCAGCCGATCTGCGCGCACACGCTCGAGCAGGGCCTCAAAAAATCCGCTGCAGAAAATTTCGACATCGTGCTGCTCGATGTCTACCTGCCCGACGGGTATGGCATCGATGCCGTTGCCAAGGTCAGAGAAATGCCTTCCCAGCCCGAGGTGATCATCGTTACGGCCCACGGGGATCCGGATGCGGCCGAGATCGCCATCAAAAGCGGCGCCTGGGACTACATCGAAAAATCGCCGACCGAAAAGGACATGCTGCTGCCTCTCAAACGGGCCCTGGCTTACCGTGAGGAAAAAACATCCCACAAAGTGCCCGTCGCTTTGAAGTACGACGGAATTGTGGGAAAAAGCCAGGCCATGGGAGACTGTCTGAACCTTCTGGCCCTGGCCGCGACCTGCGACATCAATGTTCTCGTCACTGGAGAGACCGGTACCGGCAAGGAACTCATGGCCCGGGCCATACACCTCAACAGCCAACGCGCTGAAGGCAATTTTGTGATTGTCGACTGCACGGTTCTTCCTGAAAAATTGATCGAAAGCGTCCTTTTCGGGCATGAAAAAGGCGCATTCACCGGAGCGGATAAAGCGCAATCGGGTCTGATCGAGCAGGCCAACGGCGGCACCCTTTTTCTCGATGAAATCGGTGAGCTGCCCTTGTCGACCCAGAAAGCCTTTTTGCGGGTTCTGCAGGAACGCCGTTTTCGAAGAATCGGTGCCAAAGAAGAAACAAAGAGCAATTTCAGGCTCGTGGCGGCGACCAACTGCAATCTCGAAAAAATGGTTGAAGACGGGCTGTTCCGCAGGGACCTGCTATACCGACTGCGTTCTATGACCATTGAATTACCGCCGCTGGTGGAGCGCTGCGAAGACATCGGAGAATTGGCCCGCTACCACGTGGCCCGACTGTGCGATCGCTACGGCCTGGACACCAAAGGATTCGCGCCTGAATTTTTCCAGGCTCTGGAGGCCTATTCCTGGCCCGGCAACATCCGTGAACTGGTCAACGCCATAGACAACGCGCTCGCAGTCAGCGGCAATGACCCCAAACTCTACCCCACCCATTTGCCGACCAACATCCGCGTTCATATGGCGCGTAATGCGGTGTGCAAGGGAAAGGGCCGCGAAGAGTCGTGTCAATGAATGCAAACCCCTCAACGGCAACTTCCCCAAATTCAAGGAATTCCGTCAGTCTATCGAAAAGAAATACTTGGAGGATCTCATCGCGCAGAGCCGCAGCGATGTCAAAAAAGCCTGCCAGGCCTCCGGCATTTCCCGCTCCCGCCTCTACGAACTTCTCGCCAAGTATGATCTTTCGATTTCTTCGCCACAGCCGCAGACACACGCAGACGCTATAGATCAATAAATTTGCCAATAGGGTGAATTATGAGGAAGGCCCCTAAAAGGGACTATAATAACACCATTCTCTATATTCTCTGACAGGATCAACAAGATTATAGCTGTTGTTATAAAGAGGTTTGGTTTTGTTTGGAACTGTGTGGAAATGTTTGACCTTGGCGGGCACAATTTGGGCACAGTTTGGAGCTTGTTTACTCTAATCTTTCATTCCAAGCTGAATTGAAATCTCTTCTGCCGTGAATGATGGCAAGGATTTCGATGCCTTCTACTGAGATTTCATAAACAAGCCGGTATGAATAAACGAGCAACTCACGGATGTTTTGATCACTTATTTCGGGAACAACACGGCCGGCTTCCGGAAAACCAGTTAACGTTTCCGTTTTTGCGACGATATCTTGGATAACCTTTCGCGAATAATATTTTGAATCTTTGGCAATGAAATCATGAATCTGCTTTAAATCATTTCTTGCTGGAACAGACCATTTTACCATGATTCTATTTCTTTCTTGAGCTCTTCAACAGATACAGCCTCACCCCTCTGTATGGCTTCCCGGCCCTTTCGCACTTTATCGATCACGTACAGCCTGTACATAATGTCATCGATTTCTGCCGTATCAGGCATTTTTGATATAACGTTAAGCGCTTCTTGTTTTAAACTTTCCATGTGTACCATCTCCTGCGGTTATCACCTGAATCTTGCATGAAAATTAAAAAGGTATGTTTGAATATAATTTTTATGCCATAATTCTGTCCGAAGCAACAAAAAATGCAGGTGACGATTTAAGCATGACCATCACCTGCGTCTATTTTTGGTATGCCCGGCAAGATTCGAACCTGCGGCCTACGGCTCTGAAGCCCTTCGGCTTTTGCAAAGTTTGGGTAAATATTGACTTCGGGATGGAATGGTGAAAACCCAGGTCCGCTTCAGAGGGATAGCACCTTTTGGCCTCTCAACAGGAGAGACCAAAATTTCCTGTAGATCCTGTAAATCCTGCCTGCCCTGAAGTCTCTTGGTCAGCACCCGTCGGTTACTTCAAAAGAGGAGAATATTTTCGCCTCATCAGAAGCAATTATTTTATCTTCTTTTCTTTTATCCCGCAGCTGCGGCTGCGGGATTTTTATATAAAATCACACCGTGATTTTATCATGTCCGGTTTTCCGGACTGATCCGCTTTTCCGGACAATTTAAGCCCTCAAAAAGCAATCAATTTTTCTCCCTCCCACCGGCATTTTCCAGCCTAACTACCCTTAATTATTCACTATAATTAATTTATGCCTCACTTGGCACTCTTTTTGCCCTTATAAGGAAGGATTTTTAACAATCTTTCTCAAGGGAGCATGAAAGGAGAAGCCCCAAATGAGTGTTCTATTCTACTCCTCGAAAAAGGCCGCGGCCGTCGAAGATCTTCAGGAATTCGTCTGTTCACTGTCTGCGGAGGAGAAATCGGAAACCTGCGTGTCCTGCGAAGAGCTGATCCGACGGTTCAAGAAGCCTGGTAAAACACCCGAAATCGCTATTCTCTGCGCTGCCGATACCGAAGAGCTGAACGCCTTCATCGCGCAGGGCGATCTCTTCGCAAACACGCGACTGGTTCTCATTCTGCCCGATCGGCGTCTCGTCACGGTCGGCAAAGCCCTCTCCATGAATCCGCGCTTTATAAACTACGTCGATGGGTGTGTCGAGGATACCAAAGCCGTGCTGGGCAAAATGCTCGACCAAAATTCAATGAAGCACCCCGGGACCCAAACGGCGTGCGGTTAGGCGCACGGAAAGCAGTGCTGCCGATAGTCGGGCGATTCTCAAAAAATCATTCTATTGATTCGCTCGGCGCGGAAAATAAGTGAAGGCATAAAGATACCAAAGAAAAGAATGCACTTTAGTGGAAGTAAATAAACATAAAAATTTTACTTTAAACCGATCGAATGATAAACGGCGAGGAAAGGCGATCAGCGCCTATTCTTCCAGTCGCAGTCTATTTGTATTCGTTCGACTTCTTCTCCTGATCACTGTCGCTCTTTTAATTATTCCTTTGCAGGCTCAAGCCGCCTGGTATGATGCGAGCTGGTCGAACCGGCAGAAAATCACGATTCTGCCGACCCTGGCCGACACCGATCTGACCAATTTCCCCTATCTGGTAAAAATAACCGACCCGACCAATCCAATTTTTTCCATTCCGCAGGCAGACGGCGACGACATCCTGTTTACGGCCGCCGACGAGACAACCAAGCTCAACCACGAGATCGAGTTGTACAATCCGGCAACCAACGAATTGTACATCTGGGTGCAGGTGCCCGCCATCTCAGGAGCCGTCAACACCGACATCTACATGTACTACGGCAACGGGTCGGCGACCAACCAGCAAAGTGTGGCGGCGACCTGGGACAATGACTTCGTCATGGTCCAGCACCTGCAGGAGACGTCCGGTACTCACTTCGATTCGACCTCACAGAATAACGACGGCACTCCTCAAAACGGTGTGGTGCAGACGGCCACCGGCAAGATCGACGGCGCCGATGCGTTCGACATGGTCGACGACTATGTAAACGTCCCTGACAGCACGAGCCTACGGGTGGTCTCAATGACGCTCGAGGCATGGGTCAGAATCCCGGCCCCGCTGCCGGCAAGCGGTTGGCACGGTATTATAAACCACGGCAACAGCAGCAATGCCAACTGGTACTTATTGACCTACGACGGGCCGAACAATCAGTTTCATTACCGTTGGAGCACTGGCAGCGTCCGCCGAACCAATTTTGCTGCCACCGCCTCCGCAGATACCTGGTATTACGTTGTTGGTGTTTTAGACGCCGGTACCACCACGGCGTACACATACTTAAATGGTGGTTTGGACAGGACAATCACCAGCGCCAGTCTACCGACCGCTACGGCGTCCCCGTTAGATATCGGAAGAGGTTTGTCCTCAGAGTTGTTCAAAGGCACCATCGATGAGGTCCGCATCTCCAAGATCGCCCGAACCCCTGAATGGATTTCGGCCTCATTTCGCAACCAGAACACCCCCGATACCTATCAGACCCTGTCGCCAGAGGATCAGCTCATCTCATGCTTGGTGACGACCACTGCCAACTCCGGCGCAGGATCTTTGTATGAGTGTATCAATTTTGCCAACAGCAATCCGGGGACAACCATCAGCTTCAATATTCCCGGCCCTGGAAATCAAAGCGCCGGTGCTGATTCCTGGTGGCGCATCTCGCCAACCAGTGCGTTGCCGACCGTGACAGCCGCCGGAACCATCATCGATGCCACTACCCAGACCGTCAACCAAGGCGACACCAACAGCCTGGGGCCGGAGGTCGAAATCAACGGCGCGGGGACAGCTGCGAATACCGACGGCCTGAGCCTCACGGGGGGCGGCAGCACGGTGCGCGGCCTCGTCGTCAACCGCTTCACTCGACAGGGGATCGTCGCCCAAACCGCCGGCGGTAACACGATTGCCGGCAACTACATCGGGGTCAACGCCACGGGTACCGCCGATCTGGGTAACGGCGGAAATGGCATTGCTTTGTCCATTGGCAATAATACGATCGGTGGCTTGACCGTCGCCGATCGGAACGTCATTTCCGGGAACGACGTCGCCGGGATTCTATTCATCACGGCACCCACAACCAACAATTTCGTCCTCGGAAATTACATTGGTACAAATGCTGCGGGGACGGCGGCCATCGGCAACACGACCCACGGCATTAACATCGCCAGCGCTCCCGGTAATACCATCGGTGGTACGGCTGTCGGCGCAGGCAACCTGATTTCCGGCAACGGCGGTGACGGAATCTCCATCTACGACCCTTCCTCCAGCAGTAACATCATTCAGGGAAACCTCATCGGCACGGACGCCAGCGGCACATCGCCGGTGCCCAATAACGGCGCAGCCGGCATCCGATTCTGGATGGGGGCGGACGACAATAGGATCGGCGGCACTGGCACTGGCGCGGGAAACACGATTGCCTTCAATGCCGGGGATGGCGTTTACCTGGCCGATGCGAATGCAGACAACAACCAGATTATCGGTAACGCCATTTTTTCCAATACCGGCCTCGGCATCGACCTCGATCCCGACGGCGTTGGCACCGGCACCGGCGCCAACAACGACAAGGCCGCACCGACAATAACCTCTGTCACCCCGGGCGGATCAGATTTTACGGTCGTCGCAACCGTGACGAGCGGTGACATCGTTGAATTTTATCGTGTCAATAACGCCGCTGCTCCTGTGGTGAATCCGGACGGGAGCGGAGCGGGAGAGGGATATCTCTACCTGGGGTTATGTGTGGATAACGGTGCCAATTGCTCCGGTCCCCATATCGATACGACGGTAACCGATGCGAATGCAGCAGCCGGTACGGTGCAAGTGACCTTAAAGGCCAGTGGCCTCTCCGGGGGGGATACCGTGAGTGCCACAGCCAGCGATAACACCAATGGGACATCCGAGTTCGGAGTGAATGCCGCAGTTCCGGCCGGCCCCTGTCCGGGTTGGGCAGTAACCACAACAGCCGATTCGGGGGTGCCGGGAACGTTACGCGAGTGTGTCAAGGAGGCCAACAAATTTTCCGGCATTACCCTCAGCGTGCCCGCCGGCACCTACACCCTCACGATTACCGGGCAGGATGAAGACGCGGCAGCCACCGGCGACCTCGATATACTCTCTCAGATTACCATCCAGGGTGCGGGAGCCGGCAGCACCGTCATTCAGGCCGGCACGGACGCCACCAACGGCATCGACCGGGTCTTCCACCTTCTGGCCGACACCACCCTCTCCGATTTGACCATCCAGTTCGGCAACCTCGGCACCGATAAGGAAGGCGGCGGCATCTACATCGACAACGCCGCCGTGGTAAACCTTACAGATCTTGCCGTCCAGAACAACACGGGTAAACACGGCGGCGGCATCTACAACAAAGACGGCACGCTGACTGTGACCGGATCCACCCTCAGTGGAAACTCCGCCGCCAACGGCCACGGCGGCGGTCTCTACCATGACGGCGGCACCACCGCCACCTTGACCAACGTCACCTTCAGCGGCAACTCCGCCACCGGTGACGGCGGTGGTATTTACGGCAACGACCCGTTGACGCTGGTCAACGTCACCCTGGCCGGCAACTCGGCAGACAAGGGCGGCGGCATCAGGCGGAACGGGGGAATCGCGAGCCTGAAGAATACCATCGTCGCCAACAACACCGCGCCAACCGGTCCCAACTGCGAAGGCACGATCACCTCGGCCGGCTACAACCTGGACAGCGGCAACTCGTGCCTTTTCACCGGCACCGGCGATCAGATCAACACCGATCCCCTACTCGGCCCCTTACAGGACAACGGCGGGCCCACCTTCACCCACGCCCTGGAGCTTCTGAGCCCGGCCGTCGACGCCGGCACCAACAGCGGCGCCCCGGCCCTCGATCAGCGCGGGCAGCCGCGGCCTTACGACGGTGACGGCGATGCTGTCGCCGTTACCGACACCGGTGCCTACGAGAGCCAGCAGACATCGGACAACGTCTCCGGCAATGTCTATGAGGACGTCAACGGCGATGCCGACCTGTTCGACAAGGTGGCGGCCGCCGGGGTTCGGGTGCGTCTTTACGCCGATACCAACGACAACGGCATTGTGGACGCCGGCGACACGTTCATCCGCGAAAAAATGACCGATGCGAGCGGTCACTACAGCCTGCCGCTGGACACGGCCACAACCGGCTTGAAGTATCTGGTAGCAGTTGGCTCTAAGGGTGTCGTGCCCACCGGCGGATTCAATGCCGGCTTCGTGCAGGGCGATGTGTGGGCCGAGCAGACCTATGGCGACAATCCGTCCACGGCGGCCCTGGATCTCGGGGCAAGGATCGGCGGGCGCACGGTGGGAACCTCGGATGCGTTCAACACCGCCAGCACCAATCCAGCAAATAATGCCTACCAGCACCTGGCCCGTTTGGACCTGGGCGGCGGCAACGTCGCCGGGGTCGATTTCGCCTTCTCCTTTCGGGTCATCAGCCACCCGGCCGACCGTGAGGACGATGCCGCCGCCAACCGCACGGCCCAGGGGACCCTGCGCCAGCTCATCCAGAACGCCAATGCCGTTGCCGGCACCCCCACCCTACTGGTGCCGGCCAACACCTACACTCTGGCGATCGCGGGGACTGATGAAGATGATACGCGCACGGGTGACCTGGATGTCACCGATGCCGTGACGCTTGTCGGCGCGGGCGCACCGACCACCACCATCAATGGCAATGCCATCGACCGGGTCTTTCACTTGTTCGCCAACACCACCTTTACCGGAGTGACCGTCCAGGGCGGCAATCTCGGCACAGGCGTCGAAGGCGGGGGCATCTTTATCGACAACGCCGCCGTGGTGAATCTGACAGCGGTCGCCGTCAAGAACAACACCGGTAAGCACGGCGGCGGCATCTACAACAAGGACGGCACGCTGACTGTGACCGAATCGACCCTCAGCGAAAATTCCGCCGCCAACGGCAATGGCGGCGGTCTCTTCCACGATGCCGGCACAACCGTCATCCTGACCAACGTCACCTTCAGCGGCAACTCCGCCACCGGTGACGGCGGCGGAATCATGACCAAGGATCCAGTGACCTTGACCAACGTCACCCTGGCCAACAACTCGGCAAATCAGGGCGGCGGCATTCGCCGAGAAGGCGGAACGGCGACATTCAAGAACACGATCGTGGCCAACAACACCGCGCCATCCAGTCCCAACTGCGAAGGCACGATCATCTCGGCCGGCTACAACCTGGACAGCGGCAACTCGTGCCTTTTCACCGGCACCGGCGATCAGATCAACACCGATCCCCTGCTCGGCAACCTTCAGGATAACGGCGGGCCCACCTTTACCCAAGCGCTGCTGGCCGGCAGCCCGGCCATCGATGCCGGCACCACCACCAGCGCCCCGGCCGTCGACCAGCGGGGCGTGGCCCGCGGCGCCGACGGCGACGGCACGCCCGACAGCCCCGTCGCCGGCGACTACGATATCGGCGCGTATGAAGGCGGACCGCTGGGGGCGACCATCAGGGGCACGCGTCTTCGAGGACGCCGACTTCGCCGGTACGGCTGCCGACTACGACGGCGGCACCAACGACCTGGCCCTGCCCAGCGTGGACGTGGAACTTTACGACGCCGCCGATACCTACATCACCTCCGTCACCACCGATGCCTCCGGCGGCTACAGCTTTACCGGCCTGGCCGACGGCACCTACAAGGTACGCGTGCGCTGGCTACCGTCGGCGACGCCCGATAACCCCGCCCAAAGCCGGCTTCAATGCCTCCGTCCCGGCCACCTGGCCGAACCCCCTGCCGAGATGACCTGGGGCAACGGCGGCCGCGCTCTACGGCGGCCAGAACCCGAAGTGGACGACACGGCCACCGCCGACAACGCCGGCCCGGGCGACACCTACGTCTCCGTCACGGTGAGCGGCGCGACGTCAGCAGTGTCAACTTCGGCTTCGCCTACAACCTGATCGTCAACACCGATGACGACACCAACGCCGACAACCTGCGCAGCCAGCAGGGCGCCCTGCGACAGTTCATCAAGAACGCCAATGCCATCGGCACCGGTGGCGGCACCACCGCCAACTTCAGCCAATTTCGGGTTCCAAATGGACTTTTAGATGGTAATGGAGTTGCGTCCATAGCACCTCTCGCCGCCTTACCGAACATAAATGACGCCACGGGCGGAACCACCATCGACGGTTCCACCCAAACCACCAACCAGGGCGACACCAACAGCCTGGGGCCGGAAGTCGAGATACGCGGTTTTACCACCTCCTTTACCTATGGTCTAGAATTAAACAGTGCCAACAATACCGTCAAAGGACTGATCATCAACGGCTTCAGTGGCACGCTATCGGCAGGCATCATGATTACCGGCGCCTCGGCGACCGGGAACACGGTAACCGGCAACTACCTGGGCACCGACTATGCGGGCACCGCCGCGGTCACCAACTACATCGGCGTGGCCATCGGGGCTGGAGCTCAATCGAACACCGTCGGCGGGACCTCTGCTGCCGAACGCAACGTCATCTCCGGCAACTCTACCTACGGCGCCGAGATAAAGGATAGCGGCACCGACCTGAACGTTGTTAAAGGCAACTACATCGGCACCGATCGCCTGGGCACTATTGCCGTCGCCAACGGAACGGGGGCCATCATCTGGGCCGGCGCCGCCAACAATACTATCGGCGGCAACGCGGTTGATGCAGGCAACGTCATCTCCGCCAGCACCAGTAACGGCCTGATCATTGCCAACAGCGGCTCCGACAACAATGTCGTCCAGGGCAACTTGATCGGCACGGACGCGGCGGGTACCGGCGATCTCGGCAATGGCATCTCAGGCATCAACATCAACCAAGGCGCCCTTAACAATACGATCGGCGGCACTGCGACAAGAGAAGCGAATACCATCGCCTTCAACAGTGGCGACGGGATCAGCATGAACAGTTCCGGAACTGATGGCAACCAAGTCTCCGGTAACGCCATCTTCCAAAATGGTGGCCTCGGCATTGACCTTGATCCCGACGGAGTTGGGACCGGCAGTGGTGCCAACGATGACAAGGCCGCACCGGTGATCGACTCGATCAGCCTCAGCGGGTCCGATTTCACGGCCGTGGCGACGGTCACATCCGGCGACACCATCGAGTTCTTCCGGGTCAACAATGCCGCCGCACCCCTGGTGACCGTCGACCCCAGCGGTTCGGGTGAGGGGTTCTTGTACCTGGGAAGCTGCGTGGACAACGGCGCCTGCAGCGGACCCCACATCAGTGCTGTGGCCGATGCCAACCCGACTGCCGGTTCCATTCAGGCCGTCCTGCTGTCTACCGGTTTGGGTTTCAACGATTGGGTCAGCGCCACCGCCACCGACGCAAGTAACAACACCTCGGAGTTCAGTGTAAATGCCCAAGTATTAGGCTCTGCCGATCTGGCCGTGACCAAGACGGACAACCCGGACCCGGCACCGGCCGGGGGACCGCTGGTCTATACCCTGATCGTCGATAACAACGGGCCGACCACGGCCAACAACGTCACTCTGACCGACAATCTGCCGGCCGGCGTCACCTTTCAGTCGGTCACCACCAGCCAGGGGACCTGTTCCGGCACCACCACCATTACCTGCGATCTCGGGGCCATCTTCAACAGCGGCACGGCCAGTGTCGAGATCCTGGTGGTTACCTCCGGGGCCGGTACGATTTCCAACACGGCCAGCGTAACCGCCGATGAAGCCGACCCCATTCCCGGCAATAACAACGTCAGCATTGACACGAATGTCGTCGTTTCATCGATGTTCGATGTGCCGCTGACCCAGTATGCACGGCTACATGGTTTCATCGATTACACCACCACCGGCGGTTCGCTGCGTAACCGGCCCAACAACCAAAACGCCTGTTCAGTAGTCGGCAGTTCCACGGCGACGCTTTCCGGAATCCCGGCCGGCGGCACCGTGCTGGCAGCCTATCTCTACTGGGCCGGATCCGGTTCGACGGTCGACAGTCAAGTTACACTCGACGGTGCCACGCTGAACGCCGACCGTCCCCCCTACACCAGCCGTTTTGTTTTGGGCGCTAACAATTACGATTTTTTCAATGGTTTCAAGGATGTCACCGCCGCGGTGCAGGCCAAACGCAACGGGGATTACACCTTCAGCGGACTGACCGTCTCCACCTCAGGCATATATTGCTCATCCCAAGCAGTCATCGCCGGTTGGTCGCTGATCGTGATCTACGAAGATTCGAGCGTCTCGGGCAAAACCCTCGTCGTCTACGATGGCTTCGACCTGGAGCGCAACAACGCCACCAACTACCTGCTCACCGGCATATACGCGGTCGATCCCCCGGAAGCAAAGACCTCTTTTCTCTTGTGGGAAGGCGATTCAACCCTCGGTGGCTCGGCGGAAGAGCTCGAGTTTAACGGTGTCAACCTATGGGATGCGCTGAACCCCGTCAACAACGTCTACAACGGTACCATCAATTCCCTCCCCACAAGCACCGCCTACGGGGTTGACCTCGACACTTTCGACGTATCGTCCCTGGTCAGCGACGGCGACACCTCGGCCAGCAACATGGTATCGGTGGGCCCGGATTTGGTCATCCTCAACGCGGTCGTGCTGGAGGCCAAGACCGACATCATCGCCGGCTATGTTTTCGACGATGTCAATTATGGCGGTGGCGCCGGCCGGGTTTTATCCGCCGCGGCCGCAGCGGCCCCGAGTTTCCCCGTAGGGCGTCCCAACGCCCGGGTCGAACTTTATGATGCCGCCGGCAACTTCCTGCGCGCAGATACGACTAATGCGAACGGACGTTACGGTTTTGCCGGAATCCCCAACGGCAGTTACTTCGTGCGCGCCGTCAACGATACGGTCTCCCCGGCCAGGAGCGGTGCCACGGGCAGCGAATGGCCCGTCCAGACCTTTCGAACGGATGCCTCTACCGGCATCCCGGCAGCGGTCACCAGCGAGGTGGGCGGGGCAGATCCGGCCGCTCAGGACGCACCGGCCAACATCACCAGCGCCAATTTGTTCTCGATTACAGCCCAATCGGTGGCGCCGGTGACCATCGGCGGCTTTTTGAGCGTTATCGGTGTCGATTTCGGTTTCAACTTCGATACCATCGTCAACACCAATGATTCGGGCCAGGGCAGTTTGCGCGAATTCATTGAAAACGCCAACGCCCTGTCCAACACCAATCTGGCCCAAGCCGGTATGACTGCCGGGATCGAAAACAGCATTTTCCAAATCCCCGGCGCCGTACCTTTTAGCATTCAACCGGCGACAGCCCTTCCCGCCGTGACCGACCCCGTTGTTCTGGATGGCACCACTCAACCGGGTTGGACCAGTGCCCCCATCATCGAGCTCAACGGCAACATGGCCGTGGTTGACGGCCTGACGATATCCGCCGGTGGAAGCACCATCAGAGGGTTCGTCATCAACCGGTTTACAACCAGCGGGATCGGCATCACCGCAGGCAGCGGCAATTCCATCGTGGGCAACTATATCGGCACCAATGTTGCCGGTACGGCCCAGGCCGGAAACAACCGGCAAGGTATTCTCATCACCAACTCTACCGGCAACACGATCGGCGGCACCAGCGCTGCCGACCGCAATGTGATTTCCGGCAACCGGCAGCGCGGCATTCTGATATACGAATCAGCCGCCTCCGGCAACCAGGTTCTCGGCAACTACATCGGAACCAATGCATCCGGTTCGGCCGCACTCACGAATCAACAAATGGGCGTTTACTTTGGAACACCCCCAACAACGTCATCGGCGGCACAGCCGCAGATGCCGGTAACCTCATTTCGGGCAATACCTGGCACGGTGTCTATGCCTGGGGGCGAACGCCACCGGCAACCTCATCCAGGGCAACACCATCGGCCTGGATGTCAACCGGGCATTTGCGATTCCGAACGGTGACAGCCTGACCCGCAGCGGTATCGCAATTTCAAGTGCCCCAGGGAACACCATCGGCGGCACGGCTGCGGGTGCGGAGAATGTCATCTCCGGCAATACAGGTCGCGGTATTATTATTTCCGGAGTGGATGCAACCGGTAACCTTATTCAGTCAAACGCCATCTATGGCAACGGCAGCATTGGAATCGATCTCGCCATCGACGGTGTAACGGCCAACGACGACGCTAAATCCGTCGGACAGCCCAACCTTCTGATGGACTTTCCGGTGTTCACCGCTTCCACGCTGTTGGGGACCAACCTGTATGTGGCCGGTTACGTCGGCTTGTCGCCCGACCAGCCGATCTTCGCCAACGCCCGGGTGGAAATTTTCGAATCCGACAACGATGCCAGCGGTCACGGCGAAGGACAGATCTTTCTGGGTTTTCTGACGACAGACGCCAGCGGTAATTTTAGCGGCACCATTGATGTGAGTGGGAAAGGCCTCGCCACTGGTGAAAATATTACCGGAACCGCCACCGACTTAAGTAACAATACCTCCGAATTCGGCACACACAGGATTGTCGTCGCGCCGGCAGTAACCGTCGAAGACGTCACCGAGATCGAAGGCACCGGTCTACTTTTTACCGTTACACTGGACGAAGACGTGTCGGGTGGTTTCGACGTGACCATCGGTTTCACTGATGGGACGGCCACCGGCGGTGCAGCGCCGCTGGCAACTCCGGAAGATTATGCCAATGATGCCGCAACATTAAATTTTGCCGGCACGGCGGGTGAGACCCAGTCCTTCACCGTGGCCACGCTCGACGATGCACTCTTAGAGGGCGATGAGACGTTTACCGTAACCCTGTCGGCTTCCAGCGCAGATGTGGATGACAGCGATACGGCTTTAGGTAGGATCACCGAAAATGATACCGATCTGGTGGTCACGAAAACCGTGGACAATGGAACCCCGGATGAGGGTGACACCATCACCTTCACAGTCACCGTCACCAACAGCGGTTCGATCCAGGTGACCAACGTGAGCCTGGACGATGCGTTGCCAGCGGGTTTGACAGCCGGAACGATCACTCCCAGCCAGGGCAGCTACACGGCTCCGACATGGACAATTGGAACCATCGACAGTGGCGCAAACGCTACATTAACCATCCAGGCCACGGTCGATGCCGGTACTGCCGGATCCACCATCACCAACACGGTCACCAATGTGACCCTGGATCAAGTCGACAGTGACACCACTGCCGATGATCTGAGTGAATCGATCACCGTCGGTAACGCGACTGATCTGGTTATTGGTAAAACGGTAGACAACGGTACACCGGACGAAGGCGACACGGTTACGTTCACCGTCACTGTCACAAACAGCGGCCCGGCCCAGGCCTCAAATGTCAGTATCGATGATGTGGTGCCAGCAGGTTTGACGGCCGGAACGATCACTCCCAGCCAGGGCAGCTACACGGCACCCACATGGACCATCGGAACAATCGACAGTGGCGCAAACGCTACATTAACAATTCAGGCCACGGTCGATGCCGGAACCGCCGGTTCCACCATCACCAACACGGTCACCAACGTGACCCTGGATCAAGTCGACAGCGACACCACCGCCGATGATCTGAGTGAATCGGTCACCGTCGGCAACGCGACGGATCTTGCCATTACAAAGATCGTTGATAATGGAATACCCGATGAGGGCGACACCGTTACCTTCACCGTCACAGTGACTAACAACGGACCGGCTCAGGCCACAAACGTCAGCATCGATGACGTGGTGCCCGCCGGCCTTACTGCCGGAACGATCACTCCCAGCCAGGGCAGCTACACGGCACCGACATGGACCATCGGAACAATCGACAGTGGCACAAACGCTACATTAACAATTCAGGCCATGGTCGATGCCGGTACCGCCGGTTCCACCATCACCAACACGGTCACCAACGTGACCTTGGATCAGGTCGACAGCGACACCACCGCTGATGATCTGAGTGAGTCGGTCACCGTCGGCAACGCGACGGATCTTGCCATCACAAAGATCGTTGATAATGGAACACCCGATGAAGGCGACACGGTCACCTTCACCGTCACAGTGACTAACAACGGTCCCGCTCAAGCCTCAAACGTCAGTATCGATGACGCCCTGCCCGCTGGTTTGACGGCCGGAACGATCACACCCAGCCAGGGCAGTTACACCGCACCGACGTGGACCATCGGAACCCTGGCTGACGGCGCAAGCGCGACGCTGACCATCCAGGCCGACGTCGATGCCGGCACCGCAGGCCAGACCATCACCAACACGGTCACCAACGTCACCCTGGATCAGGTGGATGACAACACCACCGCTGATGATCTCAGTGAGTCTGTCACCGTCGGCAACAGCACCGATCTGGTGGTTGGTAAAGATCGTCGACAATGGAACACCCGATGAAGGCGACACGGTCACCTTTACCGTTACGGTCACAAACAACGGTCCGGCTCAGGCTACCAACGTCAGTATCGATGATGCCCTGCCCGCCGGTTTGACCGATTGGTTCGGTCACACCGAGCCCCGGAACATGCGACACGCTCCCACATGGACCATCGGAACACTCAACAGTGGGTCAGTGCCACCTTAACCATCAAGCTATCGTCGATGCCGGTACCGTCAGGCAGCACCATCACCAACACGGTCACGAACGTGACCCTGGATCAGGTGGATGACAACACCACCGCCGATGATCTGAGTGAGTCCGTCACCGTCGGTAACAGTACCGATCTTGTTATTGGTAAAACGGTTGACAACGCTACCCCGGACGAAGGCGACACGATTACCTTCACCGTCACGGTCACAAACAACGGTCCGGCTCAGGCTTCAAACGTCAGCATCGATGACGCCCTGCCCGCCGGTCTGACTGCCGGAACAATCACCCCCAGCCAGGGCAGCTGGACCGCACCGACCTGGACCGTCGGCACCATCGACAGTGGTTCAAACGCCACATTAACCATCCAGGCCACCGTCGATGCCGGTACCTCCGGCTCCACCATCACCAACACGGTCACAAACGTCACCCTGGATCAGGTGGACAGCAACGCTACCCCTGATGATCTCGAGTGAGTCGGTCACCGTCGGCAACAGTACCGATCTGGTCATCGGCAAAGACGGTTGATAACGGAACACCCGATGAAGGCGACACAGTTACCTTCACCGTTACGGCCACAAACAACGGTCCGGCTCAGGCTTCAAACGTCAGCATCGATGATGCCCTGCCAGCCGGACTTACCGCCGGTACGATCACCCCCAGCCAGGGCAGCTACACCGCGCCGACTTGGACTATCGGAACCATCGGCTGCGGCGCCAGTGCCACCCTAACCATCCAGGCCACCGTCGACGCCGGCACCGCCGGATCCACCATCACCAACACGGTCACTAACGTCACCCTGGATCAGGTCGATAGCGACGATACCGCCGATGATCTCAGCGAGTCGGTTACTGTCGGTAACTGAACCGACCTGGTCGTTGCTAAGATCGTTGACAACTCAACGCCCGGACGAAGGCGACACGGTCACCTTCACCGTCACGGTCACTAATAACGGTCCGGCTCAGGCTCACGACTCTCAGTATCGACGATGTGGTTCCCGCGGGTCTGTCGGCCGGAACCATTACCCCCAGCCAGGGCAGCTACACCTCACCGACATGGACCATCGGAACCCTCGCTGCGGCGCAAGCGCCACATTAACAATCCAGGCCTCGGTCGATGCCGGTACCGCCGGTTCCACTATCACAAACACGGTCACTAACGTCACCCTGGATCAGGTGGACGACAACACTACCGCCGATGATCTCAGCGAGTCTGTCACCGTCGGTAACACGACTGATCTTGTCATCACAAAGATCGTCGACAACGGAACCCCGGATGAAGGCGACACGGTCACCTTCACCGTCACGGTCACAAACAACGGTCCGGCTCAAGCTTCAAACATCAGTATCGATGACGCCCTGCCCGCCGGCTTGACTGCCGGAACAATCACTCCCAGTCAGGGTAGCTACACCGCACCGACATGGACCATCGGCACCATCGACAGCGGACGAACGCCACGTTAACGATCTCAAGCTAACGTCGATGCCGGCACCGCCGGTATCACCATCACCAACACGGTCACCAACGTTACCTTGGACCAGGTGGATGACAACACCACCGCTGATGATCTGAGTGAGTCTGTCACCGTCGGTAACGCGACTGATCTTGTCATTACAAAGACCGTCGACAATGGAACACCCGATGAAGGTGACACCGTCACCTTCACCGTCACGGTTACAAACAACGGTCCGGCTCAGGCTTCAAACGTCAGCATCGATGATGCCCTGCCCGCCGGCTTGACGGCTGGAACGATTACCCCCAGCCAGGGCAGCTACACCGCACCGACATGGACCATCGGAACCATCGACAGTGGATCAAGTGCCACCTTAACCATCCAGGCCACCGTCGATGCCGGTACTGCCGGATCCACCATCACCAACACGGTCACCAACGTCACCCTGGATCAGGTGGACAGCGACACCACCCCGATGATCTCAGTGAGTCTGTCACCGTCGGTAACAGTACCGATCTGGTTATTGGTAAAATCGTCGATAACGGAACCCCGGATGAAGGCGACACGATTACCTTCACCGTCACGGTCACAAATAGCGGTCCGGCTCAGGCCACCAATGTCAGCATCGATGATGTGGTGCCAGCGGGTTTAACTGCCGGTACCATCACCCCCAGCCAGGGCAGTTACACCGCACCGACATGGACCATCGGTACCCTGGATGACGGAGCAAGCGTCACGCTGACCATCCAGTGCTGACGGTCGATGCCGGAACCTCCGGATCGACCATCACAAACACGGTCACCAACGTGACCCTGGACCAGACCGACAGCAACACCACCGTCGATGACCCCAGTGAGTCGATCACCGTCGGTAACAGCACCGATTTGGTGATTGGTAAAACCGTCGACAACGGCACCCCGGACGAAGGCGACACCGTTACCTTCACCGTCACGGTCACGAACAGCGGACCGGCCCAGGCCACTAACGTCAGCATCGATGATGTGCTGCCGGCCGGTCTCACAATCGGTTCAGCGACACCGAGCACCGGAACATGGGCCGATCCCACATGGACGATAGGAACACTCAACAGCGGCGCCAGCGCCACCCTGACCATACCGCTCACGTTAATGCCGGAACCTCAGGCAGCACGATCACTAACACGGTCACGAACGTCACCTTGGACCAGATCGACAGCAACACCACCGCCGATGATCCCAGTGAGTCGATCACGGTCGGCAACAGTACCGATCTTGTCATTGGTAAAACAGTCGATAACGCAACTCCGGACGAAGGCGACACGGTCACCTTCACCGTCACGGTCGACAAACAGCGGTCCGGCCCAGGCCACCAACGTCAGCATCGACGATGTCCTGCCGGCCGGCCTGACGATCGGTTCAGTGACACCGAGCACCGGAACATGGGCCGATCCCACATGGACGATAGGAACACTCAATAATGGCGCCAGTGCCACCCTGACCATCATAGCTGACGTCGATGCCGGAACCTCAGGCAGCACGATCACTAACACGGTCACGAACGTCACCTTGGATCAGGTGGATAACAACACCACCGCCGATGACCTCAGCGAGTCGATCACGGTCGGCAACGCGACCGATCTGGTTATCGGTAAAACGGTCGATAATGGAACCCCGGATGAAGGCGACACGGTCACCTTCACCGTCACGGTCACAAACAACGGGCCGGCTCAGGCGACCAACGTCAGCATCGATGACGCCCTGCCCGCCGGCTTGACTGTCGGCACGATTACCCCCAGCCAGGGCAGCTACACCGCACCGACATGGACCATCGGGACCACTCGATAATGGCGTCAGAGCCACGTTAACGATCCAGGCCACCGTCGATGCCGGTACCGCAGTCGCAGACCATCACCAACACGGTCACAAACGTCACCCTGGATCAGGTCGATGACGACACTACCCCTGATGATCCGAGCGAGTCTGTCACCGTCGGCAACAGTACCGATCTTGTCATTACAAAGATCGTTGATAACGCCACACCCGACGAAGGCGACACCGTCACCTTCACCGTCACGGTCACAAACAGCGGCCCGGCTCAGGCTACGAACGTCAGCATCGATGATGTGCTGCCCGCGGGCTTGACCGCCGGAACGATTACCCCCAGCCAGGGCAGCTGGACCGCACCAACATGGACCATCGGCACAATCG
>CAVRBA010000020.1:0-99083 GCA_963719015.1 uncultured delta proteobacterium | reverse complement strand
GGGAAGAGGTGGCCGAAACCAGCACATGATGCGGAAAACCATCAAATTGAGTGAACCGTCTTTCCATGCAGATTCGACGAGGATGGAGCTCGCTCTTAATCGTCCTTTCGAGCGGGTTTTATACTGCAGAAGGCACCCTTTCTACCAGGTGCCTTCTTACTTTTACAATCAAAGATGTATAAAATACCTATCGACATCGGCGATGAAGTGTCTGATAACACTGCCCTTAAGAGGTCCTCGCCAGATCATGGCCGCATCCCTGTCTTTCACCAGCGTTTCAATCGACACGACTTCCATGTTCGGCATGTATTTAAGGGAGATATCGTTTTTGGATCCTTCCCCGGCTGTGTCGCGCCAGTCAAACCCAGAATCCGGGGAATACTGGGACCATGAAGGTCGACATCCATAAGACCGACATCATGATTTCTTTTCGCCAGAGACACTGCTAAGTACGCAGCAACGCTGCTTTCCCCAACACCGCCCTTACCGCTCATAGCCAGGATTTTGTGTTTGATGTGGCGCAGCCGTTCCCGAATTAGTTTCTTTTGCTCTTCATGCTGCACCTTCCGCTTCGCCTGATCAGTGGTGTTTTTGCCTAATGCCATTTGAAGTAACCTCCTGCGTTGAGGTGGTAGAAGCTTGGTGTGAGAATCCGGCGTCATAGATTCCTTTTTAGTTTATATTGAAACACGATGGATATCCTAAAGTTAGTGAGGCATAAGATGTGCCAAATACGTAAAGTCAAAAGTATAATTTACCCTTTGCTGAGCACTCACAGAGGCGAGGAAGTTTTCCTCTTTGCCGTCCATCGTTAGGATTGATGACATTTTGGTTGAATATTCAGTGCTGTCAAACTGGCTTCGATCATCCTTAGGGTATTTTTTGCGGCCCAATCGGACAGCACGAGCAACTCGTGGAGGGCTTCAGAGGTATCGTCATCGAAAGGGCCTTTTTCCAGCAAGAGTCGTAGTGAAACCGTTAGCCAAATACAGCTGATGTAATCAGGCAAGACCCGCAACTCAGCGAATGTCAGCGGTTTAGTATGAATGGCCTGATCTGCCGACGGTTTTAATCCCGGCAGATCCTGCTGATTACTCGTATAATTGGCTCTATGGGATGTTTTAAAGGCAGATGCATAATATCGGAGGAATTCCGTAAATTTTTCCCATATTATGAAACCGGGATAGACGATATGGGTGAAAAGGCCTGTCGAATGTGTTGAAAAGAAAATCAGAGCTTCGGCCAGTTCTGCAACCCGAGGCTGCCAGGATGCTTTGTCGTAGTCAACAACGCCAGCGATTTTATCATCTTTAAAGATTAGATTACCGGCATGGTAGTCACCATGGATGACCAACTCTGGAAGATGGCGGATGTTTGGCAAAACGGTACGCCAGATTGACAGCATTCGTTTTCAACTTTTTAAGTGTATCCGATAACATCGGGTTTATTTCTTTTTTCCACCTTTTCATGACCCTATTCAGGTTTTCATTCAGTTTTTCCGGACAATACAATGTACCTTGTTCGCCCAGCGCCGCAGATGAAAATCCTTCCACCAATATATGATATGCCCCCAAGATCGCAGCAGCGTCTCGGAAATGTGCGACACTGTTCGTTTGGTATGGAAGACCGTCGATAAGGGTCTGGACCTCATAAAATTCACCATCGAGAACCAGCAGTGTATTGCCGCATTTGGTGGGTATAATTTGCGGCGCCGGGAAATCTTTTGTCCTGAGATACGTGATGAGCGCATGCTGGGCATGAATAATTCTTGGCAGCTTCAGGTCTGGGTGTCGGCGCTTGAGAAAAAAACGGCCCCAGGTAGTTTCAAGCTCCCAGTTTTCGTTTACAAACCCTCGTCCGATCCGCTTTGCTATTATCAACGTGCCCAAATTATAGTGGTCTAACACACGCCGCAATTCACCATTCGGAAAAGCCAGTCGACTCAAACCGGCTCTGATGCAAAATTGACCGTCTTTGATTAAACTGGGCATTATTGAATGGACCTTTCCTCAACAATACAAACGATCGATATTCATGATCACCACTATGATTGCTTGACAGCAGTTGAGAGACCTTGCACTTTTAATATGAGTATATTCTCATAAATGGCAACTCTAATTTTATCCGCATGGATGTCTCGTCACTGAAGTTGGTAAATAGAGGTGAAGAAAAACGTTCAAACATTACATTGCACCGCTGTATGCCAGCAAAGGCGGCCGAGGAATGGGTGGCGGTCGGGGATGAGAATGGGGCGTAGAAGAAGGACCAGCTGATCGGTCCTAACCAATGAAAAATGTCGACGGTTGTTGCCGGTGAAGAAGGAAATGCCGGTGGTAGAGCGAAAAAAACCGGCTCGTCCGAGCCGGTTTTCTTAGAATTTGTGCTTAAGGTAAAAGGGCCTGGCTTTATTCCACTTTGGGCCGCGGCAGCACCTTGGCCTGCTCGGCAATTTCGGGCACCTTGTGTTCCCACTCGATGGCCATCAAATGGACACCGTGGACACCCTTCATTTCTTTGAATTCTTCGATCTGTTCACAGGCGATCTTGATCCCTTCCGCGGCCACTTTGCCCTTGCCGGCGCCCTGAAGACGTTCGATGATTTCATCGGGTACATCCATTCCGGGCACTTTGCTCTTCATATACTTGGCCATACCGACGCTTTTCATTGGCGTGACGCCGGCCAGAATGTAGACTTTTTCCGTCAGCCCCATGTCATTGGCCTGTTGGACCCACTTGCGGAATTTCTCCATGTTGTATATGCACTGTGTTTGAATAAAATCACAGCCGGCTTCCACTTTTTTCGCCAGGCGATGGACACGCCACTCGAACGGATCGGCAAAGGGGTTGGCTGCCGCGCCGATGAAGATCTTGGGGCTCCCGTCCAGGTCGGCGCCGCTCAGAAATTTACCGTCATCGCGCATCTGTTTGACTATTTTGATCAGCTGCATGGAGTCGACATCGAACACCCCTTTGGCCTGGGGGTGGTCGCCAAATTGCTGATGGTCACCGGACAGACAGAGCATATTGCGGATACCGTGGGCAGAGGCCCCCAGGATGTCGGCCTGCATGGCCAGTCGATTGCGGTCCCGGCAGACCATCTGAAAATTCGGTTCCAAGCCTTCCTGAAGGAGCAGTAGGCTCGCGGCCCAGCTCGACATGCGGACCATGGCCGTCTGATTATCGGTGATATTGACCGAATCCACCATGCCTTTTAAAAACGAGGCTTTGTGACGCACTTCCTCTGTGTTGGCTCCCCGGGGCGGCCCCAACTCGCCGGTGAATGCAAAATGACCGGCTTTGAGGACCTTTTCCAGGTTGCTTCCTGATTTGTAACCGTTGCCTTCTGTGCTCATTGTATCACCTATATTTCAAATGGGATTGTTCATGTCGGTTGCGACGGCTGTATTTTATTTCGCTTCTTCATTTTCCGGTTTCTTGTACCCCGGCTGAATCAGCGTCCGCGGTGTTTGATCGGTCCAGTCCGCCGGCTCTTTGAAATCCCTGATCAAATCCAGTCGTTCCTGGCTGGACAGTCTTTCGTGAATCATGTACCAGGCACAGGGTTGATCCTGGCTGATCTCGCACTTGCCTTTGTTGGTTCCACCACAGGGGCCGTTATAAAGGCCTTTGGCGCACATGGTCACCGGGCAGATACCGCCGGTCATGGCCAGCACGCACTTGCCGCAGGAACGGCAACGTTCTTCGTACCAACCCACCGCCTGGTTGACCGCCAGACCGGTGGTGTCGACACCGGGTAAGACCGGTTTTTCCGGGAAGCGCTCTGCCAGGAACTGAATGCCGACCCCGCAGGCCATGGAGATGACGGCGTCATGGTCCTTGACCATGTCGTCGAGTTCAGCCAGATATTCACGGTCGCATTGGCGTTCCACAGTGTAGGCGGTCAACTCGACAGGGTTGTCGTCCAATTTACGGGCCATTTCGAGCTCTGCATTCAGGACGGCAACCTCTTTTTCTCCGCCGGCCAGGCAGACGGAAACGCAGGTTCCGCATCCCACGTTGAGAACCTTCTTGAATGGCTTGATCATTTCCTTGATTTCGTCAAATGGCTTTCTTTTCGCGACTATCATATTTCCTCCTGGTACACCGATCGGCTCCTGAATGGTTAGAAGTGGTTTCAAAACCCCATCTAACACCCAATTGCGGTGTTGTGGTCCTCCTCGAAATACTCACATACGCCCATGTATGCTGCGTTTCCTCGTCGGCCCACGCCTTGCACTTGGGCGTGATCTGAGGATTTGAAACCACTTCCTGTCAATCCCCTTAAAAATTTGAGCTTTCCGGGTGAAAAACATCCACGTCCTTCAGATCCTCACCGAGATACTCGCGTTCGTTCGGACCGAGGATGCCCATCGACAGGCAGATCAGTGTCCACAGGTGAACCGTTTGCCAGGCGTGATCACGGATGTCGGACAGATCATGAACCTGGGCATGGCAGTTGTGACACGGCGTGATGCAGTAGTCCGCACCGGTCTTGAGAATTTGCTCGGCTTTCAGTTTGCCGTAATCTCTTCGCGCTTCGGGGTAACCGGACTGCAGGAAACCGCCGCCGCCGCCGCAACAGTAGTTGTTCGATCGGTTGGGACTCATGTCGATAAAGTTTTCTTCACCGACCACGGCCTTGACCACATACCGCAGGTCCTCGGCCACCGGGTCACCGAATGATTTCCGAACCAGCTGGCAGGGGTCCTGCACCGTGAATTTGATTTGACGGTCTTTGTTCCACTCGGAACTGACCTTCAGCTTGCCTTCTTTGATCCACTGGGCGTAGTATTGAATGATGCTCTTGATCTCGAAATTGTAGTCGAGTTTGAACTTTTGCGCTCCGAACCGGACCGCGAAGAGTTCGTGCCCTCACTCGGTGTTGAGCCAGACCTTGCAGCCCAGGTCCTCCACCGCTTTCTGTTTGACCTCCACAATATGCTTCCAGTTTTCTTCATCAGCCATGAACATGCAGTAGTTTTCAGCGGCCCAGCCCTTGGTGCCGTAAGTCCAGTCGGCGCCTACGGCGTGCAGGATCTTCCACAGCGGCACCATCTCGTCGGGTTCGGTCACCGGCTCTCTGGAATTCTGGTTGAGGAAGAACTCCGCGCCCTTCCTTGTTGATCGGGGCTTTCATCTCGGCAAACTCCGGCTGTGCTTCCTGGTATTCCTCCAGCACGTCTTCGACCACGAACTGGAAGTCTTCTTCGGTGGCGCCCATGGCGCTGCAGGTGTCGTTTCTTAGGGCCATGTCGCAGGACCCCACGATGCCCTTGGGCCGCTTTTCGCGTGGCCAGGACTGCCGGGCGTAAAAGACCAGCTGGGGGATGTTGATTTTCATCGGGCAGACGTAGACGCACCGGGTGCACATGCTGCACATCCACACCCACGGCGTGGTCGTGATTTCTTCATCCATGCCCAGGGCGGCCATGCGCAGAAATTTGCGGGGATCCATGTTTTCCAGGCCCGTCGCCGGGCATCCGGATGAGCAGGCACCGCACGTCAGACACAGGTTCAGGTTGCCGCCTTCGGGGAGCAAATCCTTCACCTTGTCAATGAACGTACTTTTCTTTTTACCTCCAAGCTTGATTGCTTCCTCGGCCATAATGTACTCCTTAATTTTTAACAGTTGCCTTGTTCTTCAACGGGTTGGGCCCGAGCGCCTTGATGTGTTCAGTCATCTCTTTGGCATAGGCGGCAAAGGTCGGACCTTCGCCGGAAGACAGGTTATACATTCTGACGCGGTCGCCCTCGATACCGATCTCATCGAGCAGCATGCGCACATGATTCACGCGCTCCCGGGCCCTGAAATTGCCTTCGTTGTAATGACACGTCCCTTCCAGGCACCCGACCACGTAGGCACCGTCGGCGCCTTTCTGCATCGCTCTGAGCAGGTGCAGAACATCAACTTTGCCGGAACACGGCACGTGGATGATCTTTACATTGGCGGGGTAATCGAGTCGCATCGAACCTGCCAGGTCCGCGGCTGAGTACCCTCAGTAGTTACAACAAAACGATATAATCGTCGGTTCAAAATCGGCCATTACATTCCTCCTGCCAGTAAGGCATCTATTTTACATACGATCTGTTCGTCTTCATAGAAGCTTAACTGAATTGCCTGTCGCGGGCACACGCCGGCGCACACGCCGCAGCCGTGGCACAGGGCCTCGTCGATCTGGACCTCCCCCGCTGCGATGTTGAATTTCGGGACATCGAAGGGGCACGAGCGGACACAGGTCAGGCATTTAACGCAGTGCTCCGTGTCGACCTTGGCGGTTATGGCCGACAGCCGGATCTCATCCTTGGCCAAGAAAGTGGTTGCCCGTGACGCGGCTGCCTGGGCCTGGGCAATGGTTTCTGTAATGAGCTTCGGCCCGTGGGCCATTCCGCACAGGAAAATACCGTCGCCGCCCATATCCACCGGTCGGAGCTTGACGTGCGCTTCCATGAAAAAGCCCTCGGGGTTGCGGTTCAGCTTCATGATATTGCTGAGATCCTCGGTATCAGCGGCCGCCACGCCTGCGCTCAGTGCCAGAAGGTCGCTGCGGATTTCCACATTTCTTTGCAGAACGTGGTCCTTGACCGTCACCAGCATACCCTCGGGTGACGATGCGACCTCCGGTGGATGGTCTTCGTCGAAACGGATGAAGATGACCCCCTGATTGCGGGCTTCGGTGTAGTAATCCTCCAGCAGTCCGTAGGTGCGCATATCTCGGTAAAGAATATACACCTGGGTATCCGGATGGGAGCGTTTGATAGCCAGGGCGTTCTTGACGGCACTCTGGCAGCAGATGCGCGAGCAGTTTTCGTTCTCCTCGTTGCGGGAGCCAACACACTGGATCATCACGACACTGCTCAGGTCGGCAGCGCCTTTTGTCTGCCAGGCGATCAGTCAACTCCACCTGGGTGAGCACACGATCATCCTGTCCATACAGGAACTCCTTGGGCTGGTACTCACCACCACCGGTGGCAACGAGAATGACGCCGTGTCCGATGGATCGATTGTCGCCGTTAGAGCCAACGGCGACCTCGGTGACAAAGTTGCCCTGGAATCCTTCGAAGCCGGCAACCCGTGCATCCGTCAATACTTCGATTTTTTTCTCGGAACTGACCTTTCCAACCAGTTGGTCGAGATAGGCGCGGATGTCGTCCCCTTCGATGGTGTGGTGGAGCTTGCGTGCCATTCCGCCGAGTTGCGGCGATTTTTCGACGATTGTCGATTCAAATCCCTGGTTGGCCAGATCCAGGGCGGCATTCATACCGCCAATTCCACCGCCGATGACCAGGGCCTTTTTGTTCACCGGAATGACCTTCCCGTGCAGCGGTGTCAGGGTGGATGATCGCGCCACGGCAGCCCGCACGAGATCTTTGGCTTTTTTCGTGGCAAGTTCCGGATTGTTGGCATGCACCCACGAATCCTGGTTGCGGATGTTGGCCATCTCGAAAAGGTATTTGTTCAGTCCGCAGGCCTCGAGGGTCTCCATGAACATGGGGGCATGGGTCTTAGGGCTGCACGAGGCCACCACCACCCGGTTCAGCTTCTCCTCGTCGATTTTCTCCTTGATCTTCTCCTGGGTGTCCTGACTGCAGGTAAAGAGGTTTTCATCGGCGAAGACCACATTGGGGAGGCTTTCGGCATATTCCTTGACGGCCGGCACGTCGACCACGCCGCCGATGTTGATGCCGCAGTTGCAAACAAAGACGCCGATGCGCGCCTCTTGCTCACTCACATCGATTTCGTCGGGCACCTCGAGGGTTTTGACGTCGCTGCCGCGGGCCTCGGCCACATCCCTGCCGGCGGCGCTGGCGGCGGCGCTGGCCTCCGTCACTGACGACGGTATGTCTTTGGGGCCTTGCAGGATACCGCAGGTGTAAACTCCCGGACGCGATGTGGCCACCGGACTGAACGGCTTGGTATCGATGAAGTTGTAACGGTTCAAGTCGATGCCGAGGCGTTTGGTCAGTTCGACCGTTGGATTCCGAGGCCTGCAGGCCCACCGACAGGACCACCATGTCAAATATTTCTTCGTCATGTGGCCGCTTTCATCGGCAAAGACAAGCCGGAGATCCCCGGTCTGCGGATCGTCGTAAATGGTGTGGACGCGGGCCTTGACGAAGCGGATGCCCTCGCGGTCTTTGGCGCGGTTGTAGTATTTTTCGTAATCCTTGCCGAAGGAGCGGATGTCCATGTTAAAGATAGCGCAATCGAGGTTGCCGTGGGAGTGCTCCTTGGCGATCATGGCATCCTTGATAGCGTACATGCAGCAGACCGACGAGCAGTAGCCGTTGCCGCATTTGTTGGTGTCGCGCGAGCCGACACACTGGAGCCAGGCGATTTTCTGCGGCTCCTTTTCATCCGAGGGCCGCACCAGATGTCCCATAGTCGGGCCTGAAGCGCTCAGAATCCGTTCGAACTCCAGGCTGGTCATCACGTTGGGGTTGCTTCCGTAGTGGTAGAACTCCTTCAAGTTGGACGGATCGTAGGTATCGGTGCCGGCGGAGAGAATGACCGATCCCACCGTGATGTCCTTCTGAACCGCCTCCTGGGTATGATCGACAGCTTCGGCCAGGCAGGCCTTGACGCACTGGTAACACTCGGAGCAAATTCCGCACCGCAGACAGCGGTCGGCTTCCTTTTTCGCTTCGGCTTCGTTATAACCAAAGGAGACTTCCAGGAAGTTGCACTCCCGCGCGGCCGGATCGAGGCAGCGCACAGTGGTTCGGGCTTTTTGCGGCTCGAGGGATACATCCGGTTTTTCGGTATGCCAGAGCGTCTCCCTTCCTTCGGCCAAATCGCGGTTGTTGACGAAGCGGTGAATGCTTTCGGCGGCTTCCTTGCCGCACGCGACGGCATCCACCACCGACTTGGGGCCATAGAACGCATCGCCGCCGGCAAAGACCCAGTCGATGGATGTCTGCAGGGTGACCGGATCGGCCTCCAGGCCGCCCACGCGGGTGAGGCTGATGCCTTGCTCCTCGATAAAAGAGCGGTCTGTGCTCTGACCAATAGAGATGATTATCGTGTCGCCGAAAATCGGCTGGCATTCGTTTTCGTCGTACGACGGGTTGAAGCGGCCATCATCGTCAAACACGGCGGTGCAGGTCTTGAACTCTATGCCGGAGACTTTGTTGCTCTTGTCGATGAAGAACGCCTTGGGTCCGAAGCTGTTGACGATCTCGATATCGCCTTCCAATGCCTCCTCGATCTCATGCTGCCAGGCGGGCATCTCGTCGCGGCTCTCCAGGCAGACCAGGGTGACCTTCTTTGCGCCCTTGCGTTTGGCCGTCAGGGCCACGTCGATGGCCACGTTGCCGCCGCCGACCACGACGACATCCTCGCCGATGGGAACATCCTTGCCCATGGCGGAATCGCGCAGAAAGTCGACCCCCTGCAGGACACCCGCGACATCTTCGTTCTCGACACCGAGCCGGCGACCGCCGTGTAGGCCGATGGCCATGAACAGGGCTGAAAAACCGTCCTTTTTGAGACCCTCCAGGGTGATGTCCTTGCCGAAGGTGACCCCGGTTTTAATGGTGACCCCCATTTCTTCGATCACCTTGATTTCGCGTTTGATAATATCACGCGGCAGTCTGTATTCGGGGATACCCACGCTCATCATGCCGCCGGCGACCGGTAATTTTTCGAAAATTGTCACCTGGTAGCCGTCTTTGGCAAGATAATAGGCGGCTCGTCAGCCCTGCGGGGCCGGCGCCCACGATGGCAATCTTCTGCTCGCGCGCTTCAGCCGTCTTGGGGACAAACAATTCGCCTTGTCCCAGTTCCCAATCAGATAGGAAACGGTGGAGTTCGCGTATGGCCAGGGGCTGATCGACATCGTTGCGGGTGCACTCCCCTTCGCAGGGGTGATGGCAGACCCGCCCGCAGATGCCGGGAAAGGGGTGGTCCTCTCTGAACAGCTCCAGCGCTTCGCGGTACTTTCCTTCGTTGATCAGGGCAATGTAGCCCTGGATGCTCACATGCGCCGGGCAGGTTACCTTGCAAGGGGCCGTGCCGCGCTTGCTAATACCGAAGGCCCCGGGGATCGCCTGAGGATATTGCTTGAAAATGGCCTTGCGTTCGGACAGGCCCTCGTCGTATTCATTGGGCAGGGAGATGGGGCAGACCTTGACGCACTCGCCGCAACTGGTGCATTTCTCCAGATCGACGAAACGGGCCTGCTGGTAGACGGAAGCGGTAAAGTTTCCCGGGTCCCCTTTGAGATCCAGAAGTTCAGTATTGGTGAGCAGTTCGATATTCAGATGCCGGCCGACCTCGACCAGTTTGGGGGAAATAACTCACATCGCACAATCGTTGGTGGGAAACGTCTTGTCCAACTGGGACATGAGCCCCCCGATCGCAGACGATTTTTCCACGAGGTAGACATAGTAACCCGATTCTGCCAGATCAAGTGCAGACTGCATGCCGGCGATACCGGCGCCTACTACCATTACTGATCCGCTTTTGTTGCCGTTTGCTGATCCCATGTCGACTCCTTTTTTCGCATTGATCGCGACCGCTTTGTGGTAAGGGAAAATGTTCAACCGACCACGGTGAAAAACAACTGGTGTACATATAAAAGGTAACGGTCGCCAAAGCGTTCATATGCCACAACGTGAAATGTACTGTCAAGGCCTTTGTAATAGGCAAATTAATTAAGTAAATTACAATACATTTTTAAAATTTGAGTTTTATTCAGTAAATACTATTCGTTTAATGAACAATAATTAAATATTATTGTTCATAATTTTTCGGATGTCAGTCGTTCGAATGAATTTGTTCAAGGGATAAGGACATGCGATGAATATCTTTCTGGACAAATAGCACCAATTAAATAATTATGATAAAAGATCGATTAGATACACCCTTAGCGATGGAGCCGACCATGTTTAAATTGATCGTCCTGGCGTTGGATGGGTCCAAGCAAAGCATAAAGGCCCTGACCTACGCCATCGGATTGGCAGAAAGTTGCGGGGCCGAGCTGATCATCGTGCACGCTTACGCCCACACCTCAGATCTCCGCGATAAAGAGGAATATGAAAAACGAGTTGCCCAACGTAAAAGGGCCGGGCAAAAGATCCTGGATGACGCTCGGGCTCAGTTTAAAAACGCCCGAATTGTCGTTGAGGAAAATCTACTCGAAGGACCGGCAGCCGAAGCGACTCTTTCGGTCGCCAAAACCCGCAGGGCTGATTTAATCATCATGGGGACGCGGGGAATGGGATCATTGGAAGGTTTATTGCTGGGCAGTGTCAGTACGAAAGTGACGCACGAGGCGCCCTGCACGGTAATGGTCGTCCGGTAACCGTGAAACCTTTCTGCTTCGAATGCGGTTTGCGAAATACCGGGTTCGCATTCCCGCAAACGCGCGCTGCTGGCCCCTCGTGCGACATTTTGACATCGTTCTGAAGCTGACCCGTTTCCTTAACCCCAATATGTATCCATGAACGCGCGAAGTGAAATCCAAAAACCCTCCGACGCGCCGTCTATACCGCAGACATTGCTGCGCAGCGTCATGGTGCTGATGGCCATTCATTGGATCGGCCTTTTGGCGGTTACCTTTCGGATCATGCAAGCATGGTCGCATGAAGCCGCATTTCGTTGGCTGCCGCCGGCGGCCCTGGTATTGGCGTATGCGCATTTTCAATTCTGCTACCACTTGAGACTGAACCACCCGCCCGAAAACCGGCGACTCAATCCGTCGGTGGGCATGGCCAATCAGATGACCCTCGCTCGCGGCTGGGGCATCAGCCTCATTGCCGGATTCATTTTATTACCAGAATTTGAATCGGCCTCGTCTGATTCCTGGGCAGAATGGATACCCGGCATCATTTACCTGATGGTTGCAGGCACCGATTTCCTGGACGGCTTGTGGGCGCGCATCACTCGCAGCTCTTCGATTCTGGGCCAAAAACTGGACATCGAAATGGATGCCCTGGGCCTGCTGACAGCTTCGATCCTGCTCGTGGTGTGGGGACGGCTGCCGGCGGTGTATTTGCTTGTCGGTGCCAGTTACTATCTTTTTCAGATCGGCACCCATATCCGTCGCCGCCGCGGCAGAACGGTTAGCGCTTTAATCGAGCGGCCTTTTGCCCGCGTCATGGCCGGAATTCAAATGGTGTTTGTAGGCCTGGCGCTGCTGCCGATTTTTGCAGTTCCTTTGCTCCGCATAGCGGCGCTATATTTCATGCTGCCGTTATTGGCCGGATTTGTTTGGGACTGGCTGATCATTCAGGAGCGACCGGCGGCAAAAACCAAGGAGAATATTGAAAGAGTGGTTGGAATCGTTGCAGCGGTGTTACCGGTTATTATGAGAAGCGTTGTTTTTTTAAGCAGTTGGTCGGTCGCCGGCGCGCTGAAAGGAAGTGGTCCGGATGTGATCGGCGGGATCTGGCTGTTTTTATCGGTCATGATGGTGCTCGGTTTCCTTGGCCGATCGGCCGCAATCGTCGCCGCTTGCCTTGTGGCGCATAGCGCCGTTTCCATCAGCACACCGCTTTTAATGGTGGCCTGCAGTGCTTGCATTGTGTTAATTGTTACCGGTACCGGCGCATGGTCCTGGTGGAAACCCGAAGATGCATTCCTGTCCAGAAGAATGGGTGGATCCACGACTCGCAGCGTTCATGTTCAAGCGGGTTAGGCCCGGGGCAGGGAGGTGTTGCTGATCCGAGATACAAATGAAGGCTCACCGTTCGTCCAATATTGCCCGATTAATGCCCCATCGGTTTTCCTGGCGCACCGTGATGGTATTGTCCATACCAGCCCTTTACTGGCTCGCCTTCAAAGATGTTGTCATGCGGGATATCCTATCGTCTCTCCGGAGATGGTCCATGACCGATATGTTGTTGTTTGGGTTGGTAAACGTGTTGGTCATTGCGGCCATGTGCCTGCGATTATGGATTATCCTGCACCGCTGTGGTTACAGGGTGCCCATGCACCGCCTTGCCGTTTACCGCATCGGGTCCAATGCCATCAGCTACATCACGCCAGGCCCCCATTTCGGGGGCGAACCGTTCCAGATTCACATGCTGATCCGCAGTCACCGGCTGCCGATCGCGCACGCTGCGGCATCGGTGGCAACCGATCGTGCCATCGAGATGATCGCGAATTTGGGTTTGCTTTGTTTCGGCGGCCTTTACTTGCTGCATCAATCTTATCTTGGCGCTATTTTTAAATTTCAATTCATTGCGTTTCTTCTGCTGACATTTGCAAGCGCCTGCGTATATCTAAAAGTGGTGGCTGATGGCCGGACACCGCTATCCCGGTTCGCACGGCAGATGCAAGCGTTCTTTCATTTCAATGCCCTGAGGCCATCGCGGGTGGCTACACTGAAAGCCGGTGAAAAAAAAGCCGGCGCGATTTTAAAGCAGCCGCAGCCGATTCTGTGGCTGTACGGCGGATGTGCCTTGGTTCAGTGGTTTTTAATGGCGGCCGAATTCTGGCTCATTTATGCAGTCATCGGCATTGCCCTGCAACCATTGGAATTGATTGCAGTGGTCGTTGCCGCCCGACTCGCTTTTTTGCTGCCTTTACCGGGTGCTTTGGGCGCATTGGAAGCCAGCCAGATGTTGATTCTTGATAGCTTGAATCTGTCCCCCGGCGCCGGTTTGGCAGCGTGTATCATCTTGCGCGCCCGAGACCTCTTGATGGTCGGTGCCGGGGTCGGACTGGCTTCATACTGGCTGGGGAGCAGATGGATTTCAAAAAATACAGGGTTATGAGCGTCCTGCCATGAGACAAACTGATGACATCCAGAATTTATTTCAATTGCAGACAAGACTGCTGCGGCGGGAAACATCTCCTCCACACATGACCAGACCCTTTGTCGCCGTCAGCTACGCCCAGGGCATAGACGGCAGCATTGCAACCAAAAATCGCCAACCCCTGAACATCAGTGGACGTCAGTCGTTAGAACTGACCCATCGTCTGCGAGCCCTTTTCGACGGGATTCTCGTCGGTATCAATACGGTTCTGGCCGATGATCCCCAACTCACCGTAAGATTGGTTGACGGTGAGAATCCCCAGCCGGTGGTTCTGGACACCCGGTTGCGGACACCACTTGAATGCCGGCTTTTACAGCGGACGGATCGGAATTCATGGCTGGCAAGTGCCGCAAACAACAACGGCGCAAGGGTTGCCGCCTTTACCCGCGCCGGAGCCCAGGTGTTGCCGTGCCGACGCGACGATAACGGCCAGATCGACCTGCATCATCTGATGTCAGTCCTTTTTCAGAAGGGTGTCGAAAGCCTCATGGTCGAGGGCGGGGCCAAGGTGATCACCAGTTTTATTCACGCCGAGTTGGTGGATCTGTTTATCATCACCATCTCGCCGAAGTTCATCGGTGGGCTCCAAGTCGTTGAAGCACGCGACGGCGATCATTTTGCCACGCTTAAATTGGCCGGCATCCACTACGAACCCATGGGGCAAGATTTAATCGTTTGGGCGACACCGGTGTGGACGCGGACATGAAAAGCCTGAGCCTGTTTTTCAAACAGCCGTTCACCACGGAAATCAGAGAACGGCCGTTGCGCGCGCCGACCGAAGATCAGGTGTTGGTCGCCACGCGGCTGTCCGGGATCAGCGCGGGAACGGAAATGTTGGTCTTCAGGGATCAATTCCCCAGGCACCTGCCCGTTGATGCCACCATAAGATCTCTATCGGGCCGCTTTCAATATCCACTGACGTACGGATACAGCTGTGTCGGCCGGGTAGTGGCCGGCGGCAGCCGGACCGATCCGGCATGGGTCGGCCGTCGGGTGTTTGCCTTTCATCCGCACGAAAGCCATTTCACGATTCTGCCGCAAGAACTAATTCCCCTGCCCGACGGTGTGACAGACGAAGACGCCGTTTTTTTGCCGAGCATGGAAACCGCCGTCAATCTGGTTATGGACGGCCGGCCGGTCATCGGGGAGCGCGTCATGGTTTGGGGTCTGGGTGTCATCGGTTTGTTAACAACCGGATTGATGGCCCGCTTCCCGCTCAACGGCCTGGTTTGCGTTGATCCCTTGCCGTTGCGGTGCAAGACCGCGACCGATCTCGGAGCGGATGTGGCCCTGGCGGGTCGCGAAAACGGTTTCAGTACCAAGGTGACTTCCATTTTTTCGCAATCCGACGGTGATGCCAAAGCCGACCTTATCTTCGAGCTGTCCGGCAATCCGGCGGCGCTTGACAAGACCTTGGACTGGGCCGGTTATACAACCCGGATTGTCATCGGTTCATGGTACGGAGCCAAAGCGGCGACGATCGATATGGGCGGCGCGTATCATCGCAATCGGATTAAGATCATATCCAGCCAGGTCAGCACCATTGACCCGCGCCATTCCGGTCGCTGGAGTATGCAGCGTCGCACGCAGGTCACCGGGAAGATGTTGGCCAGCCTGCAGCCCGGTCGATTCATCACCCATCGCTTCGATGTCCGCCAGGCCCAGAGTGCCTATCAACTCATTGCCGATCGACCGCAAGACATCCTGCAGGTTGTGTTGACCTACCCGCAAACCCCGAACTGACGAAGGGCATTCAAGCGACCGAGGAAAGAAATCATGTACACGCTCGCTTTGCAGCGCGCTTTCAGCGCACGCCACTATTTGATCGGCGGCGATTGGGGGTCCGAAAATGACCCCCATGCCCACGCCTATAGGGTCGAAGTCCGCCTGAGGGCCAGAGAACTCGATGCGCATGGCTACCTCGTCGACCTTGAAAATCTCGAACAGGTCCTCGACGCCTGCGTGGCGATTTATCGGGACCGGCTTTTGAATGATCTGCCCGATTTCGACCGGATCAATCCCAGCATCGAGCATTTTGCCAAGCGCTTTTGCACCCGTTTTTTAAAAGAGTTTGGCCCGCATCGCTTCCTCGTGGTTGAAATCAGGATTTGGGAAAACGAAATGGCCTGGGCATCTTACCGGGAGCGGTATTCGTGAATTTCGGCCTGATCGTCTATGGCGCGCTTGATACGCCGACGGGCGGTTATTTTTACGACCGCCGGCTGGTGGCGCATTTACGATCCAGCGGTCACCGTGTCCATGTCTTCTCGCTGCCGGTTCGCGGTTACGGCCTGCGCCTGCTCGATAATATTACGGAGGGACGCTTGAACCGCTTCTGCGGCGCCGGTTTCGACCTGTTGCTGCAGGACGAATTGTGTCATCCCTCTTTGCTGGTGCTGAACCGGCGGCAAAAAGAGCGGTTGGGCCCGCCGGCTGTTGCGATAGTGCACCACCTTTATTGCGCCGAACCCCGGCCGAAGATCTTCACATCCTTACTGCGGTTGATTGAAAAACGATACCTTGATTCGGTTGACGGTTTTATTTTCAACTCCCGCACAACAAAAAAAACGGTCTTCCGACTGAGCGGACGTCCGCGGCCGCACGTCGTGGCGCCGCCGGGAGGAAACCGGTTCGGCGCCCGTTTGACGGCCGCCGAGGTCGATGAGCGGGCGCAGCGACCTGGACCCTTGCGGTTGCTTTACGTCGGGCTGGTGATCCCCCGCAAGGGATTGCTCGAACTGATCAGCGCCTTGCGACGGGTACCGACGGACCGGTGGCGGCTGGAGATTGTGGGCTGTATGACGATGGCGCCCGGCTATGTTCGCCGCGTAAGGAACTATATCCAGGCGCACCGTTTGCGGTCGTCCGTTCGATTCCACGGCACGATCGGCAACGAAGATTTGGCGGCCGAATTTAGCGCGGCGCAACTGCTTTGCATGCCATACGCCTATGAAGGATTTGGCATCGTCGCTGCAGAGGCGATGAGCATGGGGCTTCCGGTGCTGGGCTCGACAAGCGGAGCCATCGGGGAGCTGGTCGCGCACGGGAGCACCGGTCTGCTATTTCCCCGCAACGATTTGCAGTCAGTTGCCACGGCCGTTGCCGATCTTTATGCGGACCGCCGTTATTTGACCCGCATGAGCGTTACGGCCATGAGTAATTCGCAAAAACATCCGACCTGGAGACAATCTATGCAAGGTGTTGAAACGTTTTTAAGACAGTTCCGATCAAAAGACCCGAAGTACTTCTCTCTATCAAAATGACAGCGGATGCGACGAAAACCTATGTGCGCTATCTGGCGGCTAAACAGCATGTCGATAATCGGTCGTTGAACCGCCATGTGTGGCACACCCTGAAAGCGAATCTACCCCCATCGAGTCGACGACGAAAGCTCGAGGTGGTCGACTTCGGCGCCGGTATCGGCACCATGCTCGAAAGATCGATTGCATGGGGCTTGACGCCGCACCTGCACTACACCATGGTGGAAAAAACACCCGAATTCCTTGCCGCCTTCAAATCGCTATCACTCCAGAGACGGCACTCCGCAGACTACACGCTTGATTGGCAAAACAGCACCCGTGCCGATTTGCGTTTTGGCGACGGAGGCGGCACGGTCGATATTGTTTGCGCCGACCTGTATGACATCATCTCCAATTGTGAAAACCACCGCCGCTGGGATCTGATCACGGCCCATGCCGTTATGGATCTGGTCAACATCGATGAGGTGCTGAACGGTTTCCAGCGGCTGGTTAAACCCGGAGGGCTGTTATACCTCACGCTGAACTACGACGGGCTCACCGTTTTTCAACCGGCCTTTGATCCGGATTTCGAGCAACAACTTCTCGACGACTATCATCGCAGCATGGATCAGAGGACGATCGACGGTCGCCCTTCGGGATCGAGTCAAAGCGGTCGCGAATTGTTGTCCCGGCTGACGCAGCGGCACTTGCCTATTTTGGCGGCCGGCAGCTCGGATTGGATCGTTTATCCGCATGGCAGGGGATATCCGGATGACGACGCCTGCTTCCTGGCGGCCATTATACAAACATTCAATGATGAGCTGCAGCGCAACAAGCAACTCGACCCACATCGCTTGGCAGCTTGGGTGAGCCGCAGGCAATCTCAAATCGACGCGGCCGAATTGATTTTCATGGCCCACAATATCGATTTTCTCGTCAGAGTTCCCGCCGATTGACACCGGATTTGGGGCTTCCGGTTCCTTGTGTTTTTTACCCTTTGGCGCGGGACGCATTGCATTTCAACATATCCTGTGGTAAGCAATCAGGAGTTGTGAGGCCGAGATGCCGCTGACCCACCCCGTTTTCCCGCACCTGTGCCTTCAGGCACGCCGAATGCGCGAATCCGCCTGTCCGGATTCCACCCGCTGGCACTTTTCAAGCTCGGAGGCTTTTTCATGAAGAACAAAAAAACCTCCATCGTCAACATCGCGTTGGTCGGAGGGGACGGATTGTGCAAAGAAGTCCTCGAAAAAACGACTTTCGATTATATGCAAGAAGGTGTCGATGCCCCCATTCTGGCGGTGGCCGATCCGGATCCGAACACAAAAGGCATGCTTCGCGCCGGAGAACTGGGGTTGCTGACCTTTCAAGACTATCACGATCTGTATGATCGGCGTTACAACATCCACCTGATAATCATTCTGACTTCCGAACAGCACATTCTCGACGATATTCTCGCTACACGCCCCCACCGTATCCGCATTATGTCCCAACATGTATTTGAGATTTTCTGGAACGCCATCGGATCAGAAGAACGCAAATTGCGCGAGCAGAAAACCGCGATGGAAACCATCCTGAACGGCATTCAGGATCTCATTCTGGTGATCACCCCAGAGATGGACATCATCGAGGTCAATGAGGCTTTCCTGAATCAAACCGGTTGGGAGAAGAATGAGGTGATTGGGCGCAAATGCCACGAAGTGTATGCCCGCCTGAATCACCAGTGCGATGAAGTGGAGAAGATTTGCCCTCTTAAAAATGTCGTCCGAAACAAGACCCATTGCCGGCAGGTCCGTTCACGGATCGGGGCTGACGGCGAAACCCGGCATTTTGAAGTGGATGTGTTCCCGATCTGGGAAACGGACGGAAAGATATCCAAGTTTATTCATATTAGCCGGGATATCACCCAGCGCCTTAAAGAAGAGGAGGAAATCACACGGCGGCTGGAGGAGATGGTCGAACAGCGAACCCGTCAGCTTCGAGAGACCCATGCCAAACTCCTCCATCAGGACAAAATGGCCTCACTCGGAAAACTGGCCGCTGCGGTCGTCCATGAAATCAACAATCCCATCGCTGGTATATTGAACCTTAATATGCTCATCAAGCGGATCATCAGCGAAGGACCGGTGGAACAGAAAGAAATCGACCGGTTTGGCCAGTACCTCGATTTGATGGAAAAAGAGACCCGGCGTATCAGCACAATCGTCACCAACCTTCTGGCTTTCTCCCGCCATAACCGAATGGCGCTGGAACAGCTCAGCATCAACCGGCTGATCGAAAAGATCCTTATCCTGAACGCAAACCTGCTGAAATTACATCGTGTGCAGGTGGAGAAGAAGTTTGATCCCAAGCTGCCGGATATTGTCGGATCCGAAGATCAACTCCAGCAGGTTTTCATGAACCTGATATCCAATGCCGTTGAAGCCATGGAGAACAAAGCCGGTGGGGTTCTGACGATCGATACCCAGCACGCACCGAGCGAACACCGGGTCGTTGTTAAATTCAGCGACAACGGCATCGGAATCCCCAAAGGGAACTTCTCGAGGTTATTTGAGCCCTTCTTCAGCACGAAAAAGGATGGCAAGGGCGTCGGGTTGGGACTTTCCGTTGCCTACGGGATCATCAAGGAGCATGGCGGCTATATTTATGTGGAGTCCGGCCTCGGAGAGGGTACAACCTTCAGGGTGAATCTTCCCCTGAGGCCAGTGACACCAGCGACTGAATATCACGGAGGACCCGATGGGCAGCACCAAGATCCTGATCGTTGATGACGAACACATCATGCGCGAATCCTTGCTCGGTTGGCTGGAGAGAGATGGATATGCAGTTGATGTCGCGGGCAGCGGAGAAGAGGCCTTGGATAAGTTGAAGACTACCCACTTCGACATCCTGCTGGTGGACATCAAGATGGAAGGAATCAGCGGCCTGGACGTCCTTAAACGGGTGAAAGAAGACGATCCGGATGTGGCCGTGGTGATGATCACCGCCTACGGTTCTATCTCAACGGCGATCGAGGCGATGAAGAACGGCGCCTATGACTACCTGCTCAAACCATTTGACCCCAACGAACTGGGATTGCTGATCGAAAAAATTGTCAAACTACAGGCCCAAATTCGTGAAAACCTTTATTTGAGAGAACAGGTCCGGGAGCGAACCCGATTTGAGAGTATGATCGGCCAGTCCAAACCGATGCAGACGGTATTTGAGCTCATCTGTGATGTGGCCCCGACTGAATCAACGGTGTTGATCACCGGTGAGACCGGCACCGGTAAAGGGTTGGCTGCCAAGGCGATTCACACGCATAGCCCCCGCTGCGAGGGGCCATTCGTTATCGTCAATTGCGGTGCGATTCCCGAGCACTTGATGGAGAGCGAACTTTTCGGCCACCAGAAAGGGGCATTTACGGATGCCAAAGAGACGAAAAAGGGACGGCTCGAGATGGCCCACGGTGGGACCCTGTTTCTGGATGAAATCGGAGAAATCGGCATGCGCATGCAAATCGATTTGCTGCGGGTCCTGGAAGATCGGGTATTCTACCGTGTTGGCGGGACCCAGCCGATCGAGGCGGATTTCCGCATCATCGCGGCCACCAACAGGGACCTTAAAGAAGCCATTGCAAAAGAAGCTTTTCGCGAAGATTTGTACTACCGCCTGAATGTCATTTCATTTCAGATGCCTTCTCTTCGAAAACGAAAGGAAGATATTCCCCTTCTGGCGGAGCACTTCTTATACCGATTTACCCAAGAGACCAATAAAGCGATTGACGGGTTCAGCCGAGAAACGATAGACGAAATGATGCTCCATGATTGGCCCGGCAATGTCAGGGAGCTCGAAAACGCCATCGAACGCGCGGTAGTGATCGGAAAGGACCGTAAGATCCAACCGTTCTATCTGCCTTTCTATTGCACCCGGCATTTTTCGGTCCCGTCCGAAGACTCTCTCTATGAAATTGAGAAATCGCACATCCAGCGTATTCTCAATGATAACGGCTGGAACATCGCTAGAAGTGCTAAAATTCTTGGCATTGATCGGTCGACCCTATACAATAAGGTCAAACGCTACAACCTTCGGAAAGCAGATTGATTGACGGCGAGGAATACCAGATTGTCATCTCCCCCATCGGAGATATAGAATCCACTCTTTCCGATTTGATCAGCAGTGAAGTGATTCGGATTTTCGGCCTCCAGACGGGGATATTGCCGCTCATTGATCGGGTTGACTTTGCGTTTGACCCGCAGCGCCGGCAATATTATTCTACTCTAATTCTTGAAAAGCTTGCCGCTGCCGCGCCGTTTCGGGCAGTCAAAGTTCTTGGAATCACCACAGAGGACCTTTTTATCCCGATATTGACCCATGTTTACGGTGAAGCCCAATTGGGGGGAAAGACCTGCATCATTTCGACCTGTCGTTTGGATGAAGAAAACCCGAAATTGCGACCGGGAAACCCTTTTCACCATCGTGCGGTAAAGGAGGCGATTCACGAACTCGGGCATACTTTCAAACTGAAGCACTGCCCGGAGCGCAACTGCGTTATGCACTACTGCCGGAGTATTGCGGATGTCGATCGCAAGACGGATCAACTCTGTCGGCACTGCCGGGTGTTGTTGGCCGATGAAATAAGACGGTTGGGGATGAAGGAGAAGTAATTTCCGATCAAATTAAATTCGATAATCCGGCTGGGCCACGTTCTGATCGCTTGGCAGTTACGTTCGTAAGAACAACCGCGCGAGTTTGGTCCAGTCCAACTGCGGCAGTTTCCCGCAGATATCTTCAACCAACTGACCACCGTCGGCAGCCAGCGGGCCGACCGCATCTTCGATTACCATATAGAGGCGCTCGATTTCGTCTCCGATGAATTCGGTCGTTTCTGCCTCCATCTTCAGATTCTTCAACTCTCGGCGCAGGTCATCGGTGTGAATTCGTAAGATCCATCCGTCGGCATAAGCGTCGGCGTAGCCGAAACCCGAGAGAGTCTTCATTTTCGGGTTGGCGGCCGTGACCACTCCGCTTATCGGCGAAAGCATTTTGACAATATTAGCCCCGCGGGCCAGGGTGATGTCCGGCTGGTCCTGTTGAACCTCTTTGCCCAGCAACGGCATTGAAATACTGTCCAACGGACCGAGGGCGCGTAAAATGAATTCATCCAGACCGACCCGGACAGTGTTATCTTCTTCGATTTTCATCCAGGTGTGGCCGGGATGGAGATAGACCCCGTGTGGAAATTTGAACCCTTCGATATCGATGAGGCCGATTGGCTTTAGGGCAGCATGTACACTGAACTGTTCGTCGAAATATTGATCGAACTCGCAATCGGAGCAACGATACGCGTTGTTACAGGCCTTGACGTCGATACGGGCTTTCATATGATGCAAGCATGGCCGCGATGCAGGCGGCTTCGCTAAGAGCTTCTCTTTCCATGAGACGATCTTTGCCCGTTTGCCCGAGCCCATGATTCCCATCGCTCTGAGCTTGCGGTTTTCTTCTGCCAGGCGGTGCAAGACCCGGTCATAGCGGCAGGACATGCATTGATAATTGTGAGGGCAGAATTTGCGACTGACGACGCCTGCTTGCATCCAGATGCAGGCGTGTGACTTGTCTTGTGTTGGTTTCACCGGACGCGGCGATGCCATGGTTCGACTCTCCTCCTTTTGCGATAGAAGCGCAATTGGTTGAGAAAACGGTCGGGTTTATCGCTCAGGCAGTCATATTTGATGTCGTGCGATCCACCCGATTTTTTCCGTTCATTATGTTTTTAGAAAAGTTTTCGTCAGATTCTTCCACCCGAGATCGGGCAGATTGCCGTAGATGTCCTCCTGCAAAAATCCACCATCAGCAGCCAGCGGGCCGGCAGTTTCCTCAATCATCTCCTCTAACTTCAATATTTCGGTATCCAACCAGGACAGGGTTTCGGTGTTGGACATCAAATTTTTCACCGTTCCTTTGATGTTGGGGGTATGTACTGTAAACAGCCAGCCTTCCCCATAGGGTGACCGGTTGGTCAGGTCCGGATTTTCTCTAACGTTGGAGTTGACCTCCACGATGACCCCGTCCACCGGTGAACGAACGTCGGCGGCATGACTGCGACGCTTTAGGCCCCATCCCGGCCGGCCGGAATCCAATTCCTTTCCGGTCAACGGCAGATCGAAGCCGTCCGCTTTACCCAGCAATTTAAGGGCGAAGTCGTCCATACCGATGCGGATGGTGCCGCCACTCTCAATCCGGGCCCAGGTGTGTCCGTTGTGGAAGTAGTGGTCCATTGCGACCCCGAAGCCTTTTACATACTGAACTTCAGCGGGCAGGTCAGATGTACGGGGTGTCCAGACATCTTCAAAATACTGGTCGAAATCGCATTTATCGCAGCGATAGTCGTAGGCGCACGATCGTCCGGCGATTCTGCCGGTGAGGCTGTGGCGGCAGCTTCTTTCCAGATCGGGCTTTCGACGCATTGCCTGCTGCCAGCTGATTTGCTTGCCTTTTTCAACCCGACTGTGCATCCCTTGGTCGAATTTGCAATTTGTACAGTCGAAGAAGTTATTACAATTTTTATACTTGACCACCCCGGCCGTCATCCATAAACAGGGAAAATCGGCTTTGGCCTTCCTGTCCGGTTTCACCAGCCACACTTGACCGCCCAGGACGCTGCCGATTTCCTTCCCGCCGGCCATTTCCCTGCGGCTCCCCTTGCGGTAGGAAGATCCGTATCCCACACGACCTCTTTGACCTTTTTGATTTTCTCGTTTCATTTGTCTCACCCTTTCTTGTGTTGGGTTGCCATTTTGCCATAGGTTTGAGCAAGGGGTATGCCACTGGGGTGAGTTGGATCTATAAACAAACATAACCGCCTGGATTAATATGGTATTAATTATTTGGAGCATTCTTTGCATTTTTTGTTGAGCCCTTGTAAGTGTCGAGAAATCCTACATGTAAAGCACGCCCGGGGTCATTTGAGGTATAATAATTTAATTTTATTTAATAATAACAGGAATATATCAGAAGTGTTGAAAAGATAGAAGACGGTGATGGAATTTACGACAACCCTTTTATTAGACAACTTGAGCGGAGAGGGGGCAATCGATTGGAAGAAAATAAACTGAAAAATTCAGATTACATCTTAAAACATATTGATAAAAAGCCAAGCTGGTGAGTGTTAAAGAGAAGTCACAACTGAAGATATTAAGAAGTGTGATTCCGAAAAACAAGGGTAAACGGCGGCCGTCATGCTAAGAAGCGTTTGTTGTTCCGCCGTTGCTTATCACAGGGTCCCCACGACAGAGCGGATCAGGGTTAGCAACGGCTGAGGGAAAAGTCCTAAAAACAAAGCAAGAAGCGCGAGGCAAATCAGAGGAATACTCATGGTAAGGGGAGGGTCTGCGGCGGTGTCGAGATCGGGATTCGGTTGGCCGAAAAAGATGCGGATGCCGACCAAAAAGGTGTAGATAAGCGTCATCAGGGAAGCCATGATTGCCATGACAACAATCACCAAGCCGAAAGGTTGAGATTGCACCTTCTGAAAGGCGCCGGTAAAAAACAGCCATTTTCCAACGAACCCGCTCGTCGGCGGCAGTGCCGAGAGAATCAGAGCGGCGGAAAACCACAGGACAGCCGTCACCGGCATCCGGTGCCACAGGCCGCTCATGCGGCGTAAATCGCGGGTTTCAACGGTGTAGACGAGGATACCCGCCGAAGAAAACAGAATCGCCTTACCCAAAATATGGCTCAGAAAATAAAATACGCCTCCCATCACTCCCAAGACATTCATCGCAGCAATACCGAACACCGAGTATGAAATTTGACTGATGGTCGAGCATGCACAAAACCGCTTGGCATCGGTTTGGGCCAGAGTGAGAAATGCACCGTAGGCCATCGTCAACATGGAAAGAATCATCAACGGAAGCGAAAAGACTTGCATGTCCTCGGGCAAGGGCAAGATCAGTACCCGGACAGCGACGTAAGCAGCAATGTTGGCATAGATGGCCAACAGACCGGCAATGCAGGTGGGATGCTCGGCATGCACCCACGGCATCCAGACGTGCAGGGGGATGATGGCCAGTTTGGTTCCCAGTCCCGCCATTATTAGCAGGATCACCCAAAACGTTTGGGGGTGGCCGGCCAACGTCGGCAAAGCATCGATTTCGAAACTGCCGCTTTGGGTGTAGCCGAGGATAATCCCTATCAAAAAGAGCATGGCACCCGCTACCCCCCAATACAGGCACATCAAGGCAACTTTATAGCGTGTGATATAATCCGAATATCCGAACTGGGCCATGATGAAGTATAAGGGGATGATGGTCAGCAGTTCCAGGAACAGATAGACGCTGATAAGGTTGGTGCTGAACGCTACGCCCATGAAACCGGTGGGAAAGAAAAGATAAAGGAAGAAAAATCGCCGGAAATACATGCGGCGGGTTTGCTCACTGGCTTCGGGGTAAAGTATATCGATGCGGTGGCTGACGTAATGGAGCGAATATGACGCCAGAGCCAGGCAGATCAGATTAATCACCAGGGCTATTGGTAGGCTCAAGCCGTCTGCCAGCAGATTCAGACTAACCGCTGGGCCGATGGAATAGTGCTCGAGGATATCGCCATGGGTGGCAACGCGCCATCCGGCAATAACGAGCAGCACCGTAGTGTAGACCAATGAGGCGATAGTGATCCAGCCGGAGGCGGACTCGCGGCGCGAACGACTTATCAATACCAGGACGGCCGCCGCCATCGGTACGATTACGATCTGAAAGAGTATTGAAGACATTTATGTCTCCGGCAATCTCACGGAAATGTGAATAGAATGGCGAAAATCAATGCGATAAAGGGTAACAGGATGTACATTACGCTCCATGCCAGTTCATCGCGTTCCGTTTTCAGGGGGCGAATGACTCGCAGGATTCCATCCGGCAAAGCCACCAACAGGGTGTGAAAAAACCAGTCCAAGCTCTTTTCGACAGTAACAGAGAGGGCCGGCAACTTTTTGAACCCGGTGATTATGACCCGGACCCATGCTTCTATGCTACTTCTTGCGGCTTGAAGAGGCCGGTGACAGAAGCTGATAAACGCTCGCCCCGGAAGCCGTAAAAACCAATCGGTATCCAGGTTTACGGCCCGGAGCTCCGGCGGGTAATAGCCGGAAAGGACCAGCATTGTGAAAGCCAGAGCCCCGAACATGAGCAGCTGTAGCATGCCCAGGACATGAAATGGTGTATAAGGTGAAAATTGAACTGGAAACGGTAAAATTGCATAGAGCGGAGCCGGGTAAATCCCCAGGAAAATACAGATGAAGGCAGCCATACCCATGGCGATGCGCATGTTCAACGGCGGTTCCTTGCTGCGGATTCCCGAGTCATGGCCGAAAAATACGAAAAAGGGTACCTTGATGCCGGCATGATGAAAAACACCGGCTGAGGCGAATAGCAGCATCAACCACACGACCACCTGGTGGGCCTCGGCAACGGCTGCCACGGTCAACGATTTGCTGACGAATCCGCTGAACAGCGGAAAAGCAGAAATGGAGGCGGCCCCGACGATGCAGCACAACGCCGTATACGGCATTGTTTTGTAAAGCCCACCAAGATCGGTGGCCCTGATTTTACCGGTCATATGCAGAACTGCGCCGGTCGACATAAACAGCAACGCCTTGTAAATGATATGGCAAAAGGCATGGGCGACGACACCGTTTATCGCCAACGGGCTTCCAATACCGATTCCGCAGAGCATGAATCCGACCTGGTTGATCAGACTGTAGGCCAACACGCGGCGCATGTCATTGGCAATGACAGCATAAAAAATCGGAAAACAGGTCATAAAGGCCCCCGCCCACAGGAGGATGTCATTTCCTGGAAAGGTACGGGCCAGGATATATACGGCGCTTTTGGTCGTCAGGGCGCTCATGAAAACCGCCCCGGTTACGGTCGCGCGCGGGTAGGCATCCGGCAGCCAGGCATGCAGAGGGAAAACGGCAGCATTGAGACAGAATCCTATGAATATCAGTGCGGAGGCCGGATCGCTGAGGCCGATGACGTCGAAGGCGGTGGTACCCCGGGTTATCGTATACATAATAATTCCAGCCAGCAGGCAGATGCCGCCAAAGAAATGCCACATGAAATAGCGATACGCAGCCAGGCGGGCGTCATGGGTTCTGCGAGCCAAAATCAGCACCACCGAGGCCAGGGCCATGACTTCCCAAAAAAAATACAGCGTGAAAAGATCGCCGGCAAAGGTCACGCCAAGAGCACCACCGGCGTAGCTCAAGGCCGCCATGTGCTGAAGGTTGTCCTTGAGGTGCAGTGCGTATACCATGCCGATAAAGGTTATGAGAACGAAGACGTAACCGAAAGCCAGGCTGAGTCGATCGACGCGGCAGAAAATGAGCGTATAGTCTAAAAACATGGTCGCCGAGCTCGAGCCTTCGGGCAAAAGCAGTATGTCGAGTCCAGCTACCACTGGTAACGTCAGCAAATAGGCAGACTGAAGCCGACCCTTGAGAAGCGGCACAAGCACGGTTCCGGCAAGAAAAATAAAGGCTGGCGGAAGTCCATTAATCATAATAATCTTCCTTCCGCTTGACCAACAGGCGTAAAATCTTAGCCACGAAAATCAGGCTGACGCAGGCGATAAAACCGTAAACGGCGTAAAAGCTCGGTGCATTTTCCCACGCAAAGTGCCCGTGCTTGGGGATAAAGAGGTCCAAGACCAGTAAGATAACCAATGAGATGTAAAAATATCTTCGCACCCGCAAGCGGTTTTTTGCGGAATCAAGAAAGGTCAATTCCTTTTTGGGCAACATGGCGATCACCTCTAGTAAAAAATGAAAATGGCTATCAGATAGACAACACTGGCCACGACCAGCAGACGCAAAATATGTTTGTATTGGGGTGATCCCTGGTGAACCAGTTCCATTTTTTCCTCAAAACCGGTTAACCGGGCAGTAATTTCACCGTCCATCTGGCGGTAGACAGTCTCCTCTCCCTGTCGAACGAGTTCTCCCATGACCTGATTCCCCTGTTAATGGTACAAATTGCTGATTGCTAGTTCAGCCAAGTCCAGTATGTAGAAGGTTCCGGGGAAAAGACAGAAAACGATCGAAAACACAGCAGTGATCGTCAGCGGAACCACCATGAACAGATACTGGGGCTGTGAGGTTTCACTCCAGGTTGCCGGAGGTATACTACCCCCTTCCACGACATCCGGGCGATCGAAAAAGGCTGTTTTTACGATCGGAAAAAAATAGATTACATCCAGCAACGAACTAATGAGGATAACCACTAGAAAAACAAGATGACCAGACTGCACGCTACCCAGGCACAGAAACCATTTGCTGATGAACCCCGCTACTGGCGGTATGCCACACATACCTAGAGCACCGATGCCAAATGCGGCCATAGTAATGGGCATCTGGCGCCCGATGCCGGCCAATTGGCTGATTTGCTTTTTTCCGCTGATGACCATGACAGCGCCGGCACATAAAAAAAGCGTGATCTTCATGAATCCGTGAAAGGGGATATGAACCATGGCACCTTTGATTCCATAAGGACTCAGCAGGGCGGCGCCAAACAGGATATAAGAGAGCTGACTGATGGTGGAGAAAGCGAGGCGCCGTTTGAGATTATCTTCGCCGATGGCGAAAAAAGATCCCACGATCATGGTGAAGGAGGCCACGACGCCGAGCATCAAGCCCAGGCCCAGGGTTGCCATGAGATCGACACCGAAAACGTAGCAAACGATGCGCACGAAGCCGAACACGCCGGCCTTGACAACCGCCACAGCGTGCAGTAGCGAACTGACCGGCGTTGGGGCCACCATGGCTGCCGGCAACCAGGAGTGAAACGGTATCCAGGCGGCCTTCAGCAGACCCAGGGCAAAAAGGATAAATAAAAAGATCAAAGTCCCCTTGGTGCCCGAATCGGTGGTGAGAATCCCCTCTGAATTGAAGTCAGTCGTCCCGGTGAGCGCATAAGTCAGGGCCACCGCAGCAAATAAAAACCAGCCCGAAGTCAGCAGGTAGGCGAGATATTTTCGGGTGGCGGCAAACGCTTCCTCATCTTCGTGGTGTGCCACCAACCAATATGTGGACAGAGTCAGGGCTTCGTAAAAAATGTAGAATGTCACCAGATTGGCGGAAAACGCAATACTGACGGCTGAAAAAATCGCCAGGGCGAACATAAAATAATAGCGTGTCTGGGCATGCTCTTTCAGTGCCCGCATATAGCCAATGGAGTAGAGTGATACCAAAATCCAGAGAAAGGAAGAGGTGATGGCGAAAATCAAACCAAAGGCATCCACACGGTATACGATATCCAAGCCGGCGGCGATGGTGATGATGTGGCAGACGATGATGCGACCATCCAATATGAGGGGGGCCATGGAGATGACCACGGCAAACTGCCCGAGGGCGGCGCTCAGGGTAACGCCTTCCCTTAAATTGGGCCGATGGCGGAAGATATAAATCAAGAAAGCGCACGTCAGTGGGAATGCGAGTGCCATTAACGGACGGGCAGAAAGGTAAAAGACGTTGCTCATGGCCCGCCCCCCAATCCGAAACCGGTGTTGATGGCCGCAAGTACGGGATCGAGGATTCCAGATATCCAAAGGATACCCAGAATGAAGGACATAACCCCCATAAGTAAACCAGGAATGAGCATGCTGACCGGCAATTCTTCGATTGCTATGCCGGGAGGTTCGACGGCGGATTCGGTTTCATGGCGAATGTACATAATCTCGATAACCCGCCAGAAGTAGACGATCATCAATAGGGTACTGACGAAGATGACGGCCACAAACAAGTAGCTGCGGGCCTCCAACGCTGCCCTGATGAGATACCATTTGGTGACGAACCCGGACCCCGGCGGCATTCCGATCATCGCCAGGGAGGCGAAGATCAGGCCCAGAGAGGTATAGGGCATCCGCCTTCCAAGTCCGGTAAAATTCCGAATGTCCTTCAAATCGTATTTGTAGATGAACCCGCAGGCGGTCATGAACATGCACCCTTTGATCACCGCATGGTTGGCAATGTGCATCACGGCCGGTGACAACCCAAGGGACGTCGAAGGGGCAAGTCCAAGGGCCAGAACGATATAGCCGATATTGGCTATGCTTGAATAGGCCAGCATGCGCTTAAGGTTATACTGCGCGATGGCAAAAATAGAACCGACGATCATGGCCACTGCCGCCACCCAGCAAATGATGCTGAATACCGAGAGGATTCCAGTAATGAAGTCAAGCGTGAACACCGAGAAAACGATGCGGATCAGAGCATAGACAAATGTTTTGGCCGCAGCGGTGGAGATGATGACGCTGACGGCTGAAGGTGCGTAAGTGTAGACATCCGGTTGCCAACCGTGCAGCGGAAACAGGGCGATTTTGATGCCAAACCCGATGAATATGAAGACGAAGGCGGCTTGGACAACCCGAGATCCGTAAATCGGAGGCAAGAGCAGGCGCAGATCTTCCATGTTTAAAGAACCGGTGACAATATACAGGAAACCGATACCCAACAGATAGAAGGAGGTGCCGATAGTCCCGATGATGAGGTATCGGAAGCTGGCGAAGGGCGCCTTGCCGCGCCCGATGGCTACCAATGCGTAACCGCTTAGGGAGGCAACTTCGAGGAGAACGAAGAGGTTGAACATGTCGCCGGTGATAACGATTCCGAGCAGACCCGTGATCAGCAGCATATAAAGGCTCCAGAACAAGGAGACCTTTTCCGGTAGTTCTTCCTCCACGCTTCTTTTAGCATAAATGGCCGATAGCCAGCCGATCAGAGAAATCAGGATCAGCATGAAAACGGTAAAATGATCGATCCGGTATTCGATTCCCCAAGGGGGGGGCCACCCCCCGAGGCGATATTGGACCGGTCCTTGCCGCACCACGGCGACAACAGCAGCCGCGGCGGCGAACACGCATACCGAAAGGCCACCCAAGGCCAAGGGAAAGGCCAGCCGCTGGTTCTGCCAGCCTAAAAAGAAAACAAAAAAGGTGGCGATCAGTGGTGCGATGACGATAATGGCCGGAAATTGATCCACTATCCATCCTTCCGGGAGCAGATGCGCTTAGGCAAAGGTACTATGCTCGATTCCGCCTAAATTTGGTCTATTTCCAATTGCCGCTCGAGTATGCGCGCTTGTTTGGGTGGTGTGGTAACGATTACTCCGCGCAAGCGCCTGAAACAATTGACTTTGAGGAAAATAACGGTTCGCGTATTTTCAACATTCAAAAGCACTCAATTTCTATTTCAGATTGATGGACAGGCACTGTCTATATAAGGTTTCCGAGATCCGGATGATGTCGGATGACCTTGATGAATTGCTCGGTTCGGATTTGGTATCGTTTCTGGATAACGCGCAAAAGTCGCTGGCTCATGATGTAGCCTAGGGCGGTATTTTGCTCGAAAAGCGTTTTTATTTTCATCGCCCGGAAAGAGAGCAGCTGACAGGGTTCAGCGCATAGGGCATCGGTGGTAAATTTTCCGCCGTCCAGCAAAGCGGACCAACCCAAAGAGTAGCGCGGATTGATGGCACTGAGAGTGATGGAGATGTTAGGCGATAAACGCTGTTCCAAAAGGACTTTACCCTGTAGTACGAAGTAAAAACGGTTGGCGTCGTCACCCTGATGAAAGACGAATTCTTGCTCATCGAACTGATGCATTTCGGTGATGGGAATCAGCTGATCGAGCATTTCATCGGTTAGATACCCCAACATCACCATGTCTTTCAAAGTTGCCCTGGTTATCATCTGCGACCTCAGCGTTGTTTGGAGCAACGAACGGCCTTCATTTTCTCAAAGGGTGATCACGATGCCATTCGAACCTCTGATTCTATGTCTCGATATCACGGCTTAATTCGATAATTTCATCCTCTTCCAACGTGCCGTACCGCGCATAGATTTTGATGATCAGTGCCATGGACACCCCGAACGTGGCGACGGCGACCACGATGGCGGTGAGCATCAGCACATGGGGAAGAGGGTTGATGTAGTCTCTGGCCTCAATCGCCACTCGAGAGATGTCGTGAACGTGTTCGATGATCGGGATGGTGGCCTGCTGCTTGGCACCGATGGAGATAAAAAACAGAATAACAGCTGTCTGGAGGATGTTCAGTCCGATGACCCTTTTGGCCAGGTTTTTTTTGGCAATGATGGCGTACAGGCCAATCATCATCAAAATAACAAAGACCCAGTAATTGGCATAGGCGATCGGCATACTGACGGAAGCATTCATAACTACAATCCCTCGTCCTGTTTGCCCGCTGAGGAGATATTGTAATAGAGCATTACCATTACGGCCATCACCGCGATGCCGACGCCAATCTCCACGATAAGAATACCATAAGATCTGGCGCGTGATTGGATCGACCCCTAAAAGAGGTGCCAAGGCACTGTAATCCAAGAAATTGGCGTCTAAAATCATGCAGGCGATGCCGGTTCCAGCATAGATGAACACACCCAGGGTACCTAAAATGGCGGCCATTTTTTCACTCAATCTGCGCTTGGCCGAACGCAAGTCGAAAGCCACGGCCAGAAGCAAGGTTGCGGCACCCAGGATCACGCCGCCTTGGAATCCCCCCCCAGGGCTGTAGTGGCCGTGGGCGATGACGTACAAGGCGAAAAGCTGTATAAACGGCACGATCAGTCGACACGTGGTTTTGACGATCAGATCGTAAGGAACCCACTCGGAATCGATGCGTTCGAAATCAATTGAATCTTCGGGGAATTTGCCACCCTTTTCGATACGGAGAGTAATACCGGTGGGAACGTGGCGATACAACCGCGTTTCGGTTTTTGTCTTTTGAGGTGTTCGCAGTAGAAAGATACAGGCGATTCCGGCCGTAAAGATGACGATCGTCTCGAACATGGTATCGTAGCCCCGGTAGTCGGCTAGAACAGCGGTAACGATGTTGGGCACGGAGGTATCTCGCATCGATTTCTCTATATAGTAGGGCGACACGTGGCGGCTGGCCGGAGATGCGGGGTCACCCCACGGGGGAAACCCGTGCGAACAGAAAATCAGAACGGCTCCAAGGATGACGACCACGGCTAATGCGCCCGCTTTCAATCTTTGGTCCTCCTCGATGTGCGAAAAACGGCGGCGACAAACAAAACCGTGCTGATACCGGCCCCCACCGATGCTTCGGTAAATGCGACATCCACGGCCCCCATAATGGCCCACAACAGGCACATCATGAAGCTGTAGGCCCCAAACAGAATCGCTGCGCTCAGCAGGTCTTTAACAGAAATGGCACCGACGGCTAAGATGATCACAATGATGAAGATAAAGAATTCAATCTGCCAGAACATCCGTTTCCTCTGAGTTGGAAGTGTCTTTCCCCCACGGTCTGAGACCGGCTCTTACTCCGGCATCGACGATGGCATGGGTTGCCGTCGGGCTCGTAATAAAGACAAACACGACGATCAGAACGATCTTCAGTGCCGTTAGCGGTTGGTGTTGAGAAAACAGCACGTAGACGGCCAAGGCCCCCATCGTGGTCACCAGGCCGAAGGTATCCAGTTTGCCGGCCGGGTGCAGTCGGGTGTAAAAATCCGGAAAGCGCAGAATTCCCACTGTACCACCGGTGAAAAAAACAAGGCCGCAAAATAAAAGAAGGGTGAAGAGGATGATCATTGTACCAAGTCCGTCTTTTAGGTTTTACCCATCAATTGATGCCGGCGAAAAAGGACTGTCGCTGGACCCATCCGCTACTGTTGAGCGCCTTCGTCATAGAGTCCTTTTCTTTTTTGGAAATAGCGGGATGCCGCCAGGACGGCGATAAAATTCAGCATGGCGTAGGCCAGTGCGATATCGACGAACATATCGACGCGTTGATAGAGCAGGCCGATCAGAACCAACAGGGTTGTCGTTTTACTGCCCATGGCGTTCACACCGATCAGGCGGTCGAGAACCGTCGGACCGCTTACCGCACGATACAGCGATAGAAACATCAGCAGGGATATAACTATACTGGCAATTAAGAAGGTCTGCTCCATTATTCCTCGAATACGAGGCCGACGCGGCGTTCCATCTCGCCGGGCAGCGTCTGACCCGATGGTCGATCGATGCAGTGAACGGAAAATCTGCCCATCACATTGACCGAGACCGTAATGGTGCCGGGTGTTAATGTGATTGAATTGGCAAAGGTTGTGCGTGCTATGTCGCTCTTCAAATGGCTGTCGAAGGTAATGATGTGTGGATCGATCTTTTCCAACATCTTAGGATGAAAGGTTAAATAGAGTAAATGGAGGTTGGCCAGAAAAACCTGATAGAGAAGCCATGGGATATAGCGGCCGAATCTGATCCAGCACATAAGCAATCCCCGATCGATCGGCGCTGGAAAAAACAGATCGGTGGACAGGGCTGCCACGATCACGCAACTGACGATTCCAAGAACGATGTGAAACAGGTCGAATTTGCCGGAAAAGGCCAACCAGAAGGTGAAGAGGATCAGAAATGTCATTATAAATGGTACTGGGCCCAAGCGGTATTTGGTGGACTTTTGTTGTGGTTGACCGGTTGTAACGCTTTGGCCTGAGCTTTTGTCAGCCGATTTTAGGGTGTCCATTGCCGTGTCTCATCTTTCCTTTCGCAGCTGCGGATTCCGCGTCCAGGGCACTGATCTGTTGGCGCTGAAAATTGGTTGTAAAAATCGGTAAGACTGTTCATCTGTGGGGGGTTAGAGGCAGTGACGGCGGATAGTGAGCGCCGCTATCGCTATCCGCCCCAAATCAAATTGTAACTGGCCGACTTGTACCCTTTCACCTTATGTATATGAAATGTCAGGATGCGGCTGCGGTAATTTTCGACATAGAACTTTAGATTTTTCAGGGCTTGATGCATTTTTCGACTTTGCATGTTAGGGATCAGGTTTTGCACGTCGGTGGCCCTGCCTTCACAGATAATCCGGGGGCCATCACCGATCAGGACTTCCCACTCACCGGCCACGGTTATCCCCAGCTCATTGAGCACCGGGTAAAACTCTTCATTCGTAAACTTTTCGTATTCTTCTTTTTTTTCAGAAACCACATCCCACATCTGGTTAAATTTGACGGTGTCTTCCCGGATGTCGGTCGAGTAAGCATCCACCTTACCGGTTTTTACCAGCACCTTGGTTTGGTAATTTTTTATGTAGTTGAAAAGGTCGTTTTTCAATTTTTGGTATTCGGAATCCCGCAGGGCTTTTTCGAGCAGATCGAGATCGTTGGCGACACTTTCGAAAATGATTTCACTATAAGCGCCGACCATGACTGACCACACGGCAACCGTATGCATGCCCAATCGGTTGACACCGGGGATGAACTTTTTGATAACGAATTTTTTGTATTCTTTGCTCTTGATCGGGTTTATAGAATAGTAATGATTCAATTTCACCGTCATTTTTCCGTCCTCCTTTCCCTTCTTAACCCGGTTTGCGAATCGATAGTAATGCCTGAAGAATGGTTAGAGTGTATCTGCAATTCAGAAAGACAGAGCCGTTACTGTGGGAGTCGTTGAATTCGATTCGAGTTATTAATGGTTGCCGGAACGAAAAGTCGGAATGTGTTGGCAACCTTAAGTGTCGCCGGTGCAGCTGCTAACACCGTTGAGATATCAAATTGAAATATTTTGGAGCAATCTGAGATATATAGGAGATTGCTCATATACAATATTTATATCTCAAAAGGCAAGTAGCGTGTCAAGTCCTATAAATAGTAGGATTTTTTTATAATTGCGACGTAGTAAAATGATAATCGACCAGCAGGTCGGTTCAGTGCATTCTTTGCCTGATTTTTTCTGTTAAAAACTGAAAAATCAGGTAAAGATGCGACCATGGCAACACCTATTGATTTTAAATCACCTTTTTTTTATGGATGTCATCCGAACTATCCTGCAAAACCCACTTACAAATTTTGATGCAGTCCAAAGGAATGTCATTATTGCTGTTTTACACAGCTGCGGGATGATGGATAAATCTCTTACAATGTATCTGTGTAAATCAGTGATGACAATTTATGGTTCGGATAATTAGCTCATTCCATATGACTTCAACTTTCTTCTCAAAGTGTTCAGCCCGATGCCGAGAACCCGGGCGGTTTGCGACTTATTGCCGTTCAGACGGCTGTAGGCATCCAGGATATGGGATTTTTCGACCTGGGACAGGGACTCAATCGCTCCGGCATCAACATGCTGTGTGCAATCGATTCACCGCTTTCTGCTGACGCAGCTCTTCAGGAAAAAATTTGGCTGTAATCTCTCTTCCCTGGGAAAGATTCACAGCGGACTGGATGATGGATTTAAGTTCCCGGATATTGCCGGGATAATCGTATTGGGTCAACAAACAGAGGGTCTCGTCGTCGACACGGCACTTCCGAGAGGAGCTGCAATATTCGTCCAAAAAATGATCCACCAGCAGAGGAATGTCTTCCGCCCTTTCCCTGAGAGGTGGCAGATGGAGCCATCCGCCCTTGATCCGATAGTATAAATCTTTGCGAAACCTTTTATGGGAGATCATTTCTTCCAGGCTCTCATTGGTTGCCGCGACTAGCCGTACGTCAGCCTTGCGACTGACGCTAGAACCCAGCTGATTATATTCACCGTCCTGTAATACGCGTAAAAGCTTGGCCTGCATCGCCTGGGGTAGATTGCCGATTTCATCCAGAAACAGCGTGCCGAGGTGAGCGTTTTTCAGATAACCGGCCCGGTCCTTTTCCGCTCCGGTGAAGGCACCGCGGGTGTGGCCGAAAAATTCCGCCTCAAAAAGGTGGGCATTGATGGCCGCCATGTTGACGGGCATAAATGGATGGCGGGCCCGCGGGCTGACAGTGTGGATAGCTCGCGCGAGGAGTTCTTTACCGGTTCCGCTTTCTCCGGTAATGAGAATCGGCATCACACTGGCGGCGTGCAGTTCAGCCTCTTTCAGAAGCCGCATCATCCGCGCTGAGCGGGTGGTAATCGACCGAAAGGCCTCTGGATTGGCCAAGACGGGCAGTTTTCTACTCTTTTCGATGTCCAGAATTTCCAAAAGGCGTCTTTTTTCGAGAGCCCGCTTGAGAGAAAAGACGAGATCTTCCTCGCTGATCGGTTTGACCAGATAATCGTAAGCCCCTTTTCTAAGGCACTGAACGGCCACACGCGCCTCATTCACCGCTGTCACGATGATACAGTCGGTCCCAGGACTGTTGTTTTTAAAGATATCGAGCAGCTGAAGTCCGTCCATCTCCGGCATCGTCATATCGATCAGCGCGATATCGAATATTTCCTCCGATAGAATCAGCGCGGCGGCCTTAAGAGGATCGTCCTCAACCCGTACTTTCTGAAAACCGGCCCCCGTCAGTCGCGCTTTCATTAGTTCCAGATAATCCCGATCGTCGTCGACGACCAATATTCTCGTTTTCATTATGTCTCCTTACCTCTTATGCCATTTTGGCCTATTCCAAATTGGCATAATAAGTGAACCCATTGAAATTGTCCATAAAAAAAGGCTATGGGCCATTTTGGCATAGATCGATCAATTAATAATACACCTGTTTTTGTGGCTGTTAATTTAATAAGATACTGTAATTATAGGTATTATTTTCTATTTCCCCGCGGCGGTATGCTTATTGCTCTGTAACTCCATGATTGATCTTTTTCCACAATTGATTTCACATTCCGAACATCGCAATTGTCATTTCAGATAAGGCAATAATTTTTCGATTCAGTTGTGCAAATGTTTCGCGTTTCTAAACAAACGGAGGAAAGCCGATGGATCTAAAACGCAAATTCGAGGCAAATGAATTTGCCGTGCTTGCGGAGATGGAGCCCCCCAAGGGAGCGAACGCCGGTATGATGATCGCCTGTGCCAAGAAGGTCAAAGACAGAATCGACGCGTTCGTTGTTCCGGAGATGAGCAACGCCGTGATGCGGATGAGTTCGCTGGGCGGTGCGATGGTATTGCAGAAAGAGGGTTTGCCGACCGTCTTGCAAATCTGTTGCCGGGATCGAAACCGTCTGGCCCTCCAGGCCGATCTTCTGGCGGCGTATGCTCTAGGGATTAGAAATGTCATGGCAGTCAGCGGTGAAGACCCGAGTTTTGGTGATCATCACCAGGCCCGCTCCGTCTATGACATCGACTTGATCGGATTGCTGTCGACTGTTCAACAGCTTCAAGCTGGACGCGACATGGCCGGGATCGAACTGGACGGCAATCCGGAATTTCTGGTCGGCTCTACCGCTGGCGCCGGCGCCAGGGGTAAATCACCCGAAGTGGAGCTGGAGGAAATGATGAAGCGGGCTGAAGCCGGCGCCCGTTTTTTCATCACGCCGCCCCTTTTCGACATTGCAGACATCGAACCGTTCCTAAAACGGATCGATCGGCAGAAGTTATTCGTTGTGCCGACCGTGCTGCTGCTTAAGTCCCTGGGGATGGCGCGCTACATCGCCCAGAACATGCCGCAAATAAACATCCCGGATACCGTTGTCGAACGGATCCGGCGCGCCCCTGACAAGGTGCGCGAGTGCATTCAGGTTGCGGCCGAGATGGTTTCCACTCTCAAACGCGAAGGATTCAACGGGGTTCTTCTGTCCACTATAGGATGGGAACACAGGCTTCCTGAAGTATTGGAAAAAATATAGGGGGGAAATATGGACATTACTATCGATAAGGATAACCAGACGGTCGGTGCGGTCATGGTTCTCGGCGGCGGAATCGCCGGCATGCAGTCCGCTCTCGATTTGGCCAATTCAGGCTATTACGTCTATCTCGTCGAAAAATCATCGGCTATCGGCGGTCTGATGTCGCAGCTCGACAAGACGTTTCCTACTAACGATTGTGCCATGTGAATTATCTCGCCCAAACTGGTCGAGGTCGGCCGGCACCTGAACATCGAGCTTCTGACAAACACCGAACTTCTCAATCTAAAGGGGGAACCGGGGCGTTTCAAAGCCCGCATCCGCCAGAAACCCCGCTTCATCGACCTGTCTAAATGCACCAGCTGTGGTGAATGCACCAAGGTTTGTCCCGTAGAGCTGCCCAACGAATACGACGAAGGGTTGTCCGTAAGGAAAGCCGCATACAAGAAATATGCTCAGGCCATTCCCGGCGCTTTTGCCATCGAAAAGTGCGACAAAGCCCCTTGTCGCCTGGCCTGCCCGGCCGGGCTGAATGTCCAGGGCTACGTCCAAATGGTTCGGGAGGGTAAATATAAAGAGGCGCTCGACATTATTATGGAAGACCTCCCCCTTCCCGGTGTTTTGGGGAGGATTTGCCCCCATGGATGCGAGGATGCTTGCCGTCGCTGTGAAGTCGATGATCCGGTCGCCATCCGGGATCTCAAACGGTTGGCCGCCGATCAATTTGATCCTCGGCAGATCGAGATTGCCCGTCCAGCGCCCCGCCAAGAAAGGGCAGCCATCATCGGATCGGGTCCGGCGGGGCTTTCCGCCGCCTATCACCTGGCACGCAAAGGCGTTTTGTCTACCATTTATGAAGCCCTGCCTCAAGCTGGCGGAATGCTTCGTGTTGGCATCCCGGCCCATCGACTCCCCCGAGATATCCTTGACCAGGAAATCGAAGTCATCACCAATCTGGGTGTGGAAATTAAAACCAACACCCCCTTGGGTCCGGATTTGAGCGTCGATGATCTCTTCGACCGCGGCTTCAGTGCTGTTTACCTGGCCCTGGGCGCTCATAAAGGATTCGACTTGGGGATTCCCGGTGAGAAATCCAGGGGTGTTCGGCAGGGCGTTGATTTCTTGCGCGAAGTCAACCTGACTGGCACGGCCGAAGTCGGGAAAAATGTGGCCATTATCGGCGGTGGTAACGTGGCCATCGATGTGGCGCGTTCGGCCGTCAGGCTGGGTGCCGCAGAGGTCAGCATTATCTATCGCCGCACCCGGGCAGAGATGCCGGCCTGGGAGGAGGAAATTGCTGCCGCAGAGGCCGAAGGGGTGAACGTTTCGTATCTGGCGGCCCCGCAGGAAATACTCGCCGAGGATGGCCGGGTTGTGGGCCTGCGCTGTATCCGCATGAAATTAACGGAGCCGGATTCCTCCGGGCGCAAGCGACCGGTGCCCATTCCGGGAAGCGAATACGACATCGACGTCGACCAGTTGATACCCGCCATCGGTCAACGACCCGACCTGTCAGGGCTTGAAGAAATGACCGGATTGGATTTTTCACGCTGGGGCACGGTCGAAGTGGATGCTGTCTCTTACGCGACCGGGCGACCGGGGGTTTTCGCCGGCGGTGACCTGCAGACCGGACCCTGGATTGCCATTGGCGCAATCGCCGCCGGTCGCGAGGCCGCCGAGTCGATTATCCGCTATCTGGATGGAAAGGATCTCACAGCCGATCGGCAGCCCCTTTCGAACGAAAATCCGGATTATCGTCCGATTCCGGAGGATGTCTCCATCGAACACCGCAAGGAGATGCCGGCTCTGGCAGTCGACCAGAGGGCCGGCAATTTTAATGAGGTCGAGCGGGGATACGAGGTTACCGAAGGCCACGCAGAGGCCGGACGGTGTCTGAACTGTGGCTTCTGTTGTGAATGCAACCAATGTGTTTCCGCCTGTTTGGCTGAAGCCGTCGATCACAGTCAACAATTGGTCGAGAAGGATATCGACGTCGGGTCCTTGGTACTCTGCCCGGGAAGCGAGCCTTTCGATCCTTCCGGCCTGGAAGCCTTCTATCATTACCAGAGCAACCCCAACGTCATGACCAGCTTGGAGTACGAGCGGATATTGAGCGCTTCCGGTCCCACCCTGGGTCACCTGGTGCGGCCCTCGGATGAGAAAGAACCGCGGAAAGTCGCCTGGCTCCAATGCGTCGGATCGCGAGATACCAACAGGTGCGGCAACGGATACTGTTCTTCGGTCTGCTGTATGTACGCCATCAAAGACGCCATGATCTCCAAGGAGCATGCCCATGGTGACCTGGACTGCGCCATTTTTAACATGGATATCCGTACCTTCGGAAAGGACTATGAGAAATATTACCAGCGGGCCCGAGACAAAGCCGGTGTCCGATTTCTCAAGGCCAGGATTCACACCATCGATGAAGTCGGCGAAAACAAGGACTTGCGTATTCGTTACGTCGATGAAGACGGGGCGGTTCAAGAGGAGACTTTCGACATCGTGGTGCTGTCGGTGGGCCTCCAGATATCTCCGTCGACCATTGAATTAGCCCAGCGCCTGGACATCGATCTGGATCGTTACAACTTCGCGGTGACCGAGCCGTTTGCGCCGGTGGAGACCTCACGGCCGGGGATATTCGCCTGCGGCGTATTTCAGTCTCCTAAGGATATTCCCACCTCAGTCACCGAGGCCAGTGCGGCTGCCTGCCTGGCCGGCGGCCGACTGAGCGCCGTGCGCAACACCCGCACACAGTCTGTAGAAATTCCCGATGAAATCGATGTGACCGGAGAGGAAGAACGGATCGGGGTGTTTGTCTGCAACTGTGGTGTCAACATTGCCGGCGTTGTCGACGTAAAGACCGTTGAAGACACTGCCCGTAAGCTACCCGGAGTGGTTTATGCCGGGCAGAACCTGTTTACCTGCAGTCAGGATTCCCAGGAACAGATGAAGGCGCTCATCAAAGAACACCGTCTCAACCGGGTGGTGGTGGCGGCCTGCACGCCGAAGACCCATGAAGGGATTTTCATGGACACTCTCGAAAGCGTGGGGCTTAACAAATACCTCTTGGAGATGGCCAATATCCGCAATCAGGACTCCTGGGTCCACGCGGATGACCCGCAGGAAGCCACGGCCAAAGCCAATGATCTGGTTCAAATGGCTGTCGCCCGGGCGGAAACACTCTACCCGCTGCACGAAAAAGTGATTTCCGTGAACCAGCGCGCGGTGGTGATCGGTGGTGGTGTAGCGGGCATGAATGCAGCCTTGGGGCTGGCGGACCAGGGGTATGAAACGGTTCTCATCGAGAAAGAGGATCAACTGGGTGGAATGGCCAACCGGCTGACCTTCACCATCGAGGGGGCCGATGTTCAGGCATACCTCCGGGAGCTCAGCCAGCGGGTTATTGACCATCCGGATATCCAGGTTCTGACGCGATCCCTTGTGGTGGGGTTCACTGGGTTTAAAGGAAATTTCACGACCGAAGTACTGGTGGGCCCGGGTATGTACGAACGCAAAATCGATCACGGCGTTGTCATCCTTGCCACCGGGGCCACTGAATACCAGCCCAAAGAGTACCTCTACGGCGAGAGCGATCGGGTCACCACCCAGGTGGCGCTGGCGGAACGGCTCAAGGAGCAGGGTGCGGACGGGCTGAACCAGGTCGTTATGATCCAGTGCATCGGTTCGCGAAACGAAGAAAACCCCAACTGTTCTAGAATCTGCTGCCAGAGCGCGGTAAAAAATGCACTCAAGATCAAGAGCCTCAATCCCGATGCCCAAGTATTTATTCTCTACCGTGACATTCGCACTTACGGTCTGATGGAGGATTATTACAAAGAGGCCCGGGAGAAAGGGGTACTCTTTTGCCGTTTTGACCCGCAGAATCCCCCGCAGGCAGAGTTAACAGCCGACGGTGTGCAGGTGACGTTTAGCGATCATATCCTGGGTCGGTCCCTGCAGGTCGAGGCGGATTTGCTGACCTTGAGTGCCGGTATGGTGGCTAGCGACACCGAAGAACTGGCCTCTATTGTCAAACTGGCACGCACGGCTGAAGGGTACTTCATGGAGGCTCACGTCAAGCTCCGGCCAGTAGATATGGCAACCGAGGGCATTTTCGTCTGCGGTACCGCCCACAGCCCGAAACTGCTGCCCGAATCGATTGCCCAGGCTTATGCCGCCGCATCACGGGCCACGACATTCCTGTCGCAACGTCATTTGACTTTATCGGCCGTGACGGCCCGAGTGGATGCTGATTTGTGTGCATCCTGTCTCATTTGTGTTCGGTCCTGTCCCTACGGGGTACCGAAAATCAACCTTGACGGCGTCAGTCAAATCGACGAGGCGCTTTGTCACGGTTGTGGGATCTGCGCGGCGGAATGCCCGGCCAAGGCCATAGAGCTCAACTGGTACGAGGACGATCAGATACTGTGCAAGGTGGAAGCTTTACTGGAGGGAGTCCTATGAAGACAGACTTTGATCCGATCATCATCGCATTTTGCTGCAACTTCTGAGGGTACACGGCTGCGGACCTGGCAGGTTCGATGCGAATGACGTACCCCACATCCATCAAAATTATCCGGGTCCCTTGCACCGGAAAAGTCGACAGCCTCCACATCCTACGGGCCTTTGAAAAAGGAGCCGACGGCGTGTACGTGGTCGGCTGCCGGGAAGGTGATTGCCATTTCAACAGCGGGAATTTCAGGGCCAGGAAACGGGTGGAGCAGGTTCAGCAGATTCTCGACACCATCGGTATCGGAGGGCATCGCGTGAGGATGTGCAATCTATCCTCGAGTGACGGTCCACTCTTTGTTCGTTATGCCGAAGAGATGCATGCCAAGATCACAGAGGCCGGCCCGAATCCGATCAAATCGGTCCCGGTGAAGAAAGCGCCGACAGCGGCCGGTCCGGAGAGAACGGCCCATCCCTGAAAACTGCCAGGCGAAGTCCATTAAAGGCCAAATCAACCAACCGGCGGTATTTAACCGCGACGCAGGAGGGCAGGGTTTATGATAGTTGCCGATAAAAAACCAATTGAAGAGATCATTGATGAGATTAAGGGGTTTCGGAGTATTCTCGTCTTAGGCTGCAACGAGTGCGTGACGGTTTGCGAGGCCGGCGGGAAGAAGGAAGTCGGCATTCTGGCTTCCGCCCTGAGAATGTACTTTCTGCAACAAGGGAGCGAAGTGAACATCGGGGAGCATACCCTGGAACGCCAGTGTGATCACGAATATCTGGAGGAAATTCGTGACAGCATCGAGAACTACGAAGCGGTCGTTTCCATCGCCTGCGGCGTCGGGATCCAGTTCACCGCCGAAAAGTATCATTCAAAACCGGTCTATCCGGGAGTCAACACGCTGTTCATGGGGGCAACCGAAGCTCGCGGCGTGTGGAGCGAACGCTGCCAGGGCTGCGGCCAGTGCATTCTGGCGGAATCTGGAAGCATTTGTCCCGTATCCCGCTGCGCCAAGCGGATTTTAAACGGACCATGTGGCGGTTCAACGGAAGGCAAATGCGAGATCAATAAAGACGTTGATTGCGCGTGGCAATTGATTGTCGATCGCCTTAAGGCATTAGACCGAATGGACGAATTCGAAAATATCAGCCCATTGAAGGATTGGTCCACCGAAAGGGCAGGGGGACCGCGAAAAGTGGTCAGGGAGGACTTGAAACTATGAATGCCAAGACACCGAGCAAGTTGGAGAAGATTCTGGCCGCCGGGCATCTTGCCGTCACCTCCGAGTGCGGACCACCGCGCGGCAGTGATCCGGAAGTTATCAGCGCTAAGGCCGACCTGATCAAGGATCATGTCGATGCCATCAATGTCACCGATAACCAGACGTCCATGACGAGGATGTGCAGTTTGGCCGCCTGTATTCGGATCAAAATGATGGGCTTGGAGCCGATCCTGCAGATGGTTACCAGGGACCGTAACCGGATTGCGCTCCAGAGTGACATTCTTGGGGCCGCATCCTTCGATATCTGCAACATTCTTTGTTTATCCGGCGATCACCAGAGCTTCGGTGACTGCGCCCAGGGGCAGAACGTGCATGATATCGACTCGATGCAATTGATCCAGACGGTACGCCACATGCGCGACGAAGGAAAATTTCTGGGAGGAGACGAGATCAAACGGCCACCGCAGATGTTCGTCGGTGCCGCCGCCAACCCCTTTGCCGATCCATATGAAATCCGCGTTCCGCGCCTGGCGAAGAAAGTCTCCGCCGGGGTCGAATTCATTCAGACCCAGTGCATTTACAACCTCGACAAGTTCGAGGATTGGATGCAAAAAGCCTGCGATCGCGGGTTGCACGAAAAGGTGTTCATACTGGCAGGCCTGACGCCGATGAAATCGGTCGGAATGGCGCGCTACATGAAGAACAGGGTTCCAGGCATGGATGTGCCGGATGACATCGTCAAGCGGTTGGCCGACACGCCCAAAGAAAAACAGGCCGAAGAGGGGATCACCATCTGTGTCGAGGCCATTGAGCGCCTGAAAGAAGTAAAAGGGGTCGCCGGCTTTCACATCATGGCCATCGAATGGGAAGAAAAAGTCCCGGAGATCGTCGAACGTGCAGGACTTTTCCCACGGCCGAGTGTCAATTAGCTCAAAGCTCAATTAAAAAGAACCTTAATTGACATTTCGATTTCCAATTTGAGCTTTCGACCGTCAACTTATAATACAACAGAAAGTCAATAACCCGTAATTAAATAAGGAGGTTATTATGAACCTGCAGAAGAGAATTCTCGTTGTCGACGATGAGCCTGATTTTGCATCCATCGTGCAAGGGAACCTTGAAAAGGAGGGTTTCACAGTTGATGTTGCCTATAACGGCGTCGAAGGATTGGAAAAAGTCCAGGCCAATCCACCGGATGCGATTGTACTGGATGTAATGATGCCCGAGAAGGACGGCTACATCGTATGTCAGGAACTCAAGGGCGACGATAAATTTTGCGACATACCGATTGTTCTGCTAACGGCCGTGGCCTCCCATGTCACCTCTACCCGGTATACCCATGCCGACGGTATGGCCACCGAAGCGGATGATTACATCGCCAAGCCGGCCTCGGCTGAAGAGATTACAAAGAGCATTAAGAGACTGCTTGATTTGGACTAGCCTGAACATTTAATGAAATCTTTTCAGCCAGTGATTTTTAAAGAATAACGCCGAGTTGTCATTGGGTATTTTGGCCCAGCCTGACTGTATGCATTTTGAGATGTCAAATAGATGATGAAAGAGCTGAGAATATTCCACCCTGCGGGCCTAACGGAGGCTCTATGGCTCGCGTTATTCGAGGCTCGCGGCAGGGGGACGGCAGTTTCGCCTCGTTATGCCTCCCGTCTTGCGGGATCACACATCTGATCATTTGATTGAAGGTGTGCGATTGGCCATGAAAGCCGCCATTTGTTGAAACGGCCGGGCGGCGCGGTTGGGTCGCTTAAGCCTGTTTCATCGATAGACGAGCGACCCAGGAACGACGAACCGGCCCAACTATTACAACCTAATTCCTGTGGAGGAATCGATGTCGAATCAGACGATCGTGTTGAAGAAGAAAAGCGGCCCCACCTTCAAAGACCAGGTCATGGCCGTGCTTCCGGAAGGGGGGAATCTGAATTCGTGCTTGACGTGCGGACTTTGTGCATCCGGCTGCCCGGCTTCCGGGCTGGAAGATATGGATCCCAGAAAATATCTACGGATGGCGGCCCTAGGTCTGGACGAAGAGGTTCTCAATTCCAAATGGGCCTGGATGTGTACCATGTGCCAGCGATGCGTCTATGCCTGTCCAATGAAAATCGATATCCCGCAATTGGTTTTCAATGTACGTAACCGGTGGGCGAAAGAAGAACAGCCCAAGGGAATTCGGGGATCATGTGAAATGTCATTCAGACATGAGACCTGCAGCGCCATGGGGGCATCTGAAGAGGACTTCACGTTCGTTGTCGAGGATGTCTTGGAAGAGTACCAGGAGAGCCAACCTGACTTTGCAGACATGACGGCACATCTAAATAAAGAAGGTGCCGAGTTCTTCTTGAATCAGAATTCCCGCGAACCGGTGACGGAGCCGGACGAGATGGTGCCGCTCTGGAAAATTCTGCACCTGGTTGGGGCCGACTGGACCTATGGCTCCAAGGGGTGGGCGGCGGAGAATTACTGCCTGTTCTGTGCCGACTTGGAAAAATGGGAAGAAAATGTCCGCATAAAGACCCGTGTGGTCGAAGACCTCAAGAGCAAGGTCTGGCTCAATACCGAGTGAGGGCACGAATTCTTCTCGGTCCGGGTCGGACTGAATAAATTCAAAATTCCTCACAATTTCGAAGTCAAAAGTATCATTGAGTATTACGCCAGGTGGGTGCGCGAAGGGAAGCTCAAACTCAACTCCGATTGGAACAAGAGGTTGGGTGTCAAATTTACTGTGCAGGATCCCTGCCAACTGGTGCGCAAGTCACTCGGCGACCCGATTGCCGAAGATTTGCGGTTCGTGGTGAAGGCCTGTGTCGGAGAAGATAATTTTATCGACATGACACCGAATCGGTCCAATAATTTTTGCTGCGGTGGTGGTGGCGGATTCCTGCAGTCCGGGTTTCCTGAAGCCCGGCGCGCATATGGAAAATTGAAGTTTGAGCAGGTCGACCGTACCGGGGCCGATTATTGCGTCACCCCTTGTCACAACTGTCACGCCCAGATTCACGATTTGAAAGAGCACTATGAAGGCAAGTTTCATACGGTTCATTTGTGGACGATCATTTGCCTGTCTCTGGGCATTCTCGGAGAAAACGAACGGTCCTATCTGGGTCCGGATCTGGCGGAAGTAAACATGTATCCGTAGAGGTTGGGCCGGTTGAGCCCGTTAGCCGGTTTGGCCAGTTACCAATGCGGTATAAAGTATTAAGACATGATTCATTAATTGTAGAGACTCATATTCACCGTAAAGGCGCAAAGAACGAAGATTATGTTTTCCCCATATTTAAATTGAATGGCCGCTGATGCTCCGTAGTTCTGCCCGAAGGGCCAGTTGCTTTTTGCTTTTCGGCGTCTCAGCGAAAAGCAAAAAAACGAATTTCTCTGTGTCCTCTGCGGCTCGAGCGAGTGAATGCGAGCGGGCGGTGAGTTTATGTCTAAATATCAACGCCCTCACTCGTAAGTCCGTTAGGTTTTTCAAACCAGCTGAGGCAGTATCCAAGCCACATAGCCAACCGACCTGACGGGCTCAACCGACTAACCGGCTCAACGGGCCCAACCGACCCATGAAAGTATACTGCATCCTCAGCGACGAGCGGGCATTTCAATTGAAGTCCCCGGCGATATTCTCCAGCGTATTGACACGCCAAGGGATCCGAGGAACGTATGTGCCTTTTATGGTGAAGCCAAAGGATCTCGGGCGGGCGATTCAAAGCCTCAGAATTCTGCATATTGCCGGTGCAAACGTTACCGTCCCCTATAAGGAGGCCGTCATTCCTTTTCTGGATGTTCTTTCCGAGGGAGCGAACATCATCGGTGCCGTTAACACGATCGTGCGGGACGGCGACCGTTTGAAAGGGTACAACACAAATGCCATTGGGATTATGGATGCACTGAGCGAGGCTGAATTTGAGGTCGATGGGGCGTCGGCCCTTGTGTTTGGGACCGGCGGTGCGGCTCGAGCCGTTGTATTCATTCTCAACTGGCTCCGGGCGGCATCGATTGTCGTGGTTGGACGTAACCGCGAAAAAGCATTGGAGCTTGTACAAAGCTTCAGCGGTGAAGTCATTGACCCGGAAGCGTTAGCCGGATCCCTGCCGGCGGATATCGTGATTAATGCCACTGCAGTTTCCAGTTTCGATGAATCGCCCGAACTGGCCGCACTGACTTCAAAGCTGGAATTCCCCAACTGCCGGATGGTCCTGGATCTCAACTACGGCCGCCATGATAACTTCTGGGGTGAAATGGCACAGTCGCGCGGAATCCGTTTCATGGACGGTCTGCCGGCACTTGCGTATCAAGCCCGACGGACCTTTGCCCTTTGGACCGGCCTTCAGGTACCGCCGGAGGAATTTGTCAAAGCGCTCAACGGCGATGAATAATCAACCGCCCTGATTTTCTCCCGTTTATTTGTAACAGATGCGCTTGACCACATCACTTACCCGGGTACTGCGCTGTTCCCAGGATATTCCGCATATCGAATCTTTACCTCTTTCCTTAACACTGAACATGGCCTGGTCCGCCAGGGCCAGCAGATCAGTCAAGGTTCGGGCATCATCGGGGAAAGTGGCAATACCCATGCTGGCACTCACCCGGATGTTGAGATTGGCGTTTCGAAGGTAAGTCGTTTCTTTAATGCGGGAACGGACAAGTTCGGCCAACTGAAGTGCCTGCGATTTTTCAAAACCGGGCAGCGTAAGCACGAATTCATCGCCGCCGTAAGCGACGCCGTAGGCCGGTTCCGCCAGCGCAGCCTTTATGGTCGCTGCGATCTCCTGAAGCGTTTTGCTTGCGTTCAGGTGACCGTTCGTATCGACGACCTGTTTGAAATTGTCGATGTCCATAAACACGAGGGAAAAAGGTTCTGCTTTGGTCGTGCATTCCCGGATCAACGCCGCCAAGGATTTGTATAGGTAGCGCGTATTGAACAGTCCGGTGAGATCATCATGAATCGACAGGTCGCGATATTTCTGCTCGCTTATTTTCAATGACTTCTGCATCTCTTTGAGCTGTTCTTCCGCCTCCATTTCTTTGGTGACAATGGTTAAATTCCCCAGAGATATGAATATGCCATCCTGGTTGTATGCCTCCAGAGTGGCCTGATCTTTGATCCAGCATGTTCCTGCTACAGGGGTTTTAACTTTGTAAACGGCCTCCAGAGTACCCTGATTGATGGCCTCCTCTCTCAGCTCGAATTTTTTCCCATCAACCTCACTACTTTTCAACACCTCTTGGAAGAATCCGTAGGTGTTGACTTCGCGCGTATATCGGTGGCGCTCGATGACACTGGTTTTGAACCGCTCGGGTGCATTTGAATATTCGCAACCGAGCAACTCGATCAGGCGCCGGCTGACAAATTCGTACCAAATGGTTTTATCGGCCGCCTGCCATGCTGCGATGTACGGCATGGCAGTGCTACCCAGCTTGTCGAAACCCTTACAGTACCAGATGCACGCTTCAATACGGGATTTCAAATCCCGGCTGTAATCCCCCATAAGGATGCGCCCGTGGTACCCGATAATGTTGGGCTCATGTGCGGTTTTTGTTTCTTTCATCTCCAAAGCTCAAAATTAAAGTCGGTTTTGACGGGTGTAATTTTTACCCACTTCGTATTTTGTGTGAATTATAGATGCGCATTTTTTTACTTTTTATGCAAGCCTCTAGCTGCAATCATTCCGCCGGTAACAACACAGTAAAGGTCGATCCTTCCCCCGGTGTGCTTTCGACTTCGATGATGCCACCGAGAGAATCCACCAGGCCTTTCACGATTGGAAGTCCGAGTCCCGTACCGGTAATATAACGCGTCTGATCATCTTTGACCCTGTAAAAACGATCAAAGATTTTATCGATGTGTTTTTCTGCAATTCCGAAACCAGTGTCGATAACTTTTATCCGCAGATTGATGCCGGCCATATCTACCATCACCCGGATGCTGCCGTCTTTTTGGGTGTAGTTAATGGCGTTACTGATAAGGTTGCCGAAAATGCTTTCCAGCGCCAGGGGGTCGGCATTGAGTTCCGGAAGCGGTTGATGCGGCAGGTTGAGCGTCAGGGACTGGTTTTTGGAGGAGGAACGGGTGGAAAGAAAATCGACGATGTTTTCAAGCAGTTCCTCCATCCGGACCGGCTTCGGTTCATGACAGATGATCCCTTCTTCGATACGCGATAGATCGAGCAGATCGCCGATCAGGGAAATCATACCCTGGGTCTTCTCTTTGGCCCGGTTGAGAATATGCTGATCCTGCCTGGGTTCGCTCTCCACTGGATTGCCGATCACCAGGGCCAGTTGCTCGTGAATGGTCGCCAGCGGTGACCGTAGCTCGTGGGAGACTTTGGCCACGAACTCGGATTTTAGTCTGTCCAGAACTTTTAGGGTCGTGATGTCGACAAAATTCAGAACCGCCCCCAGGCACTCTTTTCTTTCTCCCAACACAGGCTGAGCTCTGACGCGTAGATAGGTATTGGAAGCCAGAGCAAACTCGTGATTGGGAATGTCACCGTAGTCCACGTGTTGCCCGCGCGAGATTTCCAACGCCAGTTTGCAGAGCGCTTCATCCGGCACGTACTCATCAATCGGACGACCCGGCTGTGTACCAGGCTCGAGATTCAGCAGCAGTTTGCAGGAGGGGTTGATCAGAACCACCAGCCCCTTTGAGTTGGTGACCAGCACGCCGTCCGGCAGGGATTCGATGATTGTGTGAATCCGGCTTTTTTCGGTACCCAAGTCGGAGAGCGTCCGGACCTTTTCCTGTTCGAGTTTCTGTGCTTCGCGGGTCAGGCGAATTTTATCGGCGGCCCGATTGACGACAATCCGCAGTTGATCCGGTTCGAAGGGTTTGGGGATGAAATCGTAAGCACCCTGTTTCATGGCTTCAATCGCCGTCTCGACAGTGGCATAACCGGTGATGACAATGACCAGGATGTCCTTATCCAACTGGTGGAGGTGATCCAGAACCTCCATGCCGTCCATCCCGGGCATTTTCAGGTCGAGCAGTACAATGGCAGGCCGGTTAAGGGCCGCCGCTTTCAGCGCCTCGTCGCCACGGGCGGCGGTTTGCACCTCGAAACCGATGCGTTTGAGAATCCGCTCCGATCCATCCCTGATATCCCGTTCATCGTCCACTACCAGAACGCGGATCAATTCGAGATCATTATCCACTGTCGTTCCCTTCCTCGGTTTTCGGCATAAGAGGCAGTTCGATGATAAAGGTTGCACCTTGACCAGGTTTGCTCTCGGCTTTAATCTGACCGCCATGGTTCTCGACAATACCGTACACCAGGCTCAGGCCCAGTCCCGTACCTTCGCCCTCTTCTTTAGTCGTGAAGAAGGGATCGAAAATATGGGGCAGGATGTGTTCAGGGATTCCCGGTCCGGTGTCGGCTATCTTGATGCATACCCGTTTTTGGGTGGGCAGATAGGCGGTTTCCAGTTTTAGCCGACCCTTGCCCCCCATTGCCTGGGCGGCATTGAGAATGATGTTCATAAACAGATGGTTCAACTGTTGGATGTCGCTGTGAACCGTTGGCAGGGAGGTGTCCAGGTTTTTTGCGATCGTGATATTCTGGAACAAGGTCTGGTTCTCAAGCAGAAACAGTGTGCGCGAGATGGCCCGGTTGATGTCATGGGGCTGCATGAGGTGCCGGGTCTGGCGGGTAAATTCCAGCAGTTCTTTGACCGTGTCGCGGCAGCGCTCGGCATCCTGCAGGACACGACCGAGATCACTTTTGGCGCCTTCTTCGAGGGCGTAATCTTCCAAGACCAGTTTGGTGAAAAGTGTTATGCCGGCCAGGGGATTGTTGAGTTGGTGGGCCACTCCGGCGGCCAGTTTGCCGAGGGAGGCCATCTTTTCGGATTGAAGCAGCTGAATTTGTGTTTTTTCGAGTTCCGCTTTCACGCGGTTGATCTCGCGCAGGTCATGGAAGAAGCCGATGGTGGCAACCTCACGTTCGCCTTCAAATACGATGGCGGCATTAAGGTTGATAGGGATGCGCTCACCGCTTTTGTTGATCACTTCCACCTGGTAGGAACGCAGTTTTCCGGGCCCACCGTATTCGTTACTGCGCAATCTCTTCATAATTTCGAGTTCAAGGCGCTCGGGATAGATATCACGAATGTTCAGGGACTCGAGGGCTTCTTCGACGCCGTAGCCGAATATTTCGGCGGCCATGTCGTTGAATATCAGAATTTTGCCCCTCTTGTCGGCGGCAATCACGCCGTCAAGCGCACTGAGAATGAGATTGCGTAAGAGGGCGTTTGAACTCTGCAGTTTGTCTTCGATCTCACCGCGGGTCGGCAGGTCGAAATCCATGCTTACGAAAGCTTCGATTTTATCATCGGCGTGGATCGGGTACGCATAGAAACAGGGCATTTTTTCGAGGTTGGTCGACTCTTCCGGTTTGGGCTGCAGGGCCGGGCGACCCGTCTGTTTTACTTTCTGGACGGCACAGTTCTGGCAAGGTTCCGAACGATCGTAAAACACCCGATGGCAGAGATGCCCAATAATATCGGCTTCTTTCAGGGAGGAGATTTCACAGTTGGCCGCCAGGATTTCGAACTCCGGCGAAATAACGATCAGGCGGTGCTTGAATGCATCGATGGCCTTTAGGAGGTATTCGATTTCTTTTGGCGAGCGCATTTGCCTACCATTGAATCAGATTATTCAGCGAACGGACACGCATTCAAAGCGTCAAGGGCCAACGATTGCAGCAGAAAAACTCCTGCGCGCGGCAGTGTGAAAAACAATATATAGTGGTTGTCATAAAAACGTTCCGTTATTCGAACGTTTTTATGACAACCACTTATACCGCCCTTTCGTATGTTGGAATTTATTTTCGAATGGCGGCTAACATCTTGCCAGCATATCCGTTCAGTTTTCTGGTTAACGGATAGGACTGGATGATATCGACCATGGGAATTGAAGCATCGCGCGGCTCAGTTGTGGACGGGTGCAGGGCAGGTTCCGGATACAGGTCGATATAGCGTTCGTAAGAGTTTCTCGAGATTTGAGATCCCACTCTGTTGCAGTATACTAATAACCTCTTAATGGGAAAATTGCAACAGGGAATCATGTGTGGAATGGCGCACTTATCCACCGTCACGATGTGTTTCCCACGTCACAGCCTGCATATTTCGATAGTCAAAATTGCCGATTTTATGCCTATTCATGAGCAAAGACGTCAAACACCGATGATTTTAACCAGGACCCTTTTACGGCGTCGACCGTCGAATTCGCCGTAAAAGATTCTTTCCCAGGTACCAAAATCGAGCTGCCCACCGGTGACGGCCACCACGACCTCCCGCCCCATCAGTTGGCGTTTCATGTGAGCATCGGCATTGTCCTCGCCCACATTGTGCCGGTATTGGGAAATCGGTGCATGCGGCGCTAATTTTTCCAGCCAGACGTCATAATCATGGTGCAGGCCGGATTCGTCGTCGTTGATGAATACCGATGCGGTAATGTGCATGGCGTTTACCAGACAGAGACCTTCCTCGATGCCGCTTTCCCGCAGGCATTGATCAACCTGATCGGTGATGTTGATCAATGCCCGGCGGGTGGGCACATCGAACCAGAGTTCTTTGCGATAACTTTTCATGTTGTCCTCCGGTTAATTAGCCACGAATTTACACAAATTGGTTGGAATTAACGATAGAATATCTATAGAAAATTAATACTTTTCCTGGCTGCCCAAGCCACATTTTTGGAGTGAAATTTACAATCCTTATTCACTTTGGATCAGCGAGACTAGCTGACTAACCTTTTGTATTCCAGACTGTTTTTACCGAAGTTTATCAAGAGAGCCAGATTAATATTTGTCGCTTTTAGGTAATTCAACGTCTGCGCGATGTGTGCATTTGAAAAATTTTCTACACATTTGAGTTCGACGATTATCCTATCTTCAACCAGTATGTCGGCGAAATAACTACCCACATTCTCATTTTCAAATAGGACGTTGATTGGGGCCTGCTGAATTGCCTGAATATTTTCTTTCTTAAACAGAATCATCATGGCGTTTTCATATACTTTTTCTAAAAAGCCGACCCCCAATTTGCGATGCACTTCCATCGCTATACCTATCGTGCGATATGACAATTCACGGTGAAGTATCGACATGGTTTCAACCGGTTTGTATTAATGTCAGTTTGAAACAATTCGTGGTAATTCGTGGCTGATCTTATCTTCATCTATAATTTTTTAAGCAGCTGATTCGCCGCTGTCAAACACGGATCCCATGTCGGTCCGAAAGGGGGGGCATACGACAGGTCGGTCTGGCTGAACTGTTCCACCGTCATTTGTGCGTGTAATGCCACGGCCGGGGCGTTGATGCGATGGGCCACGCCCTCATGGCCGACCATCTGGGTTCCCAGCAGGCGGCCGGTGTTGGTGTCCCCGACCATGCTGACGTGAATTGTGGATGCTCCGGGGTGGGCATGGGCCCGGGAGCGGGTCTTGATTGCCACTTCAGCGGTTTCGAAGCCAGCGGCAGCGGCCTCCTTACGGTTCAATCCCGTGCGGGCCACCTGTAGGTCGAAGACCTTAAATACCGCGGTCCCGACCACTCCCGACAAGGCGATATCTCGACCGCAAACATTGTCAGCGACGGCCCAGCCGGCCCGATTGGCACGCAATGCCAGCGGGATCCACGTCTTTTGGCCCGTTACCACGTGGACGGCGTCGGCACAGTCCCCAGCGGCATATACATGCGGATCGGAAGTCATCAACCGGTTGTCCACCGCAATCGAATTATTGGGTCCCAGTTCGATTCCGGCTGCCGCTGCAATTTCACTGTTTGGTAAAACGCCCGTAGCGACGAGCACCATGTCGGCGTCAAGGGTCAAATCTTCACAGACAACCTGTAGATGGCCGCCGCTATTATCGATGCGTGTCATTCGGCAACCGGTATGAATCGTTACGCTTTTGGCCCTGATTTCTTCCGCGACCACCGCTGCAAGTTCCTCTTTGAGCCAGGGCAGAAACCGTGGGTTCGGTTTGACCATGGCCACCTCAAGACCGAGTGTTTGCAGGGCCTCGCACATCTCAAGGGCGATATACCCCATGCCGATGATAACCGCGCTTCTGACCGTCCTGCCGTTGAGGTATTGTTTGATACGACGCCCATCTGCCAGTGTTTTAAGGACCATGACCCCGGGATGTTCAATTCCCGGTAGGTCCGGAAGAATCGGTGTTGCTCCGGTGGCGATCAACAGTTTATCGTATAGCGCCGCGAACGGTTTGCCCTCCAGGGTTGTGCCCTTGACGCTTTTGGCGCCACGATCGATGCTGGTAACCGGGTGGCCGGTGAGCAGGTTGATTCCCTGCTTTTCTCTGAACACGTCGACTTTCCTCACAATCAAGTCTTCGATTCCCCGCCGGGGATCGGAAATATTGTATGGAAGGCCTCAGGCACTGTAAGATGCATCTCCCGTTTTTTCAAAGACGGTCACATTGAGATCCGGCTGCATACGTTTGGCTTTGCTGGCGGCACTCATGCCGGCGGCATCGGCGCCGATTATAACGAAATTCATGGCAGGCTCCTTGTTTATTGGACCCAAGTTGAGCGTTTCATATTTTCGAAATGACAAAATTAAAAATAATTAGAAGGAATTCTGCCGATTTGACTTTCGAAAATATAAAACCCTACGGGATTTCCAATTTCACCGCATCTGCGGCGTCAAATGCCGTCCCGCATAGTAGACTATAGCGGAGCGACATTTTCCTTGTATCTGCGGCAAACTTGAAAATCGCTCAATTTGGGTTGGGGTGAAAAATTATATTTGAAAGCTCAAAGCGATGGAAATCGACGCACGTACTCAACCCGCAACCCGTAACCCGCAACTTTAAAGGCTCAAAGCTGAAAGTTGAAAGCTGAAAACGCAAGGCTCAAAGCTGAAAGTTGAAAGCTCAAGGCTGATAGCTCAAAGTTTAAAGCTTAAAGGGCCTACAGCATTAAAATGAAGAGATTTCATGGCGATTAATATTTGAACCGCTCGTTGTTCAACGTTCTGATTTTATATTATTAATTGCCGGTCCATTGAGTTTTAGCTTCATATCGCCTTCATCTGTAGCAATTGACTGCAGCGGGCAATTTGATACGATACCCCTCCGGTTATATTTTCAAACTGAATTCATCCGATTGTGGATGTTACAAATCATCTTAGATGTGGTCAATGACTTATAAGAATTTCAAAAAAGTTCAGGCGCTGCTGGATGAGGCCCTGATCGCTGACCGTATGGCGGTCCGTCGTCAATTGCGCCGGCTGAAGCAGCGCGTTTCCGGCGATCATCCGCCGGAAAATATCAAACAGCAACTCGACAAACTCGCCAGGCGGTTAACCGACTCTGCTGTCCGCAGGCAGAAAAGGGTGGCCGCCCGTCCCCGCCTCACTTTCGAGCCCTCACTGCCCATCACTGCCCGAAAAGACGACATCATTGCCGCCATTCGAAAACATCAGGTTGTGATTGTTTCCGGTGAGACCGGGTCCGGGAAAACAACCCAGATCCCGAAGTTCTGCCTGGGCGCGGATCGGGGCATCGACGGTCGGATCGGTTGCACCCAACCCCGCCGGATCGCGACGACGTCCGTTGCGCGGCGGATTGCAGAAGAAATGGGAGAATCCCTCGGACGATCGGTAGGTTACAAAATACGCTTCCAGGATCGCACGGCACCTGAAGCCCTGATCAAGATCATGACCGATGGAATTTTGCTGACCGAAGTCCAGCGGGACCGCTACTTAAGCGAATACGACACCATCATCGTAGACGAGGCCCATGAGCGGAGCCTGAACATCGACTTCGTATTGGGGTTGTTGAAAATGATCCTGAAAAGGCGCAGGGATCTCAAGCTGATCATCACCTCGGCGACGATCGATACGGAGAAGTTCTCCAAGGCCTTCGACGATGCGCCGGTAATCGAGGTTTCCGGCCGCATGTACCCGGTTGAGGTGATCTACTACGCGGACGATCCAGCGTGGTGCGTCCTGACGGACGGAAACGACGATGAAGCGACCCACGTGGACATGGCCGTAGCTGCCGTTCGTAAGCTGAAAAAGGCCGGTCCTTTCGGCGACATTCTGGTGTTCATGCCGACCGAACAGGACATTCGCGACACGTGCGAAATTCTCGATGGCGACGACGACCACGGGTGCCGGGTGATGCCCTTATTTGCACGGTTGCCCGCGACCGAGCAGGCCCGTGTGTTTGCTCGAACCGCGGGCCGAAAAATCATTGTTGCAACGAATGTTGCCGAAACGTCTTTGACGATTCCGGGAATACGCTACGTGGTGGACACCGGCCTGGCCCGCATATCCCAATACAATCCGCGCTCACGCACCAAGGCCCTGCCGGTTGTTCCGGTTTCGCGCAGCAGCGCCGATCAGCGCAAGGGGCGTTGCGGACGCGTGGAGAACGGCGTCTGCATCCGGCTATACGCTGAGGAGGACTACCAGTCGCGGCCACTGTACACCCCGCCGGAAATCTTGCGTTCGAACCTGGCGGAAGTCATTCTGCGCATGACCGCCTTGAGGCTTGGTGACATGTCCGTGTTTCCATTTATCGACCAACCGTTACCCAAGAACATCAACGATGGTACCGAGGTGCTGTATGAGCTTGGTGCAATTGAAAAAAGAAGACCGACCCGTGATGATAAGCAGCGGAAAGTGTCAAAAAAGCCGATTGCCGAATCGAACGCTGCGCTAACATCGCCCGCTGCCGGCGCCAGAGTGGTTTCGTCCCGCAAAGAGGGCCCCCCCTTCACGCTGACCAGACGGGGGAGCATGATGGCCCGCATGCCTGTCGATCCTCTACTGGCGCGCATGCTGATCGAAGCGCGGAAGCTGGGTTGCCTGGGCGAGATCACCGTGATTGCGGCCGCCCTGAGCATACAGGATCCCAGGGAGAGACCGGCGAATTGCGCCGATGACGTCGATCGGGCCCAGGCATTGTTTGTGGAACCGAGATCGGATTTCCTGACGCTACTCAATATCTGGAACCGCTACCATGAAACCTGGCAGCTGGTGAAGACGACCAATCAGATGAAAAAATTCTGCCGGGCGCATTTTCTCTCTTTTCGACGCATGCGGGAGTGGCGCGACATTTGCACCCAGCTCGGTGACATCCTGGTCGAACACGGGTTGAAGAATAACGGGGTACTTCCCGAGAACGATGATGATCGTTACGCCGCAATCCACAAGTCGATTCTGAGTGGACTTCTGGCCCAAATCGCCGTTAGAAAAGAGAAGAATATTTTTCGGGCTGCCAAAGGCCGCGAAGTGATGGTATTTCCCGGGTCGGCTATATTTAACCGGGCCGGTGAATGGATCGTAGCGGCCGAGATGGTGGAGACTTCCCGATTGTTCGCGCGTGTTACGGCCAATATCGATGCCGGTTGGCTGGAGGAACTCGGCGGCACCTTGTGTCGCTCCACCTATCTGAATCCGCGTTGGGACGCCCGTCGGGGGGAGGTGGTTGCCACGCAGCAGGTCAGCCTCTTCGGCCTGGTGATTGTTCAAGGACGGAGCGTATCTTTCGGGCGTATTGATCCCGATATCGCCGTGGATGTATTTGTCCGCTCGGCACTCTTGAACGGGGAGGTGGAACGCCCGCTCGAATTCCTGCGCTATAATAGTCAATTGGTCCAGATGATCAGAGACATGGAAAATCGTATCCGGCGGCGCGACATTCTGGTGGATGATGAAGAGCAGGTGCGGTTTTATAAACAGCGGTTGGGCGGCGTTTATGATTTGAGACGTTTGAACCGCTTGATTCGAAAAAGAGGCAGTGACAGTTTTTTACGCATGCGAACTGACGAATTGATGAACTATCAACCGGACGACCAACTCCAGGCACGTTATCCGGACCGCGTCAGCCTCGGCGACAGGCAATACACGTGTACCTACAGATTCGAACCGGGCCGACCGGAAGATGGACTCACCGTAAGCATTCCGTCGGTTGCGGCACCGACAGTACCGATCGCTGCAACCGACTGGCTGGTCCCCGGACTTCTGGGTGACAAAATAGAAGCGCTGTTGAAAGGGTTGCCCAAACGCTATCGCAAGCAGCTCGTTCCTGTTGCTCGCACCGTGGAAATCGTGCTGAAAGAGATGCCGAGGGATAGCGGTGCGTTAGTCAGTTCGCTGGGTAAATTCATTTATCATCGCTTTGGAATCGACATCCCGGCGGTGGCCTGGCCAACCAATGGATTGCCGGAACACCTGAACATGAGGATTGCCATTTCAGATCCCCGTGGCGAGATTATCCACAGCGGCCGCGACCCGCAGATTCTGCGGCAACTCCCGCAAAACGATCCGCCGCCCGATGGCTGGGAGGCGGCCCGCCGCCACTGGGAAAAGACCGGCATTTCGCAGTGGGATTTTGGGGATCTACCGGTCAGCGTTGACCTGGACGTTCAGGGTGGCGGTCACTGGGCGGTTTTCCCGGGACTTGCGGTGGTCGACGATGGCTCTGGGAAACGAATCGACCTGAAGCTTTTCCGCAGAGTAGATGCGGCGGCTGCCTCGCATGCCGAAGGGGTGGCGGCGCTCTACCGGATTTGGTTTTCCAAAGACCTTAAATTTCTGAAGAAAAGCCTATCCTTGCCGCCCAATCGGTCACCGGCGGCTCGATATTTCGGCGGCATCCGGATCCTTGAAAAAAGGCTTTATGACACTGTGGTCGTACGGCTATTCCGACGTAACATACGAACCGAAGCGGTCTTCCACGCTGAAGCTGCGGCGTTGGCTGCCCGGATCATCCCCTGCGGTCGCGATCTCTCCGAAAAGGTATTGCCGGTGATCGACGCTTTCCATACCGTCCGAACCGCCATTCATCAACTGACTGTGAGTAATCGAACCAACCGGCTCCTGGTCGATTTCTGCCAGCATCGCCAGGAGGAACTGGCCCGTCTGGTTCCGGATAACTTCATGGAGATCTACAATTTCGAGCGGCTCGGCCATCTGCCGCGCTATATAAAAGCCGTCGAGATCCGCGCCCGGCGGGCATCGGTCAATTTCGAAAAAGAGCAGTTGAAAGCTGCGGAATTGAAACGTTTTTCTTCCGGCCTGGATCAACTCTTAAAAACACTTTCTCCTTCTGCATCCCCGGAGAAGAGGGACGCTCTCGAAGAATTTTATTGGTTGTTCGAAGAATACAAGGTCTCGCTTTTCGCTCAGGAGCTGAAGACCGTTGTTCCGGTGTCTGAAACGCGGTTGCAGGAAGCGATGGATGAGATCGAGAGGATGATTTGACAGACTTTTAAACGAGAATTGTCGGTATATTAAGATTCTTGGATCATCGCCAAAAGAGCGGGGGCAAAAGTTCTGTTTCTGTCAGCGCTTGTCGAGTGAACGAAGTGAGCCCCGCAGTGTGGTATGCGAGCACAGGCGGCCAATACAAAAACGCTATCATTCAAGCGCAGATCTTATCTGCGCGACCCGGGGATAAATGCCGGTGAGAGATTGTGGCTATTGGGAATGCCACCTTGTGGCATTTATCTTTTGACTTTTCATATTTTTATTTATAAATTTATATTTACATCAGCTTGCTATTATTTATGAGTTTGCGCTGCCTTCCCTGAAGTCGTTCATCTTTCTTTTCGAACTGAACCATACACTATTTCTTTATGGACGCTATTAATTCTCCACGCATTTTTACAATTGACGAGAATCTGATTTTTTTGTTAAAGCGTTCAACGTCTGCAAAACCACATTTAAATTTTACGCAGCGACATGATTGATAAACCGGTACATACCGAAAAGAGAAAATCAGCCCGGTGCCGCTTTCGGGCGGTTGATTACAAAGTTTTCATCGGCGCGTCACAAGTGATCGGTGAGATTAAAGATATCAGCCTCGACGGTCTTTCCTTTACATACAACCCCAGCAGTGGTGATACGTTCGCGGAAAAGACAATCGACATGCTGACCATAGCCTGTCGCGGATTTCAGCTTTCAGAGATTTCCTGCGACAAAAGATATGACATCCGGGCAATGTCGGAAGGGCAGACGTTTAGCGGAAAAATGACAAGACGCTGTGGGGTGCGCTTCGTAAACCTCACAATTCTTAATAAATTTAAGATAAAGCAAATGCTGCATATGTGTCATTCGCGAATTTTTGAAAATGTCTCTAAATCTAAATGACGGGGACGAAACGTGTTGGCTCCGATCTAGTAATGATGATCGTTTAGGCGAATTTGAGAAGTAAAGTAAAACACCCAATTGCCGAATATGAAGAGAGCCATTTTTGGCTATTGCATCTTCACCATCCTGCTTGTGCAAAATTAATGAACCAAATAAAATGAAGAAACTTCAACCAAACCATTACGATCATAAGCCTTACCTTTCCGCATTCTTTTGCGATAACCCATAACCAGCCCCGTTCAGTCATGCGAAACCCCGATCTTCCGACCGTCAGCGTCATCATTCCGACCTTCAACCGCGACTGGTGCCTAAGGGATGCGATCGATTCGGTACTCGCGCAAACCTTTATCGACTTCGAGCTGATTGTGGTGGACGATGGGTCCACCGATCGTACGCTTGAAATTTTGAGCGAATATGGAGACCGGCTGCGCCGGATCGACCAGATCAACCGCGGGGTCAGCGCTGCCAGGAATTGCGGCATCGGCGTATCGACCGGGCGGCTGATTGCGTTTCTGGACTCCGACGACCTTTGGCTGCCCGATAAGTTGGCTGTGCAGACCGCTTTTTTCGAGCTTAACCGATCGGCCTTGATCTGCCAGACCGAAGAGTTATGGATCCGTAACGGCATGCGGGTCAACCCCCATAAAAGACACCGGAAACCGTCGGGGCTTATCTTCGAACCCTCGCTGGCGCTATGTCTGGTCAGTCCCTCGGCCGTCATGGTCCGACGGGAATTGTTCGACGAGGTCGGCCTGTTCGATGAAGCGTTGCCGGCCTGTGAAGACTACGATCTGTGGTTGCGGGTCAGCTGTCGTATCCCGATCCACCTGATCGACAAGCAGCTGACTGTCAAGCGGGGCGGCCATCGGGACCAGCTGTCCCGGCAGGACTCGCTGGACAAGTACCGGATTCGATCACTGGTCAAGGTGATCGAATCCGCGCGGCTGACCATTTCCCAGCGCAATGCCGCGGTGCTCACGCTCCGAAAAAAATGTACCGTATACGCTAACGGGTGCCTCAAACGCGGGCGTGTGGAAGAAGCGGCTCACTATACTCATCTGACACGCAGGTATTCGCTGCAGGAATGAGAGCCGGAAGATATCGGATTTTAGATTTAGGATTTGGATTTAGGATTGTGATTGGCGGTATTCGATTTGTCATAAATAGGATCCGATCCGCGGGTGATGCGACATTAGAAAATCGCTCCTCTGGATTTCCTGTTTAAAATGAAAACAGTAACACGAGTTCCCTCTTGCGAGACCATGTCTGAAACCCGCAGGCTTTTCAAGATTCCACTTTGACAAAGGATGGACACCGCGATTTAATAGAGCATCGGAATAAACTAATCTAACGTTCGTGGACGTTCTCTTCCCTAACGAAGCGTTGCGGGGGATTATTGCTGGGTGACCCGGAAGACTTCCTCGATGGTCGTCATGCCTTTCAGCAGCTTCTGGATGCCGTCCTGGCGTAGCGACAGCATTTTCAATTCCTGGGCCTTTTTCTTGATGCGGTTTGAATCAAAGGTCTGCAAAATCATCGATTTTAATTCATCGTTCATAACCATGATTTCAAATATAGCTGAGCGGCCCCTGAAACCGGTGTGGAAGCAATTATCACAACCTTTGGCCCGGTAAAGACTCCGGCCATTGAGGCTGCGCGAATCCAACCCGATGCTCTTTAACGCCAGATCATCAGGGCGGTAAGCTTCCTTGCAGTCATTGCAGAGCGTCCGGATCAGCCGCTGGGCGATGACGGCAATCAGCGAGGAAGAAATCAGGAAAGGTTCAACCCCGATGTCCACCAGTCGGGTGATGGCGCTGGCCGAATCGTTGGTGTGGAGGGTTGAAAAGACCAGGTGGCCGGTAAGGGCCGACTGAACGGCGATGTCGGCGGTTTCCTTGTCCCGGATTTCGCCGATGAGAATGACATCCGGGTCCTGGCGGACGATGGAACGCAGCCCCCGGGCAAAGGTCAAATCGATCTTGGGGTTGACCTGGATCTGGCTGATCCCCTTGATCTGGTACTCGACCGGGTCCTCGACCGTGATGATGTTGATGTCCGGTTTGTTGATGGTCGTCAGAACCGCATACAGGGTGGTGGTCTTGCCGCTTCCGGTCGGGCCGGTGACCAGGATGATTCCGTTGGGGCTCTGGACCAGACTCCTTGAGCAGCGTCTAGCCGCTGGGGAGAGAGCCCGAGTTCGGAAAGATCGAAGACCGCACTGGTTTTGTTCAGGAGCCGGAGCACCACACGCTCGCCGAAAGAGGTCGGGATGGTTGACACCCGCACGTCGATGTCCTGGGCACCGATCCGAATGTCCAACCGGCCGTCCTGCGGCAGGCGCTTTTCGGCAATATTCAACTTGGCCATGACTTTGATGCGCGAGATCAGGGCCGGCTGGATCCACTTCGGCGGGGCCAGCAGATCGTAGAGAATACCGTCGATGCGATAGCGGACTTTGAAGCTGTCCTGGTAGGGTTCGATGTGGATGTCACTGGCTCTGGCTTTTATCGACTGGGACAGGATGTGGTTCACCAGCTTTATGATCGGCGCATCGCTGGTGTCGTCCAGCAGGTCGGCCGTGTCTTCCAACTCACTGATGATGTTGCTCCCGTCTTCCTCCATGTCCTTGAACCAGCTCCTCGGCCGTGCTCTGGCTGAGGTCGTAGGAGATGTTGATGGCCGACAGAATGGCGTCTTTGGTCGAGAGTACCACATCGTATTCTTTCAGCCCGAGGGTACGGACCAGGTCGTCCAGGGGTTGAAAACTGGACGGGTTGTTCATGGCGATGACGTATTTGGAGCGCGGTGTCAGTGCCTCTTCGGTATTCTGGCTCATCGGGCGGCGCGGCGGTTGGCTCGCTTATCGGTGCCTGAACGTTGATGACCAGCGGGACCATGAGGTACTTTTTCAGGAACTGGATCGGGATGTGGCGGGTAAAGGCAAAATCGATGTTGTCCAGCGGCAGATCGAACCAGACCGGCAGGTCGTAAAGAAAGCTCAGCGCTTCGAGCAGCTGCCTTTCCGAGACGACGTTTTTGCTGACGAGGATGTCGCCGAGGAGGCCGCCCTTGTCGCTTTTTATACTGAGCGCTTCTGCGAAGCGGCTCTCCGAGATCCCGAAACTCTTCTCGAGGATATGAAACAGTCTGCTTTCCATCGGCTTATCAATTCCCGGTTATGGTTCAGTTCTCTATTGCCTTCGGCAGCGATTGTTTTTTCTCGTCAAAGAGTTTGATTTGGCCTTCCTTGATTCCTTCGATCTGGTTCCTTTTGCCGCCATACAACTCTTTGGCTTCTTCCGGGACTGTTGACGACATGGGGGGTCAGAAAAAAGAACAGATTGTTTTTCCTTGACGAGCTTTTCTGGACCTTGAACAGCCACCCGAGTACCGGGATGTCACCCAGCAGGGGGACTTTTTCTTCCACCACGGCACCGCTGTCCTCGATCAACCCGCCGATCACGATCGTGTTCTTGTCCCCCACCACAACCGTCGTGTTGATGGTTCGCTTCAGGGTTGTCGGGCGGAAGTCGGTGGTGGACTCCAGGGCACTGACCTCCAGGCCGATATTGAGTCGCACCATCCGCTCGATGCTGATGTGGGGCGTTATCGTCAGGATGGTGCCGACATCCCGATACTCGAATGAGTTGAACGATTGATTGTTGGTGGTGGAACTCTGGGTCTGATAAGGGATGTTCGTGCTGACGTTTATTTTGGCTTCTTCGTTTTCATAGGTCAAAATTTGCGGTGTCTGCAGAATGTTGATATCCCGGTCCGTCTTGAAGGCATTCACAAGGGCGGTCAGGTTGTTGAACTGCACCCCGGCGATTTCGATGGCCTCGGTGAAAACACCAAAAGAGAATCCCTGGGGCGGAATTCCCTGGACCAGTGCGGGGATATTCGATGTCGACGAAATGAAACTGCCCCCCACAGCGGCGGCTTTGTTGCCGATGTTGGTCGCACCGGCTGCCGTCCACTCGGTCCCGAGCGAAAAATCCATCTGGGCATTGACTTCCATGATCACCGCTTCGATGTAAACCATCGGCCGGGGGATATCGAGTTTTTTGATGACCTCCTCGATGACCGCGTAGTCGTCGCTGCTGGCAGTGATCACCAGGCTGTTGGTGGGCCTGTCGGCGCTGATGTTGACCTTTTCCGAGACCACCGGGCGCGGTGGTTTTGCCTTTGCCCTTGGCGGCGGCCTCTTTGGTCGGCAGGTCCTGCAGAACCTTGACGATGTCTTCGGCGTTGGCGTATTCGAGATAGTAGACCCGAATTTTCTCCTTTCCCCGGGGGGTTTCACGATCCAGGTACGCAATCAACTGCCTGATCCTGATCGTCTCCACTTCGCTGGCCAGCACGACAAGGGCGTTGGTGCGTTCGTCGGCGACAAACTTGCTGGTCTCCCGGGTACTCGCCCTTTTTCGCTCCTTTGCGCCGCCTGAAATATGGAAGTCAGTGTGGTGACCATCTTGCCGCTGTCGGCATGTTCGAGGGGAATGACCGAAATTTCCCGGCCAACGCCGGCGACATCGATTTCTTTCAAAATTTTCAATAGACGCTGGATATTGGACAGCACGTCCGTGACGATCAGCGTATTTGTCGGCTCGTAGGCGACAATCAGACTGGTCTTTGACACCATGGGGGTGAACAGTCGTTTGATTTCATTGGGATCGGCGTAAGTCAGAGGGATCAACTGGGTGACCAGACGGTCTACCGGTGCTGCCGGTTTGGTGCCGGTGCGCGTTTCGATATCACTGGTGCGGGCCTCCGGCGAGGGCAGTATTTTGATGACCTTGCCCGACTGGACGGTGTTGAAACCATGGACATCCAGCACCGACTCAAACACCTTGTACGCCTCGGCAATCGATATTTTGGTGGGCGAGATAATGGTGACGTTGCCCCTGACGCGCTGGTCGACGATGAAGTTTTTACCGGTCAGTTCGCTGATGAACTTGATAAAAACGTTGATGTCGACGTTGTTGAAATCGATCGTGACGAAGCGGTCCTGCGGAAAGTCTTTGCTGGTTTCCCCGGCCGCATGACTCGCCATCATGCCGGTGAATACAATCAGCAACAGGATCACGCAACTGCCGATGATTTTTGGATTTTACAATCGATGGTTTCATTTTTTAAGATACCTGTTTTCGTTTTGTTCAACGATAAGGGTTCGCACGGATGCCGAACTCCTACTTACCGTTGCGATGGCCGATCCTTTCGAGCACCCTGTGACTGCCGCCAGGCCGGGTTGTTTCACCGGGTGTCGAGTGTTTCAGCCATAAGAACCGCGTCAACTGTTCCGGCCTGCTTCCCGGTTTTGGATATCGACAGCCCTTTGACCCTCACCACGTTTTCCGATGTCTCGATCCTGTAGAGATAAGCGGTCAGCTGTTTCATGGTGATGTTCTGCAGTTTGGTTTCAACCACCGACATCGAGTAGGGGCTGTTTTCCACGGTTGTTTTCGACGGTTTCATGTAAGCAATGCGGTCCTTGAGACCGACCTGTCCGGCGAGGGTGTCAAGGAAAGAGAAAAGCGTAAATCCCTGGCTCCTGCCGGCCATTTTGCCTCTTTCGGCATCGGCTCTTTTCTTGATTCCTTCGTATTCTGCCTTGAGGACGTGCATTTCCTTCAGGGCGCGGGTCTGGGCCGCCAACTGCCGGTTCAACTGCCGTCGTTTATCCACCAGGGGCGAAATGACAACCTGCGATACGATCACGGCGGCGATCAGGCCGCCGGCCATCCAAACGGCGTATTTTTCACGCTTGGTGACCGTAAAGGGCAACGATTTTGGAAATTTCATCATCTCAATATTAGTTTCGGTCTTCTTCGAGAAATCTTCACCTGAATTGAGCGATTCAATACGTTATTTTCAATCTGAACTTAATCCGATTGCTCGCATCCTCTTTGGTGGTCGATACGATGGTAACCGATTGAAAAGTCTTGTTCTGCTCGAGCCGGTTCTTTATCGTGTCCACGGAATTAAACGTGTCCGAGTCCCCGTTGATCACCACATTGTCCTCGCCGATCACGGTGCGCGTAAATTTTGCATCGATATTGTCGGGGATGCTTTTGCTGATGTCATTCAATACGTCGATGACCAGAACTGGTATTCTTGCCGTCTGTCGGATAGAGGGAGATTTTGCTCAACTCGTCGATACTGACCCGCATTTGCTGCAGCGGATCGACGATTTTTTTGACATCCGGAAAGGTCGTCTGGAAGATTTCCGTGATTTGGCCGTTGAGCGTATTCAGACTGGTTTTTCTTGTAAATAATAGTCGATCGATACCGAGGTCAGCCACACCAAAAGCAGGACGGCCGCCAATATCCCCGAAGTGATAATGTTCTTTCTGTATTCGGTCCAGCGTTTTTTGATGGCGAAAGGTCCTTGCCTGAAATTCAGTCCCTTGATACCGATGACCTCGATCAGTGCCAGGGCCAGGGCGTTGTTCATCTGATAGGGTTTCCAGGATTCAGAAGGTATCGCCTTTATTCTGGTATCGATGTCATTGATAAGATCGATGCGGGTGATGGGTACGTCCAGCAGCCGCGTCAGTGCGGTTACGATGCCGTTTTCACCCAGGGCCGGTCCGGTGACAAAAATCTGTTCCGGCCGAAACGGGCGGTTGCCGATCTCCTCCAGTGCATACAGCGTCCGTTGAATGTTCTGACCGAGCATGTCGGTCCGCGAATCGTAGGCCCGGTCGGCAGGCAGGGTCCGCACCATGGACAGTTGCGCCGAATTCATGACGAAAATGGTGCTGCTGTCACCTCTGACATCGACCACCAGAGCGCTTTCAGGGAGATCGCCCAGTCGGCTGAGGCAGAGCGCGGACGGGAAACCGCTGACCGTGACGATTTCCGGTTGAATCCGACGGGCTGCCAGCAGATCGAGGATGGATTTGAGGCCGGACGCATTGCAAGCGGCTGCGATAAGATCCGTTTGTTCACCCTGCCCATCCAGCTTCAGGGCATGGAAGTCGACGACGACGTCATCGATCGGAAAGGGGAGCGTCGGTTCCAGTTCGAAATTCAGGATTTGCCTGATTTTCTTCTCTTGCTTGAACGGCACTTTCAGATTTCTGAAAGACACGTGGTCGGCGGGTACCGAGACGATGCAGACAGCAGTCGGCGACCGGCATCTCCTCGACCAGCGCGTCCAGAGCCGCCGGCAGCCCGTTGCTCGCCTTCCTCGGTGTCAGGAAACGGGATATGGGTGAATGCTTCCACCCGGCTTTCCTTGAAACCGCTGTTGACGAGGACCGCAGCGAGCGCCTTGTTCTGGATGTCGAGTCCCAGTATTCGTTTGCCCATAAACGTCACGTTGCGGAAGGTTCGGCCGAAATCGGGCCGGTCTATCTCATTATGCACCTATAGTATGAAATGTATTACAATTGCAAGCCGCCGGTTCGACAGCGCAAAACATCCTATTATACCATTAACTGAGTTCCCAACTCAAGATGCGGCAACGAATTTGACCGGATTCCGACTCGGTTTCTCTTTTAACGACAACGGTGGCCGTCATACTGACCCCGTTCAGGCTGGCAGCCGCCTCGATCCTGAAAAAATCGCTCTGATTGGTGATCAGGCTGGGTCCAGATCGATATCACCGGCTCCGGGGACCTGTTTGTACCAGCCTACCCCTGCCGAAAGATCGTGATTAAAGGTATCGTCTGATTTGGCGAGGCGAAAATCGCTGATCGCCACCGCCAGGTCCCGGTTTTCCTCCGGCAGAAGCGCCATGAGCACCGGTATCTCGGCCGTGTTGATGTTGATCTTGCCGTCGTAGGTGAAATCGACACCGCCCACATCGGTCATACCGGATACGGTCAGAAAGCTGGAAATACCCGGTAATTCCTCTGTGCCGTAGAACAGTTCCGGGGTAACTGCCTTTGACCAGCAAGAGTTCATTCAGGTGGGTGAGCGGACCGTTGCGGATGGAATAGGGTGGGTCCAGATCGAGGTAATAGTCGGATTCGGCACCGGTCAAACCGGTGATGGCATCATCGTCGCCCGAATCGAGCCAATCCTTGAGGGAATTGATGATCGTGTTTGCCGGATCGATTTCATCCGGGGGCTCATAGGCCAGAAAAGCCAGCTTGAGGAAGCGGTCCCAAAGCCCGACCTGCTTCTCGTTGAAGGTGTGGCTGTCGGGGAATTTAACCAATGCATTGACCTGTATGCGGCTGAGTTCGTCGCTGATGCTGACCTCCAGCTTGCCTTCGTCAAACGGGATGGATTCCAGCAGGCTCTTGACCTTTTCGGGATCGGCCCAATCTTCCTGAATCGAGTCTGCGGTCGTGTTCTTCTTGTCCTCAACGAGCATGGCCATGGCGACATTGACGCCGGATGCCAGCATTTCCGAAAGCCTGTGGCGGTCACGCACCGCCGCGGTGGAAATGACCGTGGCGCGGGCCCGCCGGTTGAGCTCCATCGTGGTGACAACCAGCAGGGTGATGACCGCCAGGGTGATCAGCAGGGCCATTCCCCGTCGGTTACGTATGGGATTCGATAAGTCTCATTGTTCAATAATTTAGATAATTGAATTTTCAATCCTTCAACTAAACTGATGTCCCAAGATTCACTGAATCGAACGAGCACCTGTATTTTGAAACCCGATGTTGCTTGAGCGTGCGAGGTTTGATGTCAGTCACGCAACGGCTCGCGTAACGTCCGCAACCCGCAACTCGCAAAGCCCAAAGCTCAAAGTTTACAAGGGATCGTCTATACTATTCGAGACGAATCAACATATGCAACATCTGCATCGCAACGGTTTGAACACAAGACCCGTCACTAAATGATTCTACGCTGTATTTTAGCCTCTGTGTTCCCTGCGTGCTCTGCGAGAGCTCACATATTCATTCCGCGATCCTGCTGGATCAAATCAGGCCATTTGGACATAGCTGTCTACAGATCGGCCTCCAATGGTTCTCGATTAACAAACAGCCAGCACCGTCGTTTCGAACGTGTGAAAATTTTCCTCGGAACCGATTTCCAGTTTGATCCGAATCGCCCGCGGTGTGGCATAGTCGACATCGGCGGAATCCGAATCCCAGGTTTCCCTTTCAGAGCCCTCCGCGTCGATGTAGGTGAATGTCAGACTTTTCACATTGTCGCACAGAATCGGATCGCCGCTCAGATCGCCGGGCGGGTCGGTGAAGTCGAGCCGGTCGGATCGTCTGCAGCACCCTGTTGCCGTCCCTGCTTTCATTGACGTAATAAATGATCTCGGCAACTCCGTCCCGCGGCTGACGGTCAAGGGGAATATGCGCCAGGGCGGTAAATCGCAGCTTGCCGACATCCTCTCCGCCGATATTCACGATATCTCCGACCAGACGGAACGGGTCTTCGGTATCGTCGCTGCCGGATATTTTGAACGCCGGCGGTTGCAGAATAAATAAAGATTCTAGATCGATGGTCATACGACCCAGACCGTCTTTGGCCATCTCATAGGCTGTCATTCCTTCCTCGATGCGCCGATTTTACCGAATACGAAATTGAACGAGCCGAATATGGTTGTAACGACAATCGCAAAGATAAAAATGGCGATGAGAATCTCGAGCAGGGTAAACCCGATCTCAGGCAAAAAGTGTCCGTGAGACCCGATCGTTTCCTGAAAAGCGGTGGGAGACTTTTGGTGCTGGGCCGGGCACTGATTGAATTTATAGGGCGCATAGGAACGCTTAGGTCAGTTGAGTCGGTTGGCCATGGCCGGTTGGGCCCGTTGAGTCGGTTGAACCGGCGGTGATGCTACTACTGAAAAAAACGGTAAGTCCGGAGATCGTATGACAGTTCACCCTGGTTGAAAAGAACCTTGACGTTAATCTGTTTCAGTTTGTCAGCGGCGGCCTTCAATTGGTCAGATTCGACGTCACTGATGTTGATCTCCCAACTGTAACCCGTATAACCTTCGCCGAAATCGCCGGACCCCTCGGCCAGCTCCTTGACGGTGTCTATTTCCATATCGGCCAGTTTGCTTCTGAGCCAGCATGGGGGCAACCGTGTAAAACCGGGCCGACAGGTTCATCAACAGCGTCTGGGAGTGCAGCCGGTATACGGCCAGTAAAACGATGGCGATGATCGATACGGCCACCATCATTTCGATCAGGGTGAATCCACGGTACCCTAAGCGGTCGGACCTATTCTTCAAACCCGATAGTGCCATCATAGACCCTGACCGTCGAGAGAAACGGTTCAATTTGAAATGAATAGTTGCTGTTCGCCGTCATCCATGTGAATGATTGCCCGGTCGGAATACCCTTTGGGGTAAAAACGAATCTCCGCCAGACCGGAATCGATTTTGTTATCACCCGGGTATTCAACATCGCGCAACTCCAGATCACCGGAAAGCTCCAGGCCTTGATCGACGGCTGTCTGCAAGCTTTCTTCCGCCATATCGTCATTAGTGGTCCACAACCGGTTCGACTCCAGGCCGATATTCAGCATATAGATCTTCTGGTCGCGAACGGCCTGATCTTTAAGGTCCTTTACTTTCAGAATAATCCACCGCTTGGTTTTGCGGGTCTCGATCGGTCAGGGGCGAGTCCGGTAGCCGCGGCACGGTGACCAGCAGCATGATGCTGATAAGCAGGATGACGACGGCGATTTCGATCAGTGTGAAGCCGCGCGTGGCGCCGGCTGGAACCATCATTAGTGCCCTTGACTTCGGAGTATTTGGGGCGATAGCCCCGTGTGTGAACCTTATGGTCTTCCTGGTTTGAGGAATTGTTGGGGGAATAGATCCGCCCCCTGAGGATGGCCGCAAACACAACCAAGTTAAACCCCGGTCTCCAGGAGAAGACCTCTTTGCGCTATTTTTCGTCATGCAGATCTCGCTCGCAGGCAGGTGTGGCCACTTGCCTGTGAGTGGTAATCGATCGATCATCCCCTTGCGTTTCAAATTTCAGCATTTTCTATAAAATTTGAAACGCATCGTTTATAGAAGCTCCCAGCTGTTGATGTCCTTGTTTTCGTCTTCGCCGCCCGGCACGCCGTCTGCACCGTAAGAAGTGATGTCGTAGTCACCCTGAATACCGGGAGCGAGGTAAACAAATTCATTCCCCCAAGGATCTGTCGGGATTTTACCCTTTTCCAGGTAACCGCCTTTGCGCCAGTTCTGGGGTATGGTACCGGACTCCGGTGGTTCGATCAGGGCCTGGAGACCCTGTTCCGTGGTCGGGTAGACGCCGTTGTCGAGTTTGTAGAGTTTCAGGGCGGTTTCGAGGCCTTCGATTTGAACCCTGGTCTGCACTTCCTTGGCCTGATCGGTGCGTCCCATCAGTTTCGGTCCGATGTACATGGCCAGAATGCCAAGTATGATGACGACCACCATCAGTTCGATCAGGGAGAATCCGCGGTTGCCGTATATTCCCCGGGGTATTTTTAAAGCCATTCATCCTCCTGTTCGGAAAATATTTCAGATGTTACTGAAATATTGTGTGGCTAGAATTGAAAAACCTGGTCTCGATTTTGGGTTCCACGTCTTATCTCACCAGCGTGCTCATTTCGAAAATGGGCAGGCAGATCGAAAGCACGATAAAACCGACAATCACCCCCATGACCAGAATCAGAACCGGTGCCAGCAGGGAGGTCATACTCATGATACTGGCTTCGGCCTCGTTTTCGAAAACATCGGCCATTTTGTTGAGCATCGACTCCAGGGTCGCGCTCTGTTCGCCCACCTGAATCATCTGAATCGTAAGATCCGGAAACACGCTGGTCATCGAGAGCGATTTCGCCAATCCCTGCCCCTGCCCAACCTCTTTGGACGCCAAATCGACCGCTTCGGATATCAGGACGTTGCCGGCGATGTTTTTGGCAATGTCCAGGGCCTGGAGCATGGCCACGCCGTTGGCCAGCAATGAGCCCAGGGTGCGGGAAAAGCGGGCCACGGCCAGCTTCTGAATCAGGGTGCCGACGCCGGGAGACTTGAGCAGCATTTTGTCGACCAGGTACCTGCCTTTGGTGGTTTTTTTGAACTGCCGGGCAAAAATAACAACGGCGATCAGGGCAATCAGAATGAGCCACCAGTAAGATTTGAACAGGTTGCTGACACCGATGAGAAACAGCGTCGGGGCCGGCAGCGCCTGGTTGACATCGGCGAATATGGCGGTGATGGACGGTACGATGTAGACCAACAGAAGAATCAGGATCAGGGTCCCCATAACCGTCATGAGGGCCGGGTAAGCCAGGGCCGACTGAATGCGATTTTTCAGCGCCTGCTGCTTTTCCATGATGTCGGCCAGTTTTTCCAGAACGATTTCGAGCGTTCCGGACGTTTCACCGGCACGGACCATGTTTTTGTACAGCGGTGAGAAAGTGTCCGGATAAAGGGATATGGCCCCGGCGAAACTGTTGCCTTCCACGATGGAATCCTTGATGCGCGCCAGCACCTTGTTGAACGTGTAGGACTTGATTTGCGGCAGCAGGGCCTCGAGGGCCGAGACCAAGGGAAAGCCTGCGCCGACCAGGGTGGCCAGTTGCCGGGTCATCAGGGTGACGTCGCGTTGACGCACGCGGGTGAACAGTCCCCGGCTCATCAGGCCCCGGGAGGTTTTTTTCTCGCGAGTGTCGGATGCTTCTTTGATTTTAACCGGAAACCGGTTCGAACCCCGGAGTTTCTGGCGGGCGGCCGTGACGCTGTCCGCATCGATGATACCGGAGATGTTCTTGCCCCGTTGATCCAGTGCTGTGTATTCGAATACCGGCATATCGCTAATATATATATAAATTGAAATTATACCACTTTACAAAAATAAATTCCTCAATACGGAAGGATGGTATAAGTGGTTTTAGAAAAAACCATTCTAATAACGGAACGTTTTTTTGACAACCACTATAAGTCGAGACCACTGACATCGGCGGTACGGTTTTCAGTGGTAGCGGTGAAATCAATCGTTCCATTTTGGCCTTGTCAGCATTCAGAATTTATTCTATCCTCACGCTATTTTCAACCTAATTTTAAGCTTGGGTATGTACCTGGCCCCTTATTTCCCACTGACCTCGATATCACTTACCGAATCACGTGTTCACAGGATACTGAAAACTCGGCCTTGATTAGGTCTGGTTCTTCTTTTTTCTGGAAGTGTCTACCGCATTCAATTGTGAAAAATATTTCCTATGTTTGTGAAAATGAAAATCGGCGAAATCAGAAAAACAATCCCTCCAAGTTGATATGATAACTTTATCATACCTTAAATTATATCATAATGTACCGTTTTGTAGGGAGATTCTACCACTTGTAAGATACTCATACGGATAAATTGCATAAAAATTGCATACATATCCTTTGATGTCACCCTGTGCATGCTTAAGATGTTCGGACGTCCGGATTATTTTAACGGACGGCTGGTGCGCAAGTATTGTCTGCTTTAATAATTTGGAGTTCTTTAGTGACCGATCAACCCCTTTCGCAGTCAAGAGAGACCCCCACACGCGCTGTCTCCATTCGGAAAATCAACCTTATGGTTGGCCTTGCCGCCGTGATCGTTCTGATCCTGATCGCCTATGGATTTTATAACGGCGAGCGCTTGCACGATCTCAACTCACCCCTAATGGCCGCTGTCAGGGAAATAAGGCTGGAGACGAACGCCGTTCGTATCGGCATCGGTGAGATGGCCGCAGAAGGGGACAAGGAACCCTCTGAGAATATTTGGGTCTATCTCGACCAGTCGGTTTGGTATTTCGAAAACCTGCTGGAATCCGGCCACTCCCTTTTTAACCAATTAATACCCATCCAAAATCGTGAAATCAGAACGCAGGTAGATAGTCTCAAGTTGAGGTTGGTAGAGCTAAAGGAATACACGGGTTTTAGTGCACGCTACCAGTCCGGAAGGCTGGCAAGAAACCGAGTCGGTCTTGCTACAATACGACCGGTTGTTTTCCGGTTTTTTGCGTCAGCTCAATACGGTGGAAAGCAACATCGCCCGGATTATGAACAAAGACCAGTTGCTCTTTCGGTTGAGCCACAGCGCTCTCGTTTTGCTTTGCATCGTTTTGGCGATTACCGTCAGCTTTACGGTCCAGCGCTATGAAAGACATCGCACGAAGTATTTTGCTGATTTGAAGGACACCAACGATCAGTTGCAAAGAGAGGCTTCGGAACGGCAGCAGGCTGAAATAGCCCAGCAGGAGAGTGAGCGACTCTTTCGAACCGTATTCGAAACCATTCCCGATTCGATCATCGTCAGCCGCCTGCGAGACAATCGTATCATCGACGTCAATAATGGATTCCTCGAACTGACGGGTTTCAGTAAGTTCGAGGTGATCGGCAAAACCGCGATGGACCTGACAATTTGGGCAGATTCCGAAAAACGGGATCGTTTTATATCCATTCTCGAGTCCAGACAATATATCCACAACTTCGAATCCCGTTTTCGGATGAAGGACGGCCAGGATCAGACGGCCCTGCTCTCGGTCAATGTCATCGACCTCAAAGGTGAACCCCATTTTATCACCGTGGCCCGGAACATCAGCGAACTGAAAGAGGCCGAAGTCGCTCTCAAGGAAAGCGAGGAAAAATTCAGGGGCCTGTTTGAGTCTGCGGCGGACTATATCTACCTCGTGAACTTGGAAGGGCGTATTATCTTATCCAATCCCGCCGTCTTTCAACATCTGGGTTATTCAGGCAAGGAGATGCAAGGCCGTCGACTATCCGAATTTATCGAACCGGTGGATCGGAAACATTTTGACCAAATTTTTTCAGGTTTGTCTGCCGATGGGAATCTGAACTGCGAGGTCAAGATGGTCAGTAAAGGCGGACGTCGCATTACCGTCGATTGTTCGGCCTCTGTCATCCGTGACGATGCTGGAACATTCGACTGTGTCGTGGTGTTTCAAAAGGATATTACCGACCGCAAATTCGCGGACCAGAAACGACAGGCCGCCCATGAATTTCTAAAAATTGCCAACCGCCATACAGAAATGCAGCCGATGCTGAAGGAATTTATTGCCGCCACGAAAAAACTGACCGGCTGCCAGGCTGCCGCCATACGGATTCTGGATGAAAACGGTAATATTCCCTATGCCTTCGAGGAAGGGTTCGGTGCCGCGTTCTGTGAAGTCGAGAATTTCTTGTCCGTGGAAAAGGATCAGGGTTTGTGCGTCCAGGTGGTGCGCAATGACATCGATACCGGATGTCCCAATTTCACCGAACTGGGTTCATATTTTAACCACGACCTGCTGCCGGATGCCGAAAATGATTTAGAAAACCCTGCAACGCTGCCTGCGCAACACCTGCAATCGCTTCGGATATCGATCTCTGACCCTGGTTCCGATAAGGCTTGGAAAGCAAACCCTGGGCTTGATACACGCCGCCGACAGGCGTGAAAACACATTTAGCCTCGGAATAGTGGAAATGCTCGAGGCGGCCGCCATGCAGCTCGGTGCGACCATCCAACGCTTGCGGACGGAAGAGGCACTGAAATCCGCCTATCAAGTGCTTGAAGACAGGGTCCTGGAACGCACCATTGAACTGTCCAAGGCCAACGAGAACCTCAAGGCAGAAATTGACGTACGACGGCAAACTGAAGTGCGCCTGCGAGAAAATCGCAACATGCTACAGACGCTGATTGACGGAATAACAGACGCACTCATTTTCGTCGATCGCGCTATGCGCGTCCGCATGCTTAACCGCCGGGCGGCCGAACTCTACGGAATTGCATGCCCATGGGGATGTCGATTGGACGAACAGTGCTTCAATGCGGCCGGGAATGTCGGTACGTGCGCCGACTGTGAAATTCCCCAAGCGGTTAAAAGGGGTCAGACGCACATCTTCGAGCGTTCGGGGCTGATGGATGATAAAAGATTGGAACAGGTCTCAGTTTATCCCGTCCAGGAGAAGGAAAATGAGGTCGGCGGCGCGATTGTGCGCATCGCCGATATCACCGAGGAGAGACGTTTCGAGCGGCAGCTGATCCAGAGTGAAAAAATGGCGTCTCTGGGCATCCTGGTTTCCAGTATTGCCCACGAGATCAACAATCCCAACAGTTTTGTTACATTCAACATTCCCATCCTACGCGAATACCTGGAGGAGTTGATCGAAATCGCCGATGAGTTACGCCGAGAAACAGACCGATTTCGAGCTGTTTCACATGACCTATCCGGAATTTCGCAAGGATGTCTTCAAACTCGTCGACAACATCGAACACGGCGCCAGCCGCATCAGCACCTTTGTCGCCAATTTGCGCGAATTCTCCCAGAGCAATGGCAACCGTCAAAAGGTGATGCTCGACCTGCCTGTGGTTGTCGATAAGGTGACTTCGCATCTGCCGCAGCCAGATCAAAAAGCACGCGAAAACCTTTGAAGTGGACCTGCCGGCCGACCTGCCGCCGGTCTATGCAGACGAGTATTCACTCGAACAGGTGTTGCTGAACCTTATTATGAATGCTGTGCAGGCGGTGGATAAGAAAGATTCCGTTGTCATGCTGCGGGCATCATCCGGCAATAGTTGGCGGGATCACACCATCATCGAGGTCATTGACAATGGTTGCGGTATTGACCGTAAAACACGATCGACCGGATATTCGATCCCTTCTTTACCACCAAGTCGGCGACCGAGGGAACCGGATTGGGCTTATACGTTTGTCATAACCTGATCGAAAGCTTGGGAGGGGCCATCGAGGTGAAAAGCCGGCCGGGCGAGGGCAGTACATTCAAGGTGATTCTGCCGGACAGGGAACGCCGTAAAAAGCCTCGGCCGGCTGCCGCCGCGCTCGAAGAATTGCCGACCTGAGCGGCCTGAGGCCTATCGTCGTTGTCATAAAACTACCCGTTACCCTTTAACAAAGGGAGACAGGGGGATTTTAAGAAAGCGTCAAACGGAATAAACGTCTATATTCGCTATATCTCCAAAGTTTCATGACGTCTTTTCAGGATAAACGATGTACCGAGCTGCAAGCTTTGAAAAATGCGGAAAGGGAAAGGAACCTCGTAATGCGCGCCCGTATCATCGTGGTGGATGACGAATCCGACTTTCTCGACAGTGTTCGCCGGGGACTCATCACAACCGGTTTTAAAAATGTTCACACCGAATCCGATCCGACAAGAGCGGCGGAGATCATCGAAAGCGGGAAACACTTTGACATCGCCCTGATCGACATCACCATGCCGGGTCTGAGCGGCATTGAATTGATGCAGACCGTCAAAAAAGTGCAGCCACGAATCGAAGTGCATCATGATCACGGCCCTCGACGAAGCACGCACGGCCGTGGATTGCTTGAAAAAGGGCGCTTATGATTACCTGGTCAAGCCCATATCCAAGGAGGACCTGATATCGTCCATCAACCGCGCCCTCGAGAGAAAACGCCTGCTCGACATCCTCGATCTCAGCAAGAAAAAGACCGTCCCGCAACTGAACAATGCCGAGGCCTTCGCGCCGATACTGACCCGCAATGACCGCATGCTCAGAATTCTGAAGGAAGCCGAGCTGCACGCGGTCAGTGATGCACCGATCCTGATCACCGGGGCGACCGGCACCGGCAAGGAACTGCTGGCCCGGGCCGTTCACAAGGCCAGCCAGCGGGCCGGCGTATCCCTTTACACCCATCAACATGGACGCTCTGACCGCCACCCTCTTCGATGCCGAGTTTTTCGGGCACACCAAGGGGGCCTTCACCGGGGCCGAAAAGGAGCGCTCCGGCTATCTCGAAACCTCCAACAAGGGCACGCTTGTTCATGGACGAGATCGGCAACCTGGCGGTCGAACTGCAGGGCAAGCTGCTGCGTGTCCTGCAGGACGGCGAATTCCTGAAGATCGGCACCAGCAAGACCAGCCGGACGGACGTGCGCTTCATCGCGGCCACCAACAAGGACCTGGAGGTGTTGATGGCGCGCAGCAAATTCCGCAAGGATCTCTTTTACCGCCTCAGCGGCAGCTGGCTGCACCTTCCGCCCGTTAAAGGAGAGAAAGGACGACATTCCGCTGCTGATCGGACATTTCCTCGAAGAGATTCTGCGGACCATCCGGCGCGCGACATCGACGAAGAGGCCATGTCGATCCTGATGCAGTACGACTATCCCGGCAACGTCCGCGAGCTCAAATCGATTATGCAATCAGCGGTCAACCTGTCCGGCGGCAAAGCCATCATCCCCGCCTGCCTGCCGAAGCAGGCTCGTTCAAAAAAGCGGCGGCATGCTATTCAGACCGGCCAAACACCGATCCAAACCGATTCAGACCCTGGCCGATCTGGAAAAAGACCACATCAAGACCGTCTACCAGTCGCTCAACCAAAACAAGGCCCAGACCGCCAGGTAACTGGGACATCGGTGTCAACACCCTCAGGCGCAAGCTCCAGTCCTACGGGATCAAGTAATCGGCCAACCTGGAGGCGCTCCCGTCTATTGGGATGAACCATATCTTTTAAAAACTTCTCACGCTTTCCCTTCAAATGTTACTGTATATATTTACTTTTTGGCCACCTTACCCCAAATTACACAAAGTAGTATATACTCTTTTGTATAATTGGGGGCTGGAATGAATAATCCGTATCACTCAGATCCGCAGTCACTCCCAATATAGCATTATCTCTTTCAACCATATAAATTTATTACACTAAATTTATCATGCCCTCCCAGATTGGAACGATCCCGGTCCCAGCCGCCAAACTCTGATATTTATAACCTTTTGATATTGCATGGATAATATTTTCCTTCCCATTGGCATGTCGCTTGCTCATGCATGGCTTGGGAGTGATATCTCCGGGACAATCAGCCTCGCGGAGCCGTGACGAACTTCACGATGCATTTGACGACGGGATCTGTTGACCGTCAAGACCATCTTTGACCCCCACCCTCACTTCAAGCACAAGGGGATACGACCACATGGACCGCCAAACGAAACACACGGAATTTTCACTGGTTGGCTGTACTCTGATCGATCTGGGCTTCATCCATGCAGGTTGAACGGCGGCAGGAAATGCGGGTCGTTATGCCTGACGAGGAGATTGTGGTGATGGGGCCCCACTCGAACAGCATCGGTGTTCTCAAAGATATCAGCATGGGCGGTATGAAGTTCGAGTACATTTCCGAAAAACCCGCCAACGACCAATGGGAATTGATCGACATTCTTGCCAACCGGCAGGATCACATTCTGCTGAGGTCTGTGACCTGCGAAATCGTATACGACATAAAAGGTATGGCATCGAACAATAAATTCTCCGGATTGTTTGTCCGGGTTTGCGGTGTCAGTTTCAAAACGCTAACGCAAGATCAAAACCAGAATTTGCATCACCTGTTGGAGCAGCAGGAGATGTGTTGAATCTTGTACTGTTAATTTTAAGACACCCTCCCATATTGGTATGATTAAACATAACATTCTAAATTTATGCATAATAAAATATTCAACGTGGTCAAAATGGCACCTTAATTGCGATGAGTTGGTCCGATTAGTCGTTGGATTCGAGGCCCACTATTTCATAACACACTGAAATTATTTTAATAACTACCTATGGCACATCGTGGCACAAAAATTGCGAAGAAACACTTTTTTACAAATACAAATTTGATTCGATGCGTTTTTTTTACGATCAGTTTCAGCATTTGAAAATCATATGATTTTGCTCCACTTTTTTTTATTTTGTTTCACGAAAGGAGGAAACAGAATGCGAAAGGTTAACCATATCGGTTTGATAAGGGACGATAGGCTTTGGTTTGTCTTGCTCATTCCGATAATTTGCTTGATCTTCCACGGTTACGCGCAAGCGTTTACTCTCCATGTGCAAGATTCGACTGGCGCTCCTCTTACCGTAGGATATCGATGGCTGCTGGAGGAAGATGTCACCTACCCGGTGGACCCGAACAACCCGCAACCGATCGACCACACGCTGGCACTCAACTTCCACAAAAGCTACATGCCGGTGATTGCCAGTGGTGAAGAGTCCTTACAGAATCCATTAGTATCCCTGTGCCGGATCCCAACAAGCGCTATTTCGTTTCCGTACTCCCTTTTCCCGGGGGGTTCAGCATGAGCGGAGCACCCGTGGCACCCGTCAGGATCAGGTGATCGTGACTCTGAATCCCCATCCGGTTCCGACGGCCCAGATCTCCGTCTTCGTGTTCGAGGACAACAATTCTATCAATAGTGCGCCCGATCTGCCGGCGGAGCAGGGCCTTGCCGGATTTGACGTCAAGGTATTCGACGCCGGCGGCCGCTACGGTCTTGTAGGGGGGCAGCAATTTACCGATGTCTTCGGAAATCCCCTCGGAACGACCTATCTGCGAACCTGCGATGCGGGCGGCACTGAATCCCGGCAGCGGAACCAATATCGTGATGTCTGACGCCGATGGAATCCTCGATGTCATTGGTCACTCGGTGGCGGTACCATCCTGTCGGACACTGACGGATTTGCGATCATTAAAAACCTTGCGCCCGGCAAATACGGCATCGTTGTGACACCGCCGGCCGGCCAGGGGTGGCAGCAGACCTCCACCATCGAAGGCTCGACCACCATCGACGCCTGGGTCAAGGCCAACGAACCGCCATTCTTTACGGAGTTCGGCCCTCCCGGCCAACATGTTTTTGTCGGCTTTGTGAAGGAAACGATTGACACCACGGTGCTCTCCGGCACCGGTACCATCTCCGGCACGGTGGTCAACAACCATCTGTCACGGCCGCCGGCCATCACCTTCTTCGATGGTCAACCGCTCGGTGACATCTGGGTCGGTCTCAATGACGTGGGGGCCGGGGCCGGCAAGGGCGTTTATGCCAAACCGGCCAATGCCGATGGGACATTCCTTATTGAGAACGTACCCCCCGGTACCTATGAGCTCGTCCTATGGGAGAAGTATTTAAATACGGTTATTTCGTTGCGCCAGGTCAACGTACCGGATCCGGCGACAGCGATTAACTTGAGCAATGTGGCCATTAACAGCTGGTTCGGTCGGATTCAGGGTTCGGTATTTTATGATTCGGACTTTGATGGCTTCCGTGATCCGGGTGAGTTCGGTATCCCGGATCAAGCGATCCTTCTGCGTTTCCGCGACGGCACGGTCTACGATGCCACGGCCACCGATCTTACCGGCGCATACAGCTTACCCAAGGTCTTTCCATTTTTCAGTTGGCTGGTCGCGGAAGTCGATTTTGCCCGCTTTACGGCCACCGGTGCCACCGTGGTGGCGGATCATGGTGGAGAAGTCCTGCCTGACAATGGCTGGAATTTTCCCTCTTTTGATCGCCTGAATCCACAAGAACAACCAGTCATTAATATCAACACGGGTAATCCCTTGTCATGGACAGAAGCCACCCCGCCGGGAGAGGATCTTCTGACATTAGGGGTTCAGACCTTTCTGGGGCAGACCAATGTGATCGATTGGGGCAAGCGCGATTATAATCCCGGACCCCCCTTCAACGATCCAGTTCCCAACGGCGGCATTTCGGGCATTGTCTTTTACGACACCACCCGCGCCGAGAACTTCCCCGTGGATAACCTCGGCGAGGAATGGCAGCCGGGTATCCCCCGAATCCAGGTCAACCTTTATGAGGATAACATCAATAATGTTACCCTGGCTCAGGTTCCGGACGGTGTCATCGATGACATAAACGGAACAGCGGGCATCCAGCTGGCCGATGTGGACAACCATCCGCTGGGCTGGTCCACCGGTACTGGTCCAAGGGGACCGGAAGACGTGGATGACGGTTTTACCGGCCCAGTAATTACATTGGGTAATAATATATTCGATGAGGGTGACGCTTTCCAGGTCACCTGGACCGACAGTTTTGATGACGAGACACCCACCGGTTGCCCGGGGGGTGATCCCAATGATCCTCTTTGGTTGACGGATCCCACCCGCTGCTACGACGGCCTGCGTAACTACAACCAGGTGCGGCCGGCCCTCTTTGACGGGGGATACGCCTTCTCCGGTATGGGGTCAGGCACCTATATCGTCGAGGTGGGCCAGCATCCGGTTTACAAGGTGGGTCAATCCCATGACAAAAACGTGGATTTCGGTGACGAATACACGCCAAGCCCGCTGTTTTTGCCACCACCGTGCGTCGGGGACCCCTACCCGGTGCAAGAGTTCCTAAGCCTTTTTCCGGGTGTCAGGCACCCCTTTTATGACCCAGAGGACCCGGCCTACGAACCTGAAGCTGATCCTGTCTCTGCGCCTGTGATGCTCGCGGATTGCGATCGCAAGCAAGTTGAGGTGGTACAGGGTAAGAATACGGCCGCGGAATTTTTCCTTTTTACCGAGGTTCCACCGGCTGCGCATATCAAGGGATTTATCCTCGACGATGCCGCCAATGAGTTTGATATTACCAATCCCAACTTTGGCGAAAAATACGCTCCGCCCCATCTGCCGGTCCAGTTCTATGACTGGAACGGCCTACAGACTTAACCGTGTCTACTCCGATTGGGTCGGGACGTATAACCTTCTGGTTCCCTCGACCTACACGGCCAATGTTCCCAATGCGAGCGGGTTTTCACCGGCCATGCTGATCGGGTGTATGAACGATCCGGGTCCCATTGAGGATACAGACCCGTTATCACCCACCTTCGGACAAATGATCATCGATCCGAACTATCAACGTCAGTACAGCCAATTCTGTTACACCTTCCAATACATGCCGGGGGCGATCACCTACCTGGATACACCGGTCCTGCCGGTTGGCGGCCTTTGCCGGCCAGGCGCAGTTCCCCCTCGACTGCGAGTTTCCGGACGGCACGCCGGTCATATACTCGGCGATGCGCTCCACCGGAAACGGACCTTACGTTGATGCCACTCTCCCCAGTACCGGCGGACCCTGCAAATCACCTCGCTGGGTCGACCGACGGTGCCGGATCCCAACTATGACGGTACCGGTTCGTTCAAAGTCATGTTTCGGAATTTCGGTTTCGGAACCACTTTGGGTACGTGTGACCATCGGTGGTATCCCATTAGCAACCTGTTCCTGACCGAACCCCACCGTAACCTGGACCGACAGTGTCATCGACCGTGTCGGTTGCCCTTCAATACTCCGCCGGGTAAATATCAGCTGAGGTGACACGGGACGATAACGGCTTGTCCACCGTTATGGGAGTTACCGTGGTTGTCGGCCCCATTGCCGGCACTGTGCGCACTGTATTACCCAGCGCAGATCCAACGGATACGCCCATCCAGGACGAGATCGATTTGGCCGCACCAGGCGATCTGATTCTGGTAGCCCCGGGTATCTACCCGGAAATGGTAGATTATGTGGAAGGCTGTCCAGCTCCAGGGTGCCGGTGCGCCCTCGACGACCATCAATGCCATACCGGTACCCGGGTGAGAAACTGCTGGCCTGGCGCCAAAAGGTCGAATCACCTGGTGACAGGTGGATGTCTAGACCTGCTGCCATTCCAGGAAGCCGGTTTCGGCGGTATCGAGCCGGCGGCCCTTTTTACCGAAGAAGGGCGCCGGTATCATCGTGCTGCCCGAGACTGAACGCGTTTGGGCGTATTCCTTTGTCGGTATCGACGGCTTCACCATCACCGGATCGACCGGGCGGCGGTATCATCGTTAACGGTTACGGTCGCTACCTTGAGATCAGCAACAACCGGATCATCGGCAATAACGGCTTTTTCGGCGGCGGTATCCGCTCTGGTCATCCCTATATTGACAATCCGTCCAGATTGTGGATGCTGAAAACGATAACCTGAATATCCACCACAACCATGTGACTCAGAACGGTGCCACAGGCGGCGCCGCCGGCGGCGGCATGTCGCTGTACACCGGTTCCGACAATTACGCCGTTACCGAGAATTACATCTGCGGTAACTTTACCACCGGAGACGGCGGCGGCATCGGCCACCAGGGCGTTGAGCAACAACGGCCTGATCGCCGACAACATGATTATTTTCAACCAGAACCTTCAACCAGGGCGCCAGCGTTTCAGGCGGTGGTATCTCCATCGCCGGAGTGGCGCCCCCGGCCGCTGGTGGTCTGACCGCTGGGTCCGGCTCTGTAGTGATTGACTCCAACGTCATCCAGGGCAACCAGGCCGGCGCTGGCGACGCCGGCGGTATTCGCCTGTCCTTCATCAATGGACAGGATGTGGTTGGCTCCGAATCTCTACCTTCCGCCTGGAACAGGGTGGATATTGTCAACAACATGATCGTGAACAATGCTGCCGGTCTTGCGGGTGGCGGTATATCCATGCAGGATGCTGCCCGACCCAATATCATCAACAACACCATTGCCAACAACGACAGCACCGCCACAGCGGGCTTGGCGTTTGAATCCGTGGGTGGTGTACCGCCGTCAGAGTCGACACCCCAGCCGGCAGGGGTTGTTTCCCGGGCCCACAGCCCGGATCTGGCTGCCCTGATGGCAGGTCTCTTGTTGGCTGGACCGGCGGAGCCGGAATTTTATCAGGGATTTTCAAACCCCCAGTTCGTCAACAACATTATCTGGCACAACCGGTCCTTCTACTTCGCCATCGATGTGGCCACAAACACGGGCACTATTTTACCTGATGTTGCCACTACTCCTCCGAGCTATTGGGACCTGGCGGTCCTGCCGGCCGGCACGGGAGACCTCGATCCGCGGTTTTCACTTCTGACGGATGCAACGGGATACCATACCTCGAATATATCGGAAGTGACGTCGGCGGCTGATCCGGCCTTTCTGGCGGAATATGTCAATGGTGGCCTCGGCTTCATTTTCGGGCAACCCGAGGCGAATACGAATTTCGATGTGGCCGCGGCTGTGGATGAAGGTGGCAATTTCATCGATCTACGCTTCAGTCCGTTGACGCGCTACAATGATCCTAATCCTCATCCCACACCAGGAGACAGCAACCCGGGAGCACTCTTCGGAGACTACCACATCTCCGGCACGTCATCAGCGTTGGATATAGGTGACGCGGCGGCCTTCACACCGCCGGGGTTTGATGCCCTGCTGGATGTCGATATCGATAATGAGGCGAGGCCTTTCGCGGTAACAGGTGTCGATATCGGTGCTGATGAAAATGTGACCGGCGGAGCTGGGTTGCTCAACGTCTGCAGCGCCGATGACAATCAAGACGGCGATGTGGACGGTGCCGATCTGGCGGCTGCCGGTGTGACTCCAGCCGATGCGGCGTCCGATTTCGGCCGGATCGATTGCTTTCAACAACAATAGGACCTCCCCCCGCCGGGCTCTGTTATATTTGAGCCCGGCGGGGAATCGAATCAATCGAATCGGGAGGAATAAATTTTGAATAGGAACCCCCTTCAACACCGTAATAATGATCCTGAGTTGCAGCGGTGGTCTTACAAGATGCGAAATTTCAGGTGGTCGGTGAAAGGGAGAGAGTAAAATGAGATCGTTTAGACACCCACTGAGAATCTATAATATAAAATGTATAGCCGTCATAACGGGCGTCCTTTTCTGGTTGCTTTTGCAGTCTTCCGCCCTGGCATTGATAATCGAGGTGGTCGACCCGGACAACAACCCGGTCTCCGGATTCCGCTGGATGATCGAAGATGATACGACCCACCCGGTGGACCCGGGTGTGCCGGTATCAGACAGCCTTTCGGTCAGCATTCACAGGAGCTATGCCCCGGTAGCCCTGACAAACGGCGGGGTGGCAGCAACCGGAGATACGACTTTCTCTTCAATCGAAGTCGATCTATCCAACCAGAACCGTTACGCCATTTCGGTTCTGCCCCACACTGGTTTTGCTCTCGGGGGAGCGAACATTGCCGTGAATCAGGACCTCGTATCGGTGACCGTCAACCCGTTGCCGATCCGCACGGCCCAGATTTCCATTCTGGTGTTCGAGGACAACCATCCCATCAATAATATACCGGACCTGCCCCAGGAAACCGGGCTGGCCGGGTTCAGCATCAAGGTATTCGACGCCTTTGGCCAGCTGTCGACGGATGCCTTTGGAAATACCCTGGGCACCACTTACCAGGTTGACGAAAACGGGAATGTGAATCTCAACCCGGATGGGACCCCGGCCATACTATCGATGGGGACAGGCATTATTTTGACAGACGTTGCCGGTGAGGCCTGGGTCAAATTCCTGGCGCCTGGAAGATACGGCGTGCGGGCCACGCCACCAGCCGGTCAGGGATGGCAGCAGACCAACACCATCGAGGGCACACCCACCATCGATGTCTGGGTCAAAGCCAATGAGCCGGCGGTATTCGGCGAATTTGGGCCACCCAACAAACACGTTTTTTTCGGTTTCGTGCAGCCTTTCAATAATCTGCCCGCCACCGGAACACCCGGCACCATCAGCGGACGGGTGGTCAATGCCCATAATTCGGCACCACCCGACTTTACCTTCAATCCCGGCCACCCGTTGCCAGACTGCTGGATCGGATTGAATGATGCTTCCAGCCGTTTGGGTGTATATGTGGCCCCTTGCGAATCGGACAGCACGTTCACGATTACCAATGTCCCCCCTGGGGACTATGAATTGGCGGTCTGGGATCAGTACATGGATCAGATCTTTGCCATATTCGGCGTCACCGTACCACCAGCCGGCGGTGAGGCCCAGCTGTGTGGTGTACCCGGGCCTGCGGGCGTCTGCGATCTACCGGTCTTCCGCTGGTTCGGACGGATGGAAAACGTTATTTTTTTCGATACCAACCAAAACGGCTTCAGGGATGCGGATGAATTCGGCATGCCCGATCAGGCTGTCAATCTTCGCTTTCGGGATGGCAGTATCTACCAGGGTTTTACTTCGAATCAGGACGGGGAGGTGTTTTTTGAAGAGGTCTTTCCGTTTATGAAATACCTGGTGGCCGAGGTCGATTTTGCCAGATTCAAAGCCACCGGTGCCACCTTTATAGTAGACGGTGGGGGTCCGGTTGATCCGGACCAAGGTTGGTTCTATCCGTCACGCGGCAAGCTTACCCCTCAACCTCAGTATTGCACAGAGGCCGATGCCACTGCCGGAACCCTTGCTGATTTAGGGGGCGACGGAGCAGTGGGCGGTGGTGACGATACCGTATGCACCTACAATCCGGCCCTGCCTCTCGACCAGCAACAGCCGATCAACAATCCCAACACGCCCGATAATAACAACCTGTCACGCACTGAGACCGGTCCCGTGTTGACACACGCCAAACAGACCTTAATCGGCATGACCGATGTAATCGAATGGGGTAAGGCCTCTTATGGTTCTGATGAAAACGGCGGGATATCGGGTATTGTTTATTATGCCACCACCCGCGCCGAGGACGATCCGCGCTGGGCGGCGGTTGAAGTCTGGGAACCGGGCATCCCCCGGGTCCAGGTCAACCTTTATGAAGACAACAACGACGATGGCGTCATCGACGATCTCAATGGGGACGGCCCCCAACTGGCCGATGTAGACAACCATCCCTTTGGCTGGTCCACCGGCGGCGCACGGGGCGATGAGGATTTCGACCGTAACGGTAACGGAACCTTTGACGCGGGTGACGCTGTACAGATTTCATGGTCGGACAGCTGGGACGATAATATGCCGACCGCCTGCCAGGCCGAACCCTTTTCCGTACACGGCATGCAGGTCCAGGACTGTTTCGAGGGGTTGCGCACCTTCAACCAGATGCGCCCCGGTGTCTTCGACGGCGGTTATGCCTTCGACAGCTATCACCCGGGCGGCATTGTTTCAGGCAGCCCTGAGGCGTTGTTGGTGCCCGGCTCTTACATCGTGGAGGCGGCGCTGCCGCCAGGCTATAAACACGTTAAAGAGGAAGATAAAAACGTCGACTTCGGTGATGAATACTTGCCGAGTCCGCTGCTGCTGCCGCCTGTCTGTGTCGGCGATTCTCGCCCGGTACCTGGTGAACTGACCCTGTTTCCGGGTATTGCAGCTCCTTTTGCCGGTGACCTGCGGCCTGTTTGCGACCGCAAAAAGATCGATCTGCACAACGGGGCCAATGCCGCGGTCGATTTTTTCATGTTCACCGATGTCCCCAAAGCGGCGCGTATGGTCGGCTTTCTGCTCAACGATCTGGCCAACGTGTTCGATCCCACGCACCCTTTTTACGGCGAGAAAGCCCCGCCGCCGTGGTTGCCGGTCTCAATTAAAGATTTCACGGGTAGAGAAGTCGTTCGGACCTACTCAGACGAATACGGCATTTACAATGCGCTGCTGCCCTCAACCTATACCACCAATGTGCCTTCCCCAACGGGGGTGTCACCCAATATTTTTAGAATCTGTCTGAACGATCCGGGCCCGATCCCATTTCCCGATAACCCAAATATACTTATCACGGATCCGCAATTCGATCCCAATTTCAGCCAGCTCTGCTATAACTTCGACTTCTGGCCCGGCAAGACTTCTTACTTGGACACACCGATCTTTCCAGTCTCATCCACCGCCGGGCGCACCGATTTTCCCCTCGATTGCGAGCTTCCCGACGGAACACCGGCCATCTGGTCAGTAGAAGGCCCACCCCCCGGAGGACCATATGTGTCTGCGACCGGGCAAACCATTACCATCAGGGCCCCCACCTTTGCCGGGCCGATTATGGTGCTCAACCCGGCGTTTGAAGCCGGCGGCGCCGAACCGCAGCTGATCCCCCGGGATTATGGCTTTGGTGCTGCTACGATACCGGCTGGCACCGTGACCATCGGTGGCGTGCCGCTCACCAATGTGGGCTGGGGCCCCAATGTCATCACCGCGACAGTATCGGCCGGCGTGACCACCGGGCGGCTGGTGGTGACACGCGGAGACAACAATCGATCTAACGAGGCGGGCGTCACGGTGACAGTCGGTGGGCCCGCGCCCATCCATGTGCCCATTGGTGGTTCCATCCAGGCCGCCATCGATCCGGCGCCACCCGGTTCACTAATTTTGGTCCCACCCGGAACCTATGGCGAGCTGGTGGTCATGTGGAAAGACGTTAACCTTCAAGGCTGGGGCCCGCACGGTACCATCATCGATGCCATCAAGGCCGGACCGGACAAACTGCTGGCCTGGCAATTCCAAGATTGCGGGACTGATCCCGGGAACGGACTTTGACTTCATTCCTGGCCAGATTGCGCTATCCAACCTTGAAGAAGGCCCCGGGATCCTCGTGCTGGGTAAAAACGGCGCTTTCGGGCCCGCCCGTATTGACGGTTTTACCGTCACCGGCGCCAGCGAAGGCGGGGGTATTTTTGTCAATGGCTATGCCCCCAACCTGCTAATCAGCAACAATCGCATCCTCAGGAACCAGGGAACCTTTGGCGGTGGTATCCGCATCGGTCATCCCTACTTGAGCGATGGCGGGGGTGGCTTTTTCTATGCCGATGCCTTTAATGACGGCATTCAAATATTTAATAACGAGTTTGCTTTCAACGGCACCGTCGGTGCGGCCGGTGGCGGTATCGCGCTGTTTACCGGTTCCGATGGATACCAGGTGAGCGATAATTATATTTGCGGTAATTTCTCGGCCACCGATGGCGGCGGTATCGGCCACCTCGGTTTGAGTGACGGTGGTCTGATTACGGACAACGACATTGTTTTTAACCAGGTATTCCAGCAGACTGCCGGTGCCGGCGGCGCCGGCGGCGGGATTCTTATAGCCGGCGGTGTGCCCCTCGGGGGCGCTGGCACCCTGAGCCCGGGGTCCGGATCGGTGCAGGTGATCTCCAACCTGATTTTGGGCAACCAGGCCGGAGCGGACGACGGCAGCGGTATCTTGCTGCGCTATGTCAACGGTCAGGATGTATTCAATCCCCCGGCACTCCATTACGGGGTCGATATCTATAACAATATCCTCGCCAACAACGTCACCGGATTGGCCGGTGCTCTGACTCTGCAGGATGCGATTAAGGTCAACATCGTCAATAATACGATTGCCCATAACGACAGTCTGGCAACATCAGCTGCCGCATTCAGCGGCGGTCCCTCAGTCTCCAACCCGCAACCGGCGGGCGTTGTGGGCCGATCCCACACACCGGCCTTTGCAACAGCGCTCGGCACAGGACCGGCTTTTTCCAATCCGGTGCTGATCAACAACATTATCTGGCAAAACCGTTCCTTTTATTGGGATGTCGCGGTTAACGGCGGTCAGGGCGGGTTGGTGCCGGATATCGCTGGGGGCGTTGATGAGGTGTATAACGATCTCGCCGTTCTGGGGACTACAGGATCTCTCAATCCGCTCAACTGCCTGGTGACCAACCCAGCGGATGATCCCCTGTTTGTGGCCGCGTATGTCAATGGCGGTCCCAGCTATCTTTTAAAGGACGCCCCGACCTATACGAATATCCAGACCATCCCCGCCTTTGACGAGGGGGGTAATTTTATCGATATGGCCTACGGCCCCATGACGCTTAACGACCCTGTTACAGGGGCGCTGTTTGGCGATTATCATGTCCAAAGTGGTTCATCCGCTTTGGGTGCCGGGGATAATGTGATTGTGTCCCTTACCTCTGAGCTGGCCACGGATATCGACGGCGACCCACGGCCATCCGGCCCTAATGTCGATATCGGTGCTGATGAGCTGGCAACCGGTGCCATTCTGCTTAATACCTGCGGCACCGACACCAATAATGACGGTGATGTGGATGGGGCCGATTTGGCAGGGCCTGGCGTCATTCCGGGGGCAATCGCCGCCGAGTTTGGCCGGGTCAATTGCTTTCAATAATGAAGACAACCCCTTGCGGGCAAGGGCTTAGCACGCAGCCGGGGAAGAAGAAATTAACTTAATACAAAGCCAGGAGGACAAAAAATGAAAGGATCGCGTCGATACAGCCTAATTTTTACAGCCTTGCTGCTCGTTGTGCTGGTCGCACCGGCTGGCGCCGGCATCCTGGTCCAGTGCCCAACGGATACGCTTTTGGCAGACGGTGTAACACCCGGACAGGATGGGATTTCAGATGATCCCAATGTCGAATGCATGCACATATCTTCAGGTGATGGATTCGTCAAGATGGCCGACGGAAAGGATCAATACATCTTCAGCTTTGCCGAGATACCTCCCGGCTTGGCAATAACAGAGATAATTGCGGATTTTACCGGCAGGGCCATGTCTCCGGCTCCCACCATTGTGGTGAAAGAGGGGCAGGAACTTTATCTGAGCCTGACCAACGTCGGCATGATTATGCGGCCGGACCTGTTCGATGCGCATTCGGTCCACTGGCATGGGTTCATCAACGCCGGCTCCGTCTTTGACGGCGTGCCGGAGGTATCTCCCGCTGCCGCCATGCTGGCGACCCAGCCGTATTATTACAAGGCTACCCATGCCGGGCACCTTCTTCTACCATTGCCACGTGGAAGCCAGCGAGCACATGCAGATGGGGATGATCGGCAACCTGTGGGTGACGCCGATGCAAAATGATCTGCCGGACAATACGCCTCTAAATGGGGGGTTCATGCATATTACCGGAAACGAATATCTCTACAATGACGACGATGGCTCAACGCATTACGACAAGGCCTATCCGATTCAGCTGACGACATTCGATTCCGCTTTCCATGATGCGTCCCTGTATGTCCAGCCCTTGCCTTTTGCCGATATGGAAGACGATTATTTCATGATCAACGGCAGAGGCTACCCGGATACCATCAATGCCGCGGATATCATCAATAATGCCAGCGCATACTACGGCACGGACTACGCGGCCCAGACCATGGATACGCGCATTGAGGCCGCCGTAAATCATAAGATCGCACTGCGCCTCAGCAATGTGTCCACCACCGATATTATTACCGTGACGACTAACCTCGGCGTCCCCATGCGGGTGGTGGCCCGGGGTGCCGAATTGCTGCGAGAAACGGAGTCAATGACACCTCTTATGAGGTCAACGTTTTGAACATCGGCGGCGGACAGGCCTATGATGTGATCATCGACACGGCCGGTCTCAATCCCGGTACGTATTTCCTGTACACATCCAACCTGCAGTTTCTCAGCAACGGTGAAGAGGAGCGCGGGGGGATCATGACTGAAATTGTTCTTACACCAGCAATTTGAGGAGGCATATCATGAACAAAGTTCTGAAACGAAGAGGCGGTCTCATTCTCGTGTTGATGACAGTGCTCCTCTTATGGAGCGTCCAGGCGCAGGCTGTCGTCGACGGTGTGGAATCGACATCCTTTGATCTTGTCGCTAAACAGGACCATATCAGCGCCCCCGACGGTGACAGTATCCTCATGTGGGGATACGCCCTGGGAGCAGGGTCCCGGATGCAGTATCCGGGCCCGACCATGATCGTCAATCAGGGTGATGATGGTAACGGTTACTTTAACAAACGATCTGCCGGCGGCACACCTTCAAAATGTGTCCATCGTGTTTCCCGGTCATGTCGTTAACGCAACCGGCGGCGTAGCGGGTACATTGACCCGCGAAGCGGGCTACCCGGGTAATCCGGGTGGAGATCCCACAACAGTGACGTATACCTTTGAGGCCACTCACCCGGGCACGTATCTGTACCGCAGCGGCACCCGGCCGGACCTGCAGGTGGAGATGGGACTCGTGGGGGCGCTCATCGTGCGGCCGACCGGAGCCACTCCGCCGGCTGAAACACGTGAATACAGCCCACCCCTAAATCTGGCATACAATCACGTGGACACGGCCTATCACTACGAATACCTGTACCTCGTGACCGAGGTGGATATAAACATCCATCGTCTGGTGGAGTTCGGCCGCATCGACGAGGTCGATACGACCACTCGGTTTGCGGTGCACTGGTTCGTCAACGGCCGCGCCTTTCCGGACATTCTGCAGCCGCCCGGCGTGCCTTGGTTTCCCACCCAGCCGTACAACATTCTGCCGCGGACCCATCCGTTTGAAAAAGTGTTGATCCGGGTCATCCAGGCGGGTTGGCAGTTGCATCCGATGCATTATCACGGTCAGGACTTTGACGTGATTGCCGTTGACGGCCGGCTTCTGTCGACCGATCCAGCTGGCGGACCGACCGGCCCGGGGCCGGATCTGGCCTGGAAGGCCTCGACTTTTAATTTTACACCGGGCCAGACAGCGGATCTCATTTGGGAGTGGACCGGCGGCAACCTGGGTTGGGATGTTTACGGGCATGCGCCGGGAGCCATACCGCCGACAGAGCCGGATTATTTGGCCATGGGTTACGAAGACCCGACAGACCACGGCGAACCCTTTCCGGTAATTCTCGCCCAGCGAGACGACCTGGCCTTCGGGCAGTTCTGGAGCGGTAGTCCGTTCCTGGGATCTGCGGGCGATTTGCCCCCGGACGCTCCCGGGCTCAATTCAGGCGGCGGATACCTGTTCCCCTGGCATTCCCACACTGAAAAAGAGTTGACCAGCTATGATGTTTTCCCCGGAGGTTTGCTGACCTTTGTTATTCTTGAACCTCCCAATGCGTGCATTCTTCCAAATGCACTGGGATGTACACCATAGAGAAAAGGAGGCAACCAGACATGTATAAGATAAGACGCAATCAACTTCTGGGGATTATCCTACCCCTTATCTTCCTTGGCGTCATGGTGAGCACGGCTTCGGCTGCAGAATACTCACTTGTGGCCGCTGAAGTTCCGGGAGGATTGATTTTGCCGGGTGCAGCGCCGGCGCCTCCTGCATGGGGGTTTTGCATAGAAATAGATAATGATTTTGCCACCATCGAATGCACGCCTTCAGCCACCGCACCTGTGCTGGAAGTGGGTGGTGTGGGTGATACCAGCCCGGAATCTTTAACTATTCATTTGAAGAACAATTTACCCGCCGAATTGAATGAGCCTATTTCGCTACAAATCCTCGGGCAAATTCTCACCAACAACGGCGGGCCTGTCTGGACCGAATTGGGTAGTCCAACCCCTATCCCCGGATCAAGACCTACGGGTAATACCACCGCCAGGGTGCGGTCTTTCACCCATGAGGCGGACCCCGGTGGAGGCGAAGCCACCTATATCTGGGGCAATTGTAGTCAAGACCTTTTAGAGTCGGGTCCTACATGCTCACCAGCGGCACGAATCCGGCCAAACAGGTGCAGATGGGACTCTTTGCGGCTGTGAAAAAGGCCGTGTCCGCCGGTAGAGGCCTATCCCGGGATTATCTTACGACAAGGAAATCATCATGGTCTACAGCGAAGTAGACCCGGTGATACATGCGGCGATAGCTGCAGGCACGTACGGTTACAATCCGGCGCCTCCTGCCGGCTGGATTACCAACAGCCTCCACCGTGAGCCCAAGTACTTTCTGATCAACGGCAAGGTGTTTCAACCCGGTGGGCGAGCTCGATCCCGTCAACGCTGCTGATTATGTCAATGCCGGTGACCGGGTCTTGCTTCGGTTTTATAACGCCGGGTATGAAACCCACGTGCCCCAGCTGCTGAACTTGTACCTGAGCAAAGTGGCCGAAGACGGCAATCCTTACCCCTATCCCAAGGAGCGATACGGGGTGCAGCTGCCGGCCGGTAAGACTGTGGACGCCATCGTCGTCATGCCGGCAACCATGGGCCGCTTTTCGATCCACGATGCGGTGCTCCGCATGACCGATGCCGGTGCTGAAACACCGGGCGGCATGCTGGCCTTTGTGTCGACGGAGCCGTGTCTGGGTGATATTCAACCCATCCCACCGGATTCTCCTGATGGTGATGTGGATGGCTTGGATCTTTTTATCCTTGCACAGGATTTCGGCGTTGACTGCACTGTGACGACTTGTGAGGGTGATATTGTAGGAGCACCCCCTGCAGTTGTCGATGCCCAAGATGTGGCTGCCCTGGCAGCCGAATTCGGGCGGCCAAACTGCCCTGTTCAATGATAGGGAAGCGGCGCCCAAATCACCTGCTATCTTGCTCGATGGGAGGGGGCACCGAAAAGGACTGGAAAAAAATTCATAGAATGTAACAAAAATTTCACAGGGTTTGAAACCTGATATACTCAAAACAGAAAATTTACTTGAAAAATTCAAACGATAATGTTTAAAAAGATTAGTAGATACAGAGATATAAGAATTAAACAAAATAACGGCTTTTTGGCATGCCAAGTGCATTACCAACGGCAACCAGAATCAAAGCCTTTCCGGGGAAGGAGGAAAACAGTTATGAATCCCAGAAAATCGTTAACAGTTTTATTGGCAGTATCGCTTATCGCTTTGATTCTGCCGGCTGTCGCGATGGCACAGTCGATTGAGGTAGAGTGCGCTTATAATACGGGCTCTATCGTACCTCCTAATGGTGAAGTTGATTGTGAAGTATATGCATACACCGGAACGGACTCATTACGCAGTGGTGGTATACAGTTAAACACGACCAACTGTACAGCCACTGAAGCCACTAAAAATAGAGACATATGGTTTTTGGGTGCTTCATCTCCGGGATTAGACTATCCTAACTCACCGGATATAACTACTGATCCGAAAAAGCCCAACGTTATCGTCGGACAGTTTGATACAAGCGGTACCATTACGGGTGTTTCCGGAAGCAGAGTATTAATGGGGACGGTCAAGTTCACCCGGGATAACGCCCAATTTCCTGATATTACGGCGAGTTTGGCCAGAGAGGATGTGTCAACAGACTTCGTGAGCTTCGTTGATGCAGGAAGTGGAGATTCTCTGGATGGTACCTATGGTTCTAATATCAATGTTACGATTAAGCAACGGGGTGATGCAAATGGTGATGACTCCGTTGATTTTGGAGATTTTGGAGCAACTAGATTCTTCATGCTAAACGGTGGAGTCATGCATCCTTGGATAGATTGTAACGCCAATGGAGCTATAGAATTTGGTGATTTCGGCTGTATTAGATTCACTCAGCTAAATCCATAAATACACAAAAAGAGGAGGAGGCACTAAATTGAAAAAATTAGGATTAATTATAGCTGTCGTAAGTATAATGTTATTACCCATGAATGTGTTTGCGTATTCTGCTTGGGTAGAGTTGGATGATACTTTTGACTATAGTCTAGGAATGACTTTTCTTGGTTTTGATTTAGTACCAGGCACGGTTGTCGTTGGTGATATAACTGCTGTAAACATTCAGACAACAACTGATTTTCCAGTTATTGATGGTGTGCCTAAACAGGGAGCTTTAAATGCTTTATGGGGTGTAGACACCGCCACCGGCGCCCAAGAAATAACTGTTTTTGACCAGACTTTTTTCCTGAATCCTCCGACGGGCGCAGGAGTGTTTGTTGAGGTAGTCGCACCTGACCCCTTCGAGTTAACCAATTTTACTATAGGTGTGTCTGGAGATCCGAGCGGTTTTTATCCAACAGCTTTTGGTCCAATACTACCGGTGAATACCTTTACAGGTGGTATTGAGTATACACTTAGCGTCCCCATCCCCCCGACCGTTCTCCTACTCGGTGCTGGACTGGTGGGTCTGGTGGGTATCCGTCGTCGGGTGAAGAGCTGATAAGGGATCTGAATTCCATTTGTTATTGAAAGTTCTTAGTTGATACAGGAAGGAGTTTCGCAAATGAAGAAAATCTTCCTAATTGTTATGGGGATTCTGCTCCTGACAACCGGTGCTCAGGCCGCTGTGATTAACTTCACAGATGACGGGCCAGCCCCTGCTCTGGATTTTAGTCCGGCCCTGGGTTTGCCTGTATTTCCAATTGATATTGGCGGTGTGACGCTGACCTTCACGGCCGGACCGCCTGACATTGTCAATCCGCCGTCTCTGTGGTGGGACAACATAGATGGTTTTGGCGTGCAATACAGCTACGAAGAGGATGAAATCGAGGGATCCGAATTTCTGCGATTAAACTTTTCCACCCCGTTCGTCTTAGACACGATCTATATTGCGGATCTCTTTAACGAGTACGGATATACGGAATATGGATGGTATCAACTGGATGGGGGGCCGACGGAAACATTTTTCGCAGCACCCGGTCAAGATCTGGGCGTACCCGGAGACAATGGTGAGACCACACTCAATATCGGCGGTATCACCGTCAATGAAATCCTGTTCACCGCACCCGGATTGATCGACGTGGCGGGTCAACTCCAGAATCACGAGTTTGCCGTTCAAGGTATTGCCGGGAGTCCGGTGCCTGTACCGCCGGCCGTCCTACTGCTCGGCTCGGGGATCTTGGGCCTTGCCGCCGTCAGGAGACGGATGAAGCGCTAGGCGTTAACCAATTAACATTTAACGATAGCGCTTTTTAACAACCATACAAACCAAATATCGAGTAATCTACCGCCGGATTCGACCTGATTTCGGAGGGTTTGGGTGGGGCTTACTCTGAAATCAGCCGGGTCTTGGGGAGGAATCGGAGACACGGCTTTTTTTTATCAAAATGAAATAAAAAATAGGATTCACCACAGAGGACGCAGAGGGCGCTGAGATTTTTAATTGTGTTTGCCACGGACCCACACGGACAGACACAGACGAAATTATTCTTTTCCTTTGCGGACAATCGCAAAGGAAAACCAGTCAACCCTACGGGTGATATAAAAAATTAGAGAAGAAAGGTGTTAACCCCGCGCAGCGGGCGGCATGTTTTGGCCGGTCAATTTATCCTGAGCGTTGTTGACCGATCAGGACGGTCAGCGTCTCTTCCACGTTCCCGCGGTTAATCGCGCTGCTCACTTCAGCCAGGGGCAGACGGGTGGTGACCAGAGCACCCGCAGCCCAGGGGTTGTGAGCAGCATTACGGGGCGGCGCGTTTGGCTGAGCTCGGCGAGGTATTCCGTGTGGCCGGTGAACGGGATGCCGCGTCATTGATGGCACCCTTGTGCACCGGGCCCGTGACGAGGGCATCGTACTCGCCGCCGAGGCACCCCTCGCCGTAGTCGAGGATCCCAGGACATAGCTGGCGTTGGCTGTGGCAAGCTTTCCGCTCCTGGCTGGTTCCCCGAGGCGAAGCCCCGGATGCACTTGGAGGCTTCCGGGCTGATGGGCCCGGGGCGCCGAAGAAGGCCTCTGGATA
>CAVRBA010000019.1:0-65015 GCA_963719015.1 uncultured delta proteobacterium | reverse complement strand
GGATTCTATGTTTAGGGTTTGGATTTCCGCATCTTCATCAATCGCCTTTTCTTCTGAAGGATCAGGGTGTCTTCATACATGTCTTCGAAGGCCGCCCGCATGACCTCTTCGAACGTGGCCGGACGTCCGCCGTGGGCTTTCATGAAATTGTCGGCCGCTTTTTTTGTTTCAAAGGCCCATTTGGCCCGGGCCGTCATTACCCCCATCCTTTCGCCGCCGATGACCCAGTAGGCCTTGTCGGCATCGATCTGCCGTTTGGTGTCATAGTCACCGACGGTAATCTTCGAAACCGGCATTTCGCTGTGCAGCGCCATGTCGATTGCGGCACAGTGGATCGAACAGACGCCGGATTCGGAACCATCGTCGTGTTTGATGATCACCCAGGAATGTTTGTATTTGGCATGGCTCATGCCGCAGTAAACGCAATCGCCGTCATCAGCCAGTCCAACGACAGAAAAACTTAAAATGACAATAACGGCAGCAAGCGTCCGAATCCAATAAAACCGGTTTCCTATGAACATCCCTGTTACCTCCGATTACTTTTTAAACTTGATTATCCTATTTACCATTACGGTGAAATGATAGAAGATGCTAATATGGAAATCAACGTGTCATTACCCTTCACCACACATTTAGCGTAAAAGGATAGCAATGTCCGCCGTGAAAGACAAGTCTGGAACCTTGCGAGGTGTCCTCGACGCATTGCGTCGATCCGCATGGCCGCTCATTCTGACCGGTCTCTTCTACCGACTCATCGCCCTGACCCTCCTCACGCCTCTGGTGAGCGGGTTGACCTCGATGCTTATTGCAGTGAGTGGTCAGGGCACCATTGTCAACGAAAGGGTTGCATCCTTTTTCCTCGAACCGATCGGTTTCTTCACCCTCATTGTTTTGGCTGCAGTGAGCCTCACGTTGGTGGCACTCGAACAAGCGTGCCTGATGATGATAGCGTTTGAAACCGACCGAACAGGCTTTTACAGAGCAATCAATTCACTGAAGTTTGTATTTTTCCGTTCCTTCGCCATCCTCAATCTCGCCGGACGGATTGTTTTGCGTGTCCTCCTGCTCAGCATCCCCTTCCTTGCACTTGCAGGGCTTGTATACTTCCTCCTGCTGACAGGGCACGATATAAACTATTACCTGACCTTACAGCCGCCGGTGTTCAGATGGGCCATCGCCATGGTTGGGTTGGTTGGATTGGGGTTCAGCATCGCTCTTTCCCACCTGGCCGCGAGCGTGATCCTGTCTCTCCCGATTCTTTTGTTTGAATCAAAATCGCCGGTTTCCTCCCTGCATGAGAGTCGCCTCAGATCCCGTGGTCATCGACAACGATTCGCCACGGGAGTATTTGTTTGGGGTGTGGCCGTCCTTTCTGCTAGCGGTATCACAACGACTCTCTTTGTTTGGTTGGGGCGCCAGGTGGCGCCAGCTCTTGTGAATCAAACTGTTCTGCTCGTACTTTTTTTTGGCGGGCTTTTTTTATCCATCACTCTGGTGCAATTGCTGGTCAGCATGGCAGCCACCGCGAGCTTCAGCCTATTGGTCGCTGAATGGTATCGTCCGCTATCACCCGTTACACCTGATATGAGTATAAAACCGGCAACAGATATAAAAACCAATCAAAACCGCACTCCCCGCGTCTCAGGCCGTATGCTGATCGCCGGAACGATAGCAGCGTCTGTTGTCGCCATGGCAACCGGTTGGCTCATTCTTTCACGTGTCGACTTAAAGGATCGCACCGAAGTCATGGCTCATCGGGGCGCTTCGGCCGCAGCCCCTGAAAACACCATGGCGGCCATTGAAAAGGCGATTGCCGCCGGTGCGCACTGGGTGGAAATTGATGTACAGCGAACCGCCGATGACCAGGTCGTCGTCGTACACGACAAGGACCTCATGAAGATTGGCGGAGAACCGCTTGTCGTCTCCGAATCGTTGTTAGGGGATATTGTGAAGGTGGATGTCGGCAGTTGGTTCAATCCGGATTTTGCAAACCAGCGCATTTCGACTCTCGATGAGGTTCTTACGCGCTGCAAAGCGGCAATCAAGGTCAATATCGAACTCAAATATTATGGATGGGATGAGCGCCTTGCACACAGGGTGATCGAAATCGTAGAAAAAGCGGGAATGGAAACTGATATCGTGATCATGTCGTTGCAACCGGAAGCCGTTCACCAGGTTAAAAATATGCGTCCCGGTTGGCAGGTAGGCCTATTGAGTGCGGTGGCACTGAGCGACCTTGCCCGCGAGGAAGCCGATTTTCTTGCTGTTCATTCCCGCATGGCAACCCCAGGATTCGTCCGCCGGGTTCACAATGTCGGTAAGTCGCTGTACGTATGGACCGTCAATGATGCCGTCGGCATGATGCAGATGTTCGACCTTGGTGTCGATGCGCTCATCACCGACAAACCGGAACTGGCTGCGCGCCTGCTTAAACAGAGGGAAAAACTGGATCCGGCAGAACGGGTGTTGCTTGCAGCGGGTTTTCTGGTCATGGGAGAACCCGAACACGTTAATCCTGCCACCGACGGTCTATGATTCCAAATTACACCCAGCAGGGTATAGAATCCGTTAAGGAAAGCCCGGCCCGGCTTGACGCAGCCAAGCAGGTCTTCAAGGCCATGGGCGCTGAAATGAAACAGTTTTATCTCGTAACCGGACGGTATGATATCATCATTGTAGCAGAAGCTCCTGATGATGCTACCGTCGCAAAGATCGCGCTTGCCATCGGGTCAAAAGGCGCCGTCCGCACCGAAACGTTTCGGGCATTTACCGAGGGCGAATATCGGGATATCATTCAGGCGATGCCCTGAAATTGAAACGCGCCGCCCCTGAATACCGCCACGATGCGCCTCCCTAAACCCTAACTGATCAACACCCTTGTTAAAGCGTCAGGTGGCAGACACGACCAATACATTGTTAAATGTGCCGAAGTCGTTGGGGACAGTAAATTCATTCTCTGAGCATTCACGCCATTGTCCGTCCACCATGAACTTGAATTCGTAACGCCCGGGAGGAAGTCTTATAGTTGTCTTCCAGCGTCCCTCATCATCCTTTGTCATGGGGTGGGTCTCATAGTCCCATTTATTGAAATCTCCGGCCAGATTGACTTCCTGCGCATCCATAGCTTTCAACCGCAAGGTGACCTTGCGGCTCAACGAATTGACGCCGACGTTTTGAACCTGGAGTTTTTCCCCTCTGGCCAGCCAGAACAGCTGATGAGCCAGGTCCGAGCTGCTCTGAATGTACTGTTCAATGGTCTTGATCTGCTCCGTGTAGGGGGTGTCAGATGGCATTCTGTGACTGACAACGGACGCCATGACTTGAGTGGCCGACAATAGATTGCTTAAATCCAGGGCAATGCAGCCTGCCAGCTTGTTGAGCGTATCGATATTTTGGGCCTGCTGGATTTCTTGTTCCAGAACCCTGCGCCGGGTCATGTCGCGAACGATGCCATAGGTGCCGACATGGATGTTATCTCCCCTCCCCTCTCGGTAAACGCCGGTGGCATTCAATTCGACGACAGCATAATTTCCGTTGCCGTGGTTTTCCTTACTGAGAGGCCCCGGCTTCAAACGCAACTCGAGCCCGGCGGTTGCCCGACTTCCGGTGCGCCTTTCATTGAATCGCCATTGGGCGTTGTTAATGTCATCGCCATATAAAACCGTTTCATAGTGTTTTCCAACCAGATCGGTCGGTTTGTAGCCGAACAGTTTTTCGGCGCCGGTATTGATGTACTTGAACCGGCCCGCAGGATCAAGTGTGTAAACCATGTCGGGGGTGGTTTTGAGCAGGAACCGGAATCGTCGTTCCGAGAGACTGAGACGACCGCTCAGGACGCGGTTTTTGTTACGGAGCTTTTTCTGATGCAATGCGTTATCCACCGTGTTGAGCAGTTCTTCAGGCTCAAAAGGTTTTTTCAAATAATCATAGGCACCCTTGCGCAGGGCCTTGACCGCCGATTCTACCGTTGCGTCGCCGGTGATCATGACCACGGGCGCATTCGGTTGTTCTGCCCGGATCCGATCCAATAAATTAAACCCGTCCAAGTCGGGAATGTGAACATCAAGCAGGAATATGTCTGCCCGGTCCTGCTCGATATTCTTAAGCGCGGCAACACCGGATGTGCTAGAGGATACCTCATAACCGGCATTACGCATGATGGCTTCCAAACTTTGGCACATTCTCTCTTCGTCATCCACGATAAATACCTTGGGGGTCTGTTTCATATCCCTGCTCCTGTAGATTCGGATTCAGTAATTTTTTACGTTCCGGAATAGACAGTATCGACATCCGGCCTTGCTCTGACCACCCATCCACCTCGAATCCGAAATGTTGAGGTTGATCGGATAAAATAATCTTCCATCAATGGCTGTATCCTTTTCCGAACCATTTTTCAATAACAGATGCATAATCACCGGATTCTTCTAAAGCCAGCAAGTCGCGATTGATTTCTTCACGCAGCGGACTGCCCTGGCGGACGGCAATCCCATAATACTGTTGCTCGAACAGTTTGCCAACAACTTCCACCTTACCCTTGCCTGTCGTGTTGGCAAAGTATTTCAAGACCGGTGCATCATAAACCACGGCATCGACCGCCTTAACCAAAAGGGCCTTATACATCTGGTCGGCATCTTCGAATTTGAAGAGGTTCGACGGCCCATCGCGCAGGTACTCTTCACTGGTGGTCCCCTTAATCACGCCCACTTGCTTGCCGGCCAGGTCTTCCGGGCCCTGAATATTGGTTCTGAGGCTGTAGAGTGTCAGATCTGACGACAACGATGCAATCAAAAAACCGAACAGCGGCAGAAAAATAACAATCAGTAGGGCACTCAACACTTTGCCGATCCACTTTTTGGGCACGAGATCGCCGTAACCGACGGTACTGGCGGTGACCAGAGCCCAATACATCCCGTCCAATACGCCCGGAAAGTAATTGCGGTGAAAACTGGTGGACCACTTTTTCGTGCTTCGCTCAGCCAACCAGATAATGTGCCCGGCAATGACCACCAGCAGAATAAGTAAAAGGAATATGAACAGCTTGTTTTTCTCAAACAATGACACCAGGAGTGAGGAAAAAGCGGGCTCACTGTCAGTGCGTATCAGAATATCCAGTCCCGACCGGAAGGTCGGTTGGGTGAAATCGAATTGCGTCTCACGTTCTTCGGTGATGGTAATTCCGCCGATGGCGACATCGATCCGACCGTCGGCCAACTTCTCGAGCTTGTCGGCAACACCGGTGCATTCGACAAACTCGTATCTTGTTTCAAGAAGATCAGCCATTTTTTTCCAGAAATCGATGGTAGCGCCCACCGGACCGTCCTTGGTAAGCACGACAAAGGGTACGAACGGGCTGATGCCGACTTTCAGTATCGGTTTCGATTCCTGGGCAGATGCCGATAACCCACAAAGCAAAATAACGAAACTGGCAACACAGGCAGCGGCGATTCGTCGCACCTTCATAAGTTTGTGTCCCTTCTTTAACATCCTGGCAATGGTTCTCGACATCCTTTTCTTTACCGGCAATTACTCTTATTGACCACTCCCTGATAATGGCTTCGTGAAATTCCCGTTAGCCATCACTCTGCTTGAAGCTCAGTGGCCAACTGCACAAGCTGTTCAACCTTGTCGTCCGGAACCCTGCCCCGGATGATTGCCCGACAAATACGCTTTTTGTCAAGTAGAATGGCATTGGCGGTATCTTTCTGGAGCCCCCATTCATTTCGAAGAGAAGCATCGTAGTCGAACAAGATGGTCGTATTGTATTTATTGGCGTTTCTCGATCTTTTTTAACGCCAAAACCTTCGTTGCCAGCCGCCAGGATTGCCGTTTCATTCGTCCAAGGTTACGGACTCAACTGGTTAAACAGGCTCAACCATCTTCATACTTCCAAACTGCCGATCAAATCGGATAGTCGTTTGATCTTGTTCTCCACGAGGTAGTCCGCGATTCCGTCGAGAATATCTGTGGTCGCCCGCGGATTGACGAAATTGGCCGTCCCCACTTGAACGGCAGCCGCTCCGGCAATCAGAAATTCCAGGGCATCATGCGCGGTGGTAATACCGCCGATGCCGATGACAGGTACGTTCACCGCTTGACAGACCTGCCAGACCATGCGCAGGGCCACCGGCTTTATCGCCGGACCGGAAAGCCCGCCAGTGATATTGGCCAATACCGGGCGTCGTTTGACCACATCGACCGCCATGCCGGTAATGGTATTTATCAATGACAGGGCATCTGCGCCTTCCGCGACAACCCGGCGGGCGATTGCCGTGATATCGGTAACATTCGGCGAGAGTTTTACGATCAGGGTTTTGGACGTGTTGTCCCTGACAGCATTCACAACCTGACCGGCCACCTCCGGATCAACACCGAAGGCCACACCGCCGGCTTTAACATTCGGGCATGAAATGTTGACCTCGATGCCGAGAACCCCTTCGACCTCCTCGATGCGTGCGGCCAAGGCCGCATATTCCTCAATGCTTCGGCCGTAAATATTGATAAAAACCGGTGGGGACAGACGTACGAGAAACGGCAGCTTTTCAGTGATGAAAGCCTCTATACCGACATTCTCCAGTCCGATGGCATTTAACATACCGCAGGCCGTCTCGACGATGCGGGGCGGCCGGTTACCTTTGCTCGGCGCCAACGACAGACCTTTGACAATGATACCGCCAAGCCGGTTCAGGTTGACATACGTCTCGAACTCCCGGGCATAACCAAAGGTGCCGGAAGCGGTCATCACCGGGTTGCGGAGTCGGATGCCGCCGATATCCGTGGTCAAATCAGGTGGGGTGTCCATAATTTATCTTCTGCACCGACCGAAGCTATCGTACCGCATTCAGGACCGCCTTGATTCTGGCTGCAAGATTGATGAGATAGGCAGGTTCCGGTTGTTTGGGGCCCGGATTTGAATCATACTCAATGGCCTTTATCCTCTGTATGATAACGGCCATGTCACCGACTGCCGCCTCTGTCAGTGATTCGACCAGCCGCCGAAAATCGATACAGGCGGCCTGAGCCCTTTCCAAATAATCGATGGTATCGGCACCTCTGTAGACAAACAGGTGCCCGGGGCACAAGATGTCCGGTTCCAGGGCTTTAAGCTTCAACAATGAATCGAGATAACAATCGTAATCCGCAAGGCAGTCCGATACGATGTAGCCGGTCGTGTCCGCCTGCCCGGCGGCTTCGGATGAGAGTAGTATGCTTTTTCCGGCAATCAGATAACTGAGGCAATCCCAGGTGTGTCCCGGGCTTTCGATCACTTTGACGACGCAGCTTGTTGAAATCTCCACCCGATCGCCCTCCTGCACGACACGGTCGACAGGGAAGGTTTCAAAACGTCTGTCTGAATTATAGGCGATACCGGTTTGCTTCACCAAAGGTTCGGCAGCGGCATTTAAGAATCTGATCCGATCGACAGCGCTCGGTCGTTGCAGGATTTCTTTCGCCTTTTCGGCGGCCACCACTTGCATCCGTGGATAACGGCTCTTAAAGGCGGCGACGGCTCCGCAGTGATCAAAGTGAGCATGCGTGAGAAAGCAGAAAGCCGGCTGCCGTTCTCCCAAAATCCTTTCGATCTCCCCAATATAAAAATCACCAAGCATGGTGAATCCGGCATCGAAGATCACCGGGGAGGGGCCATCCAGCAAGTAAACCGGAATGGCCGGATGGCCCAGTACGTAGAAGTCGTCGACAATTTTTCCGCGTTGGGAATGAATCATACCTTCTCCGGCCGGTGCCGATGCATTTCTGGAAATCACCATACACAAATTTAATTTTGAAAACAACGGGGACCCGCAATAATTTCCTTCATGAATGATGATCCGGAGAGGAACCGGCGGGATGTCCGTAGACGACTTACAGGATTATACCGCCTATTAAAAAATAAATTCCGCAATACGGAAGGGTGGTATCAGTAGTTGTAGAAATAAACGTTCGCATAACGGAACGTTTTTTTAACAACCTCTATACAATTCGATTTGTTTCTCAGGCCAATTGCTCATGGCGAGATTCGGCAACCTGCCACAGGGCAACAGTAGACAAGGGCTTGCAGTATCGATAGTGCAGCAGCCCCCTTGAGCGCGCTGCAAAGGATACTTGTGGAAACAGAAACAGGTGAGCTGGTGAGCTATAAATTGATTTGAACCTGAAAAGGTTCTACGCGGCTGAATGCACGCAACACTGATTGCGACCTGAATCTTTGGCACGATACAAGGCGGTATCGGCCTTCTTGATCAGGTCGGCGTTGGAAGAGTCGGTTTTGGCTGAGTAGGCAGCAATCCCGATGCTCATGGTGACGAAAATGGTTTGTTCACCATAAGTGAGCGCCTTTGATGATAATTTGTCGCGCAGACGCTCAGCCAAAATGAAGGCCCCCTCCTGAGGCGTTTCCGGCAGCAGGATGGCGAACTCTTCTCCACCGTAGCGGGCGACAACGTCCGATTTGCGCATCGACTTCTGCAACAGATCCGAAACTTCTCTCAGGATATAATCCCCGGCAAGGTGCCCGAACGTATCGTTGATCTTTTTGAAATGATCAAGGTCCATCATCAGGAGCGTCAGTGGCATTTTATAGCGCTTGGCACGGTACATTTCTTCATCGAGGACTTCCTGAAATCTCTGGTAATTGGTCAGTTTGGTCAGACCGTCGTGGGTCGCCCGCTCGTTCAATACCTCGATACGCTTGTCCTGCTCGATCAGGCGACTCAAGAAATCGGAGGACAGGTGAATCAACTCTTTTCTGGCAGTCTCGATCATATCGAGATAACCGGTTTCGGATTCGATCTTGATTTCGAAAACAGGGTATACCGCCTCCGTGAGACGCCCCACCTCATCTAACACCGGTTCCAATTGAAACTGGTCTTCAAAACCGTACTCTTTGACGTAATGCTCTATCAAACCAAGATAAAAGGCTTTGTCGGGTTTATTGACAAAATCGACCAGCAATGACGTCAGATGCAACATCTGCGTCAATATGGCCATATCCGCGTTACCGGTATTCAGCTTTGCGGGGTTGTGATGATAGGCAATTGACTGGAAAAAGGTATCCGGCAATCCCCATTTTTTTGCCAAATGGCTGCCAATTTCCATGTGTGTGAAACCGAGAACCTGGTTTTCCGCATCTTGATATGCCGATTGATTCTTGGCCATTTCTGTCAGTACCAGGCTGTATTGATCATGCATGCATTGGTTAAGGGTCAGGATACCAATATCGTGCAGCAACCCCAGGAAAAAGGCGTCATCTGCCAACTGGCGATTCAACTTTCCGGTCAGCAGTTTCATGGTCACGGCACTGAAAAGAGAATCTTTCCAGTATTGAGTGTAGTCGAACCCTTCACCATCGTCAGACTGAAAGCATTTTATCACCGAAAAACTCAAGGCAAGATTCTTGACGGTGGTCGCGCCAAGGAGATTGACGGCATGGTTAACGGAAGTGATGCGGGAATTCAGTCCATAGTAAGGTGAGTTAATCAGCCGGAGAACCTCCGCGCTTAGCGGCGGATCGGTAGACAGAATTTGTGCTAATTCCATTAAGCCGCTTTTTTTGTCCTGTACGGCCTCCAGTATTTTGATGGCAACACCCGGCAAGGTGGGCAATCTGTCAATGCCGTTAATGACCTCGCTGATTACATCCTTTGATCCCATGGACATCTTCCTTCTCGGTTTATCCGAATAACCGGCTGCCGACAACGATCTGTATCATTTATGGCGCCGGCCTCTGGATTGTTATCGGTCAAAGATGGGAAAACTTGAGGATGAAACCAAACTAATGCGCCGATCACATCCAGCGGTATAGGTTAAGAAGGAACGCAATAGGATTATAGTAACGGTCACGTGCCCGGTAGAGCAATAAGAAAACCCACCCGCCCCTTCAGGCGGATGGGTTTTCCAGGGAGGTACCACAATCCAGGAACAGCTTGTGGCAGTGACGACAAATCAGTATAACTGACGATCATGCTTGCGTGTTGATCGCCGGATGGTCAAACGAATGCCGCCATTTTATCGGCAATATCATCAAACGCCCGGGTCACGCCCGAATCGGTGTGGGCATCACGAAAACACGTACCCGAATCCCCGCACACGACCACGTTGGGATCGATGGGAATCCGGCCCAGGAAATTGAGGTCGAACTGCTTTGCGGTTTTTTCGCCACCACCGGAACCGAACAGCTCGATCATCTTGTTACAATGCGGACAGGTCAGACCGCTCATGTTCTCCAGGATGCCGAAAACTTCCATATTGACCCGCTTGCAAAAGCTTATCGATTTACGAACGTCTGCGAGGGCCACCTCCTGTGGCGTCGTAACGATTATGGCTTTGGCGTCTTTAACGATTTGGGCGACGGTCAATGGCTCGTCACCGGTTCCCGGCGGCGCGTCGATAATGAGAAAGTCAAGCTCCCCCCAATCGACATCACCGATGAATTGCTGAATGGCCGAATATTTGATCGGGCCGCGCCAGATAACGGCTTCGTCTTTACTTGCCATCAGCGACTCAACTGAAACCGCTTTCAGATTATCCGAATAACGGGCGGGACTTAACTTGCGGTTGGGTCCAACGTCCAAGGTATCTTTTAACCCCAGCATACGCGGTACATCCGGTCCATGAAGATCGACATCCATGATCCCGACTTTAAAGCCTTTGCTTGCCAAGGCAATTGACAGATTGACGGACGTGCTGGTTTTACCGACACCACCCTTTCCACTCATGACCAGGAATTTGTTTTTAATTTTTCCAAGCGCGCTGTTAATCTTGGCGTCCTGTTCTGCATTCGGATCTTGCCTGTTGGCAGGATCCGGTACTTTATCCATAATTTGTGACATGTATATCGATCTCCCCTTCTGTGAATTTACGCGTCAATCCTTTAAAGATCTGTTTAGCGGCATCTGGTGCCGTAGGATCGTCTATTTTTCGTTCATGATTGGTTCTTTCGGCAGGACAGATAACCCTCCTTAGAATTCCAGTGGCAGCCCACAGTCAGGATACCCGATTGCAAATGTTTAAGCAGGCATGCTCAAAAATTAATAATGTCACTCGTGAATTGTACACACAATCATGCCATTAACGATTCGTGGATCTACGCGAGGCTATGGATCGGGGTACGGTGTTTTTCCTGATATTGACAGGGCGTTACTCACGACGAAACTCATCATATCCGCATTGCGGACACCCTTGAGGCCTGCCGCTTCCGCAGGGTTCCTCCCAATGGTTATGACACTTTAGGCAGCTGAAAATCCGAGGGTCTTCGATGAGTTTATAATTGCCTCCCTCTACATTGATCGCCTTGCCGTTGATAATAGCATCGGCAACAGCTTTGCGTGCCCGCTGGATTATCCGCCCGAAAGTGGCGCGGGAGACGCCCATGCGCCCTCCCGCCTCTTCATGGGATAAACCGATGAGGTCAGAGAGACGAATCGCCTCGCGCTCATCCACCGTCAACTGTACCTCGTCAAGCTCCAGCATGGGAATGCCTCTTGGCTTGAAGTAGCTGATATGTGGCTTGAACGCGACGAAGCGGTCCTTCTGCGGCCTGACCATACCCATTCCTTTATGAGATAATGCTCACATCTACGGTTTTGAAGACAGATTGTCAAGAATTATTGCGGTTTCCGCAAACGAGCAGCACCGATACCCTCAAGCAAACATTTCACCAATCGGGGTGATGTCCGTCATCCAACGCTATTGACTATTATGATGAAACTGGCGGATTAGTCGTTTTTATCCTGTTGCTCTTTTGCGAGTTGCTCGGCAGACATTGTCCAAAAGGGTATACCATCTTTTGTCAGGCGCACCTTAAGTACGTAATAGTCGCCCTTTTTAATTTTCGAGGCCATGAAAACGTCCTTTTCATCGATCTCGGCCCAAACACCGCGAATTTTAACTTTATCACCCCGCTTGAGTCCGATACCTTCAGCGTCCCGATACCAGACAGGGCAGACATGCACGTCGATTGATTCATTATCCGATTCTTTAACCTTCAGGATAACACCGGGAGACATGCCGGGCATCGGTGCGGCTTCGGTAATTTTGACCACTTTAGCTTTAAACGCATCCATTTCTGCTGCGTTGTAGAAGGTGTTGTAGGGACTGCCCAGCTCCCAACCGCCCATATCTTTCGTCTCAGCAGCGATGGCTGCGCCTGAAAAAGCCATTGTAATCATGCAGAAAAACCAGAAATTTAAAGGGATTGTGTTGAATCTTGCGCTCATTGATCCTCCTATGCTTTCTTTCGGCCTCCGGTGATCACCCGGCAGTTTGAGTACCCAATATAATACTCACATGAGATTTGTAACCCCTATTACTGCTTCTTTCAAGAAAAACGAAAACGTTAGCTATTCACCTCTTTTAGGCAACCACTGAACAAAATATCCGCAATAACTTGAACGTAAACCCACGATATATTAATGATACAAAGTATCTTTATGGATCAGGGACAATCTCGCGAGAAATAGGTATCAACCTTTTTCAAGTCACGTTCTGTAAACACTTCGATTCCGTTTGCTTTTAACAGGGCGGTCGTCACACCACAGCCGGCAATCCGCTTTCTTGAAAAAGATCCGTCATAGGTGTAGGTCACACCACAAGAGGGGCTACCGTCTTTCATGACGGCGACGTGTGCCCGACTATTACGGGCGAATTCCAAAGCTTTATGTGCCCCTTCTAAAAATACAGTCGTCACGTTGCGTCCCTCTGCATCTATCACGCCGGATTTTCCGCAGAGAACGTCGCAACCGTTACCATTCTCGATCTCAGCCGGCGATCGAGGCACCGACAAACCGCCTGAAACCTCCGGGCAGACAGCGATAAGGCGTTCCTGAAAACGCCATAGACGAATTTCGGCGCCGAGGCGTTTCCTGACCCTACCGTCGAAGCGCACCCGCTCACCCAGCAGACAGGCGCTGATCAGAATGCAGTCTTGTGAAGACATCATTTAAGAATTCCTTCGATTGTTGGGTTGGCTCCTGTTCAAGCGATGACGGCGGATAACGGCCCAGTAAATAATTCCGTTGAGAATGAGGACGGCGACGCCCAGAAACAGCTGAACGGTGCGCGTCAACCCTTCCGGATACAATAAAGGCGTTACCAGGTGCTCGATGAAACCGCCGGCGTATCCTGCCCCACCGCTTTTTTGACGCAGAAAATTTTCCAGTGGTGTTAGCGGACAGATCCAGCCACTGAATTCGATCAACACGCCCCAGAGAAGAGCCGGAAAGTGCAACCAGATGACCTTGGGTCTCCATAACCCTCCCAGTCCGCCCACCACAACAAAACATACGAACGCAAAATGCAGAACGACAACACTATCCGCCGCAATGAGGTAAGCGATTGGAGGCATCCGAAGTACGCAGGATATAGGTGTTCAGAAGTTAAGCGCCGGCCCACTGAGAGATATCACCCGATCGGAAGATCAGCTGGGGACGTCAATTGGGCTGTTGCCAATGAATTTTCTGATTTTCGAAATCGATGGTGTAACGTGAATTCCGCAAAATGTTCATACCCAACAGACCACTGAAATGAACGGTTTCGGCAGATTTGGTCGTGTGCTGGATCACCGTCGCTTCGACTTTTTTCAAATCGAGCGGACCCAGTTTAAGATAATCCAAGACGACCAGATCGGTTTCAATGAGATCGCCACCGGCCACCATAGAAACCCCTTTCTCGTGGGATTTGACGTTCAGTATGCCGGCCAGATCACTGAAGAGCACCAAATGGGATGCGCCGGTGTCGAGAAGGAACAGGGTTTCCATCTCTTTTATGCCGTATCCGATGGTTACGGGTACCAGCACCTGGTTGTCTATAATGATCACATCCGTTTGCTGACGTCTGAGCTGGGCTTCTTTTTCGCGTTGCCCCCTGAGTTTATGTTCTTCAAGTGCCCGGTGTGAATCTCTTTCGCGATCTTTCTGGAGCATGATCGCTCTTTCGCCTTCCGGAAGATGATCGTATTTTTCGCGATACACTTTCATATCCGGCTGGTATTCCTCAGGGACATTTGCGAGATTGTCAACATAATGCACATCGCCGTCTTCGGTAACATAGCGGTAGAATTCCGACGAAGCGTCGGTGGGATAGAACAGATAAAAAGTGATGGAGAGGAAAAGTACTACAGCCGTCGTCGCTTTTCGCGGTGTCATTCGATTATCCTTCGGTCTTCAGATCCACCCAAGTCGAGTATGATATTATATCACATTATAACACAATCGATCCAGCACCATCGGCAAATGGTATGCAACTTATCGTTATTAAATAATAAAAGACAACATTGGCGTCAATGCGGAAGACAAAATGAGTGCCTTACACGAAACGGAATAGCGGACAGGCAGGGTTTGGGGGGCCAGTCGGTCGCAGGACACATACAGTGGTTGTCAAAAAAACGTTCCGTTATGCGAACGTTTTTATCTACAACCACTTATACCACCCTTCCGTATTTCGGCATTTATTTTTGAAAAGCGGTGTAAATCTTGGCGGATATTTCGATAATTTTCGGGCGATATTGTTTAATCGGTAGGATCGGACTCAGGGTGCCAATGGGCAATGGAGTTGGCATAGTAGTCGAGAATATTTCGCATTTCGGGATCGGCCGTATAAAGACCGTTTGATTCGACAATCAACCGGCGCATTTTCAGCATGTTGAGGGCCGTAACGATGTTCTGTACCCGGCTACGGGTTGATATAAATACCGGTGCCCCCCTGGCTTGGATATCGGTGATGAGGCGGTTCACCCGTTCTTCAACTTCAAAGGCCGTTAACGAGGATTGCGGTTTGGCCTGAAAAACTGCCGCAACCAGCGGGATCGGTAGCACCGGGATAACCGCCGCAATGGCCGCCATTAGATGATTACTCAGCGTTTCAACGGCTTTGAATCGTTCCCGGCGATCCATGCGACTGAAATCGATGCCCTCTTCATTGCAGTAATCGTGTAGCGAAACATAGGAACCGAAGTTAACGCAGGCATAGCCGAATTTTCGCCATCTGCTTAAAATCATTAGTTTGATGCTTTTCACTATGAAAAGGCCCGTCGTTTTGACGACAAACCAGCGACTCCGCCGGCCGGCTTCGGGGTCCAACGCGCGCATTAGGCTTCGATCTTCTATTGTTCGGTCGTAATTGATACCGACCGGGACAAAGACGATATCACGGTCCGTATCGGGTTGATAACCGCGGACCATATAATCGATGATTCCAAATTTGGGACGCCCCATCTGTCCGTTACGGCTCAAACCGCCTTCAGGGAAAACCGCCTGGCAAACCCCCTCTTTAGTCGCCATGTGTATGTAACGTTCCAGAACCAGTCGATACAGCGTGTTGTTCGAACGGCGCCGCACAAAAAAAGCCCCCATGGCACGAATCAAAGTTTGCAGAGGCCAGATTCTGGCCCATTCTCCGACCGCGTAAGACAAGGCCGTCCGCTCTGCAACCAGGAAGGAAACGATAATGTAATCCATATTGCTGCGATGGTTCATGATAAAAACAACGGTCGAATTCGGATCGATCTTTTCGAGTCTGGCACTGTCGATGAGACCGATGTGAACCCGATACAGCAACCGGGCAATTTTCTTGGCCACCCAGTAACCGATCCGGAAGTATAGATAGGCATTGAAGGCCGGCACTATTTCTTTAGCGTAAACCACCACCTCCTTTTGTAACCTCTCCCTGGAAACGCCACGCTGCTGTGCTTCACGTTGTATGGCCGAGATAACGCCAGGATCATTGACCAAACGATCGATGAGCACCTGGCGCTTGGTCAGCTGAAACGGTCGGATTTCCAATGACAGCCGACGACTGATGTCATCGATTACGCGATTGATGGTGCGCTGCAGAAACCAGCGCACCATCGGCAGTAACACCCTGTCGGCCAAGGTGAAGGCGGTTCCCCCCAGCAAAAGCACGAAAATCCATAAAGGGATAATAACGGGTTCGTTCATGGCAGACGCTACCGAGTGTCTGGCGACCCAGGGCCAAACCTGAGCCAAGGTTATCGGGAGACCCTTTAATCAAAAAAGTTATGAATCTATTCGGGTGGTGGCCAAAGAGCATAAATGTCGAGGTGTTATTGAATATTTTGACTCATTCAGCAATCGAAAATATTGTAACATTCAAAACTCGTTGAAGTTCGGGCGTTCTCATATCACTTTAACCTGATAGGCATTACGCGGCCACAAACGAACGCTTCAGATTGCAACCCCCTTTAGAATGTTTACCATATTAGAACCTATATCAAAAATAAGTTGGGGTTCATGGCAAGCCACGCAACGGCGAAAAAGCGACGCAGACATGCCGTATGTGGGCGTTTTTACCCGGTTCGTAACACCGCCATGGACTCTTAGAATATTTTTGAGATGGGTTCTGGCGTCTTTTGATGACATTCCAACGCACAATCGGGAGGACAGAGATATGAAAGAACGAAAAATAACGAATGAAGAGCAAGGGTGCATCAGCAAATGCATCCATCAGCACTGGGGAGATCCAGACAATACTGAACCACCTGAAGCACGTGAAAAAAAATACGAAAAGTGTTTGGAAGATTGCCGCATCTGCGGTTGACAATACCGACGGTCGGATAGCGCGGTTAAAAATTGCAGTTACAAAACCAGCCGACCACGTTGTAAAACCGGTGACAGTCAGGCAAGAATCCGGCGGTTCTGCACCTCACAGACCGCCGGTTCTCTATCTATAGGCATCGGGGCCGTTCTATACAGTCACCCCCCCATCCTCATCTGATAGGACTTGTTTCAATCACAGAATCAGCCGGTCAAAACTTCTCGGCAGCCGTCTCGAGCAATTTATGCACTGACGGCTCAAACCAGCACGATAGCATTTCTTCTTTATGCTGGGTACGGTTACCCTCGAACCTGGCGCGCACCGCCTCCGTGCGGTTTTGCTTGATGAGGCTAAAAGCGGCCCGCGGCTTCTCTGCTAGGTGGGAGATCAATTCTAGGGACCGTTCTTCGATTTTCTCCTCCGTAGTGATTTCATCCACTAATCCGGCGGCCATGGCCTCCTCAGGCGGTACCATTTCGCCTTTGTAACATATATCGGTGGCCACCCTGTCACCGACGACCTGCCTGAGCATCAAATCCGCCAGGTAGGGGACCGGAAGACCGATATTGATTTCATTCAATCCCATAAAATTTCTGCCCGGTGCAATCAAGCGATAATCGACACTCATTGCCAGAATCGTCCCCCCAGCAACAGCATGACCTGAAATCGCTGCAGCCGCAGGTATTGGCAGGGTATAAAGGTCGAGGACGGCCTGGTCGAATGCATCCCAGAATCGGCTCATCCTCTCATGGTCGAAACCGATGAGTTCGGGAAGGTTGAGGCCGATGCTAAAAAATTTAGTTCCACCGGCCAGAACGCATCCGCTATACTCCGCTCGAATCCGTCTGAGAGCAGAGGAAAGATCCGCTATCATTGATGGTCCGATGGCATTGGTGACCCCGCTGGTGAGGCGCAGCAATGCCACATTGCCGTGGTTGTCAACTGTCACATTATCCATTCTTTATCTCCAATGAATCACCAGCGGGCGCTGCATCGCTTTTTTCATGCCCCGTACCGCTGGCAGGGCATTCGGAGTGGCTGGCGGACGAATCATCCAGCACAAAGCCTCAATCATCTTTGTTGGCAGGCGCATACGATCGAAGTTTTGGCGCAGGACTGTCATTAAATTTTTCAGCGTCCGTCATATTTCGGTTCATGCTGCCCGACGTATACCCCTCGAGGTCGAGGGTCACGTAATTAAAACCAAGGGCTTTTAACCGGTCGGTGACCGCCAGCCGGGTCGATGGGACCAGAATCCGTTCGAAGTCTTCGGGGTCCAATTCGATCCGTGCAATATCACCGTGATGGCGGACCCGGACCGTTGAGGCCCCTACCGAGAGGATCATCTCTTCGGCAGCATCGATCATTGCCAACGTTTCTTCTCTGATAATTGTCCCGTAGGGCACGCGGGTAGCCAGGCAGGCCATTGAGGGCTTGTTCCAGGTGGGAAGATCCAATTGCCGCGATACCAGCCGAATGTCGTCTTTGTTCAAACCGGCTTCCACAAGAGGGGCCGTGACCCCCAACTCTCGGGCAGCCTTCATTCCGGGTCGGTAATCTTTCAGATCGTCCAAATTGGCCCCATGAACCACGTGTGCCATACCCCGACCGTTTCCGAGTTCAATCAAGTCTGCCAGTATATTCCGTTTGCAAACATAACAGCGGTCCGACCGGTTGGCTCGGAAATCAGCCTGCTGCATTTCTCTGGAAGCGACCACCACATGGCGGATACCCAGCTCAGTGGTAAATTCCTTGGCAAAACGGATTTCCCTTTCCGGATGGACAGGTGAATGTGCTGTTATGGCCAGGACTTTTTCTCCCAGAACCATATGGGCGACATACAGTAGTAATGTGCTATCAACACCGCCGGAAAAAGCGACGATCAGATCGGGGTAACTTTTCAAAATTTCTTTTAGCTTTTCTGTTTTTTCCTGCAAATTCATCTGAACATCAACCCGGAAATTTCATCAACTGGAGGCTTCTATGGCCAATCGCACACCTTCAATCAAATGATCAGATTTGTGATCCCGCAAAGCGGGAGGCATTTCGAGGTGATGCTGTAGTAGTCTACTGCGATCCTCGAATAACGAAGGGCCATGGGGGCCTCCGGTTGACCCGAAGGGTGAAATCTTTTCCACTCTATCATTAGATCTTGGGGAGATACAAAGTGTCCCTCGGTTATACGGTTCATGAGTTTTACCAATGCCCCGATATTGCTTCTTTTTGGCCGCTCGGTGAAAAGATTTCATGAAACATTCGGGCTAACCCTTATATATCAATAGCGGGATCATTCTTCGTTGGATCCTATTCACGAACAGCTACTGACGCTATTCTGTGTCCAATTGATAATTGTACATTTTTCGCTGGACAATACTGAACACATACATACAGCGAGGTATATGATACGTACCCCGCAACCGGAGAGCTGCGGAGAACAACGACCAGCGGGAAAAAGGTCTTTAGGGATGGACATTAACTATTGATCACAATTACCGATCCGGGTCAACCTCAAGCGTTGGGTAAAATGTTATTTACAAAAGCGGAAAGGCCATGGTAAGGGATCATTTCGATTGATCAAGAAACGGAAACATGACTGTGAAGGGGGTCGTAATGGCTAAAGAAAAACCGGACAAACCAACTGAAAAAGGAATGTCTAAGGATATAGAAAAAGAGAAACCCCAGAAGCCAAAGCCTTCAGCGGCCGGCAAGAAATCCGCCCGATCCAAAAAAACCACTGCCAAATCCAAAACAGCCCCCAAAACCGCCAAACCCCGAAGTACGGATATAACCGAGTCGGCCGGAGTGAAGACGGATAAAAAACCGAAAAGTTCACCGCCAAAGCGCCAGGCCACTACGGCTGAAGCAAAAAAAACAAACGCCAAAACGACTCGCAAGATTGAAAGCAGAAAAGAATCGATACCTTCATCATCCGCTGATACCAGCGCCGCAATTCCCCCAACAAATAATGAGGAACCAGACACCATGAATAAAATGCTTTTCTACGGCGGCGGCATTTTGGCCCTGTTTGTTTTCCTGATCGTTGCAGCTAGCCTTCAAAACATGGGCAAATACGAAATCATCGACAACAACGGTGTTGTTGAAGTTTGGAAAGGCAGATTTTCCCCTATCGGAAGTAACCTCATGATCAGTATGAAGGGTGTCAAGCCGCCAAGCCAGATGAAGGCAAATTACACTTGCGAAGAAGTTTCTCCAATAGTGTTTCAATACTATCTTAATGAGAGTGATGCCCTAATGACCGCCGCAGGCTCTCCGGGCTTTGAAGAAATCAAGTCGAGCTTGAAGCAAGCCGGCGAGTTTGCGTTGACCACTGAAGATCGCACGCTGATCGACAACCGCCTGAAGGCGATCGACAGAACCGTTCTTATTTACAAAGCTGACGTTGCCGCGGCAAGAGGCACAACCGAGGGTCTCCAAACTGCCCGAGTCTACCTCAACAAAGCGGCGACACTCAAACCAGATGATATTGAATCCAACCTCATTCAGCAGAAACTCGAATCCGTCCTGAAGCAAATGCAGGCGATGAGACCCAAGCTGGTCGGGAAACCGGAAACACCGCAGAAAACGGATGTCCCCCCACCAACACCTAAAACCGACGGACATAAAGACACTGAGCCTGTACCGGCAGATAAGCCAAAGACGCCCATCGACGGGGGCACCACTTAAACAACCTTATATTTCTGGTTATAGCGTTCAATGTCGTTGTAAGATTGACATGTAAAACCGCTCTATTACGCCGGTGAGGGTAGCTGTTTCTTTGAAGTCATCCTCCGCAGCAAGACTTCGGCAAGCCCTGTCGATCCGCAGCGGGGAATCCATAATCGACCATGACTATTCGACGGCTTCTGATATTCGCCCCACTGTTGCTGATCGTGATTTTGCTCCAATCCTACTTCTGGGTCCCCACCTATAAGGAGCAATCCCGCGGGAACCCGCAACGCCTCAGTGAATACATTACTGCATCCATCGGCGATGCCAGCTTACTCAACCCGGTCCTTTCGGCGGATTCTGCCAGTAGCCAGATCGAATCATTGGTGTTCGAGGGCCTGATCGACCGCGACGAAAACCTCCAGTTTCGCGGTCGGGTGGCGTCACACTGGGAAATTTACGAAGAAGCCTATTTCTACGTCAATCCGAACGTTCACCCCTCCGATTCGGAATCGCTTGATCCGGAATCGGTGGCAGATCTGATTCGACGGTCTCAGGACTCCAAGGCAGCGTTGGATCCGCGTCTGGCATCGACTCTCAAACGTATTACTGACATCACCGTTTTGCCGCCGCATCGGTTCACGAAGACGCTCAAGGAACCCGCGATGGATGGCGGAACACCCGGCAATGACATCCGGATAGAGGTCAGTGCCCCATCCCGTATCAAGCTGACTCTCACCGAGGTGGATCAAGACCTGTTCCGTCATCTGGAACTGCTCCTCGGCGAGAATTATTTCACGTCCTTCGATGCCGCCTCCTTCCTCCAAGCCGATGTAACATTGCCTGCGGAACGTCTGCAGGCGTATGCCCGTAAAACACTGCCGGTCACCGAACATAACCCGGTCCTTGTTTTCCACCTCCGACCCGGGGTTCGGTTTCAGGACGGGCATCCGGTGACTGCCGATGACGTTCGTTTCACTTACGACGCCATCATGAACCCCAAAAACCTGTCACCACGCACCGCAGACTATGAGCCGGTAAAAAAGGTCGAGGTTGTGGATCCACTAACGGTCCGCATCGTTTACAAGGTGCTTTATTCTCCGGCTTTCGGCACCTGGCAGATGGGGATTCTGCCTGAACACCTATTGAATGGTGACATGCTGGAAAAAGAGGCACTGGCAAGCGGCCGCGATCCGTCGCAGTTCAGTATTCGCAACAGCAAATTCAATCGTCATCCCATCGGCTGTGGCTCTTTCAAGTTTCGGGAATGGAAATCCGACCAGTATATCCTGCTGGATCGTTTCGATGACTACTGGGACGGCCCACCCAACTACAAAACATATGCCTACCGCATCATACCCAACTTACTCACACAGGAAATGGAATTTTATGCCGGAACAGTGGACAGCTATTCGGTTCAGCCCCACCAGGTCGCGCGTCTTACCGCTGATCCGCTGTATCAAAATTTCTCAGGTCTTACTTTCGGCTATACCTACATCGGCTACAACATGCGCCGCGAACCTTTCAATGACCGCCGCGTGCGCCTGGCCCTTGGAATGGCCATCGACATAGAAAAAATCATCAAGTACGTTCTTTACGGACAAGGCGAGCGAATCACCGGCCCCTTTCCCAAACAAACCGACTTCTATAACCGTGCAATTCAACCGATCCCCTACGATCCTGAGGGAGCGCTCCTTCTGCTTGAAGAAGCCGGCTGGAAACGCAATGCTGACGGTTGGCTCGAAAAAAACGGCAAGCGACTGGCTTTCACCCTGATCACCAATAGCGGCAACGATATCCGCAAAGCTATTCTGGCGATAGCCCAGGATTCCTGGAAGCAAATCGGTGTCGATGTCCGCACCGACCTGTTGGAGTGGTCGGTGTTTATCCAGGAACGGGTCAACAAACTCGATTTCGATGCCCTGGTCCTGGGATGGTCAATGGGCATCGACCCGGACCTCTACCAGATCTGGCATTCCAGCCAGACTCAACCGAACCGTCTCAATTTCGTCGGTTTCGCAAACCCCGAAGCCGACGATCTGATCGTCAAAATTCGGCAGGAGTACAATCATGCCCAGCAAGTGGCCGACTGCCACCGGTTGCATGCAATCATCGCCGACGAGCAGCCATACACTTTTCTCTACGTGGGAAAATGGACAGCCGTCCTTGACAAGCGCATCGTTATAAAAACCGTCGACGACCAGGGCCAATCAATGCACCAAAAAATTGCGCCCACCAAAACCGGTAACTTCATGTTTGACTTTAACAAATGGACAAAATTATCTGAATTTCCAAATTTTAATGCTGAGGGTTAACTGGGAAAAATGATTTCATTTATCGGCCGCAGCATCGTTCAAAAAATCGTCACCCTGTTTTTCGTCTCGGTGGTCTCGTTTTTGATAATTTATCTGGCACCTGGCAAACCAAGCCAGATCGACCCGATGAATCCCAAGTTTACCCCGGAGATGGTCGAAAGGTTCCGCAAGCAGTTTCACCTCGACAAGCCGTTGTACGTTCAATACCTGTTGTTTTACAAAGATCTTTTCAGCGGCCGAACCGTTTCCTGGAAAGACAACCAACCGGTGCTCGGAAAAATCTGGGACCGCTTTCTCAACAGCCTGCCCCTTTTCATTGTCGGCACCATCCTGACCTGGACCCTCTCGTTCCCGGTGGGAATCCGATCCGCGATTTTCCGGGGCAGCACGTTCGACCGCGGCTCGACCTTTATTGCCTATTTCCTCATTTCGATCCCCGGTTTCTTTTTTGCCTATCTACTGATCATCCTGGTGGTGACACGACTGCACGTGCCGGTCATCGGCATGCAGACCTTCGGCCTGGGCGACACATCGCCGATTCACGTGGTGATGGACCGGATCTGGCACCTGGTGATACCTTCCGCTCTCGGGGCCACCGGCGGCATCGCTGTCCTCTCCCGCTATGTGCGCGGCCAGATGTTGGAAGTCGAGGGGCAGGATTACGTCCGCACCGCCAAAGCCAAGGGACTGCCGCCGGACGACGTTCACTATCGGCACGCTCTGCGCAACGCCTTGCTCCCTTTTGTGACGATGTTCGGACTCATCCTACCAGGTCTGATCGGTGGTTCTGTCATCATTGAATCGATATTTTCATGGCCCGGCATGGGCCGGATGGCCTATGAGGCGATTCTGGCCAGGGATTACCCGATCATTTTAACGGTCAACTTCCTATCGGCCGTTCTGGTGTTGATCGGAACGTTGGTTTCCGATGTTTTATACATGGTCGTCGACCCGAGGATCCGCTTATAATGATATCTCAGGCAGCACCATACCCAAACGGGGCTCAACCATTGGATGCCCCCCTGGCACCTCGCAAGTCACGCTGGGAGGAGTTCTGGTTTCTTTTCAAACAGAACCGACTGGCTGTGGCCGGCATGGTGATCTTCGCTTTGTTCTTCCTCACTGCCATCGGCGGCCTGCTGCTCACCTCGGGCGTGGACCCCGTCCTCGACCCATCTTTGGTGCGGCTACAGGATAAATTGCAACCGCCGCTATCAAAGCCGAATTTGGCGTCGCTGGGCCCCGGCCAGGCCCCGCTTCTCGGCACATATCTCCTCGGTACAGATGAACTTGGCCGGGATGTCTTTGCCCGCATGCTACAGGGCGCCTGGGTTTCTCTCACCGTCGGCTTTGTTGCCGTGGGGATCTCTGTCTTGATTGGTATCTTACTGGGGGGTATTGCCGGTTACTACGGTCAGAACCGGGTTCAAATCGATCACCTACTGCTGGCCGCAGCCGTGCTTGGCGGAGCGGTTTTGCTCTCAGTCGACCGAATCGCGTGGGGAATGGGTTTGCTGGGTATCAGCGGCATCTTGGTAATTTTTAGAATCTTTCAGACCCAAAAACAAGTCAAAGGGCTGCCGTCGATCGTCCGGATCAGGACCTTCACCATCGATACCCTGATCATGCGGGTGGTGGACATCATGCTCTGTTTCCCGACCTTTTTTCTGATTCTCACGGTTGTCGCACTCCTGCCGGCCAGTATTTACAACATCATGGTCGTTATCGGCCTGACCAGTTGGATGGGAACCACCCGGTTCGTGCGGGCCGAATTTCTCTCCCTGCGCGAGCAGGATTTCGTTGCCGCTGCGAGGGCCCTCGGTGTCGGCGATCTGCGAATCATTTTCCGACATATGATGCCAAACGCCGTTGCCCCGGTACTCGTGTCGGCCACTATTGGCATTGCTTCCGCAATACTGACCGAAGCCGGTCTCAGTTTCCTTGGCTTCGGGGTGCCGCCCCCCCATGCCACATGGGGCAATATCCTCTCAGGCGGTCAGAACTACATCTTTGACGCTCCCTGGTTGACATTCATTCCGGGTATCACAATTCTGATCGTCGTTCTGGCGTTCAATCTGTTCGGAGAAGGCCTACGGGAAGTCCTGAACCCGAAACTGCGGGAGCGGTGATTTAGGTTGAGCCCGTTAGCCGGTTGCGCCCGTTGAGCCGGTTAAGACAGTTAGGCCGGTTAAACTTGTCTGAGATATGGTGGGTATACGGATACTTGTAGAATCTGAAAGATGGTTGGCATACATTTTCGAATCAAGAACAATTTCTGCGGCGGGACAACGGGCTCAACCGGCCTAACTGGCCCAACGGGCCCAACGGACTCAACGGACCACCCATGACAGACACACAAATCCTTCTATCGATCGAAGACCTAAAGGTTTACTTTCGCGGTGCCGATGGTCGTGCGTCTAAAGCCGTCGACGGTGTAAGCTACGACATCCGGCGTGAAGAAACGGTCTGCCTGGTAGGGGAGTCCGGCTGCGGCAAGACCGTGTCGGCCCTCAGCGTACTCGGCCTTATTCCCCAGCCGCCCGGAGAGATTGTCAGCGGCCGGATCCTGTTCGACGGCAGGGATTTGCTGCCTCTGAACGACGAAGAGATGCAGCGCATCCGCGGTAACCGCGTTGCCATGGTGTTCCAGGAACCGCTTACCTCCCTGAACCCTGTTTTTAAGATTGGCGAACAGATCGCCGAATCGATTCGGATCCACCGCAAGATTGATGAGGATAGCTTGCGGCAGCGCTGCATTCAATTGCTAACGGATGTCGGCATCCCGTCAGCAGAGGAGCGACTCAATGCCTATCCCCATCAGCTCAGTGGCGGTCAACGGCAGCGGGTCATGATCGCCATGGCGCTCTCATGCGATCCCGAACTGGTGATTGCCGACGAACCGACCACGGCCCTGGATGTTACCGTTCAGGCCCAAATTTTGACGCTCTTTAAAGTCCTTCAACGGAAGCACAACATGGCCGTTCTTTACATCACCCATGATCTCGGGGTGGTGTCAGCCGTGGCTGACCGGGTGTATGTCATGTATGCCGGCATTATCGTCGAGCAAGGGCAAACAATTCAAATTTTCCGTGAGCCCCAGCACCCTTACACCCGGGGCCTGCTGGCATCACTGCCGACACGGTCGAAAAGAGGCCAACGGCTTTACAGCATTGCCGGTTCTGTGCCTGACCCGGCCCACAAGCCTGTCGGATGTCCGTTTCATCCGCGCTGTCCCCATGCGGTGCCAACCTGCCATGAGAGGTTCCCGGATATGTGCAATTACGGCAAGGGGCATCTGGCGCGCTGTCCCGTGCTGTATGCCAACCGCAATGAGGCTGCTTGAATATAATTATTAAAAAATGACGACATCACAACATTCAGATCAGATCATTCTTCAGGTTTGCGACCTAAAGAAACACTTTCCCGTCCGCTCCGGGTTCCTCCAGCGGATCACCGGGTCGGTGAAGGCTGTCAATGGGGTCGGTTTCGACATCCAGGAAGGTCAGACCCTCGGGCTGGTCGGTGAAAGCGGCTGCGGTAAATCGACGGTTGCTCGAATGATCATGCGGCTACTGAATCCGGATTCCGGAAAAATCATTTTCCGCGGTCAGGACATCGGTTGCCTGCCCGAAAAAGAGATGAAGCCCTTCCGCAAACAGATGCAGATTATTTTTCAGGACCCCTACGGCTCACTGAATCCCCGCATGACCGTCGGCCAGTCGATCGAAGAGGGGCTGCGCATTTCCGGTATGTCCCGCGGTTTACAACGCAGTGATCGTCTGGCGGCACTGCTCGAAATGGTGGGCATGGCCCCGGAGAGCAGCGATCGTTATCCGCACGAGTTCAGCGGCGGCCAGCGGCAACGGATCGGCATTGCCCGGGCGTTGAGTGTCGAGCCGGACCTGATCATCTGTGATGAGCCCATATCCGCCCTCGATGTTTCAATTCAGGCCCAAGTGATTAATTTGTTAAAAGACCTGCAGGATCGGTTGGGGCTCAGTTACCTTTTCATCTCCCACGACCTTAACGTGGTGGGCTATCTGTGTAATCAAGTTGCCGTCATGTTTCAGGGGACCATCGTGGAACTGGCACCGGCCGAAGAGCTTTACGCCAACCCCAGCCACCCATATACACAAACGCTCCTGGCGGCCATACCGGATGTGGATCTGGAAAAGACACCGACCTCACCGCCAATAGAAGATAACGAAAGACCTGCCGCCCCTCTTCCGCCCGGCTGTGCTTTCCAGAATCAGTGCAGCAAAAGTGACGAACACTGCCGGCAGGAAGAGATGCCAATGATAAAAGTCGGCTCTGATCACTTTGTTCGCTGCTGGAAATCAGAATAGTCGGTCACATCTACAAGGTAAATACCCTGGCCCATAGCGCCAGGCTTTTGGTTACCCCTGGAAGGTTACATTTTATTGTTGTACGGGATACATCCGAAATTCGAATATCTAAATCCGAAACAAATCTTAAATTCGAATGCCCAAATTCCCAAAATAATTAGGGAAATATCCCTTTCATTACGACGAATTCGTTTTGAACATTAGAATTTTTGTCATTGGTGTTTGTTTCGAATTTCGTGCTTCTATTTTTTGCACCAGTTTATTTCAGCAGAACCATTGGCCTCTGACCTGGTCCAAAGGACCAGTTTTTTCAAGTCTAAAAAACAGGAGAAGGATAAGGGAATCGTGATGGCTGCGACACCTCAGACAACACCCAGAGCTGAAATCGATAACCGTATTGCGCAGTTAAAATCGCAACTGGCTCAAAGAAAGCTCGATGCGGCCCTGATCGTACAGAACTCGGATCTGTTTTATTTTGCCGGTACCATTCAACAGGCCCACCTCTTCGTGCCACTCGACGGCGACCCCTTACTGATGGTGCGCAAGGATTTCGATCGGGCCCGCGCTGAATCCACCATCGATAGGATTGTTCCCATCTCCAGTTCCAGGAAACTGCCGGAGGTGTTGCGCCAGAACGGTCACCCTTTGCCCCGCCGCCTGGGTATGGAGCTCGACGTCCTTCCCGCCAATTTATATCTTGGCTACCGCGAGGTTTTCGACGGAGCGGAGATCTCGGATGTTTCCAGCGCGGTGCGCTCTGTCAGGGCAGTGAAATCCGCATACGAAATCGAGCTGATCACTGCCGCTGCCGCGTATTCGGATCAGGTTGCCGCGAGTGTGCTCGATTTCCTGCAGGAGGGACTGACCGAGGTCGAACTGGCCGGACTGGTGGAATCCCGGGCCCGTCAACTCGGGCACCAGGGTGTTATCCGTATGCGTTTGTGGGGCAGCGAGATGTTCTACGGTCACCTCATGGCCGGACCGTCCGCGGCCGTGCCCAGCTTTCTGGCGTCACCCACCGGCGGCGCATCGGTCGGGCCAGCCGTGGCCCAGGGACCCGGGTTTCGAAAAATCCAACGCCACGAACCCGTACTGGTTGACTATGTCTTCGCCCACCAAGGCTACCTGTCGGACCATACCCGAATATTTGCGGTCGGCAGCCTGCCGGATGAACTTTTGCAGGCCCACCAGGCCATGCTCACTCTGCAGGCTGAAATTAAAAAGGCCGCTCTGCCAGGGGTATCTGCCGGCGACATTTACGAAAAAGCGGTTCGATTGGCCTCAGAAATGGGTTATGGCGATAACTTCATGGGGGCCGGAAATCGCCGCATCCGCTTTGTCGGCCACGGTGTCGGCATCGAACTGGACGAATACCCTTTTCTGGCCAAAGGACAGACACAGACCCTTCAAGCAGGCATGGTCATCGCCCTGGAACCGAAACTGATCTTCCCCGGCACCGGCGTGGTCGGCATCGAAAACACCCACGTGGTCACCCATGAAGGTTTGCACCAACTGGGTCAATTTAACGAAGAAGTGAACATCGTATGAGCAACCAAGGAGTTTTTGGGGAGCAGAGCGCCATGAACTATCCGCATATTGCCAAACCATCTCGCGGTCTACCGGCCCAACCGGCTCAACGAACTAAACCGGCCCAACGGGCTCAACCGACTCAACTTTCAAACAAAGGAAACATAAATGGATTCGAAAACAATCACCGCAGCTCAGCTTCGAGAGCGGATTCGCAACGGCGAATGGCAAACCCCCACTTCGGGCGCGGCCTACGGCTACGTCCAGGCCAACCTGGTTATGCTGCCGAAAACTGATGGCTTTAACTTCCTGCTGTTTTGCATCCGCAACACCAAACCCTGTCCCATCCTCGATGTTCTCGAAGCCGGAGTGTTTGAGCCTAAGATCGCACCAGGGGCCGATCTGCGCAGAGATCTGCCTCTCTACCGGATCTACCGCGACGGGATAATGGAAAAGGAAGTCACGACCGTAACCAGTGAATTTAACGAAGAGATGGTCAGTTTTCTTCTGGGCTGCAGTTTCTCCTTTGAAAACGCCCTGCAGGCCGCCGGTGTGCCGGTCCGCAACATCGACGAGGGTAAGAATGTCTCCATGTACATCACCAACCGTTCCTGCGTGCCAGCGGGCCCCTTTACAGCCCCCCTTGTGGTCAGCATGCGACCGATGACGCCCGAGAAGGCCGTAAGGGCGGTTCAGATCACCACCCGTTTTCATTTGACCCACGGCGCACCAGTTCACATCGGCGATCCGGATCAGATCGGCATCAAAGATCTTCAACACCCGGAATTCGGCGATCCGGTCACCATCCGCCCTGGGGAGGTCCCTGTATTTTGGGCCTGCGGTGTGACTTCGGCCTTGGCGGCCACTTCGACGCCCCTGCCCCTTGTCATCACTCACTCGCCCGGGCACATGTTCGTTTCGGATTTGAAAGACGAAGATATGACGATTTTCTAAAGTGAATTCGATTTCAATGAATAAGCAGCGTAACAGTCGATCGGCTTGTGCACCATTGTCGCTTGACAGGCCCGGAGGCATTTTATATAGATTTCACATGTTCTTCTGGTCCTTGGCCGTAGCAAAACCGGGGACCCGTTTCCCGACAGCCCGACCGGCGCATCTTTTTTAACCGCATCTCCCAGGAAATCTCTCCCCGGGATGCTTTCCAGAATCCGTTGATTTTTCATTTTTGGCGCATGCGATATTTTCAAGCGTCGTGCAGGGCATTGAAGTGGGAATCTTTCACCCTAAATGATCGCAAACAAAACGGGATAGGTTTTTAACTATCTGATATATAATGCAATATGTAAATAAACTTGCCATTTTTTAACTCTTCCCATGGTGAGATGTACAATGTCCATTTCTAATCCCGTTTTGTTTACCCTTGCGGGAAAGCCGATGATGCCCCATCTGCTGCGTTATCAAGGGCTCGCAGTATAAGAATACGGCTTCACCCTGGATGCCTTGAATCCGGGGCATCCTCGACTTTCGCTCAGTTAGGGTTTCAATTAACCGCAGTATGATTACAAAGGAGGATCACATGAAAGCGATAGGAAAAATCACGGTAATGTGCAGTGTCGTACTGCTCTTGACGGCGGCACTTCTGGTCCCCTCCGTCGCCCAGGCTGAAAAAGAAATCAAGATCGGCGTTCTTTACCCGTTGACAGGCGGTGCTGCTGCTGCCGGCCGCGAACTGCGCGCCGGGGCTGAGTTGGCCGCCGATATTGCCAACGGTGTCATGGCCGATATCAATATGAACATGGCGAAAAATGCCGGTATTCAAAGCATGGGTGGCACCAAAATCGTCCTGATCTTCAAGGATCACGAAGGCAATCCTACCCTGGGTGCCGACCTGGCCAAAAAGCTGGTTCTCGATGACAAGGTCGACGGTCTTTTGGGGTGCTATCACAGTTCGGTCACCAAAACTGTCAGTGCCGTGGCCGAACAGTATGGCGTGCCCATGATCAACGGCTCATCCACCTCTCCGGCGCTGACCGAGAGGGGCTTCAAATGGTTCTGGCGAACCACTCCGCATGATACCTGGTTCACGAAGGATCTGTTCGAACTATTGAAGGGCCTCACCGAAGGCAAAGCCAGAGGTGTCAAAGCCGTGGCCAAAAAAGATATTATGAACCTTGCCTCAGCCTGTGAAAAAACCGAGTGGGGATCATTTGTTTCAGCCTTGATCAAGGATTTCTCCAAGGAGTACGGCTTCGACCTGCGCAAGTCGATGCTCTACGCCAAAGAGTCACCGGACCTCTCCAGTGAGGTTCGCTCCCTGAAAGCCTCCCGGGCTGATGTCATGCTTTTTGCTTCCTACACCTCGGACGCCATCTTGATGCTCAAGACCCTCAAAGCCCAAAAAGCACAGCCCAAAATCCTCTGGGGCCAGGATGCGGGTTTTGAAACACCCGAATTCCAGCAAACACTTGGCGACAACATTATCGGCATCCTGACCCGCACGGTTTTCCTGCCTAAAGTTGTCGATGTCAAACCTCTTGCCGGGCAGGTCAACGCACTTTACAAAGCCAAGACCGGCAATGACCTCAGCGGCGCATCTGCGCGGTCTTTCACTGGATTGCAAACCTGGGTTCATGTGCTGGAAAAAGCCGCTTCCACCAAACCGGAGGACATTCAGGCCGCTGCCAATACGATTGACATACCCGGTGACCAGCTGGTGGTGCCCTGGGCCGGGATCAAGTTCAGCACCAGCGGCAAGGAGCTCGGCCAGAACGTTCTCGGATCAGGCTTGATCGGCCAGTACCAGAAAGGTCCGGACGGCAAGGTGGGCCTCGAAATCGTCTATCCCTTCGATGTCACCACGGCCGACATGATCTATCCGTTCCCCACGTGGTAATAACGGTTGTCACCTGGATATCTCCCGCCGCCTTCCCAGAACGTTTGCTTGGGAGGGGGTGGGAGACGTTTTATTCTACTACAGCGCGGACAGGCTGGAACCAAATTCGAAATCCGGAGCACGAAAATCGAAACAATATCACGTGATCAAAAAGACAATGACAAAAAGTGCTTAAGACGCTATCCGAGACGGCTCCCTCAGCGTTTCGATCATTAAGTCATTTGGATTTGTTTAGGATTTCGGATTTAGTTATCTGAATTTATTACGCAACGTGCCATTTGAAATACTAAATATCTCCCTTTTGCTGAGGATCTCAGTCTTAAGGGATTAAATCGAGCGCTTATATTCAGGTTTGATAAAAGAGTGATCCATGGATATTCTCTTCAGTTCCCTGGCGGCCGGTGTTCTCTTCGGTATGACCTTGGGCCTGGTGGCCCTCGGATTGACAATCATCTTCGGGGTCATGGACATCATTAACTTCGCTCATGGGGAATTTCTCATGATCGGCATGTACACCGGTTTGCTTACAGCCCAGGCCACCGGCGTCGATCCCTTGTTTACCCTGCCGGTGGCTGCGGTTGTCGGTTTCCTGCTCGGCGTCGCCTGCTACATGGGGTTCATCAAATATCTGCTGCGGGGTCCGATGATCGCCCAGCTCCTGGGAACCTTCGGTTTGATGCTGTTTCTGCGCAACCTGGCGTTGCTCATTTTCGGCGCCAATGATCGTGCTGTGCATTACGGTATCCTGGTGGGCAAAAGCTTCGACATCGGCATGGGCATTATCATACCGGCCACCAAGCTGGCCACTGCCGGCCTGTCTCTGGTGGCCTTCGCGGCCGTGTGGCTGCTGATGAACCGTACAAAAATCGGGAAAGCCCTGACCGCCACGGCCCTCAATCCCCAGGGTGCGCGCTACATGGGAATCCCCACGGAGCGGATGAACGCCCTGGCATGGGGAATCGGCGGTGCCTCAGTCACTATCGCTGGCGCTTTGATCGTCAATTTCTGGTCGGTCAACCCTTATATCGGGTTGTTGTTCACTATGCTCGCTTTTGCCATCGTGGCCCTGGGCGGCTTCGGCAGCGTGCCGGGGGCCTTTTTTGCCGGCATCGTCGTCGGCCTGATCACCGAAATTCCCGGGTTCTGGGATTTCATGACCTACACCTTCGATGTCGACTGGATGGCGGATGTACCCATGACCTCCTTTAAGTACATGTGGGTTTACGTGGCCTATTTTGTCATCATGGTCGTCCGGCCGAGGGGACTATTCGGATGGAAGCATTAAAGAACGCGTTGGACTTTTCGGATTTTCCACGCTTGGACCTGGTGATTGCCAGCGCGGTGGGCATCCTGTTTGTGTGTTTTCCCCTCTTCCCCCATTCGGCTTTTTCCATGGCAACCATGATCCAGTTCTTCATCTTTTCTCTCTACGGTATGGGTTGGAACACCATCGGCGGGTACGGGGGACAGGTGGACCTGGGTAAGGCCCAATATGTCGGCATCGGGGCCTATACCACGGCGGTGATGCTCATTCGCTGGGACATCCCCTTCTGGTTCTCGATGCCCATCGGGGTTATTCTGTCGGTCACCTGGTCGTTCATCATCGGTTATCCGCTTTTCCGGCTCAGGGGTCATTATTTTGCCATTGCGACCATCGCCACCTCGCTGGTCCTCAAGGACCTCTTCGAGGTCTGGGATTTCGTGGGGGCCGCACGCGGGCTCGAAATTTCTCCCATTAAGTACGCCCCGCCGGATTTCCTGCGGCTGATCTTCCGCGAGGATATCTACTACTATTACGTCATCTTTTGCTTTTTTCTGATCGGCATCCTTTATATGAACTGGTTCCGCAAATCCCGCCTGGGCTTTCAGCTCCGGGCCATCAAGGACAACGAAGATGTCGCCCAATCGTTGGGCATCAATGTCCACTGGGCCAAAATCAAGACCTATGCCATCGCCACCGCTTTCGTAAGCGTGGTCGGTTCTTTCCATGCCTGCTACATTAAAAACATCGAACCGGAAGATACCATGAGCCTGAACCTGTCGATCCTCATCGCTCTGATGGCCATGTTGGGCGGGGCGGGTTCGTTGTGGGGGCCGATCATCGGTGCTGGCGTTTTGATCCCGCTAAAGAGTTATCTCAAGGAATGGTTGGGCGCCTCTGCCGGTCTGGTGGGAATCGACCTGATCCTCTATGCCATTATCATCATGATTATTTCTGCTGCCGAGCCCCGTGGTATCTGGGGCCTGGTCGAAAAGGTCCGCCGGAGAAAGTTGAACTGATGGCACTGCTCGACGTTCGCAACCTGACAAAGGACTTTGGGGGTCTGCGGGCCAATGACGACATCTCCTTCGCACTGGATAAGGGAGAACTTCTCGGATTGATTGGTCCCAACGGAGCCGGCAAAACCACCCTTTTCAATTGCATCGCCGGCCTGCACCAGGTGACGTCCGGACGAGTCATCTTCAGCGAAGAGGACATCACCCCCTTGGCGGCATTTGACGTGGCCCGGCGGGGATTGGCGCGAACCTTTCAAGTATACACGGCCGCCGGTGATCTATCGGTCGTTGAAAACGTGATGGTGGGTTGTTTTATGCGCAACCGCTCGCGCAAGGCTGCCAGGGAACGGGCCGAAGAAATTCTGGAAAAACTTAATCTCACGGAACATGCCGGATACCTGGTGAGTGAACTGCCGGTGGCGGCCCAGAAACGTGTCACCATGGCCACTGCTCTCGGCACGACCCCGAAAATGCTGCTGCTCGACGAAGTGGCCGCCGGATTGAACCCTGGTGAAATCGAAGAAATTCTTTCCATCATCAAGTATGTGCACAACGATTTGGGGATCACCGTCATGTTGATCGAACACGTCATGGAACTGGTGATGAGAGTCAGCGACCGCGTCATCGTGCTGGACTACGGACGCAAGATCGCTGACGGCAATCCCCAGCAGGTCGCCGGGAATCCCCAAGTCATCAAGGCCTATCTTGGAGAACGCTACGTCAGGGAACACGCAAAAAAAATCGACCTAAACGATGCAGCAAACCATTCTTGAAACCGACAAGATCCACGTGCGCTATTCCGGCCTGCCGGTGCTCCAGGGAGTCTCCATCAGGATCACTGCCGGAGAAACGGTCTGCGTGGTGGGATCGAACGGCGCCGGGAAGTCAACGTTGCTGCGCGCTATCATGGGTGCACAGCGAGCATTCGACGGCCGCATCCTTTTCCGTGGCAAAGAAATTCAGCGATCACCAACCGAAGAGATCGTTCGGATGGGCGTTGTTTATGTCCCGGAAGAAAAAATGCTCTTCAAGCCCCTTTCCGTGGAAGAAAATATCCTTCTGGGTGCCTACGTTCTAAAAGACAAGGATCAGGTGCAAGGCAACCTTGACTTCGTCTACCGCCTGTTTCCCCGGCTCAGAGAACGGGCCGATCAGGCGGCATCTACCCTCTCTGGCGGCGAACAGCAGATGGTAGCCATCGGTCGCGGCCTCATGTCGCGTCCGGAGGTGCTCATGCTGGACGAACCCTCCCTGGGCCTGGCCCCACTGCTGGTGGACGAAGTGCTCGCCACGGTACGTCGTCTCAAGGAAGAAGGAATCACAATTCTGCTCGTTGAACAAAACGTTCGTGAAGCCCTTGATCTGGCCGATCGCGGCTATGTCATGCAGACCGGCCGAATCGTCGAGGAAGGCAGCGGTAGGGAACTCCTGGAGAGTAACCGGTTCCAAAAGGCATTTTTAGGCATCTGAAACCAGTCGGTTTCGGTACCCCCTGTGTTTCTTCCACTTAATTTTCAACTTCTCCTTCTGTTCGATCCATGGTTAAATTTGACAAGGCAATTGCGCTTGTCGACGAAATTCAGGTGCTGAAATCGATTGAGCACCCTATCCCACTGCCTAACCAGGAAATTACCAGAAACCTTGCATTCGGAACCAACCGTTCTATTTTATAAATATCTGATCCAAAACAGCATTAAAACTGCAAAAAACTTGCCTTTTATACCGCTTTTCAAAAATAAATCACGAAATACGGAAGGGTGGTATCAGTGGTTGTAGAAATAAACGTTCGAATAACGGAACGTTTTTTTGACAACCACTATATTCGAAACGACTGCCTTTCTTATCAACCCGGCCGAAAAGGAGGAAAACATGAGCCAGCGAGCCAAGGACATCGCCGAGCAAATAAAAGTGTTCAGCGAGAAAGTTATCACGTTTGTTGAAAACTTACCCGATGAAGATTGGACCAAGGTCTGTGAATGGGAGGAATGGCCGGTGGGTGCCACGGCGTACCATATGGGTGCCGGGCATTTTGCCATATCTGACATGGCCAGTATGATTATCAGGGGTGAAGAATTGCCGCCTCTAACAATGGATCAAATCAATGCCATGTCAAAGAAACAGGCACTGGATCATGTGGATTGCACCAAGGCCGACGCTTTAGGGGCCCTGCGAAAAAACAGCGAGGGCATGGTCGCTTTCGTTGCCGGGTTAAGCGATGACGAACTCGACCGTAAAGGCAGTATGCCCGCCTTTGAAGGTGAAGTGACCACCGAGCAGTTAATCCGCTTCGTCATATTCGATTCAGCAGCACAGCACTTTGACAGTATGAAGGCCGCCGTAGCCAGGACATAGGCGTCTCGGCCTTTTCCAAATCGTCTAAAGGGATGCCAGAATATCTCTTTTTCTGTCGGGTGTTTCGAACAGGGGATTTTCAGCAGAGCCTGCATGTACCCTTGGCACTGCATCCGCCGAACAATAACTCGGTTATTGAAAACAGGCCCAGCTTTTGAGCCTGATGTCAGGGTTGGGGAAATGCTCCGGTTGGGATGCGAGACCCCTGCTATAGGCCTTTACTCACATATTACTGCGGTATTCGTCGATTTTGGCCTTGCCCAGCGAAAAATATTCTCATATAGATACCCCCGGGCAAGCCCGGGGGTATCCATATGCTCGGTGAAAAGATTTCATGGTATATTCAGGCTAATCCTATACAGGACTATTGAGGTGAAAACGTGAAAGACATTCTAGTAAAAGACATGATGATTCCGATCGCAAATTATGTTATCGTCAAGAAAGAACACCATTTGGTCGACGTACTGCACGCCATCGAAAAGAAGCGGAAAGCCGAAGGAGGACACGCACACCGAGACGCCATTGTCGTTGATGAAAACGGCCGCTTTATCGGCAAAGTCACAATGATCGATATCTTTCGTTCGCTGGAACCCAACTACCGCAAAGTGCGTCGTGAGCAAAAAAGTCAAACCCTGACGGATGCCTTTGTAAGGGAGGCGGTCAAGCAGTTCAATTTGTGGCTGGAACCGGCAGAAGACATTTGCCAAAGGGGCAGCAAAGTTGCGGTAGCGGATGCAATGCATAAACCCGGCAAATCGGAATATATTATGGAAGACGATAACCTGGAAAAAGCATTGAACTATTTTGTAATGGGCGTTCACCAGCCGTTGATAGTAAAGAAGGGCGATGATGTCACCGGCGTTTTGCGGTTTGGAGACATCTTTGAAATAGTCCGCGAAAGCTTGCTGAGCTGTAACCCGTTGTAAGGGCTTCTACACTTTATTCCTAAAACCGGCCACTTCAAAACTATTTTGTGCTTGAAAAGTATATACCCCGGGATGCCCGAGGTACATATTCGAGCAGAGCCATGGTAAGATATTCATTATTCCACTGTTCAAAAATAAATTCCGAATACGGAAAGGTGGTATGAATGGTTGTAGAAAAGAACTTCAATAATAACGAAACGTTCTTTTACAACCGTTATAATTGAAATTGCCGGGAAAACTTTTGAAATTAAAATATTAAAGTTCGAATAAATTGTCCAGAATGTAGACCCTGTCAGTGAACGGCATAATTTCTGGTATTTGCTCTTTTGGTATGTAATCACAACTCATGTCTAATTTTAACCGGCCACAATATGTAGTCCCCACTAAAATTTTGTAACCAGGTTAAGTTGGGTCAAAAAATTTAAAATTTCCAATCCTCCCGAATTTTTCAGATTACTCGTTAACTAATCACAAGTTCACAATTGTTTGGGGTACCTTCAAAAAATCAGATAATTGAACTCCTACTTCCTTACCTTCTGCCAACGGGTTTTTATGCCTGAAATTATTTTTGGCGCTAAATGCTAAGAGTATGGCGCTAAAAGCCGAGCATTTACAGAATTCTGTTCTATATTAGTATGAATAATATGGCGAATTTTTTAGAATCGGTAGGCATTTTCAACTTTTTATACCTCTTTTCATAAATAAATTCCGGAATACCAAAGGATGGTATAAGTGATTGTAGAAAAAACGTTCGTATAAAAGAACGTTTTTTGTCAATCACTATAACGTAATAGCTCAATAGAAGTAGAATTTTCCATCATAGATCAGTATTACCTTCATTGGATAAAAGAGATGCCAATAATATACCAATATGACTCGCCCTTGAACATTATTCATGTTCGTCCTTATGGGCTGCTATCACTTTTGGATATTGGTAATTACTTCAATAAAGTCGCAAAGGATCCTGATATTAAAACCGAAATTATCGAGATCGTTCATTTTAACAATGTTAAAGATTTTCTTTTTTCATCATCAGAAGCTATAATTATCCCAAAAATGTATAGAAAATTTAAGGATAAGACAAAATTAAAAGGCACAATTTTTATAGGTGAAAGTGATATACATTTTGGAATTTCTCGGATGTTGCAGAATATTCTTGAAATGAATGATTTACAGGATGGTGTTTTTGTCGTACGTAATGAGGAAGGGGCGAATATGCTAATCAAAGAGATAAACAGTTAACCGCAGATTTATACAAGATGAGTTCAACTTATCGCAATTTGCCTGATCTACCTATAGTTACCTGTCTATATTAATGTAACACCATAGTTTGTTTTGGATATTTCACTATCAAAAACCCCGGTTACGGTATTACCTGAATGGCGTCCCAATTCTGCCAGCCAAACCAATTACCCGGAGGTTTCTTAAGTCCAATATTGACTTGGCGCGGGATGGACATGCGCCCGACATTTAAAGTCAAGCCGTTACGTAATTTCTGGCTATTTTGATCGATGTCTAAAGTTTTAAAGTTAACATGCTGATACAAACAAAAGGAATAGAATTCCTAAAAATAATGATTTCGTTCCTCTAAAAAATAGGCTGGCTTATGGTTATGAAGAAGGTACAAAACGTGGCTGATTTTGACGGTAAGTATGTGACGCTTGATGACGGTTCAGTTTACGTGAGATTTGATTTCGGCGGATTTTATGAATGGTATCAACTCACAGACAAAACATTTTCATTATTAGATGTTGCGGCCTCCAAGGAATTGGAAGAATCTCTTGAAAACTCTGTTTCGTCGAGAAAGCCAAATGTTATCCACTTAGATGAAATTCGTTAATAATCTTGACGTAATTATTCAAATCAATAGCAACATAGCAGGAACGACGGCTCTGAGCTGCTGCCGGCAAAAACGCATGAAGCTATCTCAAAATTAGGATTTTGGTTCAAGATCAAGGCGGATCCGAGTTTCCCCGCTGTGCGGAACTTCCCGCCTGATCGATTCTTCTTTGTGGGTCGCAACCCGCAGGCATACTGAAGTATGTCGAGGACTTGAAACGAGATACCAACGCGGAGATTGAGCCAAAAAACTTTTTTGAGATGGCTTGATAAAACATCTTTCCTTCTATCCGCCCGGGGTTAATCAGTCAGGTTGAGGATTTTCGACCTCATCCTGAGGTTTATCGGGAGTCTCCTCTGTCGTTATCGGATCATTATCAAATTTTCGTTGTCTTTTTTTCTCTTGTTTCTCTTTTCTTGCCAATTCTTTCTTACGCTTTTTAAATGAATAGTGTGATTTCGCCATAGGGTCACCTTGAATGCTGATACACCTGTATTGTGGTGGCACAAATTCAAAAGAAATAAAAAGGCACTCTGCTCAATTCGAAGAGTGCCTTTTTTACTCGGAATCGAAAGTTAAATCACCGTGACATTTGCAGCCGCAGGACCTTTTTGTCCTTGCTCGATGTCAAAGGAAACCTGGTCGCCCTCATTGAGGGATTTAAACCCGGCTGCGTTGATTGCTGAATGATGAACAAACACATCCGGACCGTCTTCCTGCTCAATGAATCCGAAACCTTTACGGTCATTAAACCATTTAACAGTTCCATTAGTCATTATAACATTCTCCTTTCCTTAAATTTTCAACGTTGCAAACTGGAGGATGCCACTTTGACAAATGGGTTTTTCCTTCAGAAAGAAACCGCCCCGCTCATTTACGACGGGACTTGATCGATTGCCCGAAATCTAACGCTTCTTTAAGTCAATAGCAAGCGAATTATTGTTTTCCCAAACAGAATTACTCCGATTTAGCCATTTTAGTGCTCTATCGGGCCGTTTTAGCGAAAAACCTCAATTCATAAAATTTTTGACGATGAGAAAATCGCATCTATATTTAACCAGTGACTTATGTTAGTTGTGCATGTGGCAGATTCAGACGAATTAGCAAGCTCATAATCCGGAAATTTCATCAATTGGAGGCTTTTGGGGTCAAACCATTTCGAGGTGATGCTGTCGCAAGTCTACCGCGATCCTCGAATAATCACGCCATGGCGTGACCATGGGCTCTTAGAATATTTTAAGATGGGTTCTAATATCAAGGATGAGGGTGCGTGTGATTTTTCCAACGTAATATACGAAAGCCTAACAATGACGTTCAAGAAATCATAAGCTAAAATTTTATTCCCGGAAACGACGATCTAAACGGCGGGAAATACATGTCAAAAAAATATCCAGAATGCCCTATGTATAATCATACGAATTGTAGAGACGTTGACAATCCGAAAGTATGTGCCATTTGTCGTAAAGACAAATTATGTCTTCGAAAACAACCCAAAAAAAGAAAAAAAAGTTAGATACCGTCCAAAATTCATTATTCTACCTATTTTCTATAAAATGCAATTAAGAGAATGGCTACGAAGCTGGACAAATGATGTCGGCCTTGGTTTCTATCTGATTTCTGTTTAAATATTCACATAAAATTATAGGCTGCGCAATTCATATGTTTTGGTAATCCTCGGAAAATAAAATCGCAAGTTTAGACAATTCCCACGCTTTGACAACCCCCATTTTTTAAATATTATCCAGAAAATAGTCCTAATTTTTGCAATTATGAATTGGAGCAAATTAAAATGAATACGGTAAAAATTATTCATACAATCAGCTGTCATGCCGAAGGTGAAGTCGGGGATGTCATCGTGGGGGGCGTCGCACCACCTCCTGGCGAAACATTGTGGGAACAGTCGCGGTGGATAGCCAGAGATAGAACCTTACGTGACTTTATGCTCAACGAACCTCGGGGAGGCGTTTTCAGGCATGTAAACTTGCTTGTTCCTCCTAAAAACCCTTCGGCCCAAATGGGTTGGATAATAATGGAACCAGAAGATACCCCCCCAATGTCTGGATCTAATAGCATGTGTGTCACCACCGTTCTGCTTGAATCCGGCATTCTTACAATGCATGAACCTGAGACACGTTTGACATTAGAAGCACCTGGCGGGCTAATTCATGCTGTGGCAACTTGCCGCGATGGTAAAGTAGAGCGCGTGACCATTCATAATGTTCCTTCATTTGTGGATAAATTGAATGCAAAACTTGAAGTTACCGGCCTTGGTACCTTATCAGTGGATACTGCCTATGGGGGCGACAGCTTTGTCGTGGTGGAGGCGGAAGACCTGGGTTTCAAAGTATCCCCCGATGAAGCCCGTGACATAGCTAAGGCAGGAATTAAAATCACAAACGCAGCAAACGAACAATTAGGATTTAATCACCCCGAAAACCCCGATTGGAAACATATTTCTTTTTGCCAGATTACCGCACCGTTAAATAAAGAAAACGGTGTTTATGTCGGTCGTAATGCAGTTACGATTCAGCCAGGAAAACTGGACCGATCACCGACAGGTACCGGATGCTCTGCGCGTTTGGCTCTCTTGAAAAAGAGAGGGCTGGTAAAAGAAGGAGAAAAATACATAGGCGAATCTATAATTGGCTCTCGTTTTCATTGTCGTTTGGAATCTCTGACGCGTGTTGGGAATTTAGAAGCCGTAATCCCGAGCATATCGGGGCGAGCTTGGATTACCGGAACGCATCAGCACATGCTGGATCCAAGAGATCCGTGGCCCGGTGGATACAAGATTTCTGACACTTGGCCAGTATTCACTTGATCAACCCCCGGATTATCAATGCTGTGCGTCATCTTGCCGCGTGGGAAAACTCGCTTGTGTAGCTAGCATAGCACTTATGTGTTTCACGCTAGCCTTGCCGTTCAGGAGTCTTTTACAAGACGAATAGCATCATTGCCTGGTCATGCCCTTGATCAGGGCCAGCACATTCTTGCCGAGCACCGCGTGATTGTATCCGCCTTCCAGGATGGCAAAACAACCACCCCCATTGCGGTCTGCGGTCGACCGGACCCGATGGCCGATCTCCTCGTAATCATCGGTGTGGAGCAAGCCTCCCCAGTCGTCGATGTGGTAGTCGAAACCAGCGGAAATGCCAATCAAATCCGCGTGGCAGTTTTTCATCACCGCTATCACCTCTTGCAGGTAGTGGCTTCGAGTGTGGACGTCCACATTGGAAACGGTCACCCAGTTACGCCGTCCTAAAATGTTTACATTGCCGTCTCCAAAGTGCAGATCGATGTCCAGTACGCAGGCGCTTTCGATTTTTTGCTGCCGCCGCAGCGTCTCTAACGCCACGGCCATGTTGTTGAAATAACAGAATCCCCAGGCCGACGTCGCGGAAGCATGGTGCCCCGGTGGACGGATCAGGCCGAAGCAAGGTTCGGAAAGACCGATTTGGGCAGTCTGAATGGCGCCGCCGGCAGCCAGGGCTGCGATGTCATATAATCCCTGATTAACGACGTTTTGGATATGCATCTCTGAATGGACCGCGGCGATGTGCTGGCGGGTGGCAGCTTCCGCAGGAACAATCTCTACATGCGGTTTGATGGTTTCGACGATAGCTTCCATGCGTCCCGCAGCCGCGGCCGGATCCCCGGTATAGACCGGGTAGAAATCTTCATGAAATACAACTTTCATTTTACGATTGTTCTCACGCTTTCCCTTGCTTGGTCTGGGATGGATCGATGCCGACGCGGCGAGCCAGGTCGGATGTGAACAGGCCGTCCGGATCAAGCTGCCCTTTGACCGCCAAAAGATCACGGTAGCGGGGGTAGACGCGGTAGAATTGCTCCGCTGTCAGGACCTGGTCTTTGGCAAGGTGTATCTTGCCACCGCGCCGGACCGTCGCATCGATGAGACGGTCGACAGCCTCCCTGCTGGCGGCCGCGTGGCGCTTTTTCGGGTGGAATTCGAAGTTCAGGCTGTAGCCATCCTCAGAAAAAGAAATCAGGCAGTCATCCGGCTTGTGAGAGCGAAGGATGGTCGTTACCGGCGGACAGGGTGACGACTGACAAATACGCATCAGCTCGACAATGGCCTCGCGCGCGCTGGTTCGCGGGAAGGTCAGCTGAACCGTGTACCCGTTCGGTCCGCAAACGAGATGGGCCGGCGGGACGGTGAAGCTGGCCTCGAAGCTGAACCTGAGAAAAAGCTCGCTATTGGAAGAATGCCCCGTTTCATACGCCAGCTCGCACATGGAGTAGTAGAGCCGGTTGAAAGAATTCATCATGAACCGCTGGGACTCGAGCATGAGCGACAGAACCGGCCCGAATTTCTCATGAAGGGCCAGACCGAATTCGCGATGATGCTCAAGGCGTTCGTAACCCGCTTCGAGGGCTTGCCGGCGCTGCACTTCGGCTTGTTTTCCCTCAAGCCATTTCGCGGCATGGATCACCGAGCGCCCCATGCGGTGGCCGCGCGCATAGGCGTCCACCCACACGACGGCGGCATCATGTGATTTTTCGACTCGCGCCATCGTGTCGAGCAGCGCGTCGACGTTGGGCACAGGAATGCGGTTGATCTCAACGTATGGCGAGGGAATCGGGCGGAGTTGGAGTGTGGCGTCCAAAATGACGCCGAGCATTCCGATACCACCCACCACGGCATTGAAAAGCTCGTGCGACCGGTCGATGGTATGCATTTCGCCGTTGGCGAGCAGGAGGGTCAGGCGGACGACCTGATGGGCGAAGCTGCCGTGAAGCCATGCGTCCTTGCCGTTGACGTTGGCGCAGATGGCGCCGGCGACACTGGAATGCGATTCGGTCGGGCTGGCAGGGAGCATGAGCAAGCGGTGATGGACTGTCCGATATATATCGATGAGTCGCGTGCCGGCTTCGACCGTGATTTGTGCGTTTTCCTCGTCGAACTCGAGGATGCGGTTCATGTCGCTCATGTCGAGCAGAACCTGGCCGTCGTTGAGAGCAAGATCTCCATAACCACGTCCGGCCCCACGGGCACAAACCGTCAGTCCGTTCTGCCGGCAGTAATCCAGCACTTCGCGGCACTGTTCGATCGTCGTTGGCTGGGCGACAAGGGAGCGCGTCCGCATTGAACCAACGAGTGAGGTCATCTCCTTCCACTCCATGAAGCTCGGTTGTGTCTGGGGCTCAGTCTGCATTGATGTCTCCAAGTATCGCACAGCAGCTATACGGCGCCAATAGAACACCGGTGATCAGATATCGAACACCGGTTGTATTGTCAAGAAAGCTCTTTTATTCGCTAGAATAGGACATACCTTCATATCAGGAGTCGGTTACGCTGGTCGAGAGTTTAGAATGCCTCCAAGATGGAGGGCGTAGTCTATACATCAGTGTCTATTCGCGAAGGGCTGTTGGCACCCACAGGTACCCCGTACATTAATGGTATTTTTTTCGCTGGAAAAGACGGCACAAAAGTTCACGGTGAGATTTACTTTTCGTGGACCGCTTCGGGAAATCTGTGTAGAACATCTCCCGACGGATTAAAGGCCAGTTACGGATGGACTATTTTAAGATTCCACCCTCTACTTGTTAAAAGGAGATCATATGGATAAGTCTGTCACTATAGCCGTGTTTTCTGGGTCGGAAAAAACGGGATGCTGGATCTACTGAGTGATGCCGAACTTCCGGTTGAAGACCTGACCGATGCGAAATTGAAAAATTTTTTAATTGCGAAAGGCAGAGATGGTTCCGTTATTGGCGTCGTCGGCGTTGAAATGTATGGTGAAAATGGATTGTTGAGATCGTTGACCGTTCACCCTTCTTACCGAGGAAATGGTTTAGGGCACCAACTGACTCGTAAAATCGAATCTTTCGCCTGGCGAAATGGTATCAGAACACTCTACCTTCTCACGATGACAGCTGCAGAATTTTTCCCGAAGCTTGGATATGAAGTAACGCAAAGGGATAAGGTGCCGGAACCGATTAGGGAAACTGAAGAATTTCAAAACGTGTGCCCCGTTTCGGCCGTGTGCCTGTTCAAAGTGCTTGATGTCAAATGAAAGTGACGTAAAATGGATAGCTATTCGCCTTCAATTATCGCAAATCAAAACACGCCGGGTCATCAACATCACAGGGAGAACTGACAATGCGCTGCAGTTTCCCATTCCGAAATTCAAGATAATACATGAAATTCGCCTGAGCCTGATGGTATATCCAAATCGGGCCATGACCCTGTTTTCTTGATATCTCTATCGGATCGCCACACTTTTCACACACAAACCGATCCAGATCTCCATATGAAATTATATCCAGGTTAGTATCGTTAGTAGAAGACACACGCAGCGAGTACCTCTAAAGAAGTACTCGCTGCCATGACGACATACCTCCCGTCCAGTCGTAAACAGTTCTCACCTAACGGTTGCTCGGTCGCTGACGCTATTATTTTTTCTGTTTGCCGGCTTCGTACCCTTGTTGATAGGCCGCTTCTTTTGATTTCTGGTTCTCGTCGTAAATAAAACCTCCGGCCGCTCCGGCCGCGGCTCCGATGGCCGCACCCCAGCCTGCACTTCCCGCGATGGCCCCGACCACGGTACCGGCTCCGGTACCAATCGCAGCACCGCTTAGGGTGCGTTGCTGAGTATCCGACATACCCGCACATCCACCGAGTGTGAGACCTATCGACAGAATCAGAACAATTGCATAATTTTTCATGGATCGACTCCTTCATCTTCTTATGTATTGGTTTAATTCAATAACCTCCGGCAAAGCGGGGGGGATTTTCCAATGATTATTATTTTTTAACCCATCCCTTAAATCGTATTGCTGAAATATGAAGGCTAAGGCGTGCAGGGCCACCTTTCGATCAGAAACCTGAACTCTGTCTCGACGGCCTCTTCTTTCCAATATTGCGGTCGAGCTTTGGTCCACTGAACGAACATGTCAACGGCTTCAATTCGGGACGGCGGCTGGATCGGGCAAGCAAACCAATTTCACCCCTTTGGACCCATTCGATTCTGCTACATGGTAATGATATGCTCCGACCAAAAACCATGGCAGAAAGTTGATGGCCTGATAATAAAGTGGATCACCAGGAGGGGCCGTACAAAGATTGAGCAAGTTTTCTGTGGTATTCACCTCGAAATCTTCCTCACTCACTGCGCCTGCGATTCCAGGTATCAGCAAGAAAATCACCAGCAACCCCGTAATCGTTCTTTTTAACATAATGAAATCCCCTTTCATTTTTCGAAATTTTACTTTTTAGACTTGCGCGTTTATCAGTTCCTTCGATACGACATACCTTATAAGTGGTTTCAAAACCCCATCTAACTCCCGATTGCAGCGTTGTGGACCTCCTCAAAATACTCACATACGCCCGTGTATGCTGCGTTTTTTCTTCGACCCACGCCTTGTTCTTGGGCGTGATCTGAGGTTTTGAAAACATTTATAGTAAGAAACGACACCATCGGCATTATTTTTAGCATATCTACCGAAACTTTGATTCAGAGGGTAATTATGAAAGTCAGAATCCCCGAACGGCTGGTTATAGTGGCTGTCAACAATAACGTTCCGTTATGCGAACGTTTTTTTTCTACAACCACTTATACCATCCTTCTGTTTTTCGGAATTTATTTTCCAAAAGCAGTATAAATCGAATTCGCTTATTAAAATAATAATAATATTGATTTTATCAATATTTTTAACTGGAGCGGATTATCTTTTTCGCGATCAAATACCACGCGCCTCGGATTTATCGAACATACGATGCTACGGAAGGATCGTCAGAACGGTTGATCTCACTGCGGGATGTCAGGGATCGATGCGGTGAACCGATGCGAGTAACCCCGGATGGCGAACGAGCCGCATGAAGTCTGGATTTACCGTTTCGGACAGTCGAATATTATCCACTATTTTGCATTTATTCATCAAAGACTTCAAAGAATTTACAGGGTGTCCTGCCGGGGCGACCACCCCGACTGTAAATGATGTATTTCTATCGATAGATGGGAAAATGAGAACAGATATCGGCAACTTTGTGGGATGTTTCGTCAATCAGAATTTTTAGTTCTTTTGGTTTTTTCGATATACCGTCAATGAGGTCCGCGATCCACTCTCCGATGCGTTGAAATTGCTCAATACCAAAACCCCTCGTCGTTCCCGCGCTCGTTCCCAAACGCAGCCCCACCCATTCAGTCGGCCTGGGCGAGTCGAACGGAATCGGGTTTTTATTGGATGTCATATTGACCTTGGCGAGCATGTCCTGGGCCTGTTGCCCGGTGATCCCCTTGCCAGATAGATCCAGCAACACCAGATGGGTGTCTGTCCCGCCGCTGACCAGTTTTATGCCTCTCGCCGCCAGCGTTTGGGCAAGAATGCGGGCATTATCCCTCACCTGTTTACCATAAACCTTAAATTCAGGCTTGAGCGCTTCACCCAAGCATACCGCCTTGGCCGCAATGACCTGCGGGTGGATGCTCCCTTGAACGCCCGGAAAAACGGCGGATTGCATTATTTTAAAGAGATCCTCGCGATTGGTGAGGATCAAGCCACCACGCGCCCCTCGCATGGTTTTGGTCGTGGTCAGGGTGACAACATCGGCATATGGTATCGGCGAAGCGTGTGGACACCGGCCGCCACCAATCCGGCAAAATGCGCCATGTCGACCAACAAATACGCCCCGCTCTGCTCGGCGATCACCCGCATGCGCGCGAAATCGATCTCCCTGGGGTAAGCCGATCCGCCAGCAATGAGTAGTTTTGGTTTGATCTCCTCTGCTATCTGTTCGACAGAGTCGTAATCGATCAAACCGGTTTTCTTGTCGACATAATAATTGTGTGACGAATAAATGCGACCAGACTGATTGGCTTTCGCGCCATGGCTGAGATGCCCGCCTGCGGAGAGATCCAAACTGAGAATCCGCTCGTGAGGTTCCAGGAGAGCAAACATCACCGCTTGATTGGCTTGTGAGCCGGAATGCGGCTGCACGTTTGCATAGGTGCAACCGAAAAGTTCTTTGGCCCGATCGATGGCAGCGTTTTCGACGATATCAGCGAAATCGGCGCCGCCGTGAAAACGGTTACCAGGATACCCCTCGACTGTCTTGTTCGTGATCTCAGACCCCAGGGCTTCGAGCACGGCACGACTGACCGTGTTCTCGGAAGCGATCAACTCGATCTGAGTCTGCTGGCGTTTTTTTTCTCCCTTCAGCGCCTTCGCAATGAGTTCATCTTGCTGTTCAAGGTGCGCAGTGAAAAATTTTGTATTCATGGCTTGTCTCTATCGAAATGCTGTTACCCGTTTATCCACGGATCGTTAAAGACATTTCAGAGTGTCCAATTCATAAATGAGATTTTTATTTGCTGGGCAAGTTGAGTCCATGTTTGTTTCAATCAGATACGAAATCCCGTTGCTTTTTAGCGGGGGCCGCACAAATGTTTGCGGCGAAGCGTACTGCACGTACGTCGCAGCTGAAAAACTGCGGATAATCCCGCCATAGGCGGGACCCAGCGGAAAAAAGGCCATTTATGGATGGACACTAGCTAAAAGCGGAACGTCAACCCTAACGCAGGACCACTGAAGCGTGTATCTTGAATGAGTTTATCATCATCCATGTCATAAAATAAATGGCGGTAAACAAGCACAAGATCGAACCACTTGAATCCATATCCCAGGCCGGCCAGACCTTGCCAGGTAAAATTCGAAGACCCCGTGCCGACATCAAAGTAATACGGGACATAAAACCGGCTGCTTCCGATGTTCAAGCGTCCCCGGAGTCCGATAATACCATCCCAGAGGTCCACCCTCTGGGAGATACTGCCCGACCGTACAAAACTCTGCCCGCCGACGGGCCCGTCAATGGCGGCGCCCAGCCGCCAATCCGTTGATGCTTTAACATGAAGGTAACGGAAACCGGCAAGCACCTCGAGGCGTCCTCTATCTCCCTGCAGCACACTGTATCCACCAGCCAGGGTCCACACCGCAGCTCTCAAGGAAGATTCAGTCCCCGCGTCGATGCTGGGATTAACCGGAATTTTATTGTTGTTGCCGAAGTCGATCGATTCGAGTTTGCTGTTTGTATTGGAAAAATCAATGTAAATCACGTCAGTGTAAACTGACCACCTGCCCTTGCGCGCATCACCGTTAATCATCAAGTGCAAAATCGAGATTTTCAAGATAATCGTCAGCGCCCACACTCACTGTAGGACGCCCGCCCGCCCGAGACGGAACGTCGTAACTCAGCGTCCCGTCGATGTCGGGCAACCACACATAAGGGGTGATGGAGAACTGCCACTGGCTACCCGACGGTTGAGCCGACACGATGAATGGTAAGAATAAAATTAAAAACAAGATGAACACCGCGCTCAACATCGCCTGCCGACAATATCCTGGCACTATTTTACTTCCCCAAACAAGTGCGATTACTTTGCGAACATATTCAATGTTTATCATTATAAAACTCCCTTTTTTTTAACGTTTGTATAGAAGGGGTCAAACCTTGTTTATTGATTATATCTGCCGCTGGTCCGCCCACCGAGATCGAATGGCGGCAAAAATTTTAAATCAATAAATATGCCAATGACTGGCCGGTACGGTGATTCCTTCCTCCGCCATTTCCTGATAGGGCCAGGTGTCGGAATCATCGGTTTCGGATAGCGGTGATGCAGCCAGAGCGGCCGAGTTCAGCAAAAAGAAGTGGAAAAACAGTCCAAATAGGAAAGCGAAAGTTGCGACGGTAATTAACCGTCTTAAATAGCAGACTGTCAGGATTGGATTATTTTCCATTTTTTACTGATGATTATTACCTTGATAAGGCTGGCTAACAGCAATTTTGATCAATTGACCTTTTTCTAAAGGCCTTCCGGCATCGATGCCATTTACCACGGCCGTAATTTTCACACTCCACTCGTTACCAGTTCGTTTGGAAAGCTTATCCAAGGTTTCGCCCGGTCGCGCCGCCACTATCCTCAACCGCATTTCCTGAATTGACGCCCGCTCTTTGGCGATCAAGGGCCGAAAACTCTGCGCCGTCTCACTCAATACCGGCAGGTAACGATCCGGAGCCAGTCCGATAATCTGATAGATCAAGCTTCGATATGCGATCCATAAAAACTGCATGTGCACTGGTTCCTGACCGCTGGTGTCGGTGTACGTTACCAGGTGTGCCGGCAGATTGCCGATCATCGTCGATGTCGACTCGCTCGGCCTGACCCCGTGCTTCTTATACAACGCGCTAATGGCCTCCTCGGCGATCTGGGAGGGATCGGATCCTTGACCGGCGAGGCCGAGCAGCACGATTCCATCCTCTTCGGGCGCCACGGCAAATACCGCCTGGTGGGTATTCAATGCCTTCCACCCCTGTGGGAATCTAATAGAAAAATCCAAATCCGGGTGCAGAAAATCGCGTTCCTGAAAAACACCCATAGCCGGGTCATCACCCACAAGCAGACCGTTTAACCGTTTCAGGTGACCGGCGGCATTGATCGTCACCCCGGGTTGCCGCTGCCAGTCGATCTTTTGAGCGTCTCTGAGAACACGTCCCGCCCGGTCGGGGGTCGACGGGTGGGTGTCAAAAAAACCGGGTATCCGTTTTTGCCCCGAGTATGCCTCCAGGAAGGCATCTATACGTGCGAGAATAGGACCCAATGCCGACGGATCATAACCGGCTTGTGCGGCCAGTTGCTGGCCGAGCTGATCCGACTCGTACTCATCCTGCCGACTGTTGGAGGCCAGGTAGGCACCGCCGAGCGTGGTCACAGGGGCCATCATCAAATCACCGAGACCTTCACTGACCACGCCCCCGACAACCGCTCCCGGCAAGGTAAGCAAGGCAGGGACCCTGGCCTTGGCCATCTGTTTGGCCGAATGCCTGTTGCTGACATGGATAACCTCGTGTCCGACCACACCAGCGAGTTCGTCCTCGTTATTGGTCAATGCCAGAATCCCGCGCGACACGTAAACGTATCCCCCCGGCAAAGCGAATGCGTTAGGTATATACTGGTCCACGATGGCGAAACGATAATCAAAGGTTTTGTCAAGGTTGACCCCGACCAGTCGCGCGCCAACCTGGTCCACGTACTGAGTGGCTCCGGGATCCTGAAAAATGCCCATGCCGGCTTCCACCTGCTTGGCCGTTTCGCGACCCAGCTCTTTGTCTTTTTCAACCGATTGCAGAGTGGCTCCGCATCCGGCAATGGATAACACAACGGCGAGCATTACCGGGAGGACCATGTTCCGTTCGAAAATAGATGCTTTGTTCACATTGATTCCTTCTTGTCTCAGCATGGTTCTGATCATTTGCTTTCGTGTTCAATTATCAGAAACGTTTGTATAACACGAACGGTGCTATAGGCAAAACCAAGGTTTGACCCCCTAATCTCCACTTTATTCTTGAAGAATGATCCTTATAATATCCAATGTAAGCGGCACACCGCTTTAGCCAGGATATTTCACCAAGTTATTACCCTTCGTTGTCATTTTGTTTAGCAACTGCGGGGTGATTTCCTCTTTAACTCTCGAATGCTCTTTACAGGAGGCATCATGCGAACTGAATCCTTGTCCCATATACACGTATCACCCGTTATTACGACAATGGCGCTGTCGGTCATTGCAGCAATGTTGATATTTTTGCCCCCTTCGATCATGGCCGCCGGAAGTTCCTCCAGTTCGGCGCCCAAATCGGACGCATCATACAGCAAACGCCAAAAGGCCAACACCTACTTCACGAAGGGCGAATCCTATCAGGAAAAAGGTCAATACGACAAAGCGGCCAAACAATACGAAAAAGCGGTAAAGGCAGACGGCGACTATGCCGAAGCTTACAGCAACCTGGGGTTCTGTTACCGTAAGCAGGGGCAGTTCGATAAAGCCATACGCACCTATGAGCGCGCCATTGATTTAAAACCGGATTTGGCCGAAGCCCATGAATATATTGGGGAAGCGTATGCGGAAATGGGTAAGTTCGATCTGGCCGAAAAGCATTTGAAGGTTCTTAAGGACTTGGGCTCTGACGAGGCGGATGAACTGGAGGAATTTATTCAGAAACAAAAATCCAAGTCTTGATACCATTACTCTGTGGCAATCAGATCGATAAGTTCTTTTGGAGGACTCCCGTTGCCGCCAATTATGTTTTTGATTTCCATGGTCAGGCGGGTGCGGTGGAGCAGTTTGGAGAGCGCCCGGGCCCCCTTTTCTATCCTTTCTGCGGTGGATGTCATCTCTAAAAACCTCTGGCGCTCAGTCGGCGTAAACCCCTCCAAAGCCGCGATTTCGAAGGACAGCTCTAATGGATTCGCTTGTTCCAATACATCAACGCGTTGTGAGGAATGATCCATTTCGTGTAGTTCGTTGAGCAGATCCCGGATTTTCACAATAACGTTTTGCAGTTCATCAGGGTTAGGCTTGTCAACGTCTTCGAAAAAGGTCACATGCGCTTCAAGGTAAGGCTTTTCATCAATAACCTTCTGGATGACGAATCTTTTGTCGCCGCGCGTCAGTATGTCCATGCGTCCGTCGCTGTATTGTTTCGTCACCTCGGTCACCCGGGCCGTGCAGCCCACTGTGAGCATGTGTTGACCATCGAACAGAACGATTCCAAAGGGCTGCTTTTGCGCCAAACATTCGGATATCATCAGCTTGTATCGATCTTCGAATATGTGCAGTGGCAGAAACATATTCGGAAGTATAACGACGCCCAACGGGAACAAGGGGATTTTCTGTGTCTCATCCACGATTTTCCTCGATACCATTATAAAGTTTGAAGTTTCATGAAGAACGTATCAATCTCAATCTGTCCGACTGCATCACCTTTTTTCGATAGCCAAGGATCAAACTCCCCTGCTTTTTCGAACAGAGTGGATCTCTTTTACCCGTTCTACGAATTCGTTGACTCCCAATAAAGCAATGCTCTCACCGATCAATTCCAGCGGCAGATCCTCCAGCCTCCTGAATCGCACACACGATTTGCCGACGTCATATCTCTTGCCTGTGACCCGGTATGCCGCTTCAAACTTTCGTTTGATTTTGTCATCCATATAGATTCCGGTGAGGTAGACCGCCATGTGATTTTTCTGGGATGCCAGTCCGGCATACATCAGCGGTTTACCGTTATATGTATCAGGATAGATATCGAGCGGGACCTGGTAGGTGATCATTCCCCAATTCATCACTTCCTCATAGCCCTCTGGGAGATTCTTGCGGATGACATTTCTGACACTTTCAATGGCTATCCGACGATCACCTGACAACTCATCCATGTATAGCTCAATCGTGGCCGCACTCGATCTCATCTGGACTTTCCACAATTTGCGGATAACGATTAACGGTTTTCCCTGAAATGAACCTATAGTTGGGGGCCATATTCTACCACAAACAAGGTTGCAGTGCGCTTAACCTGACTGACCGCGTCAATGTTTCAGAATCTGATTTTCGACGTCGACAGCCTCTTATTTTTGGTCACTGTAAATATCCAAATCAGGATATAGTTTTTCTGCGCAATCCGGGCATATCCCATGACTGAAATCCGCTTCAGAGTGGTCACGGATATAGGCTTCGATTCGGTTCCAGTAGCCGGTATCATCCCTAATCTTTTTGCAACCGGCACAAATGGGCAGTAAGTCCGCTGAGTTTCTTAACCGTGGAAAGCGCCTCTTTCAGTTCAGCGATCAGGCTTTCCCGCTCACGTTCAACTTCCAGTTGCCTTGATATGTCAATGATTACGGCAGAAACCAGGATACCGGCCTGACTGCGGGAATACCCCAGGCCCACTTCAACGGGGAACTCTCGGCCATCCTTTGCTTTTCCATACAGGTTTCTCCCTTTTCCCATTTTGCGCGCTGAAGGTGCTTTGATGAAATCCGTTCTTCGGGAGACATGCTCTTTGCGAAAACGATTCGGGAATCAGTATTTCAACCGGTTGACCAATCAACTCTTCCTTCCGATAGTTAAACATCTTTTCAACGAGACGGTTGACAAATATAATATTGCCACCTTCATCCACCATCAGAAATCCGGCAGGTGCCTGATACATCAAGCTTTGAAGATGTTTAGAAAGGAGCTCTGCGCTCGTTCCATTGTTTTCCATAATTTGAATATTTCCGTTTGGCTGAATAGAATCTCAATTCGATTTTTGGCTATTTTACCAGGATGATATGACAGGCAAGCTAATAATTCAACAGCAGGCGGTTCGAGGTCTTTGGGAATCATCAAACAGCTGCCCCCATTGAATCGACCTCACTCCATTGATATTGCCCGCCTGGTGCATGTCGAATGTGCCGATCAATGGATATATTATGCGTTTTATCTTTTGCATCCCCGTGACATCGCCCAGTCTGAGTGCCCAACTCTTTAATGTCCATTCATAATTGGCCTTTTTTTTCACTGTGTCCCGCCATGGCGGGATTCTCCGCAAGTTTCCGGCTGCGGCGTACGAAAATTACGCCTCACCGCAAATTTTGGTGCGGCCCGCGCTAAAATGCTGCGGGATTTCGTATCTGATTGAAACAAACATGGAATCAACTTGCCCAGCGAAAATAATTCTCATTTATGAATTGGACTCTCAAACGCACCATCTGCTTATCGCGGATGGACACTATCTATAATATTTCGTTGATGTAATACAATTTTACCGCTATATTGTTAGCAAATGATAGACCGTTTAGAAGGCTATAAGAAAAATCGGGATCAGAACTGACCCCGATTTTTTTTAATTACTTGTGGATCTGGATAATATTTTTCAAATTTATCACCCGCAATACCGTTGAGCTCACAAAGGGTCACTCAGAATTTATTTATTAAAAATTTACGTCTTTGCGTGAGGTTTTTTCGGCTCCGGTAAGTGCGGGTAAGGAGGTTTGTCATTAATAGTAGAAACCTGTTTAAAAACGCCCCCAAGGCGAATTACGACGCGTCGTCGTTAGAAGTATTGAAGGGGCTAGATCCGGTCAGACGCAGACCCGGAATGTATACCGATACCTCTCGACCGAACCATCTGGCCCAGGAAGTTATTGATAATGCTGTTGATGAGGCCATTGCCGGGTTCGCCACCCGGATCAATGTCATTTATCACGATGATGGATCGCTTGAGGTCAGTGATGATGGCCGAGGTATGCCAACCGACATGCATCCCGGTGAAAAATTGACTGGCGTTGAAGTCATCATGACCAAGCTTCATGCCGGAGCCAAATTTGGCAGTAAAAACTACCGATTTTCTGGTGGTCTGCATGGTGTTGGCGTGTCCGTGGTAAATGCCCTATCAGCCATGCTTGAGGTAGAAATCAAGCGGGAAGGCTGCAAATATGCCATTTCTTTTAAAAACGGCAAAAAAGCATCAAAACTAAAAAATATCGGAACGGTTGGAAAACGCAATACGGGTTCAACGGTTAGATTTTGGCCCGATGGACAATATTTTGATACGGTAAAATTTTCCGTGCGCCGGTTAAAGCACGTACTACACGCAAAAGCCGTTTTGTGTCCAAAGCTGACAGTTACCTTTACAAACAAGCACACAGGCGAAACTGACTCCTGGTATTTTGAGGATGGCCTCAAAGACTATCTGCTTCAGAACCTTTCGGGCTACGATCGCATTCCGGAAGAGCCCTTCGTTGGCAAGCAAGAAGGAAAAGAGGAGGTTGTGAGCTGGGCGGTAATTTGGCTACCGGAACAAGGGCAGATGATAGCCGAAAGCTATGTCAACCTTATTCCGACTTCTCAAGGTGGCACGCACGTAAACGGCTTTCGAAGTGGCCTTTTGGCAGCCGTGAGAGAATTTTGTGAATTTCGCAATTTGATTCCCCGCGGTGTCAAACTGACACCGGACGATATTTGGGATAAGTGCAACTTCGTTTTGTCTGCGAAGATGAACGATCCGCAGTTTTCCGGGCAAACTAAAGAGCGTCTTGGTTCTCGGCAATTTGCATCGTTTGTCACCAATGTTGTCAGAGATGCATTTGCCCTGTGGCTTAACCATCACACCGACGCGGGCGAAAAATTGGCTGAAATGGCAATTGAAAACGCTCGCAGGAGGCATAACGCTGCCAAAAAGATCGTGCGGAAAAATGTGGGACGCGGTCCCACACTCCCCGGCAAACTTGCCGACTGCATTACCCAAGACCCTGCCGAAAGCGAGCTTTTTTTGGTAGAGGGAGATTCCGCGGGTGGGTCTGCTAAACAGGCACGCGACAAACAAACTCAAGCGATACTGCCATTAAGAGGTAAGATACTAAATACATGGGAGGTTGAAACAGCAGCTATCCTTAAGTCAAGTGCGATCAATGATATTGCGATTGCTGTCGGTGTCGATCCGGGTATTTCGGATCTTTCAAATCTTCGCTACCGGAAAATCATTATTTTAGCAGATGCCGACTCAGACGGACTTCACATTGCATCACTTCTATGTGCTCTGTTTCTTCGACATTTCAGGCCTCTGGTTCAAACGGGCAATATTTTTGTCGCGATGCCCCCTCTTTACAGAATCGATCAAGGAAAAAAAGTTTATTATGCCCTGGATGAAATGGAAAAGGATGATATCTTAAAACGATTAGACGGTTTGCCAAAAAAAGCAAAACCCAATGTCCAGCGTTTTAAAGGGCTGGGTGAAATGAATCCCAGTCAGTTGCGTGAAACCACCATGCTTCCTGACTCACGACGATTAGTCCAGCTTACCCTTGATAATGAAAAGAGTATTTTCGAAACAATGGACATGCTTTTAGCCAAAAAAAGATCGCAAGACCGCAAGCGCTGGCTTGAAAAAGAGGGCAATCTGGCTGATCCAGACGTCATTTAGGTGGTACCGTAAATATTTGTCATGCAAAGCAACTAACTCCGTTAGATTACCTTGATAAAACTTTCTGCCAAAAAAGGTTTCATAACTTACAAACTCGCCTATAAACGATGTCAATGTAGGAAATGAAAACCCCCTGCAGGCCCAGAGCCTGAGAGGTAAACCCTGAATCTATAGACGAAAACTAAATTGGAGTAACACCATATGTTCGAAAAGAAAATGACATCCTATGAAGGCATTGAGCAGCTATCCCTTGACGCCTTTGTAAGACCTTCTTATTTGAATTATGCCATGTATGTTATCATGGATCGTGCCCTGCCGTTTATCGGTGATGGTTTCAAACCCGTTCAGCGCCGTATTATATATGCCATGAGCGAACTTGGTCTCCGCTCAACAACGAAGCACAAAAAATCGGCTCGTACTGTCGGTGACGTTTTAGGTAAATTCCACCCGCACGGCGACACTGCCTGTTATGACGCTATGGTACTGATGGCCCAGGATTTTTCTTATCGTTATCCACTCATTGACGGTCAGGGCAATTGGGGGTCAAACGCTTCACCGAAAGAATTTGCTGCCATGCGATATACTGAGGCACGTCTTTCGCCCTATGCCGACGCTTTTCTCTCCGAGCTTTCGATGGGCACCGTTGATTGGACCCCCAACTTTGACGGGACCCTCAGCGAGCCGCGCATGCTTCCTGCCAGGCTGCCGAATGTAATTTTAAATGGCGCCACCGGTATTGCGGTTGGTATGGCAACCGACATTCCTCCTCACAACCTGAATGAAATAATTAGTGCTTGTATTCACCTGATCGATAATCCTAAATCTACAATCGAGGATATTCGTCAAATCATAAAAGGTCCCGATTTTCCGACCGGAGCGGAAATAATTACGTCTAAAGAAGAAATTACAAACATTTATAGATCCGGTCAGGGTATGATTCGGATGAGGGCAACTTATGAATACGAAAATGGGGATATCATTATCACTTCCCTTCCCTATCAGGTTTCGCCTGCCAAGGTGATCGAACAGGTGGCGTTACAGATGAGAGAAAAAAAGCTTTCCATGGTTTCTGACATTCGTGATTTGTCAGACCAGGACGAGCCGACACGCCTTATGATCATGCTGCGCTCAAACCGGGTGGACAAAGAAGCCTTGATTAGTCATCTGTTTGCAACGACCGACCTTGAAAAAAGTCACAAAATAAACATGACTGTTATCGGACTAAACCGTAAGCCACAAACGCTCGGGCTTTTGGAGATTATTAAGCAATGGCTTCAATTTCGCAAGCAAACAGTGATTCGACGACTGGAATTTCGTTTAAATAAAATCAAAGAGCGTCTGCACATACTCGAAGGACTTTTAGTTGCCTACCTCAACCTCGACGAGATTATAAGGATTATTCGAGAAAATGACGAGCCCAAGCCGATTTTAATGCAAAAATTTGAGTTGACCGATTTTCAGGCTGAGGCAATTTTACAGATACGGCTTCGTCAACTGGCCAAACTCGAAGAGATTAAAATAAAAAATGAAAGACAGGAACTTGTAAAAGAGAAAAATTGGATCGAAAAAACACTTGCCTCAAAACAGCGTCTGAAAACCCTGATGAAAAACGAGCTCAGAGAAGATAGCCAAAAATATGGAGACGAGCGCAGAACTCTGATCGTTGAGCGCAAGGAAGCCCGGGCTATTAAGGCGGTTGAGCTCACGGCGGTTGAGCCGGTTACCGTAGTACTTTCCACCGGTGGATGGGTGCGTGCGGCTAAGGGGCACGAGGTGGACCCCATTAATCTTACTTATAAAGCCGGCGATGAATTTTTAAGTGCCGCACGCGGCAAAACCACTCATCCGGCAATCTTTTTCGATACAAAAGGAAGGTCCTACTCGTTGCCGGCCCACACACTGGCGTCGGCCCGGGGTCATGGGGAACCGCTGACCGGTAAGTTGACACTATCTAACGGAGCGAAATTTTTATCTGTGGTAATGGGTTTGTCAGAACAAAAGGTGCTTCTTGCCAGTGATGCGGGGTATGGTTTTATTACGAATATCGCCAATATGGTGACAAAAAACACCAAGGGTAAAGCCATGCTCACAGTTCCCAAAGAATGCGAGCCGTTGCCACCTATATATGTTAACAATTATGAAACCGACTATTTAGCTGCTATTACCACAGAAGGACGCATGTTGGTCATTCCCATCAAGGTACTGCCGGAGCTTCCCAGAGGAAAAGGCAACAAGATCATCCAAATCCCGCCGGCAAAGTTCAAAAAACGCGAAGAGTATTTAAAATTGCTGGAAATTATACCTGATGGTGCCACCATTAAGATTCACGCCGGCAAACAATCTGTTCGATTCACACCGGCAAATATCTCTTCTTTTGTCGGCGAGCGTGGGCGTCGTGGTAAAAAACTTCCAAGAGGCTACCGAAAAGCAGACCGGATTGAAATCATTCAGGTGGAAGGCGACAGCAGCTCATGAGGCAAAACCATATCAATAATTCTTGCATACTAAAGCATTTCACCTGCTATTTTGTGGATTTCGCAATACGCAATACACACTCCGAGTCGATACTGAACAGTTTCTTAAAATACTAATCTCTATATAGAGGTGACCAACTCAAACTCAATCTATCTGCTATCTACTGCTACACACGAAAATTTCAAGACCATGAAGGCCAACCCCAACATATAGTGGTTAGCCTTTTTCGTTTAAAAGTTGTGATAAGATCGATTTACACGAAACCGCTTCACGGTAGCTTCCCCTCCTGAACTTCTTCAGTAGTTTTCCCACCGTACCATACACGCCTTCTTTACCCATTACCTGATCATGTAAACTACCTTTTTGAGTTTGTTTAACCCCAAACCAAGGAGGTAGACCATGACACCACTGCGTCAACGGATGATCAGGGCAATGGATCTAAGGAATCTTTCCCGCCACATGCATCGGGATATCGGCTTGACACAGGCCGCGGCCGGCAGGTATGGTGTCACTGCCTCCCCTGCCGATTCCGCCCGTCACTGCATGTTGGGCTTACAAACTAGTGAAACACAAGTCGGGAGGTGGCAATGCGGACGGTCGTGAGATGCGAGTTCTTATCACCACGCAACACATTAAAACCGCGGCCGATATATTTCGCATCGATCGCCAAGACCACAGCGAACAGGCGATGTGAGGTGTATAGATGACCACGGCAAGGTTCCCCCATTCGAGCGCCCGACCTTTTGCCGCTAAAGGTTGGCCAACCGCGGCCTTCAGTGCTGAGGCCTCGGCGGCGAGCGCAAGCTACGATCAAAACGGGAGAGGTGACTGCCCACGAGCTCAGCGCGGGTAGGTGACGAGAACGACCCGCTCACATCAACCGGGACAGGATTAATGAAGAGATCACAAGAAACCCTGGATTCGAGTGCCGAGACCCATCCGGCGCTCATTGGTTCGCTCACCCCGCCCAACCCAGCCAACGAGCTTTTCAATTTCAGCCCTGGGCCGACCTCGCTCCCGAAGGAGGTCGAGGATGAGATTGCCGATAGCTTCCAAAGGCCAGGACTCACTTCCCTGGCCCTGTCGCACCGGTCGCCGGAGTTCCAGCAGATACTTGACCATGCCGTCACCTCTGCCAGGCGCGTCATGAGCATCCCGGACGACTATGCGGTTCTCTTCACCCACGGCGGGGGGCACGGACAGTTCGCCGCCGTGCCGTTGAACCTGTGCCATGACAAATCGGCTGTGACGACCTATGTCGTCAACGGTACGTGGTCGGAGCGGGCCCGTGACGAGGCGAACAAACACGGTTACTGCACGGTCCAGACCATCGACGGTACGGATTCCAACGGGGAATACACGATGTTTCCTGAGCTGACCGAAGCAAACATTGATCCGCGCAGCCAATACGTCTATCTCTGCTCCAATGAGACCGTTAACGGTATCGAGCTCTACAGGCTTCCCAAGCTGCCGGCATCGCGCCGGCACATTCCTCTGGTCGTCGATGCGAGCTCCGACTTCACGACCAAGCCGATCGATTGGCACGGCAGCAACATTGGTGTGCTCTTTGCCTGTGCGTCGAAAAACATTGGCCATCCAGGCGTCACCCTCACGATAGTGCGCCAGGATCTCCTCGGAAAGCCCGCCTCAATCTGTCCTGGGGTATTCAATTACACCGTTAACGCCGAGGCGGGCAACCTTTGGAATACCACCCCCACCTTCAACATCGAGGTTGTGGGGCGAGTCATGGACTGGATCCAAAGGCAAGGCGGCGTGGCCGAGCTCGAGCGTCGTTCCATCGCCAAGAGCGATTTCATCTACGAAGTCATAGACAACTCCGGCGGGTTCTACACTACCCCCGTCGACCACAAGGGTTTACGAAGCAGAATGAATGTCCCGTTCGACGTCAGGGGCGGCGACCTGGAAACGACCGATCGATTTCTTATCAAAGCCTGGGAGAGAGGATTTGTCGGGCTGCGAACCCTAACGCCCTTTGGCGCCGGCAAGTACCTCAGAGCCAGTCTATACAATGCGGTCACGGAGGAAGACGCCGCTCGCCTCGCTGACTTCATGCGGGCATTTGCCCGTGAAAACCAGGGGTCATAGCCAGTAAACTCGATCGACGTTACCGCGTCGATAGAAAGGGCTTTGCAAGGGCTCAGTGCTGATGGCTCACGGGGATCGAGCGTCAGCGCCTCAATCGGTCAACGCGCGATGATGGCTTTAGCGGCGCTACAGGCCGTCGGACGATTTTTGGGTGGCCTCCTTGTCCTTGCTGTAACTGTAGATGATGTCAAGGGGCTCTGAGCTTAACTCTAAGCCAGGCTGGCCAAGTGATTGGGTCCACCGCCGTTGGCCTTTTTCAATTTTTCTTAAGATAAGATTAATATGTACCAAACCGCTTCGCGGTAGCTTCCCCTCCTGAACTTCTTCAGTAGTTTTCCCGCCGTACCATACACGCTTTCATTGCCCATTACCTGATCATTGTTTGGATATATTCAGGAAATTCGACTGGGTGATAGGTTTGTAATTAATTCAGTCTCATTCCTTTTATAATTGCTAGATACACCCCAACAATTATTAATATTAATCCGATGAGGTGAAGTTGGAATTTTGCTATTAGGATCAGGCCAGCCAAAGCAAGGATAGCTCCCAATATTTTATATTTCATACTCAATTCTTTAAATTGAAGTTTGTGTTTACTTGCCATTCGCGTAATTAACGAAAATGGCATTGAAACTGAATATACGACCTGGCTATTTCAATCAAATCGACGGTGTGAAAGACCAAAGGCAATAAAAGAAAGGCAGAGTCATTTCTGTCCCTGCCTTTTACAAATTTAGGTTGATTGAGATTATTTCTTACGTCGATTGAAACCGAGCAATCCAATTAACCCACTGCCGAGCAGTAGAATCGAATCCAGGGATCGGCGTTGGAAGCATAGACCCGGAAGTTGATAGATCAATTTGAAAGTTGCCTGAGTAGGTTCGAAGCCAGTTAAAGTTATCAGAAGTCCCATCGGTTGCATAGAGGGGATTCTCAAAACGTTCTTGAAATCCAAAATTCCAATCATTACCTAAAGGCTCAAATAATGAATTTGGAACATAAAGAGAATCCTCTGTTCCGTTGAGATATTGGAAGATGCTATGTGACCAACTCGGAGTAGAGAGTTCAAGACGATAAGAAGAACCAGCGTAAGATTGATACCATCCCAAGATAACAGTATACCATCAGCCTGTTTTTCCCAGCTTAAGCTTAACGGATTGAAACCATTATAAGAGGACAGAGGTTGTGTGATGTCAGGCAAATTGACATTATGACTCTCAAGCAATCCATGAGCACTATCGAAGAGTTTGACACTTGTTATTCCATTGACAGTGAAGTTTGCTCTCCAATAGTTCACTTCTGACCAGGTGCCTGTCGTTTCGCCCATACCAAAAGCTTCGTGATAGGGATTTCCACCACCAATATTTACTTGTTCTATTTCATTTCCATTTGAATCGTATGCTTTTGCATACCATCCTGAAGTGTCCGGATAAGCGTCTGAGGACCGGTCTTTTTGTATGTGAAGCCATACCGAGTGACATCACCATTGTTAAAAACAGCATCACCATCGTAATCTCTAACCGCAACATGATAGAACTCGTACGTTGCTGCAGAGACATTAGAAAGCGAACTAATGCGATCGCTATTGATATAAATAGAACTAATAAATTCTTCATGCGTTACTCTCCTTTTCTCCGCTTTGGTCACTATTTAGTTGCTGTTCATAAAACTATTAAAATGATATGAATGATTGTCATTTCGAAAGGAGTATTTGTAACAATCGCCATTGCCATTGTTGATTGAATTAACAATTTTGCCACTGAACCTATTATCAAATTATGTAGGAGAGATTCATAAAACTGCTCTGCGCAAAAGCAAAAAACGCGCCAAAATAACAATAAGTTTATTTTATAACATTTAAAGCTACTATACGTCTGGTTGCGAAAATATGGTGTGCGAAAAGCGATAAATAACAAAGGTGGTTATGTAATGAATTACACATAATTCTTCATATTTTCTACACTTAAGAATTATGCATTAGATGAGTCTAGATTTGAACGAGATGAATAAATGATAAATGAAGAAAAGTGATCTGGTTATCTTAGAATATAGAAAAGGTATACAAACGAAAGGTTGGAAATTTTTATATCTTGCCATAAACTTTAGTTTGAACAGTCGAGAATTTTCTGAGGATACGATTCAGCTATCACAAGGGGTTTTCAAGACGTCGAAACTCGATTCAGAGGCAAGTAGCGCGGAGGAGTCTCACCCCTACGCCCTCCAAGAACCGTACGTGACAGTCTCCCGTCATACGGCTCCTACTGTCCAGCCGAAGGCCGGAAGCCAAATCCCCAGGATGCAAGCAGTCTGGGTTCCCGACGGGCTATACGTCCCAACCAATGGGCCGCCCTTCGCCAATGACCTCGCAGTCTTTTGTATTTCCGCATGGCCCAACGTACCAATGCATTTTGAATCTGACGTAAGATGGGATAAAGTGCTGTTTTGCGAAATTTGCCATAGTAATTCAACCAACCTCTAACCACGGGGTTGATTCGTTTGGCAATATCCTCCAAAGAAGCGGAACTCCACAATTGCAATTTCCACCCTCTTATTTTTGCACCCATCTCTTTGACGGCTGATTTGCTGACCGCTGGTGTAAAACCCACAAAGCAATTCCGCCCCTTACACAAACGAGCACGAAATTCATAGCCGAGAAAATCAAAACTCTCGTGCATGTAACTTCCCGGGCGTGTGGCGTTCTTACAAAGACAATCTTCGTCTTCTGCGGACTCAATTTTAACTTACACCGCGCCAGCCGCAGTTCAATGGCTCTCAACATAAATTTTGCTTGAGATTCCGTACGGCAATGCACAATGATGTCATCCGCATACCTCGCAAATACAGCAATCGGATGGCTTACTCTCATCCATTCATCAAACACATGGTGAAGAAAAATATTGGCCAGCAAGGGGCTAATTACACCCCCTTGGGGTGTGCCCTGTTCTCTTTCGACTAGGCTGCCATCCGCCAGCTGGGCTGGAGCTTTTAGCCACCTCTCTATGTAGAGCAACATCCACCTGCTGTCCGTATGTTTCCTACTGCATGTAACATCAGATTGTGGTCAATTTCATCGAAAAACCCTTGGATGTCTAAATCCAACACCCAGCCATACCGCCAGCACCGCTTGCGAACCATCGGCCACCGCATCAAGTGCCGATTTGCCGGTCATATAACCGTAAGAGTCCGCATGAAACATCGGTGCCACTTGTGGCTCCAGATACATCTTGACCACCATTTGCGCCACACGGTCCGAGACAGTTGGTATACCCAACCTTCTGGACCGCCCATCACGCTTGGGGATATCTACCGTACGAACCGGCGGTGGAAAATAGCTTCCCGAGGACATGCGATTCCAGATCTTATAAAGATTGTCTTTGAGATCGACCTCAAAGTCTTCAATCGACTGCCCATCGACGCCCGCCGCACCGCGGTTTGCTTTTACCCGACAAAACGCCTCCCAAACGGCATGCTTGGAAATACTATACGGCTTTGTTTTAGTCACCGGTTCCTCCCATCTCTGGTTGACCTTGTCACTAAAACCGGACAGCACAACCCCTTCGCTCCAGTCTGCATTACACAGACTTCATCACTACTACGGGTTGTTCCGCCCCCGTGTCCCGCATCGGTACTCTCACGCTTGTGGGTCCGCCACTTGCGTTTCTCCCTTAACATCGAGACGACAGGTTCCCACGTTCCATACAAAAGCCTGAATCAAGCTCATGCCATCTTTATGCCGGACGCCGCCCAGACAGTAAGCAGGTGGCCTCTGGGCTTATCCTGGGATTCTGCTAGTACCCCAGTTTTGACGTCATCTCTGCCTTTTCGACACCTCAGCAATGGTTCGCTCTCGCTCATCTCCTTGATTCATACCTGATCCCGTCAAGCGGAACCTTTTCCTTAACGCTCACCACCCTGGCTCTTTACCAGCGCAGCTCAAGGTAGTTTGAAACCTGCTCCTGCAAGCCGGTTCCGAGGGGCCTACCCTCATCTTTTGTACAGTTACACACACTCTATTTATATTTAAAGTGCGC